>CAUPWX010000013.1:0-112632 GCA_963515305.1 uncultured Brevundimonas sp.
CAGCGGCGGCGGGGGCCGCCTCCGGGGTCGCGGCGGCGTCGGGCGCAGGCGCTGCGGCGGGGGCGGGGGCCTCGACCTTGGGCGTCATCGAACCGCCCTTTGAGGCGATCCACTGTTCGAACTGGGCCTGGGTCACGACCCGGATCTCGATGGGCATGAAGGCGTGATCGACGCCGCACAGCTCCGAACACTGGCCATAGAAGACGCCGGTGCGTTCGGCCTTGAACCAGGTGGTGTTGATCCGGCCCGGCACCGCGTCGGTCTTCAGACCGAAGGCCGGCAGGGCCACGGCGTGGATCACGTCGGACGCCGTGATGACCAGCTGCACCGTCTTGCCGACCGGTACGACCATCGGCTCGGTCGCGGCCAGGCGATAGGGGACACCCCGCGCCTTGGCGTCTTCTTCTGGCAGCATATTGGAGATGTATTCGGCGACGCCCTGGTCGGGATACTCATAGGCCCAGTTCCACTGGTTGCCGGTCACCTTCACCGTCAGGTCGGGCCTGGGCATATCGTGATAGGCGAACAGCAGCCGGAACGAGAACAGGGAGATGAAGACCAGGATCAACACCGGCGCCACCGTCCAGATGATCTCGACCGTGGTGTTGTGGCTCCAGCGCGCAGGCGTCGGATTGGCCTTCTTGTTGTAGCGGAACACGATCCAGGCCAGCAGACCCAGCACCAGCAGGGTGATGATCGTGATGATTGGCATCAGGATCACATCATGGAAGAAGTGGGCGTCATGCTTCAGCGGTGAAGCCGCCGGCTGCAGACCGATGCCCCCCGGCGTCGGCTGGCCCATCAGATCCTGCGCCCAGGCCGGCGCGGCGGCGAAGATCGCCAGACCCGCCGAAAGCCCGGCCCCCAGAGCGATGGAGGCCGCGGTTCCCCCCAGCGTCCTCCGGGCGCGATTGCCCATCCCCATCGGAGTCTTCCCCATAAAACCGTTTTACAGCAGACACTTGCGAATGGTTCGCAAGTAATCACACTGGCGCGATTCCCACGCCCGGCGATCTTTTTGACCTATCGGATCGTCTTCCGCTTGCCAAGCGATCAACGCCGACGTCGCCGCAAAGCCGCCCCCGATCCGCCGTCAGGCCGTCTCGATTAAATCGGTGTCATGTTTCGCCAGCTACCTTGCACCACAAGATACCTTGCCGTAGTCAATGATCATCAACGGGAGATCAGAGGTGCCTGAAACCATCGAGATACAGCTGAAGAAGGGGGTGCTGGGCCTGTGCGTCCTGGCGCTTCTGAACCGGGCGGACAGCTACGCCTACGAGATCGCCAGCCGTCTGTCGGACGCGATCGATATGGGGGAAGGAACCATCTATCCCCTGATGCGCCGGATGCAGGCGGAGGGCCAGGTCGAGACCTATCTGGTCGAATCCTCGGCCGGGCCGTCGCGCAAATACTACCGACTGACCGAAGCGGGCCGGGGGGCCCTCGCCGCCCAGACCGCCGAATGGTCCGCCTTCACCAAGGCCGTCGACGCCATCGTGGCGAACGACGCCGATCAGGGAGCCGCCCAATGACGCGCGCAGAGTTCATAGATCGTCTCAAGGAGGGCCTGGTCGGCCTGCCCACGACGACCGCCAACGAGATCATCACCGACTATCAGACCCATTTCGACGACGGTCTGGCCGCCGGCCGCACCGAGGCCGAGGTCGCCGCCGCGCTGGGCGACCCAGTGCGCCTGGCCCGCGAACTGAAGGCCGAGGCCGGAATCCAGCGTTGGCATCAGGAAAAGAACCCGTCGGCCGCCGCCGGCGCCGTCTTCGCCGTGCTGGGCCTGGGCGCGCTGGACATCCTGATCCTTCTGCCCCTGCTGATGGGAGTGATCGGCACGGTGTTCGGCTTCTTCATCGCCGCCGTCGCCCTGTTCGTCTGCGGCGGGGTGATCATGGTCGCCGGTCCGTTCGCCGGTTTCCCGGGCGGGCCGTTCGCGGCGATCCTGATGGGTCTGGGCCTGATGGCCGGGGCCGTCTTCATCGGCGCCCTGCTGGCCGTCTTCACCATCTGGCTGGTCAACGGGATCGTCTGGTTCGCCCGCCTGCACTATCGACTGCTGAAGCCCGCGCTTGAGCCGACGCCTGTCTCCACCACCTCGACCTCGGGAGTTTCGGCATGATCCGCACCCTGTTCATCATCGCCGGCGCCGCCCTGGTGCTGTGCCTGGTCACCGTCGGCGGGGCCGTGGCCATCGGCGGGCAAGATCTGCAACGCCACGGCTGGGCCTGGACCTTCAAGGACGACGACGGCGAAACCGTCCGCTTCGAACGGGTCAAGGGCGGCGGGACCGACGACCTGGGCCCGTTCACCACCCGCACCCTGGCCTGGACCGGCGGCGAGACGCTGAGCGTGGATTCCAGCGTCAACGTGGAATACGTCCAGGGCGACGCCGGCTCCGTCGTCGTCACCGGACCCAAGGCCCTGGCCGACCGGGTGCGGATCGAGGACGGCCATATCCGCCTGGGCGACGGCGACGAACGCGTGGTGTTCGGCTGGAACAGCGGAAACTTCTCCGCCCGGTCCGAGCGCGACGAGCTGAAGGTGGTGGTCACCGCCCCGAACGTGCGCCGCTTCGTCTCCAACGGGTCGGGCGACCTGGCCATCGTCGCGTTCGACCAGCCGTCCCTGGCGCTGGACCTTTCGGGATCGGCCGACGTCACGGCCTCGGGCCGGGCCGACGCTCTGGACCTGACCATCAACGGTTCGGGCGACGCCGATCTGCGCGGCCTGACGCTGAAGGACGCCCGGATCGACATCGCCGGCTCGGGCGACGCGGACCTGGCGGCCCTGGGACAGGTCGATGTCGAGATCAACGGCTCGGGCGACGTGACCCTGTCGGGCCGTCCCGCCAATCTGAACAGCCGCATCTCCGGCTCGGGTCAGGTGTACCAGGACTGATCGACGGTCCGGTCGATCGGAACAGGGGACTGGATCGTTCCAGTCCCCTTTTTGTCGCCCTCCGACGGGCGCAGCGAGATCGGAGGATGACGAAAGAAGGGGCGACGCCTTCACCGCCCGATCCAGACCCGCTAAGTCATGGCCATGACTTCCGCCCCCCTTCCCGACGCCGGCGCAAACTGGGTGGATCGCCATGCGCCCGAGGGGTTGAAGCCGTGGCTGAAGCTGGGGCGGTTCGACCGGCCCATCGGCATCTGGCTGCTGCTGCTGCCCGGCTGGCAGGGGATCGCCCTGGCCCTGGCCCAGTATCGCCAGCCGCCCGGGCTGTATGATCTGTGGCTGTTCGTCGGCTTTGCGATCGGCGCCTGTCTGATGCGGGCGGCAGGCTGCGCCTTCAACGACATCGTCGACCGCGACTTCGACGCCCGCGTCGCCCGCACCGCGCTGCGCCCCATTCCATCGGGCAAGATCAGCGTCAAACAGGCCTGGGCCTTCGTGGTGGGCTGCAGCCTGATCAGCCTGGCGATCCTGCTGACCCTGCCGACGGCGGCCATTCTACTGGGCGTCGGTTCGCTGGGCCTGGTCGCGGCCTATCCTTTCATGAAGCGGATCACCTGGTGGCCCCAGGCCTGGCTCGGCCTGACCTTCAACTGGGGCGCGCTGATGGGGTTCGCCGCCGCCCTGCCGCTGGCCGCCGCAGCCACCGCCCTGCCGGCCGACATCTCTAGCGAGTTCCGGCCCTTCCTGTGGTCCGCGACGAGCGACAGCGGCCATGCCGTCGCTCTGGCCTGGCAGGCCTATGTCCCCGCCGTCCTGCTGTGGATCGGCGGCGTGTTCTGGACCCTGGGCTACGACACCCTCTACGCCCTTCAGGACATCGAGGACGACGCCATGATCGGGGTCAAGTCCTCGGCCCGTCGCCTGGCCTCGGCCGTGCGGCCGGGCGTCGCCGTCTTCTATGGTCTGGCCATGGTTATGGCCGCCGTCGCCGGCGCGTCTGCGGGCCTTGGTCCGGTCTTCTGGATCGGCCTGGTCGCCTATGGCGTCCACCTGGCGCGTCAGGTGATCCGGCTGGATCGCAACGACGGCGCCGTCGCCCTGACACTGTTCAAGTCCAATCGCGAGGCCGGGCTGATCCTGCTGGCCGCCATCGCCTTGGGTTCCCTCGTCCCCTGACCCCCGCGCCTGTTATCGTGAAGGAGTTTTCCATGTCCCGCACCGCCCGCGCCCTGCTGCTGTCCGCCTGTATCGCCGCGACCCTTTCGGCGTCCCTGGCCGCCTGTCAGCGCAAGGAAGACAAGGCCCAGGCCCCGGCGAACGCCCCGGCCCCGGCCGTCGCCGCATCGACCACCCCGGTCGGCTATGAGAGCAAGACCCCCTACGCCGACGTCAAACTGACCCTGCCGCAGACGATCAAGGCCACGCCCGCCCTGCACGCCGCACTCTATGCCGACATGGTGCGCGATCTGAAGCAGTTCGAGGAGGGCGCCCAGGCCGACCTCAGCGAGGCGGGCGGCGGCCCCAACCCCTATGAGAAATCCATCGCCTTCACGCCCGGCGCCGAAACGGACAAGCTGGTCAGCCTGGCCCGCACCGATTTCGAGTTCACCGGCGGCGCCCATCCCAACACCAGCTACGCCGCGGTGATCTGGGACAAGACGACCAACAAGCGGCTGGGCTTCGCCGACCTGTTCCGCCCCGGCGCCGATCTGTCGGTGCTGGACAAGGCCCTGTGCGCCGCCGCCAACGCCGCCAAACAGGCCCGCACCCCCGGCTCGGAAACCGCGACCCTGGACGGCAAGATGTGGACCTGCCCCAAGGCCGTCTCCACCCCCTTCTTCCTGACGCCGGGCGCGACGCCGGGCAAGGCGGGGGGCGTGACCTTCCTGATCGGGCCCTATCAGGTCGGCCCCTATTCGGACGGCCCCTACTGGATCGCCCTGCCGCAATCCGCCTTCCGCGCCCTGCTGAACCCGACCTACGCCGACCAGTTCGACGCCGCCCCGGTCAAGTCCGGCGATGTGACGCCGAAGAACGGCTGACGTTTAAGATCCTCCCCCGTTACGCCACGCTGCACGGGGGAGTATCTAGGGCTCACTTCGCCAAAAACGCCTCGACCAGTTCGGCGAACAGCTGCGGCTGGTCGGCCATGATGAAATGGCGCGATCCGTCCACGCGGATCAGCGTGACGCCCGGCAGGGCCGCATATTCCCGCTTCCACATGGCGTCCGCCATCGCCGCCGGAGCGCCGCCGTCCGCGTCGGCGGCGTAGAGGGCCGTCACCGGCGTCGTCATGGCGGCAAGGCCCGGCCGTGCGTCAGTGGTCATCACGTCCTTCAGGGCCGCGGCGACGGCGTGCCGGTCGCTGGCCATCGACCAGGCGACGATCCGCGCCTGTTCGGACGGCGTCTTCGACAGGGTCTGGGCGGTCGCCGTCTGTTGCGTGCGGAAGGCGGCCTCGTCCGCGCCCAGGATCATGGCAGCCGCCTGATCCGCGAACGGCCTGGCGCTCTCGGCCGTCGCGGTCGGGCCGAACAGGGCGCTGTAGAAGGGCAGGCTGTCGACCGTCATGACGCGCCCGACCAGGCCCGGCTGTTGCTGCGCCAGCAACAGGGCGCTCAGGCCGCCCATCGAATGGCCGATCACCGCCGGCCGGTTCAGCCCGGCCTGTCGGATGTAGCGGGCCAGTTCCGCGACCTCCGGCTGGACGAAGGCGCCGTCGCCGTGGGCCCACGGCTCGCCCGCGAACCCGGCCAACTGCACCAGATGCACCCGGTGCATCGCCTTCAGCCGATCCGCCGTCGCCCGCCACACTTCGCGCGAGGACGCCAGGCCGGGGATCAGGATCACGTCCGGCCCCTGCCCGATCACCTCGACCGACAGCCGGTCCGAAACGAAGGGCGCGGCGGCAGCCGGGGCTTGCGTCGCGGCCTGGGCGCGCGCCGGGTCGTTGGCGACGCAACAGGCGATCACGACGGCGATCACGATGGCGAGACGCGCAGGCGGGCGCACGCCCTCGCAAGCGCCAGGGAAGTTCAACATGGCCGTCTCCAAATGTAAGGTTATTCTGACTTTTTGTCAGGTCGTGTGGGGGTTTGCGAAGATGTCCTCCACGGGCCGCTCGAAGGTGGCGGCGATCCGGTAGGCCAGGTCCAGCGACGGATCGTGCCGCTCTGTCTCCAGGGCGATCACCGCCTGCCGCGACACGCCCAGGGCCTGACCCAACTGTTCCTGGGTCCAGCCGCGCTCGACCCGCAGCAGTTTCAGCCGGTTCTTCATCTGCTGCTCCGAATGAAGGGCGAACTGACGCCGTACAGCGCCCAGAATAGCGGATAGATCAGCCAGGCGGGGATGTGCGGCGCCCCGGCGAAGGTCTCGCCAAAGCCCCAGAAGACCGCGACCGCCATGGCCAGTCCGGCGGCCAGGATGAACTGTTTGGCGGTCAGGCCGCGCACGAACTCGTCGCTTTCGCGCATCAGGGACAGGGTCGCCCATATCTGGCCGATGACCGGCGCCGACACCACCGCCGCCAGCATCCAGCCGGCCGGCTTGTTCATTAACCCGTCGAAGGCGTCGGTCGTCATCATGGCCATGCAGATCGCCACATAGGGCGTCATGAACGCCATCGTCCTGATCACATAGCGCCGGTGCGCCGCCGTGCCGTTGTTCCACATCGCCAACATGACCACTCTCCCTTTTTTGTAAGGCCAACCTGACATCGCGCTAATGTCATGTCAACCTGACTTTTTGTCAGGCGCTACTGACGTCATCCGTTTCTTTTCCAGACGCGCCCTTGGGGCTAGAGTGGCGCCATGCCCGCCGCACCGCGCATCGCCCCGTCGGCCCTGTTCAGCCCCCAGGAATGGGCGCCGTTCCAGACGCGCGCGGCCTGGATCGGGCCGTTGCTGGTCGCCCATTGCTGGGGCGTGATCGCCCTGGCGACGGCGGCGGGCGTTCTGATCCCGTGGCTGATCCCGCTGTGCGTCATGATCATCGGCACGCGTCAGCTAGGCCTGGCCATATTGATGCACGAGGCGGCCCACGGCGGCCTGTCCAGGAACGGTCGCCTGAACGATTTTCTCGGCCACTGGCTGTGCGCCACGCCCATCGGCGCATCATTGGCGGCCTATCGCCCCTATCACCTGAGCCATCACCGTTTCGCCCAGCAGGCCGAAGATCCCGATCTGATGCTGTCGGCCCCCTTCCCTGTCCGCCCCGCCTCCCTGCGGCGCAAGCTGATCCGCGACCTGACCGGCCAGACCTTCTTCAAGCAGCGGGTGCTGTTGCCGCTGAAGCAAGCGCGCTCAATCAGCCCGAAGGGCGATAGCGCACACCTATATGAGTCCATCGTGACGGGTCGCTCGGTGCTGCCCTTCATCGCCTTCAACGCCGCTCTGCTGGCCGGTTTCGTCGCGGCGGGCGTCTGGTGGGCGTTTTTCGTGCTGTGGCTGCTGCCGATGGCGACCTGGTTTCCGATGGTGACGCGGCTGAGAAACATCGCCGAACACGCCTGCGTCGAGGGATCGTCATCCGATCCCTTCCGCGCCGCTCGCACCACCCGCGCCGCCTGGTGGGAACGCGCCTTCATCGCCCCCTATTGGGTCAACTTTCACGCCGAGCATCATCTGTTCATGCACGTGCCCTGCTGGAAACTGCCGGCCCTGCACCGCGCCGTCCACGCCAGACCGCAGGCCGCCGCGATGGAGGTTTCGCCCGGCTATCTGGACGTCATCCGAACGGCGACCCGCCGCCCCGCATGACCGTTATCGACCCGGCCGCCTTCATCCGCGCCCATACGCGGCTCCAGCCCGTGCCGCACGCGCCGGAGATTTCACTGTGGCTGGCCGACGAGATCACGCCGATCTGGCGCCTGACCGAGGAGGAGCTGGGCGAAATGGGCGTGCCGCCACCCTTCTGGGCCTTCGCCTGGGCGGGCGGCCAGGCCCTCAGCCGCTATATTCTGGATCACCCGCAGGAAGTCGCGGGCAAGCGGGTGCTGGATTTCGCCACCGGCTCGGGTCTGGTCGGCGTGGCGGCGATGAAGGCCGGCGCCGCGTCGGTCTTGTGCGCCGACATCGACCCTTCTGTCAGTCCGCCGTGGCCGCCAACGCCGCCGCCAATGTGGTCAGGCTGGATTTCACCGCGACCAACCTGCTGGACGCCGCCCCGCCGGCCGTGGACGTCATCTGCGCGGGCGACATCTGCTACGAACGCCCGATGACCGACGCCGTTCTGGCCTGGCTGGCCCAGGCCAGAACGCAGGGCACGCGCGTCCTGATCGGCGATCCCGGCCGCACCTATTTCCCGCGCACGGGCCTGGATTTCCTGGCCGAATATCGCGTCCCGACCAGCCGCGAGCTGGAAGATCAGGAAATCAAGCGAGCTTCCGTCTGGGCCATGCCCTAGGTCGCCCGGCCTAGGCGGACTGTCCGTCGTGCCGGCCTTCGCCGAATTCTTCAATCATCTTGGCGTTGAAGGCCGGGATGTCGTCGGGGCAGCGGCTGGTGACCAGGCCCTGATCCACGACCACCGCCTCATTGACCACATTGGCCCCGGCGTTCTTCAGATCGGTGCGGATGCTTTCGAAGGCGGTCATCGTGCGCCCCTCGACCACGCCCGCCTCGATCAACAGCCAGGGCGCATGGCAGATGGCGGCGACCGGCTTGCCGGCGTCGAAGAAGGCCCGAACGAAGGCGACCGCATCCTTGTCCGCGCGCAACTGGTCGGGGTTGGCCACGCCGCCCGGCAGCAGCAAGGCCGAATAGGCCGAGGCGTCGGCCCCCGCCACCGCCTTGTCCGCCGTCACCGTGTCGCCGGGCGTCAGATGGTCGAAGCCCTGGAAGTCGCCGGCCTTCAGCGAAACGATCTCGACCACCGCCCCCGCATCCTTCAGCGCCTTCATCGGTTCATTCAGCTCGATCAGTTCGACGCCGTCGGTCGCCAGGATGGCGACGGTCTTGCCGGAAAGGGCAGCAGCCATGGGATTTCGTCCTTCGAAGTTTGGGGTTCGGCGCGATGAACCCGCGGGAAGTCAAAGGGTTGCGGCGACGCTTGCCGGTCTGATGGCGGTCCTGGCCGCCACCCCCGCCCTGGCCCAGACCTATCCCCAGCCGGGTCGTCCCTACGGCGCCTATCCAGGGGGCGTGCCCGCCGCCATCGCCGATCAGCACCGTTACGAGAACGAACGCCTGCGCGCCCAGTCGCAATCCAACGCCGATCAGGCCCGCCAGCAGCAGATCGAGACGCAGCTGCGCCTCAACAGCCTGGAGGCCGCCCGCCAGCCCACGCCGACCGGCGTCCTGCCGCCCCGCCCCCTCTATGGCCCCGAACAGGAGCGGATGATGCGCGAGACGGCCGCCGAACGATGCCAGCAGACCGCCCAGGGCCTGAGCCAGATCGACGCCTGGCTGGATCGTCCGAACTGACGCATCCCTTCCCTTTCGCCTGCGTTCCGGCCTAGCTTATCGAGCATCGAGCGGAGGACGGATATGCGTTGGCAGGGCGGACGGACAGGCGGCGGGGTCGAGGACCGACGCGGCATGGGCGGCGGCGCCATTGCGGGCGGCGGCATCGGCGTGGGCGTCCTGGCCCTGATCGGCTATTTCGTCTTCGGCATCGACCCGTCCACGACGACCCAGTTGGCCAGCCAGATGGGCGGCGTCGGCGCCTCGGAACAGCAAGGCCAGGTCGGCACGCCTCAGGATCAGGCCGGTCGTTTCGTCGATGTCATCGGCGCCAACATCAATGACGTCTGGGCGCAGAAGCTGAACGGCTATCAACCGCCCAAGGTGGTGATCTACGAACAGGGCACCTCGACCGGCTGCGGCTATGGTCAGTCGGCCATGGGCCCGTTCTACTGCCCCAATGACAAGACGGTCTATCTGGACCTGGGCTTCTGGCAGGAGATGGAAAACCAGCTTGGCGCCTCGGGCGCCGACTTCGCCCGCGCCTATGTCATCGCCCACGAATTCGGCCACCACGTCCAGACCCTGACCGGAACCTCGGATCAGGTGCGACGCGCCCAACAGCGGGCGGGCGGCCAGGCCGAGGCCAATCGGTATTCCGTCGCTCTTGAGCTTCAGGCCGACTGCTACGCCGGAGTCTGGGCCAAGAACGCCGCCGCCGTCTCAAACGGCCAGGTGGCGCTGGAGCCCGGCGACATCGAAGAAGGCATGAAGACCGCCCAGGCCATCGGCGACGACACCCTGCAACGTCGCGGCGGCGGTCGCGTCTCGCCGGAAAGCTTCACCCACGGCTCCTCGGCCCAGCGGGTCGAATGGCTGCAGCGCGGTTATCAGTCGGGCGACCCGGCGTCGTGCGACACCTTTGCGGGCGCCTGAAACCTATTCTCCGATCGTGATCTGCATCGGTCGTTCGACGAACAGGCGCGGCCCGCCCAGGTCGAAGACCGCCACCCGATCCTCGAACGCCGCCATGCCGACCAAGGCGCGGGGAAAGCCCGGCACGGCGACGTCGTCATAGATGGCCACCGCGGCCTGGCGATAAAGTGCGTCGCCGATCGTCAGGGTGCGGACCGTCACCGTCTCGGCGCCCACCACCCCGCCCAGGACGATGCTCTGGCCAGACGTACGCGTGCGCCCGTCCAGCAGTCCGACGGCCCCCGCCGTTTCGCGCGTGACCGCCAGTATGGCCGAGGCGCCGGTGTCGATCACCGCATCCACGGTCGCCCCCTCCACCGTGATCGTCGCCTGCAAGGCCTTGCCTGCACGGGTCACGGCGATGGGCGTCAGGGCGGCGGGCGGCGTCCACCCGTCGCGCGTTCTCAGCTTCAGTCGCCGCCGGCGCGTGTCCAGCTCCAGCACCAGTTCGCGCAGCACGTCCTGACCCAGGATCAGGGGCGCCCCCACACCCCGCTCGCTGGCCAATGGTCCCAGATCCAGGATCGCCGCCCTCAGGCCGTCCAGCCGCAGCCCGGCCTCGCCGCCGATCCGCACGTCCAGCGTCGCGCCGCGCCCGACCTGGGCCTGCCCCCCGACGCCATAGGCCACCATTGGAATGTCGAAGCGGTGGGTCAACCCCAGCGTCTCGACCAGGGATCGGTCGATGACCGAATACTGGGCCCCGGAATCGATCAGGGCGCGGATCGGACGCCCCCCGACCAGAACCTCAACCGTCGGCGTGCTGGCGCGCGGCTCGGCATAGGGCAGCCAGTCCGTCGCGCCCGTCGCCGGAAACGTTACCGAAGGCCCCTTCCACAGCACATGATCGCGCAGCCACCAGGCGCCGCCCACGCCGCCGGCGATCAGCCCCAACCGGACCAGAAGATCACGTCGTCTCATGCTCCCCACATGGACCGTCCCGAGATCGGACGCCAGCGGGGCGATGGGTCGCAAGCGATCGATCCTGGCTGCGAAATGGAAAGATTTGGCGTTTCAGGCGTCGTTATCGCCACCGACGCGCGCCGTGTTCGCCACAGGGCGGCGAAACCCGACAAATTCGTCCAGAAACCGGGTGACGGGCCAGGCTGCGCTGGTTAGGACCGAGGGGCTATGAACACCTTGTCCGACCGTTACGACTCGACCCGGGGCCAGTCGCCCGAAACCGATTTTTCCGACGCCCTGCTGCGCGGCATCGCGCCCGACGGGGGGCTTTATATGCCCCGCGCCTGGCCAAGCCTGTCGCCCGACGCCTGGACCGGCACGGCGGATTACAAGACCATGGCGCTGCAGGCCATATCGCCCTTCGTCGGCGACGCGTTACCAGCAGGCGCGCTGGGGCGGGCGCTGGATCGGCTGACGGCCGGGTTCGACCATCCGCTGGTCACCCCCCTGGTCGAGCTGGAGCCCGGCCTGTTCGTGCTGGAACTGTTCCACGGCCCGACCGCCGCCTTCAAGGATCTGGCGATGCAGCTGGTCGCGGCCCTGACGGACGAGGCTTTGTCGGCCTCAGGCGAGCGGCTGACCATCCTGACCGCCACATCGGGCGACACCGGGGCGGCGGCGGTGCGCGCCTTCGCTGGGACCAAGGCCGTCGATCTGGTCGTGCTGCACCCGTTGGACCGCGTCTCTCCGGTTCAGCGCCGACAGATGACCACGGTCCAAGCCGACAATGTGCTGAACCTGGCCGTGCGGGGCGATTTCGACGACTGCCAGCGGTTGGTGAAGGCCCTGCTGGCCGATCCCGCCCTGCGCGAGCGGGGCCGGCTGTCGTCGGTCAATTCGATCAATTGGGCGCGTCTGGCGGGCCAGATTCCCTACTATGTCTCGGCGACGGCCCAGCTGGGTCAGGCGGCGACCTTCGTCGTGCCGACCGGCAACTTCGGCGACGCCTTCGCCGGCATCGCCGCGACGAAGATGGGCCTGCCGTCCAACGGCTTCGTCGCTGCGGTCAATCAGAACGACGCCCTGGCCCGCGCCCTGAACGACGGCCTCTATTCGCGCCGCGCGGCGGTGGAGAGCGGCAGCGTGTCGATGGACGTCCAAGCGCCGTCGAACTTCGAACGGCTGGTGTTCGAGGCGACGGGCCGCGACGCCGACCGGACGCGGACCGTGTTCGAAACCTTTGCGCGCGACGGCGCTGTGGCCTTTGATCCCGACCTGCTGACCGCCCTGCGCGCCCAGGTGTGGGGCGTCTCCATCGACGAGGACGAGACCCGCGCCGAGATCGCCCACGCCTATGAAACCTGGGGCCGGGTGGTGTGTCCGCACACGGCGGTCGCCCTGGCCGCCGCCCGTCGGCAGGATCGCGCCAAGGGGCCGGTCGTCGCGTTGTCGACGGCCCATCCGTCCAAGTTCGGCGCCTTCGTCTCCGACGTGCTGGGCTTTAAGCCCGAACCCGCAAACGTCGTCGCCGCCCTGGGCGATCAGCCCGAGCGGTTCACGGTCGTCGAAGCGACGATGGCGGCGGCGTCGGATGCGGTGGCGACCTTTTCAGGCCGCCACTGAGCCCCGGCTTCAGCGGCGGTTGCCGCCGGTCAGCATCTTGAGCAGAACCAGGCCGACGCCGGCGACCGACAGGGTCGTGACCAGCGGGCGCTTGCGCGCTTCGGCGGCGACGGTGCGAGCCTTGTCGCGGTAATCGACCGGGGCCTTCTCGACCAGGCGATCCACGGCGTCCATGGCCTTGCCGAAGGTTTCCAGCGACTTGCCCTTGGCGTCGTTATAGGCGCCTTCGACCTGCATCTTCTGGTCGCCGACCAGCTTGCCCAGGCCTTTTTGCGCCTTGCCCTGCACCTGCGAAGCGGCGCCGTTGATTTGTTCGTCGGTCATGATGTCATCCTCGGGGAGAGCGGCGCTTTTCGCCGTTGCACATCAAAATCCCGGCTACGCTTTCGGTTCCAGCGGCGAGGGGACGCATCCCCTTCAGGCCGGCTCCACCGCGCGCCAGTGGTCCATGCGGCGCAGGAAGACGGCGGGATCCTTGGGCGTCACCAGATTGGCCGGATCATGGAAGATGCGGTCGTGCAGCCGCGTCACCGTGAACCGCAGGGCCGCCGCCTCGCCCAGGCGCGGCAAGGCCGTCCGCTCGGCCGGGGTCAGGGGGCGCACCGCCTCGTAACCGCGTTGGAAAGCCTCCAGCGCCTTGGGCATCGCCCGCCCTTCCGCATCGAACCCCCAGGCCGACAGGGCGATGGCCAGATCGTAGGCGAAGGCGCCGTCGCAGCCGAAATAGAAGTCGATCACCGCCGACACGGCGTCGCCCTCGAACAGCACATTGTCGGGGAAATAGTCGGCGTGGATCGCCCCGCTCGGCAGATCGCCCCCCGGATGATCAGCAAACGGATCGCCCAGCCGGGCCAGCGTCACCTCGACCTGTTTCAGCAGGGCCTTGTCCTGATCCGAGGCGCGGTCCAGCCCCTCGGCGCATCGGTCGGCCAGTCGCCGCCAGACCGCCGGTCCCACCGGATTGACCCGGTGCAGGGCGAAGTCCGCCGCCTGCAGATGCAGTCGCGCCAGCACCGCCCCTGCCGCGGCCTGATCCGCCTCTGTCGGGTCGCGCAGCCAGGCGCCCGTCTTCCATTCGATCACCGCCGCCGCCCGGCCGTTCAGCCGGCCAAGCCACTGGCCCGCCCGATCCTCGACCGGCATGGGGCAGGCAAAGCCCCGCCGCGCCAGATGGGCGGTCAGCCCCAGACAGAACGGCAGGGACGCCGCATCCGTACGCCCTTCGAACAAGGTCAGGACGAAACGCCGGGCCGCCCCGTCCTTGACCGTGTCCAGCCGATAGTTGGTGTTCTCGACCCCCTCGGCGATTGCAGTCAGCGACACGGCCTGACCGATGTCATAGCCAAGCAGAAACGCCCTGGCCTGGGCCAGACTGACAGGGGTGAAGACAGCCATGACCCTAGTTTAGTCCGGCGTCGGCGCGTCGCGCACGCACGATTTCGGCCAGATCGGCCATGATGCTTTCGGTGGTGGCCCAACGCCCCGCGCCGCGCCCGCGACAGCGCCAGACCCGGCCGTCGGCGCCATAGACCTTCAGCGCATTGCCTTCGCCCCGCAGATTGGAGAACAGCGGATCGCCGTGGTCCGCATTCAGCGAGACGGACGGGACCAGCACGCCGTCCTTCAGATGGGCGGCGCCGATCTGGCGCACCCCGTCTCCGGCCGGCGTGGCGGGCGTCAGGCAGTCGCGCGACACCTCCCCGTCCGGCGAACGACCGAACGCCTCGTGGCACAACAGCCGCACCTTGGCCGCCGCATCCAGGCCTTCCAGGTCCGACGACGGATCTTCTTCGGCAAAGCCCGCAGCACGGGCGTCCGCCAAGGCCTCATTGAAGGCCGCGCCATCGCCCAGCCGCTCCAGCATGAAGTTGACCGTGCCGTTCAGCACCGCCTCGAACCCGACCACCTCGCCGGCGGCGCGGGCCGCGCGCACCGTCTCGACCATCGGCGCGCCGCCGCCGACCGAGGCCGACCAGAAGACACGGCGACCCTGCTGATCGGCCAGGGCCTGCAGACCACCAGGATCGCGACTGACCGCCTGTTTGTTGGCGCTGGCCACGTCGCAACCAGCCTGAAGCGCCGCGCGGATCAACGCATGGCCCGCCTCGCCCTCGGACAGGGCTTCCAGCACGATGTCAGGTTTGCGTGACAGGAAGTCATCGGCGCTCGCTGTGAACAGGCTGGGCGGGCAGGCCACGTCGCGCGCCTTCTTCGGATCGCGCACCAGCACGCCCACGACGTCGTAGCGCGGATCGGCCAGCAGCCGACCCAGGACGCCGCCGCCCACCACGCCGCAGCCGGCGACCGCCACCTTCAGCGGCGGTAGGGCCGGGGCCGGTCCGGGCGGCGCCGATTTGTCGCCGATCACCGTGCCGTCGGCGCGGTCCAGCGCCGCCACCTCGATCTCCACGCCCCGGCTTTCGCCCAGGTCGATGGCGTCGTGCTGAACCAGCGCCCCGCCCAGCTTGCGCGCCACATCCCACGACGCGCGGCGATAGCGCAGGGCCGGGGCCGTGTTGTCGTTGGGATCGTGGTCGTAGAGGCCGTCCACATCCTTGACCAGCCGCACCTTCTTCAGCCCCAGCTCGGCCGCCAAGAA
The DNA here is from genome assembly GCA_963515305.1 of uncultured Brevundimonas sp. Taxonomy (GTDB): domain Bacteria; phylum Pseudomonadota; class Alphaproteobacteria; order Caulobacterales; family Caulobacteraceae; genus Brevundimonas. Next base: position 15,415 of record CAUPWX010000013.1, read on the forward strand.
GACCGCCGTCAGGTCCGATCCGCCCCGCCCCAACAGGGCCACCCGCCCGTCCGGCCGCACGGCGCCGAAGCCCGGCACCACCACCACCTCGTGCCGGTCCAGCGCCTGTTTCAGATGATCGGGCCGCAAGCCGCAGGGGCGCGAATGCTCAGGCTCGCCCTCGGCGACGATGCCCAGTTCGCGCACTGACAGGGCGCAGGCGTCCAGCCCGATCCGGTCGCAGGCGATGGCGACCAAAGCCGCCGACTTCTCCTCGCCCAGCGCCACATAGCCCGGCAGCAGGTCGTTGGAATGGGCCAGACCCAGCGCCCGCGCCTCGCCCAGCAGCCGGTCGGTCGCCCCGCCGAAGGCCGAGACCACCGCCACCACCTTGCGCCCCGCCCGCACATGGCCATAGACGGCCGAGGCGACCAGCGGCGCCTCAGCCGGGCTGCGAAGGATGGACGAGCCGAACTTCAGCACCACGACTTCGGGCGCGGCCAAACCTGGAGAGGGCTGACTACTGGGGTCGAGGCTCTCGGATTTCTCTATGACGGCGAGATTGGCGGACATCGGGGTTTCTCGGATTTTCAGGATGGGGTGGGGTGAAAAAGAAAAACCCCGCCTGGCGGACCGGGCGGGGTTCGGGTTCTGCGGTTGCCGGTGTTCGGCGCGCTAAACTCGTCCCGCCCGTGAGGGCATGGTGGTGGTGCCGGTCGTACCGCCGATAATCGCGCCGCCTTGGGTCATGCCGATGGTCATGCCGAGACGCGCTGCGGTAAGGCCGGCGGCGGTCGAAAGTTCGGCGATGAGCGAGCGCTGGAGCACAGGGCTGGTCCGTTTGAAATCTGAGACTAGGGTGATCGGCCGCCCCCCGATCTGTCAAGCGGGGTTGGATGATTTTTTCGCGGCAAGCCTATTTGCGTCTATTTTGCACCCATCCGCAGGCTCGCGACACGACATAAAGGTTGAATTTTCCGCTTGACCGGCGCCGTGCGTTTGATCAACGTAAAGTCACTCATCAAGACCGGCTGAGGGATTAGGCCCTTTGACGCCGGGGCAACCATCGGGTTCCGCCCGAAACGGTGCCAACTCCTGCGGGGTCCTTCGGGCCGCGAGAGATGAGTGGAGCATCGACGAGGCGACGCTCCACGATCTGTCACCGCATCGAGCCTTGCTGAGGCGAGAACGATGCGGACGACGATTGATGACCCTGGCTGAAACATCCCTGCTCGAAGAGCCCTTCTGTCGGCCCCAGCCGATCCAGACGCCTGTCGTGCGTGAACCGACGCGCGAACGCGGCGGCGCGCGCGACGTCATCGTGCCCATCCCCGCCGATTTCCGCCTGGCCTCGGGCGAAAAACTGAACCAGCCCAATATCGTGGGCCGCATCCACGGCCGCGCCGGCGCCCCCGTCGTCGTCGTCGCCGGCGGCATCTCGGCCGGCCGGTTCGTTCACCGCACCGAGACGAACGGCCTGGGCTGGTGGTCGGGCGCCGTGTCGGTGCGCGGCCCCATCGACCTGTCGCGCCTGCAGGTCCTGGCCGTGGATTTCGCCCCTAACGCCGAAAGATGGGGCGCCGAGTTTTCCGACACCGCCGTGACCATCACCACCCACGACCAAGCCCGACTGCTGGACCTGGTGCTGAACCATCTGAAGATCGAACGGATCGCCGCCTTCGTCGGCTGCTCCTACGGCGGCATGGTCGGTCTGGCGTTCGCCGAACTGTTCCCCGACCGGGCCGAACAGCTGATCGTCGTCTCGGCCGCCCACCGCGCCCACCCCCAGGCCACCGCCTGGCGCGGCATCCAGCGCCGCATCCTGCAGTTCGCCGTCGCCGCCGGCCGCCCCGAAGAAGGCGTCGCCCTGGCCCGCGAGCTGGCCATGACCACCTATCGCACGGCGGAGGAGTTCAACGACCGCTTCGAAACTGTCGCGCCCCAGGCGGTGGGCGGAGCCTATCCGGTCTGCGACTATCTGACGGCGCGGGGCCAGGCCTACCGCACCCACACCACCCCGGCGCGGTGGCTGTCGATGTCGGATTCGCTGGATCGCCACAGCGTCACGCCGGAAGCCATCTCCACCCCCGTCACCCTGATCGGCTTCACCTCCGACCGGCTGGTGCCGATCGACGACATCCGCGAACTGGCCGCGCGGCTGCCGACCCTGTGGCGCTTCGTCGAGGCGCCCTCCCTCTACGGCCACGACGCCTTTCTGAAGGAGGACGCCTTCGTCGGCGACATCCTCCGCGCTGCTCTCAAGGATATCAAACCATGACCCGCCGCCCTGCTGATCCGCACACCATCGCCGCCCGCACGGGCGTGGATTCGGACACGGCCCACGGCGCGGTCATGCCGCCGCTCTATCTGTCGTCCAACTATTCCTTCGCCGGCTTCGACCAGAAGCGGAAATACGACTACAGCCGCTCGGGCAATCCGACCCGCGACGTCCTGGCCGAGACCCTGACCGAACTGGAGGGCGGCGCCGGCTGCGTCGTCACCGCCACCGGCATGGCGGCGGTCGACCTGCCGCTGGCGCTCCTGGAACCGGGCGACCTGCTGCTCGCGCCGCACGACTGCTACGGCGGCACCTGTCGCCTGCTGAACGCCCGCGCGAAGAAGGGGCATTTCGAGCTGCTGCTGGTCGATCAGGGCGATCCCGTAGCCTTGGAGGCCGCCTTGGCCCTGAAGCCCAAGCTGGTGCTGGTCGAGACCCCGTCCAACCCGCTGCTGCGTCTGGTCGACGTCGCCGACATCTGCACCCGCGCCCATGCAGCGGGCGCCAAGGTGGTCTGCGACAACACCTTCCTGTCGCCCGCCCTTCAGAACCCGATCAAACTGGGCGCCGACTTCGTCGTTCACTCGACCACCAAATTCATCAACGGCCATTCCGACGTGGTGGGCGGCGCGGTCATCTCGGCCGACGCCGAGGATCATCAGACCCTGGCCTGGTGGGCCAACTGCACCGGCGTGACCGGCTCGCCGTTCGACGCCTATCTGACCCTGCGCGGCGTGCGGACCCTTTTCGCCCGCATCGAGCGCCAGCAGGCCACCGCCGCCCGCATCGCCGAGAAGCTGGACGCCCACCCGGCGGTCAGGGCCGTCCACTATCCGGGGCTGAAGTCCCACCCGAACCACGCCCTGGTCGCCGCCCAGCAGGCCGGCCCCGGCGCCATGCTCAGCTTCGAACTGTCGGGCGGCGTGGACGCCGTCCGCGATCTGGTCGAGACGCTGGAGATCTTCACCCTGGCCGAATCCCTGGGGGGGGTCGAAAGTCTGATCGCTCACCCGGCCACCATGACCCACGCGGCCATGACGCCGGAACAGCGGGCCACGGCCGGCATCGGCGATGGTCTGGTGCGCCTGTCGGTCGGGCTGGAGCACGTGGAGGATCTGATCGCCGACCTGTTCCCCGCGCTGGACGCCCTGGCGCCGGTCAAGGCGCAGGCGGCGTAAGTTTTCGCTTGCAGAGGGGGCCGAACCGGGGCAAATGCGCCGCCCCGGCCGCGGTCCCTTCGTCTATCGGTTAGGACGTCAGGTTTTCAACCTGAAAAGAGGGGTTCGACTCCCCTAGGGACTGCCACCGGCGCCGCTTGCGGCCTGATCTTTTCGGCGCGTCGAGCGAACGCTCCGCCCCCGGATTAAGATTTCAGTAATCATTTTGTTCGGAACCGGGCAATAAGCCTTTCGATTCATGGACTTTTTTCGGACGCACTCAGGAACTATCCACAGGGACTGTGGTTAATCCACCGTGAACGCGGCGCAGAAGCGCCCTCCCCCTCCTGCACCGAGATCGTCATGTTTATCGCCATCGCCCGCCCGGCGGTGGAGCCCCAAGGCCCCGACGCCGTCGCCGTCCCCGGCTCCCCCGCCATCGTCGAACTGTCGCCCCGCGCCCTGCACGCGCGCCTGCTTGAAAACGCCGCCCAGCGCCGGATGCGCGGGCTTGAGCGTCGCCGCGAACGCCGCCTGGACGACGCCGACTACTGGCTGCACGCCGCCCCCGTCGCCGTCAGAAAAGCCAGCGCCCTGCGCGAAGATCGCAGCTTCGCCCCCCTGCCCTGAACCACTTCGCTCAGCCAAGCATCGGCGTCGCGACGCCACTTCTGGTAACATAGACAGACATCAGGGGTTGCCAGAACGCCGTTCGACGTCCGAAAAGGGCGTCATGGCCCGGTTCCTTCCGCCCACTGCTGTTGAAGACGCCATCCTGGTGACCGGCGGTGCGGGCTATGTCGGCGCCCATGCCTGCGAGGCCCTGTCCGCCGCCGGCTATCGCCCGATCCTGCTGGACGATCTGTCGACGGGCCGGCACGACTTCGTGCGTTGGGGGCCGTTGGTGGTCGGGGACGTGAGCAACGCCGAGGCCGTGCGACGCCTGCTGGTCGCCCATAGGATCGGCGCCGTCCTGCATTTCGCAGCCTCTTCCGTCGTGCCGGAATCTGTGGGCGCGCCGCTGGCCTACTATCGCAACAATGTCGGCGGTCTGCTGGGCCTGCTGGAGGGGATGCGTCTGGCGGGCGTCGACCAGCTCGTGTTTTCCAGCACCTGCGCCGTCTATGGCGAGGCGAGCGCCGCGCCGATCCGCGAAACCCATCCGCTGGCCCCCGTGACCCCATACGGCCGGTCCAAACTGACGTGTGAACAGATTCTGGCGGACGCCAGTGCGGCGCATGGGTTGAACGTCGTGGTCCTGCGCTATTTCAACGCCAGCGGCGCCTCGCCCTGCGGCTGGATCGGCGAAGATCGTCCGGTGGAGACGCACCTGATCCCCCGCGCCGTCCTGGCCCATCAGGGGCGGCTGGCGGACTTCGCCATTCACGGCGCCGATTACGACACCCCCGACGGCACGGCGATCCGCGACTATGTCCACGTCTGCGATCTGGCCGAGGGGCATCGGCTGGCGCTGGCGCAGCTGGCGGCGGGGCGGCGCGGGTTCGGGGTCTATAATCTAGGCAGCGGCTCCGGCTGGTCGGTGCGACAGGTTCTGCAGGCCGTCGCGCGCCAGGCGAAACAGCCCCCCATCGCGGCGATGGGCGTGCGGCGGCCGGGCGATTCCGCCTGTCTGGTCGCCGATCCATCACTGGCGCGGCGCGAACTGGGCTTTCGCGCCGACGTGTCCGATCTGGAGACCATTGTCGCCGACGCCTGGACCTGGACCTGGAACAGCCGCCTCAACGCAGTTCGGGCATCCGACGGCGCAGCGACGCCTTCAGCTTTTCCAGCCGCTGGCCTGCGGATTTCGGCCGCACCCGCTTGCGATGCTCCAGCCCCGCGCCCCAGCGTGCATGGACCGGGGCGTCCAGATGCGGATGGCGGTCGTGCTGATGAACGATGGGGCTGACCCCGCCGCCGGGATTGACCACCTGGCCATCTACGAACCTCAGCCGGTCGCCGGGCGTCAGGCCCAGGGTCGCCACCCGGCCATAGTTGTCGCGCACCGCCGCCCCGACCAGTCCCTGATGGATCGCCAGGTTGAAGGCCGCCTGGTCGGCCCCGAACGCGCCGCCGATCTCGGATCGCGGCGCCCCCGCCAGGGCCAGGATCAGCCGCGACAGCCGCGCGACCTCCGCACGTGGCCCGACCAGGGTGCCCACGCACAGACAGGGCTTTTCCGCCATCTGGTCCGCCTGGGCCTGGCCGAACAGGGCGCGCAGATATTTCATGTTGAAGGCGTGGTCGGCCAGCGGTCCTTCCGCCTCTACAAAGACCTCCAGCTCCTGGGGCGCAGGCGCAAACGGCGGGGCCTGGAAGATCACGTCGCGCACGTCGCAGGCCAGGGCCGCGCCCGGCTGCTCGCCCAGCAGGCCGGCGAAGGCGACGAACCGCTGCATCACCGGATGGGGCGCCCAGCCGCGCCACACGGGAGCATCGACGGCGATCACCCGGTGCTCGCTCAGAAAGGCGCGCAAGTCCGCGTCCGCATCCACGACCAAGGCGACCGGCCCGTCGAACACGGCCCGCAGCGAGGTCACGAAGGGGGCGATGTCGGCGGCGTCGTAGCCGGTGGCGTAGCCCACCACCGCATCGCCATCGGGCAGGGGCGCGAAGGCTTGCATCGCCGCCATCGCCTGGGCCAGCCAGTCCAGATAGTCCGACCGCGCCGCCCCCTGTTTCATGGCTTCAGCGGTCGCCCATCAGTTCGGCGAAACGGTCGAACAGATAAAGGCTGTCGGTCGGTCCGGGCGAGGCCTCGGGGTGGTGCTGGACGCTGAAGATCGGCCTGTCCTTGACGGCGATGCCGCAGTTGGTGCCGTCGAACAGGCTGACGTGGGTTTCGGTCACGGCGGCGGGCAGGGTGTCGCGATCCACGGTGAAGCCGTGGTTCATCGAGACGATCTCGACCTTGCCGGTGGTCAGGTCTTTAACGGGGTGGTTGGCGCCGTGGTGGCCCTGATCCATCTTGATCGTCTTGGCGCCCAGGGCCAGGGCCAGCATCTGGTGACCCAGGCAGATGCCCATCAGGGGCTTGCCGCTGGCGACCAGCTTCTGGATTTCGGGCACGGCGTATTCGCCGGTCGCGGCCGGATCGCCCGGCCCGTTCGACAGGACCACGCCGTCGGGATTGCGGGCCAGAACCTCTTCCGCCGTCGTCGTCGCCGGGACGACGGTGATCTTGGCGCCGGTCGAGGCCAGGGCGCGCAGGATGTTGCGCTTCACGCCATAGTCGATGACGACCACGGCCTTGCGGCCTTCGGTTTTCGGATGACCTTCAGGCCACTGCCACAGCCCCTCGTTCCATTCGAACGCCTGCAGGGTCGAGGCGGGCTTTGCCAGGTCCAGGCCGACCAGGCCGGTCCAGTCGCGCGCCTGCTGCACCAGGGCGTCCAGGTCGAATTCGCCGTTCGGGTCGTGGGCGATGACCGCATGGGGCGCGCCCTTGTCGCGGATGATCTTGGTCAGGGCGCGGGTGTCGACGCCAGCCAGACCCACCACGCCGCGGCGCTTCATCCAATCGTCGAAACTGGCGTCCGCGCGATAGTTGGCCGGATCGGTTGGGACATCGCGGAAAATGGCGCCGCGCGCCGAGGTGTCGGACCCGCCGCCCATCTGTTCGATGTCTTCGACATTGGTTCCCACATTGCCGACGTGCGGGAAGGTGAAGGCCAGGATCTGGCTCATGTAGGACGGGTCGGTCAGGATTTCCTGATAGCCGGTCATGGCGGTGTTGAAGACCACCTCGCCCAGGGCCGAGCCGACGGCCCCGACGCCGATTCCCTGCAGGATCGTGCCGTCCGCGAGCGCGAGAACGCCGGTGGCGCCCGGAAGTATCGTCGTCGTCATGGGCGCGCTCCTAAAACCGAATCCGGCCGATACGAAGGCCGGAGGCAAACGGCGGCGTCGTTAAGCCCTGCCGCCCGTTCCGTCAACGTGGCGGGCAATCCAGAACCCTGGGATCAGGCCGGCCCGACCAATCGGAAGGTCGCGTGCGATCCGCCCTGGGCATGGGGCGCCAGCCACAGGTCGAACAGGCCCGGCTCGATACGATAGGCCTGGTCCGCGCCGATGAAGCCCAGCTGGCGCGGGTTCAGCACGAAACGCACCGTCTCGCTCTGCCCCGGCTGCAACCGCACCCGCTTGAAGTCCTTCAGCAGCCGCCCCGGCTGGGTCAGGCTGGCGACCCGATCGTGGATATAGAGCTGCACCAGCTCCTCGGCCGCGTGGACGCCGGTGTTGGTCACCGTCACCGAAACCTCAAGCGTCCCCGACCACGCCAGTTGATCCGACGCCATCTCGACCGGCCCATAGGCGACATCGCCATAGGTCAGGCCGAAACCGAACGGATACAGCGCCGTGTTTGTCGTCTCGCGATAGCGAGCCTTGTATTCCTCGATCGGCAGGGCCGGGTTGGCCGGACGGCCCGTGCTCTTGTGGTCGTAGGAATAGGGCTGCTGGCCCGACCTGTGGGGAAAGCTGACCGGCAGGCGCGCGGACGGGCCGTGGTCGCCGAACAGGACGTCGGCGACGGCGTGACCCATCTGTTCGCCCAGGAACCAGGTCACGACGACGGCCTGGGCGTTCTTCACATTGCCTTCCAGCGCCAGCGCCCGGCCGTTCCTCAGCAGGATGACCATCGGCTTGTTCAGCGCGGCCATGGCGTCCACCAGCGCCATCTGCGGGGCAGGCACCACGATCTCGGTGCGCGACTGGGCCTCGCCCGACATATTGGTGGCCTCGCCAATGGCCAGCACGATGACCTCGGCGTCGCGGGCGGCCGCGACGGCCTGGTCGATGCCGCCGTCCAGCGGCGTCTCGACGCCCGACCCGCGCGCGATGGTCAGGTTCTGCGGATCGCTCATCGCCGCGCGGAAACCGGTCTCCAGCGAGACGCGACGCTCGGGCGCGCCCCAGATGGTCCACGGCCCCCAGACGTTGTCCACGTCGTCGGCGAACGGGCCGACCAGGGCGATCTTCTGGCTCTTGTTCAACGGCAGAAGCCGGTCGTCGTTCTTCAGCAGCACCACCGACTTGCGGCCCGCCTCACGCGACAGGTCGATATGTTCGCGCGCGCCGACCACGGCCTTTTCGCGCACAGGGTCCGTGCCGCGATAGGGATCGTCGAACAGGCCCAGCGCCGCCTTGACGTTGAGCACCCGCCGCACCGCCTCGTCCAGCCGCGCGGTCGAGACTTCGCCCGAGGCCACCAGGCCGGGCAGATGCTCCAGATAAAGCCCCGACACCATCGACACATCGACCCCGGCGTTGAAGGCCAGGCGCGCGGCGTCGCGGCCGTCCTCGGCGAAGCCGTGGGCGATCAGCTCCTGCTCGGAGGTGTAGTCCGACACCACAAAGCCTTCGAAGCCCCACTCGCCGCGCAGGATCTCGGTCAGCAGCTTGTAATTGCCCGAGGTCGGCACGCCGTTCAGGTCGTTGAAGGCGCTCATGATCGACAGGACGCCGGCATCCACAGACGCCTTGAACGGCGGCAGGAAGACGCCGCGCAGCGTCTGCTCGCTCATGTCGGTGGTGTTGTACTCCATCCCGCCGACGGCGGCGGAATAGGCGGCCATGTGTTTGGCGGTGGCCAGGACGGCGTCGCGGTCGTCCAGCCCCTTGTCGCCCTGGAAGCCGCGCACGCGGGCGGCGGCCAGCAGATTGTTCAGCAGCACGTCCTCGCCCGCGCCCTCGACGTTGCGGCCCCAGCGCTGGTCGCGCGCCACATCCACCATCGGCGCATAGGTCTGGTGAACCGCCGACGCCGCCGTCTCCACCGCCGCCGCCCGCGCGGTGCGATAGGCCAGGTCGGTGTCGAAGGCCGCCGCCTCGGCCAGGGGCACGGGGAAGATGGTCGACAGGCCGTGAATCACGTCCGCCGCGAACAGCAGCGGGATCTTCAGCCGGCTTTCCTCCATCGCCACGCGCTGGATGCGGCGACCGGCCTCGGCGCCGATGCCGTTGAACAGCGACCCGACCTTGCCCTCGCGGATCAGGGCGGTGACGCGCGCGGGGTCGCCCGTGCCGTCCAGCGGGTTCACCGCCGTCGGCATCCAGCGGAACGGATCGGCCAGCAGATTCAGCTGACCGGCCTTTTCCTCGACCGTCATGGCCGCGATCAGATCCTCGATCCTCTGGCGGTGACGGGCGACGGTGCGGGACGCTTGGGCGGATACAGGCATGGGGAAGACTCCGGCGCCCATCAGGGCCAAAAGCCCCAGGCCAGACAAGAAATTTCTACGGGAAGCCGCAGGCTTGAGAGGTCGCGTCATGGTTGGCGCTCCTTCAGGGACGGGACGAGCAGCGAGGGTCAGAGGCCTAGCCCCTGGCGCCGGGCCGCTTCAACCCCCGTCCGCCATGTAAATGATGTAACTGGCTCCCGCCCGATCAAGGTCGGTTTCAGGGCCGGGACGCCTCTATCCCAGGGCGATGTCCAGGAACATCATCCCGACAAGGCCGATCATCAGGCCGATCATCGAGCCCTCGCCCTTGGACTTCTCGCGCGTCTCGGGAATGATTTCGGCGGTGACGACATAGATCATGGCGCCGGCCGCCAGGCCCAGGCCCCACGGCAGGGCGCCAGGGACCAGACCGACCACGCTGGCGCCGATCAGACCGCCCACCGGCTCGACCAGGCCGGACGCCAGCGCCGCCAGAAACGCGGGCCAGCGCCCATAGCCCAGGGTCGCCATCGCCGCCGACACGGCCAGGCCCTCGGGCATATTCTGGATGCCGATGCCGATGGCGGTGGACAGGCCCTGCTGCATATCGCCGCCGCCGAAACTGACGCCCACGGCCGCACCCTCGGGAAAGTTGTGCAGGGTGATGGCGATGATGAACAGCCAGATGCGCCGCGACAGGTCGCGCGATCCGGCCGGACCGATGGCCAGCATATCGACAGGGGCGAACCGGTTCATCAGCCCGATCACCGTCGCCCCGATCAGCACCGCCGCCGCCATGACGCCGGCCGCCGCCGCCTGGCTGGACCCGCCCGCCTGCAGCACGTCCACGCCGGGAATGATCAGCGAGAAGAAGGAGGCCGCCAGCATGACCCCGGCGGCGAACCCCAGCAGGGCGCTCTGGGTCTGCACCCCCGCCTTGCGGAAGACCAGCAGCGGAACGGCCCCCAACGCCGTCATCATGCCCGCCGCCAGGCTGCCCAGCGTTCCGGCCAATATCGGAGAAAGGGATTCCATCATCCGCCTGCATTGCGGCGCGATGCGGCAAGAGACAAGCGGCAAAGCGCGCGTTAGAGACAGCTTCATGTCCCAGGCCGCCGCCCTGCCCTCGCGTCTCGACGCCGCCACCGCCCTCGGCGCGGCGCGCCGCGTGGTGGTCAAGATCGGCTCGTCCCTGTTGATCGACGCGGCCACGCGCCAGCCGACGCGCGACTGGCTGGCGGCCGTCGCCGCCGATCTGGCCGCTCTGCGCGCCGAGCGGCGTGAGGTCATCGTCGTCTCGTCCGGCTCCATCGCCCTGGGTCGGGGTCGTCTGCCGGACTTGGGCGCACGGCTTGAGGACAAGCAGGCGGCGGCCTCGGTCGGGCAATCCCTGCTGATGGCCGCCTGGTCCGAAGCGCTCGCGCCGCACGGCCTGGTCGCGGGCCAGGTTCTGTTGACGCGTGATGACACGGAACGCCGCCGGCGATGGCTGAACGCCCGCGCCACGGTCGAGGCCCTGCTGACCCACGGCGTCATCCCCATCGTCAACGAGAACGACACGGTGGCGACCGAGGAGATCCGCTACGGCGACAACGACCGGCTGGCGGCGCGCACGGCCCAATTGGCGCGGGCGGACCTGCTGATCCTGTTGTCCGATGTGGACGGCCTCTACACCGCCGACCCGCGCCGCGATCCGAACGCCGCCCACCTGCCCCTGATCGAGACCCTAAGCCCCGACATCCTGGCGATGGGCGGCGGCGCCAACGCCGATGCGGGCGTGGGGACCGGCGGCATGGCGACCAAGCTGGCGGCGGCCCAGATCGCGCGCTCGGCCGGCTGCGCCACCATTATAGCCTCGGGCCAGACCCTGTCGCCCCAGACCCTGTCGCCCCAGACCGTGTCGCCCCTGAGCGCCATCCGCGAGGGCGCGCGCGCCACCCTGATCGCCGCGCCCGACGGACCGATGGCCGCTTACAAACAATGGATCGCCGGCAGCCTGTCGCCGGCCGGAACCCTGACGCTGGACGCCGGGGCCGTCACGGCGCTGAAGGCGGGAAAGAGCCTGCTGCCCGCCGGGGTCACGGCCCTGTCGGGCGGCTTCGAAAAAGGCGACTGCGTGCGGTTGGTGGACCCGGACGGCCGGGCGGTCGGCGTCGGACTGGCCGCCTATGCGGCGGACGAGGCCGCGCGGATTCGGGGTCGTCGATCCGACGAGATCGAAACCCTGCTGGGCTATCGCGGGCCTTCCGTGCTGATCCATCGCGACGACATGGTGCTGGACGACCGATGACCGATCTGAAGACCCGAATGCTCGACCTGGGCCAGTGCGCCCGCGCCGCAGCCGCCGCCTTGCGCGAAGCCCCCGCCGTCGCCCGCACCCGCGCGCTGCAAATCCTGTCCACAAAGCTGAAGGCCGCCGAACCCGCGCTCCTGGCCGCCAACGCCCGCGACCTGGAGGCGGCTCGCGCAGGCGGCATGACCGAGGCCCTGATCGACCGGCTGTCGCTCAGCCCCGCCCGCGTCGCCGGCATGGCCCAGGCTGTGGCGACCATCGCCGCCGTGCCCGATCCCCTGGGCGTCGAAACGGAACGCTGGACCCCCGCCAACGGCCTGGACATCGCCCGCGTCCGCACCCCCATCGGGGTGCTGGGCGTGATCTACGAGAGCCGGCCCAACGTCACCGCCGACGCCGCCGCCCTGTGCATCCGCTCGGGCAATGCGGCCATCCTGCGCTGCGGTTCGGACTGCCTGCAATCGTCCCTGGCCATCGCCGCCCTGATCGCCGAAGCCCTGGCCGAAGCCGGCCTGCCCGCCGATGCGATCCAGTTGGTCGACACCCCCGACCGCGAGGCCGTGGGCCTGATGCTGACCGGGCTGGACGGCGCCATCGACGTCATCGTCCCGCGCGGCGGAAAAAGCCTGGTCGCCCGCGTTCAGGCCGAGGCCAAGACGGCGGTGCTCAGCCACCTGGAAGGGCTGAACCACACCTATCTGCACGCGGCCGCCGACCTCAACGCCGCACGCGCCATCGTCCTGAACGCCAAGATGCGCCGCGTCTCGGTGTGCGGCGCGACCGAGACCCTGCTGGTGGACCGGGCCGCAGCAGAACGCCTGCTGCCGCCGGTCGCCGCCGACCTGATCGCCGCCGGCTGCGAACTGCGCGGCGACGACGCCGCCCGCGCCCTGGCCCCGGAGATGAAGCCTGCGACCGAGGCCGACTGGACCACCGAATATCTGGCCCCGATCCTGTCCATCCGCGTCGTGGACGATCTGGACGTCGCCACCGACCACATCGCCCGCTACGGCTCGGGCCACACCGAGGCCATCGTCACCACCGACACGGCCGCCGCCGAACGGTTCGCGTCAAGGGTCGACAGCGCCATCGTCCTGATCAACGCCTCGACCCAGTTCGCCGACGGCGGCGAGTTCGGCTTCGGCGGCGAAATCGGCATCTCCACCAACCGTCTGCACGCCCGCGGCCCGGTCGGGGCGGAACAGCTGACCACCTACAAATACGTCGTGCGCGGAAAAGGGCAGATCAGGCCGTGAAAGAAAGGGCCGGCAGCGTTTCCGCCACCGGCCCCTTCCATTCCGACGCTCGCCTCAGGATCTTTGAGGCAGAGCATAGGCGATGACGTAATCGCCTTCCGGCGTCTCCATGAAGTGATGGCCGGCGGCGACGATCACCAGATACTGGCGGCCGTTCTGCTCATAGATCATCGGATTGGCCTGGCCGCCCGCAGGCAGCACGTCCGACCAGATGGTCTTGCCCGTCTCGATGTCGATGGCGCGGATCAGGTCGTCGGTCGCCGAGGCGATGAAGACCAGGCCGCTGGCCGTGACGACCGATCCGCCGTTGTTCGGCGTGCCGATCTCCAGCGGCAGCATCGAGGGGATGCCGAACGGCCCGTTCTTGCGCGCTGTGCCGAACGGACGGTCCCACAGGGTCTTGCCGCTCTGGACGTCGATGGCGCGGATCCCGCCATAGGGCGGCTCCTTGCACAGCATCCCGGTAAAGGGCATCCGCCAGCCGGCGTTGACATCGATGGCGTAGGGCACGCCCATCTGCGGATCGCCCGCGCCCTCGGCCTTGGAGCCCTCGCCGGTCTTTTCTTCCTGATAGCGGGGGTCGTCGCGCGGGAACCAGCCCTTCTTGTCCGCCTCGGCGCGCGGCACCAGACGGTTGTAGTTGGGCATATCGTTGTAGTTGGCGATGATCACGCCACGACGCGGATCCAGCGCCACGCTGCCCCAGTCCGAACCGCCGTTATAGCCTGGATACTGGATCCAATGCCGGTCGGCGGTGGGGGCCGTGAACTCGCCCTCATAGGACGCCTTCCTGAACTGGATGCGGCAGATCATCTGATCGATCGGCGACATCCCCCACATATTCTTCTCGTGCAGCACCGGCTTGGCCAGGCTGTTGAACAACGAATAGGGCTGGGTCTGCGCGCGCTGGGCCGGCTCGACGCCGCCGCCCGGCGCCGGACGGTCCTGAACGCCGTGCAGCGGCTGGCCCGTGCGGCGATCCAGCACGAAGATCTCGCCGCGCTTGGACGGCAGGATCACGGCCGGCGTCACCCCGCCCGCGGTCGGCATATCGACCAGGGTCACCTGCGAACCCAGATCATAGTCCCACACGTCCCGGCGCACGGTCTGGTAATGCCAGCGCGGCTTGCCCGTCGTCACGTCCAGCGCGACCAGGGCGCTTGAATACTGATCCTCGGCCGGGCGGCGCAGGCTGGAATAGTAGTCGGCGGCCGAGTTGCCCATCGGCAGATAGACCAGGCCCAGGGCCTCGTCGCCCGTCGCCGTCGTCCACATATTGGGCGTGCCCGGGGTATAGGTCTGGCCCGCCGGCGGGGTCGTGGTGGTTTCGGGACGCATCATGTCCCAGGCGAACCGCAGTTGGCCCGTCATGACGTCGTAGCCCTGGATCACGCCCGAGGCGTTCCAGCGTTTCTGACCGTCCAGAACCTGGTGGCCTGTGACGATGACGCCGCGCACGATGACGGGGGGCGAGGTGATCGACACCATGCCGGGATAGGGGTCGCCCATCCCCTCCTTGATGCTGACCGCGCCGTTGGTCCCGAAGGCCGGGCAAGGCACGCCGGTGCGCGCATCCAGGGCGATGATCCGGCCGTCCAGCGTGCCTTCGATGACGCGCGTGGCGCAGGGCTGGGCCTGATCGGCGTTCGGCACGGCGTAGTAGGTCACACCCCGGCACGCGGCCGTATAGGGGATCTGATCGTCCGGCACCTTGGGATCATAGGCCCATTTCTGCCGCCCGGTGTTGGCGTCCAGCGCGAACATCCGGTTGCGGGCCGAGCACAGATAGACGGTGTCGGCGATCTTCAGCGGCGTGGTTTCCGCCCCGAACCGCTCACCCGGCAGATCGCCGGTGCGGAAGGTCCAGGCGCGCTCCAACTGGCCGACATTGTCCTTGTTGATCTGGGTCAGGGGCGAAAACCGCTGGGCGGCGTCGGACCCGCCGTAGGACGGCCAGTCCATGCCCGCCTTGATCAGGGCCGAATCGCCGAACGGGCCGCGCACGCCAGGCACGGGGCTGTCCACCTGGGCGCGATTGGCCAGACCCACGCCCACGCCGAACACCAGCGTCAGCACCGCCAGGCCCAAGGCGCCGAGACCGGCTGTCCGACCGCCGCCGCGTCCAGGCTTCAGCACCGGCAAGGCGGCGATGACGAGGAACATCAGCACCAGCGGCCCGACGAGCCGCGGCACCAGGGCCCAGCCGTTCAGGCCCCGCTCCCACAGCGCCCAGACCACCGTCAGCAGGAAGGTCGCGCCATAGATCCAGGCGCCACGCACATCGCGATAGACAAGCAAAAGGCCCGACACGATCAGCGCCAGGCCCGCCAACAGATAATACCAGGAACCTCCAAGCATCGCCAACTGGGCGCCGCCCACGGTCAGAACCAGACCGATCAAGGCCAGGAGAACGCCGAGGAGCAGCGTCAACCACCCCCCCGGTCCGGTCGGTGATGTCCATCGTGGCATGAAAGCCCCCTTTGGCTGCTGTTGAGGAGCAGCAACGCTTGGCGTGGCGCACGGTTCCTATTGTCGCACCCAGGAACAAAACAGCGTTGCGCATGACGGCGCGACCCAGAGCAATTTTCGACGCAAAAACGCCTCCTCCAGAATGTTTTTTGCTTTTTTGAGGAGTGATAATGGCTCGCGGCAATAATATTTGCCTAGACCGCGCCCTTTGCGGCATATGCGAGATATGCATAAGACCCTGAAGCAAGGCGGGACTTTCGTCGTCGAACCGCGCCGCCTCTCGAAGGCCACTGCCGAACTGCGCACGCGCGGCTATGGCGAGATCACGATTCCCCCGTCCACCGAGACGGCTGAGAAACAGGCGTCGCGCTGCACCGACTGCGGCGTGCCCTTCTGCCAGAACGCCTGCCCGCTTCAGAACAACATTCCCGACTGGCTGCGCCTGTCCGCCGAGAACGAGGCGCGCGAGGCTTGGCGCGTGTCGTCCCAGACCTCGACCATGCCCGAGATCTGCGGCCGCATCTGCCCGCAGGACCGTCTGTGCGAGGGCGGCTGCACCTTGAACCAGTCTGGCTGGGATGCCGTGACCATCGGCTCGGTCGAGGCCTGGCTGGGGGATCAGGCGTGGGAGAAGGGCTGGGTCGAACCGATCAGCCCGGCCGCCGAACGCGGCGAGACGGTGGGCATCGTCGGCGCCGGCCCGGCCGGTCTGGCCGCTGCCGACCGTCTGCGCTCCGAGGGCTATCAGGTCACCGTCTATGACCGGCATGACCGGGCCGGCGGCCTGCTGATCTACGGCATCCCCGGCTTCAAGCTGGAGAAGCACGTCGTCCAGCGGCGCGTGGATCGTCTGGCCGAGGGCGGGGTCAGCTTCGTCTTGGGCTGCGAGGTCGGCAAGGACGTGACCCTGACGACCTTGCGCGAACGCCACGACGTCGTGCTGCTGGCAATGGGCGTCTATCAGCCACGCATCCTGTCGGCGCCCGGTCGCGGCGCGGAGTCGACCATCGAGGCCCTGTCGTATCTGACGCACCAGAACCGCCGCGACCTGGGCGACGCCGAACAGGACGGCTGGCACGAAGCGCGCGGCAAGCGGGTGGTGGTGATCGGCGGCGGCGACACCGCCATGGACTGCGTCCGCACCGCCATCCGCCAGGGCGCCGCCAGCGTGACCTGCCTCTATCGCCGCGACCGCGAGAATATGCCCGGCTCGGCCCGCGAGGTGGCCAACGCCGAGGAGGAAGGCGTCGTCTTCGAATGGCTGGGCGCGCCCAAGGCCCTGCTGTCGCAAGGCGACATCGTCACCGGCGTCCGCGCCGCGCGGATGCAATTGACCGAAGCCGCCCCTGGCGAGCGCCGCGACATCGTCCCCGTGCCCGGCGCCGACTTCGACATTCCCGCCGACATCGTGATCGAGGCCCTGGGCTTCTCGCCCGAGCCGTTCGCGGCGCACGAGCCCGATCTGCGCCTGCGTGACGACGGGACCATCAAGGTCGGCTCCGTCAGCTTCGCCACCAGCCTGCCCGGCGTCTTCGCCGCCGGCGACGCGGTGCGCGGCGCCTCGCTGGTCGTCTGGGCGGTGCG
The DNA here is from genome assembly GCA_963515305.1 of uncultured Brevundimonas sp. GTDB lineage: Bacteria > Pseudomonadota > Alphaproteobacteria > Caulobacterales > Caulobacteraceae > Brevundimonas. The sequence continues at coordinate 32,592 of CAUPWX010000013.1, forward strand.
TGAGGGACAGGACGCCGCCGCCGAGATCGACCGTTACCTGAAGACCCGCACCGAGGAGGTCGCGGCATGACCAACTGGTTGAATAAGTACAACGAGATCCGCGACCGTCTGGAAGCCGGCAACGCCTATGACCGCAGCTCCGAGCGCGACGCCTGCGGCGTTGGCCTGGTCTGCTCCATCGACGGCACGCCGCGCCGCGACGTGGTCGAATATGCGATCCGCAGCCTGAAGGCCGTGGCCCACCGCGGCGCAGTCGATCCCGACGGCCTGTCCGGCGATGGCGCGGGCGTCATGGCCGAACTGCCTCAGGGGTTTTTCGCCGAACAGGTGGCCTCCATCGGCCAGTCCCTGCGTCCCGGCCCGATCTGCGTGGGCCAGGTCTTCCTGCCGCGCACAGACCTGGGCGCCCAGGACCGCGCCCGCGCCATCGTCGAGACCGAGGCCTTGCGGGGCGGATTCTGGATCTACGGCTGGCGCCAGACGCCCATCGACCTGTCGGTGGTAGGGACCAAGGCCGGCGCGACCCGGCCCGAGATCGAACAGATCATGCTGGCGCCCCCGCTGGACGACGCGGGCCAACCGCTGGACGGCGAGGCGCTGGAGCGCGAACTGTATCTGTGCCGCCGCCGCATCGAAAAGACGGTCAAGACCGAGAACCTGGCCGGGGTCTATATCTGCACCCTGTCCGCGCGCTCCATCGCCTACAAGGGCATGGTGCGGGCCGAACTGCTGGGCGACCTGTATCCCGACCTGGAGGATCCGCGCTTCGTCTCGGCCTACGCCGTCTTCCACCAGCGCTATTCGACCAACACCTTCCCCGAATGGAAGCTGGCCCAGCCCTTCCGCATGATGGCCCACAACGGCGAGATCAACACGCTGAAGGGCAATCTGAACTGGATGAAGTCGCACGAGATCCGCATGGCCGCCCAGGCCTTCGGCGACCGCGACCGCGAGGTGAAGCCGGTGGTGCAGCCGGGCGGGTCCGACAGCGCCGCCTTGGACAATGTCATGGAGGTGCTGGTCCACGCCGGTCGCCCCGCGCCCATGGCCAAGGCCCTGCTGATCCCCGAGGCCTGGGCCAAGGACGACGTGGTCATGCCGCCCGAACACCGGGCCTTCTACGCCTATTGCAATGCGGTCATGGAGCCGTGGGACGGCCCGGCCGCCATCTGCGCCGCCGACGGCCGCTGGGTCGTGGCGGGCAAGGACCGCAACGGCCTGCGCCCACTGCGCGCGGTCGAAACGGTCGATGGTTTGCTGATGGCCGGCTCCGAGGCCGGGCTGGTGCCGATCCCCGAAAGCCGGGTGAAGCGCCGCCTGCACATCGGCCCAGGCAAGCTGATCGCCGTCGATATGAAGCACGGCCGCGTCTATGACGAGCACGAGGCCATCGACGCCCTGTCCGCCGCCCACCCCTATGAGGCCTGGCTGGACAATATGGTCGATCTGGAGCCGATCATCGGCCCCGGACCCGAGCCGCGCTCGGCCTCGGGCGAAGCTTTGACCCGCCGCCAGATCGCCGCTGGCTACAGCCGCGAGGACCTGGATCTGCTGCTGGACGCCCTGGTGCGCGACGGCAAGGAAGCGGTCGGTTCGATGGGCGACGACGCCCCGCCCGCCGTCCTGTCGGCCCTGCCGCGTCCCCTGTCGCACTATTTCCGCCAGAACTTCTCCCAGGTCACCAACCCGCCCATCGACCCGTTGCGCGAAGCGGGGGCCATGAGCCTGAAGACCCGGTTCAAGAACCTGGGCAACATCCTGGCCGAAGAGGAGGCCCAGACCGACGTCTTCGTGCTGGACAGCCCGGTCCTGACCAACGGGATGTACGAGCGGATGGTCGAAACGGTCGGCGCCGGTTCGACCGTGGTCATCGACTGCAGCTACGACACGCCTACCGACGACGCCCGCCCTGGCGCCGGCCTGCGCGCCGCCCTGAACCGGATTATGGACGAGGCCGAGGCCGCCGCCCGCGACGGCGCGGCCCTGATCGTGCTGACGGACCAGGCCGGATCGGCCGATCGTCTGGCCGCACCGATGATCCTGGCCACGGCCGGGGTGCACGGCCGTCTGACCAAGGCCGGTCTGCGCTCCTACTGCTCTATCGTCGTTCGCACCGCCGAGACGCTGGACCCGCACGGGTTCGCCGTCCTGGTCGGGGTCGGCGCCACCACCGTCAACGCCTGGCTGGCCCAGGACCTGTTCCAGGAACGTCTGGACCGGGGCCTGTATCCCGGACTGACGCTGCGCGACGCCTGTCTGAACTACAAGGCGGGCATCGAGGCGGGCCTGCTGAAGACCCTGGCGAGGAAGGGGATCAGCGTCATCTCCGCCTATCGCGGCGGCTGCGAGTTCGAGGTGCTGGGCCTGTCGCGCGCCCTGACGGCCGAGTTCTTCCCCGGCGCCCCGTCACGCATCTCGGGCATCGGTCTGGCCGGCCTGGAACAGGCGGCGCTTAAGCGCCACCGCATCGCCTGGGGCGAGGCCCTGCCCTCGCCCGCCATCGGCGGCTTCTTCAAGATCCGCTCGGGCGGCGAAGCCCACGCCCATGAGGCCAAGACCATCCATCTGCTGCAGGACGCCTGCAATCGGGGCGACTATCGCCGCTTCAAACAGTTTTCCGAGGTCGTCCGCGCCCAGGCCGATCTGTCCCTGCGCGACCTGCTGGACTTCCGCGAAGGCGTGGCCATCCCCATCGACCAGGTCGAGAGCGTGTCGGACATCCGCCGTCGCTTCCTGACCCAGGCCATGTCTCTGGGCGCCCTCGGCCCCGAGGCGCACGAGACGCTGAACATCGCCATGAACCGCATCGGCGCCCGCTCGGTGTCCGGCGAGGGCGGCGAGGATCCCGAACGCTATCACCCGCGTCCGAACGGCGACGACGCCAACTCGGCGGTCAAGCAAGTCGCCTCTGGCCGGTTCGGCGTCACCGCCGAATATTTGAACCAGTGCCGCGAGATCGAGATCAAGGTCGCGCAAGGCGCCAAGCCCGGCGAGGGCGGGCAACTGCCCGGCTTCAAGGTCACCGAGTTCATCGCCCGGATGCGTCACGCCGTGCCCGGCACGACCCTGATCAGCCCGCCGCCGCACCACGACATCTATTCGATCGAGGACCTGGCCCAGCTCATCTACGACCTGAAGGCCATCAACCCCGATGCGCGGGTGACGGTGAAACTGGTGTCCGCCTCGGGCATCGGCGCCATTGCGTCCGGTGTGGCCAAGGCCAATGCCGACGCCATCCTGATCGCCGGCCACAACGGCGGCACCGGCGCCTCGCCCCAGACCTCGATCAAGCACGCGGGCCTGCCGTGGGAGATCGGCCTGGCCGAGGCCCATCAGGTGCTGACGCTGAACAATCTGCGTGGCTCGGTGACGCTGAGGACCGACGGCGGGGTCCGCACCGGCCGCGACGTGGTCATCGCCGCCATGCTGGGCGCCGAGGAATACGGCGTCGGCACCGCCGCCCTGATCGCCATGGGCTGTCTGATGGTGCGCCAGTGCCATTCGAACACCTGCCCGGTCGGCGTCTGCTCGCAGGACGACCGCCTGCGCGAGAAGTTCACCGGCACCCCGGACAAGGTGGTCAACCTGTTCACCTTCATCGCCGAGGAGACGCGCGAAATCCTGGCGTCGATCGGCGCGCGTACGATGGACGAGATCATCGGCCGCACCGACCTGCTGCGTCAGGTGCGTCGCGGCGGCTCGCATCTGGACGACCTGGACCTAAACCCCCTGCTGGTTCAGGTGGACGAGGGCGCGGCCGGCAAATGGGCCGACAAGACGACCCGCAAGCCCATCGCCGACAGCCTGGACGCCCGCGTCCTGCAGGACGCCGTTCGCTTCCTGGATCGCGGCCAGACGCTGGAACTCAGCTACCCGCTGAACAATACCCAGCGCACGGTCGGCGCCGCCGTCTCGTCCGCCATCGTGCGGCGTTTCGGGGCGCAAGGGCCTGCCGGTCGTCTGAAACTGCGTCTGGAAGGCATCGCCGGCCAGAGCTTCGGCGCCTTTGCGGCCAAGGGTCTGGAACTGCATCTGACCGGCGAGGCCAACGATTATGTCGGCAAGGGGCTGTCGGGCGCCGAGATTTCGGTCCGCACACCCGAATGGCGCGAGGATCAGCTGATCTGCGGCAACACCACCCTGTATGGCGCCACCTCGGGTCGGTTGTTCGTCGCGGGCGCGGCGGGCGAACGGTTCGCCGTCAGGAACTCGGGCGCCGAGGCGGTGGTCGAGGGCCTGGGCGCGCACGGCTGCGAATATATGACCGGCGGACGGGTGGTCGTGCTGGGTTCGGTCGGCTGGAACCTGGCGGCGGGCATGAGTGGCGGCGAACTGTTCGTACTGGATCAGCCGGGCCATGCCGAACGCGCGCTGAACGGCGACCTGGCGGGCGTCGCCGACATCGACGCGGCCGCTGCCGAACGGCTGAAGGGCCTGATCGAGGCCCATCTAATCGCGACCGGATCGCCCCTGGCGCGGCGTCTGCTGGGCGACTGGGACAAGGCCCTGGAACGCTTTGTCCGCATTGCGCCGCTCACGGACATTGTCACCCAAACGGAACGGCTTAAGACTTCCGCCTGAGCCGTTTCTTCTCCTCCCCGAGAGCCGATCATGACCCGACCCGCCGTCTTCGCCGCCCTTCTCGCTGCGGGGGCGGCGTCTGCGGCGTCGCCCGCCTTCGCCGCCCCGGCCCTTTTGGCGCATCAGGCCCCGCTGGCGCTGGATCCGGCGGCGACCGCCTGGGTGCTGACGTCCACGGCCCTGGTGCTGCTGATGACCCTGCCGGGCCTGGCGCTGTTCTACGGCGGCATGGTCAGGAAGAAGAACATCATCAGCGTCATCGCCCAGTCGGCGGCGGCCTTCGCCATCGTCTCGGTGCTGTGGTTCCTGGTCGGCTACAGCCTGTCGTTCGGCAAGGGGCCGGACGCCGTCAACGGCTTCATCGGCGGGCTTCAGGCGGCCTTCCTGAACGGGGTGACGATGCAGACGGCCCACAGCCTGCTGCCGGGTCTGCCCGAACTGCTGTTCGTCAGTTTCCAGATGACCTTCGCCATCATCACCCCGGCCCTGATCGCCGGCGCCTTCGCCGAGCGGATGAAGTTCTCGGCAAGCCTGCTGTTCTTCGGCCTGTGGCACCTGATCGTCTATGCGCCGATCTGCCATCAGGTCTGGGGCGGCGGCTATCTGGGAAGCCTGGGCGTGCTCGACTTCGCCGGCGGGGCGGTGGTCCACGTCAATGCGGGGGTCGCCGGCCTGGTCTGCGCTCTGGTGCTGGGGCCGCGCCACGGCTTCGGTCGCGACAACATGGCCCCCGCCAATCTGGTCTATAGCGCCATCGGCACGGGCCTGCTGCTGGTCGGCTGGCTGGGCTTCAACGCCGGGTCCGCGGGCGCGGCGGACGCCCTGGCCGCCACGGCCGCTTTCAACACCATTCTGGCCGCCGGGGCGGCTGCGCTCGGCTGGATGACCATCGAATGGTTCGACCGCAAGCGCCCGACCCTGCTGGGCCTGCTGTCAGGCATTGTCGGCGGTCTGGTCGCCATCACCCCCGCCGCCGGCTTCGTCGACCCCAAGGGCGCCTTCTTCATCGGCCTGATCGCCGGGCCGGCCTGCTATGCGGGCGCCGTCTGGCTGAAGCACGCGCTGAAATACGACGACAGCCTGGACGCCTTCGGCGTACACGGGATCGGCGGCATCGCCGGCGCCCTTTTGACCGGCGTCTTCGCCACCACCAGTGTCAACGCCCTGTCCGAAGGGGCCAGTGTATGGAAACAGGCGCTCGGCCTTGGCGGCGCCATCGTCTGGAGCGCGGTCGGCACCTTCGTCGTCCTGATGATCTGCAAGTTCACCACCGGCCTGCGCGTCACCAAGGATCAGGAGGTCGAGGGCCTGGACTACACCCAGCACGGCGAAGCCATACATTAGGAACGCCTTCTCACCGCCCGTCATCCTCGGGCTTGACCCGAGGACCGGACTATCGACCGCTTTGGGCTTGACGTGGTTCTCAGCGCTGCGGCGCTCCTTCGCATGAACGCCGGGGCGCCTGATCTTCGGGTCGAGCCCGAGGATGACGAGGATGGGGACGACCGGCACCGGCCGGTTGATCCCGGACCTGCCCACCCCCATCTTCATCGGTGACGAAGCGTCCTGCCGATTGCGGGGGGCGTTTTCGCCGGTCGCTTTCTCCAAGGACCCCTGATGACGACGACGCGCACCATCCTGTTCGACAGCCCCTTTCTGCTGGGCTTCGATCACACCCGCGCCCTGATCGACCGCGCCGCAAAGGCCGCGGCAGAAAGCTATCCGCCCTACAATGTCGAACAGATCGGCGACGCCGGCGTCCGCATCAGTCTGGCGGTGGCGGGCTTTGCGCCCGACGAGCTTTCCATCACCCTGGAAGGCCGCCAGCTGACCATCGCCGGCAAACGCGAGGATGCCGGCCGGCCGGGGGCGGCGAACGATCAGACCTTCCTGCACCGGGGCATCGCCTCGCGCGGCTTCGTTCGCAGTTTCGTCCTGGCCGACGGGCTTGAGGTCCAGGGCGCCCGGCTTGAACACGGCCTGCTGCACGTCGATCTGATCCGGCCCGAGGCCGAGCGTCAGGTGCGACGGATTCCCATCACGGCCGGCTGAAAACGCGGCCGTTCGAACCGCCCGGCGATCCGGGCGTTGTCAAAACGAAGGAGGCGGTCCTAATGACGCCGATGACTATGACCAAAGAAGATTTCGCCGGCCTGGGCGCGCCGGATCTCGTCTATGTGCGCGAGGTGAAGGCGTCGGACCTGCTGCAGGAGGCTGTCGAGATCAAGGACGTGGAGATCGATCCCGGCCAGTCGCTTTACGCCGTTCACAGCGCCGACGGCGAACGTCTGGCGGTCATGATCGACCGCGACACCGCCTTCGCCGCCGCCGTCGCTCATGAGCTGGAGCCCGTGTCGGTCCACTGACGGCGGCAGGATCAGGCGGCCGTCGCCGCCTTGTCCTTGACGAACAGCGCCTTGACCGCATCGGTCGTGTGCGCCCGGCGCAGCTGTTCGCGCAGTTCGGGCGAGCGCAGGGCGCGCGACACCGCCGCCAACGCCCGCAGATGCTCGGCCCCGGCCTTGGGCGGGGCGAACAGGCCGAAGATCAGATCGACGGGGCGATCGTCCACTGCGTCATAGGCGACCGGGGTGTCCAGCCGCACGAAGACCGCCGTCACCTGTTCGATCTCGGCCAGACGGGCGTGCGGCACGGCCACGCCCGACCCCAGGCCGGTGGACCCCAGGGCCTCACGTTCCATCAGGGCGTCAAAGATTCGGGCGTCATCGACGCCCAGGGCGTGCGAGGCGGCCTCGGAAAGGGCGTGCAGGGCCTGGCGTTTGGACGACGCCCCGCCGCGCAGCACCACGCCCTTGGGCGCGAGCAAATCACCGATGTCCATCAGACAACCCTCGATTACGCATACCAACGGCGCGGGCGCCCCTTTAGAGCCTCCCGCGCCGAAGTCAAACTCAGCCGTTCAGTTGACGGCGGCGTCGACCTTGGTTTCCGAGGCCTTGGCCCCATTGGTCTTGCCGTTGGCGGCGGCGGCCGTCCGTTCCGGGTCGATCCAGCCCACATTGCCATCGGGCCGGCGATAGACCACCGCCAGACCGCCGTGCGCCGCATTGCGGAACAGCACGACCGGATAGCCGGTCATGTCCAGCTCCAGAACCGCGCGGCCCACCGTGATGGTGCGGATCTCGTGTTCCGTCTCGGCGATCACCATGCCCAGGGGCGGCGGGCCGTCATTCTCGCTGGCGTCGCCAAAGACGTCGTCCTCCACGCTGTCGGGATCACGCAGCACGATGCTGCGTGCGACTTCGCGAGCGGCGTTCTCGGTCTTTTCAGGCGACAGGCCCTTGGGCCCGATGTGGTGATCCTTGAGCCGACGCTTGTAGCGGCGGACCCGTTTTTCCAGGCGATCCAGCGCCTCGGTGAAGGCGGAATGGGCGTCCCCGCCCATGCCGGTGGTCACCAGGGTCTGACCCGACGCCAAGCGGACCCAACAATCCACCTTGAAGTTGTGGCCGTCCTTGGACACCACGACTTCGGCGTCTTCACCGCCTCGGGCGAAGTATTTTCCAACCCCGTCTTCGAGTTCCTGGGAGATGCGCGAGCCTAACGCTTCGCCGACATCCACTTGCTTGCCGCTGACTTGGACTTGCATATCGATAGAACGCGCCCGACCGATTTTGGTGTCAATCGGGATCACCGTTTTGTGGTCACGCTTGCGACCTTGCGGTCAGGCCGTCTTCATCATCCTGCGGCGCTCGACGGACGACGGAATCCTCAAGGCTTCCCGATATTTGGCCACCGTCCGGCGGGCGATGTCGATGCCGGTTTCCTTCAGGATCTCGACGATCCGGTCGTCGGACAAAACGTCGCCCTCCAGGCCCTCGCCGTCGATCATGGTCTTGATCCGATGACGGACGGCCTCGGCCGAATGGGTCGCGGCGCCGTCCACCGACTGGATGGCGGCGGTGAAGAAGAATTTCAGCTCGAACACCCCGCGCGGCGTGGCGACATATTTGTTCGAGGTGACGCGGCTGACGGTGGATTCGTGCATCCCGATGGCGTCCGCCACCGTCTTCAGATTCAGCGGCCGCAGGAACTCGACCCCGAAGGCGAAGAAGGCGTCCTGCTGGCGCACGATCTCCGACGCCACCTTCAGAATGGTCTTGGCCCGCTGGTCCAGCGACTTGACCAGCCAGTTGGCCTGGGCGGCGCAGTCGGCGACGAAGGTCTTTTCCGTATCGGACCGCGCGCCCGCCTGAACCAGGCCGTGATAGCGTTTGTCGACCAGCAGACGCGGCAGGGTGTCGGTGTTCAGCTCGACCCGCCAGCCCCCGGCCGGATCGGGGCGCACATGGACGTCGGGCACGACGGTCTGCGCCGGTTCGCCGCCGAAGCCCGCGCCGGGTCGCGGCGTCAGGGCCTTCAGTTCGCCGATCATCTCGGCCAGGTCTTCGCCGTCCACATTGCATACCCGGCGCAAGCCCGTCAGGTCGCGCTTGGCCAGCAGATCCAGATTGTCCAGCAGGGCCGCCATCGCCGGATCGAACCGATTGCGCTCGATAAGTTGCAGCTTCAGACATTCCGGCACCGACCGGGCCATGATCCCCGTCGGCTCGAACCCGTGACAGACCGCCAGCACAGCCTCGATCCGCACCAGCGGCACGCCCAGCCGATCCGCGAACTCGGCCAGTTCGCCGCGCAGATAGCCGCCCTCGTCGGTGGCGTCGATCAGGGTCAGGGCGATCCCGTGGTCGGCGGGCGAGAAGCCGGCGCTGGACGCCTGGGCCTGCAGATGTTCCCAGAGAGTCAGCTCGTGCGCGTCGGGCCGTTCGCCCTCGCCCTCGAACATCTGACCGCCCTTGCCAGCGCTGGACCAGTCCGACAGTCCCGGCTGGGCCTCGTCGGTCATCCGGTCGCTGGTGCGTTCGCCTGGGGCGGCGTCGCCGTAGACATCGTCGGAACCCGCGTCCATGCCGGAAACGGCCTCATGGCCCACCCCGTCCCCGAACGACATCTCGCCGTCGGCCGCCGCCTCGGCCCGCTCGGCCGGCTCGGGCGGCTCGCCCTCCGGCTCCTCGCGCTGGAGCAGCGGATTGCGCTCAAGCTCCTGTTCGACGAAGTCGTCCAGCTCAAGGTTCGACAGTTGCAGCAGCTTGATCGCCTGCTGCAGCTGGGGCGTGATGACCAGCCCCTGCCCCTGCCTGACCTCTAGCCGCTGACCGATCACGTTCGAAATCTTTCCCCCAAGCCGACCGACTGGCCCGGAACTTGCTGGGGCAGAATGTCGCCGGATCGGTTAACGTGAGACGAACGGCGAAAACCCTTCCTTCTCCCCTTGCGGGAGAAGGTGGCCCAAAGGGCCGGATGATGGTTCGTTCGAACTTCAATATGCAGTGAGATCGGTCGACGGCGCGACGCTCGGCCACCTTCTCCCGCAAGGGGAGAAGGCATGGGCTGATCACACGTAGTTTTCGCCCAGATACACCCGGCGCACTTCGGCGTCGTGGACGGCCTCGTCCGAGGTGCCTTCGAACAGCACGGCGCCGTTCGAGATGATCGACACCCGGTCGGTGATGTCCAGGGTCTCGCGCACATTGTGGTCGGTGATCAGCACCCCGATCCCCTGGCTGGCCAGATAGCGGATCACTGTGCGGATGTCGGCGATGGCCAGGGGGTCGATGCCCGCGAACGGTTCGTCCAGCAGCATGAAGGACGGCCGCCCGGCCAACGCCCGCGCGATCTCCACCCGGCGCCGCTCGCCCCCCGACAAGGCCGTGGCGTTGGCGTGGCGCAGATGGTCGATATGCAGCTCGTTCAGCAGCCGATCCGTCTCGGCCCGGATCTGATCGCGCGGATAGTTCAGCTCGACCACCGCGCGCACATTCTTCTCGACCGTCATGCCGCGAAAGATCGAAGCTTCCTGCGCCAGATAGCCCAGACCCATGCGCGCGCGCTGGTACATGGGCTGGCCGGTGATGTCCTCGCCATCCAGCCAGATCGAGCCGGAATCCGGCGGGATCAGGCCGGTGATCATGTAAAAGCAGGTCGTCTTGCCCGCCCCGTTCGGGCCCAGCAGGCCCGCCACCTCGCCCCGCTGCACCGTCAGGGACACATCGCGAACGACCTGACGCGCGCCGAACGAGCGGGCGATATTGACCACACGCAGCCCCTTTTCCGCCGGCGACACCGTCGGGGCGGGCGCCGGGGCGGGCCGGTCGTCCAAGTTCAGGGCTGACAGTTCCTTGCGCGCCAAATGCTTCAATCCAGAGGCCGAACGGCCTCAGTTCCCGTTGGGATAGAAGACGCCCTGCACGCGGCTGCCGGCGGCGCCGCGCGGCGCCCCGTCCATGCGGGCGGTCTCTGTGTTGATGTTGTAGACCAGCCGTGAGCCGGTCAGCACGTTCTGGCCCTGGGTCAGAACGACATTGCCCGTCACCACGATCTCGCCGTTGCCCAGCGTATAGACGGCCCGGTCGCCGCGCATCGACTGGTCCGGGGTGACGAAATAGACGGTTCCCGCCGCCTCGGCCCGTTGCAGGCCGCCGCCCTCGCTGCTGATCAGGGTCAGGGTGTCGGCGCGAAAGCGATTGCCGCCCTGCGTCGCCTCGGCCCGGCCGCGCATGATGACGCGGTTGGGGGCGTATTCCACCGAATCGGCGCCGTAGGCGACCGGCTGGCCGCTCGTGTTCGATTGGGCGTCGCCGACCGCCGGCAGGGCCACGACCGCGACGACGGCGACCGCCGCCAGAGCTTTGATAGACTTCGTCATGATCATCCGCCTGACCCCGTGGGCGTCAGCACGCCCTTCACCTTGTTGTCGCCCGCGCCGTCGAAGACGACGCGCTGCCCTTGATCATAGATCGCATAGGACGATGCGTTGATGGTTCCAATAGGGCCGGAACCCTGAACGCCCTTTGAACCGGTCACATTGCCGGTCGAGGTGTCGATCACCGCCTCGGGCGTGGTCAGGACGAAGCCGGTGCCGCCGTCTGAAATCCGCACATTGGGGCCGATCGTCACCGTCTTGGCCTGTTCGTCATAGGTGCCGCCGTCCGCCGTCAGCTCGGTTACCTTGCGACCGCCCAGGTTCAGTTTCAGCGCCGGGCCGATCAGGCGGAACTTGCCGGTGTTGGGATCGCGCACGGCCCCCTGGGCGCCCACGGTGAAGGCCCGGCCCTGCGCGTCCTGGCCGTGGAACAGGGGGGCGTCCAGCCGCACCTCCTGGCTCTGGCTGGCCTTGCGCTCCACCCCCGACATGACGGTGCGGAACACGGTCCAGGTCAGGGCGCCGCCCGCCAGCACCAGGATGATGATCGGCAGCACCCGGCGATACAGCTTGACCCGACGCGAGCGCGCACGCCAGCGCGCGCCGGCGGCGGCGACACGCGCCTCATCGGCCTGGATGCGGGATTGATCGGCGGGTTCGGTCAAGCGCGCCTCAGCTGTGGGCGAAGATGTCGACCTCGTCCCACCCGGCGAGATCGAGCGCCGAACGGGTCGGCAGGAAGTCGAAACATTTGGCGGCCAGCTCGGCGCGGCCCTCGCGCGCCAGCATCTGATCCAGCCTGGCCTTGGCCTGATGCAGATAAAGGACGTCCGACGCCGCATAGTCCAGTTGCGCCTGGGTCAGCGTCTCCGCGCCCCAGTCCGACGACTGCTGCGCCTTGGACAGGTCCACGCCCGCCGTCTCGCGCACCACGTCCTTCAGCCCGTGCCGGTCGGTATAGGTGCGCGCCAGTTTGGAGGCGATCTTGGTGCAATAGACGGGCCGCGTCTCGACCCCCAGGTGCAGCAGGAACATCCCGATGTCGAAACGCCCGAAGTGGAAGATCTTGGTCACCGCCGGGTCCGTCAGCACCCGCTTCAGGTTCGGACAGTCGTAGGCGGGGCGGTTCAGCCGCACGACATGGGCGTTCCCGTCGCCCGACGACAACTGCACCACGCACAGCGGATCGCGGCGAAAACGCAGGCCCATCGTCTCGGAATCGATGGCGACCTCGGCCCCCAGGTCCAGATCGTCGGGCAGGTCGCCCTCGTGCAGATAAACGGTCATGCTGAGGCTCTTACACGGCGGACGCGCGACGCGAAACGGCCTGACCGACAAACAGGGCGTTGAGACAAATCGCCCCGCGACTTTGGTGGACCCGCGTTTCATAGTCGGGAACGCGAACCCTCGCGCAGGGGTTGAACTCAAATCCGGGCTGCGACGCCGTCGGTGCTGATGCAGCCCCACACAGGGGATGCCTGATGTATCGCTCAAACGGAAACTTCGAAGCCTTCGGCCGCCCGTTGAAACCGGCGGGGATCGACGGACGAAAAGCCTATTTCGTCGGTTCGGGCCTGGCCTCGCTGGCGGCGGCGACCTTTCTGATCCGCGACGCCCAGATGCCGGGCGAGGCCATCACCATCTTCGAGGAACTGGCCCTGCCGGGCGGCAGCATGGACGGGGTGCTGGACGAACATAAGGGTTTCATCATCCGCGGCGGCCGCGAGATGGAGGCGCATTTCGAGACGCTTTGGGACCTGTTCAAGTCCGTCCCCTCGCTGGAGACGCCGGGCGCCTCGGTGCTGGACGATATGTACTGGCTGCACAAGACCGATCCCTCGACCAGCCCGCGCCGCGCCCTGCAAAACCGGGGCCAGGCCGTCGATCAGATGGCGGATCTGACCCTGACGCCCAAGGCGGTCGAGGAGTTGATCGCCCTGGCCCTGATGCGTGAACGGGATCTGGACGACAAACGCATCGACGAGGTCTTCACCAAGGATTTCTTCGCCTCCAACTTCTGGCTCTACTGGGCCACCATGTTCGCTTTCGAACCCTGGGCCAGCGCGCTGGAGATGCGCCGCTACATTTTGCGTTTCGTGCACCACATCTCGACCCTGTCGGACCTCAGTTCGCTGCGGTTCACCCAGTACAACCAGTATGAATCGCTGATCCGTCCCCTGGTCGAGCATCTGAAGACCCAGGGCGTCATCTTCCAGTACGCCACCCAGGTCCAGGACGTTCTGGTCACCGATGCAGGCGGGGCCAAGACGGCGACCGCCATCGAACTGACGGTGGACGGTCGCACCGACCGCATCGCCCTGGCGCCCACCGACCTGGTCTTCGTCACCAACGGGTCGATCACCGAAAGCTCGACCTACGGCGACAACGACACGCCGGCGCCCATCGTCACAGACCGGGGCGGCGCCTGGTCCCTGTGGAAACGGATGGCCGAGCGCGACCGCGCCTTCGGCCGCCCCGAAAAGTTCTGCGAGAACATCCCCGAGGCCAACTGGACCATCTCGGCGACCGTCACCCTGACCGACGACCGCATCGCCCCCTATATCCAGCGGATCACCGGACGCGACCCGCGCTCGGGCGCCATCGTCACCGGCGGGCCTTGCAGCATCAAGGATTCCAGCTGGCTCTACGGCTTCTCCATCAGCCGCCAGCCGCACTTCGCCGCTCAGGATCCCAAGAAGGAACTGGTCGTGTGGCTGTACGGCCTGTTCTCGGACAGGCCCGGCGACTACGTCAAAAAGCCGATCCGCGACTGCACCGGCGCCGAGCTGTGCGCCGAATGGCTGTATCACCTGGGCGTGCCGGACGATCAGATCGACGACCTGTCGCGCAACGCCGCGCGCACCATCCCCTGCAATATGCCCTATATCACGTCCTACTTCATGCCGCGCGCCGCCGGCGACCGGCCGCTGGTGACGCCGAAGGGATCGCGCAACCTGGCCTTCATCGGCAACTTCGCCGAGACCGAGCGGGACACGGTCTTCACCACCGAATATTCGGTCCGAACGGCGATGGAGGCGGTCTATACGCTGACCGGCGTGGATCGCGGCGTGCCCGAGGTTTTCGCCTCGTCGTTCGACGTCCGCGTCCTGCTCAGCGCCCTCTACTATCTGAACGACCGCAAGCCGCTGGACGAGGTGAAACTGCCCCTGGTCGCCGGTCTGATCGGCAAGGCCGCCGTGGCCAAGGCCCGCGGCACCTATGTCGAGGAACTGCTGCAGGACGCCAAACTGATCTGACGGCGCGTCGGGACAGGGGCCAAAACAAAGACGGCGCCGTGTTCGAAAACACGGCGCCGTCTGAATGATGGTGCCCAGAAGAGGACTCGAACCTCCACGGCCGTTAAGCCACTGGCACCTGAAGCCAGCGCGTCTACCAATTCCGCCATCTGGGCCCCGTCGGAAGCGCCTTGCGGCGTTTCCATCGGGAAGGCGCGGACCTCTAAGGGAGGCGCCGGGCGGGGTCAACAAGGTTTTTTCGCCTTTCGTCGTTTTCTTCCGAGAACGGCGTTTCAAGCTTGGCCGCCGGCCGACGCGCGTGCGGTTTTAACGCCCGCTAAGCCTGTTTTCTAACCGCGTCTTGAGGCCGAACCGCTAGACAGGCGCCATGACGGATCCGTCCCTGGCCCTGAACACGCCCGAACGCCGCGCTGCGCCGCGCGCGGCCTTTCGCCAGCGCCGCCGTCCGTGCGAGCGGGTGCGTATCCTGGGTCAGGCGGTCGATCTGGTGAAGCCCGAAGAGGTCCAGCACCACATTCAGGCCGCCGTCGCCGAAGGGCGCAAGAGCCTGATCGCCAATCACAATCTGCATAGCCTGTATCTGATCGGTCGAACGCCAGGCCTGGCCGCCTTCTACGATCGGGCCGAGATGGTCGAGGTCGATTCGACCCCGCTGATCGCCTTCTCGCGGCTGTTGGGCCTGCACAGTCAGGGTTTTCACCGCTGCACCTATCTGGACTGGCGCGCCCATTTCTGGAGCGTGGCCAACCGCAAGGGCTGGCGCGTCATGTCCGTCGGCGGCGCGCCCGGCGTGGGCGAAGAGGCGGCCCGGCGGTTGAGGGCGGCCTATCCCGGCGCCGAGATCGCCGTCCACCACGGCTTCTTCGATGCGACCTCCGGTTCGTCGGACAACGCAGCCGTCCTGGACCGGATGGCCGCCTTTCGGCCCCACGTCCTGTTCGTGGGCATGGGGATGCCGCGCCAGGAGCTATGGATCGACCAGAACTTCGACGGCCTGCCCGACTGCGTCATCCTGTCGGTCGGCGCCGCCTTCGACTATGAGGCGGGGGTCCAGCGCGCGGCGCCGCGCTGGATGGGTCGGGCGGGGATCGAATGGGCCTATCGCCTGTTCCACGACCCCCGGCGGCTGTTCGTCCGCTATTGCGTCGAGCCATGGAGCCTGGCGCCCCTGGCCTGGGCCGATGTGCGTGCGGCGCGGCGGCGGCGCGCGGCGGCGGGCCGTCCCTGATCACGTTATTCCTACTGGTCAGATAGATTTTTATCGCCATGATCGCCCCTGCCCGCCCTGTGCTATCGACGGGGCGTCGGATACCGGGACAGGGCGTGCATGGCTGAACCAGACGGACCGCAGATCGCCATCGTCGGCGCGGGCTTCAGCGGCCTGCTGACGGCCGTCAATCTGTTGCGGGCCTCGCCCCGGGTGCAGGTGGTCCTGATCGAGCGGCGCGGCGTCTTCGGCCCCGGCACCGCCTATGACACCGGCAATCCGGGCCATCTGCTGAACGTGCGCCTGGACAATATGAGCGCCTTTCCCGACCAGCCGGGGCATCTGGCCGACTGGCTGGCCGAACAGCCTTGCTGGCGCGCCCAGGACGGCTTCATCACGCGCGGCGTCTATGGCGACTATCTGCGCGCCCTGCTGGACGCGGCGCTGGAAGACGCGCCCGACCGCCTGACCCTGATCGGGGCCGAGGCCAGGGGCCTGCAGCGCACGGCCGACGGCTGGCGCATCGAAACGCAGGAGGGCGCCGTCACAGCCGATCAGGTCGTGCTGGCCCTGGGCAATCTGGAGCCCGCCTCCCCGCCCGGCGTGACGGAGGCGGTGCGCGCCTCGCCCGCCTATGTCGAAAATCCGTGGCGGCTGGACCCGGCCTCGGTCGAAGGCGCGCGCAACGTCCTGCTGATCGGATCCGGCCTGACGATGGTCGACGCCGCCCTGACGCTGCGTAGGCCGGGACGTCGGCTGACAGCCCTGTCGCGTCACGGCCTCCTGCCCCGCGCCCATGCGACCGTGCCCCCCGCCCCCTTCCAGGGCCAGTTTTCCGGCGGCCCCGCCGAGGTGCTGCGCCAGGTGCGCGCCGCGACCGATCAGGCCGACTGGCGCGCCGTGTTCGACCGCCTGCGCCATTCGGCCCGCGATCTGTGGCGCAGCTGGCCCCAGGCCCAGCGCCGTCGGTTTTTGCGTCACCTGCGCCCGCTATGGGACGTCCATCGCCATCGCCTGTCGCCCGGCTCGGCCCGTGACGTCCACTCCATGCTGGCGTCGGGCGAACTGACGGTCATGGCGGGCAAGCTGACCCGGCTGGACGCCGCCGACATGATCGAGGCCGCCTGGCGGCCGCGCGGGCGACGCCGCCCCATCCGCGACCGTTTCGACCTGGTGGTCAACTGCACCGGCCCGCTCGGCGTCATCGGCCAGAGCGCCGAGCCGATGATCCGCGACATTCTGCAACAGGGTTATGGCCGGCCCGACCCGCTGGGTCTGGGTTTGCAGGTGGACGACGACGGACGGCTGCTGGATGCAGCGGGCCAGCCGGCGCGTGGGCTGCACGCCATCGGCCCCCTGACGCGCGGCGCCTTTTGGGAAATGACCGCCGTGCCCGACCTGCGCGGCCAGGCCCGCGATCTGGCGGGGCGCATCCTGGCTTGACCCATATCGAAACCGGTCGGGACGCCTAGACCGAAACAATCTGAACAGATAGCGTGAACACCCTGTACGTGCGCCCGAGGGAGAGACGACCATGCCGCGCCCCTTGCTCGCCCTTTTCGCCGGACTGGCCCTGACGTTCGGCCTGTGCGCCTTCTCCGACCCTGTGGCGACCGCCTATCATCTGGCCCCAGCCGACAAGGTGCGGATCGAGGTGTTCGGCGAACCGGCGCTGGGCGGCGACTTCGTTCTGGATGCGGGCGGCCAGGTCACCCTGCCGCTGATCGGCGAAATCCAGGCCGCTGGCCTCAGCGCTCCCCAGCTTCAGGACGCCGTCGCAGACGCCCTGCGCCAGGGCTATCTGACCCAGCCGCGCGTCACCGCCCAGGTCCTGACCTATCGGCCCTTCTACATCCTGGGCGAGGTCAATCGGCCGGGCGAATACCCCTATGTCCTGGATTTGACGGTGATGAATGCGGTCGCCACGGCCCAGGGTTTCACCTACCGCGCCAACGACCGCCGGGTCTTCATCCGCCGCGCCGGCGCGGCGGTCGAGGCCGCCCAGCCCCTGACCGCCGACACCCGCGTCTCGCCCGGCGACACCCTGCGGATCGGCGAACGCTATTTCTGAACCGGCATCCCCTCGACCAGGTGGATCAGATTGCCGTCGGGATCGGCCAGCCAGGCCAGCCTTGTCGGCCCGCTCTCGTGCACGTCGCCGTTCAGGACCATTCCGGGGATGTCGTAGTGTTCGAACACGACGCCCTTCGCCGCCAGCGCCTGAACCGTCTCGACCAGATCGCCCTGCATGGCGAACGTCATCGCGTTGGCCTTGTTGGTTCCGGCGAACGGCGACGAATAGACGGTGAACTGGGTCTGGCCGGCGCGAAAGATCAGGGCGTCGCCCATGACCTCGCCCTCCAGCGTCAGGCCCAGAATGTCGCGATAGAAGGTCCTGGCCCGTTCGATGTCGCTGACGGCGACGATGGCGGACGCGTTTCGGTCTGCCAGCATGACGTCCTCCCTGTCTGGTCAGGGGCCAGCGAGGAGAACGCCGATAAGGTTCCGCGACGTGTCGCGGGCCGCCGTCAGATCGGCATCGCCATGATTTCCTTATAGGCGGAAATCACCTGGTCGCGCACCGAGATCACCGTTTCCAGGGACGCCTCGGCCGAGCTGAGGGCCGTGACCACGTCGATCAGATTGCCCTGGCCCTGGACCGAGCGGGTCATCTGCGTCTCGGCCGCGCGCGACTGCTGGGTCATGTCGGTCATGGCGGTCTTGACCAGGTCGGCGAAGCCGCCGTCGCCGGCGCCCGGCGCCGCGGCCGCGCCCGACAGACCCGTCGGCATCGCTCCGCCCTGAACGGCGGCATAGGCCTTTGCGGCCATCATCGGATTCATGGCCTAGTCCTCAGCGTTTGATGATGTCGAGGGTGCGGCTGTCCATCGACCGCGCCGTCTCGATGACGTTCAGATTGGCCTCATAGGCGCGCTGCGCCTCGCGCATATCCATCGCCTCGACCAGGGTGTCGACGTTGGGCCGCATCACATAGCCCTGCGCGTTGGCGGCCGGGTGCGACGGGTCATAGTCCATCTTGAAGTCGCTCTGGTCGGGCCGCACCTCGGCCAGGGTCACCCCCGTCGCCCCATCGACCTCGCGGGCCTGAAACACGGGGATCTGGCGGCGATAGGGTTCGCCGCCCGGCGTGCGCGCCGTCGACTGGGCGTTGGCGATGTTCTCGGCGATGACGCGCATCCGCGACTGCTGCGCCTTGAGGGCGGAGGCGGCGACGGCCATGGCGCTGTTGGAGGGGGCGATGGGATCGGGCATGGATCAGTCCTCTTCGCCTATCCGGCGCCGGGCTTCTTGGCGGCCATGCGGATCATGGACATGGATTTCTGGTAGAAGCCGATGGCGGCGTCATAGGCCATGCGGCTCTCGGCCATCTTCAGCATCTGCTCTTCGACCACGACCGAATTGCCGTCCAGCGTGGTTTCCGAATCCGGCGCCTTGGTCGCGTCGAACCGCACCGGGGTTCCCGCCGGCGCGATGTGAGCCGCATTGGTCCGCACCATCTGCAGCCCCCCGCCCGACCGCATGGCGGCGGCGAAGTCGGTCGGCTGTTTCAGATCGCGGCCGACGAAGCCGGGCGTGTCGGCGTTGGCGACGTTCTCGGCGATCACCCGCTGGCGCTCGTCCAGCCAGCCCAGCCGGCCCTTGATCTGCCCCAGCAGCGGTATGTCGGCGACGCCCATGGCGATCTCCCGTGCGACGCGGATGCGCGCGATGGGCAGAAAATGCCGCCTGTTTGGTTAATAGGGCGTTATCTCAACGCCTCGTTAACCGTGGTGGTTAACATTCGCCGCCTAAGCGCCGACTGCGCGGGGCCTTGCAGCGTATGAACTTTCTCGATCTCGTCCGGGCCGTCTTCGGCCTGGCCTTCACCCTCGGCCTGATCGGGATCGTGGCCTGGGCCGCCCGCCGTTATGCGCCCCAGTTGCTGGCCAAGCTCAGCGCCGAACGCGGCGCGCGCCGGATGCAGGTGGTCGAGACCCTGGTCCTGGACCCCGCCCGCCGCCTGGTCCTGGTCCGCATCGACGAGGAAGAGCGGCTGATCCTGCTGGGCGAAGGCCGCGAACTGATCGAACCGCGCCAGACCTATCCGACGCAGCCGGAGACAGGACGGTGAAACCTGCCCTCTTTGTAAAGCCCAACGGGGCCGAGCTGAAACGCGCGGCCCTGCTGTCGCTGTTCACCACCCTGATCTGCCTGGCCTGGCCCGTGGCGGCCTTGGCCCAGCAGGCGGCGCAAGGCGGATCGGCGCTGAACATCGACCTGGGATCGGGCGCTGGCCTGACCCAGCGGGTGGTGCAGCTGGTCGGTCTGATGACCGTCCTGTCCCTGGCGCCGTCCATCGTCATCATGACCACCAGCTTCGTGCGGATCATCGTGGTCCTGTCGCTGCTGCGCACCGCCCTGGGCCTGCAGCAGTCGCCGCCGAACGCGGTGCTGGTGTCCCTGTCGCTGTTCCTCAGCGCCATCGTCATGGCCCCGACCTGGCAGGACGCCTATGATTCGGGCATCCGTCCGCTGATGGATCAGCAGATCGAACTGCCCCAGGCCTTCGATCAGGCGTCCGAGCCGGTTAAAACCTTCATGCTGGCCCAGGTGGACCGCGGCGACCTGGCCCTGTTCACCCGTCTGTCGAAGATCGAACCGCCCCAGAACGTGCAGGACCTGCCGCTGCGCGTCGTCACCCCGGCCTTCATGATCAGCGAGCTGAAGAAGGCCTTCGAGATCGGATTTCTCCTTTTCGTTCCGTTCCTTGTGATCGATCTGGTGGTGGCCAGCGTGCTGATGTCGATGGGCATGATGATGCTGCCTCCGGTGGTGGTGTCCCTGCCGTTCAAGTTGATCTTCTTCGTGCTGGTGGACGGCTGGCGACTGGTCGCCGGAAGCCTGGTCGAGAGCTTCCAGCGGGCGTCCGGAACCGGATAATCCCCGTCCTGATTGGCTTTCAGCGTCATAGACGCTTGCAAAGCCCGCCGAAATCCGTGTTGATCCCCCGGTCCTCGCCCTGAATCGGGCGAATAACACTGGAAACGCTTCTTATGACCACTCAAGCCGAACTGATCGCCGCCGTCGCCAAGGACGCCGGTGTCTCGCAGGCCGACGCCGGCAAGGTGCTGACCGCCATCGTCGAAAACATCCACTCGACGCTGAAGTCGGGCGGCGACATCCGCATCTCGAACCTGGGCGTCTTCGACACCGCCGCCCGCGCCGAGCGCGAAGGCCGCAACCCGGCCACCGGCGCGACCATCAAGATCGCCGCCTCCAAGGCCGTGCGCTTCCGCGTCTCCAAGCCGCTGAAGGACGCCGTCAACGGCTAAGCCATTTCGATCCCTTTCGGGATCGATGATGCAAGACGGGCGGGGATCGCAACGCGATCTCCGCCCGTTTCAATTCAGGCGGCCGCTTTCGCGTCGGCTTCCTTGCGGAAGGCCTGTTTGGCGCTGTTGACCCAGCCGACGAAGGTGTCCGCCTGGCTGGACAGATTGGCGAAGTCGCCCACGCCCGCCACGCCCGACAGATTGTCGTCCAGCGCCACCCGGATCGCCGCCGCCGAGCGCGCGCCCGCCACGAACGGCCCGTAACGCCCGCTCAGCCGTTGCAGGGCCGCCCGGTCGCCGGCCAGGGAATAGCCCACGCCCGCC
Organism: uncultured Brevundimonas sp.; assembly: GCA_963515305.1. Classification (GTDB taxonomy): domain Bacteria; phylum Pseudomonadota; class Alphaproteobacteria; order Caulobacterales; family Caulobacteraceae; genus Brevundimonas. Next base: position 54,018 of record CAUPWX010000013.1, read on the forward strand.
CGGATCAGCCAGCTTTCCTCGGCAGGCGTCAGGGCCGTTCCGGTCGTCTTGTAGCGGTCGCCCAGGCGCGCCTCGTACATCGGCGCGGCCTGGCCCCAGTTCTGCTGTTTCCAGAAGATGTCGGCGCGGACTTCGCGCGCGGGGTTGGACTGATCCCGGTCCAGCACCTCCAGCGCATGGTCGAACCGGCCCAGGTCCATCAGGGCGCGCGCCTCCAGCGCCCGCCGCTCGCTGTTCATCGCATTGGGCAACAGGGTGGTGCGCGACCCCCAGATGGCCTGCAGCGCCTTCTCGGGCTGGCGGTCCATCAGATAGACGGTGGCCAGGTTGGTGGCGACCTGGGCCTTGGCCACCCCGTCCAGACGCTCGTCCACCTGATGCTGCAACAGTTCGGCCGCCTGGCCCAACAGGTCCACGTCGATCAGGCGGCGCGACAGGCGGCGCACCATCTCGTCCCCGTCGGCCCCGATGGGGGTCAGCTCGCGAAAATCATAGAACAGGGCCAGGGCCTGCACCGGCTGCAGGCCATCGGCGGCCCCTTCCAGGAACAGGGCGCGGAAGGCGTTGGATTGATCGGCCTGGATATCGGCCGCGCCCGGAATGCCCGACAGCCGCTTGCCCGCCCCGCGCAGGGCGTCCAGCGCCTCGCGGTATCGGCCCTGTTTCAGATAGATGTCCGACAGTTTGCGGATCACGGCCAGCTCTGTGCCGTCGCCGCGCCAGCGCCATTTCAGCTGTTCCAGCTGCTGGGCCGCCTGATCGGGGCTCAGGACGCCCTTGTCCATCTCCAGCCCGATGGCGCCCAGTTTGGCCGGGGTGGCGATCCCGTCCAGCGGCGCCCGGGCCACGGCCTTGTAGACCGCCAGCGCCCGGTCCTTGTCCCCGCTCAGTTCGAACAGGCGCGCCTGCACCAGACGTGCGGTCAGTTGGTCCACCGCCGGGGCGTTCTGGCTGAACACATAGGCCAGCAACTGCTGGGCGGCGGGCAGGTCATTGGTCTGGATCGCCGCCAGGGCGTGGGCGGCGCCGAACCGCGCGCGCCAGTCCTTGGGGAAGCTGTCGATGACCGAGGCCCCGGCGGCGAAGTTGCGCCGCGACCCCTCCCAGTCGCCCTGTTCGGCGGCGATATAGCCCAGCCACACCTTGGTCGCCGGGTCGTTGGCCAGGGCCGCGCCAGAGAAATCGACCTGGGCCTCCTCCAGCCGCCCCACCCCGACGCGGGCGATGCCGCGCAGGCCCCGCACCTCCGGCTCGCCCTGCAGATTGGGCGCCTTGGCGATCAGGGCGTTCAGCACGCCGATCGCCTCATAGTTCAGTCCCGATCCCACCAGGAACCGCGCCAGGGCCAGCCGCGCCTCGATCGACGCGCGCGGATCGTCGGCCGCCGCGATGCTTTCCAGGCCCGCCGCATCCTGCAGCCGGCGATAGCGGTCCGAAAAGCCCGCCTCCCCGGTCGCCGCCCAGCCTTCGTCGATCATGGCCGGATAGGCCGCGCGCCGGGGCGCGTCTGCGGCGTGATCGCCGCTCTCCAGACCCGCCGAGGGCGCCGACAGCGTCAGCCCCCTGGGCCGGCTCAGCGTCACCAGATCGCCCGCCGCCTCGATCCTCAGGTCGTCGGCGCTGGTCTCCACCGCCATGCCCTGCGCCGTGGGGATCAGGGCCAGGTCGACCGTGCGCCGCCCCCCCGCATACCCCTTGCCGGGCGCCAGGGCCGTCACCGCCGCGAAACGGTCGCCCACCAGGGGGTCGGTCAGCCAGATCGCCTTGGTCGCCCCGGCCATCCGCGCCACCAGAGCCGCCGATCCGTCGTCGGACCGATCCACCTCGACCCCGCTGCCCGCAGGGGCGGTCCCGCCGATGGTCACGGTCCAGGTTCCACCCTGCCCCTGGGCCGCCACGCCCAGGCCGTTGGGCGCGGCGATCCGCATGGCCGTATAGCCTGGTCCCGCCGCCCAGCGCGCGTCCCTGGCCGGGCCAAGGGCCTTGGCGCCGGTCATGTCCATACGCGCGGCGGTGTCGAACACGATCCAGACGGCGTCCCCGCGACGGAAGACGGCGGCCCCCACGGGCGCGCCCCACTGGAAGGTCAGAACGGTCTTGTCGGCGCTGGCCTCGGCCTTGACCGGCACCACCGCATTGGTCGTCGTCGGCTTGGCGGCGTCGCCGCCTTGCGGCGCCTTGCCCGGCGCATACAGGTTCAGCCAGACCGCCCCGTCCGCCACGCCCGAACGCGCGTCCGCCCCGTCCGCCAGGGTGATGATCAGGTCGGTGCCGCCCGCGCGCGCCATCCGCGTCTCGACCGCCTTGACCCCGGCGGGGGGATCGACCCGCAGGCGCGACACGTCGGGCGCCGCCGTGGTGCCCAGCCGCACCACCACCTTGTCGCCCTCGCGACTGACGCGCGAGCGCACGCCGATGACGCCGCCGAATTCGACGCGGGTGAACTCCGCATTCTGGCCGATGTTGATCGACAGGGGGTCGCGCGATCGGCCCGCCTCCTGCGCCAGCGGGGCCAGCGGGGCGAACACGACGGCGCCGGCCGTGGCGGCGGCCACGGTCGTCTTCAGAATGCGCTTGGTCGGCGAGGCCCCGGACATATCCTCCGACCCATGCCCCACAAGGCCTTTAATCGCGGTTAACCGCCGTTCACCGTGCGCGCCCGCCTTGGACAACCCGCCCACGCGACAACCGCGTTCGCCCGGTCCATGATGAACGGATGGACTATCCTCGCCTCAGCACCCTGAAGACCGGCCTGGCCTGCCGCTGCCCCCGCTGCGGCAAGGGCGCCCTGTTCCAGGGCTATCTGACCGTGCGAGCCGACTGTCCTGAATGCGGCCTCAGCTACGCCTTCGCCGATCCGGCCGACGGCCCGGCCTTCTTCGTCATGACGGCGGTCGGTGTGGTGGGTATGATCCTGCTGATGGTGTTCGACTTCACCGTCCACCCGCCGATCTGGGTGCACCTGGTGGTCACCCTGCCGATCCTGGTCGCCCTGTGCCTGGGGTGCCTGCGCCCGTTCAAGGCTTGGCTGATCGCCGAACAATACGTCCACAAGGCCGCCCCGCCCGAGTTTTCCTCGAACGGCAAGCACGGGCCGTTCTAGGGTTCGATCACCGTCAGCTCGGGCCAGCGTCCGCGCGCGTTTTCGATCGTTCGCGCCCAGCCCCTGGCTAGCGGTCGGTTCGGATTGGGCCGCACGGTCATGGCGAACACGTCGTCCAGCCCGAACGGCGCCGCCACGCTGATGTCGCCGTCCGCCTCCAGCCGCACGCCGACCGCAAAGGTGGGCGCCACGAACCGCCCCAGCGCCTCGTCCGTCGATCCCAAGGGTTCATACGATTCGCCGAACCGGTCCTGGAACCACAGATGCACCCGCGCCTGGTTCCTGACCTCGACCTGGCTGCGGAACGGTTCGTCGAAGGCGGCGGCGACGCGTTTGATGACGATGTCCTCGGCCTCATAGGACAGGTCCGACCCGTCGAAATAGGCCAGGTCGTAATCCTTGACCCCATAGCCCGCCGGCCGCCCCGTCCGGGCGTTCCACACCGCCTGATAGACCGCCCCCGACACCAACCGCCAGTCAGGCAACGCCAGCGCCCGCACGGTCGTCAGAACGTGCATCAGGCCCGGATCGGCGCGGACGATGTCGGTCAGTTGCGTGTTCAGGGCGCTCATCCCCGCACCGGCCACGCATGATCCAACGGCCCGTGCCCGCCGCCCAGTCCCGGCGCGCGGCGGATCGCCTCGCCGACATAGGCCCAGGCCTCGGCCACCGCAACCTCCAGCGGCCGCCCCAGCGCAAGTCCGGCCGCGCACGCACTCGCCAGGGTGCACCCGGTGCCGTGGGTGTGGCGGGTGTCAATCCGTTCGGCCTCCAGCACCGTCTCGCCGTCCGGCGTCGTCAGCAGGTCGATCACCGTCGGCCCCGACACATGGCCGCCCTTCATCAGCACCGCGCGCGCCCCCAGGGCCAGCAACGCCTCGCCGGCACGCCTCTGACCGTCCAGATCATGGACCGCGATCCCCGTCAGCGCCTCGGCCTCGGGCGCATTGGGCGTCAGAAGCGCCGCGCGCGGGATCATCAGCGCCTTGACCGCCTCCACCGCCGCATCGGGCAGCAATGAGGCCCCGCCTTTCGCGACCATGACCGGATCGACCACGGCCGGCGCATCCGCCTGGTCCAGCAGGGCCGCCACCGTCTCGACCACCTCGACCGAGCCCAGCATTCCGGTCTTGAAGGCGTCCGTGCCGATATCGTCCAGCACCGCACGGCCCTGCGCCGCGATCAGGTCCAGCGGCAAGGGATAGACCCCGTGAACCCCCAGGGTGTTCTGCACCGTGATGGCCGTGATGGCGGTCGCCGCATAGCCGCCCATCATCGTCACGGCCTTGATGTCGGCCTGAATGCCCGCCCCGCCGCCCGAGTCCGATCCCGCCAGGATCAGCACGCGTCCCATTTTCCTCACGCTGCCGCCGCCCGCGCGGCGGGCGTCTGTTTGAGCGTTGCTCATGCCGCCGCTCCCGAAAACAGTTTCAACCCGACGATGCCCGCCACGATCAGCGCGATGCACACCGCCCGCACCGCCGTCGCCGGCTCGCCATAAAGCGCCATTCCGACCACCGCCGCCCCCACCGCGCCGATCCCGGTCCACACCGCATAGGCCGTGCCGATCGGCAGCTTCTGCGTCGCGACCCACAACAGGATCATGCTGCCCGCCAGCGCGACCGCCACACCCAGCGACGTCCACGGCCGGTCGACGCCGACGGTCTTGAGGCCCGAGGCCCACAACACCTCCAGCAGACCGGCGACCACCAGCGTCACCCACGGATTGATCGACATCGCCCAGGACATGACGACCAGATGGAACAGCCGGTCGCCCCGATCAAGTCGCGAGCAAGCCTGTGATGACGCGCGCCCTCAATCGGTCAGCGGACGAAAAACCCGAAAGGCGTCCACCGCCGCCTGAACCTTCAGCGCCTGGACCGTCTCGCGCACATCATGGACCCGCACCATCCGCGCGCCGCGCCGCGCACCCTCCAGCGCCAAGGCGATGGAGCCGCCCAAACGGTCATCGGCCTCGAACGCTGTCGGATCGACCGCCTGGATCGTGCGCTTGCGACTGGCGGCGTACAGCACCGGAAACCCCAGCGCGACCAGCGCTTCCAGCCGCGCCGTCAGCGCCAGATTGTGCGCCAGGGTCTTGCCGAAGCCGATGCCGGGATCCAGCCAGATCCGTTCGCGCGCCACGCCCGCCGCCATCGCCGCCTCGGCCCGCGCGGTCAGATGGTCCCGCACCTCGGCGACCACGTCGTCATAGGTCGGGTCCGCCTGCATGGTGCGCGGCTCGCCCTTCATGTGCATCAGCACCACCTCGCAGCCCAGATCCGCCGCCACGCTCGCGCTGTCGGGCGCATGGCCCAGCGCCGTCACGTCGTTCCACATCGTGGCCCCGGCCGCGACGGCGGCGCGGGCCACGGCCGGCTTCATCGTGTCGATGCTGATCGCCCCGTCCCAGCGCGCCCGAACGCCCGCGATCACGGGCACGACCCGATCGATCTCCTCGGCCTCGCCTACCGGCTGCGCCCCCGGCCGCGTGCTCTCGCCGCCGATGTCCAGCACGTCCGCCCCTTCCGAGACCAGCCGCATCGCCCGATCCACCGCGCCTTCAGTCGAAGCCCATCGCCCGCCGTCGGAAAAGCTGTCGGGCGTCACATTGACGATGCCCATGACCCGCACCGTCATTTCGACCTCCCGATCAGTCCGCCCAGCGCCTCCAGATAGGCGGCGAAGGCCTTGCGGCCCGCCGGGGTGATCGACACCCGCGTCAGCGGCTTGTTGTTCACGAAACTCTTGGCCACGGCGACGTAACCGGCCTCCTCCAGCTTCTTGATGTGGACGGACAGATTTCCTTGCGTCGCCTCCAGCACCGTCTTCAGCTCGGTGAAGTCGGCGGCCTCCGCATCGGCCAGATAGACCATGATCCCCAGCCGCATCCGGCCGTGGATGACCTCGTCGATCCTGCCCAGATCGTTCAGCCCCATGGATCAGTCGGCGTCCGTTTCGACGGCGCGCTTTTTCAGCGCGTCACGGATCATGATCCAGCCGGGCCCGGCGAACAGAACGAACAGGGCGGCGGTGCAGACATAAAGATAGCTCACCGGCTCGCGCACCAGCAGACCCAGAGCCACCGCCGTGATCCAGGCTCCGATGGAGGCCATCAGCATCCACGGCTTCTTCTTCAGACTGTAGGCCACGAACCAGGCCGCCGCCTGAAGCGCGAAGATCATCGCCGGATAATACAGCCAGATCGCGAAATCCTTGTCCCGCGCCGCCCCGAAGCCGAACACGACGATGATCGCCAGATTGGCCATGCCCGCGCCGCTGAAGGCCGCGTTCAGGGTGCGCGTCACGATCGGTCCTGCCGTTCCGCCCTTGCGATCCTCACGGACGGCCCAGGTCAGCACGATCAGAAAGGCCGCCGTGATCGCGATCACGAAAGCCAGATTGGCCAGCCCCGGCCAGCGCACCCAACCCACCGCCTGGCCGATGTGGAACAGGCATTGGAGCCCATACAGCAAGCCCCCCGCCAGATAGGCCACGCCCAGGGTCAGGGTCGCCTTGGGATTGTCGCCGCCCTGGACGATGGCTTTCAGAAAGGCCAGGTCGGCTTCGGGCGTGGTTCGAGACTTGTCGGACATCGGGTGATTCCTGCGCGGGCGGCGCATCCTCTCGGATGAACGCCGCCGTCGGGGTTGGCAAGCTATTCGGCTGAGACGGCGGCGGTCGGAGCGGGTCTGGCGCGCCAGGGCCTGCGCCGCCCGTTCAGCCAGCGCCCCATGACGCTGTGGCGGATCAGCAGTTCATAGCTGGCGAAGCACACGACCAGCACGCCCGCGACCACCATGACCAGCTTCAGCGCCCACGGCAGGGTCCAGTCCTGCACCAGCACCTGCGCCGCCATCACCAGCGGCAGATGGACGATGTAAATCCAGTAGGCGGCGTCGGCTACGTAACGCCGCACCGCGCTGTGGCCGCTGAAGAACCGCAAAGCGAGGCCCATCATCGCGAAGGCCGAGGCGTAGGTCGCCACGCCGAACGCCGCCGCCGTCAGGGCCTTGGTCGCCGGATCGATCATCGGCGTCAGCACCGGATCAGGTCCGCCCGCCAGCATCAGGGCCGCGACGCCCGCGACGACCGCCAGACCCAGATAGACCGCCCACCCTTTTGCGATCCGCGCCAGCAGGTCGCGCCGACGATCCAGCAGGGCGCCGAAACCGAACGCCAGGCCGAACCCGACCAGGGCCGCCGGATTGGGAACCAGCCCGGCATCCGGCGTCGGCACGCCGAAGAAGGCCAACCAATTCGGATGCAGCAACAGGGCAGCGGCCAGAGGCGCACCCAGCACGAACGGTCCCCACGGCCCGATCAGACCGGCGGTCATCCCGTCTACCGTCCGACCCCAGGCGCCGCTGCGATCCAGTCGGGCGAACGGCGCGCGCAGAATCAGCATCGCCGCATAGAGGATCAGCAGCATCCACAGGAACCACAGATGGGTCAGCGGCATATTGGTCCAGTCATATTTTGGCGGCGGCGGCGCATCGCCGGCTGTCAGTCCCTGCAGGCCGGCGTTCCAGATCAGAACGGCGACGATGGCAGCCAGGATCACGCCCCAGAAGACGCCCAGCGGCGCCGCGATGCGGATCATCCGGTTTCTCAAGAATCCCCGAACCCCCATCCGCCCCAGCATCATGTGGGCGAACAGGCCGGCGATGATGAAGAAGACCGTCATTCGAAACAGATGGATCACGAAGAACAGGCCGCTGGCCCAGACCGATCTCTGATCGTCGCCGACGATCCAGATCTGGGTCGGGAAAAAGGACATGGCGGCGTGCAGCACCACGCCCAACAGCAGCGCCCCGCCCCTCAGGGCGTCGAGGCCGTGAAGACGTTCGGATTGGACAGTTTCAGATGCCGACATGGCGACCCCTCCCGATGTGGATGAAGTCGTATTTCACAGACTTGTCTATAATTCAAACTTGTCCGTCAAGCTCCACCCACCGCCCAAAGAAAAACCCGCCGGGAGATCGCTCTCCCGGCGGGCGTCTTCATTCGAACCGGACCTCGGTTCAGTGCACCATCGGCACGCTAGTGGCGGCAGGCGCGGCGACCGGGACCTCGATGTCGGTTCCGTCCGACACCGGCGTCACCGGCACAGACACGGAAGGCCCGGCGTTGGGGAAGTTATTCTCGTCGCGGTTCGGCGCGACGCCCTTCTCCAGCAGGTCCTTGATCTCCTCGCCCGACAGGGTTTCGTATTCCAGCAGGGCCTGGGACAGTTTCTCGTGATCCTCGGCCCGGGTGGTCAGGATGTGGCGCGCCTCGTCCCAGCCCGAGGTGACCAGGCGGCGGACCTCGTCGTCGATGGTGCGGGCCGTCTCCTCGGAGATGTTCTGGCTGCGCGCGACCGAATGGCCCAGGAAGACCTCTTCCTGGTTTTCACCATAGGCCACCGTGCCCAGCTTCTCCGAGAAGCCCCAGCGCGTCACCATGGCGCGGGCCAGTTTGGTCGCCTGTTCGATGTCCGACGACGCGCCCGAGGTGATGTTTTCCTTGCCGAAGATCAGCTCTTCCGCCACGCGGCCGCCGGCCATGATGGCGATCCGGTCGATCATCTGCTGGTATTTCATCGAATAGCGGTCGCCTTCCGGCAACTGCATCACCATGCCCAGGGCGCGGCCGCGCGGCACGATGGTCGCCTTGTGCACCGGATCGGCCATCTTGACGTTCATGGCGACGATGGCGTGACCGGCCTCGTGATAGGCGGTCAGACGCTTTTCTTCCTCGTTCATGGCCATCGAGCGACGCTCGGAACCCATCAGCACCTTGTCCTTGGCGTCCTCAAAGTCGCGATGGGTGACCATGCGACGGTCCTTGCGCGCCGCTGTCAGCGCCGCCTCGTTGACCAGATTGGCCAGGTCGGCGCCCGAGAAGCCCGGCGTGCCGCGCGCGATGGTCTTCACATTCACGTCGGCGGCCAGGGGCACGTCCTTCATGTGGACGCGCAGGATGCGTTCGCGACCCGAGACGTCCGGGTTTGGCACCACCACCTGACGGTCGAATCGGCCGGGACGCAGCAGGGCCGGGTCCAGCACGTCGGGACGGTTGGTCGCGGCGATCAGGATGATGTTCTCGGACGCCTCGAAGCCGTCCATCTCGACCAGCAGCTGGTTCAGCGTCTGTTCGCGCTCGTCATTGCCGCCGCCCAGGCCAGCGCCGCGATGGCGACCGACGGCGTCGATCTCGTCGATGAAGATGATGCAGGGCGCGTTCTTCTTGGCCTGTTCGAACATATCGCGCACGCGCGACGCGCCGACGCCGACGAACATCTCGACGAAGTCGGACCCCGAGATCGAGAAGAAGGGCACGCCGGCTTCACCAGCGACCGCACGGGCCAGCAGCGTCTTGCCGGTGCCGGGAGGGCCCACCAGCAGCGCGCCCTTGGGAATCTTGCCGCCCAGACGCTGGAACTTGCCCGGATCCTTCAGGAAGTCGACGACCTCCTGCAGTTCGTCCTTGGCCTCGTCCACGCCGGCGACGTCTTCAAAGGTCTTGCGCCCCTTGTGTTCGGTCAGCAGCTTGGCCTTGGACTTGCCGAAGCCCATGGCCCCGCGCGCCCCGCCCTGCATCTGGCGCATGAAGAAGATCCACACCCCGACCAGCAGGGCGATGGGCAGGATGCCCAGCAGCAGGCTCATCCAGATCGACTGGCCGCCGGACTTGGCGTCGATCTCGACCCCGGCCGCCAGCATGGAGTTCATCAGCTGTTCGTTGGGATAGACGGTGGTCGAGGTGAAACGCTGGCCGTTCTTGAACTCGCCGTTCACCTTGTCCAGGCGCACGGTCACCTTCTTGACGTCGCCGGCCTCGACGCGCTGGACCAGCTGGGAATAGCTGACGGGTTCGGGCCGTCCGCCGGCCGGCTGCCCGGCCACGCCGTTCATCGCGCCGCCCTGGGACAGGGCCGCATAGCCCGCCAGCAGCGCCAGAATGATCACGCCGGTGATCGCCAGATTACGCAGGTTCATTGAGGTCCTCGGTCGTCCGCCGCCGCGTCTGCGCCGCCGGTCTGGGTGTGTCTGTCTGGGAAAATAGGAGGTTCCATGGCGTTACGCCATCGTGGGGCGGAAATCAGGTCGTCTTCATGCGTCGTTTCGTCCAGCGCCAGCCTGAGCCGTTCCGCGACAAGCCCGCGCCGTTCGACCCCCGCCCCTGCAAGAACCGGTCCCGCAAGGCCGTCCTTCGTCAGTACGGGCCAGGCCGCACGCGCGGCGGGCGGCAAGGCCGCCAGCGCCGAGCGGTCCGCATCGGACAGCTGCGACAATCGCCCGCGCCCCGCCACGACCGACCAGCCGGGCTCCGAGCCCGTAAAGGCGAACCGACCGTCCCAGACCGCTTCGACCCCGGGGGTCAGCTGCAACGGCCCGACGTCGCGCCGCGCCAGCTCTCCGACCTCGCGGGTCAGGATCACGCGCCCGCCCGCCACCGCCACCCGCGCCCCGCACAGGGTGGCGGTGAAATCCTGGCTCGACGCCAACCGCTGCAACAGGGCGCGCAGCCGCTCCCCGCGCGGCGGGGTCGCCCCGCCCCCGACGCAGACCAGGGCGGCCGCCAGGGTTCGGGCGTCGATGTCGCGCGACGCCTGCACCGCCGCCTGGCTCACCGCGACCAGCCCCACGGCCAGGGCGCGCTCCGGCATATCGTGCGTTGGCGGCGCGGGCGATCCCGCCGCCAGGGCCTGCCGCGCGCGACTGCGGCCATAGCGCGGGTCGGCATTGGCGGGATCCTCGATCCAGTCCGCCCCCTGCCCGTCCAGCCAAGCGCGCAACCCGTCTCGCGCCTCATGCAACAAGGGCCGCAACAGCATCAGCCCGCGTCCCTGGGGCCAGACGGGCGACGGCGACCATTCGCGCACACGCCCAAGGGTCGCGCCCTGCGCCCGCATCAGATCGGCCTCGACCACGTCGTCGGCGGTGTGGGCGAACAGCACGACCCGCGCGCCCGCGGCTCTCGCCGCCTCGGCGATCAGCCCGTGGCGCGCCGCGCGCGCCGCCGCCGTCAGGCCGCTCGTCGGCTTTTCGCCCGTCCAGCGCAGACCGCGCCAGTCTGCACCGGCCGCGCGCGCCGCCCCTTCAGCGAAATCGCTCCAGGCCGCGCTGTCGGGGTTCAGGCTGTGATCCACGCTCAGGGCCAGGATCGTGCGCCCCCGGCGGCGCGCCCAGTCGCACGCCAGCCGCAACAGGGCGATGGAATCCCCGCCCCCGGACAGGGCCAGGGCCACGGGCCGTTCGACGTCCCGGCTCAGCCGCCGATCCAGCCGCGCGAACACGCGGGCGGACAGGGCGTCGCCGATCAGGCGGCGCACCCGCCCGTGGTCCGCAACTGGGCGGCGCGCGCCTTCTGCGGATCGGTGGCGGTGGGGGCGTAGCGGCGCGTGAACTCGCCCAGGGCCGCACAGCCCTGCGGCTTTCTCTGGGTCACGAACAGGGCGTCGGCCAGCTTCAGCGTCGTGTCCGCCGCCCAGCCGATGCGCGGCCAGTCCTTCAGCGCGGCGGCGTAATAGGGCACCGCCCCCGCCTTGTCGTTGGCCGCGACCCGCAGGTCGCCAAGGCGCGAGTTGGCCTCACGCGATTGGGGGGTGTCGGGCCAGGCCGCGATCACCGTTTCCAGCGCCCGCTCGCCGCGCGGCTTGTCGGTGGACAACAGGGCGACCGCCCCCGCCAGATCGCGCGTCGCATCGCCGGTGGGCGAGGTCGCCTCGATCGGGGCGTTCAGCTCGGCCTGGGTCTCCAGCTTCTGGAGGCGGGCCTCGGCGTCTCTCAGCCGGGTCTGCAGGGCCTGGTTGTCGCGCGTCGCCTCGTCCAGCTGGAAGGTCAGCCGTTCGTTGTCGCCGTTGATCCGGCGCACCGTCGCCTCCAGGTCGCCCAGACGCCGATCCATCAAGGCGAACTGTCCCTGAAGCGTGACCACCTCGGGGTCCGGCTCGACCAGAACGGGCTGGCCGGCGGCGTTCCTCTGGGTCAGGGCCCGCTCAAGCCGGCGCACATTGCGGTCCAGCTGGTCAAGGCGGCGGTTGTCCCATTCGGTCCGCTCCATGATGTTGGGCGGGGCCTGCTGCGCGACGGCCGCGCCGCCGATCAGCAGCACCCCCAGGGCGGCGGCGACGATGGCGTGGGCGCGAGAAATCGAGAGCTTGGTCATCCGTCTAGCTTTCACCGATTTGGGGCCGCCGCAAGGCCATCGGCCCCGCTCAATGTCCCAGGCCCAGATAGACGATGGCCGTCACGAAAAGGGCGATCACGATGTTGCAGAACAGCAGCAGCGCCAGCGTCCGCCACAGGGCCGAAAACGCGCCCAGCGAATAGGCGCCCTTCATCTGGGCGAACACATGCACCGGGACGGCCAGCGTCCCCACGGTGATGACCACGGCGCCCAGCCATCCGGCGATGCTGGCCGACACCACCATCAGCATCAGCAGCATGGCCATGAAGGTCAGGGAATACAGGACGAACACCCCGTGGTCGTACAGGGTGAAGCCGCGCCGCCACAGGAACAGCAGCGCCACGAACGGGATCGACAGCGGCACCAGCAGGAAGGCGAACTTGTAAAGGGTCTGCTGCAGCTTGTAGAGCGCCAGGTCCGGGTTCTGCAGCTTCTTCAGCACCGTGGCCGCAACGCCGTGTCCCTGCTTGTGGGCGTCCTGGCCCATGACCTTCAGCTTGGTCTCGCCGCCCCGGCCGGTCGCCATGTCCTTGATGCCGGCCTGCCAGCTTCCCGGCTTCAGGCCGTCGGGACGACCGTCGCGCGCTTCCACCTCCAGCCGCGTCAGCGCCGCGCGACGATCGGCGACCAGCTTCTGTCCCGTGTTGATCGCCATCTGCGTCGCCGCATCGCCCTGGGCGCCGCGTCCGTTCCGGAGTTGAGCCAGCGCCCGTTCAGCCTCGGCCAGGCCCGCGCGCTGGGCCGCGATGTTCTCGCTCATTTCCGCAGCCTCGCCGGTCTTGGATTCCGGGTGTGGCGCAAAGCTCAGGGCAAAGAACATCACGAACAGGGTGAACAGGAAGATCGCCAGCGGCGAGACGTAGCGCGTGCGCCTTCCCTCGACCCATTCGCGCGTCAGCTTTCCGGGGTTCAGCCACAGCAGCGGCAGGGTGCGCCAGATGCGGGCGTCGAAATGCATCACCCCATGCAGCAGTTCTTCGCCCAGATGCATCAGGGTGCGGTGGACATGGGTCGGCTGGCCGCAGTTGGCGCAGAAGTTTCCGCTGGTCGTCGCGCCGCAGTCCGAACAGACGCCGTGGGCGTGGTCGCCGGCCATGCCGGTCGGCTTCTCGATGGCGCTCGCGACCAGTGCGCTGGTCACGACGGCGCCCGCCCCTTCGATATCCATCCGGTGATCCCCCAATCCCTCAGGCGACCTTGTGCCGCCACGCGCCGCCGGGGACAAGCGCGCAAAAGAAAAGAGGCGCCGACCCTTCGGTCGGCGCCTCCTTCAGATCGGCCGTTCAGCCGATGGTCAGCGCGGGGCGCCCGACACGATGGCGGTGTGGGCGTTGCGGTTGCGGGCGAAGGAATCCTCGTTCGAGCCTTCCGCGATCGGCCGTTCCTTGCCGAAGCTGATGGTGTCGATCCGGCCCGCCGGGATGCCGCGATTGATCAGATAGGTGCGGACCGATTCGGCGCGGCGGGCGCCGAGCGCGAGGTTGTATTCGCGCGTGCCGCGTTCGTCGGCGTTGCCTTCGATGCGGATCGTGACCGACGGATAGCGTTGCAGCCACTGGGCCTGGGCGTCCAGACGCGGCGTGGCCTCGGGACGGACCTCATAGCTGTCCAGGTCGAAATAGATGCGGTCGCCGACGTTGACGACGAAGTCCTGTTCCGAGCCGGGCTGGGCCGAACCCAAGCCGCCGCCGGTCACCGGGCCGGTCGGCGCGGTCGGATAGGCCGGACCTGTGGGCGCGGTCGACGTGCCGTCGTTCGGGCCGGGCACGCCGGTCTCGACGGGGGGCTTGCGGGTGCAGGCGGCCATCGCCGCCACGGCGCAGCCGACCATCGCCAATGTCATAATGCGGGAAGTCTTCATGGGGTCGTCTCCTGACGTATCGTTTCTTGCAAGGGGGCGGGCCTCAAGCTTGGCGTTACTGTCTGCCCCGGACCCTTTTGGGGCGCCAGTGGCGATAACGCAGTATTGAGCGTTTTCGCTGCGCCGTGGGGGCCGGATCAGGCCGGACAGCTGTCCGCGCCCGCGTTCAGGCCCAGATTGCTTGGCGCCCGGTCCAGCAGCGGCGACCAGGCGGGGTCGGTCCCGCGCCCGTTGTAGCCCGCCTGCGACACCACCCGGCCCGACAGGTCCACGGTCCACAGGCGCGTGTCCCCGCCCGGCGTCTGGCGCGCGAACATTACATAGCGGCCGTTGGGCGCCCAGTTCGGCCCCTCCTCGAAATAGCTGGAGGACAGGATGCGCTCGCCCGATCCGTCGGCGTTCATCACCCCGGTCGAGAACCGGCCGCCGCCCTGTTTGGTGAAGGCGATCAGATTGCCGGTCGGGCTCCACGACGGCGCCGTGTAGAGGCCGCCCCCGCGCGAGATCGGCCGCTGGCCCGATCCGTCCGCGCGCATCACATAAAGGCGCGCCGAGCCCGACCGATCCGAGGTGAAGACGATCTGGCTGCCGTCCGGGCTGAATGACGGCGAGGTGTCGATGCCGGGATCGTTGGTCAGGCGCGTGATCTGACGGCTTCTCAGATCCATCACATAGACGTCGGTGTTTCCGCCCCGGATGATCGAGAAGGCGATTTTGTTGCCGTCGTTGGAGAAGCGCGGCGCCAGCACCTGTCCGTCGAACTCGCCCAGGCTTTCGCGCCGGCCGGTCGTCAGATTGTACAGATAGATGCGGCTGTAATCCTTGCCCAGCGCGACATAGGTGATCTCGTCCGGCTGCGACAAGGAAAAGCGCGGCGACATGATCACCTCGTCGCCTTGCGTCAGATAGGTCGGGTTGAACCCGTCCTGGTCGGCGATGGTCAGGCGGTTGATCCGGTTCAGCGCCGTGCCTTCCTCCGACACGAAGATCACGCGGGAATCGAAGAAGCCCGCCTCGCCCGTCATCCGCTGATAGATGACGTCGGAAATCTTGTGCGCGATCCGGCGCCACTGCTCCTGGGTGGCGGTGAACTGATAGCTGACCAGCTGGCACTGGCGATACGGATCATACAGGCGGAAGCCCACGTCCAGCCGCCCGTCGCCCCGCGTCGTCACCCCGCCGTACAGCACCGCCTGCGCCCCGATCTGGGTCCACTGGGGGAAGTTGGGCGCATTGGCCAGGGTCAACCCCGTCTCGATGAAGCTGGACGGGTTCAGCGGCTCGAAGAAGCCCGAGCGCCGCAGATTGGCGCTGACCACGCTGGAAATGTCCGACCCATGCGTCCCCGCAAACGGCACGACCGCGATCTGAAGCGGCCGGAGAACACCCTGATCGATCTCGACCTCGACCGGCTGATTCTGCTGAGGCGGGACGGCCTGCGACGTCTGGGCCGCCGTCGTCAACGGCGCCGCCATCGCCACGGCGGCGATGGAGGCCAGAAGAAGGTTCAGACGCATCGGGTGCTCCCACAAGTCGCAAAGGATCGCCGCCCCTTATCGCCGGGCCGTTCGACTTTCGCCAGCTTCACGGCGAATGGGGCGACATTCGGGACGGGAGCGATCATTGATGCGTGATGCGTGATGCACTATATTGCAGCCATGCGCACTACCCTCGCCATCGACGACGATGTGCTGAACGCCGCTCGAGCCATTGCGGTCCATCAGGATCGGACGGTTGGCGAGGTCGTATCCGAACTGGCGCGACAGGCTCTGCAAAAGCGGCCCACAACCGTTCGCTTTCGCGACGGCGTGCCTCTTCTACCTGATCGGCCGGGGCCGATGGTCACATTGGAAGACGTCAACGCCCTGCGCGACGAGGCGCCTTGACCTATCTGCTGGACGTCAACGTGCTCATCGCGCTGGTCGATCCACGCCACGTCTTCCATGAGACAGCCAATGTCTGGTTCCAGCGTGAGGCCGTCTCGTCATGGGCGACATGTCCGATAACTGAAAACGGCTTGGTCCGCATCGTCGGCAACAGCCGTTATCGCAACCCGGTCGGAACCCCTTTCGAAGTCATTGGCACCTTGAATCTTCTGCGTGAAATGACGGGCCACGTTTTTTGGCCGGACACGCTCAGCTTAGGGGACGCCAACTTGTTTGATGCGTCTGCGATCACGACGCCCGAGCAGATCACGGACGTCTATCTGCTCGGTTTGGCCGTTTCCAACGGTGGTCGCCTGGCGACGCTCGATCGTCGCCTCTCGCCTCATGCGGTCATCGGGGGGCGCGATGCGCTTCACCTCATAGGACGGCCTCACGCCTAGCGATTCCGGCACGCCCGTTCGGTGTTGAAGGTCGGGCGATAGACGCCGCCAGGGAAGCCCTGAGGCACATTGAACGGCGCGGTCTGGCGTAGGGCGCGTAGGGCGCCGTCGGCGGCGGCGCGATAGACGTTGGACGACTGGGCGTTGATCAGGCTGGGGCCGCTGGTGATGCGCCCATCCGCCGACAGGGTCAGCTCGACCTGAATCCTCAGCTGATCCGCGCCCGGAATGTCGCAGGGCAATATCCAGTTCGGATAGACTTGGTTGAAGATGGCCGTGAGCTGCGGCCCGGTGGCCTGGGACGCTGCACCTGTCCCCTGCTGCCCCGGCGCGGGCCGTCCGCGATTGTTGGTCGGGCGTGGGGCACCGGCCAGGGCGTCCAGATCCAGGCTGGGCTCGGTTCGCTGCGGCGCCGGGCGGGCGGGCGCGGGCGGCGTCGGGCGCGGATTGGGCTGTGCCTTGGTCGGGGGCGTGGGCGCGGGCGGTTGAGGCCGAGGCGGCGTCGGGGTCGGCGGCGTGGGACGCGGCGTCGGCCGAGGCGTCGGTGTCGGTGTCGGCCGCGGCGGCGTTGGACGCGGCGGGGTCGGCGTCGGACGAGGCGGCGTGGGTTGAGGCCGCGGCGGGGGCGGCGTCGGTTCGGGCGTCGGCGGAACCGGATCAGGCTGCTGAACCGGCGCAGTCGCGGCGTCGTCGGGCGAGGGTTCGGGCTGGGGATTGTCGGCCGGCGCGGCCTGCACCACCTCCTCCGACACGATGGTCACCGGCACCGAGGCGACCAGCGGCTTGGGATCCTCGACCGTGTGCGACACCGTCACGAAGGCGAGCGCGACCACCCCGGCGTGCAGGACGAGGGATCCGAGGATGGCCGGCCAAGACTCTGGCGACTTGGGACGACGCAAAGGCTCAGGCCTCCGGCGCCGTGTCGGTGATCAGGTTCAGCTTTGTGAAGCCCGTCGCGCTCAGCCGCGCCATGACCCGCGCCACCGCCTGATAGGGCGCACGCCCGTCGGCGCGCACGAACACCGGCTGTTCCGACGCCTGATCCGCGCCGCCCGCCTCGCTCAACAGTCGTTCGGACAGGGCGTCGAACGCCGTCTCGCTGTCGCCCACGAAGATGTTCCCCTGCTGGTCGATGCTGACCGACAGGGGTTCGGACTTGATCTCGACCGCGCTGGCCTCGGTCTTGGGCAGTTCGACCGGAACCCCCACCGTCAACAGCGGCGCCGAGATCATGAAGATGATCAGCAGCACCAGCATCACGTCCACCAGGGGCGTGACGTTGATCTCGGTCAGAGGGCCCTTGCGCCCCCGCCGTCCACGACGTCCGCCGCCGCTCGAACCACCGCCCAAGGCCATGGCTCAGCCGCCTCGCTTCAGGCTGAGGTCGCTGGACGGAACGGGTGGCGGGGGCGGCGCGGACGGGCTGCCCAGCCGCCGCGCCACGGCGGCCTGCAGATCATCGGCGAAGGCGTCCAGCCGCCCTGTGAACTTGCCCGCGTCGATCGAGAACTTGTTGTAGGCGATATAGGCTGGGATGGCCGCCGCCAGGCCGATGGCCGTGGCGAACAGGGCTTCCGCAATGGCCGGCGCCACCGTCGTCAGATTGGTGTTGCCCGCCGCCGCGATCCGCCCAAAGGCGTTCATGATGCCCCACACCGTGCCGAACAGGCCGATGAAGGGCGAGGCCGTGGCCACCACCGACAGCACGCCCAGGCCGTTCTCGATCCGCTGGCCCTCGCGCGCGATCAAACTGTTCATCGCCTTGTCGATGCGGACCAGCAGCAGGTCGCCCTGATGATCGTTCAGCGCCCCGCGCTGACGCGCCTCGCGCCAGTCCGACAGGGCGATCACCAGCATTCGCGGCAGGGCGTGATCAGGTTCCGGCCCGGCCTGGGCCGCCACCTCTTCCAGCGACCGGCCCGACTGGACCGCCTTTTCGAACTCGTCGGCCCGCCGGTTCAGGGCCGTGAACCGCACCGCCTTGTCGATGATGATGGTCCACGACCAGATCGAGGCCGCCGCCAGTCCGATCATCACGCTCTTGACCACCCAGTCGGCGGTCATGAACAGCGCGACGGGGTTCATCATAGAGGCGTCGACAGGCGTGGTCATTCAGGCGCTCCGGGCGGATTCGGACGAAGGTCGCCTCCCTTCGAACCATTGGAGGTGACCATTGTGTGGCGTCCGGCCCCTTTAGCTCCGACCCGAACGCCCGTCATCTGACAGGCGCGTCATAAGGGTTAACAGCGGGTTATTCTTCGCCCGATCTGCGCCGATCCTAGACCACCAACGAGACCGCATTGCCGAAGTTGTGCAGCAGGATGGGCAGCAGCAAATTTCCGGTCCGCAGACGCAGCCAGACAGCAATGAACGACGGCAGGGCCGTCAGCGCCATCGTCATCGGATCGAACGAGAACTGACCCTGCCAAAAGCCGAAGGCGTGCGCCAGCCCGAACAGGACGCACGACAGGACCGCGCCCCAGCTCCAGTCCACGCCCAGGAAACGCTTCGTGCCCGTGAAGGCCTGGCACAGGGCCAGCAACAGGACGCCCCGATAGAAGGGCTCTTCCTCCAGACCGGGCATAGTCAGCTGAAAGGCGATGTCCTCGCCGGTGGCCGGCCCGCCCGGAAAGGCCAGGGCGATGACGACGAAGAAGGCGCAATAGAGCACGGCGACCGGCAGGGCGGCCTTCAGACTGCCCGGCGCCTGAACCAAGGTCAGCCCGCTGCGACGCCATCCGAACGCGGGCGATGCGGCGATCACCAGGGTGGCGGCCAGGGCCAGCAGCTTGCCCTGCCAGTTCCACGCCCCGCCGATTACGTTCGGCAGCAACCCATACAAGCCCGTCAGCAACGCGTCGTTGACGGCCACCAGCAGCGCCGCAACCAGCAGCCAACGCCATGAAAAGCGTGCGCGATCGGTCAATCCGATCGCGGTCCCCACCAAAAGCAGAAGCGCCAGCACGCCCCCCAAACCAATCAATCCGTTCACGCGTCCACCCTCATCCCTTTGACGGGGGGAGTGCTATTGGCGGCGGGGCGATGCGTCTCCTCAGAACCCGGCTTTTCGCTTCTCAAAACCGGGCGTCGTCGGGTGCGAACCGATGTCTCCCTGTCGGGCGGCGGTTCGATACTGGCTTGGCGCACAGCCTTCGATCGCCCGGAACACCCGATTGAAGCTGGCGACCGAAGCAAAACCGCTGTCCAACGCGATGGCGACCAGCTTGTCGTCGGATCGCCTCTGCTCGCACAATAACCGGCGGGCCTCCTCAACCCGGTAGTGGTTCAGGAAGCTGCGGAAATGATCATGGCCCAGTTCACGATTGACCAGAGTTCGCACCGTGCGTTCCGGCGCGCCCATCCGAATAACAAAAGCCGCAAACGTAAGCTCGGGATCTAGAAAGACCCGCTCCGTCTCCATCAGGGCGGTCAGTCGGCGATACAGAACGTCATCCCGCCCACGACCGACCTGCGTCGCCGTCCCGGCCGGCGACATCGTCGTTTCCGCGACCCCGAACGTGAGGATGTCGGGCCGTACGCTCACAAGCGTCGCCGCCAGCCAGAGCCCGAACCCGAGGACCATGGCATTTTGGGTCATGGCGAACGCCAGCGGACGCCACGCGAACCCGAACACGACGTCTGCCGACAGATCGACGAACAGCATCCCGCCCAACAGCACCGCCACCATGATGCGGGCGTCATGACGCCGCTGAATCAGGTCGCCCTGACGTTCCGCCAGCAGGCGCCAGACCAGATGGCCAATAATCACGAAGCCGAGCGGCACCAGCAGACGCGACCATTCCACCCGCGCCAACGCATCGCCGAACAGTCCGCGATCCAGTGCGGCGATCAGGCCCCACGCCAGGCCGACGCCGAGCACGCCCCCCTTCAGCCTGAACCCGCTGTCGAAGCACGACAGGCAGAACCACCAAAGGAAAATGACCGTGAAACCGCTCACCATATCGGCGGCGGCGCCGACCAATCCGTCGGGCGACAGATCGGTAAGGGGCGTATTGCCGATGACGAAACCGCAGACGCAAAACGAAAGGGGCGCAAACAGCAGGGCGGGCAAGCCGATCTGTCGTCGTTGGCGCAACAAAAGCCACGCCAACAGCAGGATCGTCACTGCCGCACCGGCGCGGATGGCGACGTCGATCTGGCCGATGATCATCCCGTCACGACGATGGACGAAGACACATCAAGCTCATTCTGACGCCGCCCGCCGTGTGGGATCGACCGCGACAGACACCGGCGCCCCGACGCTGATGATGACGCCCTCATGGCCTTCCTTGGCGATGGAATAGGTGGCGGCGTCCTTCAGCAGCTGCTCTTCGCAGACCCGGTCGCCGGGGCGGCCCAGTTCGGCGCAGCCGCGCTTTGCCGCGTCGGTCCAGCCCAGCACTCGGCGCGTCGCCGCCTCGGCCCGCTTGATCGCCGCCTCGTCCTCGGCCGCCGCCTGGGCGATCAGGGCCTGACGCGCCCCCTGCTGATATTGCAGCTCGGCCTGGCCCGCCATCTTGCGTTCCCAGACCTTGTAATAGGGACAGCCGACCAGCCCGCCCCCGACCAGAAGCAGCGCCAACAGCCCCGTGACGATCACCGCGCTGGCGGACATCTTGTAGGTTTCGGCAGCCATGACGTTTCTCCCCGCGTTCACGCGATCCTAATCGGCGACCTGGCTCGCCGCCAGCCAGGGCGTCACCTTCTCGACCAGCCCCTTCGACGGCCGTCGCGGGCGGCCGTCCAGGTGAATGCACACCGCCGTCACCTCGGCCCGGCACAGCACCTCGCCCGCCCGTTCCACGCTCTGACGGATGATCAGCCGCACCCCCTTCACCTGCTCATAGACGGTGCGGACCACCAGGGCGTCGTCGATCCGCGCCGGCTTCAGGTATTTGATGTTCAGCTCGGACACGACGAAGGCCAGCGGCTCGGCCTCTTCCAGCAGGTCGGCGTGGCCCACCCCGATGGCGCGCAGGAAGTCGGACCGCCCCCGTTCGAAATACCGCACATAGTTGGCGTGATAGACCAGGCCCGTGAAATCGGTGTCCTCGTAATAGACGCGCACCGGCAGCAGGTGATCGCGCCCGTCGAATCGGCCGGCTGTGGGTTGGTCCAAGTCCATTACGGCAATCTAGCCGAACGGGCCGCTCAACGCACGGCGTGCGACGGCGTCGGGGCGGCCATGAAGCCGGGGCAGTATTGGCGGCGCATCTCGCGGAACTCGGTGGGCAGAGGGTCGTCGCTGAACAGGATGCGGTTGGGGATGGACACGAACCCCACCGCCGGCCCGCCGGGCGCGCGTCCGACATAGCCGCAGACCGCCCGCCTCTGGCCCGGTTCGGAATAGCGCAACTCGGCCCCGGCGCCGGCCTGGACGCGGATCTGGCGCATCACCCGCGCATCCGCCGGTTCGGGCGACGGCGCGTTCGTCGGCCTCAGCGCCACCCAGGCCGCCAGCGCGCCCAGCACCACGACCGCCGCCGCCAGGGCCGCCGTCGATCGCTGCTGAAAGCCCCGCGCGCCCCTCATGATTCCATCAGGCCCCGGTTCCATCCAGGATGAAGTCCAGCGGCGTGTCGGCGGCGGGCAGACAGCTGCGGTCCACCGGCCTGGACGGATCGCGCAGGAAGTCGCGCGCCATCTTTCGCGTGCAGGGGCTGGCGTTGATGACGCCGTGCGTCGCATTGGTCACGATCACCACCTGGCTGTGCGAATAACCCTTGGCCGCCGCCTCGGTCAGGGGCGGCGGACAGCCGGGGTCGATTTCGGCGGCGACGAACAGGGTCGGGATGTCGGTCTTGACCGGCAGGTTCTCGATGGGTGCGGCCGGGGTTTCGCCCACCGCATCGCACACGTCGAACAGGCGCGACAGGGACGGGACCAGCACCTCGGCGACCGGATCGCCGGCTGCGCCCGCCGCCAGCCGGGCCTTGGATTCGAACGGCAGCTCCTCCTTGCACAGATGGGCCATGTGCTGGCCCTCGGTATAATAGGTCCGGTCCTCGGCGATGGCGGCGACGGGCGACAGGTCGCCGGCGATGATCGCTTCCAGATCGGCCGGCAGGCGCCGCACCCCTGTCCGGTCATAGGTGGTGTCCATCAGAAAGGCCGACAGGTCGTCCACATTGAACGTCCGCCCGTCCTTGCCCGTGACCGGCCCGGCCAGCCATTTGCGCGCCTCGGCCTCGAACCGCGCCTGAAGGTCGGGGTGACGCGCGGCGCAGGAGTCTTGCGCCTGACATTTGGCCAGGATGATCTTCACCGCCGCCGACACCTGCTCCGGCGTGCCGACGGCCCAGTTGCCTTCGGGCGGCCAGGGGCTGTCCATCACCGCCGCCCGCACGATCTGGGGCTGGTGGGTGATCACCGCCGCCTCGATGCGCGGGCCGTAGGACCCGCCCCACAGGTCGATCTTGTCGTAGCCCAGCACCTGGGCCAGATCGCGCACGTCGTCGGCGATGACGGCGGCGTTGTACTGGTTCAGGTCGATCCCTTGCGCCTGATAGGCCTTCAGGCAGGCGATCAGCCCGTCGCGGTCCTTGTCCGACGGCGGCCCCGCATCGGTCAGCTGCACCCCCGGACAATCCATCGACGGATCGCCCGCCCCACCGCCGCGCTGGTCGAACAGGACCACGTCCTGATCCACCGCCATCAGGTCCGGCCGCTGCGTCAGGGCGCGCAGGATATTGCCCGCCCCCGGCGTCATCGCTCCGCCCGGTCCGCCGTGGAACATGAAGACGGGCGGCAGGGTCCGGCCTGCCGCGTCGCGGTAGGGCTGGCTGGCCTTCAGCACCACCACAGCCACGTCGATGCGTCGGTCGCTGGCCGTGCCCCGCGCCTCGTCCACCGTCAGGGCTCCGCACCGCACCTCGCGCACGCCGGCAGGCCAGTCGCTTGGACAGGCCTTGTCGGTGAAGACCGGCGCCGCCGCCCGCGCGGGCGTCAAGGCCGCCGCGCCGCCCCACAATCCAAGGCTCAGAACCAATGCCGCGAAAGGACGAAAGATCATGGGGCGCTCCGCTACCGCCTCAGCAAACGCCGATCCGCCCCGCCTTGGCAACGCCTATTCGACCGGGGCTGCGTCGATCACGCCGCGTGCTTGCTTCGCGCCACGTCCGTCAACGCCTGCGCCATCCGCTCGCGCCAGTCCTCCCCCTCTTCGGCGAAGGCCTTGATCGTCTCCGCCGACAGTTTCAGCGCCACGTCCTGTTCGGCGGTCAACTTGGCGTAGAGATCAGGCATGGCTTCGCGCAGGGGGTGAGCCTTGGCGAAGTCATCGTCCGTCCATTCGGGATTGTCCCGATCGTCGATCTCGACGTCCGCATAATCGTTCGGATCGAGGCTGAGTTTGGGATCAGCCATAGCGTTTGCACTTCCTGGCGCTCGCTCGCCGCAGACTGATGGCTCTCAACGTCCCGTCTCGGAAGGTGAAGGCCAACATATGAAGCCGCCCATCCATCATACCATAGGCCCGCCATCTTGGCTCACCGTAATCGAGCCGGTCGTCCGGCAGGACGGAGGCGGTCATCAGATCCAGCTCGCCAGCGCGGGCCAGCGACAATCCATGCTTGGCGCGACTGCTCGCATCCTTGGCCGGATCGAAGCCGATCCTTACTCGAACAGGTCGCCGGGCACCGGCCCTGCGGCGGGCGGGGGCGGCGCGCTCAGCCCCAGATGGGCGTAGGCCTTGGCGCAGGCGACCCGCCCGCGCGGCGTGCGCATGATAAAGCCCTGCTGCAGCAGATAGGGTTCGATCACGTCCTCGACCGCGTCGCGCGCCTCGGCGATGGCGGCCGCCAGCGTGTCCATCCCCACCGGCCCCCCGCCATAGTTCTCGATCAGGGCCTTCAGGAAGCGGCGGTCCAGACTGTCCAGCCCGGATTCGTCCACCTCCAGCCGCGACAGCGCCCGCGCCGACACCGCCTTGGTGATCGTCTCGCAGCCATCGGCGTCGGCGAAGTCCCGCACCCGGCGCAGCAGGCGGCCGGCGATGCGCGGCGTGCCCCGCGCCCGGCGCGCGATCTCCAGCGCCCCGCCCTCGTCGATCCCCGCCCCCATTTTACGCGCCGTGCCGCGCACCACGGCGGTCAGTTCCTCCGGCGTATAGAACTCCAGCCGCAGCGGAATGCCGAACCGGTCGCGCAACGGCGTGGCCAAGAGGCCCGCCCGCGTCGTGGCCCCGACCAGGGTGAAGGGCGCCAGGTCGATCCGCACCGAACGCGCCGACGGACCCTCGCCGATGATCAGGTCCAGCACATGGTCCTCCATCGCTGGATAGAGGATCTCCTCGACCTGGGGGCTGAGGCGGTGGATCTCGTCGATGAACAGGACGTCGCGCGGTTCCAGATTGGTCAGGATCGCCGCCAGATCGCCCGCCTTGGCCAGGATCGGCCCGGACGTCGCCCGGAACCCGACCCCCAGCTCCCGCGCCACGATCTGGGCTAAGGTCGTCTTGCCCAGACCGGGCGGACCGAACAGCAGCACATGGTCCAGCGCCTCGCCCCGGTTCCGGGCGGCGTCGATGAAAACCTTCAGATTGCCCTTGGCCTGGGACTGGCCGACGAACTCCGACAGCGTCTGCGGCCGCAGCGCCCGATCATAGGCCTCGCCGGTCTCGGCCTCGGGGGAAATGATGCGGGTCATGACGCGGTCTTGGGAGCGGTGAAGAGTGCTAGTGAGCGAAGAAGTGAGCGGGGCTGTGCGCGGTTCGAAGTCGGCAAGCTCACCCCTTGCTCACTAGCACTCTTCACTCCAACACCCCTCACCGCCCCAACTCCTGCAGGGCCGCGCGGATCACCGCCGACAGCTCCGCCTCTTCCCCCAGCCGGATCAGGGCCTGATCCACGGCCCGGCGCGCATTGACCTCGACCACGCCCAGGCTCAGCAGGGCCGACACCGCCTCGCCGGTGATGGACGGCGGGGGCGGCGCGATCTCGACGTGCATCCCTGGCGCGTTCGGCGCAAAGCTGACGTCCCCCAGCGGCTTGCCCTTCAGTTCGGTCACGATCCGCAGCGCCAGTTTCGGCCCCACGCCGTTGGCCCGCGCCACCGCCGCCTTGTCCTCGCGCGCCACGGCCCCGGCCAGCTCGCCCGGCGGCAGCACGTCCAGCACCGCCAGCGCCGCCTTCGGCCCCACCCCCTGAATGGCCAAGAGGGTCGTGAACGCCCGCCGCTCGTCCCGCGTCAGAAACCCGTACAGGCGCGGCCCGGCATCCTCGCTCCATTGCGAATGGATGTGCAGCGTCGCCTCGTCGCCCGGCGCCGGCAGCCGCCCCAGCGTCCGCGCCCCGCACGCCGCCACATAGCCCACCCCGGCGCAATCGATCAGGCAGTCCGCCTCCCCGACCTCGGCCAAGACGCCCCGCAACCGCCCGATCATGCCGCGCCCCGCGTCATGGCTTCCAGTAGCGACCGCTTCCTCAGCTGGGCATGGGTGATGGCCACGGCCAACGCATCGGCCGCATCCGCCTTCACGTCGCCTGCAGTCGGCAGCAGCCGTTTGACCATGAAGGCGATCTGGCTCTTGTCGGCATGACCCGCCCCCACCACCGCCTTCTTGATCAGGTTCGGCGAATATTCCGCAACCGTCAGGCCCGCCTTGGCCGGCGCCAGCATCACCGCCGCCCGCGCATGGCCCAGCTTCAGGGTCGAGGACGGGTTCACATTGACGAACACCTCCTCCACCGCCGCCTCCTCGCAGCCGTGGTCGGCGCAGACTGCGCCCAGCGCCTCGAACAGATGCAGCAGCCGTTCGCTGAACGGCGCCCCCTCTGACGGGGCCACGACCCCGTGCGCGATCCAGCGCAACCGCGACCCTTCGGCCGCGATCACGCCCCAGCCTGTGCGCCGCAGACCGGGGTCCAGGCCGATGATTCTGATCTGTTCGTTCGCCATCCGTTCCCCTCATGCCGCAAAGAGGGTTATCGGGCAATGAACGGTTTGGCCCCGCGCCGAGGGCCGCCGCCTCAGCCGTGTTTTTCGACGTAGGTTTCCGGGTCCTTGTTCACCGGCTTGACGCCCGTGATGTGTTCGGCCTCGAAGGCGGCGAACTTGACCGCCAGAGCGTGCCGCGTGTCGATGTCGGCGTTGATGCGGAAATCGGTCAGCCCCTGACGTTCTTCCTCGCCCATATGTTCGGAGTTGACGACATTGGCCTCGCCCACCGCCTCGAACCAGGCCTTGGAGCCGACCTTGTGCTTCTCGACCGCCTTGACCGCGTTTCGCAGCTTGTTGTGATCCTCGATGGCGTCCTCGGTCTCGCCTTCGACCGTGCCGTCGTCGGCGTCGTTGGCGCCCTCGCCCTGTTTCAGCAGCTCGGGATAGAAGAACCGCTCCTCGGCCTCGGCGTGGACGTCCAGAAAGGCCGACAGTCGACCCCATACCTTGGTCAGCGCATCCGTATCCTTGGGATCGATCTGTTCGATGATCGAAAACAGTCGACGCTGTTCGGCATGGTCGTCGAGGATCAGCTGGGTGATGTCCATGGGGCGCTCCGGGCGAAAGAATGAAGCCTCGTTACGCCTTCGCCGCCGCCCGGTTCCGTGCGAACGACTCGCTGATTTCAAACAAGAGGACGTCGGCTCATGTGCCAGACGCGCACCACGATCACCGCACGGTCCTCCAGCCGATAGATTAATTTGAAGGGCGTCGATGCGACCACCAGCTCCCGCCTTCCGTCCGTCCGGGCGCGCCCTGCACGGGGCAGTTCTGGCAGACCTTCGGCTGCGGCGATGATGCGGTCTTCAACGGCTATAGCTGCAGAGATACTGTCTCGGGCGATGTAGCCAACGCCCTCTTCGACGTCCCGCAAAGCCTCCGGGGCCCAAATTAGCTTCAAGCTCTGTCAGCCCATCGCTCACGCCGGGCTAGCAGTCGCGCCACCACTTCTTCATGCGGAATGCCCTTTCCCGCAGCCAATGACGCCTCACCCTCCGCGATAGCCGCTTGCAATGCAGCCTCTTCGTCCGCGATGCGTTCGGCCGCCTCAACCAGCAGGTCTCCCGGCTGACGGCCTTCGGCCAAAGCAACGGCGTCCAGCTTGGCCTTGACGGCCTCATCCAGGGCGATGGTCACATGCACGGTCATGCGGCGACAGTATCACAGCCCCCGCCAGCCGAAAATCACCCCGCGTATTTCGCCGCGTCCTCGTCGGAAATGTCCTCGTTGGAATAGACCGACGACACGTCGTCCTCGGCGTCCAGGGCGTCCAGCAGTTTGAACAGGGTGCCGACCGCCTCGCCGGTCACCGGCACGTCCGACTGCGGCTTCCAGACTATGGCGGTGGATTTCGGATCGCCCAGCACCTTGGACATGGCCTCGGCGACCTCGTTCAGGTCCTCGAAGGCAGTCCAGATCGTGTGGCCGGGCGCGTCCTCGTAGATGTCGGGCTTGACCAGATCGCTCTCGACGTCCGAGGCGCCGGCCTCGATGGCGGCTTCCATGACGTCATCTTCCGAACCGGCCTCGGCGGCGTAGACGATCTTGCCGACCTTGTCCCACATGAAGGCGACCGAGTTCATCTCGCTCAGGGCGCCGCCGTTCTTCTTGAAGGCCGCGCCGATGTTGGAGGCCGCCCGGTTGCGGTTGTCCGTCAGGGCTTCGACGATGATGCCCACGCCGCCCGGACCCCGCCCTTCGTAGCGGACCTCTTCCATCGTATCGACATCGCCGCCGGCGGCCTTGTTGATGGCGCGCTGGATCACGTCCTTGGGCAGGCTTTCGGCCTTGGCGTTGTTGACCGCCAGACGCAAGCGCGGGTTCAGCGCCGGATCGGGCATACCGTTCTTTGCCGCCACGGTGATGTCGCGCGACAGTTTGGAGAACAGCTTGGAGCGTTGCGCGTCGGCGCGCCCCTTGCGGTGCATGATGTTCTTGAATTTCGAGTGGCCGGCCATGGGATCGTCTTTGCGCGTTCTGGAACCTTGAGCCGCGCCTCCTAGCTCATGGGCGGCATCCTGTCACGATCCGCCCTGGGGGTGGAACCTCGACCGTTTGGGCGTATTGATCCCGGCGAGACAGACGGAGCGTAAAGTCATGACCGCCGACGACACCATCTACCAAGCCGAAGGCTATGCCGACGACGACCTGCACGAGGCCGACATCGTGGAATGGTACGAGGCCCGCCCCGTCACCGTCTCCACCGCCGTCGCCGCCGGCGCCGTCATCACCGCCTTCACCCTGGGCGCCCTGACCGCCGTCGGCGCCCTGTTCCTCATCGGCCGCCTGGACGACTGAGGCTCACACGCTCTTCTAGTTGCCGTGATCCTTGGGATTGTCCCGAGGATCACGATATCCATGCCTTCGCTATCGCCCCCAGACGAAAAAAGCTTTGTCACGAAGGGCTCTCACACCCCAGACAAACGCTAGGCCTCCGCCAGCCAAGACCACTTGGCCGACGATCTCCAATGGTTCTGCGCCAGGAGCGAGAAACAGACTGAGGTAGAGCCCTGCGATTGCGCCCAGCAACGATACAATCAGACATTCCCGCCAGAGAGGTACTGGCGAGGACGCCATGAATGTCGTCGGCACGATCAGCATCATAAAGCAGAACGCGATCCCACCCCCGAAGAGGGTATGAGTCTGACCAGACGTTCGCCCGCCCAGAGCGGACAGCGCGATCGCTAGTGCGACAAGAGCAAGAGCTGTAGCCCGAACAATCCTTGGGTTTTTAAGCGCCACCCCCCTCAGCCCGCCCGCAGGTTCTCCACCACTGCCCTCAGCTTGGCCGGCAGGGGCTTGGGACGGCGCGTCTCGGCGTCGACATACACGTGGACGAAATGACCGATGGCGGCGGGAACGTCGACGCCGCGCTTGAACACCGCAAAGCCGTAGCTGACGCTGGAGGTGCCGACCCGGTCGACCTTGATCCCCACCTCGATCACGTCCGGGAACTTCAGCGACGAGGTGTAGCGGCAGCCCGAATCGACCACCAGGCCGATGGATTCGTCCAGCGCATTGGCGATCAGCAGATGGGCGTTCACCGCCGAGTCGACGAACTCGTAGAATTTGGCGTTGTTGATGTGTCCGTACTGGTCGTTGTCCGCCCAGCGGGTGGAAACCATGTGATAGGCCTTGTAGGTCGCGCGGTCGGCCAGCGGCCCTTCTTCCCTCTTGGGCATCGGTCGTCTTCTCCGTTGGCGACGTCTGGTCGGTCGCTCTGACGACGACGCTCTCGCTTGGACGACGTGGCGTCAAGCGCCTATCGATTGCGCTTCGATCACGAACGCGATGGTCTTGAGCCGGAGGAAGCCCGTATGAAAATCTCGACCCGCGCCGCCGTCCTGTCCCGGACGGGCGCCGCCCGCCCCTATGCCGACAGCCGCCCCCTGTCGGTCGAGACGGTCGCCCTGGACCCGCCCGGCCCCGGCGAGGTTCTGGTCGCGATCAAGGCCGCCGGCCTGTGCCATTCGGACCTTTCCGTCATCAACGGCGACCGCCCCCGTCCCCTGCCGATGGCCCTGGGTCACGAGGCGGCCGGCGTGGTCGAGGCTTTGGGAGACGGCGTCACGGACCTGGCGATAGGCGATCACGTCGTCATGGTCTTCATGCCGTCGTGCGGCCATTGCGACCCGTGCGCGGGCGGTCGTCCCGCCCTGTGCGAACCGGGCGCCGCCGCCAACGGCCGGGGCGAGCTGCTGTCCGGCGCCCGCCGCATCTTCCGCGAAGGCGAACCCGTCAATCACCACCTGGGCTGTTCCGCCTTCGCCGAGCGCGCCGTGGTTTCGCGCCGTTCCCTGGTTCGGATCGCCCCCGACCTGTCGTTCGAGGAGGCGGCCCTGTTCGGCTGCGCCGTCCTGACCGGCGTCGGCGCCGTGGTGAACACGGCGGGCGTCAAGGCGGGCCAGAGCGTGGTCGTCATCGGCCTGGGCGGCGTGGGTCTGGCCAGCGTCATGGGCGCTCTGGCCTGTGGCGCCGGCCCCGTCGTCGCCGTCGATCTGTCTGAGGAGAAACTGGCCCTGGCCCGCACCCTGGGCCCGGTCCACACCGTCAACGCCGCCGATCCCGATGCGGTCGATCAGGTCCGCGCCCTGACCGACGGCGGCGCCGACTTCGCCTTCGAGATGGCCGGTTCGATCCGCGCCCTCGACAACGCCTGGAAGATGACCCGACGCGGCGGAACCACCGTCACCGCCGGCCTGCCGCCCGCCGACGCAGCCCTGGCCGTCAACGTCGTCTCCCTGGTCGGCGAGGAACGCACATTGAAAGGCTCCTATATCGGAACCTGCGTGCCCAGCCGCGACATCCCCCGCTACGTCGCCCTCTACCGCCAGGGCCGCCTGCCGGTCGATCGTCTGATGAGCGGCGTCATCCCCCTGTCCGACATCAACGCCGGCTTCGACCGGTTGCACGCGGGCGAGGTGGTGCGTCTGATCGTCAGACCGTGACGCCGTCGTAATCTCGCCGCCCGCATTCGGCCGCAAACGCCCGATCAATCTCTGCTCAAGCTTCAGCGGAGATCACCGATGCGCCCGCCCTCCCATCTGTCCGGCCGCCTGTCCTGCGCCGCCGTCGCGACGGCCGTCGCCCTGTCCTGGGGCGCCCCCGCCTTTGCTCAGGACGCCCCGTCCCAGAACAACGCCGAAATGGCCGCCATCTTCGCCGCCGACCAAGCGGTTCGCCAGAACATCAGCCCGGAGAAGTTCCACGACCGCGCCTTCGTCACAGAGATGATCGCCGCCGACGCTGCCCGCCGCGTCCAGACCCGCGCCCTGCTCGAGGCCGGCGCCCTTCGGACCGGCGATGACTACCGGGCCGCCGCCTTCGTCTTCCAGCACGGCTCGACGCCCGAGGACTATCTGCTGGCCCACACCCTCGCCGTCGCAGCGACGGCCCGCGGCGCGGACGGCTCCTGGATCGCGGCCGCCACGCTGGACCGCTATCTGCAGATGACCGACAAGCCCCAAATCTACGGCACCCAGACGCGCAAGACCCGCGACGAACCGGCGACCCTCGAACCCTACGACCGCGCCCTGATCCCCGACACCCTGCGGACGGCGCTCGCCGTCCCGCCCCAGTCGGAACAGGACGCCCGCCTGGCCGCCGTCAACGCCGCCGCCCCGGTCGACAAGCCCACCTCACAGCCCTGAATTTTCGGCGCTGGCGCGGATCGCGCCGCCCTCCACGCGCGTTGTCCAACCTCTCCCCAGCAAGGTCTTCCCCATGTCCGCCCCGCGTTTCGCCCTTCTGTCCGCCCTGGGTCTGTTGGCCGTCGGCGCCGCCTCGCCGGCCCTGGCCGAGTGCATGACGGCCCCGCAGACCATGACCCTGCCCGAGCAGCGGCTGGACGCGCGGCTTCAGGATCTGGCGCACAAGACTGGCTGTCCGGTCCAGGTGGACGCCGCCCTGTTGGCCGACAAGCGCGCGCCCGCCCTGTCGGGCGATCTGACCCCCGAACAGGCCTATCTCGGCTCGATCCGTCACGCGGGACTGGAGGGCGCGCCGATCCAGGGCGGCTGGCGCATCGACCGGGCCCAGCAGGACCGTCTGGCCGCCCGCACGGCCGAGGTCCGCACCCGCGCCATCGCCGCGCGCCGCGACGGACGGCTGAACGGGCGCGCCCTGTCGTCCATCCAGCGCCAGCTGTCCGCCGTCGACGCCCAGGCCGCCGCCCTGGTCCGCCGCCAGGGCTTCCTCAGCGCGGCCGAGCGCGCGTCCTTCGACGCGACCCTGGACGGCCTGGCCGCCCGCGCAGGCGGCTGACGGCTTACGGCACCGGGGTGCGCGGCGGCGCGTTCTTCACATACTGGTCCAGCCAGCGGGTCATCTCCCACAGGGTGTGGCCCACCGATTCCCGCGCGCGGTATCCGTGCGCCTCCAGCGGCAGGGTGACGTACCGCGCCGTCGCCCCCAGCCCCTTCAGCGCGGCATAGAACCGTTCCGACTGCACCGGGAAGGTGCCCGAGTTGTCGTCCGCCTCGCCGTGGATCAGCAGGATCGGCTCGTTCATCCTGTCGGCATAGGTGAAGGGCGACATCTCGGTATAGACCTCGGTCGCCTCCCAATAGTTCCTCTGCTCTGACTGGAATCCGAACGGCGTCAGGGTGCGGTTATAGGCGCCCGACCGCGCGATCCCCGTCCTGAACAGGTCGGTGTGGACCAGCAGATTGGCGGTCATGAAGGCGCCGTAGCTGTGGCCGCCCACGGCGATCCGGTCGCGATCCGCCACCCCCATCGCCACCACCGCATCGACCGCAGCCTTGGCGTCGGCCGTCAGTTGCTCGACATAGGTGTCGTTCGGCTCGGCCCCGTCCTTGCCGATGATGGGCATGGAGGGGTTGTCGAAGATCGCATAGCCCTGGGTCAGCAGGAACAGGTGGCTGGACCCGCCCGGCCGCACGAAGCGGTTCTGCACGTCCACCGTCTGGCCCGCCACCGCCGCGTCGGTGAACTCGGCCGGATAGGCCCACATCAGCATCGGCAGCGGCCCGTCGCGGTCCTTGTCGTAACCGGCCGGCAGATACAGCGTCCCCGACAGCTTGACCCCGTCCGCCCGCTCATAGGTCACCAGCTCGCGCGTCGCCTCGGCCAGTTGCGGGGCCGGATCGGGGAAGTTGGTCAGGCGCGTGGTCTGGCCCGTCGTCAGGTCGCGGATCTGAAGGTTCGGCGGGTCCAGCCGCGTCTCGCGCTGCGTCACCACCCGCCTGCCGTCCGCATCCAGGAAGCCGACCACGGCCTCATAGTCCGTATTGGCCGAGGTCCACAGCCGCTCGCTGCGCCCCGTCGCCGGGTCCATCGCGGCCAGAAAGGGAAACTCGCCCTGCGGCGTCGCCCCGGCCCCGGACATCAGGATCTTGCCGTCCGTCGTGAAGCGGATCACCGACCGGCCTGCTGCATTCGGCTGGGTCACCGGCTGGCCCGGATTGTCGTAACGCGCCTGATAGTTCCGCTCCAGCAGCACACGGCCCTCGCCGGGGTTTGACGGATCGACCACGAACCGCGTCTCGTGCCGGGTGTTGAACCAGCGGCTGTTGACGATGGCCAAGTCGTCCCGGCCCCAGACGACGCCGCCGAACCGCTCCTTCAGGTCGATCAACTTGACCGGCTCGCCCGTGAACGGCGCCGCCTGCATGAAGACCCGGTCCCTGAACTCCGCCTCGCGCTTGATGTCCCCGCCGTCCAGCGCCTCGACCCAGGTCAGGGTCGCCGGCGCATCGGCGCGCCAGCCCACCGACCGCGGCCCCGGCGCCACGGCGTCGAAGGCGGTCGGCGTATCGTCCCGCAACGGCAGGTCGGCGATGGTTCGCACCACCCGCCCGTTCAGGTCCGTCACCGTGATCGCGGTGGGGAACAGGTCGTCGGGCACCGCATAGGAATAGGGGCGTTTGGCGATCTCGTTCAGGATGTATTTCCCGTCCGGCGACACTGCCGCGTCCAGATAGACGGCCGGCGCCCCGATCGTCCGCGCCCGGCCGTTCAGCGGGACCAGCGTCAGCTGCGAGGTGAAATAATGGTCGAACAGGGCCTCGTCGCCGGGGTTCGACAACAGGTCCTGATAGGTGCGGACCGGCGCGACCCGCCCGGCCGTCTCCTCGATGTTCGGCCCCGTGGGCGCCGCCGTCACGTCGGGCGCCGGGCCGCGCCCGGCCGGAACCGCCTCGACCAACAGACCCGAACTGTCGGGCAGCCATTCATAGCCGGTCCCGCCCGTCATATTGACCACCGGATCGGTCAGCTTCCTCGCCCGCGCCGAGGCCACGTCCACGACCCACAGCTCCAGCCCCGTCGGCCGATCCAGCACGAAGGCCAGCGACTTCGCATCGGGCGAAAAACGCGGCGCCGTGAACCGTGCCCCGCTCGGCAGGGCCACGACCCTTGCCTGCCCGCCGTCCACCGCCTGCAACGTCAACCCCGTCAGCCACGACACGCGGCTCTCCGCCGCGCCATTGTTCCTCGGATTGATCCGCGCGCCCGCCAACCGCAGCATCGGCTCGGCCAGCGCCTTGATGCCGGGCAGGTTCGACCGGTCCATCAGCACCAGCGTCCGCCGATCCGGGCTCAGCATCGACGACGGCGTCGGCTTGGCGTCCAATATGTCCGCGATCGGCGCGGGCGGCTGCTGATAGACCATCGGCCCGACGGCCGCAGGGCCATTGGCCGTCTGTGCAAACGCCGCCCCCGCCGTCGAAGCCAGCAACACCGTCGCCAGCGCCAGCCCGGCGCCCATACGTCCACGCATCATCATCGTCTGAAGTCCCCACAAAAGCCCGAACCCCAGACCTAACCCCGCCTGCACGCCCCTGCCAACCCGTTTCGGCGTTACAGTGTCACAGTTTCCGTTTCCGCTCAGCCCGCCAGCAGGCCCTCGACCTGATCCCGCTCCGGTGCGGACGGTTGCGCCCCCGGACGCGTCGCGGCGAACGCGCCGGCCGCACAGGCGAACGTCAAGGCCTCGGCCGGGTCCATGCCTTCCAGCAGGGCGACGGTGATCGCGGCGACGAAGGCGTCGCCCGCGCCGGTCGCATCGACCGCCTCGACGGACGGCGGGGTCGCCCAGGCCATTTCGACGCCGCGCTGGTACATGGCCGCGCCCTTGGCGCCCTTGGTCACGACCACCCGGCCGCCGCCCCGGTGCAGGCCGTCGCCATAGAAGGCGGCCTCCGTCTCATTGACCACGATCAGGTCGGCGCGACGCAGCAGCCGTTCCGACACCGGCGCGGAGGGGGCCAGATTGGCGCAGACGAAGCCCGTCGCCCGGCCCACCGCCGCCTCCACCGTCTCGATCGGCAGCTCCAGCTGAACGATCAACGCCCCCTCGATCCGCTGCGGCAGCTGTTCGGGCGTGACCATGTGGTTGGCGCCGGCCGCCACCACGATCTGGTTCTCGCCCGACGGATCGACGGCGATCAGAGCCACGCCCGTGGGGGCCGCCACATCGACCTCCACCCCCGCCAGATCGACGCCTAAATCCTCCATCAGGGCCAGGGCCTCGCCCGCCATCGCATCGTCGCCGACCCGCCCGATCAGACAGACCTCGGCGCCCAGCTTCTCGGCCGCCAGCGCCTGGTTGGCGCCCTTGCCCCCCGGATGGCGCGCCAGGGTCGCCCCCGTCACCGTCTCGCCCGCCGCCGGCAACTGCGGCGCGATCGCCACCAGGTCCAGATTGATCGAACCGACGACGGTGATCCTCATGCCGCGGCCTCCTGCGCCTGACCCGTCAGCTTCTCGACGATCAGGTCGAACACCCCTTGCGCGTCCGCGCCCACGGCCCAGCGATGCCGCGCCGTCGCCGGATCGACCCGGAACTCCACCGCCGTATGGCCGCGCGTCAGTTCGGACGCCGTCTCCACCTCGATCCGGCACGCCTTCATCTCGAACAAGTCGGGCCTGATCAACCAGGCGATGGGACAGGGGTCATGCAGCGGGGCCGCATCCCAGCCGACGACCTCGCGCTCGACCCTTTGCGAGAACCGCAGCATCGACGCCGTCGCCCGCGCCGCCTCGCTGTCGATGGCCTCGATCGCCGCGATCCGGTCCTCGGTGGCGCGCACCTGATGGGTGGCGTCCAGGCCAAAGGCGACCACCGGACAGCCCGATCCGAAAACCACCGCTGCCGCGTCCGGGTCGGCCCAGATGTTGAACTCGGCGGACGGCGTGATGTTGCCGCCCTCCGAGCGCGCCCCGCCCATGATCACGACCGGCCCCAGCCAGTCGGCCAGACGCCGTTCGCGCCGCATGGCCAAGGCCAGATTGGTCATCGGCCCCAGGACGGCGACGGCGACCGACCCTTGAGGCCGGCTCATCACCAGGTCGACGATGGCGTTGGCGGCCGGCCCGTCGCCGACGATGCACCGGGGCGGGAACGGCGCCAGGTCGCCCAGCCCCTCGGCCCCGTGAAAGACGCCCGCCCCCGCCGGCGGCCGTTTCAGCGGCCGTTCCGCCCCGCCGAAGACCGGCACGTCCTCGCGCCCGGCGATCTGGCGCATCATCCGCGCGTTTCGCTGGGTCAGATGGCCGGGCACATTGCCCCCGACCGTGGTTATGGCCAGCAGCGCCAGCTCGGGCGCCGCAAAGGCCAGGAACAGCGCCACGGCGTCGTCCACGCCGGGGTCGCAATCGATGATCAGGGATTGAATGCTCACCGCCCTCGTTTGGCGGCCCGAACGCCGGGGGGCAAGCCCGACGCGCACGAAACTACAGACACGCCCCCACGCAGGCCTGCGCCAGCACCTCGGCGGAGTCAGTCACGGGAACCGGCGCCGCGTCCGCCCTCAGCAATAGAGGAACCTCGGTACAGCCGGCGATCAGAGCCTCCGCCCCCGCCTCCGCCAGCACCTGCGCCAGCCGCAGTATCTCCGCCCGCGCCGCCTCGCCCACATCGCCGCGCTTGACCCCATAGACCCGCGCCATGAAGGCCTCGCGATCCGCCCCGTCCAGCAGCACCGCCTCGACGCCCCGCGCCGCCAGCGCGTCCGTATAGAGCCGCTCTCCCCCCGGCGTCGCCAGCACCCCGATCCGTTTCGCGCCGCTCGCCACGGCCGCATCCGCCGTCGCCGCGATCATGTCGATGAAGCCCAGCCCCTGGGCCGCGCACACCGCCCGGATCGCGCCCGCCTGGGCGTGGGCGGTGTTGCAGGGCATGGCGATCACCTCGGCCCCCGCCGCCGCCAGCCGTTCCGCCATCCGGCCCAGCTCCGCCTCCGCTTCGCCCGGCCGCACGTTCCGGTCGGGAACCTGAGGGTTCAGATCCATCACCACCCGAATATGGTCCGCATCCCCCTGAGCCGGCGTCAGCGCCTGAACCCGCGCCAGAAACGCCACCGTCGCAGCCGGCCCCATACCGCCGATGACGCCCAGGATCTTGGTCATGTCGCTGTTCCTTCAGCGGTTGGACGCAGCAAGACGACATCTTGCCTGGACGCAGGTCGCGCTTAGCGGACAGTTTCAGTATCCGCTACGGGTGGTTAGCTGACGCTATCGTTCTAGAATTTAAATAGCGTGTCTGCTGTCGGCGCGAAGGCGCGTCCACAAGGCGTATGGCTGTGCAAACACCGTCACGACGACCCCGACCAAGTTCACAGACAAGAAGCCGGCACTGTGATCAGGGCCGCGAAGCGCAGAACGCAGCCCAGCAGCATCCATCCCAGCGGACGGCGGAGGCCCGCAGAAGAGCGGCGCGATAGTACGGTAAATCGACCGCCACCAGGGGGGGCAATCCCGGCGTCTAGAAGCGACGTTGATCGGGATCAACCCGCTGGCAGGATCCCGTGAAATCGGAAGCAAGGCCGCTGATAGTGAGATCGCCGGTTCGGCGATCAATCATGATGTCGGGGCTGTTGGCGAAGTTCAGTCGATAGTGCGCCCGAATTTCGTTGGGTCCGACGCTGATGTCTCGCAACGTCCACCAATGTTGCGAATCCCCGCCGGAGTGCAAGTCCGGCAACATCGTCTCGGGCAGCCGGATGCGGCCCTGGTCACCATCAATCTGAATCGTTACGGCTGCGGAATAGTCCCGCTGCGACGTCTCGGTTCCGGTCTGGGTGTGATAGCGACGCTGATCGCGGTCCCATTCGAGGGTTTCTGTGCTTCGGTTCTCCATCCGCTGACCTTGGCCTGTGCAGACCAAATCAATCGCACCGTCGGACTGCGCCGACGCTGTGGAGGCCAGGGCGCCGAGCGCGCATGCCAGGCTGAGAACCAGAGAAACGCGCATGTTGATCTCCGCCAATTCTTTCAAGCCATGCCTAAATCAGGGCGCTCGTGATTGGCTGATGAAGTCGCCGTAATGTCAACTCACTTTCGCCCCAATCCGTCCAAACTTGATTAGCTCGAACAGTTGATCCTGCCCCAACGTATCCCTTCCGAAGAGATCTCAGGCCGCCGCCGCCCCGCCCAAACCTCCTTGGCGCCCGCGCGAGGACGGTGGAGGTTTGGGCGGCTTATGAGCTGTAGCATGCTGGTGAAGATGGATTGGATCTGAAGGTGAAAGGCGCTGGACGGCTGCCAGCCGAGCGCTCGCTGAGGAACCGCCGAATGGCTGCACCGGGTCGATACCGTTGAAAAAGTCGTCTGACTGATCGGCTTGTACGGCGGCGTGGTCAGGCTGTGACGTGGTTTGCGACGCTTATGGACTTCAGGCGGGCGCCGGGGCGGCTTGAAGCGGGATCAGTCGGGCCATTTTCCGCAGGTTCTGGGCGGTTGCGGCGAGGAGGAACTCGTCTCGGGCGCCGCAGGGACCGCGAAGACGCAGGCGATCCAGTCTGAGGATGCGCTTGAGGTGGGCGAACAGCATCTCGACCTTCTTCCGCTCGCGCCTCGAGGTGACGTAGGCGTCGGTTCTGGCGATGTCGCGAGCGACGTCCCTGGCGCTTTCGTGGATGGAGCGCGTGACCTTCCGGGCCGGCGCATTGGGACAGCAGCGGGGCTTCAGGGCACAGACGTCGCAGTCGATCTTGGAAGCGCGATAGCGGTGGGTGTCATCCGGTGGCGTCTCCGGGTGATCTGCGCAGAAGGCGCGTCGATACTGCTTCAGCTCGTTGCCGCCCGGACAACGGTATAGATCCGCCTCGGCGTCATAGGCGAAGTCGGCACGGGAGAAGGTGCCGTCCGTCCGACCAGACTTGTCGATGACCGGGATGTGCGGTGCGATCCCCTGGTCGTTGACCAGCCAGTCCAGGATCTCGGCCGAGCCATAAGCGGTGTCGGCGGCAAGGCGATCAGGATGCAGATCGTGCCGGTCGCGGACCCGTTCGATCATGGTCCGCGCCGCCGACAGCTCGGCGGGACGCACGGCTGTGGAGGTCTCGACATCGACGATGACCGCGTGGTCCAGATCGATCAGGTAGTTGGTGGCGTAGGCGAAGAAGGCCGGCCCCTTGTTCGCACCGGTCCAGCGCGCGGCCGGATCGACCGGCGAGATGAACTTGGGCGTCACCGGCGTGGCCGCGCCGAAGGCTGCATCGTCCAGCACCGCCAGATATTCGTCGATGGCGCGGCTCGACGCCTCGGGCGGCAGACCCGGATCGCCCGGCACACTGCGCTCGCGGTTCGCCTCGGCCTTGATCAAACTGGCGTCCACGGCGAAGCCCTCGCCACCGACCAGACCTTCCGTCATGCAGCGGCGCAGAACCGTGTCGAACAGCTGACGCAGCAGATCGCTCTCCCGGAAACGGCCGTGGCGGTTCTTGGAGAAGGTCGAGTGATCCGGCACGGCGCCGTCCAACCCCAACCGGCAGAACCAGCGGTAGGCCAGGTTCAGATGGACCTCTTCGCACAGCCGACGCTCCGACCGGATGCCGAAGCAGTAACCGACCAACAGCATCCGGATGAGCAGTGCGGGATCGATCGAGGGGCGTCCCATCGCGCTGTAGAACGGAGCCAGATGCGCTCGCAGACCCTCCAACTCGACAAACCGGTCGATCGACCTCAGCAGATGGTTCGCCGGGACATGGTCCTCCAGCGAGAAGGTGTAGAACAGAGCCGCCTGATCGACCCGCCGCTCGCCCATCATCGCGCTGCCTCCAGCCTCAATGACCAGAGTGAATCAGCCCCCGCCGCTCGTGGCAATTGCCGACTTTTTCAACGGTATCGGTCGTGAGGCGAAGTTCGCCAAAGGGTGGAAAGCGGACGCTAAATAGGAGAAGCCTCAGCGGTTCAGAGGGAGCGAATAATGGTCTTGATAGCAATGGCGTCAGTCTCGCCTGCACCCGTCCAAGCGGAGCCCCCGCCCGCCTATGATCCCGCCTTGGTTGTGAGGATTGAGGTA
This sequence comes from uncultured Brevundimonas sp., assembly GCA_963515305.1. Taxonomy (GTDB): domain Bacteria; phylum Pseudomonadota; class Alphaproteobacteria; order Caulobacterales; family Caulobacteraceae; genus Brevundimonas. The sequence continues at coordinate 94,189 of CAUPWX010000013.1, forward strand.
AGCGGTGACCAGATGTACTCCCGTCCGCACACCATCACAATTCGGGCGCAAGAGGCCGGCCTCGCCCGCTCGGCGGCGGAGCAGGACGCGCGTGTTTGGGTTGCGTCGCGCGAGTGGGACGGCGGCTCGCAGGTCATGACCTCGACAGAGTGCCCGGCTGTCAGGATGGTCGCGACCTCAGTGATTGACCTGCCCCCCGTACGGATCGCACCACAGACTCTGGAAATCATGTCCGGCGACAGCCTTCCGCTCTCGCCGTCGATCAAGGATGGTTTCGAAACCTCACTGTCCTTTCATACCGTCACAGAGGACGGCTCACGCGGCGAGGTCACGGTCAAGCGGGGCAATGTCTATCAAAGATGGGGGCACGACGCCGTCGTTCAGCTCCTGTCTTGCTGGGGTCCGCTTACGCCCTGACATGGGCGCCCCGCCCGATCCGGTATGGCCCCGCGCGCGTGACCAGCGCCCGCCCTTTCCAGCTCAAACGCACCAACCCCTCGCCCATCATCTGATCGATCGCCGCGTGAACCTCCGGCATCGCGTCGCGCCAGCGCCCGTCCGGGCCAACCACCGCCCGCGCCACCTCGCTGGGGCAGACGGTGGCGTCTTCGGCGCGAGCGGCGAGCAGGGCAAGCGTCGCTTCACGCACGTCCACCCGCCCCGCCCGACCTACAGCGCCCCCTCGATCTCGCTCTGATAGCCGAACAGCCCCTGCGCCCCGCCGGTGTGCAGGAAGACCACCGTCTCGCCCCGGAAGCGGCCGGCCCGCACCAGGGCGATCAGCCCCTTCATCGCCTTGCCGGAATAGACCGGGTCCAGCACGATCCCATCTGCGCGCGCCGCCAGGGTCAGGGCGTCGATCACCCCCTGGTCGATCAGTCCGTAACCCTCGCCCACATAGTCGCAGTCGGCGACCACCATCTCGCGCGTCACCCGCCCCGGCTGGCCCAGCAGGGCGGCCGTCTCCTCGGCCAGTTTGAAGACGTTCGCCTCCTGCCTGTCCTTGGGCGCCCGCACCCCGATGCCCAGCACCGGAATGTCCGCCCCCATGACCGCCAGCCCGGCGACCAGGCCCGCATGGGTGCCCGCGCTGCCCGTCGCCGTCACGATGCGGTGCACCTCCAGATCCATCTCGTCGGCCTGGACCACGATCTCGCGCGCGCAATCGACGTAGCCCAGCGCCCCGACCGGGTTCGATCCGCCGCCGGGGATCACATAGGGTTTGCCGCCCCGCGCCCGCACCGCCTCCGCCGTCGTCTCCAGCTCCGCGACCATATCCGTCCCGCCCGGCACGGTGCGGATCGTCGCCCCGAACAGTCGGTCCAGCAGCACGTTTCCGTTGCCGACATAGTCGCTGGCCTTCGACCCCGTCCGCTCTTCCAGAATGATCTCGCAGGCCAGGCCGTGGGCGGCGGCGGCGGCGGCCGTCTGGCGCACATGGTTCGACTGCACCGCCCCTTGCGTCACCAGCGTATCGGCGTCCTGTTCGAACGCCGCGCCCAGCAGGAACTCCAGCTTTCTCGTCTTGTTGCCCCCGCCCGCCAGGCCGGTGCAGTCGTCGCGCTTGATCCACAGATCCACGCCCAGTTCCTCCGACAACCGGGGCAGCGGCTCCAGCGGCGTCGGCAGATGGGCCAGGCGGATGCGGGCGAAACGGGCGAGATGCATGGGGTCGGCTCCTGTTCCCCGACTTGATAGCGCGTCGGCCCGGTCGGCCCAAGGAGCCAAAGCCGCGCCTCGACCGTTGCCGTTCCATGACCATCGCCGCCCCGTTCGTGAACCTGGATCGAGAACGGTCCTATGTCGCCGATCTGGGCCGCGCCTTCGCCGGGGCGCTGGTGTTCAACATTCCCCTTCTGATGACGATGGAGATGTGGGAGCAGGGCGTGGTCATGGGCCGCTGGCGCCTCCTGGCCTTCATCCTGTGCGGCCTGCCGCTGCTGTACGGCCTGTCCTACTACGCCGGCTTTTCGAAACGGCGCGGCCTGGTCAACGACACCCTGGATACGGCCGTCGCCTTGGCCGTCGGCGTCATCACCGCCTCAGCCCTGCTGATCCTGTTCGGCGTGGTCGAATGGGACGCCCCGCCGCGCGAGGCCCTGGGCATGGTCGCGCTTCAGGCCGTGCCCGGCGCCATGGGCGCGCTTCTGGCCCGGCGTCAGCTGTCCGGCTCCGGCGGCGGCTACACGGACGAGGGTCAGGCCTCCTACTTCGGCGAGCTGTTCCTGATGGCGGCGGGCGCCCTGTTCTTCGCCCTGAACATCGCCCCGACCGAAGAGATGATCCTGATCGCCTACAAGGCCTCGCCCGTCCACGTCCTGGCCCTGATCGCCGTGTCGATCCTGCTGCTGCACCTGATCGTGTTCAAGGCCGGCTTCGCCGGGCAGGAAGAGGCCGACCGGCCCGCCGCCGCCTTTCTCCACTTCACCCTGCCCGGCTACGCCATCGCCCTGGGGATCAGCCTGTTCGTCCTGATCCTGTTCGGGCGGGCCGACGGCCATTCGGTCGCCGGCGTGGTCCAGACCACCATCGTCCTGGGCTTCCCCGCCGCCATCGGCGCCGCCGCCGCCCGCCTTCTGGTCTGATTGCCCATGCCCGCCCACACAAAGACCACAAAGACAAAGACCGCCGCAAAGGCCGTCACCCGCCGCCCCATCCTGCAATGGGTCATGGCCGCCCTGGGCGCCGGCATCACGGCCGTCGCCATCGGCATCGTGATATGGGAGGCGCTTCAGCCGCCGGCCGCCCCCGCCCTCAGCGCCCGCATCGTCGCGGTCCAGACGACCGCCGCCGGCCAGGTGGCCACGGTGCGCGTCCGGAACGACGGTGACGAAACCGCCGCCGCCGTCGACATCGAGGGGGTGCTGGGCGACCAGACGGCGACGGCGACCCTGGACTATGTCCCCGGCCACGGCCACGCCCTGGCCTATCTGCGCTTCGACGCCGATCCGCGTGCGGCGGCCGTCGCGGTCAAGGGCTGGTCGGCGCCGTAAGGCTGGGTTATGGTGCCTGCGTTCTCCGGGGGGTCGCGATCGAGCGGCTGAGATTGGCGTAGCCGCCTGACCCGTCGAACCTGATCCGGGTCATGCCGGCGAAGGGATGAGTACGCTTTCGGCCCCGGCTTCACGCCACGGGACCGGCACGCCCGACGTCGGCGGACCTCAAACGTCTTGAGGCCGCCAAATGAACATCCAAGTCACTCCGCCTTCGCTGCCGGAAGAGCCCAATATCGAGCTCCCCCTCGCCGACGCCCGCAAGGCGGTCGAGGCGGAAACCGGCCGCATCCCCACCGGCCCGCGCGCTGGCGGCGTGAAGGTCTATGTTCAGGGCGAACTCTATCCCGAGATCCGCGTCCCCTTCCGCGAGGTCGCCGTCCACCCCTCGGCCAACGAGCCGCCGGTGACGATGTACGACAGTTCCGGCCCCTACACCGACCCGACCGTGACCATCGACATCAAGAAGGGTCTGCCCCGCGTGAAGTCGTCGTGGCAGCTGGACCGCGGCGACATCGCCCCCGTCGCCAACCCGCGCGAGGTCAAGCCCGAGGACAACGGCCACGCCTCCGGCAAACACCTCGCCCCCCGTTTCGACACCTCGAACCACCAGGTGTTCAAGGGCGTCGAGGGCCGCCCGGTCACCCAGTACGAATACGCCCAGGCCGGGATCATCACGCCCGAGATGGAATATGTCGCCATCCGCGAGAACCTGCGGCGACAAGACCCCAACTTCAAAGGTGCGAGCGAGAGCGCTCAAGTAGGGAGCGACCGCGTCGCGACCGATAGCGCGACGCGGGATGGCGAATCCTTCGGCGCCGCCATCCCCGACTTCGTCACCCCCGAATTCGTGCGCGATGAAATCGCCAGGGGAAGGGCCATCATCCCGCACAACATCAACCACCCCGAAGTCGAGCCGATGATCATCGGTCGCAACTTCCTGGTGAAGATCAATGCCAACATCGGCAACTCGGCCGTCCTCTCCTCCGTGGACGACGAGGTCGACAAACTGGTCTGGGCCACCCGCTGGGGCGCCGACAACGTCATGGACCTGTCGACCGGCCGCAACATCCACAACATCCGCGACTGGATCATCCGCAACTCCAGCGTCCCCATCGGCACCGTGCCCATCTATCAGGCGCTGGAGAAGGTGAACGGCGTCGCCGAGGACCTGACCTGGGAGGTGTTCCGCGACACCCTGATCGAACAGGCCGAACAGGGCGTGGACTATTTCACCATCCACGCCGGGGTCCGCCTGCCCTTCGTGCCCCTGACCGCCAACCGCGTCACCGGCATCGTCTCGCGCGGCGGCTCGATCATGGCGAAGTGGTGCCTGGCCCACCACAAGGAGAGCTTCCTCTACGAGCATTTCGAGGACATCTGCGACATCATGCGGGCCTATGACGTCTCGTTCAGCCTGGGCGACGGTCTGCGCCCCGGCTCGATCGCCGACGCCAATGACGCGGCCCAGTTCGCCGAGCTGCGCACCCTGGGCGAACTGACCAAGATCGCCTGGGCCAGGGGCTGTCAGGTGATGATCGAAGGCCCCGGCCATGTGCCGATGCACAAGATCAAGCAGAACATGGATGAGCAGCTGAAACACTGCCACGAGGCGCCCTTCTATACGCTCGGGCCGCTGACCACCGACATCGCGCCCGGCTATGACCATATCACCAGCGCCATCGGGGCGGCCATGATCGGCTGGTTCGGCACGGCCATGCTCTGCTACGTCACGCCCAAGGAGCATCTGGGCCTGCCCGACCGTCAGGACGTCAAGGACGGGGTCATCACCTACAAGATCGCGGCCCACGCCGCCGACGTGGCCAAGGGCCACCCCGCCGCCCGCCTGCACGACGACGCCCTGTCCCGCGCCCGGTTCGAGTTCCGCTGGGAGGATCAGTTCAACCTGGGGCTAGACCCCGAAACCGCCCGCAAATACCACGACGCCACCCTGCCCAAAGAGGCCCACAAGACCGCCCACTTCTGCTCCATGTGCGGACCCAAGTTCTGCAGCATGAAGATCAGCCAGGACATCCGCCGGGATGCTCAGGCGCAGAACGACGCGGGCGCGAGCCTGGTGGATGCCGAGGCCGGCATGGCGGAGATGAGCGCGAAGTTCCGCGCCGGCGGCGGGGTGGTGGAGGTGAAGGTGTGATGATCGACAGATCGACCAACCTCAGGTAGCAGTTGGGACAACGCTGAAACTAGGACTTTAGGCTACACATGACTGACGCTGTCAAAGCAGCTCCGCCAATCGCCGTGAAAGCCCCACCTCGCCTGCCATCCGCCAAGGAAAAAATGGTCAATCGGGGCGCCAAGGAACTAGTCTTTGCGGTAGTTGGCCATATCGGATCTGGGACAAGCGAGGTCGCTAGTCAGCTAGCCGAACTAGTTGAAGAAATCGGCGGCTTCGAACCGACCATCGTGAAGGCACGTGATACGATTGAAGAGTGGGCACTCAAAAACGGGAAAGAGGTTCCGACCGCTCCGCGCCTTATTGAAACTACACGACAACTTCAGGATCTCGGAGACGAGATGCGGAAAACTTCGCCGGACTTCACGTCCGTAGGTGAGGCAATTGCGAAGCGAATTCGGTCTATCCGCGGCGAAAAACAGCAGGCTGATCCGAACGATTTCAGCGCCGTAATTCCAGACGGCACCGCTCGCGCTTACATCGTTGATGCAATCCGACACCCCGCCGAGGTCGAGGTCCTTCGCCACATATATCAAGACGCATTCGTCTTGATCGGGGTAGTTTGCGACGAACAAGCACGCATTAAACGGATAATGGCCAAGTATGATAACGCTGGCGAAGGCGCAGCAAAAATACTGATGGATTGCGACGCCAAGCGCGGCCCAAAATATGGTCAGCGGGTCTCAGACGCTTTCCACATGGCCGACTTCTTTGTCGACAATAGTCAACCGAGGACAGGCACTGACGATCTGGGAAACCCAGAATGGACAGTACACGAGAACCTCACTCGGCTAATAAAGATTGTAAGCCACACTGAACTTTCGCGACCTACAGTTGCTGAAACAGCCATGCACCAAGCCTATAGCGCTTCTATGAGGAGCGCTTGCTTGTCTCGCCAAGTGGGTGCCGCCCTAGTCGATAGATCAGGAAACATTATCGCTACCGGCACTAATGAAGCGCCAAAAGCTGGAGGTGGCGTTTACGGTGAAGGATTCGACAGAGACGTACAAGATCATAGATGCGCATATTCAAACAGATTTTGCAGCAACACTCGTCAACAGATCAACATATCCCAAAAATTGGTAGCTCTTATACCAGAACTTCAAACTCTATCAGAAACACGACGCACCGAAATTGCCAGAGAAATTCGCTCTAGCGATGTCGGTGACCTGCTTGAATTTAGCCGAGCCGTTCACGCTGAAATGGACGCTCTCTTGTCCGCAGGACGGGTAGGCAAAAGCACGGTTGGAGCAAGGTTATTTGTAACCACTTTTCCTTGCCACTATTGCGCAAGACATATTGTGTCGTCAGGGGTCGATGAAGTTCATTTCATTGAACCCTATCCAAAAAGCAAAGCTTTGGAACTTCATAAAGATTCAATTCAAGCGACTATTGCTAAGTGGCGGGCTCCCTCATCGTCAATCCTCAAAGCCGAGGTTGAAGAGACGGATTCTCTTCCGCATACGAGGGTGCTTTTCCGGCCCTTCGTCGGCGTGGCCCCCAAAATGTATCGGCGAGCTTTCTTGAAAGATCGCGAGCTTAAGTCAAAAGAGACTGGTAAGATGGAAATTGGCGTGCCGGCGTGGGGCGACCAGTGGCATCTGCGCGCTGCAGGTTATGCCGAGCTTGAGGCTTCTCTAATCGACGAGGAAGGTGCGAAGTGACGCGGGTCGTCGAATTGGATTATGTGACCACCACACACACCTACCCGGCGTTGCGAAAGTGGGCCAGCAGGTCACGGCAGCCTGTGCAAATGACTCTATTTCCAGCAACTCAACCAAACATTATCATGACGATAGTGCTTAGTAGAGACGCGTCGCCGTTCAAATCTATAGTGTCAGACATACTACCGCAGATGATGTTTGACATTCGCACCTCGCCCCGCTTCGACTACAACGGTATGAGCAGAAGAGACATCTTCGCTTTTTTTAGCGATATGAAGGTCAGATATTTCGATATATCCGCAAGTTACAACTATAACAATAGCTCAAAATCTCGGATTAATCCTATCGATCTAGGCCTATACATCAGATCCAAGTGCACAAATATAGATACGTCTCCACCAAGAATGGCTCTGCTTATAGACGATCATTACGATGATCCTGAGTATATATCTCAACTCGCTTATCATATATCTCCAGCAGTTGAAGATTGGAACTGGATGAGAGTCAGCCCGGCTAACGCCGCTTAGCGTCTGTACTTTGATCCCCCAGCGACTCCTCACACAAGTCACCGCCGCCGACGCCGCGCCTGCGCCGCGTAAGAAGCGGGCCTAGGCCTCCCTCTTCCAACGGGAAAGGGAATGCACAGCTGGCGCTCCTCCCTATACACGACCTCCCTGCCCCGGCCGTTGAAATCCCTCGTCTTTCGCGAAATCGACGGCTTCTACTCTATCACGCTGCGGGGCGGCCTTAGACTTGGGGCGCGTCCCGTATCGGGCGCGGGCGACAGGCCGGGGGATGGGATGGACGACTTCAAGACCTATGACGACGACGCGGACGGCGGGTTCGAGGGGCCGCGCGATCCGTTTTACGACGCCATGACCCAGCAGGGGCTGGATCAGATCCGCACCCTGCGCGCGGCCGGTCTGGAACAGGCGTATCACGACGCCCTGCACGCGGATTCCTCGCCCGAGGCCGAGGTGGCCTTCTGGCGCGCGCATGGTCTGCCGATGCATCTGTTGCGGCTGCCCGATCTGGTCACGTCGGACCCCGCCGCGCGCGAGGCCGACCGGGTGCGGAACCGGGGCTATCGCCGCCTGTCGAAAGAGGCGTGGGAGGCGGCGGGTTCGGCCTATCTGGCGGGCACCACGGCCGAGGAGATCAGCGCCTGTTACGGCATGGCGGTCAGCACCTTTCGCGCCCGCGCCAAGGACGAGGGCTGGCGGCGCGAGGATCAGCCCGATCCGGCGCCGTGCGATCCCGTCGATCTGGCGGTCGAAACGGCGGACGGCCTGCCCGACTATGGCACGATGGCGGCCCACGCCCTGGTGCGGCTGAACCGGGCGCTTCAGGCCGGGCGCGCGCTGGAGGCGGCGCGCTGGGTGCGGCTGCACGCCGACCTGACCCGGATGGCGGCCCAGGCGGGCGCGGTCAAGACGCCGCCGCCCCCGACCCCGCGCAAATCCAGGGAACCGGACCCGGCCGACCGCGCCACGGCGGTCGCCCGCGAGGTCGGCGTCATCGCCCTGGAGGCCTGCGCCCTCAAACGCGGCGACTATGCCGGCCGCGACGCCCTGATGGCCCGGATCGAGGCGCTGGACGCCCTGACGCCCGCCGCCGGTTCAGACGAATTAGACGAATTAGACGGTGTTTTTGCAGGGGGAGGGTCTGAACCCGGACCGCCATGACGGCATCGCGTGAGGCGTGCTGGTGAGCGAGGGGTGAGCGAGGGGTGAGCGAAAGATCGAACGCGGCGCACCACCCCGCTCACCTCTTGCTCACCAGCACGCCTCACGAAAACGCGCCCCTCACGCCTCCGACGCGATCTGTCTCAGGGCCTGTTCGAACGCCTCGGCCGGCTGGCCGCCGCTGATCAGATATTTGCCCTCCACCACCACGGCGGGGACCGAACTGATCCCGCGCGACCGCCAGAGATCCTCGGCGGCGCGAACGGCCTGGGCGTAGCGGCCCGAGGCCAGGACTTCGCCCGCCTCGGCCCGGTCCAGCCCCGCGACTTGCGCCGCCTCGGTCAGGACGCCGGCGTCGGTGATGTTGCGGTTCTCGGTGAAATGGGCGGCGAACAGGGCCTGTTTCAGCGCCTTCTGCTTCTCGGGCGCCGTCTCGTGAGCCCAGTGCAGCAGGCGGTGGGCGTCGAAGGTGTTCCAGATGCGGCTGTCCGGCCCCATCCGCATATCGAAGCCCACGTCCGCCGCCCGCTCGCGGATCATGGCCCGGTTGGCGGCTGACTGTTCGGGGGTCGATCCATATTTGCGGGCGATGTGTTCGCCGACGTTCTCGCCCTCGGGCGCCATCTGGGGGTTCAGTTCGAACGGCTGGAAGGCGATGTCGGCGGCGATCCCTTCGGTCTTCAGCGTCTCCAGCGCTGTCTCCAGCCCGCCCAGGCCCACCACGCACCACGGGCAGACGACGTCGGAGACGAAGTCGATCTTCAGAGTCTTGGGGGCGGCGTCGGTCATCGAGGCGTCGGTCATTGGGGCGCGTCTTCTGGAACAGCGGGTGTTGCGGTGGGATATGGGAAGCCGGATCGAGAACGCCAGATCGTCGCCTCACCCCAGCTTCAGAGTCCGTGGCGGGCGGATGCGCCGCCAGCGCGCTTCCACGAAGGCGAAGGCGCCGAACGCCATCAACCCCGCCGCCGTCAGCCCCAGGATCCACGATCCGCCGGGCTGGGCCTCAAGCGCGTCCAGCGCCGCCGCCGTCGTCGTCACCTCGCCCGAGCGCGCATGAAGCCCCGCCAGAACCACGAATGCGCCCAGCGGCAGATAGGCGAACCCCCGCGCGGCGTATCCTGCCCGCGCCAGGGCCGTCGCCGTGCCGCAGAACGCCTTGGGGCAGGCCAGAGCGTCGTCGAAGTCGTCGCGGAACGCCCGTACGATATTGCCCAGGCCGACGCCCAGCACGACCAAGCCGACGCCGATCAACAACACCTCGCCATAGGGCAGGGCCAGCAGGGCGGCGGCCTTCTGCTGGTTCTCGGCGACGCTCTCGGCCTGGGCCTGGGACGCGCTGGTCGCCTCGGCGAACTCGTCCAGATATTCGAAGACCCCCGAGGCCAGAAGGGCGTAGAACAGGCCGCTGACCGCCTGGCCCGCCCGCGTGGTCCAGCCTTTCAGATCGGTCCCCTCGTGGTCCGCGTCGAACACCGCTTGCAGCACGCGCCAGCCCACGAAGGCCCACAGCCCCAGGCCCAGCAGCACCAGCCACAGCTTGCCGAACGGCTGTTCCGCCAGCCAGCCCGCCGCCCCGCTGGTCCCCGCCGCCGCCCCGATCCGGTCGGTCGCCGCCAGCAGGGTCAGCGCCCCCGCCGACAGATAGACGAAGCCCCGCGCCCCGTATCCGACCCGCGCCGCCCCCTCGATCAGGGCGTGCAGCGGCGGGACGCGGCGGGCGACGGGCCAGCGGCGGCGGGCGGCCTCGCCCAGATCGGCGGCGGCGCTTCGAAGGGTCTTGACGGCGGTCATCGCATCTCCGGCGGCGAGAAGCCCCTGAACGCCCCCGGAACGGCAAAGGCTCCCGCCCTATCCCTGTGTCGACATCCGACAGACGCCGCACCCGGCCAACGGCTAAGGTCCGGGTTCAAGGGGCTGACGACGTGCGGATCTACGAGTTCCATTTCTTCGATGCGGCCGATCGCCGGCCGATGCTCGACTTCTTCGACGGAGCCGACGACGAGACGGCCCTGTCGGCCGCCCGCACACAACTCTCGCGTCACGCCTCGTGCCAGGGCGTCGAGGTGCACGAGGCCGGCCGTCTGGTGGCGCGCCTCGACCGGAACTGACCGCTTCCGTACAGAGAACGGTAATCCCTGGCCTTTTCCCCAGGAAGCAGCCTTAAATACAGCCACGCTGTGTCGGCTTCCGACAGACGAAGAGAACAGATCGCCTTATGCGCGAACTCATGCGCAGCCTCCCGCCGGGCAACCGGCTGATTCAGGGTCTCGATCCCGAAGACCGCGACGCCCTTCTGGGCATCGCCACGCCCGTCGAGTTCGCTCTGGGCCATGTATTCAACGAACCCGACGACCTGGTCGAACAGTTGCACTTCATCGACAGCGGCTTCTGCTCGTCCGTGGCGGTGCTGGAAGACGGGCGCACGGTGGAGACGGTGATGATCGGGCGCGAGGGCGTGCTGGGGACCGTGGCCTCGGTCGTGCCGCATCACGCCCACACCCGCAGCGTGGCCCAGATCGGCGGCACGGCGCGACGGGTGGACGCCGGCCGCTTCCGCGCCCTGTCGGCCCAGCGGCCCGGCGTGCGCGACGCTGTGGGCGCCTATGTGGCGCAGTTGCAGGGGGAGTTGGAACAGTCGGCGGCCTGCAACGCCCTGCACCATGCGGGCCAGCGGTTCGCCAAATGGCTGCTGCGCTGTCACGACCGGGTCGAGGGCGACACCCTGAACCTGACGCAGGAGTATCTGGCCTCGATGCTGGGCTCGCAGCGGACCACGGTGAACGAGGCGGCCCAGGGGCTGCAGAAGGCCGGCGCCATCGCCTATTCGCGCGGCCGCATCACCGTTCTGGATCGCAGCGCCCTGGAGCGGGCCGCCTGCGAATGCTACCGCCGCGGCGGCGACTGACGCCGCCGTCAGCTCTGGGCGGCCGGCAGCTCCAGCATCGCCTTCAGTCCGCCCATGTCGCTGTCCGCCAGAGTCAGCCGCCCGCCATAGGCGCGCGTCAGGTCGTCCACGATCGACAGGCCCAGGCCCGATCCGGGCGCGCTTTCGTCCAGGCGGGCGCCGCGCTTCATGACCGTGTCGCGCTGGTCGGCGGGCAGGCCCTGGCCGTCGTCCTCGACCACCAGGATCATCTGCCCCAGGCCGCTTTCGCCGGCCGACACCCGCACGCGTCGCCGGGCGAACTTGGCGGCGTTCTCGATCAGATTGCCCAGAATCTCCTGCAGGTCCTGCCGCTCGCCCAGAAAGGCCAGTTCGTCGGGCGCGCGCCAGTCGATCTCGACCCCCTTGGTGCGGAACACCTGTTCGATCATCACCGCCAGTTCGTCCAGAACCTCGGCGACGGGCGTCGTCTCACCCAGGCCGTGGGCGGCGCGGGCGGCGGCGCGGGCGCGGCGCAGATGGTGATCGACCTGGCCCTGCATCACCTGGGTCTGGCGGCGCACCAGTTCGGGCAGGTCGCCTTCTGTGGTTCCCGCCTCGGCCAGCATGACCGAGATCGGCGTCTTCAGCGCATGGGCCAGGTTGCCGACGTGGGTGCGCTGGCGCTCCACCACCTCCTGATTATGGTCCAGCAGGCGGTTGACCTGTTCGGCCAGGGGCTGGATCTCCAGCGGATAGGACCGACCGATCCGGGCCGACTTGCCCTTGCGGACATCGGCGATCTCGTCGCGCAGGTCGAACAGGGGGCGCAGGCCGATGCGGACCTGGATGAAGACCGCCGACACCAGCCCCAGCCCCAGGATCAGCAGGGCGATCCAGGCCACATGGGCGAACTGGCGCGTGTCGGCGTCCACCTCGGACCGGTCCACGGCGGCGATGAAGATGACCGGATGTTCGTGCCGGGGGATGGACTTCATGCTGGCGGCGACGCGCAGGGGCTCGCGCGTCTCGGCGTCGTCCTTGGGGCCGGTCGTATTGAAGGTGATGACGTCGCCGAAAGCCGCATCCAGCCGTCGCGGCAGGTCCGCCGGCAGCGCCAGATCGTAGCGCCAGAGAGAGGTGGAGCGCGCCACGCTGACCAGCCGCCCGTCGGGCCGCACCTCCAGGATCTGCCAGTATTTGCCCGACAGCAGACGCAGGGTGCGCGCGTCCTGAATCTGGGGCGTGACGTCGCCGGGCGGGGTGCGGCTGGCGGACACCACGATCTCGTCGATCGTCTCGTTCAGCATGGCCCCCAGGCGGCGCAGGGCCGATTCCTGAAAGGCCTGGGTCAACACCAGAGCCGCGATCACCAGGGCGACCAGGATCCAGGCCGAGGCCAGCCAGATCAGTCGTCGGGTCAGGGACCGGCCGGGCCGGCCGAACCAGCGGCCCCAGTCCTTGCGCTTGACGACGGGAGCCTGCGTCACGCGGCTTCGGATTCGCCCGCCAGCGGCGTCAGCCGGTATCCCAGGCCACGCACCGTCTCGATCCGGTCGGACCCGACCTTCTTGCGGACGCGGCCGATGAAGACCTCGATGGTGTTGGAATCGCGGTCGAAGTCCTGGTCGTACAGGTGTTCGACCAGCTCCGTGCGGCTGATGACGCGCCCCTGATGCATCATCATATAATGCAGCAGCCGGTATTCCAGCGAGGTCAGGCGCAGCGGCTCGCCGTTGACGCTGGCGCGCGCCGCACGCGGATCAAGCCGCAGCCCGCCGCACGCCAGGGTCGCCGAGGCGATGCCGGCCGAGCGGCGCAGCAGGGCGCGCAGACGCGCCAGCAGCTCCTCGGTATGGAAGGGCTTGGTCAGATAGTCGTCGGCCCCGGCGTCGAAGCCCGCCACATTGTCCGACCAGGCGCCGCGCGCCGTCAGGATCAGGACCGGCGTGGTCTTGCCCTCGCGCCGCCAGCGTTCCAGCACCGACACGCCGTCGATCTTGGGCAGGCCCAGATCCAGCACGATGACGTCATAGGGTTCGTTCTCGCCCAGATAATGGGCTTCCTCGCCGTCGGGGGCGTGGTCCACGGCATAGCCCGCGTCGCCCAGGGCCGCCTTCAGCTGACGCGACAGGTCCGCGTCGTCCTCGACCAGAAGCACGCGCATCAGTTGGGCCTGCGACGTTGATTGTTGTTGTCGGAACCGCCCTGGCGCGCCTGTCCGGTCTGGCCGTCCACGACGACCTCGCGCACGCGGCCGTCACGTTCGACCAGGACGGAATAGTTGCCGTCGCGACGCGGTTGGGTGTCGATGGGGCGTCCGCCGCCGGCCTCGCCGCCACGCCGACGCGCCTCGTCGGGGCTGACGCGCGGACCGCGATCCTGCGATTGCTGGGCCTGGTCGCGCGACTGGGCCAGCGCCGCCGTCGGGGCGACGGAGGCGAGCGCCAACGTCAACACCAGGGCCAAGGTCCTGGGCTGGCGGGCGACGACGTGAATGGCGGGTTTGCGGAACATGACGACCGATCTAGCCCCCTTCATCTGAACGCGCGCTGAATGGTTCGTATAGTTGAAAGCCCGCGCCCCTTCCAAACAAACCTGTCCGCCGATCCCAAGGTTTCGGCGATTTCATGCAGATGAACGCCGCCTGAGCGTGGTCGTTCAGATCAGGCTCAGGCCCCGGATGGTGATCTCGTCTCAACGCCGGCCGCTCCCGACCGGCGCAGTCCTCCAAGGAGATCGTCATGCGCAAGCTCATCGCCCCCGCCCTCATCCTGGCCGTCGTCTCCGTCGCGGCGCCGTCCTTCGCCCAGTCCTACCAGCGTCCCCCGGTCGTCCAGCACGCCGGTTACGGATCGTGGCAGTCGATCAACGCCCGCCAGGCCAATCTGGACCGCCGCATCGACCAGGGCGTCCGCAGCGGCCAGATCAGCCGACGCGAGGCCACCCGCCTGCGCGGCGAGTTCAACAGCCTGCTGCGGCTGGAGGCCAACTATCGTCGCGGCGGCCTGACGGCCTGGGAGCGCACCGATCTGGATCGTCGCTTCGACCGCCTGTCGGCCCAGGTCCGCAACGAACGTCACGACCGCGACAACCGTCGCGGCTGATCCCGACCGGCGCCGAAGGCGTCCCAGGGGCGCGGTCGAAAGGCCGCGCCCCTTTCGCCCCGTCAGGCCGGGGGTTCGCCCGCCTTGCGCCGCCGCACCGCCCGCGCGGCGAAGGTCGGCAGGACCAGCAGGGTCAGGGCGGTGGCGGTCAACAGACCGCCGATGACCACGGTGGCCAGCGGCTTCTGCACCTCCGCCCCCGCGCCGTGCGCCAGCGCCATCGGGATGAAGCCGACGATGGCGACCAGGGCCGTGGTCAGCACCGCCCGCAGGCGGCTGGTCGCCCCCTCGATGGCCGCCTGAACGGGCGGGGCGCCCGCCTCAAGCCGCTCGCGGATCGCCTGCATCAGCACCAGTCCGTTCAGGGTCGCCACCCCCGAAACGGCGATGAAGCCGACCGCCGCAGAGACCGAGAAGGGCATTCCCCGCGCCAGCAGCGCCAGGGCGCCGCCGACCAGAGCCAGGGGCACGCAGGCGAAGACCAGCCCCGCCTCCTTGACCGAACCCAGAGCCATGAACAGCAACAGCCCGATCAGGACGAAAGCGACCGGCACGACCAGGCCCAGCCGCTGCTCGGCCCGCTTCAAATTCTCGAACTGGCCGCCCCAGCTCAGAGAATAGCCGGGCGGCAGATCGACCTGCTGCGCCACCCGATCCTGGGCCTCGGCGACGAAGCCGCCCAGATCCCGGCCGCGCACATTGGCCTGGACCACCATGCGCCGGCTGCCGTCGTTGCGGCTGATCTGGTTCTGACCTTCGGCTACCGAAATGCGGGCGACGGACGACAGGGGCACGCTGACGCCGCCGGCGGTCGTGACCGGCAGGGCGGCCAGGGCGGCCGGATGGTTGCGCGCCGCATCGGGCAGGCGCACCACCACGTCGAAGCGGCGGTCGCCTTCGAATATCCGGCCAGCCGCGGCCCCGCCGACGGCCGTGGACACCGCCTCGGACACGTCGGCCGCCGACAGGCCGTAGCTGGCGGCGGCGAACCGATCCACGGCGATGGTCAGGGTCGGCAGGCCGGCGACCTGTTCGACCCGCACGTCGGCGGCCCCGCGCGTCTGGCGCAGGGCGGCGGCGACCTGATCGGCGGCGGCCTGCATCGAGGCGAAGTCGTCGCCCTGGACCATGACCGCCAGGTCGGTGCGGACGCCCGAGATCAGCTCGTTGAACCGCAGTTCGATGGGCTGGCTGAACTCCAGGCCGTTGCCGATCTGGCCGCCGGCGACCGCTTCCAGCCGCGCGACCAGATCGGCCTTGGACAGGCCCGGATCGGGCCAGGCCTTCCGGTCCTTCAGCACGATCACGGCGTCGGAGATGTTGGGCGGCATGGGATCGACCGCCGCCTCGGCCGTGCCGGTGCGCGAAAAGACCGTCTCGACCTCGGGCTGGGCCTTGATGGCCCGCTCCAGCGCCATCTGCATGGCCAACGACTGTTCCAGCGAGGCCGAGGGCACGCGCAGGGCCTGCATGGCGATGTCGCCCTCGTCCAGGGTCGGGATGAACTCGCGCCCCAGGGTCGCAAAGGCGACGCCGCCCAGCGCCAGCGCGCCCACGGCGGCGATCAGCACGGTTCGGGGACGCGCCACCGCCGCCCGGATCGCCGGCTCAATGAAGCGCCGCGCCCAGCGCAAGATGGCCGTCTCGTGCGGATGCGACTGTCCGGCGGCGTCGACCGGCGCGGTTCGCGGCTCGCGCACGATCAGGGCGGTCATGGCCGGAACGAAGGTGAAGGAGAATATGAAGGCGCCCACCAGGGCCAGCATGACCGTGGCGCCCATCGGCACGAAGGTCTTGCCCTCCACCCCCTCCAGCATCAGCAGGGGCGCAAAGACCAGAAGGATGATCAGTTGCCCATAGGCCGCCGGCTTGACCATCTGGCGGGCCGCCGCGCCCGCGACAGCCAGGCGCTCGCCGGGCGTCAGCATCCGACCCAATTCGGCCCGGCGCCGACCCAGCATCAGCAGGGTGTTCTCCACCACCACCACCGCCCCGTCGACCAGCAGGCCGAAGTCCAGCGCGCCCAGGCTCATCAGATTGCCGCTGATGCCGAACCGGTTCATGCCGATCACGGCGAACAGGAAGCTGATCGGGATCATCAGGGCGGTGATGGTCGCCGCGCGGATATTGCCCAGCAGCAGGAACAGCACCACGATCACCAGAAGCGCCCCCTCGATCAGGTTGCGGGCGACGGTCTTGATGGTGGCGTTGACCAGGGCGCTGCGGTTCAGCACCGGCTCGACCACCACGTCGGGCGGCAGGCTGGCGGAGATGTCCTCAAGCCGTTCGGCCGCCGCCTGGGCCACGGTGCGGCTGTTGCCGCCCGCCAGCATCAGGGCCGTGCCGATCACCGCCTCGTGGCCGTCGCGGCTGGCGCCGCCCAGGCGCGGAGCCTGGCCGATCTCGACCGTCGCCACATCGGCGACGCGCACGACCAGGCCGGCGCGATTGGCGACCGGCGCCTGGGCCAGGTCGTCCACGGTGCGCGCCAAGGCGTCGGTTCGCACCGTCAGCGCCTCGCCCGCCCGCTGCACATAGCCTGCGCCCGCCTGGACGTTGGCCCGCTCCAGCGCCTGAACCAGGTCGTCCAGCCCCAAGCCATAGGCCGCCAGCCGGGCGGTGTCGGGCCGCACGGCGTATTCCTTCACATAGCCGCCGTTGACGTCGACGCCGGCCAGACCGGGCGCCGTCCGCATCCGGGGCGCGACGATCCAGTCCTGCACGGTCCGCAGATAGGCCGCGCGCGCCTGGGGCGTGGTCAGCCGCTCGCCCTCCGGCGTCAGATAGGCGCCGTCCGCCTGCCAGCCGGGCTGGCCGGAGGCGACGACGGAAGCGCGGTCGAACGGCTTGAAATCCACCGTCCACATCAGCACCTCGCCCAGGCCCGTGGTGACGGGCGCCAGCGTCGGCTCGACCCCGTCGGGCAGGCTCTCGCGCGCCTGGGACAGGCGTTCGGCCACCTGCTGGCGGGCGAAATACAGGTCTGTCCGGTCGGTGAAGACCACCGTCACCTGGCTGAAGCCGCTGCGACTCAGCGACCGGGTGGATTGCAGGCCGGGAATGCCGGCCATCGCCGTCTCCAGCGGATAGGTGACCTGGCGCTCCATCTGCTCGGGCGCCAGGGCCGGGGCGACGGTGTTGATCTGGACCTGACGGTTGGTGATGTCGGGCACGGCGTCGATGGGCAGGCGGGTCAGTTCGAACAGACCCACGGCCGCCACCAGAGCGACGACCAGAACGACCAGGCCGCGAAAACGGATCGAGGCCTCGATGATGGATTTGAACATATCGCGCCCTCAGTGACCGTGCTCGGCTTCGCCCTTGGCCATCTCGGCCTTGAGCAGGAAGGCGTTGGCGGCGGCGACCCGCTCGGTCCCGTTCAGGCCGCGCAGGATTTCCGTGCGCCCCGCCGCCTGCCGACCCGCCAGGACGGGCGCGGCGCGAAAGCCGCCGTCGATCTGGACGAAGACCACCGTGGCCCCGTCCAGCGTCTGGACCGCCTCGGTCGGCACGGCGACGCCGCCGCCTTCCGCACCCGTGATCAGCACGCCGCTGACCGCAGAGCCTGCGGGCGGCAGGCCGCCGCCGTCCGGTCGCGCCCGGATGACGGTCGCGCCGCTGGTCGGCTGGCCGGACGGGTCGCCCGCCGACGCGCCGGCGTTGGCGACGACGCCGGTGACGACGGCGTCGAACTCACCGCCCGATCCCGTCACCCGAACGCGGGCGCCGGGTCGCGCCTGGGCCGCCAGTTGCGGCGGGGCGTTGAAGACCAGTTCGACGCGCGCGGGGTTGAACACCTCGGCGACCGCGCCGCCCTGGGCGACGAAACCGCCCGGCCCGACCTGGACCGCGCCGACCACGCCGGCGATGGGGCTGACGACGCTGAACCGACCGGCGGCGTTGGGCGAGCCGGCGACGCTGAGGCGGGCGCGGGC
>CAUPWX010000014.1:0-111566 GCA_963515305.1 uncultured Brevundimonas sp.
GGCGGGGGTCGGTGTCGGCGTGGGTGTCGGGGCGGCAGGCGGGGTCGCGGCCTCGGCGGCGGCGGCGCGGGCGGCCATCTGCTGCGCCTGGAAACGGGCGGCCAGCTTTTCGGTCAGCTCTCGCGCCTGGGCGGGCTGCATCTGCGCCATGATGGCGGCCAGGGTGCGCGGGCGCATGGCGGCGGCGACCGGCAGACGCACCTTGTCCTCCAGCGTGGCCATGACCGGCGCGGCCTCCTTGGGCCGCATGGCCGAATAGACCTGAACCAGCCGGTCGATTTCGGCCTTTTCACGCGCGTCCACCTGACCCAGCATTTGCTGCATCTCGGCTTTCAAGGCAGCCATGGCCTGGATCTTGGCGTCCAGCTTCTGTTCGGCGGCGACCATCAGCGGCAGGGTGGTGGCGAAATCCTGATCGCGGGCATCCAGGGCCGCGCGACGCTGGGACAGGGACTGGATGATCTTCAGCTCGGCCGGGGAAATCCCTGCCTGTTGCGCCAGTTGTTCGGGCGACAGGGCCGAGCAGGTGCCCGGCAGGGCGGGCTTGGGCGGTGCGCCGGCGACGGCGGGTGCGGCTTCTTCGGCCCAGGCCTTTGCCCCGTCGAACAGGCCCGGGGCCACGCCCACGGCGCGCACGGCGACCACCCCGCCGATGGCGATGGCGATCAGGGGCAGAAGGCGGGGGATACGGGCCATTTAATCGGGTTCCGAGCTCAGGCGGCGAACAGGTCGTCGTCCAGATTACGACGCGCGGCGTTGAGGCTTTGTTTGGCGGAATGGTTAGCGGAACGGCCGGCCGTCAGCGCCTGGACGATGGCGGCGACATTGTCGCGTCCTGTCGGCACGGCGGAGGCGGCGGCGCGGCGGGTGGTCGCCGGGCCGGTCAGGCCCTGAATGCGCTCGGCCAGGGCCGCCATCCGCTCGGCGCGTTCATCGTCCTCGGTCGCGGTTGCGACGGCGACCGGCGGGGCGGCGCGACGGACCGGCTCGGCCCGCAGCGGCAGGTCTTCCTCCACAACGCGGGCAGGCGTCACGGCCGACGCCGGGGCGCGCGCGATCAGGGTTTCCAGCTGCGCCTTCACCTCGCGCGCCTTGAGGATGCGGTCGTGCAGCAGATCCGTTTCCTGACCCGAGGCGCGCAGGGTGGCCAGGGCGTTCTCAGCGCGGCCGGCGGCGGCGTTCAGCTCGGTCACCGCCTGGGCGAAAGCCAGCTGGCCCGCGCGCAGGGCCGACAGTTTGCGCTCCAGCTTGACGCCGTAGCCGACCGCCGCGACCAGCAGCAGCATCAGCACCGCATCCATGATCATTCCGGCCATCAGAGATTTCCTCCCAAGCGTGCGGCGGTTTCGGGGTTAACGGGTCCTTCGACGCGCACGGCGATGAACTGGCCCTTGCGGCCCATTCGGCCGGTGGTCAGGGGGATGGAACCCGCCCGGATCGACACCTCGGAATCCGGCGTGGCGTTCAGCATCAGGGTGTCGCCGACCTTCAGGTTCAGCACGCTGGACAGCGGCATCTGCTGTTCGTCCAGAACGGCCCGAACCTCCGTTTCGGTCGTCCACATCTCGGTGGCCAGGTGGCCTTCCCAGATGTTGTCGCGGCCGAACTTCTCGCCCATGAACTGCTGCAGCAGCATCTTGCGGATCGGCTCCAGCGTCGCGTAGGGCAAGAGCAGCTCGATGCGACCGCCGCGATCCTCCATGTCGATCCGCAGCTTGATCAGGATGGCGGCGTTGGCGGGACGCGCGATTGCGGCGAACCGGGGATTGGTTTCCAGCCGGTCCAGATTGAAGTGGACGGGGGTCAGCGGCTCGAACGCCTGACGCGCGTCGTTCAGCACCACCTCGACCATGCGCTGCACCAGCACGCGTTCGATGGTCGTGTAGGGCCGACCCTCGATCCGCAGGGCCGCCGTGCCGCGACGTCCGCCCAGCAGCACGTCCACGATCGAATAGATCAGGTTGGAATCGACCGTCAGCAGGCCGTAGTTGTCCAGTTCCTCGGCCCGGAACACCGCCAGGATGGCCGGCAGGGGAATGGAGTTCAGATAGTCGCCGAACCGGATCGACGAGATGTTGTCCAGCGACACCTCGACGTTGTCGGAGGTGAAGTTCCGCAGACTGGTCGTCATCAACCGCACCAGGCGGTCGAATACGATCTCAAGCATCGGCAGCCGCTCGTAGCTGACCAGCGCCGAGTTGATGATGGCGCGGATGCCCGAGCGTTCGGCGCCGTCGTCGTCGCCCAGGTCGAAGCCCAGCAGGCTGTCGATCTCGTCCTGGTTCAGAACCCGTTCGGACAGGGCGTCGCCGGGATCGCCCAGGCCGCCGAAGGGGTCCAGTTGCGCCGCGTCGCTCATGCCTATTGCACCAGCATTTCTTCGATCAGAACGGCGTCGACCTTGCCCGGCGCGGCGATCATGTTGACGCGACGCAGAATTTCGGCGCGCAGCTGATAGGTGCCGGCCGAACCGCTCAGATCCTCGGGCCGCAGCTCGCGCACGAAGCCGGTGAACATATCCTGCAGACGCGGCATCTCTTCCTGCAGATGGGTCGCCACCTCGGCGTCGTGCATTTCCAGCGTCAGCTTCAGCTTCAGGAAGGTAGGTCGGCCGTCCGCCGACTGGATGTTCATGACCATGTCCGGCAGGGTGTAGAAGGTCACGCCGTCCGGTCCGGGCGCGATGACGCCCAGCGAAGGATCGGCCTCGCCTTCCTTGCCGCCGCCGTGGCCGCCGCCTTCCTTCTTGGCGTCCTTGCCGTGATCGCCCTTGGCCTCGGCCTTCTCCTCGCCGTGGCCGGCTTCGGCCCCGTGCGCCTCGGCGGGCTTGGGCTTGAGCATGAAGAAGGCGGCCGCACCGCCGCCGCCCAGCACCAGAAGCGCGACGGGCGCGATGATGAACAGCAGCGGCAGTTTCTTTTTCTTGGGCGCGGCGGCGGCGTCGCCTTCGGCCGCCTCGCCTTCCGGCACGGCAGGCAGATTGGCGTCCGCAGCCGGCTCACCCTTCTTCTTGCCAAACTTGAACATCAGCGCGCCCCGGAGAATCTCTCACCGTCAGGATCGGTCAGTTTTGGTTAACGCGACGTTTACAATGGGCAGGATTTGCCGGGTCGCCTTGCCTCCAACGGCGCCGAAACCCGCATTCTCACTGAATTAACCCTGTTGGCACGCCCGTTGCGAGGGAGAGGGCGAAGGAGCACCCCTCTCGTGGAAAACGCCGCCTATATCGGATTGTCACGGCAGATGACGTTGCGTCGCGAACTGGACATCGTGGCCAACAACGTCGCCAACGCCAACACCACCGGCTTCAAGGTCGAGCAGCTGATGGTCAGCGCCGAGGTGGGCAAGCGCGCCCGAAACGACAGCATCCGCCCCTCCGCCAGCTTCGTCCTGGACAACGGCGTGGGTCGCGACTTCGGTCAGGGATCGATGCAGCAGACCGGCCGGGATCTGGACTTCGCCATCGCCGGCGAAGGCGCCTTCTTCACCGTGCGCGACGGCGCGAACGGCGAGGCCTACACCCGCGACGGCGCCTTCACGATGGACCCCGAAGGCCGGTTGACGACCAAACAGGGTCAGGCCGTGCTGGGCGGCGGCGCCGAGATCGTGCTGGACCCCAATCTGGGCGCGCCCAGCGTGGGCGAGGACGGCACCATCACCCAGCAGGGCCAGGTCACGGGCCGCCTGTCCGTGGTGCGGTTCGATACCTTGGGCGTGCTCGAAAAGGGCGGCGACAGCCTTTATCGCAACCGCTCCAACAGCCGGCCCATCGAGGCGGCGGATGCCCAGATCCACCAGGGATCGCTGGAATCGTCCAACGTCAATCCGTTGATGGAAATCACCAATCTGGTCGAGATCAGCCGCACCTACGAAAGCGTGTCGCGGATGATCGAGAACACCAACGACCTTAGCCGTCGCGCCGTCGAGCGCCTCGGCAAGGCCGCTTAAGGGAGCCCCTCAAGATGCGCGCACTTCGCACCGCCGCCTCGGGCATGGCTGCACAGCAGCTGAACGTGGAGGTGATCTCCAACAACATCGCCAACATGAACACGGTGGGCTTCAAGAAGCAGCGCGCCGAGTTCCAGGACCTGCTCTATCAGAACGTCGAACGGATGGGCGCACAGTCGTCCAGCGCCGGCACCGTCGTCCCGACCGGCATCCAGATCGGCGCGGGCGTCAAGGCGGGGGCCGTCTATCGCGTCACCGAACAGGGCACGCCCCAGGCGACGGGCAACCCCTACGACATGGCCATCGACGGCAAGGGCTATTTCCAGATCACCCTGCCCTCGGGCGAGATCGGCTATACCCGCGCGGGCAATCTGCAGGTCAATCCCGAAGGCCAGATCGTCACCGACGACGGCTATCTGCTGGAACCGGCCATCACCATCCCGCAGGACACGACCAAGCTGACTATCTCCAAGACCGGCCTGGTCCAGGTGACGCAGGACGGCCAGACAGCCCCGACCACGGTGGGCCAGATCGAACTGGCCAACTTCTTCAACGAGGCGGGGCTGGAAGCGATCGGCGACAATCTGCTGCTGGAAACGGCGGCCTCGGGCCCGGCCATCGTCGGCACCCCCGGCGACGTCGGCTTCGGCCAGGTGCTGCAGAACTACACCGAGGCGTCGAACGTGGACGCCGTGTCCGAGATCAGCGCCCTGATCGTGGCCCAACGCGCCTATGAAATGAACTCCAAGGTCATCTCCACCGCCGACCAGATGCTGTCGGTCGCCTCGCAAGTGAAGAGCTGAGCCATGCGCCTGACCCACACCCTCGTTATCGCAGCGGCCGCCTGCGCCGTCTCCGGCGCCGCATGGGCCGGACCGGTCGTGCTGCGCGCCAATCCGGTGGACGACGACGGGCGCGTGACCCTGGGCGACCTGTTCGAGGGCGCGGGCGCCGCCGCCGATGTGATGGTGGCCCAGCGCGCCGGTCCGTCGGTCGTGCTGGAGGCCGGCCAGCTTCAGGCCCAGGCGCGTCAGGCCGGCCTGGACTGGGCCAATCCCAACGGTCTGCGTCGCGTCGCCGTGCGCCGCGCCGAGGCGCCGGTCCCAGGCATGGCCGGAGATCAGGTCTCGGATCAGGCCATGGCTCAGGCTGCCGCCCAGCCCCTCGCTCGCGCCGCCTATCGCCCCGGCCCGGCGCAGCAACTGATCGCTCGCAACGACATGGTGCGCGTCACCTATCAGGTGGGCGGCGTGAACCTGGCCGTGATGGGCAAGGCGATGCGTAGCGCCGGCCTGGGCGAACCCGTCGCCATCATGAACACCACCTCAAACCGCGTCATCGACGCCGTCGTCTCCGGGCCGGGCCAGGCCGTCGCCGGTCCCGCCGCCGATGCCGCCCGCGTCGTCCCCCAACAGTTCGCCGCCCGCTAGGGAATGTCCGTCATGCGCAAGATCCTTCTGACCCTCGCCGCCGTCGCTCCGCTGGCCGCCTGCTCCACCGTCGCCGAGACGGTGCGCGGCCCCGAACTAGCCCCCATCGGCTATCCCGCCGCCCTGATGCCGGCCCAGCAGGTCTATCTGCCGCAGCGCGACACGGCCCCGGCCAGCGCCAACAGCCTGTGGCGCACCGGCGCGCGCACCTTCTTCGGAGATCAGCGTGCGCGCCACATCGGCGACATCCTGACGGTCAAGATCGACATCGACGACCGCGCCCAGACCCAGAACTCGACCCAGCGCTCGCGCTCGAACAATATTTCCGGCGGCGTCTCCAACCTGTTCGGTCTGGAAAGCAGCCTGGGGCGCGCCTTCCCCGGCGGGTTCGATCCGTCGAACATGGTCGGCATGGAGGGTGATCTGAAATCGGCCGGCTCAGGCACGGTCAATCGCGCCGAGAAGGTGTCACTGACCATCGCCGCCGTCGTCACCGACGTCCTGGCCAACGGCAATCTGGTCATCCAGGGCCGGCAGGAAGTGCGGACCAATCGTGAGGTCCGCGAACTGACCGTCGCCGGCATCGTGCGGCCCGAGGACATCTCGTCCGCCAACGCCATCAATCACACCCAGATCGCCGAGGCCCGCATCTCCTACGGCGGGCGCGGCGATGTCAGCCGCGTCCAGGCGCCGCCCGTCGGCCAGGCCCTGGCCGAACGCTTCAGCCCCTTCTGATCACGGACGGCGGCCAATCCCGACGCAACGTCGCGATGAACCGACGGCGCATAACCGCGTTCAGCCCTTGCTGATCGTGAGAAGGGGCTGCGGCTGTCTGATCTCTTGCGGAGAACATCCGGTGTGAAGACACTGGCGCGGACGCGGCGATGCGCGTCGCCGGCGGGGGCCGAAGCATGACTTTAATTTTCGCGGCCGCACTGGCGATGGCCTTGCAGGCGCCGCCTGCCTCGGGCTGGACCTGGAGCCTGTACGAGGGCGAAGGCCCCATGGTCCTGGCCAACGACATTCCCGATACGGCCAATCTGCGCGCTACGCTGCAATGTCTGCCGGGCTCCGGCGCCGTGACGGTGGCGGTCTATGGCGAGAACGCCGCCTCCGGTTTCGCCCGCATCAGCGCCGGGGGCGTCACCGCCGCCAGCGAGGCCCGCCTGGGGCGCGGCGGCAAGCTGGAGACGGCGATCCCGGTCGATCATCCCGCCTTTTCCGCCTTCGTCGCCGAGGGCCGCATGACCATCACCGTCGGCGACGACGCCAGCGCCATCACCGTCGAACGTCCTCACCTGGCCAAGCTGCGTCGCTTCGCCGACCGTTGCGCCGGATAGAAGAGGCCGCCCATGATCTCGTCGCCCCTTCGTCTGACCCGCCTTGCTCTGTGCCTGGCCGCCGTTTCGGCCACAGCCGCCTGCGCCACCCGACCGGACGCCCGTGTCGCGGAAATGGCGACGACGGTCGGCGCCCCTGAGCCCATGCGCGGATACGACTGGTTCCTGAACCGCGACGACGACGAGGTCAGCCTGGCCTACGGCGTGGCCAACAGCGACGATGTGAAACTGCACCTCTCGTGTCAGGCCGGCGCCGGCGTGCTGGACCTGACCGCCGCCGCCGACAAGCCGGGGCGCGAAATCCATCTGGAATCCGGCGGCGACACCGAACGCTACGCCGCGACGTCCGAACCCGCCGTGGTGCACGACGGCGAACTGCTGACCGCGCGCGCGCGCACCCAGGACCCGGTGTTCCAGCGCTTCCGCCGCCTGGGCTGGATCGCGGCCTGGCCGGACGACGAACGCCATATGTACGTCGCCCATCCCCAGGCCAAGGTGGGGATCGAGCAGTTCTTCGCCGTCTGCGGTTGACGCGCCGGTCGCGCTAAGCTTGCACTGCGCCCCTGCACTGGAGGGCGCGATGAAGATTTCCCACTTGGCTCTGGCGAGCTTGCTGGCCACGGCGTCGCCCGCAGCGGTTCTGGCCCAGACGCCCCAGGTCGCCGCACAGGCCGCGACAACCGCCCAACCCGGCGACGTGACGCTGAACGGACTGATCGCCGACTACGAAACCTATTTGAAGGCGGTCGATCCCTTCTCGGCCAGCGGCGAGGGGGATGTGGAGGCGATGGGCCGGGTTCCCGACCTGAGCCGCGCCTTCGAACTGGCCCAGCGCGCGCCGCTGGAGGGGTTCGTGCGCCGGCTGGAGGCCATCGACCCGGCAAGCCTTTCCCATGCGGCTGCGATCAACCACGCCTTCCTGCTCTACAGCCTGAAACGCAGCATCGAGGGGCTGGATTACGACACCGGCCGCCTGGCGTTCGACAGCGAAGGCGGGCCGGGAACCTGGGCGCTGTATATCGGCGGCGGCACGCGGCTGAACTCGGTCGCCGAGGCGCAGAATTACATCCGTCGCATTCGCGCCTTCGGCGACATCTACGCCCAGACGACCGACAACGCTCGGCGCGGCCTGGACACCGGCATGATCCAGGCCCGTTCAGTGACCCAGAGCGCCGTCGCCCTGGCGCGCAACGACGTGGCTATCGCCCCTGACGCCGAACCGTTGCTGAAACCGTTCGCCACCCTGCCGGCGACCGTGCCCCAGGCCGAAAAGGATCGACTGAAAGCCGAAGGGGCCGCCGCCGTGGCCGCCGTCATCGTGCCTGCGCGTCAGGCCTGGCTGACCTTCCTCGAGACAGACTATCTGCCCAAGGCGCCGGTCGAACCGGGCATCGGCAATCGCCCCGGCGGCAAAGCGCTCTACGCCTATCTGGTGCGCGGCCACACCACCACCGACCTGACGCCGGACCAAATCCACCAGATTGGCCTGGACGAGGTCGCCCGCATCCGCGCCCGCATGGACGTCGAGATGAAGGCCGCAGGCTGGACCGGCGATTTCGCGAGCTTTCTTCACTACCTGCGCACCGATCCGCAGTTCTATGCAACCAGCCGAGAGCAATTGCTTGAAAAAGCGTCGGAAATGGCCAAGCGCGCGGACGGCGGCCTGCCGGCCCTGTTCGCCACCCTGCCTCGCCTGCCCTATGATGTGCAGCCGGTCCCGCCGCAGATCGAGGAAAACTACACAACCGGCCGCTACAACGGCGGCTCGATGCAGAACGGCGTGGCGGCCCATTACATCGTCAACACGTCAAAGCTGGACCAACGGCCGCTGTACGAACTGCCGGCCCTGACCCTGCACGAGGCCGTGCCGGGCCACCACATCCAGATCGCCCTGCAGCAGGAGGCCGCCGGTCAACCGTATTTCCGCCGCCAGGCCAATGTGACTGCCTTCACCGAGGGCTGGGGCCTCTACGCCGAATATCTTGGCGAGGAGATGGGCTTCTATCGCACGCCCTACGAGCGGTTCGGTCGCCTGTCCTACGAGATGTGGCGCGCCTGCCGCCTGGTCGCGGACACCGGCCTGCACTGGATGGGCTGGTCAGAGGAACAGGCCCGCGCCTGTTTCCGCGACAACTCCGCCTTGGCGCCCCACAATATTGAAACCGAGCTTCAGCGCTACATCGGCTGGCCCGGCCAGGCCACGGCCTACAAGATCGGCGAAATCCGCCTACGCGAGATTCGCGCGCGGGCCGAGCGCGAGCTGGGACCCAAGTTCGACGTGCGAACCTTCCACGATGCGCTGCTGACGGAAGGGCCATTACCGCTGGCGCTGCTGGACCAGCGCATGGACGCCTGGATCGCCGAGCAGAAGGCGAAGTGAAATCACCTTCCTTCTCCCAACGGGAGAAGGATAGGCTCCTTGATCCCGCTTAACTCTCTGTAAAACAGAATAATCTTATCGGAGAGAAGTGCCGTGTAGAGTTCGTGTAGATAATTCTGCACGTTGCCCACAAAAGATGGCTGGAGTCGCTGGCGGCGTCCACTGGTTTGGGCTGCTGTCAGCGTCAGCGGTTGGGCTCGATATGGCACCAGGCGAAGGCCGCCGCAGCCGCTCCTGCGCCCAAGGCGCGGAAGTCTCGCCAGCCAAAGGAGTGACGGGAACGGTGGGCGTCCGCGCCAACCGCAACCATTCCGCCCGCCTAGAACAGCGAGAGCTGCCTGCTCGCTTCCTCAAAGGCCGTCCATTCAGGCGAACGCGAAGCCTGATCGAGCCACGCCTCGACGAAGGCTTCCGCACTTTCGTAACCATCCATCGCCGCCTTGGGCGTGAAATGCGACCTGTAGCCGGTCTCGGTGATCGGCAATGGCGCTCGCTCGGGTGACACGCTCACCACTTCCAGATGGGCCATATGGGTTCGGTCGTCATAGACCAGATAGTCGGCGTTCCACCGGATTTCGATCTCGATGCCATTCCAGCGTGTCCGAGTTATTGAATAGTCATTCTTCATATCCGCCTCTGGAGTTTGGGTTCGTACTGAACCCTTGCCCGTCGGCGAGACTGGGGGAGCAAACGTAGCGGGAGGCTTCGCGGGGACCCGGCTGCAACGAGCATCGCGAGAGAAGCTGGGCGGAAGGCTCTTCGGAGTGCGCCGGGGGCGACGCCCCAAGTCTCTTGCGATAGGGATTGTCACCCGAGAGGGACGAGATCTCTGGCAGCGTCGGAAGCTCGTGGCGCAGCCTAAAGCCCTACTGCGCCCCAGCGCAGATCGCCATGAACTTCAGTGCCTGAAATACCCAAGCGGGCGAACGGTGCGCGCACGGCAAAGCCCCAAGCCTGTTGCGCTAAGGCGACCGTCCGAATGGAATGAGATCGCCAGGGCGGCCTAAGCCCAACCATCCACTCTAACTCGCTTTGACAATCAGAAGTCGTCCGAGTGCTGATGTTCAGATCCATCAGATATTGCGGGAGATGAACATGCAGGCCTCGCCGATTAAAGCAGCGCAGTACGTGCGAATGTCGACTGAGCGACAAGAATACTCACCCACGTTCCAGAAGGCGACCAACGAGGCCTTTGCGGTCGAACATGGGATGCAGATCGTTCGGACTTACGAAGACGCCGCCGTGAGTGGGGTCTCTCTCCGTAACAGAGACGGTCTAAAAGCCCTTTTAGCCGACGTGCTTTCAGGGGACAGCGGGTTCACCTGCGTCCTTGTTTACGACGTCAGCCGATGGGGCCGGTTCCAAAATTCCGACCAGGCCGCCTACTACGAGTTCATGTGCGTTCAGGCGGGCGTACCTGTCCTCTATTGCGCTGACGGTTTTAAAAACGATGGCAGTCCGATGTCGCAACTGATGAAGCATATCAAACGGACCATGGCGGGACAGTACAGCCATGACCTTTCCGAGAAGGTGACACGCGCTCAGCGTGGACTATTGGCCCAAGGATTCTGGACCGGAGGGCGGGCTCCGCTCGGCTTGCGGCGGATATTCACGCGCAGTGATGGCACGATGCTCGCCGCACCATCGGGTTCGTTCGTCCGTAAACAGCAAGGTGTGCGAACCAAGCTCATCCTGGGACCGGACGCCGAGGTGGAGTTCGTGCGTCGAATATTCGCGCTCTATCTTCGTCCGAAGGCGACCACTGTGAGCGTCGCGCGAAAACTGACGGCAGATCAGGACGTGAATGCTGAGTGGGGTGATTGGTCAGCCAGACGAGTGCGGTACATCCTCGATAACCAGGCCTACATCGGCAAACTCATCGGCGGGCGTTACTCCAGACCAGTCGGCGTCAAGTCTGGGGGCGCCCTGCCTCGCGCCGACTGGATCGTCGTGGATGACGGCGTTCCCCCGATCGTGACAAAGGATGTCTTCGAGGCTGCACAACGAAAGCGCCAGCGCAACCGAACTCCTGTTGCTTTTAAAGCCGCGCTCGCCGATCTGCGGCGCGTTGGCGCCGACCATGGCTACATCAGTCAGGGCCTCATTCGACGCTTCGGCCGATGGAGCCCCGGCGTTTACTACCGGCAAGTCGGCCCTATGCCGGTCATTCGCGATCTACTGAACCTGCCCGTGCCGGCCAAGTTTGCGAACCATCACCTTTTTAAGGGCGACATGAACCGTCACGGCCGAGGCAAGCCGACATATTCGATGGACGATTTGCACCAGCACCTGAAACGGGCCTTTGCCGAGCATGGCAGCCTGTCGCGTGAGATACTGGACGCTTACGGTACGCCCAGCACCTACACGATCTACCGTCGCTACGGCTCAATGGCCGCCGCGTATCTGGCCGCTGGTTATCAGCCGAGTGGGCTTCAACTCCAGAAAATGGCGGAGCATCACTCCTCGGAAATCCTGACCGTCCGCGCGAGGCGAGCCAGTGCGGTAGCAAATGCCGCCTCCGCAGCGTCCGGGGCTATCCCAAGTTGCGATCCGATCTCGCCGTAGGTGAGCCCCCCGAAACGATGGAGAACGAACACGTCGCGAAGGTTGGTAGGCAGTCGCAGGATCGCCGCCTTAAGGACATCCGCAGAGCTTCTTGCACGTCGGCGTTTTGGCCGGGACTTTGGCGTTGTCATCCGCTCGTCCTCCAGTCGATTCCGATGATGGCTCGATCATTAGCAGCACGTCGTCGATCGCTTTCCGGCTAGGCGTTCAACAAGTTCATGGAAGTTCCTTGGGAGATCGCGATGAGGTCCATCCGCGATCTCGTGATCATTGCGTGGGCCTCCGGATGGTCCTCGGGCCAGATCAGACGCTCAACGACTGCCAGCCGCGCAACGATCGCCTCCAAGGTCGCCGCGCTTGAATCAGGGATCGCCTCTAGAAGACGCTCACGCTTGTCGAATAGCGTGGTCAAGATGCCGTCTATGTCGCGAAGCTCTTTGGACCATGGCAAAGCCTGCTGTTCAGTCGGCGTGAGGTTGCACCACGAATGCTCCCGGATCAGCCAGCCTTCCAGTTTCGCCCAACGGGTCTGGAGACGCTCTATTTGGGCATCGACGGCCAGCCAGTTTCTGCACCGCCGCGTCGCTACGTCCGAAGCGGCATCGGCGGCGGGAAGCAGGGCAGCGGAAGCGGCAGCCGGATTGGCCGCCCCAAACGCAACGGCCGATGTGCCGGCGATGAGCGCGCGCCTGGAAAGTGCAGGCAGGCGCGCGTCCTCGATGCCCGTCTTTCGACGCGAGCCCATCACTAATGCCTTCTAATCACCTATGATTATTTTATAATCGCCGAAGGCAAGTGCCGCGTCAATATAAAATAGTCTTTCATGATAATAAAATCATCATTGCTGTGCTGACATCCCCACAAATCAAGGCCGCGCGCGCCCTCCTCGGTTGGAGCCAGCCTTCGTTGGCGAAGGCGTCGGGCCTCTCGCTGCCCACCATCGTGCGTATGGAGAGCCAGCTCGGTCCGGGGCGTAGCTCTGCCGCTAATGTCGAAGCTGTTCAGCTGGCTCTTGAAACCGCTGGGGTCACCTTCCTGGAAGGGACAAGCGAGTCGGGGCCGGGAGTGCGCCTAAAACGCGGACTTGAAGGATGATGACTTAGTTAGACGCCGCTGGAAGCAGACCTCCGTTATGTCGTCTACGGGGGGTAGCGGACTCGGCTGAGGGGCGTCTTCAATGCTTCTCGATGGCCTGCCGGACCAAAGGCGCGTTCTCCCTGCCATGTCCGATCATGACAGTCAGGTGATCGCCTTCTGTCCAAAGCATTTTCCACCCGCATTGGGCGGCCAGTGTCTGCATAGACATTCCTCTCGCGTCGTCGCGTCCGCTCCAGAGCACCACCGGACACCCGCATTCGAGAAGCACCTCTGCCGCGCCGTCGAGGTCATCCATCGCCTCCCATGAGGCTCGCAATCCGGGCTCGTTCTCGGCTGTCACCCACGAGACGAGTTCAGGGGCAGTCGCCCGGGCCATGCCGAGCACCCTCTCAAAAGGGATTGGCCCTTTCAGCCCGGCGGGAAGCCCTGCCGCTATGCCCTGCACGGGGTTCCATCCGCCCAGGGTCACGGAGAGCATGCGGCGCGGTATGGCTCGCGCCAATCCGACTGCGGTCCACCCCCCCATGGAATGGCCCACGAGATGGAAGCTATCGGCTCCGATGGCGTCGAGAACGGCAACGACTTCACTGGCACGATGCGCAAGCTGATACGCAGCGGAGGCGCTCGGTTTGTCGCTGTGGCCGTGACCCAAGGCGTCGATCAAAACGACGGTGTAGCCGTCTGCCAAGGTCTGAGCGAAACCGCCGTCTCGCCAGCAGGCTGAACTCAGCAGGTGGCCATGCAGCAGAACAATGACCGGCCCACTGCCTTGAACTGTGTAGAAGATGCGGTGTCCATCGTGCTCGGCGTAAGGCATGGCTCAACCGTCGCGCAGTCGGGCAAAGTCCGCAACGGGTCGATGTCAGTCATGATCATCAATGCCCGAAGCAGACTTCTGCTAAGCCCCTAAGAGTTCATGGGTGGCAGCACTAGGCTGCTACTCTGGTAGCGGTCTGCTACCGAATCCTTCGGCGGCGCCACCGTCACCGTGCACCGCTGCACCTTCCCGCTGTCGATCGCCGCCGCCCGGCACGTCTCAAGGGCGTCCCGGTTCTCGTCGGCAAGCCGGGCGTCCGCGACGATACGACCCCAGCCCATCGGATTCGCCGCCCGCATTAACGCTCCGCCCGCCGTCCAGCGATCCTCCCGCATCACCAGAGCCGCCACCCGCGTGTTCAGCCCGAACGGCAAGACGCCGGCGAGGATCGGCGAAAGCAACAGCCCGACCGCGAACGCCACGCCCCCGATCCAGCCCAGCAACCGGACCTGCCTATCCTTCGCCCAGGCCTGACCGATGAGGCCGGAGAGCCGCGACCGCTCGCGCTCCGCCTCCTGCGCGGCGCGGTCCAGCCTCTGCGCCGCCTCCCGCACCAGCGCCGAACCCGCCCTCGCGATACCTTGGCCCTGCTGCTCGGGCGTGAGGTTAAGCGCAGGCGAGGCCAGCACCGTCTCCAACGACTGACCGATCTCGTCGAGACCCTTGCCGAGTATCGCGAGATCCTGACTGTAGTCAGGCGGCCGCTTCTCCCGGATCGCCGCTGGAAGGCCCTCGATCGCGCGGCGCAGCACCGAGACCTCGGCCCGCAGGTCCTCGAACGCCTGGGCCGGGTCGCCCGCTTGATCCTCCGCCATCCTCGCCTCCTGACTTCGTTACAACGACAGGCCCCGATGCAAGTCCCGCCCGATCTGCTGGGTCGCCTGCTGCACGCTACGCGCCGAGATCACCCGACCGAGGGTCGAACTCTGGCCCATTCCCAAGTCCTGCGCCCGCGACCGCACCAGCGATGCCAGCTGCGGATCGCGCTTCAGCGTGCCCGCCATCGCCTTCATGCGCGCCTCCACGCGTTGGCGTTCGCCTCTGTGCCGCCACCCGTCCAGCCGGTCATGCTGCGTTTCCAGCCGCTTCCAATCCTTCACCAACCGGTCGGCCTTCAAGATCGGATCATGCCGCACCCGCGATTCGCGGCGGATAGCACCCGCCAGCTCGGCACCGCGTTCAGACCCGCGAAGATCCCGCATGGCGCGCCAGGTTGAGGGCTCATGACGCAAGGCGTTATGCAGGTCGCGCGTCCCCCCCGACCTCGTCTGATCCAGCACCGCCCCGGCCTCGCGCAGTTCGCGCTTCTGATATTCAAGCACGGGCAGCTTCTGGGCGCGCATCCGCTCGGTATCGTCCATCGCCCGCGCATAGCGCTCCACCGAAACCTCCAACGTCTGCGCGGGAACGGGAGCCGTTCGCCTCGGCCCGGACGACGACAGGCCTTCCACGCGGCTGAACTGCGGCGGTGCCGCGCGCTTGTTTAGGGTCAACCCGTCGAACAGGCCCCGTTTGCGAGATTCGGCGTCGTGACCCGTGGCGCGGGTCGGCGCTTCGAGGCCGCGCCGTGCGGCATAGTCCAGCGTGGTTTCCTTGAGCCCCGTCCGCGAAAGCCGCGCCGACAAAGCGTCCAGATCCTTGAACTCATTCCGGTCGGCATAGAGGGTCGCCGCCTCCCGGTGGCGGGTCATGGCGACATAGGTCAGGTGCCGGTCCATCGTGCCGGACGCCAGCACATGGGTCCGGTCCACCGTCGCGCCTTGGGCCTTATGGATAGTGGTGGCGTAGCCGTGATCCACGGCAGCATAGTCCGCCATCGACACCGACACGACGCGGCCTTGGCCGGGTCCCTTGGCGCTGTCCAGGCGGACCTCAAGCCGACCGGGCTCGCCCCGCGCCACAGTGCCCAGCATGCCGTTCTTCACGCCGAGGTCGCGGTTGTTCTGCCGGAACAGGATCCGGTCCCCGGCGGCGAAGGCCCGTTCGCCCTCGGTTGTCTGATAGACCTGCTCGCCTTCAAGCTCGCCCCGGTCCTGCCGCACGGCGCGGACCGCGTCGTTCAGCTCCGCCACGTCCGCGCGGCGGTGCGCCAGCACCAGCCGCGAGCCCTCGGGCCGGGCGTCCATGTCGGCGATCACGTCGGCGACGATGGCGCTGCGGGCCGCGCTGAGATCTGCCTCGAACCGGATCGTGCCGCGCTCGGCGTAAGCCGTCAGACCCTCGGCGGTGCGGTGGCGAGCGAAGTCCACCGACGCGTCCCGCTGCCAGTCTTCGCGCTGTCGGCGGATTTCGCCCAGCTCGACGAAGCCGACACGCTCGGCCACCGCACGGAAAGCCGCGCCGGGGCCGATCGGCTGGAGCTGTTCCGGGTCGCCCACTAGGACCACCTTGGCGCCGGACCGGTCGGCCTGCGCCAATACCCGCGAGAGCTGGCGGCTTCCGACCATCCCGGCCTCGTCGATCACCAGCACGCTGCCCGGGCCAAGGGTGTCGCGACCGCGCTCCCAGCTCCGTTCCCAGCTCGCCAGCGTCCGCGCGGCGATCCCCGAGGACTCCTCCAGCCCTTCAGCCGCCTTGCCCGCCAGCGCCGCGCCCATCACCCGGTAGCCGTCGGCCTCCCACGCCTGACGCGCGGCGCTGAGCATGGTGCTCTTGCCGGCGCCCGCCATGCCGACCACGGCCCCGATCCGTTCGGGACCGGTGAGGTGTCGGACCGCCTGGCTCTGCTCCCCGGACAGGAAGGGCCGCTCGGCGAGAGCGCGCTCGGTGTGCTGTCGGCCGACGCCGAACGTCCGGCTGTCCGCCATCCGGTCGGCGCTGTCGGCCATCGACTGTTCGACGGCGATCATCTCCGTGGTGGAGTAGCGCACCGGCTCCAAAGTCCGGCCGAACTCATCCCTTTGC
This sequence comes from uncultured Brevundimonas sp., assembly GCA_963515305.1. GTDB lineage: Bacteria > Pseudomonadota > Alphaproteobacteria > Caulobacterales > Caulobacteraceae > Brevundimonas. The sequence continues at coordinate 16,483 of CAUPWX010000014.1, forward strand.
TCGGGGCGCAGTTCGACCAGGGCGGGCGACGCCATGGCTCTGGCGAAGGCCCGCTGGAAAGCGTCGGGATCATCGACGTAGCGGTGGATCACCCTGGCCACATCGGTGCGGTCGAACACGCTCTTCTCGTTCGTGACCAGGCTCAGCGCCTGCTCGGGTTTCTCGCGGATCAGTCGGGCGTTGCGCTGCGCCTGTTCCGCGTCCTGACGGGCGCGCACCACGGACTTGCCGCGCCGGTCCATCTGGGTGGCGTGGACGCCCATATGCTGGGTCGGTTCGATCTCCAGACCACAGGCCTGATGAGAGCGATGATCGACGCGGAGGTCGTGACCCGCCAACGCCAGATGGCGGTTGGCCCGATCCTCCCAGTCCAGACGTAAATCGCGCAGCTGATCGTGCGAGGTCGGCAGGCCGAGCGCGATCAGCCGCTTGTTCTCCAGCTCCATCTCGGACTTCTCACCGAGGCCCTCCCGTTCGACCTTGCGGGTGGTCAGCAGAATGTGGGCGTGGTGGTTGCGCACGTCGGTGTCGCCGTGCGGACTGTGGATCGCAAAATCCACTGCCACCCCGTAGCGATCGGCCAGCCCCTGAGCGAACTCCCGTGCCAGCGCCAGCCGCTGCTCGGGCGTTAGTTCATGCGGCAACGCGACCTCGACCTCGCGGGCCACACGCGCGTCCTTGCGCGCCTCGGCGAACTCCGCCGCATTCCATAGGGTCGAACGGTCTTTCGCCCACTCGGCGTCCACGCCTTCGGGCAGAACGATCTCGGTGTACTCGACGCCACGACGAGCGGTGAAGTCGTGGGTCTGGCCGTCGCGTTCGTTCGTCAGCTTCTGCGAGGCGCGATAGGCCGCCGCCGCGACGGCGCTGCGCCCGCTCGCGCGGCTGATCGGCTTCATCGCTAGATGATAGATCGCCATGACGACCTCCCAGCAACCGCGATTGCAGCCGCCCCGATGATGGTCAGGGGGGCGGCCAGTCTGGCGGGCCGAGGAAACGCAAAGCCAGGTTGCAACCTGGGTCCGTCGATCTCAAAATACCAAGCCCTGAGTTGCGCAGCAACTCGTAAGTGCGCCCTTCGCTAATCTTCGCTTCGCTCGATAGGCTCGGTGAGGTGCGCTTGTGAGCAAGCGGATCAGCAAATGGGAGAGGCCGATCAGAAATGGATTATCGGCTGCTGTGTGAATCGAATCCGCATCGTCGAGAGAGCATGACGGGGCTTGCGGCTGGTCGCAACGTCGTCGTGAACGTCGGGGTGTTGCTGGGGCGTTGCTGACAACGTTGCCGGGGTGCTTTGCTGAAGACAGATGACGCCGCGGCGATCTCGTGCTACCTTGGGTTTTGAAAAAGGAGCGGCGACACGGAGGAGACGATGGCTAGGCGGTCAATCGCCGAGCGGCTGGCTCAACTGGAGGCCCAACGTAAATCGCTGCAGACCAAGCTCGGCAAACAGGAACGGGCCAAGGATACGCGCCGCAAAATCCTGCTCGGCGCCCTGGTCCTGCACCGATTGGAGAATGGGCAGGACGCCTTCTCCAAAAACCAACTTCCCAACTGGCTGCGGCGCGAGCTACCCGGCTTCATCACCCGCGACGACGACGCCGCGCTGTTCCCCGACCTGATCGGCGAGAGCGGCGCGGCGCCGTTGCCAGACAAGACCTGATCGGGGCGCTGGATTGCTGGGCCGGCTCTTCGGACTTGTCGGGCTGATCGTCACCCTGATCGGCGGCTACCTGATGGGCACGATCGTCGGCCTGGTCTTCATCATCCCGTTCATCCTGATCCGGCACACCAATGAGACCGAGCAGAACTGGCTGTTGCTCGCGGCCGGCTCGGCGGGATCCCTCATCGCTTGGCTCAAACGGCGAGCGGCGGGCGCGGGACTTGAAGGCACCGGCGACGTGCATGGCTCGGCCCGGTGGGCGAGCGAGCGGGAGGTTCGGACATCACTCGGCGGGGCGGACGGTTTGATCGTCGGTCGCGAGAACCGGCGGGGCGGCCAGCTTCTACGCTACGATGGCGAGCAGCATCTGATCACCATCGCGCCGACCCGGTCTGGCAAGGGCGTTGGCGCAATCATTCCCAATCTCCTGACCGCCAACCGCTCAATCCTCTGCATCGACCCCAAGGGGGAGAATGCGCGGATCACTGTGCGGGCGCGGCTCGGCTTTGGACCGGTCGAGGTGCTGGACCCGTTCGGCGTGTCGGGTGTGCCGTCCGCCGCCTTCAATCCGTTGGACGGTCTCGATCCGGACAGTCTGGAGCTGGCTGAGGACGCTGCTCTGCTGGCCGACGCCCTCGTTTACGATCCGCCGGGCCAGACCGGGGAGGCCCACTGGAACGAGGAGGCCAAGGCGCTGATCACTGGCGTCATCCTCCATGTCGTCTGTTCCGAACACCCTGGCGCCCGCAACCTTGTCACCGTGCGCGACATGCTCACCAGCGCGCCCGAGGCCTTCGACAAGATGCTGGCGGTCATGCAGAATTCCAAGCGGGCTGGCGGCCTCGTCGCGCGGGCCGCCAATCGTCATCTGAGTAAGAGCGGGCGTGAGGCGGCGGGGGTGCTGTCGTCGGCCCAGCGCCACACCCACTTCCTCGACAGTCAACGGATGGCGGCGGTCTTGAGGCATTCGGATTTCCGGTTCGAGGATCTTAAGGCTGGGGTCTGCACGGTGTTCCTGGTCCTACCGCCAGAGCGGTTGAGCACGCATGCGCGCTGGCTGCGTCTGCTCGTGGCCCAAGCGATCGGCGCCCTCGCTAAAGCCACAGATCGACCGGCCAGTCCGGTCCTGCTTCTGCTGGATGAGTTCGCCGCCTTGGGGCGTCTGGAGCCGCTGGAGCAGGCCTTCGGTCTGATGGCGGGCTATGGCCTGCAACTTTGGCCCATCCTTCAAGACCTGCACCAGCTCCGGAGCGTCTATGGCGAACGGGCCGGGACGTTCCTGTCGAACGCCGGGCTGATCCAGATTTTCAACGTCGGCGATGTCGAGACTGCCAGTTGGGTGTCGAGATCGATGGGCTCGGGGACGGTCGCCTACCGAACTTCGAGCAGTGGAGAATCGCAGTCTCCGGGGCCGATGATGTTCTCGCAGACGTCCACCAACACCTCTACGACAGACCATCTCGTGAAGCGCGAACTGCTGACTCCCGACGAGGTGATGCGGTTGGATTCTAGGCTGGAGATCCTGATGCGGCAGGGCCAACCGCCAGTCGCCGCGCTAAAGGTGCGGTATTTTTCTGATCTCGAGTTCTCAGCCTGGGACGTTTGATGAGCGACCCTTCCAGAGGAGACGGCAGGAATTTCTTGCCGCATCTTCCTGTCGCCGCTGGATGAAAACTCAGGGGCAGGTCACTTCAGAAATCAATCCAGGCAAGTGAAGACATTGGCCCCCCGTGGCTTATTCAATAGACGACTAGCGTTCTTAGTGATCGACTGTCAGTCGCTGCCTATGACACGAAGGCGCATTCCGCGAGTTTCGAGCAGGTAGGTCTCGACGCCGGCCAACAGGTGGAGGCCCTCTTCCCCGATGGCTTTGCGCGATAGGCCAGGTTGCACGATCCGAACGTCATATTCGAACCGATAATCCTGCCACCCCGCCTTCAGCTTCTTGATCGCGGCCGCGGAGCCCGTTTCGATCCGAGAGCTGAGACCTCTGTCACGACGCCTCTGCTCACGCTTGAGCATATGCTGGAGCATTCGGTTGGGGCGGTCGCGCCAACGCGCCGATTTCTGGGCCTGTCCACAAACCTCGTACAGGTCGCTGAGCCGCGCGCCCGGCGTATCGGCCCCGGAATATTTGCAGTGGAACAGGGTGGCTGAAACGACGCTGTCGGTAATCCGCAGGGCGACGACGTCTGCGATCTCACCCTTGCCGTCATCATCGAAGATCACGTCATAGGGATCGGGGTCCGTTAGCAGGGCCTCGATCACCGTGCGCTGGACGGAGTCTGCGCGCTTGGCCGTGCCCTGCGATTCGACGCGGATATTGGCTTTCGACCAGTCCCAGGCTTCGATCTTGGCCACCGGGTAGGGCTCGACCGTCTCGCCTTCCGGCAAGCTGTAGAGGTGGCTGTAGATGAGCAGCGAGCCGTCGCCGAAATCAATCTGAGGCGAGTCGTCGGCAAAGGATTCCGAAAGCGACTGGAACTTGCTGCCGATCTTGATCGTGGCCTTGGGACCACTGCGCTGCGGATAGCGGGCGCCGCCATCGCTGAACACGATCTCGAACTCGGCCGAATGATCGTCGCTACGGACCGCAAAACGCAGCGGTCCTGTGCGGGCATTGTCGAGCAGCTCTATATCGCATTCGGTGAACGAGACAGGTTGATCGCCGAACGAGATCTCGATGCGTTCTTCGATCTGCAGGATCAACGATTCAGGCCAGTGGATCGCAACGGGTGGTACGGTCGGGCGCTCGTTGATCTGGCGGGGGCGCATCGCGCTCTTGAAGACCCCATCGGTCGTGATGCTCGGGTCGTTGACCGTGCGGCCGACATCCTGACACCAATCAACCCAATCGGTGAGGTCGCGAACCTTCGCGCTCGACCAGAACTTGCCTTTGGCGGAGCAGCCGCGCGAGGCGGGCATCCCGTCGAGAAAGCCTGTGGCGAAGATGTTGTTCTTGATCCTCGATTGGGACTTTGCGCTGTCGAGACCGTCGGCGACGTCGACGCCCATGTACATAGAATAGCGGACCCCTCGGCCCTGGTGATGGGTCAGTCCGAGATTGCGCAGAATCAGTCGCTTGAACCCATGGAGGCTGCGAAACACTTCTTCGCCTTCGACGCGGCGGGCGGTCTCGCCGCACGCCGCTTTGGCGAGACGATCAAAAGGCCCCTTTGCGGAACTGCTGATGTAGAGCAGTCCGCTAGCCTGATCCCAGTGCAGCATGTGCAGGTCCCAGGTCACGTTGACCGCTTGTTGCGCGGTGGTCCAACGGGCCTGTTCTTCGGCGCGCGTCACGAAGATCGCCACGCGTTTGTGAGCGTTGAGCTTCATGCCGAGATAGACCCCGGCGTCGTAGAGCTCTTCGGCCTGGAACGGGTCCCAAGCGTCGCAGGCCGTGCGGTAGACCACGGCATTCATCTTGGGCTCAAGCGTCTGGAGCGGAATGTCGCTCAGATCGCCGGAGAATCCCTTGAACATCTCGGCGCGGCGTACCTGACGTTCGATCTTTGCCGAACTGAGGGCCTCCACCAGCGCGTTCCAGTCTGCGTCTTCTGCATAGAGCTTGGCGAGCGAACGATCCACGTCATCGACGCCGGTGTTGGCAATGACCGTGGCGTCTCCCAACCTGGGATCCTGGCGTGTAAAGCGGCCGACGAACTGGATCGTGACTGCGACGCTCTTGTGATGATCGTGCAGCGCCGCGATTTTCAACTCCGGTAGGTCGAAGCCCTCACCGAGCATGTCGACGCAGACGATGATCCGGCTGTCGAACCGTCGCAAAGCGGCAAGATTCTCGCGACGCTCCTTGAGCGACTGCTGGCTGTGAACGATGACGGGTCGGTAGTCCGGGTAGGCAAGCGTGTAGAGGCGATGGAGATGCTTGGCGCGCTCAATGGTGCTGCACCGGGCCATCGCAAGATGATTGAGGCCGGCATCCAGATCGGCGGCGAGCACGTCACCCAGCTTGTCGATGATCGCCTGGTCCGCGTCGAGCTGATCGAGTCCGAACACCGCCTCGAACCGGATCGGCTTGAAATACCCCTCCTGCTGCGCCTTCTTCAGCGGATAGGTATAGATGAACTCCCCGTCGACGCGGCGGCCATCTTCGCGGAACGGTGTGGCAGTGAACTGGACGACCGGAATGGGCGGCGTGCGTTCGGCGAACAGTCCGCGAAAGGATGCCCAGGTGCGAGCTCCGATGTGGTGTGCCTCATCGATGAAGAGCGCTGAGGCTCGGGTCGCCATATGCTCCTGAACCGGCGGTTCGGCGCGGCCGGCAATATGCATGGTGGTGACGATGACATTGGCGCTATCGAAGATCTGATCGACTTCGGCGATCGAGGTCGGGATGCGGGTGAGCCGGGTGACCACGGGGAACAGCGCAGAGACGTCGAGACACGACTGTGCCTTCAGGACGCCAAACGTCTCGAACTTCGCAGCGATCTGCTCGCGCAGCGCATCCGTCGGAACCACGACGAGCAAGCGATCAAACCGCTGACGCGCATTGAGCGCAAGCATGGTCTCCGTCTTGCCCGTGCCGGTCGGCATGACGATCGTGGCGGGGTCCGTCGAGCGCGTCGCATGAGCAAGCGCGGCGTGGAGGGCGCCGATTTGCGGCCGTCGTAATCCCGGATAGAGCGGCTTGTCATCGGTGGCCGCACGACCTTCGCGCAGATGGAACGCATCCTCCCAGGATGCCGCAACCCCGGTCAGCCGCTGCAGCATAGCCTGGGCACCCAATGCTGCCGGAGCGATCGGTTTTGGATGCAGCCAACGCCCTTCGCCACGTTCGAGCGCCTCACGGATGGATTGGGCCGTTGTCGCGCCGGGGACAAGCAGGACGAGGTCGGCATCGAGCGAGGCTGCCGTTTTGGCGCTAATGATTTTGAGCGTCTCGCCGCTTTTCAGGGTCGACTCAAAGCCGCTTACCCGCCGAACCGTGAACGGCTTCAGGCGGCATGGGGTCAGAGCGGAGGGAACCGCCTGCTGACGCACAGCGCTGCCCAGAAGCCTGCCTTCCAGCGCCAGCAGAGCCGGGAACAGAAGCGTCACCTCCTCGCTGAACAGATCATCCTGTTCAGGTGCCTTGGCGGTCGCTCGCGTCAGCATGGCGTCCGTTCCCATCTCTTCAGGCGGCCAAGGGCGCAGTTGTGGGCGTGACGGCGATGACCTGCCCTGTCGTGACGAGGACAATCAGGCCGCAGTCGGTCCCCGTCATGTCGAGATAGGCCCGCACCTGCGCGCGATAGTGATTGAGGGTTTCGGCTGTCGGCTGCACATCGCTTTTCCAGTCGATCACAACGGTTGGCCGACCCGCGTTGTCGAAGCTGGTGGCGTCAGCGATTCCGACAGTCGCCTGTTCGACGCCGTCAACGTCCACCGCTGCATAGACCGCCAGTTCAGGCGCCAACGAAGGACGCAACTCCGCGATCTCGGGGAGCGCAAATGTGCGGACCACGCAACCGGCAAGCTCGTCTGGAGAAAGGCCCTGAGAAGGGTCTGCCATAACGGGCCTGCCGATCTCCCCGATGAGCGCTCGTGCGCGCTCGCTGAGGGCTCCGGCATCGTCCGGCGTCTCGCCGGTCAGGACCTCTTCCAGCAGCTTGTGCAGGATCAGGCCCCTTTCGCGACCGCCCTGAACATTGGGGCGCACCGCCTCGTCATCGGGCTGACCGGCCTCCGACGCTGCCCAGATTTCTACCGCTTCCGGGGTCAAAACCGGTCCATCGGCGCTTTCGTCGCGGCTTGGCGCAAGCCAGATCAGGCGACGCTGTCGCGCTACGATCGATGCCGCTTCAGCGGCAAAATCATCCCGGGTCTGGTCGTTGGCCTCGCCGCCTGCCGCAAGGTCAAGCTCGGGCGGCAAATGCGACAGGTCGAGCGCCGGCAGTTCGGCAAGCGAAAGATCCAGAAGCGAAATCCATGCCGACTTCGATTGCGCCGCGTCGAGGCGCGGAAGCACCAGAAGCTCACGGGCGCGCGTTGCTGCGACATACCACAAGCGGATGCGCTCGCGGTCGAGTTCGGCCTTCTCGGCGTCTCGCGCAGCGTCATAGCCAACAGGCTTCACTCCAAACACCGGGCAATAGAAGGTGTCGCTGTCGCGGTCGGTCACGGCGCTTTCGGGCGCCATGATGCCGGTCATCGTATTGATCGGGACGACGATCGGCCATTCAAGGCCTTTGGCCGCGTGCATCGTGTAGAGCGCCACGGCCTCTTCCTGAGCATCGGGCCGTCCCTCGACCGCTCGGGCCTCATCGGTCCACGCCGCTGTCATCGTCTCGGCGAAAGCGCGCAGACCGCGAACAGCAAAGGACGTCGTCAGGCTGAGATAGAGATCGACGTTGGCAAGCGCGCGCTCTGCTTGGCCGCGATGGCGCTCCAGCAGGATGGGACGGACCCGCAGCGCGTCGATCGCTTGCGACAAAAGGTCGTGCGGCGTGGTGCTGTTGGTTTGACGATAGAGCGCCTGTAGCGTCTCGATGGTCGATCGGGCCAGCGGATGCGCGATATGCTCGAGCTCAACGCCGAGATCGAGCCGGGGCAGCCGTTCGGGATCGTCTTCGGCACGAGGAAGTGCCCAGATGATGTCGAGCAGTTCTTCTTCGGTCAGACCGACGAGCGGGCCGCGCAGCAAGGCCCCGAGGGCGAGAGTGTCACGGCGGTCGGCGAGAACACGCGTCAGCGCGATCAGATCCTGGATCTCCTGGCGGCGGAACAGGCCTTTGCCTGCCTGCGTGGCGACCGGGATGCCGTGGCGTTCGAGCGCCTCCTCGTATCGCCAAAGATCACTGCCGGTGGGCGCAAGCAACGCGATGTCGCCTGGCCGGCAAGGTCGACTGGCGCCGGAGCGACGATCGAGGATCATCTCACTGCCAATCAACCGGGCGCACATTTGGGCGATCGCGTCGGCTTCACCGTCGCGCTGTTGCTCGGCTGAGGCCTTGCCATTCTCATCAGCAACGGCGACGTCGAGAGCTGCAACGCAAAGGGCCTCGCCGCGATCAGCGTGAAAGGGATCGAGCGCCGTGAAGCCGGGTTGGCCCTCGCTCGAAAGCAGCGCCTCGAAGCGGTCGTTCACATAGGTCAGGATCGGCGCGCAGGAACGGAAATTGGTGGAGATCGCCAGGACGCTGTCAGGGTCCTGCGCGAGATAGGCATCGCGCGCCCGGACATAGGCGCTGACATCGGCGCCGCGGAAGCGATAGATCGCCTGCTTGGGATCACCGACGAGGAAGAGCGCGCCGGGACGGATCGTGAAGGCGCTCCAGTCTGCGCTCGCGACCCCGGCCGGCGGCTCGCCGCAGAGGCGCCAGAAGATTTCCGTCTGAAGCGGGTCTGTATCCTGAAACTCATCGACAAGGACGTGGGCGAAGCGGGTGGCGAGGGACCGTCGGACATCGTCGTGATCGCGCAAAAGATCGCGCGCCGCGAAGATCAGATCGTCGAAGTCGAGCTGAGCGGCCGAACGCTTATAGTCCCGGAAGCGGGCCAGCACTGGCTGCACCTGAGCGATGAGGTCGCACAGGACGCGACTGGCGACGTTCTGGACCAGATCCTGCCAGGCTTGGCAGCACGCGGCGTAATGCGCATCCGCCGAGATGTTCAGCCGTTCGCCTTCAGTCTTGGCCAAGCCTTCGCGCTTGGCGGCTTCGACCCATTTGCCTTTCTTCTTGTAGGCAAGGAACGAGCCGGTTTTGGTGCAGAGGTCGGGATGCGGCGGTGTAACCAGCAATCGCACCAAGCCGACCGGCGTTTCGATGACCGGCCCGCTGTCGAGCCCTGCGGCCATTCCGGCGAAGCGCTCGGCGAGCATGGCGGTTTCTTCCTCCACCGCTGGTGCGGTGCGGATGAACTCCATCAAACCATCGACGGCGTGATGGAAAGCGCCCAGGTGCGGGGCCAGGCCGCTGACCGGCGGCGCGGAGACGGTCCTGCGTTTGCGCAGGTTGGCGACGATCTTCTGGATCAAGCCCACGGTTTCGCCGGGATTGTGCAGCACCATTTCCGCGATGATGCCGCCTTCACCGCCCGAGAGCTGTTCGCGCAGCCACGTCTCGACGATTTCGATGAAGGCGAGATCGGCTTGATTGCGGTCCATCACGCTCGCGCCGGGATCGATGTCCGCCTCGACCGGGTAGGGCTTGATCAGCCGCTGGCAGAAGCCATGGATTGTCGAGCAGGTGATCTCGTCGATGACCGATGCGGCGGCCGCAAGGTTCGCGCTGTGTTTGGCTGACAAGCCGTCGGGAAATGCGATGCGCAATTCGGTCGGAATTGTGCCGGCCGCGAGGTCGGCAACGAAGTCGCGAACGCGGATCAGCAGCTCGCTGGCTGCCAATTCCGTAAAGGTGACGGCTGCGATCGACTTGGGCGCGATGCCCTCGGCGAGCATGGCGGCGATGCGGCCGGCCATCACGGCTGTCTTGCCGGAGCCTGCGCCGGCTTCGACCAGGATCGAGCGATCATGGACGCCGATGGCGGTGCGGCGGGCGGCGTCATCGCGCAGTGTGTTGGTAGCAGCGGTCATCACTGTGCCTCCCAGACCAGCGCAGCATCGCCGAAAGCTTCGGTAGCTGCGGGCAGTTTTCGTTTGCAGTAGGTGGCGCCCGCATTGGCCGGCAGGGCGAACGCCAGATCGTCGTAGGCACCGCCGGTGTCCGGACCGATGAGGGCCTGGCCGGAGTGAAGGTTCGCCCGGGCGGCTTGCAAATAGCCGGTGATCTCGGTGAGCGTCGCTTCAGGGTCGCCGAGTTGGAAGTCGACCTGATCGCGCGGAAAGAGCAGCGATGCACTGATCGACACGTCGTCGCCAAGGAGCGCCTTGACGGCGAAGGCATAGAGGCAGCGTTGCAACTCGCGGCCACCATCGAGACTGATATCGTCCTTGGGCGGCCGTCCGGTCTTATAATCGCGAACGAGCGCGCGCTTGCCGTCGCCGGCAATGTCCAGGCGATCAATATACCCGGCGATGCGAAAGCCGGTGGCGGGGATTTCGACGGGTGTCTGCGAATCCCACGGGCTGGCGGCGTCCGCCTTGGGCGTCGCGCCGCCGAAGGCGACTTCGCCAAAAGAGCGGGCGTCGGGCAGATGCTCATCGCCGTAAGTCAGGGCGCGCGTGGTAAGAATCCGGGCGTCGTCGAGCGTCCGTCGCCAGATGAGCGCCGGTGGGACCGCTCGTTCGCTTTCCCACACGACCGCGATCCTGGCAGCAGCATTCTGCACGGCACCAGCGATCTGCGCTTCGTCAGCCGCGGCGAGGCCGCCGGCCTTTTCAAGCGTCGCAAGCGCCAGATCGAGTGTCATGTGAACCAGGTCGCCCATGGACATTGCATCAAGGACAAGCGGGTCCACGCCGCTCTCTGGGGTGCGCAGGCGCATCCCGTAGCGCCATACAAAGCCGAGCGGGCTGCGGAGCAGCAAACGAAGCGAGCTGGCCGATTGAGTCCGGCCGAGGATGGCCTGCAGGAGAGGATGGTCGGCGCGAACCAGTCCATCGTGCGGTGTGATCTCCTTGCGATGCCAGTTGCGCCAGGCCGTGGTGGCGCTGATGGCCTGGCTGTCCCGCGCGAACTCATCGGGTCGTGCCATCAATCGATCGGTCTCGCTGAATGCGTGAGCCGGAACCGCATTGCGCCGAATGTAGATCTCCTCAGATGCCGGACCGAGCAGTGCGCTGCGCCCCAGCAAGCGGCCTTCGCTGTCGCGGCGAGCGCGCGACATGACGATCTGACCGCTCGTCGTGGCGAGGATGGTCTCAAAATCTCGCCGATCCGCCGCGCCGACCGGCAGCGGGTCCAGCTCAGCGGTTGGAATGATGTGATCGGAAATCAGACGATCTTCGGAAATGCCGCGCGGCCAGCGCGATGAATTCATGCCGATGAGCCGAACGAAACGGCGCGGTGAAGCCGCCAAGGCGCTTGCGGGCATCCAGGCCACGGAAACGCAGGCCTCCAGCCCGTCATCTTGTTTCAGGTTGTCCAGGGTCGCATCGAGCGACCCCGATGGTCCAGCCAGCAGTGCCTTGCGCCAGATCGCCAGGGCGCGTCCGGACAGAAAGGCTGCGCCGATCTCGTCGGCTGCCGGATGTCCCTTCGCCAACAAATCAACGATGCCACGCAAGGTCGGCGCATGATCCGTCGTGTCGGGCCAGTCGTCGGCGGTCAGCCTGTCCAGCAAGCGGTGCCAAGATGCCAGCGAAGCCAGCGGCGCGTCGGTCGGCAGGACCCGCAGCCAGCCCTGCGGCAAGCCCTGAAACGGGCCGGTTTCCGAACCGCACAACGCGGCGAGCCGACGCATCCGGGTCTGCGAGAAGCCGCGAATGAGGAGATCCGCGAGCGCCGCAGCCGCCTGACCATCCCGGGTCGTCGTGACCTTGATGCCGTGGACGAAGTGAAGATCCAGGTTCGCATCGGCGCGCAGGGCGAGGAGGTGATCGTCATAGTCACCGGTCGATGCGGCCGCGATCGTGATGTCGGCGGGCTCCGCTTCGCCTGAAGACATCAGGCCCCGCGCCCATCGAATGGCCTCGATCGCTTCGTGATAGGCAGTCGCGGCGCTGACCGTGCTGATTGCCGGAGCGGTTGGGTCTGCCCGGTTGATCGTGACGTCGAACGCGTCCAGCCACGAAGGGGTCGGCCGAGGGCCGGCTGTCCAGCTCACCGAAGTATGCGCGGTGAGTGCCTGCAAAAGCGGACGCCAGCACGGCGAAAGCTCCGTGATACCGACGATCTCGAGCGGACCCAAAACCGCCGGAGCGTGAGCAATCCGCCCCAAGGCGCGGGCCACGAGATCGGTAGGACGCATCATACCGGGCGGCAACTGGGCGAGAACCGCAGCTTCCAGGCGCGCGATCGAGTCGAGCCGAGGATGATTCCCGGCGCGAGCGGCCAGGTCGATACCGGCCCGCCACGCCTTGTGGAGGGTGTCGGCCGCCGCATCGACCATGCCAGGAAGCAGCTTGATGCTTTCCAGCTCTCCGAGGGTCGTGTCCGGCAGCACGGCCTGGATCGCGGTTCGCAAACACTCGTCATCGATTGGACGGGCGAAGCCGCCGGCCAGACGGACTGCGAGTTGTTCGAATGACAGAATCTGCACGCCGTGTCGGCGCTGGCGCGCCGCGTCGAGGCGCAGCTCGCGCATCGCCAAGCGGCCATGGGCGACGATGGTCCGCCGGTTGGAAAGGGTGGTCATCGTCGTTCTCTCTGACTTACTTCTTGTTCGGGCGCTGAGTCAGCGCCGAAGCCGCTGCGGATTTGGCCGCTGCGCTCGACTTGGGGTCGCGCAGTACCTGCGATGCCGCAGTCGCGGCTTTCTTGCTTGTTACTTCACTCTTCGAGGGGGTCTTGGCCATGTGGTCCTCCTGTGCCCGGCACGGTTCCGCTTGACGCGACTCCATGATGAGAATAGAAACTACACACGTCGTGCAGATATGTCCATATAGTTTTTATCTGCATCTGTTTCGGAGGAATATCTGCATGACAGAAGGGCTGACGACACTGAAATGGGGCGTTGAGCGTCGGCTCGAGTTCATCGAGTTCCGCCTATTCTGGGAGGGCGGGGTCAATCGCTCGGACATCATGGATATGTTCGACGTCTCAGTGCCGCAGGCGTCGAAGGACTTGACGCTCTACCAGGAGCGAGCGCCCCACAACGCCCTCTACGACAAGAGCGCCAAGCGGTATGTCGCTAACGAACATTTCGAGCCCCATTTCCTCAGGCCCGACCCAGACAGCTATCTGTCGCGCCTGCGGTCGGTGGCTGAAGGACTAATCGATCTATCGGAATCCTGGATCACCCGGGTTCCTGACACTGACATCGCCTTGACGCCCCGGCGAGATATCGACGCGTCCATGCTGCGCACGGTCCTCAGCGCCGTGCGCGATCACCAGTCGGTGGACATTCACTATCAGTCGATGAGCAAGGATCGGCCCGATCCGATCTGGCGACGGATCACGCCCCACGCCTTTGGCTATGATGGCTTCCGCTGGCACGTTCGCGGCTATTGTCACGTCACCGACAAGTTCAAGGATTTCCTGCTGCCGCGCGTTCTCGGGATCGGGAGCCTCGGCGAACCTGGGGCACCCGCAGAGCGAGATGCGCTTTGGCAAGAGCGGTTCGGGGTCGAGATTGGCCCTCACCCTGATCTGACCACAAGTCAGAAGGCCGTCGTCGCCAAAGACTATGGCATGGAGAAAGGCTCTGCGGTCCTCACCGTGCGCTATGCCATGCTGTTCTATGTTCTGAAGCGGCTCGGCCTCTTGGGCGACGCCGCCAAGTTGCCGGCCCGGAGTCAGCACATCGTTGTCGTTAATCAGGCCGAGACCGAGGCTGCTTTAAAGAAAGCCGATTTTGCGGCGTGAGCATCAGGGCGGTTGCGATCAGTAAGGGTAGATATGGCAAGGCTTGAAGAGATTCGGAATGGCGCGTCGGTGCGCGGCATCGCCTCACCCCAGGCGGCCCAGATCCTGTCGGTGGACTGGATCGGCGATCAGGCGATCAACGTCGTCTACCGCGATCTGAACGGCGCCGTTGCGGAAGCCGTGCTCTATCGCGACGACGAGTACCGGCTCGAAGTCGAGGTCAACGGGCGGCCTTGGTCGTTCGACGGTGATGGTGCGCTGCTTCGTTTGGTGACCGAGGCCAACCGGATCAAGCTCGCCCATTTTTTCGACCCCTATCTGGCCATCCACACAAGTCTGGTCGATCCGCTGCCGCACCAGATCTCGGCCGTCTACGGCGAGATGCTGCCGCGCCAGCCACTACGCTTCCTGCTGGCCGACGATCCCGGGGCGGGCAAGACGATCATGGCCGGCCTGCTGATCAAGGAGTTGATCGCGCGCAGTGATCTCGAACGCTGTCTTGTGGTGGCGCCAGGCAGCCTGGTGGAGCAATGGCAGGACGAGCTGGGTCAGAAATTCAACCTCGAATTCGACATCCTAACCCGTGACATGATCGAGACGTCACGGTCAGGTAATCCGTTCGAGGACCGAAACCGGCTGATCGTTCGCCTTGATGTCCTGGCTCGGAACGAGGAGTTGCAGGAAAAGCTGGCGAGCGCCCGCGAGTGGGATCTCATCATCTGCGATGAAGCGCATCGCATGTCGGCGACCTATTTCGGCGGCGACGTCAAATACACTAAGCGCTACCAGGTCGGTCAGAAGCTCGGCGAAGCATGTCGCCACCTGTTGCTGATGTCGGCCACGCCGCACAACGGCAAGGAGGAGGATTTCCAGCTTTTCATGGCGCTCCTCGACGGGGACCGTTTTGAGGGGCGCTTCCGCGATGGCGTTCACTACGCCGACACCGCCGACATGATGCGCCGCCTCACCAAGGAGGAACTGCTCCGCTTCGACGGTCGACCGCTGTTTCCGGAACGCCGGGCCTACACCGTCAAATATCAGCTCTCCGAGCTGGAGGCGGCGCTCTATACCGCCGTCACCGAGTATGTGCGAACCGAGATGAATCGGGTGCAGCGCTTCGCCGAAGGAGACGGAAAGAAGCGCAACAATGTCGGCTTCGCCCTGCAGATTCTCCAGCGGCGCCTCGCCTCATCGCCAGCGGCGATCTACCAGTCGCTCAAGCGCCGGCGCGAGCGGCTTGAAAACGAACTCGGGGAAGCGCGCCTTGCCGCCAAGGGCCGCCGTGCGGGCTTTGCCGCGCCGGACGTCAACGCCGACATCCTCAAGAATATCGAGGAATATGGCCAGGACGAGATCGACGACCTCGAAGACCTGATCGCGACCGGCGCGACGACTGCAGAGACGGTTGAGCAGCTCGCGCTCGAAGTTGAGACGCTCAAAGGCCTGGAGACTATGGCGCTTGGCGTCCTTCGTTCCGGCCTCGACGCCAAATGGACGCAGCTCAATCGTATTCTCGACGATGATCTGATGGTCGATGCCGACGGCAATCGTCGCAAGCTGATCATCTTCACCGAGCCGAAGGACACGCTCCATTATTTGATGGACAAGGTCCGCGCTCGGCTCGGCAATCCTGATGCGGTCGATGCGATTCATGGCGGCGTGTCGCGGGAAGAACGGCGCAAGGTCATCGAGCGGTTCATGCAGGACCGCGACATGCTGGTGCTGATTGCTAACGACGCAGCCGGCGAAGGTGTGAACCTTCAGCGCGGCCATCTCATGGTCAACTACGACTTGCCCTGGAATCCCAATAAGATCGAGCAGCGCTTCGGCCGCATCCACCGGATCGGCCAGACCGAAGTCTGCCACCTGTGGAACCTCGTCGCGGCCGATACCCGTGAAGGCGAGGTGTACGCTCGGCTTCTCGAAAAGCTCGAGGCGGCGCGGGAAGCCTTAGGCGGCCGCGTGTATGATGTCCTGGGCGAACTTTTCGAGGGCGTCGCGCTCAAGGATCTCCTGTTTCAGGCCATCCAGTATGGCGAGCAGGAGGACGTCAAAGCCAGGCTATTCCGCCAAGTCGATGGCGCGGTCGATCAAGGGCACCTGCTTGAGTTGCTCCAGCGGCGTGCGTTGACGAACGACACCATGCCCGAGGCCCAAGTCGAGGAGCTGCGCCTGGAGATGGAGCGCGCCGAGGCTCAGCGGCTGCAACCGCACCATGTCCAAAGCTTCTTCGTTGAAGCTTTCCAGCATCTGGGCGGCAAGATGAAGCGCCGGGAAGAGGGGCGTTGGGAGATCACCCATGTCCCGGTCCGGATCCGGGAGCGGGATCGCCAGATCGGCACCGGCGCGCCGATTCAGAAGAAGTATGAGCGCATCTGTTTCGAAAAGGGCCGGATCAACCAGCAACCGGTCGCAACATTTGTGTGCCCGGGTCATCCGTTGCTCGAAGCGGTGATCAGCATCGTGCGCGAGCAATATGAGCAGATCATGCGTCAGGGCGCGATCTTGGTCGACGACCTTGATGCGGGGACTGACCTGTCTGCGGTGTTCCTTCTTGAGCACAGCATTCAGGATGGCCTGGCGACCAGCGCGGGCAAGCCGCATGTGGTGTCGCAGAAGCTTCAATTCGCCTCGATCAACAAGGCCGGAGAGGCCGTCAACGCCGGCATCGCGCCGCACCTCAACCTGCGCCCTGCCACCCCTGAGGAGATCGCTCGCGTTCAGGACGTCCTCCATGAGGACTGGCTGACGACTGAGCTGGAAAAGACGGCCGTGCGGTTCGCCACGGTCGAGCTGGCGCAGGCGCATGTAGCCGAGATCAAAGCGCGCCGCTTGCCCGAGATCGAGAAGGTCGAGCGCGAGGTGCGCGCCCGCCTCAAGAAGGAGATCAACTACTGGGACTCGCGCGCGTTTGAACTGAAGGAAGAAGAGAAGGCGGGTAAGAAGACACGATTGAGCTGGCAAAACGCCCAGCGGCGCGCTGAAGACCTAGCCGAGCGCCAGAAGCGGCGCATGGATCAGCTCGAACAAGAGCGGTTCATTTCATCGCAGCCCCCGAGGGTTCGGGGCGGGATGGTTGTCGTTCCGCGCGGTCTTCTCGACGCGCGCGCCGTTCCGCGCGCAGGCCCCGCCGATGGAGCGACACACCCGTTCTCGGCCGATGCTGACGCGCGCCGAGTAATCGAGCTGGCTGCGATGGACGCTGTGATCGCGACGGAGCGGGCGCTCGGCAATTTGCCCAGCGACGTGTCGGCGCAGAAAATCGGGTACGATATCGCGTCTTATGATCCACGCACCAAGCACCTGCGGTTTATCGAGGTAAAGGGGCGGGTTCACGGCGCGGACACCGTGATGATCACCCGCCAGGAGGTGATCACTTCGCTCCATGAACCGGACAAGTACATCCTCGCGATCGTGCAGGTCGAAGATGGGACGGCGCGGGACCCGCGTTACGTCCACGGCGCGCTTTCAGATCACGAACCGTCCTTCGAGCATACCGCCATCCAGTTCCATCTGGCGCGTTTGCTGGAGCGGGCGGAGGCGCCACGATGATCCCGGAACGGGAGCGCGCGGCAAGGCCCGCTGCGCCACCGGGCTATTTTCAGCCGATCAAGGACCGCGCGGTCAAACGATGGGACCAGCTCGAAGCGGACCCCGAACTGGCCGGCCCGTGGCATCAGCTTTTCAAACAGGTGCAGAGTCCGCGTCATATCCTCTCGGAGCTGCTGCAGAACGCAGACGATGCTGGCGCCAGCGAGGCGCGGGTATCGATCGAGGATGATCGCTTCATATTTCAGCACAATGGCGAGGATTTCATCGAGGCCCACTTCGCCTCGATTTGCCGCTTTGGCTATTCCAACAAGCGAGCACTGCACACGATCGGTTTTCGCGGAATAGGCTTCAAGAGCACCTTCAGTCTGGGCGACAGGGTCGAGCTTTACACCCCGACCTTGGCCGTCGCGTTCGAGCGCGGTCGGTTCACCGAGCCGCATTGGATCGATGAGCAAGAACTGACCTCGGGTGGAACGCGCGTCGAGGTCGCGATCGCCAACGCCTTCTTGCGGCGTGACGTCGAGAAGAACCTGGAGGAATGGCTGAAAAGCCCGGTGTCGCTGCTGTTCTTCAAGAATATTCGCCGGCTCCAGATTGGTGACAAGGCCGTGCAGTGGGATAGCTTTGGGCCAGGCCCTATTCCCAATAGCGAATGGATGGCGCTCGATGCGAAGGCGGAAGAGCCATTCTTGCTCGTTCGCTCGGATGATGAGGCCTTCCCGGCCGAGGCGCTCGAGGAAATCCGTCAGGAGCGGATGATGGGTGCCGAGGATGCCGGGGATTTCCCACCGTGCCGGATCGAAATCGTCCTCGGCGCCAAGGGCAGGCTGTATGTCGTGCTGCCAACCGGCGTGGAGACGACGCTCCCGTTTGCCTGCAACGCGCCATTCATCCAGGATCCGGCGCGCCTGAAGATCAAGGATCCAGAGACTTCGCCGACCAACCGCTGGCTGCTCAAGCGCGCCGGTGAGCTTGCCGGCCGGGCGATGATGCAATGGCTTGAGCAGACCACCACTAGCTCACTGGATCGCGCGACAGCCTATGGGCTGATGCCGGACGTGGATCGCGAAGCGGCCACGCTCGAAGGCTCATGTGGAGCGATTGTCGAACTGGCTTTTGACGAAGTCGTGGCGGAGCAACCCATCCTGTTGACGGAAGACGGCCAACTCTTGCCTCCCAAGGGCGCGATCGTCATGCCCTTGCCGATCTTTGAGATATGGCCTGCCGACCAAGCGATGGCATTGCTCGACAAGAAGTCGAGGCCGGCGCTTTGCCGTCACGTCTCTGCCAAGGATCGCACAAAGCTCGTAAACTGGGGCTTGGTCGAGGCTTTCGCGAAAGCCGATCTGCTCGATCGTCTGCGGACAAACCATCTTCCCCGCCCGGCGACCTGGCGTAATTTGCTAAACCTATGGTCCTACATCGCTCCTGACGTCACCGGCTATCAGTGCCGGGATGCCGATCGCCTCAGGATCGTACCCGTCCAGGGTAAGGAGGTCCTCTATTCGGCATCCGAGGTTGTCCGGCTTGGTGAGAAGAAGCTTCTTCAGTCTGACGACGACTGGGAGTTCCTGGCCGCCCATCTGATTGTCCTGAACCAGAATTGGACGCGTTTTCTCGCCGAGCAGCGCCGTGACAAGGGCGATGGAGCAGGTACAAGCTCCGACGTCGTAGAGACGACGTTCGCCGTTCTCGCCAAGATCGGCCTTTCGGACACCAGCGATGTTAACGCTGTCGTCGAAAGGGTGGCCGCCGACTACTTCAATACAGGTCAGCCCAAGATGACCGAGTGCGTACAGATCGCTCAGATCGCGGCCAAGCTGGGTGCGACGGCGGGGGCATCCTTTCGATACGCCTGCGCGGATCGGAAGCTTCGCCCGATCGCCAAGACGGTCCTCATCGATGATGACGGAACGCTTGAAGATCTGCTTCCGGAAGCTGTCCAGGAAACCCAGCTTCTGCACCCCGACTACATGTCGAGCTTCACCTCCTGCACGCGTGAAGACTGGCAGCGCTGGGTCGGTTCAGGTCGCTCTGGTCTCCAGACATTCGCGCCTTTTGTGGCCAGGCGGGGGTCGATTTACTCACGCTCGCGGCTTCTGGCGGACGCCCAGGCCAGGGGCCTGAAGACTGCGCTGTATTATCCCTACGTTACGGACAGTTTTGTCATCGAGGATTGGGATTTCGACGCATCTTACTGGAAGCATTGGGAGGCGTCGGCCACCACGGATCCGGGCGTCTGGGCCAAGGTTGCCGCGCGCATCCTCGGCCAACGCGAAGGATATTGGTCGCGGTGCTCCAGCGCCCGTATTCTGCAGGTGGCGACCACTGGCAGCACGCGATCGCTGACATCCGACCCATTGCTGTCCGAATGGCTGCTCAAACTTCGTGAAAAGCCGTGCCTCCCAGATACCCGCAATGTGGTCCAGGTTCCGTCCGAGCTGCTGCGCCGCACGTCCGAGACAGAGTCGCTCATCGACGTCGAGCCGTTCGTTCATGGTCTGCTCGATCGGGAATCAACACGCCCGCTCTTGGATTTGCTTGGAGTTCGGCGATCGCCGACCGGGCCTGCCAGGCTACTCGACCGGCTGCGCGCGCTTGCCAAATCGACCAAGCCGCCGGTCCAGGAGGTCGAGAAATGGTATCGGCGATTGGACCAGATGCTGGACACCTGCTCGACCGCTGACGCCCAGAGTATCAGGGAGGTGTTCAAGGCCGAGAAGCTGATCCTGTCGCAAGATGGCGCTTGGGTGACAACAACCTCGGTGTTCCTCACCGGTGATGAAGAGGATGTCCCTGGCGCAGCGTTGATCCGCGGGTCGGTCGCCGATCTCACGCTCTGGCATCGGATCGGCGTAGCAGATCGTCCGTCCGTGGATCTCGCGATGCAGTGGCTCGCGACTCTGCAGTCAGGCGTCGTGCTCTCAGCCGAGGACGGCCGCCGGGTGCGGACGCTGCTGGTTCGATACCCGATCCGCATTTGGGAGGAGTGCGGGCATTGGGTGAATTTGATGGGGGAGTGGGCGCCGGTTGAAACGCAGACCTACGCGCTCAGTATGCAGACGCTGATACGGTGGAGCCATCTCCACGACTGGGTCAAACGAAAGACCGCAGACCTCCTGCGGCTGCCGGCCGAGCTGGTACAAGCGCCTCCGTTCTTCAGCTTGCCCGCGCTTTCGGCAGTTTGCGAAGAGCGCTTCAACCAATCGCCGCTCTTTCCGGGACTCGAGGATCGCCGTCCCTGGCTAACAGCTTTCGGGACGCAGCTCGGCAGGGTCGAGCTTGCCAGCCCTGAGGAGACCGAGCGCGTCCGGGCGCTGGCTGAGGTGATTGCGAACACCATCTGGGTGACAGCGCCAAAGCTTGAGGTCGTTCCTTATCTGGAGGGAGTGCCCGCGGGGACGGCGCGCCTGACGGATTTGCTGTGGATTGATCGCAAACTGTTCGTCAGCCCGCTTTCTAAGGCCAAGCTCGCCAAGCGCGTCCCCGAGGAAATCGGCAAGTCCCTCAACTCGGATATCCGAGCGGCTCTGGCCTACGCGTTCGAGCGGTCGCCGGACGACATCAAGGCGTACCTCGAGGAGAATTTTACGTTGGCCCCGGAAGCGATGGTCTTCACTGACCAGGACGGTCCAGCGGTCGAGGACAATGCTGATCCCATCTCACCGTCGATGCCCAAGGCCGATGACGCATCTGGCGAGAGCGTCGTCAGTGAGAGTGATGTCGTCGGCGACGAAGATGGAGAAGACATGCCGGCAACTCCGATCCCAGACGACGACGAAGCGGACAATAACGACATGCGGAATCCTGAAGATGAGCCGGATGTCGTCAGTCGTCCACGCCCTGCGCCAAAGCCGCCCCGACCGAATATCATGGCGCGCTTTGCTCTGGCCCAAGGCTATAGAGGAGATGGCGACGATCGATTCTTCCATGCTGATGGGAGCTGGATCAGCCGCGCCAATGCCACCAAATTTCCTTGGGAACGCCGGTCATCGAGCGGCGAGCTCCAATGCCATTACTA
This sequence comes from uncultured Brevundimonas sp., assembly GCA_963515305.1. Lineage (GTDB taxonomy): Bacteria > Pseudomonadota > Alphaproteobacteria > Caulobacterales > Caulobacteraceae > Brevundimonas. Next base: position 38,087 of record CAUPWX010000014.1, read on the forward strand.
TCCGAAGGAACACTGCTTGGAGCGCGAACCGCTTCAGATTGAAGCCGACATCTGGGGCCTGGTTGACCAGAAACCCGAAATCTACTCGTTCATTTTGCTCAACCCGGAGGGTGCGCCTGTCGAGATGACGGGAAGCCGGCTGCGCGCGCTGCGCGAAGGTGGCGAAATGACCATTCACCCCGCAACCTACAGGCTGGTTTATGACCTCGACCAATAACTACAAGAAAAAACTCATCGAGGTTGCGATCCCGCTCGAGGCGATCAATGCGGCTTCAATCAAAGAGAAGAGCAGCCCTTTTCTAAAAGGACACTCAAGGTCATTGCATCAGTGGTGGGCGCGTAGGCCGTTAGCCGCTTGCAGGGCGATACTATTTTGCCAACTAGTGGACGACCCTTCTAGTCATCCGGAAACTTTTGTTGGGGAGGACGCGATTGAGAAGGAGAGAAATCGTCTATTCAAGATAGTCGAAGATCTCGTTGTATGGGAAAATAGCACGAACGAAGAGGTTTTGGAGGCAGCGCGCGTAGAAATACGGAAAAGCTGCGGCGAAGTACTGCCGACAATATGCGATCCTTTCTCTGGAGGTGGAGCAATTCCGTTGGAAGCGCAGCGCCTCGGGTTAGTTGCCTTTGGCGGAGATTTGAATCCTGTCGCCGTTATGATTGGCAAGGCAATGGTTGAACTTCCGCCCAAATTTTCAGGGAGGCATCCGGTCCACCCTGGCCCGAAAGGGCAACAATTTTACCGTAACGCCGAAGGCATGGCAGAGGATATTCGATACTATGGCGATTGGATGCGCAAAAAGGCCTTTGAGCGCATTGGTGAACTATATCCTCAGGTAACACTTCCAAAAGAACTTGGTGGAAGCGTTTCGACGCCAACTGCTTGGATTTGGTCGCGAACAGTTCCAAGTCCAGATCCGGCCTTCTCAGGTGTTGCAGTACCTATCGCCTCGAGTTTTGCATTAAGCACAAAGGCGGGGAAGGCTGTTTACATTGAGCCAATCGTCGACAAAGCGGCAAAATCAATCGAATATGTCGTAAGGAATTCTGCAAGTAAGGCTGATATCGAGCAAGCCAGCCTTGGAACTAAGGCTGGTCGCGGTGCAAATTTTCGTTGCTTATTTTCTAACGCCGCAATTACGCCGGAATATGTCAAGGCGTGTGGTGCTGCAGGAAAGATCGGCGTGGCACTCATCGCTATTGTCGCTGAAAGCAAGGGAGGGCGCATATACGTTGCGCCCTCACCAGAACACGAGGCTGCCGCATTTCTGCGCCAGCCCGAGTGGGTCCCCGAACAGTTGCAACCGGAAAATCCGCGGTGGTTCTCCCCCCCCGACTACGGGATGAGAACTTTTGGGGATCTCTTCACCCGGCGACAATTGATTGCCATGGACACACTGAGCGGACTTGTGGCTGAAGCCCGCGCTCAGATCCAGTCGGATGCGGAAGCGGCAGGTGACCTTATCGACAGCGCGCCGCTGCGAGATAACGGCCGCGGGGCCAAAGCCTATGCGGAGGCGGTCAGCGTTTATCTTGCATTTGGCGTAGATAAGGTCGCCGACTACGGAAATAGCATTTGTGGATGGAATTCAACCAACCAGAACATTCGCCAGCTTTTTGCAAGACAAGCGATACCAATGAGTTGGGATTTTGTCGAAGCAAATCCTTTCGGCAAAATGGCCAATATATCGGGTTTCTGCGACGGGATTGCAGGAGGCTTAACTGGAATCGTGCCGGCATCAGTCTCGCATGTACATCAATCTGATGCATCTACTACTGTGTTGGATGTTGTAAATCCTGTCATATCCACAGATCCGCCTTACTATGATAACATCGGCTATGCCGACTTGTCTGATTTTTTCTATATCTGGCTTCGTCGTAGCCTAAAAGAAGTTTACCCTGATCTTTCGAGTACGATCACGGTGCCAAAGGCGGAGGAATTAGTTGCTACGCCGTACAGGCACGGAGGTCGCGCTGCGGCAGAGCAGTTTTTCCTCACAGGAATGACGAAGGCTATTTCTAATTTTGCGCATCAGTCCGCATCCGAATTCCCAGCCACAATCTATTATGCATTTAAGCAAAGTGAGATAGAATCCGAGGGCCTAGCGTCGACAGGTTGGGCCACCTTCCTTCAAGCAGTGATATCGGCGGGCTATTCTATCGTAGGAACTTGGCCTGTGCGTACTGAGAGGGCAGCACGGACCATCGCATCGGGAACTAATGCACTTTCAAATTCCGTGGTTCTCGTCTGCAGAATTCGAAACATTTCTGCGGATGTGGTTAGTCGAGCAGAGTTTATTCGAGCTTTAAAACGAGAGCTGCCGCCCGCGATTGCCGAGCTCCAGGGTGCGAACATTGCGCCTGCCGACATGCCACAGTCGGCGATAGGTCCCGGCATGGGTGTGTTCTCGCGTTACAAAGCAGTGCTCGAATCGGACGATAGCCCGATGAGCGTGAAGGCTGCTTTGCAGCTCATCAACCGAGAGCTTGATGAGTATCTGGGTGGCATACAGGGTGAATTCGACGCCGACACGCGGTTTGCAATCACCTGGTTCGAGCAGCACGGGACTAAGACGGGTGAGTACGGCTTGGCCAACAGCATTGCGCAGGCTCGCGGTATTTCCGTGGAGAGTGTCAAACACGCGGGAATCGTCGAGAGCTCCGCGGGTAAGGTTCGTATCCTAGTGCGCGACGAACTGGATGCTGACTGGGATCCCGCCAGCGATGGCCATCTGACCGTCTGGGAGTGCTGCCAGCATCTTATCCGGGCGCTGGAAACTGAAGGCGAGCACAGCGCCGCGATGCTGCTCAAGAAGATCGGCTCGGAGAAAGCCGATGCAGTGAAGGATCTCGCCTACTGCCTCTATGGCATCTGCGAGAAGCGGTCGGATGCCAAGGACGCAACATCTTACAACGCGTTGATCGCCGTCTGGACCGAGCTTACTCGGCAGGCTGCGGCGATCCACGACACCGGTGGCGATCGCCAGACCCGGTTGGATCTCTGAGGGGTACGAGTAGATGGCCAAAAGTACGCGCCAGCAAGTGTTTGAGGGTATGGAGCTGCTGCCCGAGGCGCTGATCCCCTTTGTGGAAAAGCGGTTGGAAAGCTCGCTTAAGGGTCATTGGCAGGTCCAGGTTCTGGAGAAGCTGCCCGGCCTGCGACCCAACGGTAAAGGCGAAGTAGGCTGGGATCAGGCCGCCCTCTTCAACGCCATGGACCGTTTCTGGATGGATGCGTTCAAGGCCGTGCTGGGTCGCGCCGAGCGATCTTTGGTCAATGAGCTGGTCGACGTCCGAAACAAGCTCTCGCACAACGAAACCTTTACCTACGATGACGCCGAGCGCGCGCTGGACTCCATGCGCCGTCTAATGGAGGCGATCAGCGCCGGCGAGACGGCCGAGCAGCTTTCCAAGATGCGCGATACGATCCTGCGCACGAAATTCACCGAGCTTCAGCGCAATGAAGAGCGTCGCAAGACGCAGCGGCTGGATATCTCCGTCGAGACCGTCGCTGGCCTGCTTCCCTGGCGCGAGGTGGTCGAGCCCCACCAGGACGTCGCCACCGGCGAGTTCCAGCAGGCCGAATTCGCGGCCGACCTCGGCAAGGTTCATACGGGCAGCGCTCCTGCAGAATACCGTGATCCGCAGCAATTCTTCAGCCGGACCTATCTGACCGAAGGTTTAAGTACGCTGCTTGTAGGCGCCGCCAAACGCCTGTCGGGCGGTGGCGGTGATCCGGTTGTCGAGCTGCAAACCAACTTTGGCGGCGGCAAAACCCACTCGATGCTGGCACTTTATCATATGGCTGGCGGTACGCCGGCGCAGGATCTGTCGGGTCTTGATCAACTGCTCGATGAGCATGGTCTGGCGGTCCCGGCCAAAATCAATCGCGCCGTTCTGGTCGGAACGTCGCGCGGGCCGCAGGACGTTCTCAACGCCACTGGCGACCGGAAAATCCGCACGACCTGGGGCGAGCTGGCATGGCAGCTCGGTGGCGAAGAAGCCTTCGACATGATCGCGGAGAATGACGCGAAGGGCATCGCGCCTGGGTCGAACCTCCTCGAGGAAATCTTCAACAAATACTCGCCGTGCCTGATCTTGATCGACGAATGGGTCGCCTATCTGCGCCAAATCTACAGGGTCGAAGGTCTCCCGTCGGGCTCGTTTGATGCCAACCTGTCTTTCGTCCAGTCGCTGACCGAAGCCGTGAAAGCGAGCCCGGGCACATTGCTGGTGGCGTCGCTGCCCGCATCGCAGATCGAGGTCGGCGGCGAAGGCGGCCAGGAAGCTCTGGCTCGGCTGAAGCAGACCTTCAGTCGCGTGGAATCGTCATGGCGTCCGGCTTCGCAGGAAGAGAGCTATGAAATCGTTCGCCGTCGGCTGTTCAAGCAGATCCCCGGCGATAAATTCCATCACCGCGACAATACGCTAAAGCAGTTCGCCAAGCTTTATCGCGAGAACTCGAACGACTTCCCGCAGGGCTGCGCCGACGAAGATTATCGTCGAAAGCTGGAGAAAGCCTATCCCATCCATCCAGAGCTGTTCGATCAGCTCTACACGAGCTGGGGCTCTCTGGAAAAATTTCAACGCACGCGAGGCGTTCTGCGGCTTATGGCGCAGGTCATCCACGAATTGTGGATGAACGGGGACCCGTCCGTGATGATCATGCCGGGCAGCGTCTCGGTCAGCTCGCCGCGGGTCGAACCCGAACTGCTGCATTATCTTGATGTGAGTTGGCAGTCGATCATCGCGGCTGACGTCGATGGCACGGCCGCCACGCCGTACAAAGTCGATCAGTCCGCGCCGAACCTCAATCGCTACTCAGCGACGCGGCGCGTGGCCCGGGCGATCTTCATGGGTACGGCACCGACGCATCAGCAGCAGAATACGGGCCTCGACGACAAGCAGATCAATCTGGGCGTTGTCCAGCCCGGCGAGCGGCCTGCCATTTTCGGTGATGCGCTGCGGCGGCTGACCAATCAAGCCAAGTTCATGCACGCCGATCTGGGGCGCTACTGGTACTCGATGTCGGCTAGCCTCAACCGCATCGCGGCGGATCGTGCCGCGCAGCTCGAGAGCGCGCTGGTCCTGATGACCATCGACAATGAGTTGACGAAATACATCAACGGCATCGCTGACCGTGGTCATTTCGACGCCGTGCAGGTTGCGCCCTCGACCTCTGCGGAGGTGCCCGATGAAGCAGGTGGCGTCCGCGCTGTCGTGCTGGGTGTCGCCCATCCCCATACAGGACGCGACGGATCCGAGGCGCTGACCGAGGCCAAGGAGATATTGATCCAGCGCGGCAGCACGCCGCGCGTCTATCGTAATATGCTGGTTTTCATCGCGGCGGAGGCACGTCAGCTCGACAACCTCAAGGACGCCGTCCGCTCGGCCTTGGCCTGGGGCGAGATCGTCCGCGATACCGATCGGCTCAACCTGACCCAGAGCGACAGCGCCTTGGCCAAAGCTAAGTTCACCGAGGCGAACGAAACCGTCAAGACACGCCTGAAAGAGGCGTGGTGCTATCTTCACTATCCGGTGCAGGAGAGCGCGCAGGCCGAAGTCGAGTGGGTTTCGGGCAAGGTGCCAGCCCAGGACGGCCTTCTTGCGCGGGCGAGCAAGAAGCTGGTGGCGGAGGAGGGGCTGCTCCCCGAGCTTGGCCCCACTCGGCTTGACCGGGATCTCCAGAAATACATCTGGAACGGCAAGCTGCATCTCTCACTCAAGGATCTGTGGGGATATCTGAACCGCTACACCTACCTGCCCCGGCTTAAGAACCAGGCTGTGCTGGTGAAGACGGTGCAGGCCGCCATTACGGGAATGCTGCCCGGGCCGTTTGGCTATGCTGAGCGGTGGGACGACAAGACGGACACCTATCTGGGATTGGCGATTGAGCGCGCCACCAACGCCGCCGTTGTGATCGATAGCGATAGTGTCATCATCAAGCCTGACGTGGCTGAAGCGCATCGTCCGGCACCTGTGCAGCCCGGCCCGCCCCCCGTTGCAGGTGCTCCCGCCAGTCCAGATGGTGTGCCACCGGCCGCTGGTCCTGCGGATGGAACGCCGGATACCCCGGCACCGGAGCGTAAGCCGACCCGGTTTTTCGGGACCGTCATGATCTCGGCCGAGCGACCGGCGCGGGAAATCCATCAGATCGTCGAGGCGATCGTGGAGCAACTTACGACGATCCCGGGCAGCGAAGTGACGCTGAAGCTGGAGATCGATGCGGAGGTGCCGGGAGGCCTCGATCGGGCAAAAGTCCGCACGCTTGTCGAGAACGCAAACACTTTAGGGTTCATCGACAAAAGTATCGAGTAAAGGTCATCAACCCTTAAGCATCGTAAAATTATCGTGCCGATAGAGTCGAGTTCGTGAGATATTCCAATGATCGGCGCTCTATCAGCGTTTGATTAGACCGTGGGCATAACGCCTAGCCGGGGACATACGAGCCTCGCGGCTTCTGGCCGCGAGCGAGAATACATGAAGCAGACGTCGCTATTGGCCGCAAAGAGTCAGACTCGGCTATTCGCGACATCGCCGATCCCCAATCTCCGACGACGTATAAGGCCTCGCTCCGCCCCCTCCAAGAGCGCCACGGCGCACGGGGGCTAAGCCGCGGAAGACGCAGACCGGCGGGCCGCATCGAACTCGACGCGTCTGGCTCCACCGGCCTGCTTCGCCAGACAACCGATCAAGGGCGCAAGCTGCGCATCGGACGCTTGGCAGAGGCACAGACCTGCCCGCGACCACCAGCGGCGCACCGAACTCGGTGCGTGAATCCTCGGCATCGACGGGCGGCGCATCAATGGGGTTTGCGCGGCTCGGTGCTGATCTTCGCACGCGCGTTTCGTCTGGCCTGTATGGTTTGCTTTTCATCTGTCGGGATCGCCAGCTCCTGCGGCTCCCAGTCGCTCATGCCCTGCAACACGAGGTCGGCGTGTTTGATGGTGTCCACATGGCCGTAATGCTCCTGGATCATCTGCACCGAGGTTCCCATCTGCTCGGCCAGCAGCAACTCGCTCACGCCTTCGGTCAACCGAATGGTGGCGTAGGTGTGCCGGAACGAATAGGTCGAACGCAGAATGCCGGAAGGCCCGATCCGCAGGTTCGCGTCTTTCAGAAGGTTGGCGATGAAGGCCTTGTAGAGGGTCTGCTCTTCCGTGCCGGTCGCACTGCTGAACACAGGAGCCTCAGGCGCGGTGCTCACCGCGATGGCTCGAATGCGGTCCAGATATTTACCGACATTGCCGCTCGGCGCGACAAGCTGGCGGGACTTGCCCTTGCCCCGCACCGATAGCACCGTCACCGGCTGGCCGTTCTTGTCCGTCGCCGCCATCACGTCTCGCCAACGCAGATTGCGCGCCTCTGACGGCCGCATGCCCGTGTTGCACATGATGAGGACGAACTGATAAACCATGTCCCGATACCAGCGAGCGGTTTTGGTCTTCGCCGCCGGAACCCACCTCGTGCGTGCATGAGTATGAAGGCGGCGGTATTCCTCCAGAGTGAACGCATCGCGGCGTTGCTTCTCCAGCGACGGCATCCCTTCGATGCGGTGATGGGGTGGTGCTTCCTGTTTAGAGACGGCGTCGTTGATGATGGCGCGGTAAATCTTCATCTCGAAACGGATGGTGGCGTCGCTGACGATGATCCAGTCCGTCTGGTTCACCTCTGGGTTCGCCTCGGGCGGCTTCCTGTTCCGGCGAAGCGTTTGCTTGGCCTTGCCTTCGGCGACCTCTTTAGCGGCAGAGCGTTCCGCCTCCGTCATCGGCCGCACATTGCCGTGGCGGGTCATGCGGCCCTGACTTAGCGACCGCCGCCAGGACGGATAGTTCTGCCAACGGTCCAGAGCGATCATATCGATCTGGCTCTTGCCGACATAGGGGTTGAGCTGGTTCTTCACGACAGATTCGATGAGCTTCACGCGGCCCATTGTGATCTCGCCACGCTGCGCGCGTAGTCTCTGCTCCGCGATATAGTCCTTCGCCACGGCGGAGAACGGACGGTTGAACACCGGCAGATTGCGCTTCAGCGCAAAGCGGACTTCGCTTTCATGATCGTAGGCCAGGGTGCGCGCCGTCGTGATGTCCGGTGTCTTCAAAGCGATGGTCTTGTAGCGGGTCGCCTTCGGCAGGCGAACGCGGCAGTACCAATCCCGGCTTTGCAAATCGCCCCGCCGGAAGATGACCAGTCCGGGTTTTAGCTCTTCCTTGTCCGTGACAAACGCCATGACAGCCTCCATCGTCGTGCAGATTTCGTGCACATCGCGGCGCTAAGTCATTGATCTGCCGGGACGTGTATACTTCGTGCAGCAGGATGTTAGCAAATAATGTCGTTTATTTCTAGTGCCTTAGCGTATTGGCCTTATCCCATTGGGAGAAGGTGGCCCGAAGGGCCGGATAAGGGTTCTGCTGTGGGCCAGTTCACACCGCCTTGCCTCTCACCCTTTCGCGCAAGGACTGATCGCTACGCTCTCGGGGGCTCAAGCCCTCTCCCGGCGAGAGAGGGTCTGGAACCTCACGCCCAGTCGGGTATCGGCAAGCCCTTCGACGTCAGGAATTCCGGGTTGAACAGCTTGGACGCATAGCGCGAGCCGGGGTCGCACAGACAGATGACGATGGTCTTGCCCGGCCCGATCTCCCTGGCCAATCGCACCGCGCCGGCGATGTTCACCCCGGCCGAACCGCCCAGCGACAGCCCCTCGTGCTTCACCAAGTCGAACAGGATCGGCAGGAACTCCGCATCCTCGATGCGGTAGGCATAGTCCGGTTTGAACCCTTCCAGATTGCCGGTGATCCGCGCCACCCCGATCCCTTCGGTGATGGACGAGCCTTCGCCGGTCATCTCGTTCTTCGTGAACCAGTTGAACATGGCCGCACCGGCAGGATCGGCCAGGGCGATGGTCACGTCGGGCTTCTTCTCGCGCAGATAGGCCGAAACCCCGGCGATGGTGCCGCCCGACCCCACGGCCGAGACGAAGGCGTCGACCTTGCCGTCCGTCTGCGCCCAGATCTCGGGGCCGGTCGCGGCATAGTGGGCGTCGCGATTGGCCGTGTTGTCGAACTGATTGGCCCAGATGGCGCCGGCCTCTGCGCTGTCGTTCAGTTCGGCGGCCAGGCGCCCGGAATAGTGGACGAAATGGTTGGGGCTGGAAAACGGCGCGGCGTCCACCTCGACCAAGCGGGCGCCCAGCGAGCGGATGGCGGACTTCTTCTCTTCCGACTGGGTGCGCGGAATGACGATGACGACCGGATGCCCCAGGGCCGCCCCGACCAGGGCCAGGCCGATGCCGGTGTTGCCGGCCGTGCCCTCAACAATGGTCCCGCCGGGCTTTAAGTCACCCGACGCACGTGCGGTCTGGACGATGGACAGGGCGGCGCGGTCCTTGATCGAGCCGCCAGGGTTCATGAACTCGGCCTTGCCCAGGATTTCACAGCCGGTCGCGTCGGACAGGCGGTTCAGGCGGACCAGCGGCGTATTGCCGATCAGGTCGATGACGGTAGGCGTGACGGACACTTTGAAACTTTCAGGCGAAGCGGGTGACGATCGAAATCAGGCCGCAGCCTGGCGTCTGCCTAGGTGGATGCCGCATTCGACCTTGTCCATACCCGACCAGCGCCCGGCGCGCGCGTCCTCGCCCTGCTGCACCGCGCGGGTGCAGGGCCAGCAGCCGATGGACAGATAGCCCTGCTCGACCAGCGGATGTCGCGGCAGATCGCGGTCCTCCAGCCAGGCCTCGACATCGTCGGCATCCCAGTTCGCCAGTGGATTGATCCGCAGCACCCCGTCCAGCACCTCGAACGGCTTCAGCCTGGCGCGCGTCTTCGCCTGATAGCGTTTGCGGCCGGTGATCAGGGCGTTGAAGCCCACCGTCGCCCTTGCCAGAGGCCGCACCTTCCTCAAGTCGCAGCAGGCGTCGGCGTCCGTGCGCCACAGGTCATCGCGGGCGTCCAGTGTCGCCTTTTCGTTCGCATCGGGCGTGATCAACCGCACGTCGGTCAGCCCCAGGGCCTTGGTCAACTGGGTGCGGTAGGACAGGGTCTGGAGGAAGTGCTGGCCGGTTTCCAGGAAGACCACCGGCACGGTCTTGTCTTCGTTTGCGATGATGTCCAGCAGGGCGGCGGACTCGGCGCCGAAGGACGAGATGGCGCCGATCCGCAGGCCCAGCGCCGGATCCAGCGCTGCCTTCAGGATTTCGGACGCGTCCTTGCCCGCCGTCTCGCGGTTCAACCGATCCACCAGCGCGTCCAGATCGCGGTCGTTCGACGCCGCACGCCGCCGTTGCCAGATCGTGGGCGCCGGATCGACAGCGGGCTGATAGGCGCCGCTGAACGCATCATCCATCCGGTCCCAGGCCGCCGCATCCGCGCCCTCGGCCAGTTCAACCGCGTCGAAACCCGAGCGGCGCAGGTGCCGCACCTGATCGGGCAGCACCTTGCCCGCCGCGATCAAGCGGCCTTTGTAACCCCGCTCGCGCAGGACGGCGGCCAGGGAGAAGCCGCGCCCGTCGCGAAAGGCGTCGAACTCCAGCACCAGCACGTCTTCATTGGCGGCGGCGGCCTCCACCTCTTCCAGCGGCGTCGTGACCGACAGGCGTAACCCGTTCTGTATGCCTTCAAGCCGTTGCATCGAGCGTCTCATAGATGGCGTCGCGGAAGGGATCGGGGCCGACACGGCGCACCGTGTCGATGAACCGCTCGCCGTCCGTGCGGATTTGCAGATAGCGGTCCAGGGTCCGCTGAATGGCCGGAGCCACCTCGTCCGAGGGCAGGCTCTTGCCGACGATGTCGCCCAGGGCCGCCTGTTCGTCGGGCGAGCCGCCGACGGTGATCTGGTAATATTCCTCGCCCTTGCGATCGACACCCAGCACGCCGATGTGGCCGACGTGGTGGTGACCGCAGGCGTTGATGCAGCCGCTCATATTGATGCGGACCGGCCCCAGCTTCTCTTGGTAATCCATGTCCGCCAGCCGCTTGGAAAGGGCCTGGGCCACCGGGATCGAACGGGCGTTGGCCAGGCTGCAATAGTCCAGCCCCGGACAGGCGATGACGTCGGTCGCCAGATCGGCATTGGCCGTCGCCAGCCCCGCCTCGCGCAGCGCCCGCCAGAGGGTCGGCACATCGTCCAGCTTCACGTGCGGCAGGACCAGGTTCTGCTCATAGGCGGCGCGTAACTCGTCAAACGAATAGCGCTCGGCCAGGTCCGCCACAGCGTCCATCTGGTCCGCCGTGATGTCGCCGGGAACGCCGCCGACCGGCTTAAGCGACACCACCACCGAGGCATAGCCCGACTGTCGGTGACGCCGCACATTGTTGCGGGCGAACCGGGCGAAGTCGGGATCGGCCAGCAGGGCGCGATCGAACGGGGCGCTGGTCTTGGGCAGATCGGCGAAGGCCGGCGGGGCGAAATAGGCCTGGATCCGCGCGGCCTCATCCTGCGGGATCTGCAAATCCTCGCGGCGCAGGGTGGCGTAGTGTTTGTCCACCTCCTCGCGGAAGGCGTCGATGCCCAAGGAGGCGACCAGGATCTTGATCCGCGCCTTGTGGATGTTGTCGCGCCGGCCCAGCAGGTTCCAGGCCCGCAGGATGGCGGTCAGATAGGCCAGCAGGTCCGCCGCCGGAACGGCCGAGGCGATCTCCTGACCGATATGGGGCAGACGCCCCTGCCCGCCGCCGACGAAGACGCGGAAGGCCGTTCCGCCGTCCTCGCCCTTGACGATCTGCAGGCCGACATCATGGGTGCGGATCGCCGCCCGGTCCTTTTCGGACCCGATCACCGCGATCTTGAACTTGCGCGGCAGGAAGGAGAACTCGGGGTGAATGGTCGACCACTGGCGGATGATCTCGCACCAGGGGCGCGGATCCTCGATCTCGTCGTCGGCGGCGCCGGCGAAGACGTCGGTCGTAGTGTTGCGGATGCAGTTCCCCGAGGTCTGGATGGCGTGCATCTCGACATCGGCCAGATCGCTGAGGATGGCCGGCAGGTCGGTCAGGGCGGGCCAGTTGTACTGAATATTGCAGCGGGTGGTGAAGTGGCCGTAGCCCTTGTCATAGGTCCGCGCGATATGGCCCAGCTGTCGCATCTGGCGGCTGCTCATCACCCCATAAGGAATGGCGACCCGCAGCATATAGGCGTGGAGCTGCAGATAGACGCCGTTCATAAGCCGCAGCGGCTTGAACTCGTCCTCGGTCAGGGCGCCGGACGCGCGGCGCGCCACCTGATCGGAGAATTCCTCGACCCGTTCACGCACCAGGGCGTGGTCGAACTCGTCATAGCGATACATCAGCCGATTCCTCCGGCGACGCTGTGGCCGACCGTCGGTCCGGCCGAACGAATCCGCTCCTTCAGCCGGTCGCGGCCTGACGGCGTATGGCCGTCCACCTCGACGGCATAGGGATTGACGAAGACGTCCGGGCGTCCGGCCACCTCGGCCAGAACGATTTCGGCCGTCGCCTCATCCAGCACCGAGGCTTGGTCGATCAGATCGACCGGCTGGTTGTCGACCCCGGCGTAGATGACGCGCCCATCCGACAGGCGGTTTGCGGTGACGATCTTCATGCCGCCGCCTCCGTCCGCGTCTCGACCGACGCCGAGAAGGCCGCCGTTTCGCCGACGAACAACAGGGCCGGGCCGGTCAGGTTCGCGGCGCGCACCAGGGCGCCCAGGCCGTCCAGTCGGCCGGTCAAAACCCGTTCGTCGGGGCGGCTGCCGTTCTCGACCACAGCGACCGGGGTTGCGCCCGAACGGCCCGCCGACATCAGCTTCGCCGCCGTCTCCTCGGCCCGGTCGGTTCCCATATAGATGGCCAGGGTGTGGTTCGGCGCGGCCAACCGGGTCCAGTCGGCGTCGACGCCGCCCGGTTTGGCCTGGGCCGTCACGAAGGTCACGGCCTGGGCGTGGTCGCGGTGGGTCAGCGGGATGCCCGCCGAGGCGGCGCAGGCCAGGGCCGCCGTCACGCCCGGCACGACGAAGACCGGCACGCCCGCCGCCCGCATGGCGTCCAGTTCCTCGCCGCCACGCCCGAAGACGAAGGGATCGCCGCCCTTCAGCCGCACGACCCGGTGACCGGCGCGGGCCTCCGCGATCATCAGGGCCTCGATCTGGTCCTGGGGCACCGAATGCTCACCACGCGCCTTGCCGACATACAGCCGCTTGGCGTCGCGCCGCGCCCGCTCCAACACCGCCTCGGGCACCAGACGGTCGTGGATGATCACGTCGGCGTCCTGCAACACCCGCAACGCCTTCAGCGTCAGCAGTTCGGGGTCGCCCGGCCCCGCGCCGACGATATGGACCACGCCCTGTTCCGGCGCGGCGACGTTCAGCAGGCGCAGCATCTCGCGCCGCGCCTCGGCCGTCCGCCCTTCCGCCGCCAGGGTCGCGGCATGGCCCCGGAAAGCCCTTTCCCAGAACCGGCGCCGCGCCATGAAGTCCGGCACGCTGGCCTTGACCGTGTCGCGCAACTCGCGCGCCAGCCGCGCTACATGGGCCAGACCGGCGGGCAGGACGCCCTCGATGGCGGTGCGAACGTCACGAGCCAGGATCGGGGCCGATCCGCCGGTCGCCACGCCGATCACCACCTCGTCTCGGTCGATCAGGGCCGGGGTCTGGAAATCGCTCAGATGCGGCTTGTCCACCAAATTGACCTGAGCGCCCGCCGCCCGCGCCAAGGCGCCCAGCCGGGTCAATTCGTCGGCATCGTCCAGGGCCATGAAGACCAGGCGCGCGCCCGCCAGGTCGCCAGCCTCCGGCGAACGCAGCACAGGCTCGGGGGCGCTTATAGGCGTCTCGATCTTCGGCGGCGCGCCATCGGGCGCGAACCAGACCACCTTTGCCGGCGTGTTCAGGAACAGTCGCAGCTTGGCCAGGGCGGCCTCGCCGCCGCCGATGATGATGACCTTGGCGGCCTCCAGCGGGATGGAGGCGAGAAATACGCGCATCGTCTTGCTTTCAGGGCCGTCGGGAGGGGAAGAAGGGACGACGGCAGGTCGGGAACCATCGGCGCGATGGTCCAGGGCCGCAAACCAGATTGCCTTTGTCTCGCTGATAGGTTTTCTAACGGCGATGGCTCGTCCCCTGCTCCCGCTCAACGCCCTGCGCGCCTTCGAGGCTGCGGCGCGTCACCTGAACTTCTCGCGCGCCGCCGACGAACTGTCGGTCACGCCGGGCGCCGTCAGCCAGCAGATCCGCCTGCTGGAGGACATCGTGGGCGGGTCGCTGTTCGTGCGCGAGGCGCGCGGTCTGCAACTGACCGACCTGGGTCGATCCTCCGTGCCGTTGCTGCGCGAGGGGTTCGAACGACTGATGGACGCCTCGGCCCTGCTGCGCGAACCGCCACGCAGGAAACAGGTGTCGATCAGCGTGGCGCCCGGTTTCGCCTCAAAATGGCTGATGCCGCGTATGGACGACTTCCACACGGCTCATCCCGAGATCGAACTGTGGATTTCGGCCGACATGGAAACCGCCGACCTATCGGAAGGCAAGATCGACTTGGCCGTCCGTTACGGCCCCGGCGACTATCCCGGTTTGATGGTCGATCGGCTGATGACCGAGACGGTACTGCCTGTGTGCGCCCCGTCGCTGATGGACGGTGACAAGCCGATCCGCAAACCGTCCGACCTGATCGGCCACACCCTGTTGCACGATATGTCCAACGACGGTGACCCCAGCCGTCCCGATTGGGCCATGTGGCTGAAGGCGCGGGGCATCCGCCATCCCGACCCACGACGGGGCTCGCGCTTCAACCAGTCCAGCCTGTTGATCGAGGCGGCGGCGTCGGGGCGGGGCGTGGCTCTGGCTAAACGCACCCTGGCCCAGGCGGACCTGGCGTCGGGGCGGCTGGTGGCGCCCTTCCCCGATGGATCCGAGGCGGTCGGTTTCGCCTATTACGTCGTCCAGCCCCGCGACCGCCCTCCCTCGCCCAGCGCCACCGCCTTCGTCGCCTGGCTGAAGAAACAGGCGGTGGATCACGACAATACGATGGGCCAACTCTAACCCGGCAAGGAGGCTGTCATGGCCGATGGAAAACCGGCGCGCCTGGCCGTGCTGATCGATGCGGAAAACGCCTCGCCCCGCATCGCCGAGGCGTTGTTCACCGAAATCGCCACCCTGGGTGAGGCGTCGGCGCGGCGTGTCTATGGCGACTTCTCCAGCGCCCAGATCGCCGGCTGGACCAAGGTTCTGGCGCGCTGGGCGATCCAGCCCCAACAGAATTTCGCCAACACCAAGGGCAAGAACTCCGGCGACATCGCCCTGGTCATCGACGCGATGGACCTGCTGCATTCGGGCCGGTTCGACGGTTTCTGCCTGGTGTCGTCGGATTCCGACTTCACCCGACTGGCCGCCCGCATCCGCGAGGAAGGCGTGGACGTCTATGGTTTTGGCGAACAGAAGACGCCCGAAAGCTTCCGCCAGGCCTGCACCCGCTTCATCTACACAGAGAACCTGACCAGCCCGGCCGAGCCGGACAGCGACGCTGGCAAGACGGCGCCCGCCGCACCCGCCCCGGCCAAGCGCCAGCCGTCCGAGGCTGCACGACTGATCGCCTCTGTCATCGCCGATATGGACGAAGACGGCGACGGCTGGGTATTGGCCGGGGCCATCGGCAATCGGCTGCGGAACGCCTATCCCGACTTCGACCAGCGCACCTATGGCTACGCCAAACTGTCTGACCTGATCCGCGCGACCGGCCGGTTCGAGGTCGAGAGCAAGGGGCCGGGCGGAATGCGGATTCGCGACCGGGCCTGAAACGGCGTCAGGCGCGCGCGGCGCGGCTTGCCGGCACGCCCAGCGCCTGTAGGGCCGCGGCCGCGATATGGTCCGCGTTCAAGCCGGCCTGGGCGTACATGGCGGCGGGCGCGTCCTGATCCTGGAAGACGTCGGGCAGGTTCAGGGTGCGGATTTTCAGACCCGCATCCAGCGCGCCCTTTTCGGCCAGCAGTTGCAGGACGAAGGCGCCGAAGCCGCCCATGGCGCCCTCTTCCACCGTGATCAGACATTCGTGCTCACGCGCCAAACGCAGGATCAGATCGGCGTCCAGCGGCTTGGCGAAGCGAGCGTCGGCGACCGTGGCGGACACGCCCTTGGCCGCCAGCAAATCGGCGGCCTTCAACGATTCCTGCAGGCGGGTGCCCAGCGACAGGATGGCGACGGAGGTTCCCTCGCGCACGATCCGCCCCTTGCCGATCTCCAGCGGCGCGGCCAGTTCCGGAATGTCCACGCCCACGCCGTCGCCGCGCGGATAGCGGAAGGCGCTGGGTCGGTCGTCGATGGCCAGCGATGTCGAGATCATCGCCGCCAGTTCCGCCTCGTCCGACGCGGCCATCAGCACCATGCCCGGCAGCGCCCCCATGAAGCCGATGTCGAACGACCCGGCGTGGGTCGCTCCGTCGGCGCCGACCAGCCCCGCCCGGTCCATCGCGAACCGCACCGGCAACGACTGGATCGCCACGTCGTGGACAACCTGGTCGTAACCGCGCTGAAGGAAGGTCGAATAGATGGCGCAGACCGGCTTCATCCCGTCCGCCGCCAGACCGGCGGCGAAGGTCACGGCGTGCTGTTCGGCGATGCCGACGTCATAGGTGCGCTCGGGGAAGGCCTGACCGAACAGGTCCAGCCCCGTGCCCGACGGCATGGCGGCGGTGATGGCCACCACGGTCGGATCGACCTTGGCGTGTTTGATCAGTTCGGTCCCGAAGACCTTGGTGTAGCTGGGGGCGTTGGAGACGGCCTTGGCCTGTTTGCCCGACACCACGTCGAACTTGACCACAGCGTGCAGTTTGTCGGCGCTGCTTTCGGCGGGAGCGTACCCCTTGCCTTTCTGCGTGACGACGTGGACCAGCACCGGCCGGTCCTCGATGGCCGCCGCCTTCTTCAGGATCGGCACCAGATTGTCCATGTCGTGGCCGTCGATCGGCCCGATGTAATAGAAGCCCAGCTCTTCGAAGAAGGTGCCGCCGGTCACCATGCCGCGCGCATATTCCTCGGCCTTCTTGGCCGCCTGACGGAAGGGGCGCGGCAGGTGCTGGGCGACGGATTTCCCCAGCCGCCGCACGTTCTGATAGGCGCCGCCCGACACCAGTCCCGCCAGATAGGCGCTCATGCCGCCGACCGGGGGGGCGATGGACATATCGTTGTCGTTCAGGATGACCATCAACTGGCCGCTGGTCGCCTCGGCGGCGTTGTTCATCGCCTCGTAGGCCATGCCGGCGGACATGGAGCCGTCGCCGATGACGGCGACAACGCGGTTCTTCTCGCCCTTCTGGTCACGTGCGGCGGCGAAGCCTAGGGCGGCGCTGATCGAGGTCGAGGCGTGGGCCGCGCCGAACGGATCGTATTCGCTCTCGCTGCGCTTGGTGAAGCCGGACAGCCCCCCGGCCTGACGCAGGGTGCGGATGCGGTCGCGCCGTCCGGTCAGAATCTTGTGCGGATAGCACTGGTGCCCGACGTCCCAGATCAGGATGTCGCTGGGCGTCTCGAACACATGGTGAAGCGCGGTGGTCAGTTCGACCACGCCCAGGCCCGCCCCCAGATGGCCGCCGGTCACGGACACGGCGTCGATGGTCTCGGCCCGCACCTCGTCCGCCAGCTGTTTCAGCTGGGCGATGTCCAAGCTCCGCATATCGGCGGGGACTTTGACGGTGTCGAGAAGCGGGGTGTCGGGCATCGAGGCGCAAAAACCTAAGAAGTCTGATTGACCAACCCGCAGGTCGGATCAACGTTTCGTATCAGGACCGGCGCTTTAGCACAAAGTCCACGCTGGCCCTGAGGATTTCCGCATCCTGACCGAACGGTTCCAGGTGCGAGCGGGCCTGGTGGGCCAGGTGCGCGACCCTGTGACGCGCCGCCTCAAGTCCCAGCAGGGTGACGAAGTTGGTCTTGCCCAGCGCCGCGTCCTTGCCGCCCGCCGCCTTGCCCATTTCCTCGGCCGACCCTTCGGCGTCCAGCAGATCGTCGACGATCTGATAGGCCAGGCCGACATCGTGGGCGAAGCTGATCAGGGCGTGCCGGTGCTGGGCCGAGGCGTCGGCGACGATCAACGGAATCTCGAACGCATAGGCGAACAGGGCGCCGGTCTTCAGCCGCTGCATCCGCGCCACCCCGCCCAGGTCGTCGCGGACGCCCAGAAGGTCGATCATCTGACCGCCGGCCATGCCGCGCGCGCCCGACGCCAGCGACAGCCGCGCCGCCAGTTCGCATCGCACGGCCGCGTCTTCGTGCGTGTCCTCGTGCAGAATGATGTCGAAGGCGGCCGTCTGCAGCGCATCCCCGGCCAGGACCGCCGTCGCCTCGTCATAGGCGCGGTGCACCGTGGGCCGGCCGCGCCGCACGTCATCGTCGTCCATGCACGGCAGATCGTCGTGCACCAGGCTGTAGGCGTGAACGCATTCCAGCGCACAGGCCGCGCGCAGCACCGACCGTTCGTCGATGTCGAACAGCCGCGCGGCCTCCAGCGCAAAGAACGGCCGCAGGCGCTTGCCCGGCCCCAGGGCGGCGTATCGCATCGCTTCGGTCAGGCGCGATTCCGGCCCCTCGGCGCGCGGCAGCAGTTCGTCCAGCGCGACCGTGACCAGGTCGGCGACCTCGGCCACGCGGTCGATCACGGCCTGTTCAGGCGAATTGGCGGCGATGACGCGGTTCAAGACGACCGTCCGATCATTCGAACGAGGCCGCCTCGACGCCCTTGGCCTGGCCGTCGGGACCGACGACGATCTTTTCCACACGCAGCTGGGCCGCCTTCAGACGGGCCTCGCAATGGGCCTTCAACCGCGCGCCCTCTTCATACAGGGCGATGGATTCCTCCAGCGGGGCCTGGCCGGATTCCAGGCGCGAGACGATGGTCTCCAGACGCTTCAGAGCGTCTTCGAAGCTGAGATCGGCGGGGATGGCGGCGGCGGCGTCGGTCATGGCGCGGACCCTAGTCGGGCGTAACCGCCGCATCAATGTCAGAAGCGGCTATCGCTTCTCGTATCGGCGCTGGGACCAGTATTTGAACCCCTGGTTCTGGACCAGTTTCCAGCCGTCGGCCTTCAGCGCGCGACCGACCATATGGTTGAAATAGCCATGGGCGAAGACCAGCACGTCCTGGCCGCTCTCGGCGCGCGCGATCAGCTTCTGCGCCGCCTGTTCGGCCCGCGCCTCGGCCTGGCTGCGGGTTTCCTGGCCGGCGTGATGATCGAAGGCGTGCCACCAGAAGCGCGACACCACGCCCCACCATTTGGGCGACAGCTTGATCCACTCCGGCACCGGCGGCGGCGGCAGCGGCGCCTCGATGAACATGACGTCAGACATCACCTCGCGTCCGGCGGCGACGGCGGCGGCGGTTTCCTGGGCGCGCTGGCGGGTGGAGGCGTAGATGGCGCCCGCACCCTGAGCCGTGGCGATCAGTTCGGCGGGCGGCGTCTGGCCGGCCAGCAGGCCGCCGATCTCGTACCGGGCCCACCAGTCGCCGTACTGACGCGCGGTGATCATGCATTTGCGCGACAGGGCCGGTTCGCCGTGGCGGGTCAGGACGATGGCGCCGGGCCGCACGGCGGTCAGGGCGCCGACGGACGGCGCAGCTGCCCGCGAAGGCGCGGCGTCGTCGGTCGAATCGAGGGACAGGGCGGGGGCTGACATGACAAACGGACGGGCCTTTGGTTTCAAGGCTTTAAACGTCCTCAGTCCTCCCCAAGCGCGGCGACGTGTGCGACCGCGGAACGGCCTAATCCTTCAAGGTCGTAACCGCCCTCGAGCGCGGACACAACCTTGCCTGAACAGGTGCGTCGCGCGACTTCCAGGACGGCGCGGGTCGCCCAGGCGAAATCCTCGGCTTCCAGCGACTGATGCGCCAGCGGATCGCGCCTGTGGGCGTCGAAACCGGCCGAGATCAGGATCAGGTCCGGCTGGAACGATTCGAGCGCCGGCATCAGCCCGCCGACGAAGGTCGCCCGCCACGCCTCGCGCGCTGCATGAGGCGGCACCGGCGCATTGACGATATTGCCGACGCCCGTCTCCGACGCCGCGCCCGTGCCGGGATAGAGGGGCATCTGGTGGATGGAGGCCAGAAACAGGCTGTCGTCGTTTTCGAACGCCGCCTGGGTGCCGTTGGCGTGGTGCACGTCGAAATCGACCACCGCGACCCGCGCCATTCCTTCGGCCTGAGCGACCCGCGCCGCGACGGCGACGGACGAAAACAGGCAGAACCCCATGGCCCGATCCGGCTCGGCGTGATGGCCGGGCGGGCGCACGGCGGCGAAGGCGCGGCGGGTTTCACCGCGCGATACCGCGCGCACCGCGTCGATCGCCGCCCCGGCCGCCAACCGCGCGGCCGGCACGCTGCCCGGCGACAGGACGGTGTCCGCATCCAGGCGATTGAACCCTTGCATGGGGGACGCCGCCAACAACCGCGCGACATGATCGGCCGGGTGCACCCGCTCCAGATCGACGACCTGCGCCGGGCTCGCCGCCCGCCGGTCCCGCGCCAGGCCGGCGTCGTCCAGCGCATCCAGCACCGCCCGCAGCCGCTCGGGGCTTTCAGGATGGCCGGCGCCCGGCGAATGGGCCAGCATGGTCGGGTGGGTGAAGACGGGAAGATCGGTCATGGCGTGTGCGACATTCGTCAGATGCGCCTTGCGCCCCGCCCCTGGCAAGCCAATTTGCTAGGCCGACGCACAGCTCAAGGAGATCGTCATGAAGGCCATCGGCACGACCGGCCCCCGCCCCGCGACCGACCCCGCCGCCCTGGTCGCCTTCGATGCGCCTGAACCGACCCTGCGCCCGCGCGATCTGCTTATCCAGGTCAAGGCCGTCAGCCTGAACCCTGTGGACGCCAAGGTCCGCAAGAGCCGCCAGCCCGAAGCCGGCCAGACCAGCATCTTGGGCTATGACGCCGCGGGGGTGGTGGTCGGCGTCGGCGACGAAGCCAGCCTATTCAAGATCGGAGACGCGGTCTTCTACGCGGGTCAGATCGACCGCCCCGGCTCAAACGCCGAACGCCAGGCAGTTGACGAAAGGATCGTAGGGCCGAAACCGACGTCCCTGACCTTCGCCGAGGCCGCCGCCCTGCCCCTGACCGCCATCACGGCGTGGGAACTGCTGTTCGACCGCATGAAGGCCGGGCGGGACGAGGACGAAACCCTGCTGATCGTCGGCGGCGCCGGCGGCGTCGGCTCGGCCCTGATCCAGATCGCGCGCGCAGTCACCACGTTGCGCGTCGTCGCCACGGCCTCGCGCCCCGACACCCGCCAGTGGTGCCTGGACCTGGGCGCCCATGCGGTGATCGACCATTCCAGCCCGATCGACGAGGCGCTGGCGGCCGCGGGCGAGCGCGCGCCCCGCTACATCGCCGCCCTGACCCACACCCAGTCGCATTTCGAGGCCCTGACGCGCGCCGTGGCCGCCCAAGGCGTGATCGGCGCCATCGACGACTTCAAGGGCCTGCCGATCGAACTGCTGAAGCCCAAGGCGGCCGGTTTCGTGTGGGAGTTCATGTTCACCCGCCCCGTGCAGCAGACGCCGGACATGATCAAACAGCACGAAATCCTGGCCGAGGTTTCGCGTTTGGTCGATGCGGGCGCGATCCGCACCACCCTGACCCAGAATCTGGGGCCGCTGTCGGTCGAAACCTTGCTGGAAGGCCACCGGCAGCTGGAAAGCGGCACGACCATCGGCAAGATCGCGCTGGACGGCTTCTGACCCTTGCCTTCTAAGGGCGGACCATGACCGCGCCCGTGATCCGCCCTGCCCGCCCCGATGACGCCGCCGCCCTGGGCGACCTGGGCCGCCAGACCTTCGTCGACACCTTCGTCACCGGGTTCGGCATTCCCTATCCGATCGCCGATCTGAACGCCTTTCTCGACGTTAGTTTCGACCTGACGCCGACGCTGAAGAAACTGGCCGAGCCAGGTTGCGCCTGGTGGGTGGCCGAGCGTGACGGCGAACTGCTGGCCTTTGCCAACGCCGGCCCCAACGGCCTGCCCCACCCCCAAGCCAAGGCAGGTGATCTGGAGCTGCGCCGCCTCTACGTCGCCAAGGCGGCGCAAGGTCTGGGCCTGGGCACGACACTGCTGGCCCTGGCGCTGGACTGGATGCAGACCCACACCGACGGCCCGCTGTGGATCGGCGTCTGGAGCGGCAACGACAAGGCCCAGCGCCTCTACGCCGCCCACGGTTTCGAAAAGGTCGGCGAATACGACTACCCCGTCGGCGCCTGGCGCGACCGCGAGTTCATCTTGCGGCGGAACTGATCCGGGTTCACATCATCGCCTATGCTCCTGCCCTTCTTCTCCGCCCTGCGCGACGCCAAGGTTCCGGTGTCGATGAAGGAATGGCTCCATCTGATGGAGGCCATGGATCGCGATGTGGCGGGGCGGCAGGTCGAGGCCTTTTACCATCTGTCGCGCGCCGTCCTGGTCAAGGACGAAAAACACTATGACCGGTTCGATCAGGTGTTCGGCACTGTGTTCAACGGCGTCGAGACGGTCGGGGCGGGCGAGGATCTGACCACCGACATCCCCGAAGACTGGCTGCGGCTGCTGAACGAGAAATATCTGACGGACGAGGAGAAGGCCCAGATCGAGGCGCTGGGCGGGTTCGACAAGCTGATGGAGACGCTGAAGCAGCGGCTGGAGGAGCAGCACGAACGGCATTCCGGCGGGTCGAAATGGATCGGCACGGGCGGGACCAGCCCCTTCGGCCACGGCGGCTATAACCCTGAGGGCGTGCGGATCGGCGGGCCCGGCAAACACGGCCGGGCGGTCAAGGTCTGGGAGAAGCGCGAGTTCCGAAACCTGGACGACACGGTCGAACTAGGCACGCGCAACATCAAGGTCGCCCTGCGTCGTCTGCGCCGCTTCGCCCGGCAGGGCGCCGCCGAGGAGCTGGATATCGACGGCACCATCGACGGCACGGCGCGTCAGGGCTGGCTGGACATCCAGATGCGGCCCGAACGGCGTAACACGATCAAGGTGCTGCTGTTCCTCGACATCGGCGGATCGATGGACGGCCATATCAAACTGGTCGAGGAACTGTTCTCGGCGGCCAAGACCGAGTTCAAGAACCTGGAGTTCTTCTATTTCCACAACTGCCTCTACGAAGGGGTCTGGAAGGACAATCGTCGTCGCCACACCGAGCGGATCGCGACCTTGGATCTGCTGCACAAATACCCCGGCGACTGGCGCGCCATCTTCGTCGGCGACGCGACCATGTCTCCCTATGAGATCACCATGCCCGGCGGCTCGGTCGAGCATTGGAACGAGGAGGCCGGCGCCGTCTGGATGAAACGGGCGCGAGAGCAATGGGAAAGGTCAGTCTGGCTGAACCCGGTGCAGGAACGCTACTGGAGCTATACCGCCTCTGTCGGCCTGCTGCGCGAGGTGATGGATCAGCGGATGTATCCCCTCACACTGGACGGGCTGGACAAGGCGATGCGCGCGCTGACAAGGTAGGGTTCGTAGAGGGGGCGCATAGCCGCTGCGTCATGAAGGGTTCGACCGATGATCGCCGCCGTCTTCGCCCTTTTTCTGATACAGCAGAGCACGCCGACCGTGGTGTGGGAAACGCCGGCGGAAACGCCAGCCGCCGCCGCGTCCGACGCCCCGGTCGTGTCCCATTCCGTGCCCGCCTGGGGCCTGGCCGATCCTTTCGGGTTCGAGCGGGCGCGGTGCAGCCCGCTGATCAGGGGCGCCAAGTCGATGGAGACGTGCCAGTCCGAAGTGCGCGCCCAACTGGCCTTGGCGCTAGGCCCCGACCTGCCCGAGGCGCTGCGCCCGACCGGCATGGCGGGCGACTGTCAGATGATGCAGTCGGCGGCGGGCGGATCGGCCTATGCGATGCAATGCGGTCCCCAATCTCGTCCGGCCAACGCTCCGTCGGCCCTGCGTGAGATGGATTGTCGGCCGCGCCCCACCGAGGGCGGCTTCAGCTCCGAGTGCCGCCCTGTCGACGAGACGGGCAAGAAGGGCCTGTCCCTAACCCTGTGGGGCGACAAGGACGACTGAGTCCAACGGAAAACGCCGCCCGCTTTCGCGGACGACGTTTATGGCATTCACACAGATGAAGGCTTAGGCCTTGTCGCGCAGGCTGTCCTTGACGCCGCCGACGGCGTTCTGGACCTTGCCCTCGACCTGATCGGCCTTGCCTTCAGCTTGCAGCTTGGTGTCGCCGGTCACCTTCCCGGCGGTTTCCTTGATCTTGCCGCCGATGTTCTTGGCAGCGCCTTCGATGCGGTCATGATCGGCCATGGTCTGTCTCCTGATCTGGCGTCGCCAAAACGGCGTCGCGCGTTGATCAAAAAACGGAATCCGCGGAGGCTTGTTCCGTAAGGCTCAGCTTGCCCGACGCAACCACATGGCCACCGCCCAGGCGTGCGAATCGTGGCGCAGTCGCGACAGGGCGACGGTCGGATCCAGCCAGACCAGGGTGTGGTCGTCCTCGCATTTGTCCTGCGGATTTTCGGCGGTGACTACGGCCGTCCAGAAACCGCCGACGTTGTTCAACGGCTCGCGCGTCGACCGCTCGAAATACTGGCCAGCCTCGGCGATCCGGTTCAGGGCGACGATGGTCAGGCCCGTCTCCTCCACGAACTCTCGACGCAAGGCCTCGACCTCCGTCTCCTCGACATCGACCCCGCCGCCGGGCAGATCGAAATAGGCGCCGGCCTCGCGCTCCACCCGGACGCAGGCGATCAACCCTTCCCGTTCCACGACACCGAAGGCGACGGCGCGGTGACGATAATCGGTTGCGGGTTTGCGAACGCCGAACTGCAGCATGGCCGGATCGCCCCTAGAGGTCGAACGTCAGCCTGGCGCGCACGCCCTTGTGCGCGCCATCGAATTCGACCACCGAGCGCAGGCCGGACGCCATCGCCGAGATGATCTTGCCGCCAAGACCCGTGCCCTTGGGCGTGCCGTCGCCCATGCCCGGCCCGTCGTCCTCGACCATCAGGGCCACGCGGCTGTCGCCATCCCGGTGCAACTGGATGCGGATTTCTCCGCCCTGGCCCGGCGCATAGGCGTATTTGACGGCGTTGGTGACCAGTTCGGTGACGATGACGCCGATGGAGACGGCCTGGTCGGTGGTGACCGAAAGCGGCTGCGCGTCCAGGGTCAAGCGCGGAGATCCCTCGTCCGGTCCGATGGACTTGGACAGTTCGTCCATCAGCCCTTCCAGATATTCGTCCATGGCCACGCGGCTCATGTCGCCGGAGGTGTAGAGGCGGCGGTGAACGTGGGCGACGGCCTCAATGCGGGCCTGGGATTCACGCAGCGCGTCCTTGGCGGCGGGATCGGTCATGTGCCGCATCTGCAGCGACATGAAACTGGACACCAGTTGCAGCGAGTTGCCGACGCGGTGGTTCACCTCGCGCAGCATGGCCTCGGCCCGGTCGCGCGCCAGGCGGATTTCTTCCTGCGCCAGATCGTTCTCGCGTTGGAGCCGACGACGCAACAGCGCGTCTTCGAGCGCGGCGCGCAGCAGGGAGGTGAAGTCCTCCGACACGTCCTTGATGACATAGTCGGCCGCGCCCGCGCGCAAGGCCGCGACCGCAATCCGCCCCTCCTGAGCGCCGGTCACATAGACGACCGGCGGCGGCGAGGTCAGCGCCATGATGTCGGGCAGCACGTCCAGCCCGTCGCGCGTGGGCATATAGTGGTCCAGCGCGCAGACATCGAAGTCGTGCTGCTGCAATAGTTCAAGCCCCGCATCCCCATCGGGCGCGCAGGTGACGGCATAGCCGTGACGCCCCAACTCCTTCTCGACCAGCCGGGACAGGCCCCGGTCGTCGTCGATGTAGAGCAGGCGGATGGGCGCGGTCGCCGCGATCACTCGATCTCCGGCGCCTGGATCACCGAAAGGAACAGCCCCAGCTGGCGGATCGCGCCGGCGAAGGATTCATAGTCCACCGGCTTGGTGATGTAGACGTTGCAGCCCAGGTCGTAGCAGCGCTGGATCTCGACCTTGTCGTCCGTGGTCGTCAAAACCACCACGGGCGCACGACGCAGCCGTTCGTTGCCCTTCACCTTTTCCAGAATGTCGGTTCCCGACATATCCGGCAGGTTCAGATCCAGCAGGATCAGCAGCGGACCATTGGCCAGGATTTCGTCGCTGAACAGATAGTCCAGAGCCGCGCCGCCCTCGTCGAAATGCTTGATTTCGTTATTGATGTTCGCACGGCGGATGTTTTTTTCGATCAGTTTGGCGTGACCGTGGTCGTCCTCGACCATGATGATTTTGACGGGATGCGTCACAACGCGACTCCAGGTTCGGCTACGATCAGTCGTTTGGGGAATTTCAGAAGGAAAGTCGAGCCTTTGCCCAGTTCGGATTCCACGTCGATGGTCCCGCCAAGACGCCTCACGCTGTTCCGCACAAAGGCCAGGCCCAGCCCCTCGCCCGAGCGGTCCTGTTTGCCCGAGCGGCGGAACAGTTCGAAGATGCGTTCGTGGTCGCGCGGCGCGATGCCCCGGCCATTGTCGGCGACGCGATAGACGACCCAGCCACCCGCCACATCCTCGCCCGAGACGACGATCTCGCCGGGGCGGCCGTGGTCCAGATATTTCACGGCGTTGTCGATCAGATTGCCGATGATCTGCTCCATCGAAATCCGATCGCTCTCGATCTCGGGCAGGGACTGCACCTCGATGCGCGCGCCGGACGCCTCGGTCTGATGGTGGACGCTGTTGGCGATGCCCTGAGCCATGGCCGTCATGTCAAGCGTCTCGGGCGCCAGATTGCGCCGGCCTTCGCGCGACAGTTTCAGGATGGCGTTGATCAGCCGGTCCATCTTCTCGGTCGAGGCGCGGATGAAGCCGATGGCCTCAGGCATATCCTCGCGCACGGCCATGACCACGTCAGCGTCGACGGCGCGCGTCTTTTCGGCGTCGATGATGGCCTTGTCGACGACCTTGCCCGCCTGCTCCAACTCGGACGTATAGCCCATGACGTTGACCAGGGGCGCGCGCAGATCGTGGCTGACGATATAGGCGAAGCGCTGGATTTCCTCATTGGCCCGCATCAGGTCGCCGGTGCGTTCCTTGACCTTGTCCTCCAGGCTGGCGTTGGCGGCGTCCAGGGTGGCGCGGGCGTTCTGGATTTCCGTGACATAGCGTCGAACCATCCAGGCGGATACCAGCGCCAGAATGATCACCAGAACACCAGCGATGGCGTTCATGACTACGGTCAAGACGCCGAACCTTTCGGACCGTTTCTGACGCTCGGCGATCCGCGCAGACTTCAGCGCGTCGAACTGATCGACCGCAAGCCGCAGTTCGTCCATGTAGCGTTTGCCCTCGCCCGAGCGGACGGTCTGGATCGACTGACCGATGCGCCCGGCACGGGCCAGCGAGACGGTGCGTTCCATCTCGCCCCATTTCAGATCGGCCAGCCGATGGATGGCGCCGATGGGCTGGGCCAGCGTCGGATCGGCGGCGGCGCCCTCTTCCAGAAACGCCAGGGCCGGCTGCATTTCGGTGCGGGCGTTGCGATACGGCTCCAGAAAATCGCTGCGCCCCGTCAGCAGGAACCCGCGTTGGGCCGTCTCCGCGTTCAGCATCGAGATCAGGGTCGTGCGTGACGCCCGCCGCATCAATTGGGCGTGTTCGATCGTGCGGTTCACCGCCGCCGTCCGCTGAATCATCACGAAGGTGGTGGCGTTGACCAGGATCAGCAGGCCGAACGCCAGGATCAAAATGGCCGACATCGACCGCGCCAGCGACGGCGTGTGAACGAAATCGCGGAATCGCGACCACTGTCGCTGGCTTGTCGGGATCATGCCGAAGCTTTAGCGGGGCCGCCGCCCGCGTCAAACCTCATTCTCGTCCGCGCGAACCGGCCTGCGGTCCTCAGACCTGACCCAGGGTCCGCAAGCGCGCCTTGGGATGGATTTCGTTCTGGCTCATGACCACGGTCTGGCCCCGGAACCGCTCGATGATCGAACGCACATAGGGCCGCGTCATCGGGCCGGTCAGCAGCACGGGATTCTCGCCCGTCATGGCGATCCGTTCGAAGGTGTCGCGCACCGCGCGGATGAAGTCCTGAAGCCGCGACGGCGCCATGGCCAGCTGCTTGTCCTCGCCGTTTCCGATCAGGCTTTCGGCGAAGGCCGCCTCCCACTCCGGCGACAGGGTGACGATGGGCAGCGCGCCCTCCCCGTCCTTGTTCTGCCAGCACAGCTGACGGCCCAGGCGAGCGCGGACGTGTTCGACCAGGGTGGTGACGGAGGAACTGTGCGGCGCCGCCTCGGCCAGGCCTTCCAGAATGGCCGGCAGGTCGCGGATCGACACCTTCTCGCGCAATAGGGCCTGCAGCACCCGTTGCAGGGTAGTGACGGTGACCACGCTGGGCACCAGTTCCTCGACCAGCTTCTTCTCTTCCGATCCCAGATCCTTCAGCAGCTTCTGCACCTCCGCATAGGACAGCAGGTCCGCCATATTCTCCTTGAGGATTTCGGTCAGGTGGGTGGTCAGCACCGTGGACGGATCGACCAGGGTATAGCCTCGGAAGGTCGCCTCCTCGCGCATCCCCTCCTCGATCCAGGTCGCCGGCAGGCCGAACGCCGGTTCGCGCATATGTTCGCCGGGCAGTTCGACCTGGCGCCCCGACGGGTCCATCGCCATCAAATGGCCCAGGCGGACCTCGCCCGCCCCGCTCTCCATCTCCTTGATGCGGATCGCATAGCCCTGGGTCGGCAGGCGCATATTGTCCAGGATACGGACCTGCGGAATGACAAAGCCGTATTCCTGGGCCAGCGACCGACGCAGCGCACGGATCTGATCGGTCAGGCGTCGCCCCTCCAGATCGTTGATCAGGCTGAGCAGAGAATAGCCCAGTTCGATCTTGACCTCGTCGATTGTCAGGACGTTGGCGATGGGCTCTTCGACGTCTTCCTTGGGCTTGGCGGCGGCCTCTGCGGCGGCGCGCTCGGCCTCGGTCGGCTGCGGCTTCAGCCGATTGCGACCCAGACGCCACGCCATGAAGCCCGAACCGATGGCCAGGGCGGCGAACGGCAGCAGCGGCATCCCGGGGATCAGGCCGATCAGACCGGCCGCCCCCGACACCACGCCCAGAGATACCGGATTGGTCGCCAACTGGGTGACCAAGGCCTTGTCCGCCGTGCCCTCGACCCCCGCCTTGGACACCAAGAAGCCCGCGGCGATTGAGATGATGATGGCCGGAACCTGGGTCACCAGACCGTCGCCGATGGTCAGCTGGACATAGGTGTTGGCCGCATCCATGGCCGGCATCCCATGTTGCAGGGTGCCGATCAGAATGCCGCCGATGGCGTTGATGAAGGTGATGATCAGGCCAGCGACGGCGTCGCCGCGCACGAACTTGGAGGCGCCGTCCATGGCGCCGAAGAAGGTCGATTCCTGCTCCAGCTCCTTGCGGCGCGTTTTGGCCTGATCCTCGGTGATCAGACCCGACGACAGATCGGCGTCGATGGCCATCTGCTTGCCCGGCATGGAGTCCAGGGTGAAGCGGGCCGAGACCTCGGCGATCCGGGTCGAACCCTTGGTGATGACCACGAAGTTCACTACCAGGATGATGGCGAAGATGATCACCCCGATGATGAAGTTGCCCCCCATCATCAACTGGCCGAAGGCGTTGATCACCTGACCGGCGGCTTCGTGGCCTTCCTGTCCGTGCGTCAGGATCAGTCGGGTCGAGGCCAGGTTCAGCCCCAGGCGAAAAAGGGTCGAGACCAGCAGCACCGTCGGGAAGATGGCGAAGTCCAGCGGCCGCTTCATCATCACGGCCGTCATCAGGATCAGCACGCTGGACACCAGCGAGATCGCCAGCAGCAGGTCCAGAAGCATCTTCGGGACCGGCAGGATCAGCAGCATGATCACGCCGATCACGCCGACCGCCATCAACACTTCGCCGCGATTGAGCCAGCTCAGCACATCGCGCCCGGTGGGGCGCGCCATGCCGTCCTTCATCAGAACCGGCGCGTCAGTCACGGCTCAGCGCCTTGAAGACGCGGCGCGTCGCCTCGGCGATCACTGCATCGCGCTGGTCGTCGCTGGCCTCGGTCGCGCCGGTGAAATAGACGGCCAGCAGGACGGGCGCGCCCGACAGCGGGATCGCCATGCCGACGTCATTGGCGGTTCCGTTCGCGCCCGTGCCGGTCTTGTGCGCGACGGTCCAGCCGTGAGGCACGCCAGCCTTGAGGCGGTTCGGGCCGGTGGGCGAGCCGATCAGCCAGCCCTGGATCAGCTGGTCGTGCACCGGGATCAGCCGGTCGCTGAACGCCAGTTCGCGGATATTAGCCACCGTCTGATCGGGCAGGCAGGTGTCGCGCGGATCATTGGGCAGGGCGGTGTTCAGGTCCGGCTCCAGACGCGAGATCAGGGTGGTGGTGTCGCCGAACGTGGGCCACCACGAACGCCATACGGCGATTCCGCCCATTTCGCGGATCAGGATGTTGGCGGCCGGATTGTCGCTGACCTCCACCGCAGCCTGCATCAGTTCGCGGATCGTCAGGGTGCGGCCGATGGCCTTTTCGGTCACCGGCGCATGGGGGATCATGTCGGCGCGGGTGACGGGAACGGCGCGGTCCAGCCGTTCCTCCTCGCGCTGCACTCTTCCCAGCGTCGCCGCCGCCAAGAAGGCCTTGAAGGTCGAGCAGAAGGGGAAACGTTCCTGGCCCCGCCACGACACGCGCCGCTGACTGCGGACGTCCAGGGCCGCAACCCCCAGCCGCCCGCCATGCCGGGCCTCCAGGTCCGACAGCAGAAAGGGCGGCTGCTCCTCTTCGGCCTTCGGCCCTTCGCGGCGAGGATAGCAGCCGGCCAGGGCCAGCGCGCCCGCACCGCCGATCAGCGTCCTGCGATCAAACCCGCCCTGCATGGGTCAGGCCGCATAGCCCGAGGCGGAAACCCCGCTCTGCGGCGCCGGAATGGCCGTGCCCTCGTCGGCGTATTCGTTCAGCTTGTTTCGCAGGGTGCGGATCGAGATGCCCAGGATGTTGGCCGCATGGGTGCGGTTGCCCAGACAGTGGGTCAGGGTGTCCAGGATCAGCGTCTTCTCCATCGCCGCCACCGTCTGGCCAACGAAGCTGCGGGTCACGGCGTCTGCGGCCTGAGCCGCGCGGGCGGCGACGCCGCCCTGCGGCGCCTCATAGGCCTGACCGGCCATCGCGCCGGCGCCCCCCATGCCCGATAGGGGCTGACCGTCCGGCAGCCGAATGGCGTCGACGTCGATCTCCGGCCCCGTGGCCAGCAGCACGGCGCGATGCATCGCGTTTTCAAGTTCGCGCACATTGCCCGGCCAGCGGTGGGTGGTGATCGCCTGGCGCGCGGCGGCGGACATGGGGCGAGACGGCACGCCGTTGGCGGCGGCGTATTTCTTGACGAAATGGTCAGCCAGAACGCCGATGTCGCCGGGCCGTTCGCGCAGGCTGGGCAGGCGCAGGTTCACCACATTCAGGCGATACAGCAGGTCTTCGCGGAACACGCCTTCCGCCACGGCCTTGGCCAGATCGCGGTTCGAGGTGGCGATGATGCGGATATTGACCGACACGGGCTTGGAGCCGCCGACGCGATCGATGACCCGTTCCTGAATGGCGCGCAGCAGCTTGGCCTGAAGCCGGGCGTCCATCTCCGAGATTTCGTCCAGCAGCAGGGTGCCGCCGTCGGCCTCTTCGAACTTGCCGATGCGGCGTGCGACCGCGCCGGTGAAGGCGCCCTTCTCGTGACCGAACAGTTCGGATTCCAGCAGATTGTCGGGAATGGCGGCGCAGTTGACGCTGATGAACGGACGCTCTGACCGGCGCGAATGCTCGTGCAGATACCGCGCCATCACCTCCTTGCCGACGCCGCTTTCCCCCGTGATCAGGATCGAGGCTTCAGAGCGCGCGACCTGATCGGCCAGTTGCAGCACCGCCTTCATCGACGGGTCGGCCGAGATCATCGGCTTTTCGTCGTCCGCCACCGCCGCCAGCACCGCCGCAATCAGTTCGG
This sequence comes from uncultured Brevundimonas sp., assembly GCA_963515305.1. GTDB lineage: Bacteria > Pseudomonadota > Alphaproteobacteria > Caulobacterales > Caulobacteraceae > Brevundimonas. Next base: position 70,024 of record CAUPWX010000014.1, read on the forward strand.
CGTCGGGCGGCAGCGGGATGAACTCCTTGGCGCCGGCCTTGATGGCGGCCGCCGCCTCGCGCGCATCGGCGTCGACGCCGAAGGCCACGACCGGGATGGTGATCCGCTCGCCCTCGTTGGCGGCGATCAGGGCGGCGATGTCCAGCTGGTAGTCGACCATCAGAAGGTCGGCGCCCTGCCCCCGGCGCAGCTGTTCGGTCGCCTGATCGGCGCGTTCGACGTGATTGACCTTCGCGCCGTGCGCCATGGCCATCTTCACCGCCGAAGCGAGCTGGCCGCTCAGTCTGCCTACCACCAGAAGACGCATCGTTCTTCTCCTCTAATCCTGTTTCGAGGACGTCGCCCCGCTTCCCAGCAAGACGCGATTTCTACGAAATCGCTCAGGCGCCACTATCCTCGGTCTTGATGATTTCCGTCATGGTCACGCCCAGCCGGTCGTCGACGACGACGACCTCGCCGCGCGCGATCAGGCGGTTGTTGACGAAGATGTCGATGGCCTCGCCGACCTTGCGGTCCAGCTCCAGCACCGATCCCCGGTTCAGTTTCAGCAGTTGCGCCACCGACATATGCGACTTGCCCAGCACCGCAGAAATGTTGACCGGCACATCGAAGACGGTGGCCAGGTCGGCTGCGGTCTTGTCGCCCGCATCGTCCACGGGCGGCGGGCCGGACAGGTTGGAGAACTCTTCCAGGGCCAGATCGTCGGACGCCATCAGAACGTGCTCCTGTCGACGGTAAGGGTTTCAGCGTGACCGGCTTCTGCGGCCAGGGCCGCGTTCAGGGCCTCGGCGACACGCTCGGCCGATTGCTGCGGATCATGATCGGCGCGACCTTCGGCCCATTCCAGCTGGAAGGCGGCCTGGGCCATGCCAGGCTCGTCGCGGAAGGCCACGACGCCGGTGAAGCCGCTGTCGGCGCAGGCCTGTTCGATCAGGCTGCGCGCGGCGTCGTCCAAGCCAGAAGACCGCACGACAAGGCGCGGCGAGGCGTCGATTTCCTGCGCCAGGACTTCCAGCGCGGCCTTCAGCGGCGCCTGGGGAAACCGGTCCAGCGCCGCCCCGCCAATGGCGCGCGCCGCCGCCATCGCCAGGCCGGCGGCCTGTTCACGGTGCGCCTGGGCGACCCCGCGCAGGGTCGGCATGGCCGAGGCGACCGCCTGGGCCACATTGCTCAGCGCCAGGGCGCGAATGTTCTCGATCTCGCCCAGCGCCTGCTGGCGGGCTTCCAGCCGCCCTTGGGCCACCAAGGCCTCGACCTCTGCAGGCAGGTAGGAGCGTTTGGCGGGCGTCCAGGCGCTGGGCCGCACGACGGCGCCGTCCGCGTCGAACTCGGTGTCGAAGGCGAAGGGCCGGCGGATTTCGGAGGACGGGGTCATGTCAGTAAATCAACTCGTCGTCGGCGCCCTGGCCGGCCAGCATGATCTCGCCGCGCGCGGCCAGATCCTTGGCCACCTGCACCATCGCCATCTGGGCCGCGTCGACGTCTTTCAGACGCACCGGCCCCATCGACTCCATGTCCTCGCGCATGATCTTGGACGCCCGCTCCGACATATTGGAGAAGAACATCTCGCGCAGGGCCTCGGACGCGCCCTTCAACGCCAGACCCAGCGAGTCCTTGTCCACGCCGCGCAGCAGAGTCTGCACCCCGCCGGGGTCCAGCTTGGACAGGTCTTCGAACACGAACATCAAGGCGCGGATACGCTCGGCGGATTCACGATTGCGCTCCTCCAGGGCGCCGATGAAGCGGGCCTCGGTCTGACGATCGAAACTGTTGAAGATGTCGGCCATCATCTCGTGGCTGTCGCGCTTGGAGGTGCGCGCCAGGTTCGACATGAACTCGTTTCGCAGCGTGGCTTCGATCTTGTCCAGAATCTCGCGCTGCACCGGCTCCATACGCAGCATCCGCTGCACACACTCCAGGGCGAAATCCTCGGGCAGGCTGGTCAGGACGCGCGCGGCGTGATCGGTGCGGACCTTGGACAGGATGACCGCCACGGTCTGGGGGTATTCGTTCTTCAGATAGTTGGCGAGCACCGCCTCGTTCACATTGCCCAGCTTGTCCCACATGGTGCGACCGGCCGGACCGCGTATCTCCTCCATCAGCCCATCGACGCGCTCCTTGGGCAGGAAGGCCGCCAGCAGTTTCTGGGTCTGCTCGTAGCTGCCCATGACCGAGCCGGAACCGGACAGGCCCGACACGAACTCGATCATCAACACCTCGACCGCCTCGGCCGTGACATTGCCCAGGGTCGCCATCGCCTGGGAGATTTCCTTGACCTCGTCGTCGTCCAGCCGCTCCCACAGGGCGGTGTGTTCTTCGCCAAGCGCCAGCAGGATGACGGCCGCTTTTTCAGGGCCCGTCAGCTTGTTGGCGTCGTCGATCGAGGCCTTCTTGTTGACCAGCTTAGCCATCAGCCTTCGGCCACCCAGGTCCGCAGGATGCCGGCCGCCTCATCGGGATGCGACTGAACGAAGTCGGCGACCTTCTTGACGGAAGAGGCCTTCACCTGGCCCTCGATACGGGCGATGTCGATCTTCTGCTCCATCTCGCTGGGCGCTGGGAGCTGGACCAGTTGCGGCTGGCCGTCCGGGCCGATCACCGTCGTCGTCACCGCCGTCACCGGCACGCCGCCCGTGGCGACCACGGCCGGCAGATTGGTTCCGCCCGCCGCCGTCTTCAGCAGCGGCCGCAGCACGAAGAAGATCAGCAGAACGCCGGTGATCAGCAGCACCAGCAGTTCGACGCCGCGCATGATGTCGTCCTTGGAGAAGTCGAACATCGACGAGGCGCCTTCCAGACCGCCGGCGATGCCAGTGTCGTGGTTGAAGCGGACGTTGATGACCTCGATCTTGTCGCCACGGCTTTCGTCGATGCCGGCGGCGGCGGCGACCAGCGACTTGATCTGGGCGATTTCCTCAGCCGAGCGCGGCGCGTAGGTCGCCTCGCCCTTGCCGTCCTTGGCGGGCGTCCACTTGCCGTCCACGGCGACGGCGACGGCCAGTTTCTTGACCTCGCCCGGCTCCTTGGTCGTGGTCGTGGTGGTGTTGGAGATTTCGTAGTTGGTCGTCTCGGCGTTTTCAGCGTTGGTCGAGCCGGCCGGAGCGGTGGCCGGGGCTGCGCCGCCCGGAATGTTGTTGGTCGCGGTGACGCCGCCGTCGGGCTGACCTGTCGTGTCGCTGGACTGCGAGCCGTTGGTGGTGGTCGAGCGCACGACCTGGCCGTCCGGGTCGAACTTCTGCTCCTGAGTGGTCGAGCGGCTGTGGTCGATGTCGGCCGTGACCTGGACGCGGGCCCCGCCCACGCCCACCACGCCTTCGACGATGTCCTTGATGCGCGACTGAAGCTGAGCCTCGGTGTTGCCCTTGGCCTCTTCGGCCGAGGCCGAGTTGAAGCCCTGATCGTCGCTGCCGGCCGCCAGGGTGCGGTTGTTCTGATCCGCCACGGTGACGCGTTCAGGCTTCAGGTTCGGCACGGACGAGGCCACCAGATTGCGGATCGCGCGAACCTGATCGCCGGTCAGGTCGCGCCCACCCAGGCCCACCAGAACGGCAGCGGTCGGTTCGCCGGCGGCCGAGGTAAACATCTCGCGGCGCGGCATGGTGATGTGAACACGGGCGGCGGTGATGCCGCGCATCGACATGATGGTGCGCGACAGTTCGCCCTGCAGGGCGCGCTGTTCGTTCAACTGCTGCTGAAACTCGGTCTGACCCAGGACCGACTGGTTGTCGAACAGCTCGTAGCCGACCGAGCCCGAGGTCACCAATCCCTTGCCCGCCACCAGCATCCGCGCCGTGCCGACCTCGTCGCGATTGACCATGATCGTCGAGCCGTCGCCCTTGGACGAATATTTGATGTTGGCCTGATCCAGGGCGGCCGTGATCTCGCCGGCCTCGCGCAGGTCCAGATTGGAATAGAGCAGCGCGTCGGGCGCCTGGCCCATCCGCAGCATGACGGCGACCAGCACGGCGGCCACGCCCGCGGCGACGCCTAGGACAGCCGCCAGACGGCCGATCCCGAACTTCTGCAACGCCGCCGTAAAGCCGCCCACGCGTTCCCGCCCCATACACGCGGGAAATGCTCACGCCCCGCTAGGCAGAAAATGCCGCCTTGATGGTAAACGTCGCGTTAAGAGTGGCGGCGGCCTTGCCGGCTCAGCGTTCCAACTGCGGCAGGACGGCCGGCGCGCCGGACGGCAGGGGCGCCTTGGGATCACGCAGCCAGGCGGCGACATCGCGATAGACGATCTCGGAATCCAGATCCCGATCCAGCAGGTGCCAGCCGTGTGGATACCAGGCGGTCTGAAGGGTTCCGCCTTGAGCCTGCGCGCGCCGCAGGGCCGCGCGCATCTGATCCGGCTTCACCACCTCGTCGTTGGCGCCGTACATCAGAATGGCGTCGCCGTGGATGTGGCCCAGGTTCTGGGCCGATGTCTCCATCAGATCGACCAGGCCGTAGATGGTGTCGAACCGCGTCGCCAGTATGCTTTCGGGGTCGCGCCCGTTTCGCACCAGTTCCAGCGTGTTGGACGAGGCGTGAATGCCGCGCGTGATGAAGGACGGCGGCTCCAGCGCCACACCGCCGAACGTCCTGGCCGCCAGGTTGATGGCTGCGGTGTTCAACGGCCCCTGCGACGTCCAACCCCACACCCCAGGCGACAGCAGAACGACTCGGTCCGCATCAGGCGGATTGTCGGAGGCGAAGGCGGCGGCCGCGACGGACCCGCCCATGCTCTCGCCCACTACGGCGATCACGGCGCCGGGATAGCGGGCGCGGGCCATGGCCACGGCCTCGCGCACGTCGTCGATCATGCGCGGCTGGCCGGCCCAGACGCCGCGACCGGGCGCCGCGCCGAAGCCGCGCTGGTCGAAAGCCCAGGTCTCGATCCCCTGTTCGGCCCACCACGGCCCGGCCAGTCTGAAGCTGGCCCCATGGTCGTTCATGCCGTGCAAGGCCACGATCACCGCCCACGGCGCGCGATCCTTCGGTCCCCATTGCAGAAGCGGAAGATGCGCGCCGTCTGACATGACCAGGGCCTTGTCTTCGACGTGCGGCCCGGCGAACCCCGGCGGCGGGGTCAGCGGCGGCTGGATATGCGGCGTGGCGCAGGCCGACAGCGCCAGGGCGGCCGCCAGCGGCATCAGCCGGAAGAACCTTGCCGCCATTCGTCCCAAGCCTCGTTTCATGAAGGAACCGCATTCCCGGCGCTCGCCGGATCAGCGAAAGTCATAATCCCGCGAACCCGTTCCCGCAGATAGGGCACGACGTCGGCCTCAAACCACGGGTTCTTCCTCAGCCAGGCGGTGTTGCGCCACGAGGGATGCGGCAGAACCAGCACGTCGGGCGCATAGTCGCGCCAAGCCCGCACGGTCTCGGTCATGTTGCGCCCCGCCCGCGCACCCAGCGCCCAGGCCTGGGCGTATCCGCCGACCAGTAGGGTCAGGCTCATGCGCGGCAGGGCCTCCAGCAGTTGCGGCCGCCACAGGTCCGCGCACCGCGTTGGCGGGGGATAGTCCCCGCCCTTGGGCGCCGTGCCGGGATAGCAGAAAGCCTGGGCCGCCACGCCGATGCGGTGATCGGCGTAGAAGGTCTCGTAATCCACGCCCATCCAGTCGCGCAGCCGGTCACCCGACGGATCGGTGAAAGGCAGGCCGCTTTCGTGCACCCGACGCCCTGGCGCCTGGCCGCAGATCAACAACTGCGTCTCGGGAAAGACCCGAACAACCGGACGCGGGGTGTGCGCCAACACGCCGGCGCAGGCGCGACAGGCGCGAATGTCTTCAAGAACGACGTCCAGATCAGTCGTCATCGTCCTGATCGACAGCCGGCGGGCGGCGGCTCAGCGCCAGGGCCGTCTCTTCGGCCGTGGCCTGGCGCAGGCGGGTGACGCCCTTGAAGTCGTCGGGATCGACGGCCTTGCCCTTCTTGGTGATGGTCAGCCTGCCCTGGCGCATCAGGCCCAAGGCTGCGGCGCGCACCTTGGGCAGCATCCGCTGCCATTGTTCAGGCTGGAGCTCCTTGGCCACCTCGGCGGGCTCGATGCTCTTGCCCGGCTCAAGCGCGGCGATTTTATTCAGGATTGCGGTTTCGATCGGATCGCTCATCTGTCCTATATGCTGCACTGCACGCCCAGAAGTAAGGCCGATCGCTCCATGCCGAAGAAAATCACCATCACCGAAGGCGAATTCGCCGGCTGGCAGACCTACGACACCCACGACACCTTCGACACGGTGGTCGGCCCCTTCTATGGCCGGCCCGATCTTGACGGTCATATGCGCTGCGCCTTCCGCGCCGAACAAAAACATATGAACGCCGGCGGGCGGATGCACGGCGGCTGTCTGATGACCTTCGCCGACATCGCCATGTTCCAGATCGCCTATCAGGAGATGGAGGGCGCCTCGGGGGTCACGGTGCAGCTGGATTCCACCTTCATCGACGGCGGCTATGTCGGCGAACTGATCGAGGCGACAGGTCAGGTGACCAAGGCGGGCAAGAGCCTGATCTTCGTGCGCGGCCAGATCAACACCGGCGAAAGGTTGCTGATGACCTTCTCGGGCGTCATCCGCAAGTTCACGTCGCGCGACTGAACCGGGTCGCGACCGCCAGCAGCAACGCGAAGGCGGCCGCCGGCCACAGGGCGGCCAGACCCAACCGCCCGAACGTCATAGCGCCGACGACCGCCCCGCCCGTCAGTCCGCCCCACAGGATCAGATAAGGCCCAAAGCCCCAGCGGTCGCCGCCCGTCACGGCGGCGGCCAGGCTCTGACCCAGTTTGACCAGGGTTCCGGTCATATAGGTCAGGCTGACGGCGACCTCGCCATTTCGCAAGAAGACCGAATTCTCGGCCGCCATCGCCATGACCATCAGGCCGATGGCGACCGGGTTGAACCCCAGCCCCGCAGCCAGCGCGGCCATGACCAACAGAACCCCCTCGAAGGCCAGCACCCGACTGCGCGACCGCGCCTCTGCTCCCCGCGCGACCAAGGCTCCGAAAAACGATCCCAACACGAACAAGGCCAATATGCCGGCCAGAGCGCCCGCCGCCGCCCAGCGCCCCTCGGCCAGGCTGGCGGCCAGGCGGGTGGAGTTGCCGCTCATGAACGAGACGAAGACGCCGCCCAACTGCAGAAAACCCAGACTATCGACATAGCCGGCCAGCACCGCCAGCGACAGGGCCAGCGCCTGATGCGACGGCGCCAGGGCGCGCATCGGCGGTTCAGACCCCCGCCTTGGCCGCCGGACGCGCCCGGCACGTCTCCAGCCAGCGCGCCAGGTTTTCGAACTCGGCCGGCGGCCTGTATTTGACCAGTCGCGCGAAATCCAGACCGACCACGCCGACGATGTCGGCGATGGTGAACCGACCCAGCGCCAGGAAGTCACGCGTCGCTAGATGGGCGTCCAGCGTCTTCATGAACCGCTCGGCGGACAGGCGGTTGTATTCGGCGATCTGGGGCGTCTGCATCGCCTCGATGGCCGCCAGCGCCGGATGGGTATGGCGCACGTTCAGCATGATCGGCGTGGCCAGATAGAACTCGCACCGCCGCGTCCACATCTCCACCTCGGCCTGTTCCAGCGGATCGCGGCCGAACAGGTTCGGCTCGGGATGCAGCGCCTCCAGATAGCGACAGATGGCGATGGATTCCGACAGGATGGTCCCGTCGTCCAGTTCCAGCGCCGGCAGATGCGGCACACCCACGCGATCGCGAAAGGCGGGCTTCTTGTGTTCGCCCGCCATGATGTCGATCTCGACCATTTCGACGTCGGTCACACCCTTCTCGGCCATGACCCAGCGAACCCGACGCGGGTTGGGCGCGCGATTGGACGTGTACAGTTTCATGATGCCACCCCGTCGGCCCGACCCGGACCGTCGCAGATCAGGCTAGCTCCCGAACACGGCTGCGGGCAAGGCGCCGACGATGGCCGCGCTCATGGCCGTGGCCATGAAGCCCGCGAAGAGGGCCTTCCAGATCAGGCTCAAAACCTCTTCGCGACGATCGGGCATCAGCACCGACAGGCCGGTCACCGTGATCCCGACCGAGCCGATATTGGCGAAACCGCACAGCGCATAGGTCATCAGCATCCGCGTGCGTTCGCTCATCTCGCCCACCGGAATCTTGCCCAGGTCGATGAAGGCGACGAACTCGGTCAGGGTCAGCTTGACCCCCAGCAGCCAGCCCGCCTGTCCGGCCTCGCGCGCATCCACGCCGATCAGCCACGCCAGCGGCGTCAGAAGCACGCCCAGGATCCGCTCGACCGTCAGCGGCTCACCGAACACGACGAAACCGCTCAGCATCACATTGACCAGGGCCACCAGCGCCACGAACACGATCAGCACGGCCGAAATGTTCAGGACCACCATCAGCCCGTCCGACGTGCCCTTGGAGATGGCGTCGATGGCGCTGTCGTATTTCAGCGCGGAATCGTAGCTGATCTCCTGCGCCGCCTTGTCCTTGGCCTCGGGCACCATGATCCGGGCCAGCAGCACGCCCGCCGGCGCCGAGACGATGGAGGCGACCAGCACGTGGCCCGCGGCGTTGGGCAGGGTCTGGGACAGGATGCTGGCGTAGGCGACCATGGTCGATCCCGCCACGGTGGCCAGGCCGACCGTCATCATCAGGAAGATTTCAGACCGGCTCAGCTTGTCCAAATAGGCCTTGATGACGATGGGGCTTTCGATCGTGCCCAGGAAGATGTTGGCCGCCACCGCCAGGGCCGAGGCGCCGCCCAGGCCCATAGTCCGCTGGAACAGCACGCCAAAGCCCCGGATCAGCCATTTCAGGATTTTCCAGTGCCACAGCAGGGCCGACAGGGCCGAGATCACCATGATCAGCGGCAGGACGTTGAAGGCGAAGGTGAACAGGGCGCCGTCATTCTGGACCACATAGGGCTGATCCCCGCCGCCAAGATAGCCGAATACGAACCGCGTCCCTTGGGCCGTCGCGACCGCCAGGCCGTCGATGGCGCCGGTCACCGCCGTCAGGATGATGCGCGATCCCGGTATGGCGAACAGGGCCAGGACCAGACCCGCCTGAACCAGGATGGCGCCAATGGCCAGCTTCCACGGAAAGACCCGCCGGTTTTCCGACATCGCCCAGCAGACGGCGACGATGACGACCAGGCCCAACAGGCTCTGGAGGTTCAGAAGGCTGAACATGAAACACGATCCCCGTATCCGGCGCGCGCGCCGGTCTTCATTCGCTTCAAGGACAAAGCGGCGCGGCTGGCAAGCGAAACGAACTGCCAAGCGAAACGAAAAAGGGCGACCCCGCAAGGCCGCCCCAATCACATCATCCTCGACCGGATCAGAGCTGGCCGCGCACCAGCTTGCCGTAGTGATCCATCAGGTCCAGCGACATCGCGCCGGGCGTGAAGCGATAGTCGCCTACCTCGGCGACCGGCGTCACCTCGACGGCCGTGCCGGTCAAGAAGCATTCGGTAAAGTCCGCCAGCTCTTCCGGCTTGATGTCGCGGACCACGACCTCGATCCCCTTGGATTGGGCGATCTCGATCACGGTCTGGCGGGTGATCCCGTCCAGGATGTGATCCACCTTGGGCGTGTGGATGACGCCATCCTTGATGAAGAAGACGTTGGCGCCAGTCGCCTCGGCGACATAGCCGCGCCAATCCAGCATCAGGGCGTCGGCGAAACCGTTACGCTCGGCCGTGTTCTTGGACATGGTGCAGATCATGTACAGACCCGCCGCCTTGGCCGTCGTCGGCGCCGTCATCGGATCGGGGCGCCGCCATTTCGACCATTCCAGCTTCAGGCCCCGCGCCTTGACCTCAGGGTCGAAATAGCTGGGCCAGTCCCACACGGCGATGGCCAGGTGGACCTTGTTGTTCAGGGCCGAAACGCTGGTCTGTTCCGGGCCAAGGTAGGCGACGGGACGCACATAGCAGTCCGTCAGGCCGTTCTTGGCGCAGGTTTCGTTACACAGGGCGTCGATTTCGGCGACGCTGTAGGGTATTTCGAAATCGAGCAGGTTTGCGGACCGCTTCAGGCGCTCGGAATGCTGGGTCAGCTTGAAGATTTCGCCGCCATACATACGCTCACCCTCGAATACCGACGAGCCATAGTGCAGAGCGTGGGTCAGAACGTGCGTTTTCGCTTCCCTCCAAGGAACGAAATCGCCATTCACCCAGATCCAGCCGTCACGATCGTCGAAAGGAACGAAGGCCATTGAAATACGTCTCCCGCGAAACTGACGGTCTTAGAGCCTCACGAATCGTTCAGGTCAACGCCCGGAGCGGGGGAAACGTCGCATGAGCATGACGGAATCGCGTTCGCATGGCCGTTCGGGCCCCATCGCCGGCCCCGGCGTGGGCCGCCATCTGCTGATCGTCGACGACGACGACCGCATCCGCGAACTGCTCAAGGAGTTCCTGGCGCGCGAAGGTTACCGCGTGACCGGGGCGGCCCACGCCGCCGCCGCCAAGCGGATGATGGAGCTGATCGAGTTCGATCTGGTCGTCCTGGACGTCATGATGCCGGGCGAGAGCGGACTGGACCTGACCTCGTGGGTCCGCAGCAAGGCCGAACTGTCCAAGACGCCCGTGCTGCTGCTGACCGCCCGGGGCGATCCCGAAGACCGGATCGAGGGGCTGTCGCGCGGGGCCGACGACTATATGTCCAAGCCGTTCGAGCCGCGCGAACTGGTGCTGCGGATCGACGCCATCCTGCGCCGCACGGGCGGCAAGCCGATCGGCCCCAAGGAGATCAAATTGGGCGCCGCCGTCTTTGACATGGAGCGGCTGGAGCTGACGCGCGACGGCGCGCCCCAGCGCCTGACAGAGGCCGAGGCGCAACTGCTCAAGACCCTGGCGCTGCACGCCCATGCGCCGGTGGAGCGCATGAGCTTGTCGCCCGACACCGCCGACATCACCGGCCGCGCCGTCGATGTTCAGGTGACGCGCCTGCGCCGCAAGCTGGAGGTCGATCCCAAGAACCCGCGCTACCTCCAGACCGTGCGCGGCGTCGGCTATATGCTGGCCCCCGACTGAGGCGCGATAGGACGCCATGCGGCTTCTGCCTGCCTATCTGTGGCCGCGGTTCCTGAAGCGGCGCCTGCCGACCTCGCTATGGGGCCGGTCGCTGCTGATCATCGTCCTGCCGGTGTTGGTGATGCAGATGGCGGTGACCTGGATCTTCTTCGACGCCCACTGGCAGACCGTGACCGCGCGCCTGTCCGAAGGGCTGGCCGGCGACATCGCCTGGGCGGTCCAGAGCTATGAGGACAACCCGACCCAGGCCAATCTGGACAAGCTGGCAGACCGGGCCGAGCGCTCCATGTCCCTGTCCATCGTGCTTCAGCAAGGCCGCACCCTGCCGACGGAGACGCGGCGCGGCGCCATCGGGGTGGTCGACCGGGTGTTGGACCGGGCGCTGGATGCCCGTCTGGACCGCCCCTACTGGTTCGACACCACCCGCTACCCCGCCTATGTCGACATTCAGGTGCAGGAGCCGCAGGGCGTGCTTCGCATCATCGCTCCGCGTGAGCGGGCCGTGGCGACCCAGGCCCATATCTTCGTCCTGTGGCTGGCGGTGGCGACGGTGCTTCTGATGGGCGTGGCTATCCTGTTCATCCGCAATCAGGTCCGCGCCATCGAACGGTTGGCCGATGCGGCCGAGGCGTTTGGGCGCGGCGAGACGGTGCCCCGGTTCAAGCCGCACGGCGCGCGCGAGGTTCGCGCCGCCGCCGTCGCCTTCATGGCCATGCGCGACCGCATCCAGCGCCACATCGATCAGCGCACCGCCCTGCTCGCCTCCGTCAGCCACGACCTGCGAACCCCCCTGACGCGTCTGCGCCTGGAACTGGCGCTGGCCCCGCCGTTCAAACGTCAGGCCGCCATGCGCGGCGACCTGGACGAGATGGAGCATATGATCGACGAATATCTCGACTTCGCGCGGGGCGAGGCGGGCGAACCGCCCCGGCCCGTCTCCATCGTCGACCTGTTGCAGGCGGCGGGGGAAGACGCGCGTCGCGCCGGCGCCGTGGTCGAGGTGTCGGCGCCTGACGGCATGACCGCCTCCGTGCGGCCGCTGGCGTTCAAGCGCGCGGTGGTCAATCTGGCCGGCAACGCCGCCTCGCACGGCGAACACGTTCGTCTGTCGGCGCGCGCCCTGACCTCGGGCGGGCTGGAGGTGGTTGTCGAGGACGACGGCCCCGGCATCCCCGAGGCGATGTACGACGAAGCCTTCCGTCCCTTCTCCCGCCTCGACGAATCCCGCAACCAGAACCGCAAGGGCGTCGGCCTGGGCCTGGCCATCGCCCGCGACGTGGCGCGCGCCCACGGCGGCGACGTGACGCTGGATCGCAGCAGCCTGGGCGGGCTGAAGGCGGTGGTGCGGGTGCCCGGCGCCGTGTCGGTCGCCGAAGGCGCATGACCCGGCGGATTCCCGTTCGACAGCCCTAGCGAAATCCCGTGTTCGGGGCCATCTTGAGCGTGACAGGGCCAGGAGATCACACGTGATGCGTAAACTCGCCTTCTTCGCGCCGCTTGCGGCCGCCCTCGCCGCCGCCGCCATCGCTCAGGCGCAAGCCCCGAACGTCAACGTCACCGTCGGACCCCAGCTTCAGCGCGAAGTCGAAAAGCTGGGCGACCGTGAAGTCAACGAACAGATCGCCGGCCTGCAGGCCGAGGTCGGCAAGGCCTTGGCTCAACGCTATCCAGGCGCGACCGCCAATCTGGTTCTGGTCGATCTGAAGCCCAACCGCCCGACCTTCGAACAGATCCGCCGCAACCCGGGCCTGGATCCCATTCTCAGCGTTTCCATCGGCGGGGCTGCGATCAAGGGCGAGATCGTCACGGCGGATGGTCAGAACCTGCCGGTGGACTATTCCTATTTTTCGCCGGACCTGCGTGACGTCTGGGGTTACAGCGTCTGGCGCGACGCCGACCGCGCCTTCGAACGTTTGGGCGACCGGATCGAGAACGGTCGTTTCTGAGACCTGAGACCTGAGGTCTAGGCGCCCATTTCGCGGTTGCGGCGCACCGCCGCCGCGACCGTATCCTTCAGCATCGTCTGCAATCGGCCGTCGTGGTCCAGCGCGTCCAGACCCGCCCGCGTCGATCCGCCCGGCGAGGCGATCCGACCGATCAACGCCTCAAGCCCATCGTCGCCCATCGAGTCCGCTGCGGACCTCAAGCTCGCGCGCGCCAACACATCGGCCGTGGCGGCGTCCAGGCCCGCGGCCTCTCCGGCCCGCGCCAGGGCCTCGGTGAAGGCGTAGAAATAGGCTGCGCCCGATCCGGCCACCGCCGTCGCCGCATCCATCAGGGCCTCATTTTCCAGCACCACGGTTTCGGCCATCGGCGCGAACAGGGCGCGCCCCACCGCCTGTGCGTCCGCGTCCGCCGACCAGACCGAGGCGACGCCGCGTCCGCGCGACACTCCCGTCGTTGGCATCACCCGCACGATGGGCCAGCCGCCTATGCCCTCGGCCAGCGTCGGCGCCGTCACCCCGGCCATCACCGACAGGATCACCGCCCTGTCGTTCAAGAATGGAGCAAGCGGGGCCATGACCTCGCGCCAGATCGCCGGCTTGACGGCCAGGACGATCACGGCGGCTTGGATCAGCGCCTCCAGCGGCGGATTGATCCGCGCGCCCCTGGCCCGCGCCGCCTCGGCGGCCGGCTTTTCCGAGGGGCTGAGCACGATCAGGTTGGCGGGAGCGACCGTTTCCGTAAGCAGCCAGCCTTCCAGAATGGCGGATCCCAGCCGGCCGCAACCGACCAGGACGACGGGGCCGCCGACGGGCGCCGACACCGACATCAGGCCGTGCCGACCGTCTCGAACAGGCAGGAATCGATGGCGTCCTGCGGCTTCTTGTTGCCGCGCACCATGAAGTCGAAGGCGGGATAATAGCGATCCGACGCCTCGATGGCGGCGTCGATCATCGAGGCCGCCTGGGCCAGGGTCGGGCGTTCGCCCATCGGCAGAGCCAGCGAATGGCGGAAGACGATCTCGCCGTCCTCGGCCCAGACCTCGAAATGGCCCATCCAGGTGCGTTGGTTGATCAGGCCGACCAGTTCATAGGCGGCCGCCTTGCGGCTCTTGGCCACCTTCAGGTCCAGGGCGCAGCACAGTTGGAGGCAGTCGCCTTCCGGCCGCCAGGCGAACCACAGCTCGTAATCCTTCCAGTCCCCTGCCAGGGCGAATGCCAGATCGCCGTCGTCCGTGCGGTCGAAGGGCAGGTTCTCGGCCGTCAGGACGTGTTCGACGACCTCGAGCGGGTCGAACGGCACGTCCATTTCCTCTGGCCGGGCGATATCCATCAATAGTCTCGATTCGAGCTGCGTCCGCGAGAATCGCGGGCGTTAACAGAACGGTAAGCCTGTTCGCAGATTCGGCTCAACCGGCTGCGTCCCCGGGTTGAGTTCCATCTGTGGACGTTCCCTTCACAGGCTTGCCGGCCGGCGTCTTGGCGGCCTTCAGCTCTGCGATTTCGGCGCGCAGGGCGGCGATCTCGTCCTTCAGCACATCGAATTCGTCGCGGCGGACCAGGTCCATTTCGGCGGCGATCCGGTCGGCCTGCGCGCGCCAGGCGGTCTTGGCCTCTTCGCCTGCAGCCTGGGCCAGGCCCATGGCGCCGGTGGTCAGCTTGGCGAACTCGTCCAGGATGGGATTGCGGGTCTGCATGGCGGCTCCGACCTCAACGGCGTTAACGAAGGTTCACCGACTATGGTGAACGAAACCTTTCTTTCTGCTGCTTCGGCGTCGCCATCAAGGCGTCGTGATCCTTCTTCACAGGCGACGGACGCTGCGCCGCTTGCTAGACCGCTGGTGAAGACAGGCCTGCACAGGAACGCCCCTTGCCCTTTCCCGAATTCGACCCGGTCCTGATCCATCTCGGACCGCTTCCGATCCGCTGGTACGCCCTGGCCTATGTGGCGGGGATCGTGCTGGGCTGGTGGTACGCCGCGCGCCTGGCCAAGACCCAGCGGCTGTGGGCGCCGGGCAAGGCGCCAGTCACGTCGAACCAGTTGGACGATCTGGTGCTGTGGATCGTGCTGGGCATCATCCTGGGCGGCCGCCTGGGCTACGCCCTCTTCTACAAGCCCGTCATGTACGGCCAGCTGTTCACCGGCCAGACGCTGGGCGAACGGTTCGAGCTGTTCCAGCTTTGGACCGGCGGCATGAGCTTCCACGGCGGCTTTCTGGGCGTCGTCCTGGCCATCGTCCTTTATGCCCGCTCCCAGAAGATCGATATGCTGCGACTGGGCGACATGGTCGCGCCCGTCGTACCCATCGGCCTGATGTTCGGGCGGCTGGCCAACTTCATCAATGGCGAACTGTGGGGCCGCGAGACGACCGTCCCCTGGGCCGTGCGGTTCTGCAACGCCCGCATCGAACAGATGTACGGCTTCTGTCCCGCCGGCGACGCGCCGCGCCACCCCAGCCAGCTTTACGAAGCGGGCCTGGAGGGCGTGATCCTCTTCTCCTTCCTGTCCGTCGCTATCTGGAAGTTCGATCTGCTGAAGAAGCCGGGCTATATCACCGGCCTGTTCCTGGTCGGCTATGGCGTCTGCCGCGCGGCGCTGGAAAATGTGCGCGAGCCGGACTTCGGAATGCCCGACTTCCCGCTGGGCCTGACGATGGGAATGATGCTGTCGCTCCCGATGATCCTGGTCGGCGCCTGGCTGATCTGGCGCGCCTGGAACCGCCCGCCCGCCCCCGCCGGAGCATGAGCGAGGCCGAGCCCCTGAAGGCCCGCCTGGCGCGCGAGATCGCCCTGACGGGGCCGATGACGGTCGCCGACTACGTCACCCGCTGCCTGCACGATCCCAGGGGCGGCTATTACGCCGCGCGCCCCGCGCTTGGGGAAGGGGGCGATTTCATCACCGCCCCCTTGGTCAGCCAGATGTTCGGGGAACTGATCGGCCTGTGGGCGGTCGAGACGTGGAGCCGCCTGGGCGCGCCCGAACGATTCCGTCTGGTCGAGGTCGGTCCCGGCGACGGCACCTTGATGAGCGACGCCCTTCGCGCCGCCCGTCTGGCGCCCGGCTTCCTGGAGGCCTGCGATCTGATCCTGATCGAGCCCAGCGGCCCCTTGCGCGATCTGCAGGCCAAGGCGCTTGCCGGCGCCGACCTGTCGCCCCGCTGGTTGCGCGACCTGGGTCAGATCGACACCGACGCACCCGTAGTCCTGATCGCCAACGAGGTGCTGGACTGCCTGCCCGCCCGCCAGTTCGTTCGCACCGACGACGGCTGGGCCGAGCGACGCATCGGTGTCGACGACCAAGGCGAACTGATCTTCGGCCTGACGGCCATCACCGGCGGCTTTCGCAAGCCGGACTTCGACGTGTCGGTCGGGGGGGTGGTCGAGATTTCGGACCAGCAGGCCATCTTCGGGCGCGAGCTGGGCGTGCTGATGAAGGCCGCCACGGGCGCCGCGCTTCTGATCGACTATGGCCGCGCCCGGCCCGAGGCCGGCGACACGCTCCAGGCCCTGCGCCGTCACGTCAAGGTCGATCCCCTGGCCGACCCCGGCGCGGCCGATCTGACCCAATGGGCCGATTTCCCGGCGGTGATGGACGCCGCCATCCGCACCGGCGCAGACGTCACCGGCTGCCTGGGCCAGGGCGAGTTTCTGCGCCGCCTGGGCGTTCAGGCGCGCGCCGAGGCGTTGAAGGCCGGCCGGCCGGCCGCCGCCTCCGTCATCGACCGCCAGCTCGACCGCCTGACCGCTGATGACCAGATGGGCGGCCTGTTCAAGGCCGCCGCCATCTTCGCGCCCCATGCCCTGGTCGTGCCCGGCTGGGACGTCTGATAGAAGGGCGGACATGACCGATCTGGCCCCCATCACCCATCCGCTGCTGACGTCGGTAGGCCTCGCCCACGGCTTCTTCACCCGCGCAGGCGGCGTCTCGACCGGCATCTATGAAGGTCTGAACGCGGGCGTCGGGTCCAAGGACGATCCCGTCGCCGTCACGGAAAACCGCCGTCGCGTCGCCGCCTATTTCGCCGCCGAGCCGGGACATCTGAACGGCTGCTATCAAATCCATTCCGCCGTCGCCCGGGTGGCGGACGGCCCTTGGAACGGCGACCGGCCCGAGGGCGACGCCGTCGTATCGGCGGAACCCGGCCTGCTGTGCTCGGTCCTGACCGCCGACTGCGCCCCGATCCTGATGGCCGATCCCGAGACCCGTATCGTCGCCGCCGTCCACGCCGGATGGAAGGGCGCCCTGGGCGGCGTGGTCCATTCGGCCGTCTCGGCCATGCAGGCCCTGGGCGCCGAGCCGCGCCGCATCCTGGCCGTCGTCGGTCCTTGCATCGCCCCCGCCAGCTATGAAGTCGGCCAGGATTTCGAAGACCGGTTCGTCCACCACGATCCCGGCGCCGACCGCTTCTTCCAGCCCGGCGCCCGCGATGATCGCCGCCAGTTCGACCTGCCCGGCTTCGTCCTGTGGCGACTGCAACAGGCCGGCGTCGGTCAGGCCGTCTGGACCGGCCACGACACCTGCGCGGACGCCACACGCTTCTATTCCAACCGCCGCGCCTTCCAGCACGGCGAACCAGATTTCGGTCGGATGATCGCGGCGATCGGGGCCTAGCCGGCCTGGGCCAGCTCCGGCACGCGCGTCACTTCGCGCCAGGCGTGGGGCGCGGCCAGAAGCGCGCGGACCAGCTTGTTGTTCAGGGCGTGACCGGCCTTATAGCCTTCGTAACGGCCCAGCAGCGGCGCACCCAGAACATACAGATCGCCGATGGCGTCCAGCGCCTTGTGCCGCACGAACTCGCGTTCCATCCGCAGTCCGCCGGGGTTCAGAATGTCGTCGCCATCGATCACCACGGCGTTCTCCAGTGACCCGCCGCGCGCCAACCCTGCCTGACGCAGGGCCTCCACCTCATGGGCGAAGCCGAAGGTGCGGCAGGCCATGATCTCCTTGCGGAAAGTCGGTTCGTCGACCGCAAAGTCGATCACCTGATTGCCGATCACGGCCGACGGGAAATCGATCTCGAACCGCATCTCGAAACGGTCGCACGGCATCAGGGCGGCGTGTTTGTCGCCCTCGACGACATGAACCGTTTCCAAAATCTCGATGTAGCGTTGAGGCTGCGGTTGCGGGCGGAAGCCCGCCCGGTCCAGCAGCCGTACGAACTCCAGCGCCGAACCGTCCAGGATCGGCAGCTCCGGCCCGTCCACCTCGACCACGGCGTTGGACACCCCCAGCGCCGAGAAGGCGGCCATCAGGTGCTCGATCGTCGACAGGCGCACATCGGCGGCGTTGGCGATCATGGTGTTCAGTCGGGCGTCCACCACGGCCTCGCCCGACACCGGGATACGGTTGTCGCGGTCGGTGACGTCGGTACGCACGAAGACGATGCCCGTGCCGGAGGGCGCAGGCCGAACCGCCAGCCGCACCCTGCGGCCGGTGTGCACCCCGACGCCGGCGATGATAGCCGGCGCGACGATGGTGCGTTCGTGATGGTCGTTTCTGACCGTCAAACTGAAACTCGCTTCTTTCAATGCGTCCCGCACCGTGTGCGGATAACGCCCCACGCTCGGTCTAGCGGCGACGCTTCGACAGCGAAACCAAAGTCCGGTTTCGGATTGTTTCGCTCAAGCACAACGGCCGAAACGAAGAACGCCCCGGAGACTGGCTCCGGGGCGTTTCCGCATCATTTGGGTCGTTTAGTTGGCCAGCCGCCGAAGAAAGGACGGGATTTCCAGGTCGTCATCGGCCTGTCCCGCCTCCGGTTCGGGATGCGGCGCCGGCTGGGCCGATCCGCGGGTCTGGTGACCGTGCTGGGGCGCATAGCCCATGTCCGCCTGGGGCTGGGTGCGTTTGCCGCGCCCGAACAGGCTCCAGCCGCTGCGGCGATGATCGCGGTCGTCATAGCCGTCGTCGGCCTGTCCTTGCGGCTGCTGGGCCGGCGCGGAACGTTCAGCGTAAAGGTCACCCTGCGGCGCGGCGCGCGGCGCCGGGGCGCGGGTCTCATATTCCTCGACCCACGGATCCACAATGGGGTCCAAGGCGCGGGCCTGCGGTTCGGCGACGCGGATCACCGGCTCGGGCCGCGGCTCCGGTTCACGGACGGGCGGGGCCTGAAAGGTGGGGACGACGGGAGCCGGCTCGATGCGCGGTTCAGGCGCACGCGGCGCTTCGGCACGAACGGGCTCGCGGTAGGTTTCGCGGGTCGGCTCAGGCGCACGCGACGACTGGGCGCCGTAAAGACCGCCGGCGGCGCGACGCGCGTCATGGCTGGCCAGGGGCGCGCTGGCCGGCGCTTGCGGCGCGATCGGCTCGATGCGGCGCACCTCGCCCTCGTCCATTCCGGTGGCGACGACCGAGACGCGGATCTTGCCGTCCAGGGCGGGGTCGAACGCCGCGCCGAAGATGATGTTGGCGTCGCCGTCCACCTCGGCCGAAATGGCGTTGGCGGCCTCGTCGACTTCCAGCAGAGTCATGTCCAGACCGCCGGTGATGTTGACCAGCACGGCCTTGGCGCCCTTCAGGCTGGTTTCGTCCAGCAGGGGGTTGGCGATGGCGTTCTGGGCCGCCAGCAGGGCGCGGTCGTCGCCGGTCGCCTCGCCCGTGCCCATCATCGCCTTGCCCATTTCGGACATGACGGCGCGGACGTCGGCGAAGTCCAGATTGATCAGACCCGGCAGGATCATCAGATCGGTGATCGAGCGCACGCCCGAGTGCAGCACCTGGTCGGCCATGCCGAAGGCGTCGGCGAAGGTGGTGCGTTCGTTGGCGACGCGGAACAGGTTCTGGTTCGGAATGACGATCAGGGTGTCGACATAGCGCTGCAGCTCGGCGACGCCCGCGTCGGCCAGGCGCATCCGGTGGCGACCTTCGAAAGTGAAGGGCTTGGTCACGACGCCGACGGTCAGGATGCCGCGGTCGCGCGCGCATTTGGCGATGACGGGGGCTGCTCCGGTGCCGGTGCCGCCGCCCATGCCGCAGGTGATGAACACCATGTGGGCGCCTTCGAGGTGCTGATGAATCTCGTCGGCGGATTCCTCGGCGGCGTTCATGCCGACCTCCGGGTGAGCGCCGGCGCCCAGGCCCTGGGTGATCGTCTCGCCCAGCTGGATGCGGCGATCGGTCTTGGCGAAGCTCAGGTGCTGGGCGTCGGTGTTGGCCACCACGAACTCGACGCCTTCGAGACCGGCGTCGATCATGTTGTTGACGGCGTTGCCGCCCGCCCCGCCGACGCCGAACACGACGATACGTGGCTTCAGTTCAGTGTGTTGCGGCTTGACCAATGAGAGCGACATTTTCTGTTTCCGACCTGCTGACCCGCCCCTTCAAACCAACCGACCGCCCCGCCGAATCGCTTTGGTTATGAGCGCGTTAAGGATTGCGCCCATGAAGGTTAAGAGAAGGTTACGGCGATAATGTGAGTCGGCCCCGACGCCACCCCAAACTGAAAGCGTTGCTAGAGATTTCCTGTCGACAAAGAAAAGGGCGGCTCTTTCGAGCCGCCCTCCACTTTTGGATATTCGCCTCAGGCTTAGAATTTGCGGCCGAAGCGGATGAAGCCACGGCGACCACGCATATCGTAGCCATTCAACGCTGCAGTACCGACGCGGAACTCGCCGACGTTCACAGCAGGCGGACGCTCGTCATACAGGTTGTTCACACCGATCTGGAAGGTCCAGTCGTTGACACGATAGCGAACCGACGCGGAATGGATCGTCGTGAACTCGGTGTAGTATTTGTAGAATGCACAGTAGCTGTTGGCGTCAGCGCAGTTCGCGGAGCTGATACCGGCCGGCAGGTTCGCATATTTTGAGTTGGCGAAGACTTGTCCGCCAGCCTCTTCAATATCGGAACCCCGACCGATGGCGTCGATCCCGTAGAACCAGGTAACATCGCCGCGCGTCAGGTTGAAGTAGATGTTACCCGAATATGCCGGACCATTGTAGTTGAAGGTGTCACCCAAATAGTCGGTGACAATACCACCCAATGCGTTGGTCTTGTCTTCGAGCTTCCATGTGTGCTGGCTGTCGATCGACAAATCCCCAAACGGGAACGACCGGCGATAGCGCAGCGCCAAGTCGATACCGCGGTTGGTCTGCTCCGAGATATTGACGTAGCTGTTGTTGACGCTGGTCACGTAGAAGTTGGCCGGATCACGCGTGTAGAGGCTGCAGAAGTCCGTGTTGCCGCGCAAACACTCCTGAATGATGTTGTAGGCGCCAAATTGACCGACCGAGTTTTCGATCTTGATGTCGAAATAGTCGACCGCAACGCTCAGCTGAGCAAACGACGGGGTCCAGACGATACCGTAGTTTTGGGTCTCCGCGGTTTCGGCCTCGAGACGGCCGGCTCCGCCGACCGACGCGATCGGCACGCTGGAACCGCCAACTGCTGTGTAGTTCCCGGGAATGCCCAAGGCGGCGCAAGCCGCGGCGACGTTCGCTTCAACACCCGCGTTGACATAGTCATAGCAGGGGTCGCTGGACGCTTGGCTACCGTAGCCAATTTGGCTGCCCAGGAACTGTTCGTACAGCGAGGGCGCACGGAACGATGTTCCATAGCTGCCACGCAGACGATACTCAGGCGTGACCTGATAGTTCATGGCGACCTTGTAAGTCGTGCTGGTGCCATAGCTGTCGTAGTCCGACAAACGACCCGACACGTTCAGGTTCAAGGATTCGGCGAAAGGCAGATCTTTCAAGAGCGGAACGTCGAATTCGGCGAACACTTCCCGAATATTATCGCTGCCGGTCGTACGGCCTGCAGACGTGAACAGCGCGATATTGCGATTCCGGGCTTGTTCTGCCGGAGTGTCGTCGATTTTTTCGTGACGAACTTGGAAACCAAAGGCGGCGCCGACCGAACCCGCCGGAACCGAGAACAGGTTGTCGGTGCTGAGCAGGCCCTCGATGTATGCGTGATCGTAGGTCGTGGTGCTCTCTTCATTGATAAAGAGGAAATCACGTTCGGCCTGATTGAAGTTGCCCGAGAGAACACGCTCGGACGTCCACGGCACGCCGTTCGGCAGGGCCGAGCAGTTGAAGTTCGAGAAGTTGCCACCAGCCGGAGTGTTGGTGCACGCGACGTTCGGGCTCATCGTCGCCAGGAACCGATCCAGATACAGCCGCGGCCCATTATCATAGACGGCATCCGAGAGAGAATACTGCCCGTACACATCATAGTCCCAGTTGCGCCCCATGGCGCCGAAGCTGCCACGGATGCCAACGACACCGCGATAGTAATCGACGGTCTGGCCCGAGTTCGACTCATAAGAGATGACGGGCACAACGTTGACGCCGAACGGATTGTTCGGGTTGCTCGCGGGCAGGAAGTTCCCTGCACCATTCACGATGTTGCGCTGAGCGAAGCTGGGGAAGATCTGAGCTGCGCCATACTGTTCGGATTCGCGGCGATTGTAGAGCAGTTCAGTGTAAACCTCAGCCGAACCGTTCAGCTCATAGCCACCCGTGAAGTTAATCGTCGCCCGCTCCTGCGGGCTGATAACCGAAGACTTGCTCCAGTTGGGGTTTTCAGACGGCGTGTATTGATAAGTGTCCGGATAGCCAGCGCGGTTGAAGCGCGCCCAGCCGGCATAAGGCGAGTTGTTGCCTTGAGCCGCAGTCGGATAGGTCACGCCCGGCATTGTACGAACCAGGTTTTGCCCGCTGAAGGCGCCGCTGGCCAGCTGAACATAGTTGGTGTTTTGGTTATAGCACTTGTAGTCGCCGGTACGGCTGTCGATGTAATCGATACGCTGACCGGTCGTCGGGCTGAACAGGTAGTCTTCAGCGCAAGCCGTATCGTCGCGATCGCTGCGACGTAGGACCAAGGCGCGATAGTATTCTGCGCCGATGTTGAAATAGCCCCGATCAAACACGCGGCCGAACGAGCCGTCCAGACGATACTGTTCGCCGCCGCCTTCGAAAGGCTGGCTGGCGTAGGCGTTGAAGGAACCGCCGTCGAGCTTCTGAGAGGTGATGATATTCACAACGCCGGCAACGGCGTCCGAACCATAGGTCGACGAAGCACCATCCTTCAGGATATCGATGCGCTCGACTTGCGATTGCGGAATGACGTTCAGGTCGAACGCCTGTACCTGCCCGCGCGTACCGGCGGGACCAGCACGACGACCGTTCATCAGCGTCAGCGTACGCTGCGAACCCAGGCCACGCAGCGACAAGGTTTGCACGCCCCCACCGCCACCCGTGACATAGCCCGTGAGCTGGTCGTTAGTTTGCGCCGAGCTTGCTGCCAGGCTGGACGATTGCAAAGCGCCCGCCAGATCGGGCACACCGCGCAGTTCCGTCTGCTCAGAGGTGATAACCTGCAGCGGTGACGCGCTGGTAAACTGCGGATTGCGGATACGGGTTCCGGTAACGACAACTTCCTGGACCTCGGTCGTTTGTCCAGTCTGAGTGGTGGTCGACTGCGAGCTCGACTGCGTCGTGGATTGCGCGAAAGAGGGAGCCGCCACTGCGAGAGCTCCCGCCAACACGGTGGTGCCCAGAAGGGTCGTTCGTCTCAAAAACATTCGTTGTCCCCAAAAAAATCGTAAGCCGCACAAAGCAAATTGCGGATCGTGCGTTAACGTAACGGCTAGAGGCGATCCCCCGCGGCCGCAATAGCGCGGACACATTTCAAACGTGTTCCAGTCATTAATGTGTCGATTACATCACAGTCGGAATGCAGGTTTGCGTCACAGATTGTCGCGCAGCCAACCAGCCACGCGCCCAACCACATTGCCCCGGTGGATTCGCGGGGCGTCGGCGGCGGTGATCTGGCGGGCCATCAGCTTGCGGGCCGAGACGGCTTCACGCGGACCGTAGGCGGCGCGCAGCAGGACACCGGCGGTGGCGCAGAAGGCGGGGCCGGAGGCGGCGTCGGCCAAATGTGGCGCCCGTTGGGGTTTTCCGAGGCGGACGGGGCGGTCGAAAACGCGCACGGCCAGTTCTCTGACACCATTCAACTGGCTAGCGCCGCCGGTCAGGACCAGACCCGCGCCAGGCTCCAGACCGACGCCAGCGTTTTTCAACCGATCACGCAGCAGTTCGAGGGTTTCTTCGACGCGCGGGGCGATCACCGTCTTCAGCATGGCGCGCGGTACGATGACCGGGCCGGCGGAGGCTTCCTCGCCGCGCGGCGGGGCCTCCAACATCTCGCGGTCCTCGTTGGCGCTGGCCATGGCCGAGCCGTGCAGGGTCTTCAACCGTTCGGCGCCGGCCTTTGACGTCGATAGTCCGCGCGCGATGTCGGAAGTGACGTGGTCGCCGCCGACGTTCAGGCTTTCGATATGCAGCAGGGACCGCCCACCCCAGACGGCGGCGCTGGTCGAGCCGCCGCCCATGTCGATGCAGACGGCGCCCAGGTCCATTTCGTCCTCTTCCAACGCGGCCAGGGACGACACCACTGGCGCGGCGGCCACGCCCTGCAGGTCCAGATGCGCCAGTTCCAGACAGTGGCTCAGGGTCGTGAAGACATTTTCGGCCATCGAGACGACCAGCAGGTCCAGCCCTAGCGACCCGCCGCGCATCGACCGTGGATCGTGCACGCCGCGCGCGCCATCGACGGACCAGGCGATGGGCAGGACGTGGATCGGGCGACGGTTGGGCAGGCGGATCTGGGCCAGGGCCATGCCGATGGCGCGCGCCAGGTCGGCGTCCCCGACCGGATTAGCGCCCAGCGACACGCGCGCCTGAACGCGGTGGCTGGCCATCTGGCCGATGGCGGTGGTGACGACGACGCCGGACACCGGGCTCTGGGCCGCACGCTCGGCGCGTTCGACGGCGTGGCCGATGGCCTGGGCGGCCTCGTCCATATTGATGATGGCCCCGCCACGCACGCCCTTGGACTGGACGTGGCTGGCGCCCGCGACGCGGATGGTGCGGTCGGCGTGGCGTACGCCGTCGGGCTTCATGATGAAGCAGGACACCTTGGACTGGCCGATGTCCAGGGCGGCGACCACGGGGGCGCGACCGGCGCGAGGGTCCATGCCCCGACCCTGATCGTTCGCCGCGCCGCGTTGCTTCGTCATAATCTTCTGTGTCCTTAGGCGTCGCCGGTGGGTCGCACGGCGACCTCGTCCGGGGTTCTGAGATCGACGCGGGCGAAACCCAGGTCGAGCAGGCGTTCGCGCTGATCCAGCGCATCGAGGCGGATCAACGCCGCCTCCTGTTCGGTGGCCGGCAGTTGGATCAGGCTGCCGTCCTTGAGCCGCAGGTCCCAACGCCGCTCGTCCACGCGGACAAGGGCGTCGATCTTGTTCATCAGGCGTGGGCGCTGCGACAGCAGCGGCAGGATTTCGCCCGCCGCCAAATCAGCGCCCTTGCCGACCACCAGCGGCAGGGTCGGATAGCGGCGCGCATCGGCCCCCGCGATCACCTGGCCGCGCGCGTCGATGACCTTGATCTGACCGGCCTCCTGCCAGACGGCCAGGCGGTCGTGTTCCGTGACCTCGACGATCAAAGTGTCGGGCAACAGGCGCACGACCCGCGCCGACTTGACCCAGCCCACGCCCTGAACCCGGTCGCGGATGGCGTCCAGGTCCAGGCTGGTGATCGGCTGGCCCGACGACAGGCCCAGGGCCTGCTGGATCGCCGGCTCGGCCTCGGCCGAGGCGCCGGTGATGTGCACCCGCTTCAGCGTCAGCCCCATGCCGGCGGTCAGATTGTCCACGCCATGAGAAATGGAGGCGCCGATCCGCTCGGCCCGCGCGCCCGTCGCCAGCACGCCGACCAGCAAAAGCGCGCCGGCGCCCAGGGCGATGATCGCCGTGCGGGGGGAAATATCGACGCGGCCGATGGCGGCCATCTTGCCGGGAATGGCCGAGGCGTTCTGGGCCCCGCCACGCGAACGCCCGCCGCCCTTGGGCGCCGACCCGCGTCCCGGCGCCTGGCCCGAACCCTGTCGCCGGCCGCCGCGAACTACCGCGGGCATGAGGCGTCCTCCACCATCCACCGAACCAGATCGTCGTAGCTCATTCCGACATAGGCGGCCTGCTCGGGCGCGAGCGAGGTCGGGGTCATGCCGGGCTGGGTATTGACCTCCAACAGGACCAGATCGTCCTTAACATCGTCATAACGGAAGTCGGATCGGGACACGCCACGGCACCCCATGGCGGCGTGTGCGGCCTCGGCCTGGCGCAGGGCCGTCTCGAACACATGGGGCGGCAGGACGGCGGGCAGGACGTGCACCGACCCACCCGGCGCATATTTGGCCTCGTAGTCGTAGAAGCCCTTGGTCGGGGTGATGTCGGTCACGGTAAGGGCGCGCGGACCGGCGGTCTCGCCCAGCACGGTGACGCACAGTTCCTTGCCGGCGATATAGGGTTCGACGACCACCTGCTCGCCATAGGTCCAGCCCGGCTCGCCCACTTCGGCGACGGGGCGATTGGCGCCCTCGCGGACCAGAAAGACGCCGACGGACGACCCTTCGGCGTTGGGCTTGACCACATAGGGCGGGTCGATCACGTGGCGGCTGGCGACTTCGTGGCGATCATACAGACCTCCGCCCGGCACCTTGATCCCCGCCGCCCGCAGCACGGCCTTGGACTTATCCTTGTCCATCGCTAGGGCCGAGGCCAGGACGCCGGAATGGGTGTAGGGAATCCGCAGCGTCTCCAGCACGCCCTGGACGCAGCCGTCCTCGCCCCAGGCGCCGTGCAGGCAATTCAGCACCACGTCCGGCTTGATCAGCCCCGTCAGCACATTGGCCAGATCGCGCCCGGCGTCCACGCGGCTGACGCGCACGCCCTGACGCTCCAGCGCCTGGGCGCACTGTTCGCCCGACGACAGCGACACCTCTCGCTCGGCGGAAAGGCCGCCTAACAGGACGGCGACGTGAAGGTCTTTGAAAGCGCGGGCCATGACGTCTCCGATTGCCGCCGACTTGCTTAACAGGCCGTCAACCATTCGCGTCTTGCGCTCATTTTTGCAGAGGATTTTTAGACCGGCCGCCCGATCCGCTTGATCTCCCAATCAAGCTGGACGCCGGTCTTGGCCAGAACGTCGGCGCGAACGGCCTCACCCAGACCTTCGATGTCGGCGGCGGTCGCCTCGCCGGGATTGATCATGAAGTTGGAATGCAGGTCGCTGAACATCGCCCCGCCCCCACTGACCGTGTGCAGCCGGCCACGCCAGCCCGCCTCGTCCACCAGCTTCCACGACGAATGGCCTGGCGGGTTCTTGAAGGTGGAGCCGCCGGTCTTTTCGCGGATCGGCTGGGTCGTTTCGCGGCGGCTGGTGATCTCGGCCATCCGGGCGGCGACCGCGTCGGGGGCGTCGGCCGTGCCGCGATAGGTCGCCTCGACCCAGATGACGTCAGCCGGCGCGTTGGAATGGCGATAGGTGTAGCCAAAGTCGGCCAGGGCGTAATCGACCCGCTCGCCTGACCGCGTCAGCCCCCAGGCCGAAACCAGCACGTCCTTGGTCTCCGCCCCGTAACAGCCCGCATTCATCGTCAGGGCGCCGCCGACCGCGCCCGGGATCCCGGCATAGAACTCCAGCCCCGCGATCCCCGCCTTGGCCGCTGCGCGCGCCACCATGGCGTCCAGAGCCCCTGCGCCGGCGGTGATGGCCAGGCCGTCCGTCTTCACCTGCCCCCAGGCGCGACCGGCCAGGCGGATCACCACCCCCTCGACCCCGCCGTCTCGGACGATGACGTTGGAACCGACACCCAGGACCGTCACAGGCACGGCCGGGTCCAGCGCCTTCAGAAAGTCGGCCAAATCCTCGGCGTCCGCCGGGATGAACAGGGCCTCGGCCGCCCCCCCCACCCGAAACCAGGTGTAGGGGGCCAGCGGCTCGTCGCGCAGCAGCTTGCCGCGCACCTCGGGCAGGGCGATCACGCCAGGGCCTCCAGTTGACCCGGCAGACCATAGGCCCATGACGTGATGTCGCCTGCGCCCAGCAGCACGACAACATCGCCGGACTGCGCCTCATCCTTGATCAGGCGCGGCAGGACGGCGGCGTTCTCCAGCGCCTGGACCTGGCGGTGGCCATAGCGGCGAACCCCGTCGGCCAGGGCGTGTTTGTCGACCCCCTCGATCGGCTGTTCGCCGGCCGGATAGACGTCGGCGACGATCACGCTGTCGGCGTCGGAAAAGCTGGTCGAGAACTCGTCCATCAGGTCGCGCAGACGCGTGTAGCGGTGCGGCTGGACTACGGCGATGACGCGGCCTTCGGCCACCTGACGCGCGGCCTTCAGCACGGCGGCGATCTCGACCGGGTGGTGGCCGTAGTCGTCGACGATGCGGACGCCGTTGACGACGCCCGTGGTGGTGAAGCGACGCTTGACCCCGCCGAACCCGGCCAGACCCACGCGGATCGCCTCGTCCGACACGTCCAGCTCCCGCGCGACGGCGATGGCGGCCAGGGCGTTCGACACATTGTGCCACCCGGCCATCGGCAGATGCAGGCCCTCGATCCGGTGCGTCTCGCCGTTTTGGATCACCACATCGAAGCGCGCGCCGTCCGGCCCCATCTGGCAGTTGTCGGCCCGCACCATGGCCTGGGGGTTGGTCCCATAGGTGACCAGACGCCGGTTATCGATCGAGGCGACCAGCTTCTGCACCTCGGGATGGTCCAGACAGACGGCGGCGAAGCCGTAGAAGGGGATGTTCTCGACGAAGTCCACGAACGCCTTCCGCACCGCGTCGAAGTCGCCGTAGTGGTCCAGATGTTCCGGGTCGATATTGGTTACGATGGCGACCGTCGATTTCAGGCGCAGGAAACTGCCGTCCGACTCGTCCGCCTCGACCACGATCCAGTCGCCGTCGCCGACCTTGGCGTTGGTGCCATAGGCGTTGATGATGCCGCCATTGACCACCGTGGGGTCCAGGCCCGCCGCGTCCAGCAGGGTCGCGACCATCGAGGTCGTCGTCGTCTTGCCGTGGGTGCCCCCCACCGCGATGGAGAATTGCAGCCGCATCAGTTCGGCCAGCATCTCGGCCCGGCGCACCAGGGGGATGCGGCGCTCGCGGGCGGCCTTCATCTCGGGGTTCTCGGCCTTGACCGCCGTCGAATAGACGACCGCCGACACGCCCTCGCTGACGTGCGCGGAATCGTGGCCGATAAAGATTTTGGCCCCAAGCTGCTCCAGCCGTTCGGTGTTGGCGCTGGCCTTGGCGTCCGAGCCTTGAACCGAATAGCCGATCTTCAGCATGATCTCGGCGATGCCGCTCATGCCGATGCCGCCTATGCCGACGAAGTGGACGGGACCGAGGTCGAACGGAACGGGGCGAAGGCGTGCGATCATCGAAGCGTCATAGACGCGGCCTCGCGTCCTGCGAAGAGCACGCCGCAGACGCGATGAACTTTTCTGACGCCGGCCCAGGTCCGCCCTGTGCGCTGCCGCACAGAACCATCGCAAACCCATGGCGTTAGCAGGGAGATGCGCGCCACGCCTTGTGGACGCCCGCTTCCCAAAAGGTTTTCAGATGGCCAAGACCCCTGCGCGCGCCCCGGCGGCCGAAACCGGAGACGGCGGCGAACTGCACCAGACGGCGTCCACGCCCGAGGGCCGCACCACCACCAATCACGGCGCGCCGATCAGCGACAACCAGAACTCCTTGAAGGCCGGCCCGCGCGGTTCGACCCTGCTGGAAGACTTCATCCTTCGCGAAAAGATCCAGCATTTCGACCACGAGCGCATCCCCGAGCGGATCGTCCACGCCCGCGGCTCGGCCGCCCACGGCTTCTTTGAACTGACCGACAGCCTGTCCGACTTCACCACCGCCAAGATCCTGACCGAGGTCGGCAAGAAGACCGAATTGTTCACCCGCTTTTCCACCGTCGCCGGCGGCGCAGGCTCGGTCGATACGCCGCGCGACGTGCGCGGCTTCGCGGTCAAATTCTATACGACCGAGGGCAACTGGGATCTGGTCGGCAACAACATCCCCGTCTTCTTCATCCAGGACGCGATCAAATTCCCCGACCTGATCCATTCGGTGAAGATGGAGGCCGACCGCGGCTACCCTCAGGCGGCCAGCGCCCACGACACCTTCTGGGACTTCATCGGCCTGATGCCCGAGGCCACGCACATGATCATGTGGGCCATGTCGGATCGCGCCATTCCCCGTTCGTTGCGTATGATGGAAGGGTTCGGGGTCAACACCTTCCGCCTGATCAACGCCGAGGGCGAAGCGACGCTGGTCAAGTTCCACTGGCGGCCCAAGCTGGGAACGCAATCCACCGGCTGGGACGAGGCGGTCAAGATCGCCGGGGCCGACCCCGACTATCATCGCCGCGACCTGTATGAAGCCATCGACCAGGGCGACTTCCCCGAGTGGGAGTTCGGCGTGCAACTGTTCACCCAGGAACAGGCCGACGCTCTGCCCTTCGACATTCTGGACGCCACCAAACTGGTGCCGGAGGAGGATTATCCGATCCGCGTGATCGGCCGCATGGTTCTGGACCGCAACCCCGACAACTTCTTCGCCGAGACGGAGCAGGTCGCCTTCCTGCCCACCAACATCGTGCCGGGCATCGACTTCTCCGAAGACCCGCTGCTGCAGGGCCGGTTGTTCTCCTATCAGGACACCCAGCTGTCGCGCCTGGGCACGGTCAACTTCCACCAGATTCCGATCAATCAGGCCAAGGGCTGCCCGTTCCAGAACTTCCAGCGCGACGGCCATATGCAGACCCAGGTCTTCAAGGGCCGCGCGAACTACGAGCCCAACAGCCTGGCCGAAGCGGGCGAGGACGGCGGCCCGCGCGAGGATCCCAAGGGCGGCTTCCGCTCTGCCCCCATCCCGGTCGAGGGCGAAAAGGTTCGGCTGCGCGCCGAAACCTTTGCCGACCACTACAGCCAGGCGCGGCTGTTCTTCCGCTCCCAGACCGAGATCGAACAGGCCCACCTGGCCAGCGCCATCGTGTTCGAACTGTCAAAGGTGTCGCTGAACCACGTGCGCGAACGAGTTCTGTCCAATCTGCGAAACGTGGACGAAACCCTGGCCCAACGCGTGGCCGATGGCCTGAACCTGCCCCTGCCCAAGGCGTCCAAACCGGCCGTCGCGCCGATCGACCTGGACGTGTCGCCCGCACTTCGGATCGTCGGCAAATATCCCGAGACATTGAAGGGTCGCAAGGTCGCCATTCTGATCGCTGACGGGTCGGACGGCGCCGTCGTCGACGCGGTCAAGGCAGCGGTCGAGGGCGACGGTGGCTCGGTCTTCGTCGTCGCGCCCAAGATCGGCGGCGCCAAGCTGAAAGGCGGCAAGACCCAGGCCATCGACGGTCAACTGGCTGGCAGCCCGTCTGTCCTGTTCGACGCCGTGGCGGTCGTTCTGTCCGACGAGGGGTGCGCGATGCTGATGAACGAGGGTGCGGCGGTCGATTTCGTCAAGGACGCCTTCGGCCATCTGAAAGCGGTCGGCTTCACCCCCGAAGCCCAGCCTCTGCTCGACAAGGCGGGGGTCGAGACGGATGCGGGCGTCGTCGATCTGTCCAAAAACGCCAAGGGCTTCCTCTCTCCCGCCCGCACACGCCAGTGGGATCGCGAACCGAAGGTCCGCATCCTGGCCTGAACCGTGGTCGCGCCGTCATCCTCCCTCGCAAGGGCGAGGATGACGGGTTCGGGCGGATTTCAACACTGCCTTAACCGTAAGGATTCACCATGACGGCTCTGTTTGTTGCGGGGCCGCGTTTCCATGTCCGATCTGAAGACTTCCGTTCTCGCCAAGGATGTCATCCACCGCGGCGATTGCATCGAGGTGCTGAAAAGCCTGCCTGACGCCTCGGTCGACATGGTCTTCGCCGATCCCCCTTATAATCTGCAGCTGGGCGGCGATCTGCTGCGTCCCGACAACTCCAAGGTCGATGCGGTCGACGACGATTGGGACAAGTTCGCCAGCTTCGCCGAATACGACGCCTTCACCCGCGCCTGGCTGGCCGAATGCCGCCGGGTGTTGAAGCCGGAAGGCTCGATATGGGTGATCGGCTCCTATCACAATGTCTTCCGGCTGGGTTCGGCGATCCAAGATCTGGGCTTCTGGGTGCTGAACGACATCATCTGGCGCAAGTCCAACCCGATGCCGAACTTCAAGGGCACCCGCTTCACCAACGCCCACGAAACGCTGATCTGGGCCGCA
Organism: uncultured Brevundimonas sp.; assembly: GCA_963515305.1. GTDB lineage: Bacteria > Pseudomonadota > Alphaproteobacteria > Caulobacterales > Caulobacteraceae > Brevundimonas. The sequence goes on from CAUPWX010000014.1 coordinate 102,044, forward strand.
AAAAGCCGCGAACAAAAGCGCTATACCTTCAACTACGACGCGCTGAAGGCCTTCAACGAAGACACCCAGATGCGCTCCGACTGGACCTTCGCCCTGTGCACGGGCGAGGAGCGGATCAAGGACGCCGATGGCAAGAAGGCCCATCCGACGCAAAAGCCCGAGGCCCTGCTGCACCGCGTGCTGCTGGCGGCCACGCGCCCCGGCGACGTGATCCTGGATCCCTTCTTCGGCACCGGCACGACGGGCGCGGCGGCCAAGCGGCTGGGCCGCCACTATGTCGGCATCGAGCGTGATCAAACCTATGCCGATGTCGCCGCCACCCGCATCGCCGCCGTGATCCCCGCCAGCGCCGAAGATCTGATCGTAACCGGCTCCAAGCGCGCCGAGCCCAAGGTCCCGTTCGGCGCCTTGGTCGAGGCCGGCCTGCTGCAACCTGGCGACCGTCTTTATTGCCCCAAGGGCGAACGCGAGGCCCGTGTGCGCGCCGACGGCTCGCTGGTGCACGGTTCGCTGTCCGGCTCGATCCACAAACTGGGCGCCCTTCTGGAGAACGCGCCGGCGTGCAACGGCTGGACCTATTGGCGCTTCAAGACCGACCAGGGGCTGAAATCCATCGACGCCCTGCGCTCGGAGGTTCGCGCCGCGATGTAGGCGAGGTGCGGCGTCGCGTCGCATCAATCACATCAACGACTTAAGCAGACGACTGCGTGTGAACGGTACGAATCCGCACACGGATCGAAGGCCAGCTTCGCTGTAACCTGCCGAAACTCTTGCGAAAATCCTGGTGGGGTTGGGAACTTCGCAGTTGCGAGAACATTGATGTCCACGGCCCGCAAATGCGGAGTCGGAGCACATCGTCATGAAGATCGCGCAGATCACCCCGCTGTATGAGGCCGTCCCGCCCAGGCTGTATGGCGGAACGGAGCGCGTGGTCGCGCATCTGACGGACGCCCTGGTGGATCTGGGCCACGACGTCACCCTGTTCGCCAGCGCGGACGCCCAGACCAAGGCGCGCTTGGTCCCCGTTCGCGATCAGGCGATCCGGCTGGACCCCGCACCGCTGAAATCGGACTTGGCCGCCCACCTGTCCATGCTGGGCGAGGTGCTGGACCGGGCCGACGAGTTCGACGTGATCCATTTCCACACCGACATGGTTCATTTCCCACTGTTCCAGAAATACGCCGACAAGACCCTGACGACCCTGCACGGCCGCCTGGACATGAAGGATTTGCCCGGCGTCTATGCGCGCTGGAGCGAGTTCGGCCTGGTGTCCATTTCGGACGATCAGCGCAAGCCGCTGCACTTCGCCAACTGGAAGGCCACCGTTCATCACGGAATGCCCGGCGAACAGTATCTCTTCTCTCCGAAACCCGAAGGCTATCTGGCCTTTTTGGGTCGTATCTCGCCCGAGAAGCGCCCGGACCGCGCCATCGAGATCGCCACGAAGCTGGGCAAGCGGCTTAAGATGGCCGCCAAGGTGGACGCCGCCGACAAACGCTATTGGGAGGAAACCATCCGTCCGATGGTCGATGGCAACCCGCTGATCGAGTTCATCGGCGAGATCGGCGACCATCAGAAATCGGCCTTCCTGGGCGGGGCCGATGCCCTGCTCTTCCCCATCGACTGGCCCGAACCCTTCGGTCTGGTGATGATCGAAGCCATGGCCTGCGGCACGCCCGTCGTGGCCTTCCGCTGCGGCTCGACGCCCGAGGTTATCGAGGATGGGGCGACGGGCTTCCTGGTCGATACGATGGAACAGGCCATTGCGGCGGCGGGTCGCGTCCATCTGCTGGACCGCGAGGCGGTTCGCGCTCGCTTCGACCTTCGCTTTTCGGCGACAGCGATGGCGCGGCGTTATCTGGACGTCTATGGCGACCTGCTGGCCCGCCGCCCCTTCGCCGAAGTCGCCCTGTCTGACGTGGTCACCCCGCTTCGCCCGCTGGAAGAAGGGCGCAGCTTCGCCGCCCTGGCCTGACCGGCGGCCTTTTCTCGCAAGAAAACAGGCGACGGCGATGAACTCTCCGTCGCCTTTTCCATTGAACATCCAAGCGGCCTCTTAGCGCCGTATTAGGGCGGCACGTTCGGCCAAGGCCTCATAACGACGGGGAACAGACCGCATGGACGACGCCTATTCCACCCAACTGACCGCCGGCGAATCCGTCGAGGCGTCCGGCCTGGAACAGTTGATGGCGCTCAAGGATGGCGACACCTTCCTGGTCGCCGACGCTTGGGGCGACATGAAGGGCGGCGCGGACGGCCTGTTCGCCAACGACACCCGCGTCCTGTCGCGCTGGGCCATGACGGTCGGACTGCTGAAGCCATCGCGCCTGTCGTCTGGCGTCAGCCAGGACAACGTCTTCTTCTCCTGCCACACCACCAACCGCCCCCTGCCCCCGATGGGCGGACGGTCGGCGCCGGCCGGTGTGCTCCATATCGAGCGACGGCGCTTCCTGTGGGGCCGGCGGATGTTCGAGCGGGTGCGGATGGTCAACCACGGCGTGGAGGACATTCTTCTGCCCCTGGCCTTCGATTTCGGCGCCGATTTCGCCGACATCTTCCAAGTACGCGGCACGCCCCGAGCCAAGCGCGGGACCATCCACACGCCCACCACGGACGGTCGCCGTGTCACCTTCCGCTATACCGGACTGGATGACGTAGAGCGTATCTCCTGCCTGGCCTTTTCGGAACCGCCCGCCCGACTGACGCATCAGCGCGCCGAGTTCATGTTCAGCCTGCCCAAGGGCCGCGCTCTGGACCTGTATATCGAATGCGGCGTGGATTCGTGCGAGGCGCCGGATGATCGACGCTGGCGCCAGAATGCGATCCAGGCCCGGCTGGCGATGCGGGCAAAGCGGCGCCGTGGAGCCTCGGTGCGCGGGCCGCGCAGTCCGCGCTTCAACGATTGGCTGGATCAGTCGCGCGCCGACATGGCGCTGTTGACCACCGACCTGCCGACCGGCCCCTACCCCTATGCCGGCACGCCCTGGTTTTCGACCCCGTTCGGGCGCGATGGCATCATCGCCGCCTGGCAGATGCTGTGGCTGGACCCGTCGCTGGCCAAGGGCGTGCTGACCTATCTGGCGTCGCGCCAGGCGACCCAGACCTCGCTGTTCCAGGACAGTCAGCCCGGCAAGATCATGCACGAGACGCGCGGCGGCGAGATGAGCGCCCTGCACGAGGTGCCCTTCGGCCTCTATTACGGCGGCGTCGATACCACCTGCCTGTTCGTCGCCCTGGCCGGCGCCTATGCTGAGCGGACCGGCGATCTGGACCTGATCCGCACGCTTTGGCCCAATCTGATCGCCGCAGCCCATTGGATGCGCGACTATGGCGACAGCAACAACGACGGCCTGATCGACTATCAGCGCGGCGCCGACACCGGTTTGTCCAACCAGGGCTGGAAGGACTCCGAGGACTCCATCTTCCACGCCGACGGTCGTTTCCCGAAAGGCCCCATCGCGCTTCTGGAAGTTCAGGGTTACGCCTTCGCCGCCTGGAAGGCGCTGGGCGATCTGGGCGAGCGGCTGCACGACGGTCGGGCGCCCGAATGGCGGATGCGCGCCGAACAGGTCCGCGCCCTGGTCGAGGACAAATACTGGATGGAGGACGAAGGCTTCTACGCCGTGGCCCTGGACGGCGACGGGAAGCAGTGCCGCGCCATCGCCTCCAACGCGGGCCATCTGCTGTTCACCGGCCTGCCGTCGCTGGAGCGTGCGCGCCGCGTCAGCAAACGCCTGTTGTCGGCCGAGTTCCGCACCGGCTGGGGCATCCGTACGCTGGAGGTCGGTCAGGCCCGGTTCAATCCGATGAGCTATCACAACGGCTCGGTCTGGCCCCACGACACCGCCATGGCCGCCGCCGGCATGGCCAAATACGGCGAGCGCGACGCCGTCGCTGAAATCCTGGCCGAAATCTACGCCGCCGCCGCCCATTTCCACTTGCGGCTGCCCGAACTGTTCTGCGGGTTCCGGCGCGAACCGGGCGAACCGCCCATCGCCTATCCGGTCGCCTGCCTGCCCCAGGCCTGGGCCGCCGGCTCGGTCTTCCTGATGCTGCAGGCGACGCTGGGCCTGACCATCGACGCCTGGTCGGAGACCATCGACCTGGCCGACCCGGTCCTGCCGGCCGGCCTGGATCGTCTGAAGATCACCGGTCTGCAGGTCGGAGCCGCCGTCGTCGACCTGAACATCCAGCACCTGGAAGGCCGCGCCGTCGTCATCCCCCGCCACAAACAGGGCAAGGTCGCCGTCCGCACCCTGCGATAAGGCTCAGCCCAACAGGTCAGGCGCGCCCGCACGGTCCAACGCCTTGGCGAAGACGGTGGGCAGGGCCGCGCGGGCGGTTTCGATCGGCATCCAACGCCAGGGGCCGCTATCCGCACAACCTTGTGCGGTCCGCACCGTCAGCGTCAGGCTGAAATGGGTGAAGACGTGATCGACGGCCCCGGCCATGCGCCACTCGCCACGCATAGGCGGCTGGTCGGGGGGCGTCTGCGGGGTCCAGTCGCTGGTCGGCAGACCCAGCATTCCGCCCAGCAGCCCCTTGTTCGGCCGCGTCTGGACTGCGACCCGCCCCTGGTCGTCGAACAGCACATAGGCGAAGCCGTGACGGTGCGGACGTTCGGCCTTCTTGGCCTTGACCGGGAATCGCGTCGGCTCGCCGCCGGCCAGACCCTGGCACCGATCAGCGACAGGGCAGGTGCCGCACGACGGCGACTTGGGCCGGCACACCGTCGCGCCCAGATCCATCAAGCCCTGCGCCCAGTCGCCGGGCCGCTCATCCGTGACGAACAGCCCGGCCAGCCGCCTCAGTTCCGGGCGCGCTGCCGGAACCGGCGTCTCGACCGCAAACAGCCGCGCCATGACCCGCTCGACATTGCCGTCCACCACATTGGCCGCCCGGTCGAAGGCGATGGCGGCGACGGCGGCGGCCGTATAGGCGCCCACCCCCGGCAGGGCCAGCAGCCCGGCTTCCGTATCGGGGAAGATTCCGCCGTGATCGTTCGCCACGGCCCGCGCGCAGGCCAGCAGGTTGCGGGCGCGGGCGTAGTAGCCCAGCCCCGCCCAAGCGGCCATGACGTCCGCATCCTCCGCCGCCGCCAGATCCTGGACGGCGGGCCAGCGCGTAGTGAAGGCGTGGAAATAGGGCGTGGCGTGCGGCACCGTCGTCTGTTGCAGCATCACCTCCGACAGCCAGACCCGATAGGGCTCGGTCCGCGCCGCGCCCACGGCCGCGCGCCACGGCAGGTTGCGCGCATGGGCGTCGTACCAGGCCAGCAGCCGGGCGCGGATCAGGACGATGTCGGCAGAGACGTCAGGCATGGGATCAGGCTATATAGGCCCATGCGCCGTCCCCTGCCCACAGACGCCGAGGTTCGCGAGATCCTGTCTCGCCGCCGCACCCGTCCGGTCCCCCGGCCGGCGCCGCGCGCGGGCAAGGCGCTGACGCCCTTGATCAAGAAGCTGGACGAACAGTTCGGGCGCGGCGCGGGCGCCCTGGAGCCGCGCTGGCGAGAGATCGTCGGCGACCGCCTGGCGCGCGTCACCCGCCCCCAGAAACTGACCAAGGGCAAGGGCGGTCAGGCCGGCGTTCTGGAGTTGCGCGTCGCCGGCGCCGCCGCCCTGCTGGTCCAACATCAGTCCGAGGACATATTGGCGCGGGTCAATCTGTTCCTGGGCGCAGGTTCGGTGGACCGGCTGCGGATCGCCCAGGGGCCGGTCGCCCCGCTGAAGGACGCCGCCGCCCGCCCAAAGCGCAGCGTCAAGCCCGCCCCCCTGCCGGCACAGGCCGAAGCCGACCTGGCCGCCTCCATCGCCACGGCCCCGGACGATCTGCGCGAGGCCCTGGCGCGGCTAGGCCGGATCGCGCTTTCCCGGTCGGACCTGTCGCGCCCGGATGGGCAGGATTGACAAAACTTCGCCGCACCTGTTCTCGACTAGTTCGAGGTTGCGCCTTTCCCGGGGAATCGCGCCACCATTCGCCAACGATCCGCTCTAAGGAAATCCCATGGCCGTCATTGAATCCCGCTTCGCCCGCATGAGCCGCCGCGCGGCCATCACCGGCGCCGCTCTGGCGACCATGGCCCTGGCTGCGTGCGGCGGCGGCGCCAAGGGCGCGGCGGAAGGCGACATGGGCCTGGGCGCGGCGGAAGGCGCCAAGGTCACCGTGGTCGAATACGCCTCGGTCACCTGCCCCCACTGCGCCCTGTGGCAGAAGAACACCTGGCCGGCGTTCAAGGCCAAATACGTCGACACCAACAAGGTGCGCTACATCTTCCGCGAGCTGCCCACCCCGCCGGTCGACGCCGCCACCGCCGGCTTCCTGGTGGCGCGCTGCGCCGGGCCGGACAAGTATTTCGACGTGGTTCACCAGCTGATGGCCACCCAGCAGGAGATGCTGACCTCCTCGCCGCGCGACTGGCTGCTTCGCACCGCCCAGGCGGCCGGAATGTCCGAGCAGCAGTTCAACGACTGCGTCACCGACAAGGACGCCGTCGCCGCGATGGAGAAGCGCGTGCAGTTCGCCCGCACTCAGGGCGTGACCGGCACCCCGGCCTTCTACGTCAATGATCAGCAGGTTCTCACGCCCGGTGGCGAAGGCGCCAGCCTGGCCGACCTGTCGACCGCCATCGACGCGGCCCTGGCCAAATAGGGCGACGCCGATGATCCGCCGCGCCGTCCTGGCCCTGTCCTTCGCCGCCGCCCTGTCGATGGGGGCGGCCCCGGCCGCCTTAGCCGCCGAGGCGCCGCCACCCGTGACGGCCCAGGATCACGTCCTGGGCCGCGCCGACGCCCCGGTGACGGTGATCGAATACGCGTCCTTCACCTGCCCGCACTGCGCCGACTTCCACAACACGGTGCTGCCCGCTTTGAAGGCGAAATACATCGACACGGGCAAGGTGCGACTGGTGCACCGCAACCTACCGACGGCGCCGGCCAACGTCGCCGCAGCGGCCGCCGCCGTGGCCCTGTGCGCCGCGCCCGGCAAGTATTTCGACGTGGCCTCGGTCTTCATGCGCGACCAGGCCAACCTAGCCACGACCGGGGCTCAGCCCTGGTTCGCCGCCGGGGTCGCGGCCAGCGGCAAGACCCGCGCCGAGATCGAGACCTGCCTTCAGGCGCCCGCCACCCGCACGGCGCTGGAAGGCCAGATCGCGGGCGCCGAGGCGGCCGGCGTCACCGGCACGCCCAGCTTCTTCGTCAACGGAACGCTGGTGATGGACCATTCGCTGGAGGCCCTGTCGGCCGCCATCGACCCGTTGCTGCGTCGGTGATCGCTTAGGGCGATGCAGTTCCAGCGGCTCCGGCTGGTCGGGTTCAAATCCTTCGTCGATGCGGCGGAGGTGCAGATCGAATCCGGCCTGACCGGCGTCGTCGGCCCGAACGGCTGCGGCAAGTCCAACGTGCTGGAAAGCCTGCGCTGGGTCATGGGCGCCAATTCGGCCAAGGCCATGCGCGGCCAGGGCATGGACGACGTCATCTTCGCCGGCGCGGCGGGCCGCCCCCCGCGCAGCCACGCCGAAGTCCAGCTGACCATCGACAACGCCCAGCGTCGCGCGCCCCAGCCCTTCACCGACAGCCCGATGCTGGAAGTGTCGCGCCGCATCGACCGGGGCCAGGGCTCGACCTACCGGATCAACGGCAAGGAGGTCCGCGCCCGCGACGTACAGCTGCTGTTCGCCGACGCCTCGACCGGCGCAAACTCTCCCGCGTTGGTGCGCCAGGGCCAGATCTCGGAACTGATCGCCGCCAAGCCCCAGAACCGCAGGCGGATCCTGGAAGAGGCGGGCGGCGTCGCCGGCCTGCACACCCGCCGTCATGAGGCCGAGCTGCGGCTGAAGGCCGCCGAGACCAATCTGGACCGGCTGGACGACATCGGCCGCGAGCTGGAGACGGCCCTTAACCGGCTGAAGCGCGAGGCCCGGCAGGCCGAGAAATACAAGAAAATCTCCGCCGAGATCCGCGCGCTTCAGGCGGCCCTGCTCTACGTCCGCTGGAACGACGCCAAGCTTGCGGCCGAAGCCGCCGCCGAGGAGTTGCGCGCCGCCGACCTTGCGGTGGCCGAGACCACGACCGCCGCCGCCGCCGCCCAGACCGCCGCCCTGTCCGCTCAGGAAACCTTGAAGCCCGCGCGGGAGGAGGACGCCGTCGCCTCTGCCCTGTTGCACCGCGCCAGTCTGGAGCGTGATCGCCTCGACATGGCCGAACAGGCCGCCCGCGCCGAGGTCGACCGGCTGAAGGCCGAGACGACGCGCATCGCCGCCGACGTCGAGCGCGAACAGACCATGGCCGCCGACGCCGGGCGCGAGCTGGATGGGCTGGACCACGAACTGACCCGGCTGAAGGCCGAAATCGCCGCCGCCCCCGAACGCGGTCCCGAACTGGAAAAGGCCCTGACCGCCGCCGAGGACGCCCGCAGGGCCGCCGACGGCGAGGTCGAACGCTTGGCCGGCACCCTGGCCGCCGTCGAGGCCCGCGCCAATGCCGAGACGGCTCGCAAGCGCGACGCCGAGACCCGCCTGGCCCGCGTCACCGCCCAGCACGAGCAGGCGAACCGCGAACGCGAGGCCCTGGGTCCGCTGGAGACGCCCGAACTGGAGAGCGCCCGCGTCGCGCTGGAGACGGCCCAGGCCGAACTGACCGCTGCGCGCGAGGCCGTCGATGCCGCCGAGGCGAAACGCGGCGACCTGGCCCGCATCGAACAGGAGGCCCGCACCGCCGCGCGCGCCGCCGAGGATCGGCTGGGCCGCCTCCAGACCGAGGCGCGCGGCCTGGCCCAGCTGATGGTCAACGGCAAGCGCGACCATCCCCCCGCCCTCGACAAGGTCCGCGCCAACAAGGGTTACGAGGCCGCCCTCGCCGCCGCCCTGGGCGACGATCTGGACGCGGCGCTGGACGCCCGCGCGGCCGCCTATTGGGGCGGGGCCGACGCGCCCTCCCCGTCCTGGCCCGCCGGGGTCGCGCCCCTGTCGGCCCATGTTCAGGCGCCGGAACAGCTGACCGCCCGTCTCGCTCTGTGCGGCGTGGCTGCGCGCGATCAGGCTGCGGCCTTGGCCAAGGCCCTTCCGACCGGCGCGCGGCTGGTGACGACCGAGGGCGACCTCTATCGCTGGGACGGTTTCGTCAGCCGCGCCGAGGCGCCTCGCCCCGCCGCCGTTCGTCTGGCCCAGCGCACCCGGCTGGCCGAACTGGAAGCCGAGATCGACAAGGGCAGGCCCGCGCTGGAGCGGGCGCAAGCTCAGCAAAAGTCTGCCACCGACGCCTTCCGCGCTGCGGAAGAGGCGGTGAAGGCCGCCCGCCTGAAACCCTTCGCCGCCGACAAGGCCGCGACCGCCGCCCGCGACCGGGTCGAGATCCTGGCCCGCGACCAGGCCCGCCGCGAGGCCCGCGCCCAGGCCTTGGACGACACCGTGACCCGCCTCGCCGCCGAGGTCGCCGAGGCGCAAGCCGCGCTGGACGCCGCCCAAACGACGGACGCCCCGTCTGAGACCCTGTCGGGCCTGCGCGACGAGCTGACCGCCGCC
>CAUPWX010000015.1:0-109890 GCA_963515305.1 uncultured Brevundimonas sp.
GGCGGCACGAGGGCCAACCCATGACCCCTGTCGATATCGTCACCGTCATCGCCGCTGGGCTGGTTGGCCTGACCGTTTTCGCCCGCGCCGAAGTAGTTTCGCCGCGCGTTCGAAGTTCCTACGCCAGCAACGGGTTCGTGCGGTTCGGCATGGACGCCGTCGCACTGGTGACGGTGTTCGTCATCTTCGAAATCGTCGGCGGCGCGCATGTGCCCGACGCCGTCGCCTGGTTCTTCGTCATCGCCGCTTTGACCTCGACCGCCATGCTGATCAGCATGTTCGTCCACGATGGGCGGGAGGTCTTGCAGGTGCGGCGGGCCGAGACCCGCGCGGCCGATGTTCAGGACATGAAGGAGGCCGTGGCCGAGACGGTGCCGCTGGTCGTGGAGCGCTCTCTAGAGAAGGTGGTCACAGGCTTCGCCGAACCTGCACCCGATTACGATCGGCTGATCCGTATTGAACCGGTGCCGCCGATTTCCCCGTCCGCCGACTAGCAATAGCCCTTGCCATAGGCCTCATCGCCCGCAGGCGTGATCAGATAGCCGACGTCGCCGTGACGATCTTCGCCATACGTCGCCAGGCCAAGGGCGACTAGGCCGTCAAGCGTGCCCTTGCCGATTCCTCGGCTGAAAGCGCCGGCCGGCTCGGCCTGATGCTGGCTGCTCCAGAGCCGTTCCAGGGCGCGCATCTGCGTAGTGGTCAGCTTGGTCATGGGCCGAGCCTGTCACGCCCCTTCCATGCCGACAAGTGCGCACGGCGTGCGCATCCCCGCCGTTGATGGCCGGCCGGTTTCCATCCCCGTCAAAACCCAGGAGCAGACCAATGTCCAAGTATCGCTTGGGCGCGCAGTCCCTTGCGCGCCTGAAGGGCGTCCACCCCCAACTCGCTCGCGTGGTTCAGGGCGCGATCGAGCGCACCAAACAGGACTTCATGGTCCTCGAGGGCGTGCGTTCGAAAGAAACCATGTGGGAGTATTGGGGCAAGGGACGCACCGTCGCTCAATGCCGCGCCGCCGGCGTGCCCGAGAAATACGCGCAGCCGGGGGCGGCGAAGGTGACCTGGCTGGCCAACCCGCTTGGATCTAATCACAGGATCATGTCGGACGGGTTCGGCCATGCCGTCGACCTGTGTCCCTATCCGGTGGACTGGAACACGCCGGCGAAGTTCGATGCGATCGCGGCGGCCATGTTCGCCTCGGCCAAGGAACTCGGCGTGAAGATCCGCTGGGGTGCGGATTGGGACCAGGACGGCAAGCCGCGCGAGCGTGGCGAAACCGACAGCCCCCACTTCGAGGTTGCGTGATGAAGATCGGCGACCTTTTCCCATCGCGGCTGACGATGGCGGCCGGCATCGGCTGTGCGGTCTTCATCCCGCTCGCGATTTTCTCATCCTATCGCTGGGGCGTGACCCACCATGACCTGGTCCAGGAGCAAAGCCGCTCGGCCGAACTCCATGCGCAGATCAACGCTCCGGGCATCGGATACAAGGATCGCCTGACCATGGCGCATGCGAACCTGGCGGGCGCCCAGGCCGCGCTGGCGACGCAAAACAAGGCGGTGGACGCGCTGAAGGCCGCCAGCGACGCCGCCGCCGTCCGCGCCCAAGCTGCCGTCGACGCCGCCCAGGCCCGCGCCGCACAAGCCCAGCAACGCGCGCAGCAGCTGCTTCTCGAAACACCCCGCCCCGGCGAAACGCGCTGCGATGCCGCCGACCGGCTTATCCTGGAGCAAGTCCGATGAACCGCGCCCTGATCCTTTCCGCCCTGCTGCTGGCCAGCTGCGGCACGACAGCCAAGACCGCGCCAGAGCCGATCGTGCGGACGGTTGAGGTCAAGGTGCCGGTCGCCATCGCCTGCGATCCCGACATCGGCCCAGATCCCGCTTACGTCGACACGGCCGAGGCGATCGCGGCCGCGCCGGACATCTTCGCCCGAACGGTCCTTCTGCTGGCCGGCCGAATCCAGCGGATCGCCCGCGACGAGGTCAAGACGGCCGCACTGGCTGAGTGTCGACGCCCGCCTGGTTTGCCAGCTCGGCCTGGCTAGAGATCCAGCCAGAAAATGCCTTTGCGATCCTCGCGTCGAGCGTGAGCTCCGCTTCCGGGCCGTCACTCCAAGGGTGACGGCCCGTCCGCTATCTAGACTTTAGATTTGAGATAGTCGTCGAGAGAAGACCAGTCGCCGCCGGCTGAGGTCACCGTGCCATTCGGCATCAGGATCGCCCTGTTCATATCGTCGGGACCATTTGTTCCGATAGCGACCGTGTAGGCTTCATATGTGATGCCCCAAGCGATGACCTGATCTTGGTCCCAAGTCGTCCCATCGTCGCCGTCGACCGGCGTCAGAAAGAAAGTCTCTGGCTGGGCAGGTATCACGGCTTGGAATGCGCCGGCCAACGCCTGCTCAAACGTAGCCAGATCGACCGAGTGGCTCTCCCCTCCCCTGTCCACGATCCGGACATTGCCGCTTTCCATGTGCGCATAGCTCGCGATGTAGCTGAGCGCGACATTGTTGCGGTCTTTGGTCGACACGAAGTTCATGGTTCCTCCTGGGGCGATGAGACGTGGCGTGGATGGTCCGTCGCCACGTCTTAGCAGTCTGCTAGAAACTCGGATTCTGTCGACGTGCCAATCCGTGTCCGATCGCTAATCCAGACGTCGAGGCCGCGATAGTTCAGGCCGCCGTTGTTGCGGATCTTCAGATGCCGGCCGGCCTCCTGGATCGCGAACCAGGTCCAGTGCGCGACGATCAGGATCTTGGGCGCCGTCGCCGCCTCGATCAGGGCGTCGATCTCCTCCAGTGTCAGGTCCGGTTCGCCGGCGGCCATCGCCATAACTCCGTCAGCTGGCCCCCGCTGCCATGGTGTCCTCGGATCACGATCTGCGGTCGGCGGTTTCCACATCGCTTGCAGACCATCTTCGCGCGCATGTCGCGAAGGGGCGTGAAGCGCTGCGCCTGGGGCAGCTTCGCCCACGCCGGGATGACGCTGCTGCCGCACTGGCAGACCAGGGTGCACTGATCGCCGCGTCGGATATCGTCGGGCGTCGTGTCGTCGCGATAGAAGTTCAGCATGGCGTCACAGCTCCGGATCGTCGCTGATGGTCGCCTTCACGCGCGCCTCGGGCGGATCGTGCATGGGCCAGAAGACGCCCTTCGGCTCGCCGGGCGGCGTGAACAGGAAGACCATCCGGCCGGGGCAGCCGTAGCGCCTGCAGCGCGCCCAGCGGTTCCAGAGCTTCACCTGCGGCCCCGACAGTCGAATGACGACTGAAAGGTCCACCCAGCAATCCAGATGACATCGCGGGCACCGAGTCGAGATCGTCCAGTGGTCGCGGCGCAGCTGCGACACCGTCATGTGCGGCGCGACGCTCAGGTGATGGCCGAGTCCCCGGTTCTCCGGCTTCTTGTAGCCCACGGCTCATCGGCGCGAGAGGCGCGCCGCGAGCCTATGGGTTTCGTCCGCCGTCATCTTGGCGAACTGGCCCATGCCCAGCGCCAAGGCGGCGCTGACCAGGCGGTCGTTCTCTTCCTTCGACACATAAGCGACATTCGACCCCGGCCCTGGCATCGCCGGCAGGCTGGGATGCGGCGGCGGATTGCGCACGACGCGCGCGACCAGCTCGGCCTCCAACCGCATCAGCTCTGACAGCGGCATCGGTCGGGACGAACCCGGTTTGTCGATCGGCATGCCCTTCCTCCTCCTTCATTTCGCCCCCGTCCGGGGCGGGATCGGCGCGTTGCAGCGCGTCGATCTGCGGGCCTTACCCCGCACGACCAGGACCGATCGGCCGTCCGGCTGATCGCCGCCCCCGCTCACGCGAGCCGGGGACTCCTACTCGTGCAAAAGGCGACTCCGCAAATGAATTGTTCTCGTAATGTTCTCATCGTTGATCAGCGTCCCGTCGCGCCATGCGAACCGCCGACAGCGTGGCTGGGCGGCAAGCGGCATCTGGCTCGCCGGATCTGCGGCGTGCTGGCGGCCACACCTCATGACGCCTATTGCGAGCCGTTCATCGGCATGGGCGGCGTTTTCCTACGCCGGCGGGTTCGCCCGGCCGTCGAGGTCATCAACGACCTGAGCGGCGACGTCGTGACCCTGTTCCGCGTCGCCCAGCGCTTCCCCGACGCCCTGATCCGTGAACTGGCGTGGCGCCCGGCGGCGCGGGCGGAGTTCAAACGGATCCGCGAGACGCCTGAAGGCGATCTGCTGGACATCGAGCGGGCCGCCCGGTTCCTCTACCTCCAGACGCTGGGCTTCGGCGGCAAGGTCGCCGGGCGGGCTTTCGGGGTGAGCCCCACCAGCGCTCACAACTTCGACCTGACGAAGATCGAGCCGCGTCTACGCCAGCTGCATGACCGGATGGCGGGCGTCGTCATCGAAAACCTGGACTGGCTGGCCTTCATCAGCCGTTACGATCGCGCCGGCAGCCTGTTCTATCTCGACCCTCCCTATTGGGGCGGCGAGCGCGATTATGGGACGGGCATGTTTGCGCGGGACGACTTCCAGCGGATGGCCGATAAGCTCCGGACGATCGAGGGTCGATTCCTTCTCTCGATCAACGACCGGCCGGAGATTCGCGAGATGTTCCACTGGGCCGACATCGAGGCCGTGAAGACCACCTACTCGATCGCAAAAGACGATCGGGCGTCGTCGACGGCGGCCGAGCTGCTGATCAGTAGGGGGCTGGACCTGACAGCAGCGGCGGCGCAGCCTTCGTTGCTCTGAACGCCGTGAGAGCGCCGCAAGTCGGGTAAGCGGTTGAAAATGCGGCCGGACACCAGCACTCAAAATCCAGTTCCGAAAGGAGTGCCGGTTCGACCCCGGCCGCCCGCACCAGGCTTCTTCGGTTCAGCCCAGCTGCCGGTGGAAGAAATCGGTCACATCCGCCAACACGGTCGCCTTCTTCCTGAACAGGGGCGAGAAGGTCGCGATCAGGTCGGCGTGGTCCAAGCCGGGATAGAGTTTGGCCTCCGATCGTCCGCCCGCGGCCCGCATCCGTTCGTCCAGGATCACCGTGTCCTCGTCATGGACCACCGTATCGGCCGTGCCGTGGCCCAGCCAGATCGGCGGGGCGTCGGCGCGCACGAAAGTCACGGGCTGGGTCAGGGTCGGGTCCGGCGCGCGGCCGAAGGCGTTCTTCGACGCCGCCACGTCGAACGGAAGGAAGTCATAGGGCCCCGCCAGCCCCGCCGCCGCCTTGATCAGATCGGGCTGGCCCACGGCGGCCATGTAGCGCCGGTCCAGCGCGATCATCATCGCCAGATGCGCCCCTGCCGAATGGCCCAGCACGCCCAGACGCGCCGGATCGCCGCCGTATTGCGCGACCACCTGGGCGGTCTTGGCGGTGGCGGCGGCCGCGTCCTCGATGAAGGCCGGGAACACAACCTGGGGCACGACCCGATAGTCCGGCAGGGCCACCACGAACCCCTTGGCCGCCAGGGCCTGGGCCGCCCAGCCGTACTGGTCGCGCGAACCGGAATCCCAGCCTCCGCCGTAGAAGAAGACCAGCGTCGGATAGGGGCCGGGGGCCGTGGGGGCGTAGATGTCCATCCGCTGGCGTGGATCGTCGCCATAGGCGATGTCGCGCGCCACGCGCCTGACGCCGGAATCGCGCGGCCCCAGGGTGTTGAGCAGGTTCAGCGGCGAACAGGCCGCGGCGACGAAGCCGAACGCCGGCGCAAACAGGCCGCGGCGGGTCATGAAGTCTGGTCCATGGCCATCAATACGCGCGAGCCGCCGATTCGGTCGTCATCGGACGCGCCCATCAGCGCGAATTGGCGATCAACCGGCCACAGTCGGCGTCTTCGGCCAGGCCCGGATCGACGAAGGCGAACAGGGCCGTCACCGGCGCCACCACCGCCCCCAGCAGACCGGCCAGCCCGCCCTGCCCCGCGACGCTGCCGACATCGACCCCCACCTTGGGCGCGCTGAGCGGGCCGGAGACGGTGATCGGCGCCCACAGGCGCAACAGGCGCGGCTTCTTGGATTCGCCTTCGACCCTGAGGTTCAGCGTCTCGGCCCCCAGGTCGATCGTGCCCTTGCCCTGGGCCAGGACGACGTCGGTGTCGATCACGAAGGTCCGGGCGGTCGCCGTGCCGTTGCTGACGCCGAAATCGGCGACGGCGCAGCGGATCTGGCTTTCCGACTGGTCGCCGCTGAGAAGTTTCAGCAGACCCGCGCTGGCGTTGATGCCCAGCAGCTCGGCGAAGGCGGCGCGCATTCGGCCGTTCGGCACCACCAGGCTCAGCGAGCCCTTGGAGGCGGCGGCGAAGTCGTGGATCGAGGCGCCCGGCCCCTCCAGACGCGCCCGACCCAGCGCGCGGCCGCTCAGCGGAACCGATCCGTTACGCGCCGGTACGATCGATTCCAGCGGATAGCCGGCCAGGCGCAGATCCACGGTGTTGTAGGGGGTGTCCTTGGTCGCATCGATGCGGGCCGTGCCGTTCAGCTCGCCCCGATTGAAGTTGAAGCTGATGGGGTCCAGCTTCAGCACCCCGTCCTTCAGGTCCGCCCCCAGGTTGACAGCGCGCACGTCGAACTCGTTCGCCTTCACCGAAGTCGCGCGATAGGTCAGGGTTCCATCCATCGTCCGCAGCCGCTCGGTCTGAAGCTTGGCGTCGGGCAGCAGCTTGCCGCCGACCACGACCGGAGCCTCGGTTTCGGTGCCCGCCGCATTGGTGCGGGTGCGCGCGCCCAGGACGGCGGCCAGGTCGTCGATGTCCAGCCGGCGCGAGCGCAGGTCGGCGTCGACCCGCAGACGCTGGGCGGCGTCGACCCGCACCTCGCCCGACAGGTCCGACGCGCCGACCCGACCGTCGAAGTCCTTGAAGGTCCAGACCCGCTCGTTGCGGTTCAACGCGCCTGACAGCCGATACGGCGGCGTATTTGGCAGGGTGACGCCCGTCAGCAGATAAAGGTCCGACAGGTCGCGGCCCTGCATGGTCAAGGCGGCGTCGAACCGCCCCAGATCGAACGGGCGGGTGATGGCGCCCTTGGCCGTCAGCGACGATCCTGCGCCGCTCACATTGGCTTCGAACCGATAGGGGCGGTTGCGGCGGATATTGATGAAGGGACCGCCCTCGATCTTCAGCGTCAGAGGCGAGCCGTTGACCGTGCCGCGCCCGTCCAGCAGGAAGCCCGCCGCGCCGCCCGCAGCCTCGCGCGCATTCACGGCCGCCTCCAGCGTCAACCCGCGCCGCTGCTCGTCGAAGGCCAGCACGCCGTCGGTGATCACCAGCTGCTGTATGACGGGCAACTTCATCCCCTCGCCGGTGTCGGGCTTGTTCGGGTTCAACTCCCAGCTCTTCTTGCCGTCCTTGGTGGCGATCAGCACCACACGGGGGCGGGTGAAGCTGAGCAGCGGCATCTCGATCTGGCCGGCCAGAAGCTTTCTCAGTCGCACCGAGGCGTGGATTTCATCGACGTCGGCGGTGTCGCGGTCACGCGCCCAGTCCGGCCCGCCGATCTTGAGGCCCCGCACCACGGTCGACGGGGTCCAGCTGAACAGATTGACGTCCAGGTCGCCGGTCAGGGCGATCTGGCGGTCGTATTTGGCCGAGGCCCAGCGCCCGATCGGCCCACGCAGCATATTCCAGTCGAACAGGGCCAGAAACAGAACCACGGCCAGGGTCACGACCAGAACCAGACCAAGGGCCAGTTTCTCGGGCCGGCCGGGGTGGCGAGCGGCGGAATAGACCGGATCGTTGTCGCGCACCCAGTCGCGCCACAGCTGCACCCGCGCCGCCGCAGGCGCGGCGACACGGCTGCGGAAGTCGGATCCGAAGTCTCGCCAATTCAGGGGTTTCGACACGCGCACGCCTCCATCTGCATCACCGAACGCGTCACCGGCGGTTTGGCGCCGCAGAGTCAAGATCATCGCAAATGTCGTCGTTTTGACGCCGATCTGTCGTATATTCTTTACAATCCAAAAGATCGGCGCATATTTCATCCGAGTCCTGATCTTAATTCAGGAGCTGGAGGAGGTTTTCCGATGATCCGTTTCGCCACGCCCGCCCTGTTCACGTCCGCCCTGGCTGTCGCCGCCCTGACCGCCGCCGCCCCCGCCCTGGCCCATTCGCCGCGCGAGGTGTCGCGACAGACCCTGCGGGCCGAGACGCTTCAGTCGGTCATGGTCTGCGGCGCCGACGCCCAGGCCCGCCTGGCCTATCAGCAGACCTATGGCGCCGCCCCGGCCTTCGTCACGGCGCAGGAAGCCCTGGCCGCGCGTCAGACGGGCCAGCGCTGGGCCACGCCGCGCTGCATGACCGCCCATCAGTACAATCGTCTGGCCGGCCCGCCGCAGCAGCGCGCCTCGCTCTGACGACCCGTCGGACTGTAAACGAAAAAGGGGGCGCGGTCGGCCGACCGCGCCCCCTTTGCTTGTGGCCTGCGACCGCCCCTATTGGGCCGGCGTCAGATATTTGTTCAGCCAGCCGAACACCTCGTTGTGCCATTGCAGGCTGTTGGCCGGCTTCAGCACCCAGTGGTTCTCGTTGGGGAAGACGATCAGGCGGCTGTCGATGTTGCGGCCCTGCAGGGCGGTGAAGGTGGACAGACCCTGCGCGGTCGGAATGCGGAAGTCGCGGTCGCCCTGCACCACCAGCATCGGCGTCTTCCAGTCGTCGACGTGGTTGGCCGGGTTGAACTTCTGATAGCCCTCCGGGTTGCGCCACGGCGCGCCGCCGTACTCCCACTCGGTGAACCACAGCTCCTCGCTGGAATAACCCATGGCGAAGGTGTCGAACACGCCGTCGTGGTTGACCAGGCATTTGAACGCGTCGTTCCAGTTGCCGGCGATCCAGTTGATCATATAGCCGCCGTAGGAGGCGCCCAGCGCACAGGCGTTCTGGCCGTCCAGGAAGCCGTATTTCGACTGGGCGGCGGCCCACCCCTTCCTCAGGTCTTCCAGCGGGCGGTCGCCCCAATGCTGGCTGATCGCGTCGGTAAAGGCCTGGCCGTAGCCGGTCGAGCCGTGGAAATCGATCATCACCACCGCATAGCCGGCCCCGGCGTAGGTTTCGGGGTTCCAGCGATAGGACCAGCCGTCGCCGAACGAGCCCTGCGGTCCGCCGTGGATCAGGAAGGCGACCGGATATTTGCGTCCCTCGACGTATCCGACCGGCTTGATGACATAGCCATGGACCGTCTCGTTGTTCCAGCCGGCGAAGCTGAACTGCTCGTACTCACCGAACGACTTGGCGGCGAAGGCGGGGTTCGACTGGGTCAGGCGACGCGGCATTTCGCGACCGAGATAGGTCTTGAAATAGAGGTCGCCCGGCTCGCGCAGGCTGTCCTGGGCGAAGACGAAGCCCGCGGGCGTCTGCTGGAAGGCCGAGACGTGGCCGCTGCCCGTGATCGGCGTCACCACGCCGTTGCGCGTATCGACCGCGAACAATTTGGTCGAACCGACGTCGCCGGTGGTGGTGTACAGGGTCTGGCCGTCGCGCGACCATTGCAGCGTGTCGGCCGAGCGGTCCCAGTTCGAGGCGATCTCGCGCTTCTGGCCCGTGGCCACGTCCATCAGCACGATCTGATAGCGATCGGCCTCGAAGCCCGGTCGCGCCATCGCGCGATAGGCCAGGGTCCGTCCATCGGGCGAGAACACCGGACCGGCGTCCCAGGCCTTGTTGTCCGCCGTCAGGTTGGTGAAGGTGCCGTCGCCGGTCAGGCCGTTGGTCTTCCACAGATCGAAGTTGGTGCTCCACGGCTCGGTCTGACCGGCCAGACGCGCAGAGAACACCACGGCGTCACCCGCCGGCGTGAAGACGAAGTCGCTCTCGTCGCCGAACGGCTTTGAGGGGGTGTCGCCGTCGAAGCCCTTGGTCACCCAGGCCGGGGTTCCCGTGGCCTTGCCGTCGCGGCCGATGGACTGGACGAACAGATGGTTCTGGGTGTGGTCGTTCCACGTGTCCCAGTGGCGCACGAACATCCGGTCATAGACCTGGCCGGTCGTCTTCCGGTCGGCGGCGGCCTTGCCCATCTCGACCGAGGCGTTCAGGTCGGCCGCGTTCGGATAGACGGCCAGAGAGGCCGCCACCTTGTCGCCCGTCGGGCTGACGCGATAGGCGTTCACGTCCAGCGGCAGATTGGTCACCTGCACCGGCGCCGCCGTGGGCGAGGCGACGCGCCAGACCTGGCTGGTCCCCGACTTGCCCGACAGGAAATACAGATTGCCGTCCCCGCCCCACCGCGCGGTGTTGGCGCCCTGATCGGATATGGCCAGCCGGCGCGGCGCGGCGTCCGGCGTGTTCAGGTCCAGCATCCACAGGCTGCCCGCGCGGCGGTTCGCCTCCACATCCGTCGTCGTCACCGAATAGACGACATAGCGCCCGTCCGGCGACACCTGCGGATCGCCCAGCCGGTTGGCCGAGATCATGTCCTGATAGGTGAAGGCGTCGGGCGTGGCGGGCACGGCCGGCTGCGGCGCGGGCGGAACCTGGGCCAGGGCGGGCGCCGCGCCCATCAGCGCGACAGCGGCGCAGGCGGCGAACAGAAGGGAACGGTGGCGCATGGGGCATTCCTCGCGAAGCTTTCTGGCCGCGAGGCGTAGCACCCTGCCGAGGCGCGTCAATGGGTCGCTCAGCTGGCCGATGCTGTATAGCGACCCACCCAGTCCAGGATTTCCTGCTGCCATTCGACCCAGGTGCGCGGTTTCAGCACCCAGTGGTTCTCGTCCGGCACATGGACGAAGCGGCTGGGCACGCCCTGACGCTGCAAGGCCGAAAAGGTCGCCAGCCCCTGTTCCATCGGCACGCGGAAGTCCTTGGACCCGTGCAGCACCAGCATCGGCTTTTTCCAGTCGCCGGCATAGGTTTCAGGGTTGAAGGCGTCGTACACGGCCTTGCGCTCCCAGCTCGGTCCGCCGAACTCCCAGATGAAGTTGCCGATATCCATGGCGTTCATCAGCTGGGGCACGTCGAACACCCCGGCATGATTGACCAGGCATCGCCACGGTCCATTCCATTTGCCGGCGATCATATTGACCATATAGCCGCCGTAGGAGGCGCCCAGGGCGCAGGCGCGGTCGCCGTCGATCCACGGATTGTTCGCCAGGGCTGCGGTCCAGCCCTTCTCCAGATCCTCCAGCGGACGGTCGCCCCAGTGGTCGTTGATGGCGTCGGTGAAGGCCTGGCCGTAACCGGGCGAACCGTGGAAGTTGATCATCACCACCGCATAGCCGGCCGCCGTATAGACCTGCGGATTCCAGCGATAGGACCAGTTCTCGGTCCAGGGCGATTTCGGCCCGCCGTGGATCAGATAGACGGCCGGATAGCGCCGTCCCTCGACCGCACCCGCGGGCTTGAACACCCATCCCTGCACCGTCTCGTCGTTCCAGCCGGCGAAGGTGAAGGCCTGGCCTTTCGGCAGATCCAGCTGCGCCAGCACCTCGGCGTTCTGATGGCTGATCTGACGCGGTTCGCCGCGCGTCTGGATGAAGATCTGCGTGGGGGCGACGAAGCTTTCGAACGCATAGGCCAGGACGCCGGCCGTCTCCTCGTACGCGCCCACCGTGCCGGTTTCGGTCAGGGGCGTGACGCGCCCGCTGCGCGCATCGACTGCGAACAGCCGATTCTGACCCTCGTCCGCCGCCGAGACCAGCAGCGACCGCCCGTCGGTGCGCCATTGCAGCCCGCCCGCCCCACGATCCCAGTTCGTCAACTTCCGCGCGCCCGAACCATCGGCGTTCGCCAACCAGACCGCCGCCTGATCCCCGCCGACGTTTTCGCGCGGGGCCGACAGCCAGGCCAGTTGGCGGCCGTTCGGCGAGAAGACGGGATTGCCGTCCGGCCCCTTGTTCGCCTCGGTCAGATTGACCGGGGTTCCGCCGTCCAGCGCCACGCGGAACACGTCGCTGTTGCTGGTGAAGGGCTCGCCCGCCCCTTGCGTCTGGGTTCCGTAAACCAGGGTCCGGCCGTCCGGCGAAATGTCGAAGCTGGAATCGCCGGCCGAGACATCGGCGTCCAAGCCCGCCATCAGGTCGCGCGGCTCGCCGCCACCCAGGCCAGAGCCGTTCAGCGGCTGGACGAACAGATGGGTGCGACGCGTATCCACCCAGTGATCGAAGTCGCGCAGCGGCAGCCGATCATAGGACTGGACCGTCGACTTGCCCCGCGCATCCAACCGCGTCTTGGTGCAGGCCAGGTCAGCACAATCGACGAAGACCGACACCGCCAGCACCAGCGACTTGCCGTCCGGCGCGATGCGGAACCCCGAGACGTCGAACGGCAGGGTCGTCACCTGGGCCGCCGCCATCCCCGCGGCGTCCGTGCGCCAGACCTGGTTCGATCCACCGCGCGATGACAGGAAATAGATCGCGCCGCCATCCGGCGCCCAGCGCGCGCCCGAGGCGCCGCCTTCGGAAATTGCCAGCTTGCGCGGTTCGCCGCCGGCGACATCGGCCAGCCACAGGCCGTTGACGCCCTTGTTGCCGTCCCAGTCGGTGGTGCGGACGGCGTAGACGATCTGGCGGCCGTCGGGCGAGACGCGCGGCTCGCCGACCCGCTCCATCATCGCCAGATCGCGCAGGGACAGACCGCGTGTCGCCGGCGCCGCTTCGGCGGGGACAGGCGCCGCCTGCTGGGCCAGGGTCGGCGCGGCCGACAACACCAGGGCTCCGAAGGCGGCGGCCGCCATCCAGCGTGAACGCGTCATGTCAAATCCCCCACAGGTCAGACGCCTTGATAGGCGCCGCGCGTCGGATCGCCAAGCGTACAGGACGCCGCGCATCTTGCCCGGCCGGCGCGAACCGGCGACAAGCGGTCTTCCATGAACGCAGCGCCTCTTCCAGCCAAACGCCAGCCCCACATCGTCGATGTGCTGATCGCCGAGCGTGCGCCGCGTCTGACCGCCTCGCCCCTGTGGCCCGCGGTGCGGCCGGCGCTTTATGGGGTGCTGGGCTATGGAGCGGCGGTGCGGATGGCCGACGCGATCTGGGATCTGTCGGGGACGCAGACCTTCGACTACGTCTCGGACCTGCTGAAGCTGAAGGTGGCCACGACGAACCTGGACCGCCTGCCTGCGAGCGGCCGCTGCGTCGTCGTGTGCAACCATCCGACTGGCATCGCCGACGGGGTCGCCGTGTTCGATGCGATCAAGCAAAGGCGAAAGGACATGATCTTCTTCGCCAACGCCGACGCCATCCGCGTCTCGTCCCGTCTGGACGAGACGATCATTCCGGTCGAGTGGGTTCATGAGAAACGCACCCGCGAGAAAACCCGCGCCACCCTGAACGCGGCGAAAGAGGCATTCGAGGCAGAGCGTTGTGTCGTCATGTTCCCGGCCGGCCGCCTGGCGCGCGAGAAGAACGGCGTCCTGACCGATCCCGAATGGGCGCCGACTGCCGCCTCGATGGCGCGAAAATACGATGCGCCGGTTATCCCCATGCACGTCACCGGCCCCTACAGCCGCCTGTTCCACCTGTTCGACAAGGTGTCCCAGGAACTGCGCGACGTGACCCTGTTCCATGAGTTGCTGAACAAGGAAGGCAAGCCGTTCGGCGTCGATGTCGGCCTGCCCATTCCCGCCGACCGGCTGGACGTGGACGCCGCCAAGGCGACCGAGGCGCTGAAACATTTCACGGAACGGACCCTGGCCGCCGATCATGACGCGGTGTTTGCATGAATATTGAGCTGCCCGACGCCGAGGCCACCACCCGCCTGGGCCAGGCGATCGCCCCCCTGCTGGCGCCGGGCGACAGCCTGCTGCTTTACGGGCCGCTGGGGATGGGAAAGTCGACGCTGGCGCGCGGCCTGATCCGCGCATTGACCACGCCGGACGAGGATGTGCCGAGCCCCACCTTCACCCTGGTCCAATTCTACGACAGCCACCCACCCGTCGCCCATTTCGACCTCTATCGCCTGACCCGGCCGGAAGAGGCTTTCGAGATCGGGCTGGACGAGGCGCTGGACGACGGTTGCGCCGTCATCGAATGGCCCGAACGCCTGGGTGACGACCCAGGCCGGTTCCTGGGGCCGGATCAGTTGATCATCGAAATCTCCGAGCAGGGCGAAGGCCGCCTTGCGACCGTTTCCGGCGTAGGCCGATGGGAAACGCGGGTGAAGGAACTCAATGTCTGACCGTGAAACCCTCCGTCTCGACTTCTTAAAGGCCGCCGGCCTGTCCGACGCCGTGCGCGCCCCCCTGCCCGGCGACGCCTCCACCCGGCGTTACGAACGTCTGACGCCCGCGACCGGCCCGACCCTGATGCTGATGGATCAGGCGCCGGCCGCCGAAAGCCCGCCGTGCGATCCCAGATGGACGCCGGATCAGCGCCACGCGGCGGGCTGGAACGCCGTCGCCCGCCTGTCCGCCGGTCGGATCGAGGCCTTCGCCGCCGTCGCCGCCCATCTGAAACGCTTAGGCCTGTCCGCCCCCGAAATCCCGGCGCTGGACGCCCCCAATGGCCTGGCCGTGCTGGAGGATTTCGGCGACGCCCTGTTCGCCCGCGTCATCGAGGCCGGCGCCGACGAGACGCCCCCCGAGACATCAATGTATCTGGCCGCCATCGAGGCCCTGGCTGTCCTGCACGAGGCGGGGGCCCCGCCGCAGACTTTGCACGGCCCCGGTGGCGACTGGCCGCTGCTGACCTATGACGAGACGGCGCTTCAGGGCGGGGCCGATCTGTTCGTCGAATGGCTGCCCCGGTTCGACGACCGCGTCGCCTTCGACGCCTCGGCGATCGCCGACTGGCGCGCGGCCTGGGCGCCCATCGTCGCCTCGGGCGCGGCGGGGGCTTCGGTCATGGCCCACCGCGACTATCACGCCGAGAACCTGATCTGGCTGCCCGAGCGCGAGGGCGTCGCCCGCGTCGGCATGATCGACTTCCAGGACGCGGTGCGCGCACATCCGTCGTGGGATCTGCATTCCCTGCTTCAGGACGCCCGCCGCGACGTCTCGCCCGCCCTGGAGGCCGAGGCGCTGGACCGCTATTTCGCCCTGCGCCCCGGCGTCGACCGCGCCGCCTTCATGGCCGACTACGCAGGCCTCGCCGCCCTGAACGAGGCGCGGATCATCGGCGTCTTCGCCCGGCTGATCGCCCGCGACGGCAAGCCGCGTTATCGTCAGTTCCTGCCCCGGATGTGGCGGCATCTGAACGCCAATCTGGACCAGCCCGCCTTGGCGACCGTCGCCCGCTGGTTCGACCGCCACGTCCCTGCCGAGGTGCGCGCATGACCGCCCCGAAAACCGCGATGGTCCTGGCCGCCGGCCTGGGCACGCGGATGCGTCCCCTGACCGACGACCGGCCCAAGGCCCTGGTCGAGGTGGGCGGCCGCGCCCTGATCGACCATGTGCTGGACCGACTGGCCGAGGCGGGGGTCGAGCGGGCCGTCGTCAACGTCCACTGGTTCGCCGACCGGCTGGAGGCGCATCTGGCCGCCCGCAGGGGCGGACCCGAGATCGTCATCTCAGACGAGCGCGCCGAACTGCTGGAAACGGGCGGCGGGCTGAAGAAGGCCCATCCCCTCTTGGGCGACGCCCCCGTCTTCGTGGCCAATATCGACAGCGTCTGGATCGACCGGGGCGACGCCCTGGCCGATCTGGTCCGTCTGTGGAACCCTCAGACGATGGACGCCGCCCTGCTGCTGGCCAGGCGCGAAGGCTCCATCGGTTTCGAGGGCGACGGCGATGTCTTTCTGGCCGAGGACTGCCGCCTGACCTTCCGCGGCGACGCCCCGTCCGCCCCCTTCGCCTATATGGGCGTCCACATCACCCGCCCCGGATACGCCGACGACGGCCCGGACGGCCCCTTCTCGCTCAGCCCCCTGTGGCGCAAATCCGCCGCCGAGGGACGTCTGTTCGGCTGCGTGCTGAACGGCGACTGGATGCACGTCGGCGACCCGCAGGCGCGCGATCAGGCCGAGGCGCGACTGGCGGGAGGGGCGTGAGCCTCTTCGACCCCTTCGCCGCGTCCAGCCCCCGCTGGTACGCCATCCCCGCGCATCGCCCCTTCCTCGAAGACCTGGCCGCCGGGGTGCTGGCCTGGCTGGGCGAACTGCCGCCTGAGACTTTGTCCGACGCCACGATCCTGCTTCCCAACCGCCGCGCGGCGCGGGCCTTCACCGGGGCCTTGTCGAAGCTGGCGGACGGTCGGCCCGTGCTGCTGCCCCAGGTGCGCCCCTTGGGTGATCTGGAAGAGGACGAGCCGCCCTTCACCCCCGGCGCCCTGGGTCTGGACCTGCCGCCCGCCATCGCGCCCCTGACGCGCCGCTTCGAGATGGCGCGGATGATCGTCGAACAATTCGACGGCGACCTCAGCCCGATGCGCGCGCTGGACCTGGCGGATGCGCTGGGCGGCTTCCTCGATTCCTGCCAGCTGGAAGAGGTTCAGAACCCCGAACGGATCGCGGCCCTGGTCGAGGGCGAGATGGCCGAACACTGGGAACGGTCGGCGCGCTTCCTGGGCCTGGCGGTCCAGGCCTGGCCCGCGCGCTTGAAAGCGCTGGGTCTGGTCGATCCTGCCTGGCGCCGTGCGACCCTGCTGCGCCGTCTGGCCGATCTGTGGGACGCCCATCCGCCTGCCCAGCCGGTCATCGCCGCCGGTTCGACCGGCACAGTGCCTGCCGCCGCCGACGTGCTGGGCGCCGTGGCGCGCGCGCCGATGGGCTGCGTGGTCCTGCCGGGGCTGGATCAGGATCTGGACGAACGGGTCTGGCGCCAGATCGACGCCGACAACGAACAGCATCCTCAGCGCGCGCTGAAACGACTGCTGGAACGCCACGACGTCGCGCGCGCGGCGGTGCGGCCCTGGTTCTCGCCCGCCGTCCCGCCTGAGGTCGAGCGGCGCGGCCTGGCCCGCCAGCGTCTGTTGAACGAGGCCCTGCGTCCCGCCGATGCGACCGGCGACTGGCGCGCCGCCATCCAGGCCATTCGCGCCCGCGCGGTCGCCGACGGTTCGGCCGCCGATCCCATCGCCCAGGGCCTGGACGGCCTGTCGGTCCTGACCCTGCGCCATGACGAGGAGACGGCCGCCGCCATCGCCCTGATGATGCGCGAGACGCTGGACACGCCCCATCCCGACGGCGCGCCTCGGACCTGCGCCCTGGTCACGCCGGATCAGGCCCTGGGTCGCCGCGTCGCCGCGCGGCTGGAACGGTGGGGCATTGTGGCGGACGCCTCGGCGGGCCAGCCGTTGAACCGGATGCCGGCCGGGGTGCTGGTCGACCTGTGCGCGCGCTGGCTGGCCGGCCCGACCGATCCCCAGGTGCTGCTGGGCCTGATCAAACACCCGCTGGTCGCGCTCGATCTGGGCGAGATCGACGTCGCCCGCGCCGCCGCCGCCTTCGAGGACATCGCCCTGCGCGGCCCGCGTCATTCCAATTTCGACCGCCTGAACCGCAAGCTGGACCGAGCCTTGGAGCCGGATCGCGACGGGGCGCCGCCGTCCGAAGCCCGCCTGGGGCGCCACGCCGCCGCCCGCGCCCTGTCGGATCTTCTGCACGGCCGCATCGCGGCGGCCCGCGCCGTCTTTGCGCCCGATCCAGCCCTGGGCGCCGCGTCTCTGGACGCCGCCGCCCGCGCCCTGACCGCCCTGATCGAGACGCTGGCGGGCCAGAACGCCTGGGCCGGCCCCGATGGAGAGGCCGCCGCCGGCCTGTTGACCGACCTGATCGCGGGCGGGGCCGCCCTCGGCTCCGTGTCGCCGCAGAATCTGGTCGATCTGGTCCAGGGCTTGCTGGCCGATACGGTGGTGCGGACGGGCGGGGCGACCCATCCGTCGCTGCGGATTCTGGGGGCCATCGAGGCGCGTCTGGTGCGCGCCGACCGGATGATCCTGGCCGGGCTGGAGGAAGGCGTCTGGCCCCAGGGCGCGCCGGTCGACCCCTTCCTGTCGCGACCGATGCGGGCGACCCTGGGCCTGCCCCCGCCCGAACGCCGCATCGGCCAGAGCGCCCAGGACTTCGTCCAGGCCGCCTGCGCCCAGGACGCCGTCCTGATCCATACCGAACGGCGCGGCGGCCAGCCGTCGGTGCGCTCGCGCTGGCTATGGCGGCTGGATATGCTGACGCGCGGCGCGAACACCGAGGCCACACCCGTCGCCGTCGTCGCCCCCGCCCATGTGGCGGACTGGACCCGCGCCCTGGACGCCCCCGCGCGGGCCACGCCCGACTACGCCCGCCGCCCCGCCCCGACGCCGCCGGTGGACCGCCGTCCGCGCGAACTGCCGGTCACCGGCGTCGAACGCTGGGTCCGCGACCCCTACGCCGTCTATGCTCAGCGCATTCTGGGGCTGAAGGCGCTGGATCGGCCCGGCGCCTCGGCCGAGGCGATGGCGCGCGGAAACGCCGTCCACGCCGCCATCGAACGGGTGGTGCGCGAATGGCCCCATCATCTGCCCGAGAACAGCGCCGAGCAAATCGAGGTCTTCATCGTCGAGGCCATGATCGAGGCCGGGTTCGAGGACGCGGCCCTGGCCCGCGAACGCCCGCTGGCGCGCAACGCCGCCCTGTGGCTGGCGCGGTTCGAAACGGCGCGGCGCGAGCGGGGCGCGACCCTGATGATCGAACAGTCCGGCGCGACGACCTTCGACGGGCCGGGCGGTCCCTTCGTCCTGACCGCCCGCGCCGATCGGATCGAGCTGGACGCTGACGGCGCCGCCGTCATCGACTTCAAGACTGGATCGACCCCCAGCCAGAAACAGGTGGTCCAGGGCTTCGCGCCGCAACTGACCCTGACCGCCGCCATCCTGGCCGAGGGTGGCTTTCCCGCCCCGTCGACCCCGGCGACAGAGCTTCTGTACGTCAAGGTCACGGGTCGGCGCGAGCCGGGCGTGGTCACCGACGTCTCCAAACAAGGGCGCAACAACACCCTGTCCGCCGCCGATCTGGCGACGCGCGAACTGGACCGGCTGAAACAGGGCGTCGCCGCCTTCGACGACCCGGCCACTCCCTATGTCTCGTGGGTCGCGCCCCAGTTCATGGGCTCCTTTGGCGGCAACTACGACCATCTGGCGCGCGTCTGGGAATGGCACGTCGTCGGCGGCGAGGACGAGGCGCCCGAATGACCGATCTCTTTCCTGCCGCCCCAAACCCTGTCGATATGGCGCGCGCCCATCAGGCGACCGCCGCCGACCCGGCCCTGTCGGTCTTCGTCACCGCCAACGCCGGATCGGGCAAGACCACCACCCTGGTCAGCCGCGTGGCGCGTCTGCTGCTGAAACGGGTCAGGCCCGGCGAGATCCTGTGCGTCACCTACACCAAGGCCGCCGCCGCCGAGATGCAGGCCCGGCTGTTCCAGCGGCTGGGCGAATGGGCGGTCGCCGACGATCGCGCGCTGGCGGCCGATCTGGCGGGGCTGGACGGACGCGATCCGGGCGCCCTGACCGACGCCGAACTGTCCGAGGCCCGCGTCCTGTTCGCCCGCGCGCTGGAAACGCCGGGCGGGCTGAAGATCCAGACCATCCACGCCTTCTGCGAAAAACTGCTGCGGCGCTTCCCGCTTGAGGCCGGGGTCGCGCCCGGTTTCGAGGTGCTGGAGGATCAGGCGGCCCTGAATCTGTCGCACGCCGCGCGCGAGGATCTGGCTCGCTACGCCCTGAACGACGGCGACGGCCCGGTCGGCGCCGCCTACGCCCATTTCGCGGTCGAGCTGGACTGGGGCGCGTTTCATGCCCTGCTGGACACGGTCGAGGCCAAGCGCGAGCCGCTGCTGGACTATCTGGCGCGCATCGACGCCGGGACCGCGCCGGAGCCGCACGCCCTGTGCGGCGTGACGGCGAACGATACGCCCCAGACTATCGAGGGCGACTTCATGGCCTGGCTGAACCCGGCCGACTGGCTGGCCGCCGCCGAGGGTTTCTCGACCGGCGGCGCCAACGATCAGAAGCTGGCGGCCCAGATGCGCGCCGCCGTCCCGCCCAACGCCACGCTTCAGGCCATGACGCCGATCTTCGTCGATTCCAAGGGCGTGGCGCGCGACAAGTTCGGCACGTCGAAGGCCCCGCCCGGCGCATCGACCTATCTGGCCGACGTGTCGCTGAAGTACGCCTCGGCTTTGGATCGGATGCGCGCGGCCCGCGTGGCCGACGAGACGCAGAAGGTGCTGACCCTGGCCCGCGTCCACGCCGCCCTTTACGAGACCGCCAAACGAACGCGCGGCGCCCTGGACTTCACCGACCTGGTGGGACGCACGGTCGAACTGCTGACCAAACGCGCCACCGCCGCCTGGGTGCTGTACAAGCTGGACGGCGGGATCGAGCACGTCCTCATCGACGAGGCCCAGGACACCGCCCCCGACCAGTGGGACATCGTGCGCGCCCTGACCGAACCCTTTTTCGCCGGGGCGGGCGTCGAACGCCGCGACACCGCAATCGCGCGCACCGTCTTCGCCGTGGGCGACGAGAAACAGTCGATCTACTCCTTCCAGGGCGCCCGGCCCGAACGGCTGCGTCAGGAGGCGCGGGTCTATGACGCCCTGGTGCGCGAGGCGGGCGCCGACTTCCGCGAGGTTCCGCTGGACACCTCGTTCCGCTCGACCGAGGAGGTGCTGGCCTTCGTCGACGCCGCCTTCGACAGCCCGGCCCGCACACGCGCCCTGGTCGGCGAGACGGGCGACATGGCCGTGCACCGCCCCGCGCGCCTGGGCCAGCATGGATCGGTCGATCTGTGGCCCTTGTTCGAAGACCCCGTCGCCCCGGACCGCGAGGCCTGGAACGCCCCGGTCGACAAGGAAGACAGCCGCAGCGCCCGCAAACAGCTGGCCCAGGCCCTGGCCCGCGACATCGCCCGCCAGGTTCGCGAGAGCGTCGCCATCCATGATCCCCGGCGGCGCGGCGAAATGCGCCCCGTGCGTTACGGCGACTTCCTGGTGCTGGTGCGCCGCCGCGACGCCACCTTCGAAGAGATCATTCGCGCCCTGAAGACCGAAGGCGTGCCCGTGGCGGGCGCCGACCGGCTGAAACTGTCCAGCCATATCGTGTTCGACGACTTGATCGCTCTGGCGCGGTTCGCCCTCTATCCCGACGACGACCTGTCGCTGGCGGAAATCCTTCGCAGCCCCTTCTGCGACGTCAGCGACTTCGGCGATCCGCACAGCCTGTTCCCGCTGGCCGACCGAAAGACGCGCAAGGGCGGCCTGTGGCGCGCGCTTCAGGCCCGGTCGCACGAACAGCCGCAATGGGTCCAGGCCCGCGCCCTGATGGACGATCTGATCGCCGCGCGCGACCGCGACCCGTTCGCCTTCTTCTCCCTGGCCCTGAACCGGATCGGCGCCGACGGCCGCTCGGGCCGGGCGCGGGTGCTGGATCGGCTGGGGCGCGAGGCCCAGGAGGCCCTGGACGAAAGCCTGGCCCAGGTTCTGGCGGCCGAAGAGCGCGGCGGGCGCGATCTGGAAACCTGTCTGGCCCTGCTGGAACAGGCCGATGTCGAGGTGAAGCGCGAGATGGAGGGCGCGCGCGACGAGGTGCGCGTGATGACCGTGCACGGCTCCAAGGGGCTGGAGGCGCCCATCGTCGTCCTGCCCGACACCACCTCCCGGGCCAAGCCGCAGGGGCCGACCCTGATGCCGGCCGCCCTAGACGACGGCGCCGAGGCCTGGCTGATGTGTCCGTCCAGCGCCAAGGGCGACTGCGCCGCCTCGGCCGCCGTGCGTCAGGCGCGCGTGGACCGCACCGACGCCGAATCTCTGCGTCTGCTCTATGTCGCCCTGACGCGCGCCCGCGACCGGCTGATCGTGATGGGGCGGCGTCTCAGCCGACCCAAGGACACGGGTTATGAGGCCGGCAGCTGGTGGGACGTGATCGCGGGAACCTTCGACCGACTTCAGGCCGAGGACCAGGTGCGGGCCGTCGACGGCGACATCCTGCGCTTCGGCCCCCATCCGCAGGGCGGCGCGCCCGCCGAGGCCGCCCGACCTTCGACGACGGTCCTTCCGGCCTGGGCGACCAGCCGCCCGACCGCCGACGCCGCCGCCCGGTTCGCCGCCCCGTCGCGGATGGAGGGTTCGATCCGCATCCCCGCCCCCTCCCCCCTGTCCAAGACCCAGGCGGGCGGCGCCGACCTGGGCCGGTTCCGGCGCGGCGATCTGATCCACCGCCTGCTGGAGCGGCTGCCCGACATCGCCCCTGCCGACCGCCCGGACGCCGCGCGCCGCCTGTTGTTGCGCGAAATCGACCTGGACGACGACCAGCGCGCCGAAATGATCGCCGCCGCCTTCTCGGTGCTGGACGACGCCCGGTTCGCCCCCGTCTTCGGCCCCGGCTCCCGCGCCGAGGTCGCCCTGACTGGGTGCGCGCCCGAACTGCCGAGCGGCGTGGCCATCAACGGCCGCATCGACCGGCTGGTGGTCGCGCCCGATCGGGTTCTGGTCGTGGACTACAAGACCAATCGCCCCGCCCCCGACGCCATCGCCGCAGTCGATCCGGCCTATGTGCTTCAGGCCGCCGTCTATGTCGCCGTTTTGCGCCGCCTCTATCCCGACCGCCCGGTCGAGGCCGCCCTGGTCTGGACCGACGGCCCCAAACTGATGCCCATCCCGCAGGCCATGCTCGACGCGGCGCTTGCGGGCAGTTGAATTGCCCGCGATTCGCTCCCACATCTGCGACTGAACGCTGGGCAGCCGTCCAGCGCGCCACAACTCGGCGCTCAAGCAGCGAGGCCCCGCGGGCCGAGCGATAGCGCCTCAAAGGAGATCATTCATGGCGACTGTAAAAGTCACCGACGAGAGCTTTGACGCCGACGTCCTGAAAGCCTCGACCCCTGTCCTGGTCGATTTCTGGGCCGAATGGTGCGGTCCGTGCAAACAGATCGGTCCGGCGCTGGAGCAGATCGCCGACGAACTGGGCGGCCAGGTCACCGTGGCCAAGATCAACATCGACGACAGCCCCATGACCCCGTCCAAGCTGGGCGTGAAGGGCATTCCTACCCTGATGCTGTTCAAGGACGGCCAGATGACCTCGATGAAGGTCGGCGCCATGCCCAAGGGCAAGATCGTCGAATGGCTGGCCGAGGCCGGCGTCAAGACCGACGCCTGATCCTTTCGACCGCTGTGAAGATCAAACGCCCGCCGGCCCCGACCGGCGGGCGTTTTCATGTTAGGACAGAAACATGAGCGACGCGCACACGCCCCCCGAACCCTCCCCCGAAACGCCGCCGGAGGACATCCCCGGCGAAACGCCGGTGCAAAAGGCCCTGCGGCTGAAGAACGCCCGGCTGGACGCCCGGCCCAAACCCCCGCGCGGCGGCCGCTTCCAGCGTGAACAGGCCGCCCGCGTAGCCGCCGGCAAGTCCAAGCCCTGGATGACGCGTTAGGTCGGCCAGGTTTCCTCGCTGGCGCCCAGCACCTCGCCGGCCAGATACAGCGACCCGCAGATGGCCACACGGCCGGCGCCCAGGCGCAGGGCCAGGTCCAGCGCCTCGCCCACCGATCCGGCCGGGGTCGCCGCCAAGCCGTGACCGCGCGCGACGGCCGCCAGGGCCGCCGGATCGGCCGCCGCCCCGTCGAAGCCGACGGTGAAAACGGTGGCCTGGCTGTCCTTCAGGGCGGCGAAGAACCCGCCCGCATCCTTGTTCGACAGCATCCCGCAGATCAGGGCCAGGGGACGCGGCGCGCGCGCCTGTCGCGTGGCCAGAAACGCCGCCAGCGCCTGGGCCGCATGGGGATTGTGCCCTCCGTCCAGCCACAGTTCGGCGTCGGCCGCCCGGGCCGCCTCGCCGTAAGGACCGGCCGAAATCCGTTGCAGTCGCGCGGGCCAACGCACGGTCTTCAGCCCCTCGGCGATGGCCGTCTCCGGCAGGTCCAGTTCGACCGCCGCCGCCACGGCCAGGGCCGCATTGTCGATCTGGTGCGCGCCCGCCAGCGCCGGCGCCGGCAGGTCCATGAACAGTTCGGCGGTCTGGAAGGCCATGCCGCCCCGCTCGGCCCAGGCGTCGAAATCCACACCCAGCACGGTCAGCCGGGCATGAACGTCGGCGGCGCGGCGTTCGATGGCCTTCATCGCCTCTTCGCGCTGACGCGCGATCACCGCCGGTGCCCCGGCCTTCAGCACGCCCGCCTTTTCGGAGGCGATGGCCGCCAGGTCCGTGCCCAGAAACTCGGCATGGTCATAGTCGACCGGCGCGATCACGCTCAGCAGCGGGCGTTCGATGACGTTGGTCGCATCCAGCACCCCGCCCAGGCCCACCTCGACGATGGCCAGATCGGCCGGCGTCTCGCTCATGGCCACGAAGGCGGCGGCGGTGGTGCTTTCGAACACCGTGGCCTCGCTGTCCGTCTCGGCCATCACGGCCTCGATCCGGTCCAGGATGGCGTTCAGCGCCGCGTCCTCGATCAGTCGCCCAGCCAGCCGGATCCGCTCGTTGAACCGCACCAGGTGGGGCGAGGTATAGGTATGGACCTTCAAGCCCGCCGCCTCGGCGATGGCGCGGATCAGGGCGACGGTCGATCCCTTGCCGTTGGTTCCCGCCACATGGATCACCGGCGGCAACCGATGCTGCGGATCGCCCAGAGCCGCGCACAGCACGCGCATTCTTTCCAGCGACAGGTCGATCCGCTGGGGGTGGCGCGCACGTAGTCGTTCGGAAACGGGATCCATCCGTCTCCTTTAGCCTCTGATTTCGAGAACCGCGACATGACTTCCAGCCTGCCCCTCAGAACGGCGGCCCTCAGAACGGCGGCCCGTATCGTCCTGGCGGCCGTCTTCCTGGGCGCCGGCGTGCTGCATCTGACGGTTCCCGGCCCGTTCGTGCGGATCATGCCGCATTGGGTCGGCGATCCCGCCATGGTCGTGGCGCTGACGGGCGTGGCGGAACTGCTGGGCGCGGCAGGACTGATGATCCCACGCCTGCGTATCGTCGCGGGATGGGCGCTGGCCGCCTATGCCATCTGCGTCTATCCGGCCAATATCCAGCACGCCATGAACTTCATGGCGTCAGGCACGGGCCAAGGCGCGCATCTGGGTTGGGCCTATCACGGACCGCGCCTGCTGCTTCAGCCGGTGATCGTCTGGTGGTGCCTGTGGGCCTCGACCGCCGTCGACTGGCCGTTCGCCAAATCTTTCTCAGCGCGATCTCAGGCGGCGTCGCGCGTGCCGCCCATCAGCATGGACAGGATCTGACCCAGGACGCGCGGCAGTTCGGCGCGCGCCACCACCTGATCGACCATGCCTTTTTCCTGCAGATATTCGGCGCGCTGGAACCCCGGCGGTAGTTTCTCGCGGATGGTGGCCTCGATCACGCGCGGACCGGCGAAGCCGATCAGGGCGCCCGGCTCGGCCAGATGCACGTCGCCCAGCATGGCATAGGACGCCGTCACCCCGCCCGTGGTCGGGTCGGTCAGCACCACCGCATAGGGCAGTTTCGCCTGTTTCAGCTCTTCGATGGCCAGGGTGGTGCGCGCCATCTGCATCAGCGACAGGGCGCCTTCCTGCATTCGCGCCCCGCCGGCGGCGGTGAAACAGACCAGCGGGATCTTGCGCGCCACGGCCGTGCGCGCCGCCTTGATGAAGGCCTCGCCCGCCGCCATGCCCAGCGACCCGCCCATGAAGGTGAAGTCCTGCACGATCACCACCGCCATCTGACCGCCCACCGCGCCGACGCCGATGGCCATCGTATCCTTGCGGCCCGCCGCCTTGCGCGCTGCGTTCAGGCGATCCTTGTAGGGTTTGCCGTCAGAGAATTTCAGCGGGTCTTCCGGCACGTCCGGGGTGTCGACGGCCTCGAACACGCCGCCGTCGAAGGTGGCCTTCAGCCGCGTCGGCGCATCGATCCGCATATGACGGCCGGACGGCGTGACCCACAGCGACGTCTCCAGGTCCGAGCGATACAGCATCTCGCCCGTGTCGGGGTCCTTGACCCACAGATTGTCCGGTGTGTCGCGGCGCGACACGATCTTGCGGACGCCGGGCGCGAAACGGCTCAGCCAGCCGACACGCTTTTCCTGGGCTTTGATCTTGTCGTTCATCGCGCGTTCCTAGACGGTTTCCGCTGCGGAAGCACTAGCGGCGACCGATCGAACCGCATCGCCCAACAGCTTCACCTTGGCCAGAACGCGTGGCGCGGCGGGTTCGTTCGCGGCGACGGCGGCGGCGACCTCGTCCACCAGGGCCGAACCGACGACCACGGCGTCCGCCACCTTGGCGATGGCGGCGGCGCGCTCGGGCGTCTTGATGCCGAACCCGACCGCGACCGGCAGGCCGGACGCCGTCCGCACCCGCGCCACGGCCGGCGCCACGACATCGGCCTCGGCTTCCTTGACGCCGGTCACGCCCGCGACGGCGACATAATAGACGAAGCCCGACGTACCCTGGACCACGATCTTCAGCCGCGCGTCGTCCGAGGTCGGCGTCGCCAGGCGGATCAGCGAGATCGAGACCTTGTCCAGCGCCTCGACCAACGGCCCGGCCTCTTCCGGCGGGCAGTCCACCACGATCAGCCCGTCGATGCCGCAGTCGGCCGCATAGGCGGCGAAGGCGTCATAGCCCAGGCTCTCGATCGGGTTCAGATAGCCCATCAACACGATCGGCGTGGCGTCGTCTCTTTTGCGGAACGCCTTGGCCAGATCCATCGTCGAGCGCAGGCCGAACCCGGCCGCCAGACCCCGGATCGCCGCCTTCTGGATCGGCGGCCCCTCGGCCATCGGGTCGCTGAACGGAAAGCCCAGTTCGATGATGTCGGCCCCGGCGGCGGGCAGGCCGTTCAGGATCGCCAACGCCTCGTCGCGCGACGGATCGCCCCCCATCACATAGGGAATGAAGGCCGCGCGGCCCTCGGCCTTCAGCGCGGCAAAGCGCGCGTCGATACGGGCGGTGGTCATTGCTGCGGCGATCCCGCGGCGGCCGGCGCGGCCGATTGAGCGGCGCAGACGTCGCCCGGAATGGTGGCGAAGCCCAGATAGGCGGGCAGTTCGGCGACGGCGGTCTTGGTCGTGTCGTAGAAGGCGACCATCTGCATCCCGTCGCAGCCGCCCGCCGCCCGGCGCTTGATGAAGACGACGCGGTTCTCGTCGCCGCCCGCCGCCAGCCAGCCCTTGGCCTCCAGATCCGCGATATAGGCGTCGGCCAGGGCGCCGACCTGGCCCAGTTGCGCCGTCACGCACCAGGCGCGGCCCGCCAGATTGTTCAAGGCTCCGCAATCGGCCGACAGCTCCGCGCCGGGCAACAGGCCCACCTCGGCCGGACCGCCCTGCGGCGCAGCAGCAGGCGCCGGCGCCTGGGATGGTGTTTGGGCCTGAACGGCGGCGGCGGACAGGCTAAGCGCGGCGGTCGCCGCCAGCAGACTACGGATCACAGTTCCACTCCCAGATGTTTGGCGACCTGGAAGATATCCTTGTCGCCCCGTCCCGACATCAGCAGCACCACGTCGCCGCCCTTGCCGACTTCGCGCGCCACTTCGCCCGTGCGGGCCAGGGCATGGGCCGGTTCCAGCGCGGGGATGATGCCTTCCAGTTTCGAACACAGCTGGAAGGCCTCCAGCGCCTCGGCGTCCGTCGCCGAACGGTACTCGGCCCGGCCGATGTCATGCAGCCAGGCGTGCTCCGGCCCGATGCCTGGATAGTCCAGACCCGCTGAGATCGAATGCCCCTCGACGATGTTGCCGTCGTCGTCCTGAAGCAGGTACGTTCGGTTGCCGTGCAGCACGCCGGGCCGTCCGCCCTTCAGCGACGCGGCATGGTCGGGCGTATCCAGCCCGTAGCCCGCCGCCTCGACCCCGATCAGGCGCACGCCCTCGTCCTCGATGAAGGGATGGAAGGCGCCGATGGCGTTCGACCCGCCGCCGATACAGGCCACCACCGCCTCGGGCAGTTTGCCGATCTGGCTCATCGACTGGGTCTTGATCTCCTTGCCGATCACCGACTGGAAATCGCGCACCATGGCCGGGTAGGGGTGCGGACCCGCCGCCGTGCCGATGATGTAATAGGTGTCCGAGACGTTGGTGACCCAGTCGCGCATCGCCTCGTTCATCGCGTCCTTCAGGGTCGCGGCGCCAGCGGTCACGGGAAACACCTCTGTCCCCAACAGGCGCATACGGAACACGTTCGGCTGCTGCCGCTCGACGTCCACCGCGCCCATATAGACGGTGCAGGGCAGGCCGAAACGGGCGGCGACGGTGGCCGAGGCCACGCCGTGCTGGCCCGCGCCGGTCTCGGCGATGATGCGGGTCTTGCCCATGCGCCGGGCCAGCAGAATCTGGCCCATGCAGTTGTTGATCTTGTGCGCGCCCGTGTGGTTCAGGTCCTCGCGCTTCAGCCAGATGTTTGCGCCGCCGAAATGCTCGGTCAGACGTTCGGCGAAATACAGCGGGCTTTCACGCCCGACATAGTGGGTCAGGAAGCCGTCCAGTTCGGCCTGGAAGCTGGGGTCCGCCTTGGCCGCCGTATAGGCCGCGTCCAGTTCGTGGATCAGCGGCATCAGGGTCTCGGCCACGAACTGCCCGCCATAGGGACCGAACCGGCCCTTGGCGTCGGGCCAGGCGTAGGCGTTCGCCAGGGGGGCGGAATCGGCGGCTGAAAGAGGCGTCTGTGCGGTCACGGGTTCGACTTTCACGCGGGGAGGCGTCGTAATTACGACCGGCGCGCGCTTCGGATGAAGGCGGCGATCCGGTCGGCGTCCTTAACACCCGGCGCGCTTTCCACGCCAGAGGACACGTCCAGCATCGGCGCGCCGGTGATCCGCAGCGCCTCGCCCACATTGTCCGGGTTCAGCCCGCCGGCCAGGAACCAGGGATGGCGAAACGCCCGGTCCGCCAGCAGGGTCCAGTCGAAGGCCACCCCATGTCCGCCGGTGTAGGTCGCTTCCTTGGGCGCCTTGGCGTCCAGCAGCAGATGGTCGGCCGCCGCCTCCATCGCCGCCAGCCCGGCCAGGTCGTCCGTGCCGGACACGCCCACCGCCTTGATCACAGGAATCTGGTAGTCGATCCGTGCATTGCGAACCTGGAGCGCCGTCTCCCGGCCATGCAACTGGATCATATCGGGCTCAAGATCATGGACCAGATCGTCCATTTCAGGACCGACCATGTCTGCGAAAAGCAGCACTGTTCTGGCTCGACCACGCGCAAGATCCGCCAGCCGCTTCGCCAAGCGCGGTGCGGCGTACCGCGGACTGGCCTTCACCATCACGAAGCCGACGAAGTCGGCCCCCGCGTCCAATGCGGCGTCCAGAGTATCGGCCGTGGTCAGGCCGCAAATCTTGATGGCGGTCACGGCGCGATCACCATCACGCCGTCTCGACGCGCGGCGTCGGCCAGATCATGATCATAGGTGGCGAGATCGCATTCAAGTCGCTGTACAATGGCGAGGTGCAGGGCATCAGGCGTTCGCAATCGCGGATGTCGGTGCAGCAGAAACCGACACGCCATCACATCCTCGAAATCGACTTCTGTGACTGCGGCGGCTCGATCCAGCCAGATGTTGAACTTCGTTTCGGCTAAGTCTCGTTCATCGACATCCAGGCTTGCGCGCCGGACGTGGTGCGACATGGCCGACGAGACTTCGGCGATCGCCCAGTCGGACACGATCGCCCTATCGACC
Source organism: uncultured Brevundimonas sp. (assembly GCA_963515305.1). GTDB lineage: Bacteria > Pseudomonadota > Alphaproteobacteria > Caulobacterales > Caulobacteraceae > Brevundimonas. The sequence goes on from CAUPWX010000015.1 coordinate 29,457, forward strand.
GTCGCTATCCAAGCAAGCATGGCCTCGCTTGTCTTCTCTTGCACGAACAGGGGGACGATGACGCTGGCGTCCAGATAGACGCTCACCGGCCGCGGTCTTCCTTCATTTGCGCCAAGGCCGCCGCAGTATCCACCGGCCCACGACGCGGCTGCACACGCACGCTTCTCAGCCATTCAATATCGTTCGGTCCATCGGGACGGATGCGACGCGCCACGATCTTGACCTCGACGTCCGGGTCCGGGCGATCAATGATCACGGGCTCGCCACGCTCGGCGGCCTCAATAAGACGGGCCAGGTCCGCCTGTACTTCTGTCACCGTATAATGGCTCATGGGACCATCATATCGCGTTCGCGACCCGACCACAAAGGCCTGCTACCCTAGGTACAAGTCCGCGTCCGGGTCCGTCTCGCCGCGCACCGCCTTTCCGACGATCTGGGAGGCGATGACCGAATAGGTGATGCCGTTGCCGCCGAACCCCATGACGGTGTGGACATGGTCCATCCCCTCGACAGGGCCGATCTGCGGCAGGCCGGTGGCGCTCTCGCCGAACGCCCCGGCCCAGCTGTAATCCACCTCGAAATCGATATCGGGCAGCAGGGCGCGCAGCTTCCTGGTGATGGCCTCGCATTTGCGTTTCAGCTTGGCCGGGTCCTCGTGCGCCGTGGCGGAGGCCTCGTCCTCGCCACCGACGATCAGCCGCCCGTCCCCGCCCATGCGGAAATAGAGGTAGGGGTCCGAACCTTCCCACACCAGCATATGCCGCAGCCAGGCCGGGCACGGGGTGCGCGGCCTGGACGCCAACGCCCAGCTGGAAATCACCTTTGCCCCCGGCGTCGGCACGCCCTTCGGAAACTCGTATCCGCAGCAGAACACCACCTGCCTGGCCCGCACCGCATGGCCCGCATCGGTCGTCAGGGTCACCCCCTCGGGATCGCTGATCGCCTCCAGCACCTCGACCGGGGAATAGACCTTTGCGCCCGCCTGTCCCGCGCGGCGCAACAGCCCCGCCGCCAGCCGGGCGGGATCGGCGCTGGCCGAACCGTCGGACACGATGGCCCCCGTCCGGTCGATCCCATAGGCGTCGCGCAGTTCCGCCGGACCAAGATAGCGGCTTTCCAGCCCCATGGCCGCGCGCGCCTGCGCCTCCGTCTCCAGCGCGCGATGGCCGTATTCGTCCCCCGCCAGATAGAGGCTCTGTTTGGGCTTCAGCCCGCAGCGAATGCCTTCGTCGGTCACGATCCGCTTCAGCGCATCGACCGCCGCGCGCGACCGGCGATAGGCCCGCCGCGCCTTTTCCGCGCCGATCGTCCGGGTCAGGTCCGTCAGTGTCAGGTCGATCTCCCACTGCAGCATGGCGGTGGAGGCCAGGGTCGATCCCCTCAACGGCGGTCGACGGTCCAGCACCGCCACCGAATGATCGCGCGCCAGTTCGTGGGCCATGAAGGCGCCGCTGATCCCCGCCCCCACGATGGCCACGTCGACGGCGACCGCCTGGGTCAGCGGGCTGGTCTTGACGCCCAGACCCGGACTGTCCGCCCACAGCGACCGCCCCGTCCTCAGATCCCGTTTGATGGTCGCGCCGGTCATGTCTGCTCCGCTCGGAGCCTGATCGTTTCAAGGAAACCGCAGCGCGGTTCCGAAGCGTGGATCAGGCTCACACAAGACGCTGGAGCCAACAGGCTCCAGCGGAGCCATAGATCGTCAGACGGCGGTCGGTTCCGCAAACAGGGACGCGATCTCGTCAGGCGTCAGCAGCCGCCATTGTCCGGGCGCAAGATCGATCGGCAGGACCAGTCCCCCCATCCGTTCGCGGTGCAGGGTCTCGACGTGATTGCCGACGGCGGCGAACATCCGGCGCACCTGGTGATAGCGGCCCTCCGTCACCGTCAGAAGGGCCTCGGTCGGGGTCACGACCTCCAGCACCGCCGGCGACAGCGGCTTGTCCTCGCCCTCCAGCACCAGGTCGCCGGCGGCGAACAGCGCGCCTTCCGTCCCCGCCAGCGGCCGCGCCAGCCCGGCGCGATAGACCTTGGCCACATGACGCTTGGGCGAAATCACCCGGTGCAGCAGATCGCCGTCGTCGGTCAGCAGCAGCAGGCCCGTCGTCTGTTTGTCCAGCCGCCCGATGGTCGAGATGGCCGGATCGCGCGCCCGCCACCGCCCGGGCAGAATGTCATAGACCAGCGCCCCCTCTTCCTTGTGCGAACAGGTCATGCCCAGCGGCTTGTTCAGCATGATGACCAGCCCCTGAACGGGGTCCAGCGGTTCGCCGTCGATTTCCATCCGGCTCGGCAGGTCGGGCGTCACCGGAATGCGTTTCGACACATCCGTCAGGTCCGCGCCGTCCAGCACGATGCCGCCCGCCTTGGCCATCCGCGCCATCTCGGCCCGCGAGCCATAACCCATCGAGCCCAGCAGACGGTCGACGCGGGAGGTGGGGGTCTTCGCCATATCTTTCGTCATCCCCCGGCGAGCGCAGCGAGACCGGGGGACCCAGCGGCGCGCGAGAGCGCGAACCTGTCACGGCGATTCCTCTCGGTCATCGGCTTGGCGGACGCATCGCCTTCGGCGCCGCTGGGTCCCCCGGTCTGCGCCGCAAGCGGCTTGCCGGAGGATGACGAAGACGAAAGAGAGATCACTTCACCGCCTCAAACAGCTTGTAGCCGCCCGCTTCCGCCACCAGCCGCACGCGCTTGAACGCCGCATCCAGCTCGGCCTCATAGGGCAGGTGGCGGTTGGCCACGATCCAGGCGACCCCGCCCTTCTTCAGCAGTTCCGCCGCCTTGCGGACGAAGGCCTGACCCAGGCGGCGATCCTCGGCCCCGCCGTCGTGGAAGGGTGGGTTCGACACCACGAAATCCTTGTCGCCCTTGGCCTCCAGGGTGCGGGCGTCGGACCACCAGACCTTGGCCCGGTCGTCCTTGATGTTCTCGCGCGCGGCGCGGATGGCGCGGCGGTCCAGATCGACCAGTTTCAGCTTGGTCACGGCCGGCGAGCGCAGCACCACCGTGGCCAAGGCGCCATAACCGCAGCCCAGATCGACCCCCTCGCCCTTCATCGGCGGCAGATGTTCGGCGAGCAGCGCCGAGCCGGGGTCGATCCGGTCCCAGGCGAAGATTCCCGGCTGCGACCAGGCGTCCAGCCCCGGCACGATCTGCGGCCCGCCGGCCTCTATGGCCGCCTCGATCCCCTGCATCGTCTCGGGCTTGATGACGACGCAGCGGCGGTGGTGCGCCTTGGCCGTCTCGGCGACGTCCAGACCGAAGACCTTCAGCTCCTTGCCCAGCCGCGATCCGCCCTTGTCCTTGGGCGCCATGACGTCTAGCCGCCCGCCGACCTTCAGCGCCTTCAGCGCCAGGGCCAGCACATAGCGCCGCTCCAGCACGCCGGGCGGGGCGTAGATCATGGCATAGTCAGCCGACCCCGGCGCCTGGGCCTCAAGCGCGGCCGAATCCGGGATCAGGGGCGAGGTCTGGGTCGCTCCACCCGCACCAACGCCGGGCGGGTCGAACACGACCGGCGGGCGGCCGTAGAGCAGCGTGGTCATGCCCTCAGAACCCCGCCTGCAGCAGGGCCAGCCCCACGACCCCGACCACGATCCGCCACCAGGCGAACACGCCGAACCCGCGGCGCGACACGAAATCCAGCAGGAACCGCACCACCGCCAGGGCCGAGACGAAGGCGACCACGAAGCCCACGGCGATCAGGCCGACGTCGCTGAAATCCAGCGTCTTGTGGTTCTTCAGCAGATCATAGGCCACCGCCGCCCCCATGGTGGGCAGGGCCAGGAAGAAGCTGAACTCGGCCGCCGACCGCTTGTCGGTCTTCAGCAGCAGGCCGCCGGCGATGGTGGCGCCGGATCGCGACACGCCGGGGATCATGGCCAGGCACTGGAACAGGCCGATCAGGAAATAGACCCGCATCGGATAGGTTTCCGCATCCAGCCACTGCGGCCGCTTGTCCATGCGGTCCAGCGCCAACAGGATCACCCCGCCGACGATCAGGGCGATGCAGATCACCTGGGGCGTCTCGAACAGCACCCCCTTGATGAAGTCGTAGGCCAGAAAGCCGATCACCATGGCGGGCGCGAAGGCGACCAGCAGGCCGATCAGAAACCGCCTGGCCTCCGCATCCACCGGCCAGCGCGTCGCCAGGGTCCACAGCTTCCTGAAATAGACGGTCACGATGGCCAGCAGGGCGCCCAGCTGGATCACGATCTCGAACGTCTTGCCCGCGCTTTCGAAGCCCATGAAATGGCCCAGCAGCAGCAGATGGCCGGTGGAGGACACGGGGATGAACTCGGTCAGCCCCTCGACCAGACCCAGGATAATGGCCGCCAGCCAGTCCGACATGAAAAACCCCGAAAACGTCAAGCTCCAGGTCGCCGTCGACCTGTCTGGCCAGCCTTTAGCGCAAACGCCCCCGATTAGGCGAGCGGTTGGCTTTCGGCTGCGATTGCGCGAGAAGAGGCGCGAATGACCACGCCGACGCCCCCCGCCCCCGCGCCGCTCGAAGACGCCCATCTCGCAACCCGGCGCATCACCCGTCTGTCGGTCGGGGTCGCGGTGGTGCTGATCGCGATGAAGGCCTTCGCCCTGGGCGCCTCCGGCTCGGTGTCGATCCTGGCCAGTCTGGCGGATTCGGCGCTGGATCTGGCGGCGTCCCTGGCCACCTTCTTCGCCGTGCGCTGGGCCGCCGCCCCGCCGGACGAGGATCATCGCTACGGCCACGGCAAGGGCGAGGCCCTGGCCGCCCTCGTTCAGGCCGGTCTGGTCTTCGCATCGGCCATCTTCATCGGTTGGGAGGGGGTGCAGCGCATCTTCGATCCGCGCCCCGTCACCGCCGGCGCCTGGGCGACCGGGGTCATGGTCGCCGCCATCGCGATCACCGGCTGGCTGGTGTGGATGCAGACCCGCGCCCTGAAGAAGACCGGCTCCCTGGCCGTCGCCGGCGACCGCGCCCACTACGCCGCCGACCTGGCCGCAAACGTCGTGGTGCTGATCGGGGTGGCGTCGGGCGCCTTCCTTGGCGCGCCGGGGCTGGATGCGGCGGCGGGCGTCGTCGTCGCCGTCTGGCTGTTCTGGGGCGCAACGGGAATGCTGAGGGCCGCCGCCGATCACCTGCTGGACCGCGCCGCACCCCAGACCGACCGCGCCGCCGTCACCCAGGCGGTCCTGGCCGATCCGCGCGTGTCGGGCGTGCACCAGCTTCGCACCCGCATGGTCGGGCCGGTGATGATGATCCAGATGCACGTCGATCTGGACGGCGCCCAGACGCTGGACGCCGCCCACGCCGTCGTCGTCGCGGCCGAGAACCGTGTGCTGGCCCTCTATCCTGCCGCCGACATCCTGATCCACGCCGATCCGCGCGGCGGCCGCGCCCAGATGCAGCCGCCGGCCGAACCCCAGCCCGCTCAACCTCAGCCCACCCAAACCGAGCCCAACCAGGCCGAAAAGGCCCCGCCTCCGACCGGCCCCGCGCCCAAGGGGCCGTGGTCGTGACCTTGCGTCCAAATTCAATGCAGTAAACGCGCATTAACGGGTCGGGGCGCATCGATCGCGGATGGCCGACCCTTGCGTTCTCTTCCACTTCGCCTTCCAGCCCGCCTCGCGCGCCGCGCGACTGGCCCTGGGCGAGGCGCGGATCGAATGGACCGACACGCCGGTTCGTCCGTGGGAAGACGATTGCCCGGTCAACGACTTCAACCCGTCTGGCCTGCCGCCGGTGATCCAGACGACGGATCGCGGCCGTCCGCTGGTCCTTTGCGAACTGCCCGCCATCCTGGGCTGGATCGAGGATCAGCAGAGGGGGCCGCTGCTGCTGCCCGCCGACCTGGCCGAACGGGCCGAGGCGCGCCGTCTGACCGGCTGGTTCGAGCGTCGCTTCACCGACGACGTCGACGCCGTCCTGCTGCACGAGCGGATGGAGAAGCCCCTGCTCAAGCTGGGCCCGCCCGAGGCCCGCGCCCTGCGCGACGGGCGCGACGCCCTGAAATCCCACCTGGCCATGCTGGAAGATCTGGTCGCCGCCCGCGACTGGCTGGCGGGCCGCCGCCTGTCCCAGGCCGACCTGATCGCCGCCGCCCACCTGTCGGTGCTCGACTATTTCGGCGAGATCCAGTGGAAGACCTGGCCCGCCCTGAAAACCTGGTACTCCAAACTCAAATCCCGCCCCTGCTTCCGCCCCCTGCTCGCCGACCGCTTCGTCGGCGTGCCGCCGTCGGGGTGGTACGCGGACCTAGATTTCTAGGCCTTAGCTGGCGTGTTTGATAACGGCTGAGGGTTGGTAGCGGACACGCATACTTTAGCGATTTCACCCCGCGAAGCCTACTTGAGTCCACGCTACAGCTAGACGGCTTGTCAGGGTGGGGCGACAACGCCAACGGGAAACGGCCTATCGGCTGGGGGGAAGATGAACTCGACTTGGACAGCTTTTCTTGCCGTGTTCGGCATTGGATCTATCATCGCTGCGTTGATCGCTCGCGGCGTTGCTATAGCCCAGCTTCGCCAAGCTTGGATAAACGCCCTGAGAGACGATCTGGCAGAAGTCTTCGCGACATCCGATCGGATCGCCAAACTAGTGCGAGACCTAGACACTACGCCTGCGGGCGCGGCGGATTTGACAGAACAGGCTCATCTCTCGATGGCGGCGCATCGGAGAGTTCTCTTGCGGCTAAACCCGTCAGAGCCTTTGCACATAAGCCTAAAAGGGAAGATTGACGATCTTGTGAGAGTTGGAAGTCACGACGAATATATCGGAAAGATCGATGACGCCCTATCGACGGCTCAGACTTTGCTCAAACGGGAGTGGGAGGTCACTAAGTACGGGTCGTTCGCAGGCTTGGTCAGTAGGCTGAAGATACTGCCTTCGCGAGTTCGGCGGAGATTCGCGTCCGCCCGCTAAGCTCATCGGGGTTCACGGTCCACAATGGGTCGAACACAGTCCTCGGGTTCAAGACGCGTCGGCGCTCTCATGCTATCCCCCGCGCTGTGTCCGACCGCCTGAAAACCTTCATCCGCCAGCGCGCGGCCGAGCTAGGCTTCGATGTCTGCCGGTTCGCCTCGGCGGCCGACGCCTGGCCGGCGGGCGAGCGGCTGCGGCATTTCGTGGGCGAGGGGCGGCATGGCGACATGGACTGGATGCAGACGACGCTGGATCGCCGCCAGCATCCCACGGCCATGTGGGACCAGGCGAAAACCGCCATCGTCCTGGGTATGAACTACGGACCCGATGACAATCCGCTGGACCAGCTGGTCGACCGCTCGGCCGGATACATCTCGGTCTATGCGCGCGGCGACGACTATCACGAGGTCATCAAGGGCCGGCTGAAACAGCTGGCGGGCCAGATCGCGGCCCGCAACGGCGCCGACATCAAGGTCTTCGTCGACACCGCCCCCCTGATGGAAAAGCCGCTGGCCCAGCGCGCCGGCCTGGGCTGGCAGGGCAAACACACCAATCTGCTCAGCCGCTCCCACGGCAATTGGCTGTTCCTGGGGACCATACTGACCGCCGCCGAGATCGAGCCGGACGCGGCCGAGACCGAACATTGCGGCCGCTGCACCGCCTGTCTGACCGCCTGCCCGACGAACGCCTTTCCCGCCCCGTTCCAGCTCGACGCCCGGCGCTGCCTGTCCTACCTGACCATCGAATTCGCCGATCCCTGGCCGGTCGAGTTCCGCACCCTGACCGGATCGCGCATCTATGGCTGCGACGACTGTCTGGCCGCCTGTCCGTGGAACAAGTTCGCGCAAGAGGCCCGCGAAATCCGGCTTCAGCCCCGCCCCGCCTTCGACGGTCCGCGGCTGTCCGACCTGTTGGCGCTCGACGACGCGGCCTTTCGCGCCCTGTTCACCAAGAGCCCGGTCAAGCGGATCGGGCGCGACCGTTTCCTCAGAAACGTCCTCTATGCGGTCGGCAATTCCGGCGACGCGAGCCTGATCGAACCGGCGAAAGCCCTGCTGGCCGACCCCTCGCCCCTGGTGCGCGGCGCCGCCGTCTGGGCCCTGTCGCGCCTGGCGCCGGCCGCCGATTTCGCCGCCTTGGCTCAGATGTCGAGCGACACGGACCCCCAGGTCCTGGCCGAATGGCGACGGACGCAAACGCCTCAACCCGCGTAAGCTTCGCGACGAAGAAAAACGATTTCAAGGCCCTAGCGATGACCAGCGACCGCTACCCTACCGCCCTCGCAGGCTGAGCTATACTGCCCGACTGGTCTTTGACATTCGCCTCAAAACTGCGATCCGCTCGCAAAAATCTGCACGAAAGTGCACTTAAAGAAATCGCAGTGCACTTTCCGTCTCCTCCCCATGAAATGAGGAAGAGGACCGCGAAGGGGTGGAGAGGCTCTTGACGTCCCACAGGCGCCTGCGATGCGGCACCCAGCCCCTCCGTTACGGCGCCAAGCGGCGGCGCGCCTCCTCCCCGCTTCGCAGGGCGGAGACAGTGGGCCTCACCCCATCGCGATCCCGACGCCCGATCCGCCGCCCGGCACCTTGGAGACGTCCAGCAGCTTCAGCCGGAAGATCAGCACCGAGTTGGCCGGGATCTTGGGGTTGCCCTGTTCGCCATAGCCCAGCTCGGGCGGCACATAGAGCAGCCATTCGTCGCCGACGCGCATCTTCTGCAGCGCCTCGGTCCAGCCCTTGACCACCTCCTCGGGCGTGAAGATCGCCGGCGCGCCCCGCGCGAACGAGCTGTCGAACACGGTGTTGTCGGTCAGCTTGCCCTCGTAATCGACCTTGACCAGGTCGTTGCGATCCGGGCTGACGCCGCCCGCCGGCCCGGCCTGGACCACCTTGTATTGCAGGCCGCTGGGCAGGGTCTGGACGCCGTCCTCTTTGGCGTTCTTCTCCATGAAGGCGGCCGCCTCGGCCTTGCCCGCGTTCGGATCGACCGGCGCCGGCTGGCTGCAGCCCGCCATCAAGAAGGCCGCGATCAGCGCCGCCCTACCCCATCCGAAGTTCATAGCCGCGTTCCTTCAAGGCTTCGCCGATCTCGTCGGCGTGGGCGCTATCGCGCGTTTCGACCATGATGTCGAACTCGGCGCCCTTGGCCGGCACGTCCAGGGCCAGGCGGTTGTGGACCACGTCGATGATGTTGCCGCCCAGGCCGCCGATCACCGCCGCCATCGCCGACAGCATCCCCGGCCGGTCGTCGCCCAGGATGCGATAGACCAGCAATCTCCGCTCACGGACCATTTCGCGGTTCAGCACCACGGCCAACATCCGCGCATCGATGTTGCCGCCCGTCAGTTCGATGCCGACCTTCATCCCCTTGAACCGTTCGGGATAGCGCAACAGCGCGGCCAGACCCCCGGCCCCGGCGCCCTCGCACACCGTCTTCTCCATGGTCGCCATATAGGAGACGCCGCGTTCGAAATCGGCCTCGTCGACCACGAAGACCTCGTCGATCAGCGGGTCCGCCAGGGCGAAGGGGATGTCGCCCACCGCCTTGATGGCGATCCCCTCGGCGATGGTCTGGCCGGTGCAGACCGGCGGCTGGCCCGCCCGTTTGGCGGTGAAGGACGGATAGCGCGCGGCCTCGACGCCAAAGACCTTGATGTCCGGCTTCATCGCCTTGGCGGCGATGGCGCAGCCGGCGATCAGGCCGCCGCCGCCGATCGGCACGATCATGGCCTCGATCTCCGGCGCGTCCTCCAGGAACTCGATGGCGCAGACGCCCTGCCCCGCCACGATCCCTTCGTCGTCGAAGGCCGAGACGAAGACGTATCCCTTCTCCGCCTCCAGCCGCTTGGCCTCCTCGGTCGCCCCGGTGAAGTCCAGGCCGTGGATCACCACGGTGGCCCCGTGCTGGCGGGTGCCGTTGATCTTGGCGAAGGGGGTGCCCTCGGGCATGACGATGGTCACCGGCACGCCCAGCCGTCCGCCGTGATAGGCCAGGGCCTGGGCGTGGTTGCCGGCGCTGGCCGCCACAACGCCGCGCCGGCGCTCGTCCTCGCTCAGCAGCAGCAGCCGGTTCAGCGCGCCGCGCTCCTTGAAGCTGCCGGTGAAGTGCAGATTGTCGAACTTGACCCAGACCTCGGCCCCCGTCAGCTGCGACAGACGGCGCGAATGGCGGGTCGGGGTGTGATCGACCTGGCCCAGGATGCGGGCGCGGGCGGCTTCGATGTCGGCGAAGGTGACGGTCATGCGGGTGGTTTCCCCAGGGCTCGCGCCTCGACGGCGGGCGCGTTGCGTGGCGCCTGTTTCGCGCTTTGTCGCCCTGCGGTCCAGAGGCCGACGATCTTGAGCGTGGAAGTCGCCGCCGCCCCTGTGCGATAGTGGGGGCGGTCGTCCCCTGCGGCCTGGAAACGCACGCCCTCGAACGGCCGAATCGCACGGCCGCCCCATCCCCCGGAGGAGAAAGCCCATGTCGATCCGCCCCCTCGCCGCGCCCCGTCCGAAGCGCGCCCCAGCCCGCGCCCCAGCGCACGCTCTGGCCGTCGTTCTGGCGGCTGCAGCCCTGTCGGCTTGTGCGCCGATGGCGGGCGGCGCCCTGCCCGCAGCCGGGCCGGCCGCCTTCGACGAGGCCGACTTCGCCTGGTCCCAGGCGCCGGGCCGCAACAGCATCCAGGGTCAGGTCGCCTTCGCCCAGGACGGCAAGGCCTTCTCCTGCGTGGCCAGCGTGGGCCTGACGCCCGACACCCCCTACACCCGCGCGCGTTTCCGCACCCTGTACGGTTCGACCGAGCGCGCCGCCGTGCCCGCCGCCGTGGTGCGCGCCCGCACGGTGCCGGACGCCAACGCCAACTACGCCGACTTCGTCCGCTCCGAACCGTGCCGCGCCGGCCGTTTCCAGTTCGACGGCCTGCCCGACGGCGGCTGGTTCGTGATCGCTCCGGTCAAGGCCGACGGCGACCCCATCGTCCTGATGCGTCATGTGCAGACGCGCGGCGGCCGCGTCGTCTCCCTGACGCTCTAGGCGGCGCGTCCCGGCCTGTGACTTCCGGGGCCCGATTCACGAAGATGCGACCCCGGTAACGCGGGTCGCCATCTTCTGGCCGCGAGCGCCCCGGACTGGTCGGTGCTGAATTTGTGCGAGAGTTTCCGGGGGAGCGCTTTCTTGTCCCAACACAATATCATCGGTTCCGAGGCCTTCACCCGCGGGCCGTCGGTCATCATCCGCCAGTATCGGGCGGGCGGAATGCGGCGTCGCCGCACCCGCACCATCGCCACCTTCATCGCCGGGGCCGGGGCCATGCTGGCCGCCGGCCTTGTCGCCTTCGCCGCCCTTTACGGCCCGGCCCTGGCGGGGTGATCCGTCGGGCTGACCGTCAGGCCAGCCAGACCATCATCCGCGTGTCCGCTTGCGCCCGGCGCGCCTGGCTCCAGGCCCGCCGCGTCTCGCCGGTGTAGAGAAAGCCGGCCTTCTCCAGCACCCGGCCCGAGGCCGGATTGTCGGCGAAGTGACCCGCGACCAGCGCCCGGCGCTTCCACTTGCGACTGGCCCAGACCAGGGCGGCGTCCAGCGCCTCGGTGGCGAAGCCGCGACCCCAGTATTCCCGCCCGATCCAGTAGCCCGTCTCCGGCACGCGATCCTCGCCCTCGAACAGGCCGATCACGCCGATCGGACCGACATCCTCGTGGTCGATGACGAATGTGTTGGCCCGCGCGGGATCCTGCGACGCGACCTGCAGCACGAAATCGTCGGCGTCGCGCATCCTGAACGGATGCGGCATCCGCTTGGTCATGCGCGCGATGTCCAGATCGTTGGCCAGGGCGGCGATGCGCGGGGCGTCCTGGGGCGCAGGGGCGCGCAGCACCAGACGCCGCGTCTCGACGACGGGGGAGGTTTCAATGACGCACATGGCGGTCGCCTCATTCTCTCGACCATCTCCTTGAAAGGGCTCGGACGGTCTTCGAGGCGGGGAAACGCAAACGGGGAGCCTGGTGATCCAGACTCCCCGCGGATTATCATCCCTGGTCCGGATCGGCTGCTGTCGAGAGCAACGCGATCCGGTGAAATCCAGCTCGCGTTACTCGGCGGCCATCGCCTGAGCGGCGTCGTCGTTGGCCGCGAGGATCGACACGTAACAACGGCCGCCACGTTTGGTGGTGAACTTCACGGCGCCCGGCGTCAGGGCGAACAGCGTGTGGTCACGGCCCATGCCCATGTTCTCACCCGGATGGAAGGTGGTGCCGCGCTGGCGCACGATGATGTTGCCGGCCAGCACGCGCTCGCCGCCATACTTCTTCACGCCCAGGCGCTTCGACTCGGAGTCGCGACCGTTACGCGACGAACCACCGGATTTCTTGTGAGCCATCTTGCCGCTCCGTACTTTCTTGAGTGTCCTACCGGCCTTTCGGCCTACTTGAGGACGTCTCTCTTAACTGGTCTGGCGCGGTAAGCGCCGGTGAATGTCTTAGGCTTCGTCGCTGGCGGCTTCAGCCTTGGGCGCGGCCTTCTTCTTGGCCGGGGCCTTCTTGGCGGGAGCCGAGCTCTCGACCACCACGCCCTTGACCTCGGCGCCGTCCACGTCGGTCACGACCGTCTCGGTCGAACCCAGCGACGACGTCGCGCCGCGGGTGGCCAGGTTGCGGGCCCGCAGGTTGATCTCGGCCTTGGTGGTCAGATCGACCGTGCCGTCCCACTTGGCGGTCTCGCCGGCGCCTTCAATGCCGGTGATGCGCAGGACCGATTCCATCTGGCGGTGGCCGTTCGTGCGGCGATAGCCCTGACGACGGGTCTTCTTGAAGATCTTGATCTTCTCGCCCTTGCGGGTTTCGACCAGGGTCGCGCCGACGAAGGCGCCGTCGATCAGCGGGGCGCCCAGGGTCACGCCCTTGTCGCCGCCCAGCATCAGGACGCTGTCGAACTTCAGCTCAGCGCCGGCGTCGCCGTCCAGCTTTTCGACGACAATCGTATCGCCCGGTTGGACCCGGTACTGCTTGCCGCCGGTCTTGATCACCGCGTACATGTTGAAGCCTCAGCGCAAACGCAAAAAAAGATACGCCCCCCGGAGACACCCCCGGTGGCGAAGAGCGGCGACATATACGGAAGGGCGTCGCAGAGTCAACGCCGAACCCGGCGGAAATTCAGCGCGCGCCGGTTTATCGCCACCGTCCGCGACTTCGCCGCCGTCAGTCCAGGGCGCAGACGTCGGGCAGGCCGCGCAGGGCGCCCGCGTGGTCCAGGCCATAGCCGACCAGAAAGCGGTTGGGGGCCTCCCAGCCGACGAAGTCGGGTTCGGGGGCGCGGGGCGCGGGCCAGGGCTTTCTGGCGAAGACGCAGGTCAGGACCTCGGACGCGCCAGCTTCTTTTGCGATGCGGACCGCCTCGGCCAGCGACAGGCCGGTGTCGAACACGTCGTCCAGGATCAGGACGCGCCGCCCGGCGATCGGGCGCTGGAACGGGGCATAGACGTCGATGCGCCCCCGGCTGGACTGTTCGTCGCCATAGGAGGCCAGCCACAGAGCGTCGAAGCGGACATTGCGGCCGACGCGGGCCAGGGCGCGCGTCAGGTCGGCGGCGAACCACAGCCCGCCGGTCAGCAGGACGGCGGCGACCGTCTCGTCGTCGATCACGGGCGCGATGCGCCGGGCCAGGTCTGCGACGATGCGCGCGACCTCGGCCTCGGGCAGAAGAACGGTCGGCGTCGGGGAGGGATCAGCCATGATGGGAGGCCGATACCGCCTCGCCGTGCCCCTTGTCCACCGCCGCGCCGCCGGGCGGCGTCGACCCCACGGGCCGGGCGTCGATTGGCGCGGCCCCACCCGGCGCATCGGCCCCGGGCGCCGTCGCCGAACGCAGGCCGTGCGACGCCGCCGAATCGGAGGCCGCAGCAGCGGGCGTCGCGCCCGGCGCATGAGGATCGGAGGACGGCTGCGGATGCGCGTCGCCCGATTTGACGGCGGGCTTGGCAGGATGGGAGGCCGGATGGGCGGCGGCGGGCGCGAAATCGACGCCGATGCCCGCGCCGTGCCCGCCCGGATCGGGGATCAGGACCGCAAACCCCTGAACCTTGCCTGGCAGGACCGGCGGGGCGTCGATGGCGACGATCTTGGAGCCGACCTCGGCGCCGCTCGCGTCCAGCAGGGCGACGCGGACGGGCGGGGCCACGATCTCGGCGTCGCGTACGTTTCGCAGGGCGCCCGACACCACCACCATGCCGGGGTGGTTCGGCGCCGCCTTGGCCGTCAGCGCCTCGAAGTCCAGGCCCACGACGTTCACCGGCGCCCCGATCATGGCATAGGCCGAGGCCGCGCGCGGGAAGGCCTGAACGATCTGGACCCGGAACAGGAAGGCTGCGGCGATCAGGCCCACGAAGACGCTGGCCAGACCGGCCCAGACGACGCCATGGGCGGCGGCGCGCCTCAGCTTCTTCTGGCGATCGGCGCGGGCGCGAAAGGCGCGCGGCAGTTCCGGCGCAGGCGTCTCGGCCAGGCTGGCGGGCGCCGGTTCGGGTTCGGGCGCAGGCGACGGGGCGGGTGGTGCGACGGGCGCGACAGGCGCGGCCTCGGCCTGGGGCGTCAGGGTCAGTTCCAGTGGCTCGTCGGGCGTCGCGCGCCAGACCTCGCCGCACGATTGACAGCGCACCTTGCGGCCGTCCGGCCCCATTGCGTCGTCGCGGATGAAATAGCTGGTGGCGCAGGCGGGGCAGGTCAGTATCATGTGGCTGACTGCGAGGCTGTCGCCCCCTCCCGTAAGGCGCGACGCCGCGCCCTGATTCCTGAACCATATTCCATGCCGCCCTCGCCCGCCGAACCCGCCGCCATGACTGGAGCCAAGACCGAGACCGTTCGCCTGTCGGGCGTGGGTTTCGGCTATGCGGATGCGCCCGACGTGTTGCGCGACATTAACCTCATTCTGCCGCGCGGCTCTTTCCACTTTCTTACCGGGCCTTCGGGAGCGGGGAAGTCCTCGCTGCTGCGCCTGCTGACGCTGGCGGACCGCCCGATCACGGGCAGTCTGCGCCTGTTCGGGTCGGACGTGACCCGCATCGACCGCCGCGACATTCCGGCCTTTCGACGGCGGATGGGGGTGGTGTTCCAGGACTTTCGCCTGCTGGACCATCTGTCGGCCTTCGACAATGCGGCCCTGCCGCTGAGGCTGGCGGGCGGGGTCGAAGCCGAATACGCCCAAGATGTGCGCGAGATGCTGAAATGGGTCGGCCTGGGTCGGCGCATGGACGCGCGCCCTCCGGCCCTGTCGGGCGGAGAAAAGCAGCGGCTGGCCATCGCCCGCGCGGTCGTCACCCGCCCAGGCCTGATCGTCGCCGACGAACCGACCGGCAGCGTGGACGCCGCCATGGCCGACAAGCTGCTGCGGCTGTTCCAGTCGTTGAACAAGCTGGGCGCCACCGTCCTGATCGCCAGCCACGACCAGGCCCTGGCCGAGCGGTCCGGGGCGCGGGTGCTGCGACTGGAGGGCGGGCGACTGCATGAGCCGGGGCGGGCCGCCGCATGATCCGCCTCTCGGATTTCAGCCTGTCCAGCCGAAAGGCCGGCCTGTTGCCGCCCGCTGCGGCCGGAGAGCCGTGGCTGATGACGGTGATCGCCGTCCTGTGTTTCCTGGCCTGTCTGGCCGCCGTCGCCGCATCGGCCGCGGACCGCGCGGCCCACGGCTGGGCGCGTCAGCTGGGAGCCGAGGCCACGGTGCAGGTGCGCCCGCGCGTCGGCGAGACGGGCGACACCGCCGCCGCCCGCGCCGCCGAGACCTTGTCGGGCGTGGACGGGGTCGAAGAGGCCGCCGCCCTGGACCGCAAGGCGGCCGAGGATCTGCTGCGCCCCTGGCTGGGCGATGCGGTCCTGCCCGACCTGCCCCTGCCGCATCTGGTGACCGTGCGGCTGAACCCCCAGGCCCCGGCCAGCGCCGTGACCCTGAGCCGCGCCCTGGCCGAAGCGGGGCTGGACGCCACGGTGGACGACCACAGTCTGTGGCGCGGCGAGGTTGAGCGGTCGGCCAATCTGATCACCGCCCTGGCCGGCGCGGCCTTCCTGGCCATCGCCCTGGCCGCCGCCGCCGCCATCGCCTACGCCACGCGCGCGGGGCTGGCCGCCGCCCGGTCGGTGATCGAGACGCTGAGCCTGAACGGCGCGACCGACGCCAGCATCGCCTGGCTGTTCCAGCGCCGGTTCGGCCTGCTGGCCGCGGCGGCGGGCGCGATCGGGGCGGGCGTGGCGGCGGTGCTGCTGGCGATCCTCAGGCTTCTGGGCGGCTCGGGCGGGTTGACGACGGCCCTGCCGGTGAGTTGGGGCGATCTGCTGCTGCTCTCGCCATGCCCCTTGCTGGCCGCTACGGTCGCGGTTCTGGCGGCGAGATTCGCGGCCATGCGCGTATTGGCGCCCGGCAGGGTCCTGGCCAGGGGAGACGCATGAGACTGCTTAGCGTCATCGCCATCGCCGGCCTGATCTGGCTGGTGGGCCTGTTCGCCTTCGCCCATCGGGTGCGCGAGCTGACGCCGGCGGACGACCCCGCGCGCGCGGACGCCATCGTGGCCCTGACCGGCCCGTCGTCGGAACGGGTCAACGCCGCCATCCGTCTGCTGGAACAGGGCAAGGGCGAGCGGGTGCTGATTTCGGGCGTCAACCGCGAGGTGCGCCGCCGCGAGCTGCGCGAGCTGACGCCCGGCTCCAGCCGCCTGTTCAACTGCTGCGTCGATCTGGGCTTCGAGGCCGAGGACACCGTCGGCAACGCCCAGGAGATCGCCGCCTGGGCGCGGTCCAAGGGCTATCGCAGCCTGATCGTGGTGACGTCCGACTATCATATGCCGCGCTCGCTGGTGGAGATCCGGGGCCAGCTGCCGGGCGTGACGTTGACGCCCTATGCCGTGTCCACCCCGTCGCTGGACAATGCGCGCTGGTGGCGGGCGGCGGTGACCGCGCGGCGCATGACGCTGGAATATATGAAATACCTGGCCGTGCTGGGACGCGAGGGCGTGCGACGCATCACCCGCGACCGCCCGGCCGCAACGGACGCCCCCGTCCCTGCTGAGAAGGCGCCTGCCTAAGTGAACACCCTGCGCTCCCTGCTGTTTACCGCCTGGCTCTATCTGTCGATGCCGATCGTCGCCGTCGGTCTGTCGCCGGCGCTGCTGATGCCGCACGCGGCGGCGCGCGGCGTGATCAAGCTGTGGGCCAATGTCGTGCTGTTCGGTCTGCGCTGGATCGCAGGCGTGAAGGTCGAGTTCCGTGGCCTGGAGAACCGCCCGGCCGGCGCCGCCCTGGTGGCGTCCAAACACCAGGGGATGCTGGACATCGTGGCCTTGCTGGCGGTGCTGCCCGACGCCTGTTTCGTGATGAAGAAGGAACTGATGCCCCTGCCCTTCTTTGGGTGGTTCGCCTGGAAGGCCAAGATGATCGCCGTGGACCGCGCCGGCCACGCCAAGGCCCTGAAGGACATGACCCGCCAGGCGCGCGACCGCTTGGCCGAAGGCCGCCAGATCGTCATCTTCCCCGAAGGCACGCGCAACGATCCGGGCGTCCCCGGCGACTACAAGCCCGGGGTCGCGGCCATTTATCGCGATCTGGAGGGGCCGTGCTGGCCCGTGGCCACCAACTCGGGCGTCCATTGGCCGGCGCACGGTTTTCGGCGCTATCCGGGAACCGTCGTGTTCGAATTCCTGGAGCCGATCCCGGCTCAGCTGAAGCGCGGAGCCATGATGGCGTTGCTGGAAAGTCGCATCGAGACGGCTTCGCTGGCCCTGTTGGAGCCAAAGGCGGCGCTTGTGCATTCTGACCCGGCCTGATCTGTCGGACCGGGCGCCATCAATGGAATCGCCCGTGCTTCGTCCCCTGCTTCTCTCCGTCGCCTTCGCCGCCGTCGCCGGTTCGGCCCTGGCCCAGTCCCAGCCCTATGAACAGGTCGAGGCGCCCAAGACCTGGCGCGTGGACGTCGGCGGCGGGATCACCCACGGCTTCAGCGCCACGGGCAATACGGGCGACGACGTCAACTACACCGCCTGGGGATCGGCCAACTACAAGGACGTCATCTACGCCAACGGCCTGGACGGCGTGGGCTGGAACGCGCTGAAGACCGACGACACGCGCGCCGGGGTGCAGATCCGTCCCCGCTTCGCCGCCGGCGACATCGAAGGCTCCAGCCTGGAACGGCCCGGCCTGGGCGCCGATGCGGCGCTGTACGCCTACAAGCGGTTCCGCGGGATCGTGGTCGGCGGCCGCATCGCCCAGGACGTGTCGGGCGACGACGCCGGGATGCAGTATTTCGCCTCGGTCGGGCATCAGCGCGTGACCCCGGTCGGCCTGCTTCGCGTGAGCGGATACGTCACCGGCGGCGACGACAAACGCATCCAGACCTATTACGGCGTGACCGACGCCCAGGCGCCGGGCAGCGGCTATTCGCCCTATCAGGCGTCGGGCGGCCTGTCGGGCGCGGGCGCTGTGGCCTTCCTGGCCGTTCCGGTCGGCAAGCGGTTCGGCCTGGGCGGCTTCGTCAACTACGAACAGCGCCTGGGCGACACCAAGGACAGCCCCCTGGTCAGCGACGACCACGTCTGGCGCGCCGGCCTGATCGGCGTGGTGCGCTTCTCCAGCGCGGATTGACGCACGATCTCCTCCCCGCCGCACAGCGATGGGGAGGAGCCTTGCGATCAGCTGGCCGCGAACTCGC
Source organism: uncultured Brevundimonas sp. (assembly GCA_963515305.1). Classification (GTDB taxonomy): domain Bacteria; phylum Pseudomonadota; class Alphaproteobacteria; order Caulobacterales; family Caulobacteraceae; genus Brevundimonas. The sequence continues at coordinate 48,025 of CAUPWX010000015.1, forward strand.
TCAGGGCGTCCATGACGGCGCGGTTCTGGTCTTCCGTACCGATGGTGATCCGCAGCGCTTGCGGCAGGCCATAGCCGCCGACGGGGCGGACGATGACGCCCTTCAGGTTCAGATAGTCGTTGGCGGCGGTCGCCTGTGCGGCGTCCTTGAACACCACCAGAACGAAGTTGCCCGCGCTGGGCAGAACCTCGAAGCCGAAGCCGCGCAGGGCCTGGGTCAGGCGCGGCTTCCAGGTCGCGATCAGGTCGCGCGAGGCCTGCTGGTGCGCCTCATCGCCCAGGGCCGCCGTCGCCGCCTCCAGCCCCGGAACCGAGACGTTGAACGGCAGGCGGATGCGGTCGATCGCCTCGGCCACCGCGACTGGCGCATAGCCGAAGCCGATCCTCAAGCCGCCCAGGCCGTGGATCTTGGAGAAGGTGCGGGTGACGACGATGTTCGACGCGTCCCTGGCCAGAGGGAAGGCCGTTTCCCAATCCGCCTCGGTCACATATTCCGCATAGGCCTCGTCGATCACCAGGATGATGTGGGCCGGCAGGGCGGCGTGCAGGCGGCGGATCTCGTCGCCCGTATTGTAGCTGCCGGTCGGGTTCGACGGGTTGGAGACATAGACGATCCGGGTCCGGTCATCGACCTGGGCCAGTAGCGCGTCGACCTCGGCCTTGAAATTCGGCTCGGGCGCCAGCTTGACCTGAGCCTGGCAGCCGAGGGCGCTGATCCGGTAGGCCAGGAAGCCGTACTGGCCGCAGACGATGTTGTCGCCCGCCGTCAGATAGGTCTGGTTCAACAGGGCGAAGACCTCGTCCGAACCGTTGCCGAAGATCAGCCGGTCCGGCTCCAGCCCGTGCTTGTCCGCCACGGCGGCGCGCAGTTTGGTCGCGCGACCATCGGGGTAGATGTGGATGTTTTTGACCGCCGCCTCATAGGCGGCCCGCGCCTTCTCGCCCGCGCCCAGCATATTCTCGTTGGAGGACAGCTTCATCGGCTCGGCGACGCCGGCGATGGACGACTTGCCGCCGACATAGGGGGCGATGTCGAGGATGCCGGGCTTGGGGGCAGGGCCTTGGGTCGCGGTCGCGTCGGTCATGGAAAGCCTTGATCTCAGAAGATGGGGGCGGCGCCGATGACGCCGTTCAGGCGGCCGGGCGCAGTCTTCAGCCGCCCGTCCTCGGCCTGCACATAGCCCGTCAGCATGAACAGCTTCAAGCCGCCCGCCGCCGCCAGGGGGTCCGCGATCAGCCCGGCTTGGCCCAGGGCGTCCACGATCTTGGCCTCGGACCAACCGGCGTCGGTGACCCAGAAACTGCGGTCGTCGCCGGTCGGGCCGGACACGTCCTTCGCCACGACGAAGGCCTGGGGCCGGCTGCGCCGGTCGTCGGGCAGGGCGGCGACGATCCGAAGATCCGGCCGGGCCAGCAACCGCCCCCACCAGGGCCGATCCGGCGTCAGGTCGATCACCGCGCGCGATCCCGATTCGACCGCCTTCAACGCCTCGTCCGCCGACAGGGGCCGCACGCCCAGGCCGAACCGGTCCGTCGCCAGGGCCTGGGCCAAGCCGCCGCTGGTGACCAGGGCCGGGCCAGTCGCCGCCTCCAGCCGCCCCCACACCGTCTTGACCACGGCGGCCTCGGCCGGCGACAGCCCGTCCAGCAAGGCGCGCAGCGCAATGGCCGAGGCGTCGCTTCGCGCGCGCGGCCCCGCCGCCACCCGCGCCGCCACGGCCTGAACCACCGCCCGGTCCAGCGCCAGCAAGTCCTGATCCATGTGCGGTTCGTCCAGCAGGGTCATCAGAACAGCTTCGGCGCCGGCGCCAGCGGGAAGGGCCCCAGCCAGGTGCGCCCGTCGCGGAACACAAGGGTCAGCGGCAGTTGCTCCTGCCCCGTCGCCATTCCCGCCGCCTGGGCAGCGCCCGCGGCCGCCGCCGCGCCCGCCGCGCCGATCCGATTGACCGGTCCCTGCCCCGCGCCCATCAGGCCCGACAGCGCGGGCAGAGGCTTCTGCGCCTGCAGCGCGACCTGGCCGGTCAGCCGCCCGTTGGCGTCCGCCTTCAGCAGATCGCTGCTCAGGGTGGCGCGGCTGTCGCCGGCCTGCAGGTCGCCCCGCACGTCGCGGAAGGCGCCGCCCGCCCTGGTCCAGGCCGAAAACACCCCGGCGGCGTCCCCACCAGTCTTCAGAAGACTGGCCTGGCCGATCACGGCCTCCAGCTGGGTGTTCAGATAGCCGTCCTGGGCAAAGCCCTGAACCGGGCCGTCGGCGCGGCCCTGACCCCCGGCCAGCCGGAACATCACATCGACGTCGTCGGTCGGAACGGTCGAGCCTTCCAGATGCGGACGGACGTAGAATTCGACCCGTTCAGCCCGGGCGATGGGAAAGGGTTCGGCCCCCGTCTGGGTCGTGAAGACCGGATTGACCATCTCCAGCCGCAGGTCGGGCCAGCGCTGGTCGATGCCGCTGGCGCTCATGCGGATGGCGTCGCCCTTGACCGCCACCTCGCCCTTGCCGGCGCGGGTCAGGATCAGGCCGTCGGGGGCGACCACCACCCATTTGGTCGGCTGATAGGCGTTGGCCTCAGCCGTCAGTTCGGAGGCCGCCAGGGCATGGCCGGACGGCGCCCCGATCACCAGCCCTTCCAGCACGACATGGGTGCGGAACGGCCAGCCGGTAATCGTCTTGTCGCCATAGCGCACAGTCCAGCCGCCCTGACGCAGGGTCTGGACCTGGGCCTCCAGCCGGTCGTCGATCTGGCGCGTCAGATAGAACCACCAGCCCGTCCAGCCTACCAAAACCACCAGCACCAGGATGAACGGCGCATAGAGGCCCTTGCGGCTGTGTCGCGGGGGTGCGGTTTCGGTCATGAAGGCTCCGGTGTTCACGCCTGCTATAGCCCAGGCGCGCGATGGGTTTCTAGGCGGTCAGATCGGCCAGGACGGCGTCGGCGGCGCGCCGCGCATCCTCGGGCGCGATCTCCAGCAGCAGGCCGCGCTGTCCGGCGTTGATCAGGATGCGATCGAACAGGATCGCCGTCTCGTCCAGGGCCGTCCTGACCCGTTTGCGCTGACCGAACGGGCTGACGCCGCCGACCTTGAAGCCGGTCAGCCGTTCGGCGTCGACAGGCTTCATCATCTGGGCCGACTTGGCGCCGAACACGGCCGCCAGCTTCTTCATCCCGACCTCGCAGTCGGAGGGAACGACGACGCAGGCGGGCGCGCCGTCCACCAAGGTCATCAGGGTCTTGAACACCTGCTCCGGCGGCCAGCCCAGCGCCTCGGCCGCCTGCAATCCGGTGCGCGGCGCGTCGGCGTCATAGGCGTAGGGGTGCAGGACGAAGGCGACGCCGGCCTGGGTCAGGGCGACGGTTGCGGGCGTGGTCTTGGACATCGCTCAGGCCGGATCAGGGTTCAGGAAATCGCGGGTCAGCTCCACCGCATCGGCAAGCCCCATGCGCTGCACCTCGATCCCCGGCGGCAGGCTGGCGAACAAACGGGTCGGCGTGGCGGCGTCCAGCATCAGGAAGACACCCTTGTCGTCGCCGCGCCGGATCAGCCGCCCGAACGCCTGGGCGATGCGGGCGCGGGCCAGGGCGTCGTCATAGCCTTTTCCGCCCAGCCGTTCGCGCCGCGCCTTGTGCAGCAGGTCCGGGCGCGACCAGGGCACGCGGTCGAAAGCCAGGACGCGCAGGGATCGCCCCGGCACGTCCACCCCATCCCGAACGGCGTCGGTGCCCAGCAAGCATGAGTTCTCTTCCACCCGGAACATATCGACCAGCGCCCCGACCTCCAGCGGATCGACGTGCTGGGCGTAGAGCGGCACACCCGACTTCGCCAGGTCCGGCCCCAACCGCTCATAAACCGCCTTCAGCCGGCGAATGGCGGTGAACAGGCCCAGCCCCCCGCCCCCGGCCGCCAGAAACAGTTCGCGCATCGCCGCCGCCGTCTGGCGCGGATCGTCCTTCATCAGGTCATTGACGACGACCACCCGGCTGTTGGCCGCATAGTCGAACGGGCTTTCGACCTTCAGGGTGCGCGGCGGCTCGATCAGCCGCGCCGATCCGGTGCGCAGGCGCGCCAGGTCGAACGGGTCTTCCTGCAACGGGTCCGACAGGGTCGCCGAGGTCACCAGCACCCCGTGCGACGGCACGATGACCGCGGCCTCCAGCGGCACGGTCGGGTCGATCCAGTGGCGGCGCAACGCGACATCATGGATGCGCCCGAACGCCGTCTCGGCCGACAGCCAGTCGACGAAGTCGGGATCAGGCTGATCCCCCCCATCCTCCAGCGCCGCCAGCATCGACCGCCACCCCGGCAGGGTCATCCGGGCCCGGCGGTCCAGACCGCGCAGCGCCCCCTCGATCCGCGACCGCTGCGAGCCGTCCAGCTCGGCCGCCTCGTCGTCCAAAATGTCTTCCAGATGACGCGACAGGGCCAGCAGCGGCGCCTCGATGGCGGCCAGGGCCTGCGCCGCCGCGCGAGCGGTTTCCGCCACCGGATCGGTGACGGGCTTCAGCGCGCACTCCATGCCGAACTCGGGCCCGCCATAGGTGTTCGTCTCGGCGGTGCGCGCGCGCAATTGATCGAGCGCGGCGGCCAGAAAGGCCTCGATCGGGCCGATGGGGTTCACCTCGCCAGAGGCCGGAGCCACGCGGCCCGACACCCCCTCGCCCGGCAACGCGGCGGAGGCGCGGATGGCGTCCTGAAGCGCTTTCAATGCTGCCTCATTGTCGTTGACCATATCGCCCAGCCGCTGTTCCAGGCCGCGTCCGCGACGCCCCCGCCCCTCCGGCCCGCGTATCCAGCGGCGCAGTTCGGCCGCCTCCTGGCCCGACAGACAGGCGGAAAAGGCGCTGTCGGCGGCGTCGAACAGGTGGTGGCCCTCGTCGAAGACGATCCGCTTCAGCGCCGCCGTCTCACCGTCCTGCTGCTGGCCCCGCGCCGAGCGCGCGCCGTCGAACGCGGCCTGGGTCAGCACCAGCGCATGGTTGGCGATGACCAGGTCCGCGCGGCGGCTGGCGCGGATGGTCTTCTCGACGAAACAGGTGCGGTAGTGCGGGCAGGCCGCGTGGACGCATTCGCCGCGCCGATCCACCAGATTGGCCGCCCCCGCCGCATGGGCCGCCGGCAGGGCGAACAGGCCGGGCAGCCAGCCGGGAAAGTCCCCGCCGGTCATGTCGCCGTCGCGCGTCTGCAGGGCCCAGCGCCCGGCCAGGGCCAGGCCGATCAGGTCGCCGTTGCCCAGTTGGGCCGCCTGGATCATGTCCTGAAGATTCAGCACGCACAGATAGTTCTCGCGTCCCTTTCGGATCACCGCCTTCTTCTTTCGCTCGGCCGGGTCGGGCCACAACGAATGGCTCTCGCGGTCGATCTGGCGTTGCAGGGCGCGGGTGTAGGTGGAAATCCACGCCGCCCCCTGGTTCCGCTCGGCCCACAGGGAGGCGGGCGCCAGATAGCCCAGGGTCTTGCCCGTGCCGGTCCCCGCCTCGGCCAGCAGGACGCGGGGTCGCCCCTCCTCGTTCCTCGGCGAAAAGGCGAAGGCGGCCTCGGCGGCGTAATCCGACTGGGTCGGCCGCGTCTCATCCAGGCCCGAGGCCTGCAGCAGTTTCTCCAGCCGGATGCGCGCGCTCTCGCTGTCGACCGGGGCCGATCCGGCCTCGCCGCGCGGGGCCTCGTCCTCCCATTCGGTCAGGCGCGACCAGACATCCAGACCGGCGCTGCGGTGCTGTCGCGCCCGCACGCCGCCCGCCTCCAGCGCCTGAACCACCCGCTCGCCCCAGGCCCATCCGGCGCGCTGCATCGTCAGGGCCAGCCCATAGGCCGCCTCACGCTCGAGATAGGCGGGCTGGGCCAGCTCACGCAGCAGCAGGCCCGCCGCCTCGCGCAGGGCCGATGCCTGTTCCTCCGCAGACTTCGGCTCGGCCAGGCCCAGCGACAGGGCCAGGCCCGTCGGCGACGGCGCGCAGAACCGCGCGGGCCGCACGAAGGCGTAGAGCTCCAGCACATCCATCAGATCGGCGGTTCGCCCCGGCGGCGTCAGTCCCAGCCGCCGCGCCGTCAACGACGCATGAGCGACCAGCACCGGCCCGGTGGTGAACACCCCCTCGGCCGCCCCCCGCCCGATCTTCCTGGCCCCCGCCTCGTCGCACACCGCTCCCGCGCCCGGCGGCGTCGCCAGCGCCGACGGCAGGTTCAGCCACGGCTCGACGCCGGCCTGGCGGGTTTCAGCGATGACGGATTCGTCGGACACGCCCGATAGATAGCGATCTCGGGGCTGAAACGGAACGGGAACATGCTATATCCCGCTCGTGACGACCACCGCCGCTCCTGCAACGCTTCCTCCCCTGTTCGCCGACTGGTTCGCGCGGCGCGGCTGGTCGCCCCGGCGGCATCAGTTGGAGATGGTCGCGGCGGCCGAGGCCGGTCAGCACGCCCTGCTGGTCGCGCCGACGGGCGGGGGCAAGACGCTGGCGGGGTTTCTGCCCAGTCTGATCGACCTGGCCGAGCGCGGGCCCCGGCCGGCGACCGGGCCGGGATCGGGGGTGCATACGCTTTATCTGTCGCCGCTGAAGGCCCTGACCACCGACGTCGAGCGCAATCTGATGACGCCGATCCGCGAGATCGGGCTGAACATCCATGTCGAGACCCGAACCGGCGACACGAAGCAATCCAAGCGTCAGCGGCAGCGCGACTTCCCGCCCGACATCCTGCTGACCACGCCCGAACAGCTGGCCCTGTTCTGCGCCTGGGAGGGGGCGCGGGCCTATTTCGCCGATCTGAAATGCGTCGTGCTGGACGAGGTGCACGCGATCTGGAGCGGCAAGCGCGGCGATCTGCTGTCGCTGGGACTGGGGCGGCTGCAGAGCTTTGCGCCGGGGATGCGGCGGGTGGGTCTGAGCGCCACCATCGAAGATCCCGATCTGATCCGGGGGTGGTTGGTGCCCAGACTTCCTTCTTTTGCAAGGGGAGAGGGCGTGGTTCTCGTCCGCGGCGACCCCGGCGCGCCGGCCGTCATCGACGTGCTGATCTCGGAGGGCAAGGTGCCCTGGGCGGGCCATACGGGTCAGCACGCCATCCCGGAGGTCTATGCCGCCATCCAGCGGTCGACCCTGGCCCTGATCTTCGTCAACACCCGCTGGCAGTCCGAGTTCGTGTTCCAGCAACTGTGGGCGATCAACGACGAGAACCTGCCCATCGGCCTGCACCACGGGTCGCTGGCGGCGGAGCAACGACGCAAGATCGAGGCGGCGATGGCGCGGGGCGACCTGCGAGCCGTGGTCTGCACCTCGACCCTGGACCTGGGCATCGACTGGGGCGATGTCGATCTGGTGATCCAGATGGCCGCGCCCAAGGGGTCCAGCCGCCTGGTCCAGCGGATCGGCCGCGCCAACCACCGGCTGGACGAGCCGTCGCGCGCCCTCCTGGTCCCCGCCAGCCGGTTCGAGATGCTGGAATGCCAGGCCGCGCGCGAGGCGGTCGCCGCCAACGCCTTCGACTGGGAGCCGGTCCATATCGGCACCCTGGACACCCTGGCCCAGCACGTCATGGGCGTGGCCTGTTCTGAACCGTTCGATATGCCGGCCCTGTATGACGAGATCGTCGGCTGCGGCCCCTATCGCGACCTGACGTGGGAGCAGTTCGAGGAGGTGGTCGATTTCGTCGCCACCGGCGGATACGCGCTGCGGACCTATGACCGGTTCGCGCGGATCTTGCGGACTCGGGACGGCCGGTGGAAGGTGCGAAACCAGCAGATCGCCCAGCGTCATCGCATGAACGTCGGCGCAATCGTTTCAGCCGGCACGCTGAACGTGCGGGTGGCTAGCCGACGTGGCGGCGCCGCGCGCCAACTGATCGGCGGCCGCAAGGTGGGCGAGGCCGAGGAGTGGTATTTCGAACAGCTGACGCCCGGCGACACCTTCCTGTTCGCCGGCCAGGTCTGGGCCTTCCAGGGCATCACCGGGACCGACGCCCTGGTCACCCACGCCAATGACAAGGACCCCAAGATCCCATCGTGGGGCGGGTCCAAGTTTCCACTATCGACGTCCCTGGCGGACCGGGTGCGCGACATGGTGCATGACCGCGACCACTGGCGCGTCCTGCCGCCCGATGTGCAGGAGTGGCTTGAGCTGCAGGAGACGCGGTCCGTCATTCCCGATGCGGAATCCATGCTGGTGGAGACCTTCCCGCGCGGCAGCCGGCATTTCCTGGTCGCCTATCCGTTCGAGGGCAATCTGGCGCACACCACCCTGTGTATGCTGCTGACGCGGCGGCTGGACCGGCTGGGGGTCGGACCGCTGGGTTTCGTGGTCACCGACTACGCCCTGGCGATCTGGTCGATCAGACCGATGGGCGAGATCGACCTGGGGGCTTTGTTCCAGCCCGATATGCTGGGCGACGACCTGGAAGCCTGGCTGGAGGAAAGCTTCATGATGAAGCGGTCCTTCCGCAATTGCGCCCTGATCTCGGGCTTGATCGAACGTCGCCAGCCCGGCGCCGAGAAGACCGGCCGTCAGGTGACCTTTTCCACCGACCTGATCTACGACGTGTTGCGCCGCCATCAACCCGACCATCTGCTGCTGAAGACCGCGCGCGCCGATGCCGCCTCAGGCCTGCTGGACGTCGGGCGCCTGGGCCAGATGCTGACACGGATCGAGGGCCGCATCCGGCATCAGCCCCTGACGCGACCGTCGCCCTTCTGCGTGCCGGTGCTGGTTCAGATCGGGCGCGAGCGCGTGGGCGGGGACGCCGCCGAGATGATCCTGGACGAAAGCGCCGAACTGCTGATCGCCGAGGTGATGGACGACGCCGAACCGGGCCGCGACGCGGGCGCCGCCGCATGAACGCCGCCCTGCGCCAGACCCTGGCCCCGGCGCGTCGGACCTGCGGATCGCTGAGCGTGCGGGTGGCGGGCGAGGTCTGCGTGCTGCGTTGCTCCGGGGCGATGTGGGTTCCGGCCTATGGGGCCCTGATCGTGGCGGACCTGCACCTGGAGAAGGGTTCGGCCTTCGCCGTGCGCGGCCAGATGTTGCCGCCCTATGACAGCCGCGCCACCCTGGACCGGCTGGAGGCCGAGATCGAGGAACTGGCGCCCGGCCGTGTCATCCTGCTGGGCGACAGTTTTCACGACACCCGCGCTGTGCCGCGCATGGCGGCCGAGGATCGGGCGCGGCTGGACCGGCTGGCGGCCGGGCGAGACTGGCTGTGGCTGGAAGGCAATCACGATCGCGAGGCGCTGAAGCGCGACGCCGAAACCGTCGGGCGCCTGCCCGGCCGGATCGTCGGCGACATGACCCTGGGCGCGCTGCGGCTGACGCACGAGCCGGAGCCGCTGTCGCCCCACGACGACCGACATGGCGAGGTCGCAGGCCACCTGCATCCCGCCGCCCGCGTCGCCGCCTATGGCCGAGGGGTGCGCCGCCCCTGTTTCGTCACCGATGGACGCCGGATCGTGCTGCCGGCCTTCGGCGCCTTCACCGGCGGATTGAACGTGCGCGATCCGGCCATCGCCGACCTGTTCGCGGCCCCGCCCCTGGCCGCCGCCCTGGGACGGGATCGGGTCCATGCCCTGAACTGGTCCGTCCTGCGCTGATCGGTTCGGGCGGCGCGGCGTTCGTAAAGCGTTCAGCACGTCGCTTCACCTCGTCTTGGGGCGCGCCATGCACAGTGGAACGGCATCGGATCCAGGGACGCCCGCCTCATGCTCACGCCGCGCCACATCGTCATGGCCGCACGCCTGCTGTTCATCGCCGCCAGCCTGGGCATGGCGGTGCTGATGCTGGGGCCGTTTCAGGGGCTGGAGCAGATGTTCGGCCTGACCGACAAGACCGCCCATGTCGTGGCCTTCTACGGCGTGGCCAGCGGTCTGTTCCTGATCGCGCCCCGCCAGCGTCGCGACGATCTGGCCCTGTTCGTCGTCGCCGCCGCCTTCGCCGCAGAACTGCTGCAGGGGCTGACGGGTCGCAGCGTTTCGATCGTTGATTTCCTGGCGGGATCGGCCGGGGTGCTGGCTGCCTGGGCGCCAGGCCGCATAGAGCAGATCAGGCAGGCCTTCCGCCGCTCGCCGGATCTGACCTTCGCAGAGATCGCCCGCGCCGACCGCCGTCTGCGCCGTCGTCGCACCGCGGTCGGGCGGTCCGAACCGTCGCTGGTCCGAACCGCCCTGGACTGATTGCGACCTGTATTCAGCCGCGCGGCGCGATCCGCCAGACGGTGTTGGACAGGTCGTCCGCGACCAGCAGGATGCGCTTGTTCTGGTCGAAGGACACGCCCACCGGGCGGCCCCGCGCCTTGCCGTCCTTCAGGAAGCCTGTGGCGAAATCGACCGGCAGGCCGGCAGGCCGACCGTTGCTGAACGGCACGAAGACGACCTTGTAGCCTGACGGATCCTGGCGGTTCCAGCTGCCGTGCATCCCGATGAAGGCGCCGTTGGCGAACGGACCGCCAAAGCCGCCGTTTCGCGCAAAGTCCAGACCCAGCGCCGCCACGTGCGAACCCAGGGCGTAGTCCGGCTTGATGGCGCGCGCCACCATGTCGGGTTTTTGCGGCATGACGCGCGGATCGACGTTCTGGCCCCAATAGCTGTAGGGCCAGCCGTAGAAGGCCCCGTCGCGCACCTGGGTCAGATAGTCGGGGACCAGTTGCGGCCCCAGTTCGTCGCGCTCATTGACCACCGACCACAACAGGCTGGTGCCTGGTTCGATGGCCAGGGCCGTGGGATTGCGGATGCCGGTGGCGATGGTGCGGCGCGCGCCGGTGGCGCGGTCGATTTCCCAGACCACCGCCCGCTCTTCCTCGACCTCCAGACCCCGCTCTCCGATGTTGGAGTTGGAGCCGATGCCGACGTACAACTTGGTCCCATCAGCGCTGGCCGTCATGGACTTCGTCCAGTGGTGGTTCAGGCGCGACGGCAGTTCGGTGACCCGTTCGGCCGGCGCGGCGATCCCCGTCTGACCTGGCTGGAACGGGAAGCGGACCAGGGCGTCCTGTTCGGCGACATAGAGATAGCCGTCGACCCAGGCCAGGCCATAGGGGGCGTTCAGGTTCTCGACCAGAACGGTGCGAAGTTCGGGCACGCCGTCGTTGTTGGCGTCGCGCAACAGGGTGATGCGGTTGCCGCCCTTGATCTTGGTGTTGCCCTGTTTCTTGATCACTCCGGCGATCACGTCCTTGGGGCGCACGGCCGGCGCGCCGCCGCCACGCCCCTCGGCGACCAGAACGTCGCCATTGGGCAGGACCAGCATCTGGCGGGGAATCTTCAGATCGGTGGCGAAGGCGCTGATGGTGAAGCCCTGGGGCACGGTCGGCGTCTCGCCGTTCCAGCCGGCCGGCGGGCTGATCTTCATGGCCGGAACCAGGGTCTCGTTGATCTTGGGCAGGTCGGGCGCGGCGCCCTTCTGGTTCAGATTGGGGTCGCTGGAGGAGCCGCAGGACGCCACGGTCAGGGCGATGGCCAGGGTCGCGGCGCTGGCGGCGAGCGTGTTCTTGTTCATCGGACGATCTCCCGCGCGGTGTAGGCGGTCCAGCCGGCGACCAGGACCAGCAGCGTGCAAAGAAGGGACAGGATCAGGCCGAACGCTCCGACCGAACTCCAGGCGTCCTGGCTGTGCTTGAAGGCGTTCACCAGACCCAGGATCCAGGCCAGGGCCAGGGTCGCCACATGGACGATCAGCCAGTTGGACCGGCCGCGACGCAGCGACAGCACCAGATCGACGATGGAGAAGACCCCCGCAACGCCGCCGAACACCAGGGCCAGGGCGATCGACCAGGCCGAGAAGTTCGACCACTGCATCTCCGCCGTCCTCAGATAGGCGATGTCGGTGAACAGGGCGAAGGTGAACAGGGCGATCGGAAACGCCAGCAATAGTCTGTGCAGCGGTCGGATCACCGCCCCGGAAATCTCGTGGGTGTTCATGCCTGCCCTCTCCCTTTGTCAGGATGGGCTAACCGCCAAGCCGGCGAATGGTTCACGAAAACGGCGGCGCGCGCCGTGCGTCATTTCGTTGCGTGGCCTCAGGGCTCCAGCTCGATGTCCCAATACAGGTAGTCGAGCCAGCTCTGGTGCAGATAGTGCGGCGGGAAGCGGCGACCGGCGTCCTGAAGCTGCCAGGCGTTGGGGCGGTACGGTTCGCGGCGGATCGGCATCATGGCCTGGCGCGGTGTGCGTCCCCCCTTGGCCAGATTGCAGGGGCTGCAGGCGGCGACGATGTTGTCCCAGGTCGTTCGCCCGCCCTGCGAGCGCGGAATGACGTGGTCGAACGTCAGTTCGGCCGACTGGCCGCAGTACTGGCAGGCGAAACCGTCGCGCAGGAAGACGTTGAAACGGGTAAAGGCGGGATTGCGGTCCTGGTCCACATAGCTGCGCAGCGCGATCACGCTGGGCAGCTGCATCTCCATCGAAGGAGAGCGCACCACCTTGTCATACAGCGACACCACGTCGACGCGGTCCTGATAGACCGCCTTGACCGCCTCCTCCCACGGCCAGAGCGACAGTGGATAGTAGGACAGCGGCCGGAAATCGGCGTTGAGCACCAGGGCGGGAAACCCGGAGGGCGGTCGGTGGAGAACCTGCATCAGGCCCTCCCGCGCGGACGGGGGGATGTTGAGGCGACAGAGGTGAGGACACGTCTCCTTCCCTAGTCTTGCGGGATCAGCCTACGCGTGATTCCCGCTCATCGCCATGACCAGTGTGCAGCGTTTTCGTGACGCGGCTTGGGATCAGGCGCGACGGGCGTGGGTCGGGAACCCCGGCAGGGTCCAGCCCCAGCGCAGAGCCGCCGCCCGCAACAGGAAGCCGCACAGAGCCGCCCCGACGGCGGCGGGCCAGACGCCCACGCCCGGCGCGCGCAGCACCATATAGACCGTCGCCGCCAGGATGGCCGCCGTGACGTTGATCTCGCGCCGCAACAGGATCGAAGGTTGACCCGCCAATGTGTCGCGCACCACCCCGCCGAAACAGGCTGTCAGCGTGCCCATGACGATGCAGATCAGGGCCGGGGCGCCCGCCGCCTCGGCCTTGGCGGCGCCCATGACGCCATAGGCGGCCAGTCCGATCGCATCCAGCCATAGCAGGGCGCGGAACCGCCAGTCGCGCTGCCCCACCAGCCACAAGGCCGTCGAGGCGAACAGACAGACCGCCAGATAGCGCCAGTCCTGCACCCAGAAGACCGGCAAGCCCAGCAGCAGATCGCGCAGGGTGCCGCCCCCGACCCCGGTAATGGCCCCGAAGAAGGCGAAGGTGACCACGTCGTGCTTTTCGCGCGCAGCGGCCAGGGCGCCCGTGGCCGCAAAGACGGCGACGCCGGCGAAATCCAGCGCCGACAGCACCGTCTGGGGATTGCGAAGCGGTTCGGTCAGGACGGGATCCAGCGGGGTCATGCCGTCGCCTCGTGCGCGATCTCGCCGCGCTTGACCCCCGTGTACCAGGCCCACAGCAGATGGGTCGCCACCCCGCGCCAGGGCCGCCAGACCTCGGCGCGCGCATAGGCCGCCTTCTGGTCGGGGCGAACCTCGCCCCCGTCGGCCCAGCGGATCGCCTCCTGCAGGGCCACGTCGCCGCCAGGGAAGACGTCCAGCCGCCCCTCGCACATCAACAGGTAGGCCTCGGCCGTCCACAACCCCACGCCCTTCAACGCCGTCAGGGCCGCGATGGCCTCGGCGTCGTCCAGGTTCGCCAGGTGCTCCAGGTCGATCTCCCCGGCCATCTGCGCCCGGGCCATGCCCTGGCCATAGGTCGCCTTCTGACGCGACAGCCCCATGCCGCGCAGCTGATCCAGGTCGTGAGCCAGCAACCGTTCGGGCGTGATCGCGCCCATACCTTCGCGCAGCCGCGCCCAGACCGAGGCGGCCGAGGCCACCGACACCTGCTGCTCCACGATCATGCGGAACAGCCCCTCGAACCCGCCGACCCTCAGACGCCATTCGAACGGCGGCGTCTGGGCGTGAACCCGCGCCAGAGCGGGATCGGCCGCGACCAGCGCCTCGCGCGCGGCGACGATGTCATCGGGGGTGGGTTGCAGCGACATGGCCTACCTATGACGCGCCCTGGCCGGAAGGGAAATGGAGGCGATGGCGGATTTCGACTGGCGACACAGCAGGCCAATAACTATTATTGCCCGTGATATCGAGGAGGTCGCCATGACCATGACCGTTGAACTGGGTGCGCTGGAGCAGGTGGTGGACCGGCTGGTTCGCGATGGCCGCTACGGCTCCAAGAGCGAAGTGCTCCGCACCGGCGTGCGCCTGGTGCAGGAACATGAGGCGCGGCTGGCGCTGCTGCTGGGTAAGCTCGAAGAGGGAATCGCCGACGCCGATGGGGGACGATTGACGCCGCTCGAAGACGCGCGTGCTGCATTCGAGGCCCGCTGGGCCGCTAACGGCGAATGAGGGTTCGGCTTGCCGACGCAGCCTTGCGCGACCTGAGCGCGATCGAAGGCCATCTGGCGCTGGACAACCCAAACGCGGCGAAGCGATTGGTCAGAGCGCTTTTTGAGCGGTGCGAAACCCTCGCTCAGAATCCCCGGCGCTATCCAGAGGCTGGCGTCGCCGACCTGCGAAAGCGCGCCGAAGGCGCCTATCTGATTTTTTACAGGGTGACGGACGATGTCGAGATCGTCCGCATTCTTCACGCTGCACGCGACTGGACGCATCTTCTGGCCTCGGACGAGGCCTGAGCGGTGTTCACCACCCGTTTCGCCCCCTCCCCCACCGGACGCCTGCATAAGGGCCATGCGTTTTCGGCCCTGACGGCCTGGACCGCCGCGCGGGCGGCGGGCGGACGGTTCGTGTTGCGGATCGAGGACATCGATCCAACACGCTGTCGGCCCGAATACGAGGCGGCGATCATCGCGGATCTGGCCTGGCTGGGTCTGGACTGGGACGGAGCGGTCCGACGTCAGTCCGATCATCTGGGCGATTATGCCGCCGTGATCGAAAGCCTGAGGCGGCGCGGGCTGCTCTATCGGTGCTTCCGCACGCGCAAGGACATCCTGAACGCCATCGGCGACGCGCCGCACGGGGCGATGGAGGCGGTGCGTCCCGGCCCGCACGCCGCGAACGAGGAGGCGCGTCTGCTGGACGACGGCGCGCCCTTCGCCTGGCGGCTGTCGCTGGATCGGGCGCGCGAGGTGCTGGGCGAGGCGGTCTGGAACGGGTTGACCTTCGTCGAAGAGGGACACGGCCCGGACGGCCTGACGGGCGTCGTCGCCGTCGATCCCACGGCGGCGGGCGATGTGGTTCTGGCGCGAAAGGATACGGGCGTCGCCTATCATCTGGCCGTGACCCATGACGACGCCCTGCAGGGCGTGACCCATGTGATCCGGGGACAGGACCTGTTCGCCGCAACCCACGTCCAGCGGCTGGTCCAGACCTTGATGGGCTGGCCGACGCCGACCTATCGCCATCACGGGCTGCTGGCCGGACCGGACGGGCGGCGCTACGCCAAGCGGGACAAATCGGTCACCCTGGCCGAACTGAGGGCCGAGGGCCTGAGCCCCCAGGCCCTGCACGCCGAACTGGGGTTCAGCCGCGCCGGCTGAAGATGCGCGAGGCGCCGTATCCCGTCAGGGCCGCCAGCACCACGCACAGCACGCCGTAAAGCCACGGCCGTTGGTGGGCGAAGGCATAGATGTCGCGCTCCAGCCCCACCTTCTCGACCGTCAGGGTCAGGTTCGAGACCGACTGGGGCTCCCCGTTCTGGAACAGCCAGACCTCGGCGTAATATTTTCCGGTCGGGGCCACGGTGGGCAGTTTGACCTCGGCGCGGAACAGGCCCTGGTCCACGAACTCGACGCCTTGGGAATCGGTGTCGTAGAGGGCGGCCGCCTCCTTCAAGCGGATCACGGCGCGACGCCAGTCCAGATAGTCGTCGCCCAGACGGCTGACCACCACGTCGCGCACGCCGTAGCGGCTGACGGTGCGGCTTTCCTGTGGCGCGTCGATGCGAAGGTGATCGACCCCGACGCCCAGCCGCCGCAGCTGGCCGAAATCGGCGATGTCGCTTAGCGGCCGGGTCGAGGCCGTCATGTAGAAGCCGGGCGCCCCTTCGAACAGGACCGGTCGGCTGTTCAGCCAGACGCCGGAAGTCCGCGTCTTCTTGACCAGGCGGATGGGCGCGTCCGGCCCGCGCACGACCACGACCACATCCGCGGAATCGGGCGTCGGATTGAACACCGCGCCGTACAGAACGATCGAAGCGCCACGGAAACTGGAATCGACATGAACCTGGGCGTCGGTCAGGGCGGCGGCGACGCGCAGGGCGCCGGTCGTGGCCTGGGACCGATCGGGCGCAGGCGCGGAAACCGCGGGCGGCGAAGGCGGGAGCGCCTGGATCATTCGGGAACGCCCGGCGCGATCATGAAGATGTCGGCGGGCCGCACGAACAGCTCCAGCCCCATCTGGATGCCGACCAGCAGGACGATCAGTCCCAGGGCCGCACGCAGTTCCTCGGCCCGGAAGCGCCCTGCGAACCGCGCGCCGATCTGGGCGCCGACCACGCCCCCCAGCAGCAGGATGGTGGACAGAACGATGTCGACCGTCTGGTTGCGCCCGGCCTGCAGGATGGTGGTGATGGCCGTGGTGATGATGATCTGGAACAGGCTGGTGCCCACCACCGCGCCGGCTCGCATCCGCAGGATATAGAGCATGGCCGGCACCAGGATGAAGCCGCCGCCCACCCCCATGATGGCCGACAGAACCCCAGCGAAGACGCCCAGGCCGAACGGCGGCAGGGCGCTGATGTAGAGCCCCGACTTGGGAAACTTCATCCGCAGCGGCAGGCCGTACAGCCACATCGGCCGGCGGCGTTCCTTGCGCGGGGCGGCGACGCCTCGGCGACGGCGCAGGATCTCGGTCAGGCTCTCGTTCAGCATCAGAACGCCGATGGCGCCCAGGAAGACCAGATAGGACAGGGCAACCACAAGATCGGCCTGGCCCAGCAGGCGCAGGTAGCGGAACAGCTCCACCCCCGCCAGGGCGCCCACGGCGCCGCCGGTCGCCATGACCGCCCCCATCTTGAAATCGACCGCCCCCTGGCCGGCGTAGCGGATCACGCCCGAGGTCGAGGAGGCCACGACGTGGCTGGCCTGGCTGGCGACGGCCACGGTCGGGGGGATGCCCAGGAACACCAGTATCGGCGCCATCAGAAATCCGCCGCCGATGCCGAACAGGCCCGAGACGAACCCGACCACCGCCCCCAGGATCACCAGGGTCGGCCAGTTCACCGAAACCTCGGCGATCGGCAGATAGATGTCCAAAGGACGCGCCTTCGGCTGGAGCGGTTACGAGATCGCCGTCTGGCGAAGCGAGGCGGTGCGACCCGGACGGCCGCTGGCCGCCCGCGACGCGGGTCTTATCCTGTCGCCTGCGACCTAGCCTGCGACGAAGGCTGAGATTGGGCGAGGAAAGCGTCGGTGGCGGTGCGGGCCGCGCGCTGATCGGTGGCGCTGGCGGTCGGACGCAGGCGCGTCACCGCAGCCTGTGCCTCGGCGTCGCCGCCGCGCGCGGCGATCATATACCACTTCAGCGCCTCGGCCGGGTTCTTGGCCACGCCGTCGGCGCCCGTCTCGTAGATTCGGGCGACGTTGTACTGGCTGTCGGGCAGACCGCCCTCGGCCGCCCGACGCAGCCAGGTCAGGGCCTCGGCCTGATTGGTCGCGCCGCCGTCGCCTTCGTACAGCTGCATCCCGTAAAGGTGCATTCCGCGCGGATCGCCGCCCTCGGCCGCGCGACGGCCCCACTGGCGGCTCAATGCCGGATCGGCGGGCACGCCGTTGGCGCCGTCGAGGTAAAGCTGACCCAGATAGGTCTGGGCCGGGGCGTAGCCCAGATCGGCGGCCCGCTTCATGCCCGCCAGACCCGAGGTGTCGCCGGCCTCCATCTTGCCGATGGCGGCTTCGTAGTCGGCGGCGCCGGGGCCGGCGATGTCGAAGCTGGAGCGCGGTCCCGTGGGCGTGACCGCCGAGGCGGCCAGGGGCGTGGCTCCAGCGGCCGGCGCTGGGGCGGTCGCGCCGCCCAGACCCGTCAGGTCGAAGTCGGGCACGCCGCCGTCCGTCAGCGACAGATAGCCATAGACGCCGCCGGTCAAGGCGACCGCCGTGACCGAGGCCAGGAAGGTCTTCTTGACCGTCGAACCGTCACGCGCCGCCTGTTTGTCCAGCCGTTCCTGCAGCTTGGACTTGCCGCCGCGCTTTAGGCCGAAACCTTGGCGCGGTGCGGGTTCCGGCTCGGCCGGGGCGGTGATGGCGGCGCGGGCGGCGTCGATGGTCGACCGCGTCGAGGAGGCACGGCCGGCGGCGGCCGCGGCGCCCATGCTGGCGCGCAGCTGGCGCGGATCGACGAACTCCGTCTCCGCGCCGAAGTCGTCGTCGGCGACGTCCAGCGCCGCCTCGGCGCGCGGCTCGACGGCTGGCGCAGCCGCGGTCGAGAAGCCCGGCGCGGTCGCTTCCAGCGCATCGTCCACGTCGGCGCCGCCGAAGCCGCTGAACGGCTGGATGACAGGCTCGGGCTCGACCGCCTGAGCCGAAACAGGCGTCGGGACGGGCGCCTCGACCTCGGGCTCGGCGAAGACGCTGGCCGGGAAAGGCGCGGCTTCTGCAACGGCCGGCGTGACCGGGTCGCTGGACCAGGCGTCCTGATCGAACGTCTCGTCGGGGAAGGCGGCGGCGCGCCAGTCGCCGTCGAGCGAGGCGGACGCCATCGGCGCCGCGCGTTCCGACACGGCCCGCTGGGTCGTCCAGGACGGTTCGCTGTCCAGCGGCTTGTCGCGGATCGGCGTGGGGCCGCGCGCGTCGATGCTGTCGCGGGCCTCGGCCAGCAGGCGGGCGGTGCGCTCCTCGCTCATCCGCATCCGTTCGGCCAGTTCGCCCGAGGCGCGGTCGTAGCGTTGCTCGATCTTGTCGGAGCTTTCCGACAGGCGCCGACCGATGTCTTCCAGCGCCTGCTGAGAGCGGCGTTCCGACTGGGCGATGCGGTCGCTCAGCTGATCCGAAATGCGCGTGATCTCGCCGCCCAGCTTTTCCAGAGCCAGGGCGTGACGGTCGTCGCTGGCCGTCAGGCGCTGATCGACGCGGTCGACGTGGCGGGCGAAATCCTGGTCCAGGCGGGCGGCGCGGCGTGCGACCTCGGCCTCGATGGTCTGGCCCACCGCCTCGGTGACGGCGCGGCCGACGACGTCGGTGTGGCCTGCGGCGTCCGCCTCGACCTTCTGGACGCGGGCGCTCAGGTTGCGGGCGATCCGCATGACCTCGCGGCCCATCGCCTCCAGCCCCACGGCCGACTTCTGTTCGGATGCCTTGAGCTGGTCGCCCACGGCCTGGACCGCGCGTTCGATGCGGTCGATCCGCGCGCCGGTCTCGGCGGCGTCCAGACGCTGCAGCATTTCGGCGCGATTGCCGTCGATCTGGCGCGACAGGCTTTCGGCCAGCTTTTCGAACCGGGCCGCGTCCCGCGCGCCCTCCGGCTCGACCCGACCCTCGGCGGCGCGCATCCGCTGATCCAGTTCGGCAAACGAACGTTCCAGCGTCTTCAGGGCTTCGGTCGTGCGGTTCTGGGCGGCGTCCAGACGCGCTCCGACCTGGGCCATCAGTTCGGACCCGACGCCCGGACCGGCGGCCTTTTCGACCGCCTCCATCCGTTCGCGCAGATCGTTGACGCCCAGGCGCTGACGCTCCTCGATCTCGTACAGACGACCCGAAAGCGCGCCCAGCGAAGTCTCGACCTTGGCGAAGCCTTCCTGCGTCACCGGGCCGGTGTCGCGTTCGAAGGCGCGCAGGCGGCGATGCCCCTCGCGCAGCTCCTCGGCGATGTCGTCGATGCGGCGAGCATGGCCTTGCGTTTCGACGTCTTGGCCGTCCAGGCGACGCATCAGGCCGGCGACCGCCTGGTCCACACCCTGGATCGCGGCGGTCGAGCGCCGCTCGGCCGCCTCAAGCCGGGCGGCGATCACGTCGATGGAGGCGCTGATGCGATGCCCCGCGTCCTCGGGAAAATCATAGGCGTCGTCCAGACGGCGGCTGCGGCTGCGGCGCTCGTAGCTGTCGGCGGCCGTACCGCGACGCGGCAGGGTGGCGTAACCCTCGTCCTCGTCTTCCATGATCATGGAGTTGAGCCATTCGCCCAGCGTCATGCCGGACCGGCGTGCGAGATCCTTGGCGACCTCACGCGCCTTGGGATCAATCCCCTTAACGCTCCACGGCGCCGCTGCGCTCACTGATTCGTCTCCCGGCCCATGCGACGAAGGCTATACCGTCAATATCGAGGGTGTAAACTGATGGTTAACCGCAATATCTAGCGACGATCTTCCAACCTGTGGACAGCCCCGCCAGACCAAGGGATTAGTGAATCATCGCGGTTAATGCGGCGTGAAGATTAACCTCCCGGCAAGGGTTTCGCTTGCCAAGCACCGCCCCTTTCGCCACGTGCGAACGGATGAGCCTGAGCATCACCCTAATCCTGCTGGGCCTCGCCCTGGCCGTCATGGTCTTCACCGGCTGGCGCGGGGCGCGGCCGCCCGATCCGATGAAAGGGCCGCGCATGATGCCGTGGCGGTTTCTGATGATCGGCGCCGCGGCGGTCGCCCTTCTGCTGCTGATCCATCTGGCGACGCTATTCGGCGCCGAACGCGCGCCCTGGATTCCAGGAGCTTAGCCGCAGGAACCCGTTTCCCCATCGTGCGGTTGATGCTGCGACCCATCAACGGAGACGCGGCATGAGCGATCAACTGACCCCCGCCGAGGCGGAAAAGGAATTCTGGAAAAGCCTGAAGGAGTCCAACACCGGGATGTTGGGCCTCGACCGCGCCGGCTATCACCATCAGCCGATGACCGGCTTCGGCGAAGAGGACACGGGCACGATCTGGTTCTTCACCCGCGACGACACCGACTTCGCCCGCGACGTCGCCGGCGGCGGCCAGAAGGGGATGTTCTGCTATCAGGCCAAGGACCAGAAGGTTCAGGCCTGCATCCACGGCGGCCTTGCCATCGACCAGGACCGCAGCCGGATCGACAAATACTGGAACCCCGTCGTCGCCGCCTGGTATCCGGATGGCAAGGACGATCCTCACCTGACCCTGATCCGCTTCGACGCCGACGACGGCCGCGTGTGGGTGTCGGACAAGGGCGCGCTGGGCTTCGCCTATCAAGTGCTCAAGGCCAATCTGACCAAGTCCACCCCAGACGCCGGCGGCGTTTCGGACGTGAAGCTGTAAGCAACCGATCCCAATGGGGTCGCAGTCCCGGCTCGACCACATTTTCGCCCTTGTCGGTTGCATTCATCGCAACCTGCATATCTTGGGGGATAATCGATGCTGGGACTGCTGACCGCCGCCGCCTTGGCCTGTTCGCCGCCGGAGGGAACTTCCAGCCTGCTGGATCGACCGGAGCCGGTCATCATGATCGGCGAACTGCATGGCACGGCGGAAGCGCCCCATGCGGTCGGCGAAATCGCCTGCGCCGCCGCCGAGCGCGGGCCGGTCGTCGTCGCCCTGGAACTGGAAGACACGCTTCAGCCGACGCTGGACGCCTTCATGGCCGCACCGACCGTGGACACGGCGCGCGCCACGCTGGACGGATCGACCCTGCTGAACCGCGCCGTGCAGGACGGGCGGACAAGCGTCGCCTTGCTGGATCTGCTGGCCCGCATCCATGCGCTCAAGACTGCTGGGCGCGACATCACCGTGCATCTGTTTCAGCCCTCCAGCCTGACGCGCGACGACGGCCTGGATCAGGCCTGGTACGAGCTGAACATGGGGTTTCTGATGGGCCGCGCGCGTCAGACTCGGCCGGATGCGCGCGTCATCGGCCTGGCGGGCAATATCCACGCGCGGAAGACGCCGATCGACCGATATCCCGATCTGGGCGTGCCTGCTGCGGGCCATCTGCCTGCGCGTGAAACCTTGAGCCTGAAGATCGCCCAGCAGGGCGGGTTCGCCTGGAATTGCTCGGCGGATGCGTGCGGCGTCAATCCGTCGATGGCCAGCTATGACGCCCAGACGCGCGGCGTCATCCTGACCCCGCCCGAGGATGGCGGTTACGACGGGGTTCTGGCGCTGGGTCCGTGGACCGCCTCGCCGCCCATGAGCGGCGAGGACTGATCGACGATCAACCGCCGAAACACCAGGCCAGAACGGCCTTTTGGGCGTGGATGCGGTTTTCGGCCTCGTCCCACACCAGCGAGCGCGGGCCGTCGATGACGGCGTCGGTGACTTCCTCGCCGCGGTGCGCGGGCAGGCAGTGCAGGAAGACGGCGTCGGGATCGGCCAGCGCCATCAGGGCCTCATCGACCGAATAGGCCTCGAACGCCGCCAGACGCGCCTCATAGTCCTGATCGCCCATCGAGACCCAGGTGTCGGTGACGACGACGTCGGCGCCCTTGACCGCCTCGCGCGGGTCGCTGGTCAGGGTGACGGCGTTTGCGCCCTTGGCCAGGTCGCGCAGGTCGGGATGGTATTCGGCCGGACAGGCGACGTTCAGATGGAAGCCGAACTTGGGCGCCGCGTGCATGAAGCTGTGGCAGACGTTGTTGCCGTCCCCGACCCAGGCGATGGTCTTGCCGGCGACCGGCCCGACGTGCTCCTCGATCGTCTGCAGGTCGGCCAGGATCTGGCATGGGTGGCTGCGGTCGGTCAGACCGTTGATCACCGGCACGGTCGAGACGCGGGCGAAGCGTTCGACGTCCTCGTGGTCGTTGGCGCGGATCATCACCGCATCGACCATGCGCGACAGGACGCGGGCGGTGTCCTCGATCGGCTCGCCCCGGCCCAGTTGCATATCGGACGCCGTGGCGATGATCGACGCCCCGCCCAGCTGGCGAATGGCCGCATCGAAGCTGAAGCGCGTGCGGGTCGAATTCTTCTCGAAGATCATGGCCAGGACGCGATCCCTGCCCGGCGCATCGGCGTCGGCCCGCCCCTGGGGCCAACCCTTGCGCGCGGCCTTGCGGGCATGGGCGTCGTCCAGAATGGCGCGCAGATCGGCGGCGTCGAGCCGATGGATGTCGAGGAAGTGCCGGACCATTGCCTAACTCCGCTCATCCCCGCAAAAGCGGGGATTTAGGGCTTTGGGCGACAGGCGCCCGTTGTGTCGTTCATCCGCCGGTCCAACGTCCTTCGGGTGAAAGACCTGGGTCCCCGCTTTCGCGGGGATGAGCGGTGTTTGGGATCAGACCGCCAGCTTTTCGCGGGCGACCTCGCAGGCGCCTTCGAAGCGGGCGATGGCGTCGCGCGCGTCTTCCAGCGTCAGGTTCAGCGGCGGCAGCAGGCGCACGCAGTTGTCGCCGCCGCCGGCGATCAGCAGCTGTTGGGTGTCGCGCGCCAGAGCCATGAAGTCGCGATTGTTCGGAACCAGCTTGACGCCGATCAGCAGGCCCTTGCCGCGCACGTCCACGATCACGTCGGGGAAGCGGGCCTGCAGGCCCGCCAACTGCTGCTTCAGATAGCCGGCGATCTCGGCGACGTTGTTCAGCGTCTCGGGGCTGTTGATCAGGCTCAGCGCCTTCTGGCCCACGGCCATGGCCAGCGGGTTGCCGCCGAAGGTCGAACCGTGCACGCCGACCGTCATGCCCGAGGCCGCCTTGGCCGTGGCCAGGCAGGCGCCGATGGGAAAGCCGCCGCCCAGCGCCTTGGCCACCGCCATGATGTCCGGCGCCATGCCGGCCCATTCGTGCGCCCACAGCTTGCCGGTGCGCCCCATGCCGCACTGGACCTCGTCGAAGATCAGCAGCACGCCGTTGTCGTCGGCCATCTGGCGCATCCAGCGCAGATCCTCGACCGGCGTCTCGCGGCAGCCGCCCTCGCCCTGAACCGGCTCCAGGATGACGGCGGCCGTGGTCGGGTTTTCGAAGGCGGCCGTCAGCGCATTCTTGTCGCCCCACTTCAGCTGGTGGAACCCCTGCATCGGCGGGCCGAAGCCCTCGGTGTAGCTGGGGTTGGCGGCCGCGTTGATGGCGCCATAGGTCCGGCCGTGGAACGAGCCGTCGAAGCCGTAGATGTCGATCCGCTCGGGCGCGCCGTTGGCCGAATGATATTTGCGCGCCGTCTTCAGCGCGCACTCGACCGCTTCGGTGCCCGAGTTGGTGAAGAAGACCACATCGGCGAAACTTGAGTCGCACAGGGCGTCGGCCAGGGCCTCCTGGCCCGGAATGCGGAAGATGTTGGACACGTGCCACAGCTTCTCGGCCTGATCCTTGACCGCCTGGACCAGTTCGGGATGGGCATGGCCCAGGCCGTTGGTCGAAATGCCGGCGACGCAGTCCAGATATTCGGTCCCGTCGGTCGCCCACAGACGCGCGCCTCGGCCGCGATCCACTTCCAGCGGCGCGCGATTGTAGACACCCATCAGATGGTTCGTGGACACGGGACTATGACCTCCAAAAGCGAGACGGCCCCGACGCGAGCGCGACGGAGCCGGATTGATACGGACAGGCGTTGTCGGATTAGTGACGGTGTTAGTCAACACCGGCGCCGAGGACGCCCTTTTGGCTGAGATCGTCAACGAGGCTTCGCAACGCTTCCGACTGTTCCTCTGTGAGCAGTCGCTTCGGCAGAACCGGATTATGACCCGGCAGCACGAGGAAAACAAACCGGTCCCGCTCTTCCTGCATGGCCTTGACCGCCCTCCAGTCAATCCGGTTGGCCTGCAGCGGAGTGTCGAACGTCAGCCCGTCTTGCGAAAGGGTCCAGCGCCAATCCGTGCCGCTGGCGGGGGCCTTGCTTGTCGCTCTCGCGTTGACCCAGGCGGTCAAACGAAAAGACGTCGCCCAGGCGATAAACGTGCCTCCGAAGAAGACGAACAAAAGGCCTGGCGGATAAGCATCGCCGTCCGGACCCATCGCGACAAGCCCGAAAACCAGAAACCCTACGAAGCCGACATAGAGCGGCAGGCAAGCGATCCAATGCAGGACGCCCCACCCCGATTGGAGTGGGCGCAATTCCTTAGCCGTCGGCCTGACCGCCTCGACGACGATCATCAATCTTCGCCTGCGTCTGGCGCAGGCGCCGTTTCGGCGGCGACGGCCTCATCCTTGGCCTGGATCTCGACCAGACGCTTGTCCAGCGCCAGACCCAGGTCGGCGATGAACAGACCGAAACGGGCCACGTCGACGCCCTTCAGATACGACAGCTTGTCCTCGGTCGAATGGATGCGCTGGAACACCGGCGGCACGAAGCCTTCGCGCAGGCCGTTGTTCTGACCGCCGTTGAAGGCCAGCCACATCTGGTGGGCGCCCACCGCGTCCTGGGTTCCCATCGACACCACCGGCACGCCGGCGGCCGAGAAAGCCCGGTCGTCGCTGGGCGGATAGGTCGGATAGGGCATACAATCGAAGCCGCGCTCGGCGCACAGGGTCCGCAGCGTCTCCAGCACGAACTTGGACTGGTCGCCGTTGTTCTCGCCATACATCACCGTCCGGCCATAGGCGGCGACGTCGGCGTTGATGACGGCGGCGATCCGATCCTTGCCGTGCGCCTCAAGGAAGGCCTTGGCGCCCAGCAGGCCCAGCTCTTCCTGATCGGTGAAGACGAAGACGAAACGGTGCGACACCGGCTGGCCTTCCAGCGCCATGTCCAGCGTCTTGGCCGCCTCCATCATGGCCATGACCGACCCGACATTGTCGACGATGCCGTGCGACAGGCTGCCGTCGCGCAGTTTGACCGCGTCATAGTGGGCGGTCAGCACGATGTCCTTGTCGCCCTGCCCCACGGTGACGACGACATTGGAGCCCTGCATCGGGCCGGTGTCCTTGTTGCCGCCCTCGAACGTCTGGACCTGGGGGTTCAGACCCAGGGTGGTCAGAAAGCCGACCAGAACCTGGGTGCGCTCGGCGTTGGTGGGCTTGATGAACTGGGCGGCGCCGGCCGCGATGTCGGGCCGGTCGCCGGCCTGGGGCGTGGCTTCCTGAGCCCACGCGGGGGCGGCGGCCAACAGGGCCGTGGCGGCGACGAGGGAGCGAAACAGCATGGCGGACCTTCCTGGGAGGAGCGATCCGTCACAGGTAGCGATCTAGCTCTTGAGACGCCAGCCCGAGCGGAACACCAGCCAGCAGGCTGCGCCCATCGCCACGATCAGCACCGCCGATCCCGCGACCCCGACCGTCAGATTGCTCTCGGCATGGCCGATGAAGCCATAACGGAAGCCGTCGATCAGATAGAAGAAGGGGTTGTAGTGGCTGATCGAGCGGAACGGCTCGGGCAGGTTGTCGACCAGATAGAAGGTGCCCGACAGGAAGGTCATTGGCATGACGATGAAGTTTTGGACCGCGGCCAGGTGATCGAACTTCTCGCTCCACAGCCCCGCCAGCACCCCGACCATGCCCATGATCAGGCTGGCGGCCAGGGCGAACCAGATCACGGCGAACAGATTGGCGATCCCCAACGGTGCGAACGGCAGGACGCAGATCGCCGTGACCAGGCCGACCGCCAAACCGCGCGTCGCGGCGCCCAGGGTGAAGCCCAGCGTCAGTTCCAGCGGGCTGAGCGGCGGCGTCAGGAAGTCGGTCGCCGTGCCCATGATCTTGGCCTGGATCAGGCTGGACGAGGCGTTGGCGAAGGCGTTGTTCAGCATGGCCATCATGATCAGGCCGGGCGCGACGAACAAAGCAAACGGCGTGCCGTGCAGCGGCGGTCTGGCGTTCTGCAACGCCACCACGAACACCAGCATATAAAGCAGGGTCGTCACGACCGGCGCCGCCACCGTCTGGGCGCCCACCTTCCAGAAGCGTCGCACCTCGCGCAGATAAAGCGTCTGCACCCCGATCCAGTTGATCCCGGGATAGCGGCGTGGCTGGGGAAGCCCGGCAGGACGGGTCGAGATCAGATCGGGCGCATCGGTCATGGCCCGGCAGATGCGCTTTGAGGCCGTGCCGCGCAAGGGAGTCCGGGGTGAAGAGTGAGCAAAGCGAGCGAAGGGTGAGCCTGCCTTATCCTCAGCGCCGCCGACACAGGCGTTCATCTCTCGCTCACCCCTTGCTCACTTTTCACCCACACCGCCTTAACCTTAACGATGATTCAATATCTGGTTTCTGTGGACAGGATGATTCGCACATCTTGCGGTTCTTAACGGCTGGTTTACGATTAGTTGTAGGTCAAGACCCCGGAGGGGGAGCCTGGACCTAGATATTGAATCCAAACTCGCTGGAGGGTGGCATGACCGCAGGCTGGACCGACGACCGCGTAGGCGCGCTGAAAAAGCTCTGGCTTGAGGGCCAGTCCGCGAGCCAGATCGCCAAACAACTGGGCGGCGGGGTCACCCGCAACGCCGTGATCGGCAAGGTGCACCGCCTGGGCCTGTCGGGCCGGGCCGCCCCGTCGCAGCCGGCGCGCACCGTGGCCACGACCTTCCGCACCACCCGCCCGCGCCCGGCGGCGCCCACGGCGACCGTCGCCCCGACCCAACCGTCGGCTCCGCGTCGTCTGGAAGCCGTCCAGCCCAAGCCGATCCAGCCCGCCGCACCGGCGCCCGCCCCGATCCCGGACCTGCCGGGCACGGCGACGGTCATGACCCTGGGCGCCCATATGTGCAAATGGCCGATCGGCGACCCGTCGTCGCGCGAGTTCAGCTTCTGCGGCCGCCGCGCCTCGGAAGGCGTCTATTGCGTCGAACACGCCCGCGTCGCCTACCAGCCCCAGGTCAAACGCTCCAAGGACGGCGGCTCCGACCTGGCCCGCAGCCTGCGGCGCTACATCTAAGAGCGCTATCGCTCGCGACGCGGTCGCTCGCTACTTGAGCGCGTCGCATCGCGCGGGCCATGCCCGCGTCACAGATGCTCCTTAAGGAGCCGCCTTCCCCCTCGCCGGTTCGCGCAAGCGACCGGCGAGACTCTAGGGGGCGGGGCTGCGGTTCATCCGGGTTGACGCAGCCCCATCCGCCTTTTTCGATCCTCCCAGCCCAGCGGGGGAGTATCTAGTTCAACACCCGACGCGCCTCGGGCGTATCCAGCGAAAACGCCGGAATCTCCGCCTCGAAACTGCGCCCCTCGGCGTCCGTCATATAATAGGCCCCAACCATCGACCCGCTGTCGGTGCCCAGCGGGCATCCCGAAGCGTAGTTGTAGCTGGCGCCCGGTTCGATCACCGGCTGTTCGCCGATCACCCCAGGGCCGCGCACCTCTTCCACATGGCCATGGCCGTCTGTGATGGTCCAGCGGCGCGCCATCAGCTGAACCGTCGCCCCCGACAGGTTCACGATCTCGACCTGATAGGCCCAGACCCAGCGCCCCTCGTCCGGATCGGACTGGCCGGCCAGATAGGAGGGCCGAACCCGGATCAGGATGCCGTTCGTTTCGGCGCTATAGGCAGGACCATCGTGCATGGGCTATATGCTCGCCCCGCCACGCGCGGGCTGCAAGCGCGACTTGAAGACAAGTCGTGAAATCCGTGTGAGACAGACGCCATGAGCATTTTCCAGGCGCCGCGCCCCGGCATCCTTCCCGCCCAATCCATCGAGACGCTGATCGCCACGGGCGCCATCACGTCCGACACCCCCTTCGACGCCGATCAGGTCCAGCCGGCCAGCCTGGATCTGCGCCTGTCGGATCAGGCCTGGCGCGTCCGCGCCTCCTTCCTGCCGGGCAAGCGCAAGGTCGAGGAACGGATCGCCGACGTGGCGATGCACGCCATCGAGATCACCGACGCCGGCGTCGTGCTGGAAAAGGGCTGCGTCTATATCGTGCGCCTGCAGGAGCGGTTGAAACTGCCCAAAGGCCTGATCGCCCGCGCCAATCCGAAAAGCTCGACCGGGCGGGTCGATGTCTTCGTGCGCCTGCTGACCGATCACGGCGCCAGCTTCGACGATGTAGACGAGGGCTATGACGGCCCCCTCTATATGGAGGTCGCGCCCCAGACCTTCTCGATCCTGGTGCGGCCCGGCACGCGGCTGAACCAGCTTCGGCTCAAGGCCGGCGATCCGCCCAAGCTGGAGACGCGTTCCGTCGGCGTCGACCTGCAGGGCGGCGACATCGTCGGTTTCCGGGGCCGTCGCCACGCGGGCGTGGTCGATCTGGACCACATCGACGGGCAT
This sequence comes from uncultured Brevundimonas sp., assembly GCA_963515305.1. Classification (GTDB taxonomy): domain Bacteria; phylum Pseudomonadota; class Alphaproteobacteria; order Caulobacterales; family Caulobacteraceae; genus Brevundimonas. The sequence goes on from CAUPWX010000015.1 coordinate 77,012, forward strand.
GATCCGCGCGACTTCTGGGAACCGCTGAGCCTACGTCGCGGCGAGCTGCTGCTGGATCCGGGCGAGTTCTACATCCTGGCCTCGTCCGACGACGTCGAGATTCCAGTCGATCAGGCCGCCGAAATGACCCCGATCGACCCGTCGGTGGGCGAGTTCCGCGTTCACTACGCCGGCTTCTTCGATCCCGGCTTCGGCACCGACGAGGCGCACGGCGCGGGCTCCAAGGGCGTGCTGGAGGTTCGCACCCACGACACGCCGTTCCTTCTGGAACACGGCCAGATCGTCGCCCGCCTGGTCTATGAACCCCTGACGGAGCGCCCCAGCCGCCTGTATGGCGAAAGCGGCAGCCACTATCAGAGCCAGGGCCTGAAGCTGTCGAAGCATTTCAGGGTGTGGTGAGGCGCTAGGTGACAAGTGCTAGTGAGCAAGAAGTGAGCGTGAAACACTACGGCGACTGCTGTCTCAGATCACCTCTTGCTCACTAGCCTCCCTCGCTCACTCCCCTCACGTCAGTCTGTCGGCCTTGCGCAGCCCCGGGAACATCGCCGACCAGGCGCCGGTCGCGGCCAAGGCGCCGAAGCCGCCGAAGACTGCGGCGCCCACCGCGCCCAGCAGACGGACCATCAGGCCGGAATAGGCCTCGCCCAGCTCGTTCGAGGCGCCGATGAACAGCATGGACACCGACGACACCCGCCCGCGCATATGATCGGGCGTGGCCAGCTGGATCAGGGTCTGGCGGACGTTGACGCTGATCATGTCCGCCGCCCCGCCGATGAACAGGGCCAGACCCGACAGCCAGACGATCTTGGACAGGCCGAAGGTGATGGTGCAGATCCCGAACACCGCCACGGCCGCGAACATCCACCGCCCGCCGTTCTGACGGATCGGATAACGGCTCAGATAGATGGCCATCCCCATCGCGCCGACGCCGAAGGCCGCGCGCAGCAGGCCGAACCCCTGCGGCCCGACGTGAAGGATGTCGCGCGCGAAGATCGGCGTCAGCAGGGCCACCCCCGCCAGCAGCACCACCACCAGGTCCAGCGATATGGCGCCCAGAACGATCTTGGTCTTCCACACATAGGCCAGCCCCTCCTTGACCGAATCCACCGGCGACAGCGGATTGACCTGGGGCGCGGGCTTGCCGCTGGTGCGGATCAGGACGAAGGCGGCGACGGCCAAGAGGAACATCCCCAGGGACACCGCATAGGCCAGGGGCACGTTCACCCCCACGATCACCCCGCCCAGGGCCGGGCCGGCGATGGCCCCTGTCTGGAAGGCGATGGACTGGGCCGCGATGGCCGGCGGCAGGGCCTTTCGCCCCACCACCATCGGCAGGAAGGCCTGACTGGCCGGGGCTAGAAACGCCCGCGCCGCGCCAAACAGGGCCGCGACCGCCAACAGGCCCCACAGGGGCGGATTTCCATGCAGCGCCATCGCCAGGAAAGACCCCGCGCAGGCCGCCTCGACCAGAATGGAAATCCACACCGTGCGCTTCCTGTCGCGCCGATCCGCCATCGCCCCCGCAGGAAGCGTGAAGGCCAACAGCGGCAGGAACTGACACAGGCCGACCAGCCCCAGATACAGGCTGGCCTCCTCGATCGGATGATCCCGACGCGCGATCTCATAGACCTGCCACAACAGGGCCGAGGACTGGATCTGGATCGCCAGCACAGCGACGACCCGCCCGAACCACAGCAGGCGGAAGTCGCGGATGCCCCAGGGGCTGGACGGCCCCTCTGGCGGAGCTGGCGGAACAGGCGGGGCGGCGGGGCCGGTATCGATGGATTCTGTGGTCACGTTCGTCGGGACTGTTTCGGATAGGGCGAGCCGTCGCGGTGGAAATAGCCGTCGACGCCGGCGTGCAACACCATGTCGATGTCAGGATAGTCGGCGGGGGTGATGGTTTGGCTGCGCGTGCCGACTTCCAGCAAGACCGCCTCTTGGCCGGATCGGTTCTCAAGCTTGTGGCCGTTGGCGACGCCGGCCTTGAAGCCGGCGCAGTCGCCGGCGCGCAGGATCGTCTCGCCCTCGTCATCGACCAGGATCACCTCGCCCTCGACCACCATGACGAACTCGTCCTCCTCGGCGTGCCAGTGGCGCTGGCTGGACCAGGCGCCGTCGGGCAGGCGCAGCAGGTTGACGCCGAACTGGCTCAGCCCCGCCGCATCGCCTAGCTTCCAGCGGCGACGCGGCTTGCACGGGCCGGCGAATTCTTCGGGATAGGTCGTGCCGTCGCCTCTCGGCGCGTTGTCGATGTCGATCTTGGGCATGGGCCTTCTCGCCTTCGCACGATTTCCCTAAAGCATAGGCGCATGAGCCGCGCATCAACTCCCGTTATCGATCCTGTCGAACTGACCCGCGACCTGATCCGCATTCCGTCCGTGACCCCGGCCGACGAGGGGGCGATGGACGTGTTGGAACGGCATCTGACGGCGCTGGGCTTCACCTGCCGCCGCCTGGCCTTCGAGGGGCCGGGGGGAGAGGGTGTCCATGCGCGGATCGAGAACCTGTATGCGCGGCGCGGGACCGCCTCGCCCAACCTGTGTTTCGCCGGCCATACGGACGTGGTCCCCACCGGCCCGTCGGACCAGTGGTCCTCGCAACCCTTCAACGCCGAGGTGAAGGACGGCGTCCTCTATGGCCGCGGCGCGGTGGACATGAAGGGCGGGATCGCCGCCTGGGTCGCCGCCGTGTCGCAGGTTCTGGCCGACAGCGAACCAAACGGCTCCCTCTCCTTCCTGATCACCGGCGACGAGGAAGGCCCGGCGCTTCACGGCACCAAGCGGGTGGTCGAGGCCCTGGCGGCCGAGGGCGAGGTCATCGACGCCTGCGTGGTCGGCGAACCGTCGTCGTCGCAACATCTGGGCGACATGATCAAGGTCGGCCGGCGCGGCTCGCTGAACACCTGGATCACCGTTCACGGCAAGCAAGGCCACGTCGCCTATCCCGAGCGCGCGGCCAACCCCGCCCCGGTGATCGCGCGCCTGATGGCCCGCCTCGACACCCACGTCCTCGATGAAGGCTACGAGAACTTCCCCCCGTCGAACCTCGAAATCACCACCATCGACATCGGCAATCCGGCGACCAACATCATCCCGGCCCAGGCGACCGCGCGGCTGAACATCCGCTTCAACCCCAATCACACCGGCGAGGCGTTGATGGAGTGGCTGAACCGCGAGGCCGGCGCCGTCCAGGCCGAGACGGGTCTGCGGGTCGAGCTGGAGCATCTGTGTTCGGGCCAGGCCTTCCTGACCGAACCGGGCGACTTCGTCAGCGCGGTTCAGGACGCCGTCGAGACCGAACTGGGCCGCCGCCCCGAGGCCTCCACCACCGGCGGCACCTCCGACGCCCGCTTCATCCGCGCCCTGTGCCCGGTGCTGGAACTGGGCCTGGTCGGTCAGACCATGCACCAGATCGACGAGCGCGTCCCGACGGCCGAGCTGGAGGCCCTGACCGGCGTCTATCGCCGCGTGATCGAAACGGTGATGCAGCGGCTGGCCGTCGTGTGACGCCGCAGTGAAATTTTGGCGCCGGCTGGCTCAGGCCGGACGACAAGGCTTGTGAAGCCGCCCGCAACCAGCGATTTCTTTCCGATGGCCGAGCAGCAGTTCAAGAGCACGAAGACCGAATGGCGGGACGTGGTCCTGGTGTGCCGCAAATGCTCCAAGAAGCTGGACGGCGGTTTCGGCCCCGACGGCGATCTGACGCTGAAGAAGGCGCTGCGGAAATATCTGCACCTGAAAAAGGGCAAACAGGGTCGCAAGGGCGCCCTGACCGTCACCGGAACCGACTGTTTCGACATCTGTCCCAAGGGGGCGGTGGTGGCGGTCAACACGGCCCAGCCCAAGAAGCTGCTGATCGTGCCGGCCGGCGCCGACCTGTTCGAGGTCAAGACGCGGCTGGGTCTGGACGATGGACGCCGGTTGAAGACGAGCGACGCCGACTGATCGTCGGCGGCCACCTGGCGCCTTTCTTCGGACGACCAGCCGTGCCAGAGCGGGTTCATGGATGACACTCGCATCGAAAAGCGCATCGGCGTTCAGGCCACCTCGGACCGGATCTGGGACCTGATCGCGGACCTGTCGGGTTGGGGCCGCTGGAATCCGGTCGATACGGACGTTCGGGGCGCCATCGCCTATGGGGGGCGGCTGACCATGACCGAGGTCTGGCCCGAACTGCCCGAGCGCGAGGCCCTGGGCCAGGTCGTCGAATGGCAGCCGCGCGTGCGCCTGGTCTGGGTCGAACGTCGCGGCTTCCTGTTCCAGAGCCTGCGCTATCTGGAGATCGACGAGGTCGGGCCGGAAAACTGCATCCTGGCCGCGGGCATCCGCTTTTCCGGGCTGCGCGGCGAACTGTTCCACGACAAGCACCGCCCCGCCATCCGCCGCGCGCACGAAGCGATGGTCGAGGGCCTGAAGACGCTCGCCGAAGGCGGCTGATCCCTGCGTCAGGTTCCGTTCTTCATCATGTCGATGACGTTCAGGATCGCCGGACCCAGGATGACGATGAACAGCACCGGCAGAAAGAACAGGATCATCGGCACCGTCAACTTGGCCGGCAGGGCCGAAGCCTTCTTCTCGGCGGCCGACAGGCGCAGTTCGCGGTTTTCCTTGGCCATGACCCGCAGGGCGGTAGCCAGCGGCGTGCCGTAGGTTTCGGCCTGGGTCATGGCGGTGGCCACCGACTTGACCCCCGGATGGTTGGTGCGTTTGCCCAGGTTTTCATAAGCCATGCGCCGGTCGGGCAGATAGGACAGTTCGGCCGACAGCAGCGACAGCTCCTCGGCCAGGTCGATCGACGACGGCCCCATCTCCTGGCTGACCTTGGTGATCGCCGCCTCAATGGACATCCCGGCCTCGACGCAGATCAGCAACAGGTCCAGCGCGTCGGGAAAGGCCTGCATGATCGAGGTGCGGCGCTTGTCGATGCGGTTCTTCAGATAGAGGTTGGGCGCATAGAAGCCGGCGACCGCCGCCGCCATCGTCGCCGTCACCTTGTTCATCGTGGGCCAGTCCACGATCTTGATGACGAACAGATAGAAGGCCGCCACGATCATGAAGATGAAGGGCGAGGCGAAGCGGAAGAAGTAGAAGGTGGTCAGCGGTTTGGGCCCGCGATAGCCGGCCTGGGCCATCTGTCCGGCGACCTTGGGATCCTCCAGCAGCTTGGTCAGGTTCAGCCGGTCCACGACCCGCTTCTTGAAGCCTTCGTCGGTGTGACGCAGCGCGCCCTGGCCGGCCGCCATATTGGCGCGCGAGCGACGTTTCAGGTCGTCGCGCCGTTCGGCGACCGCCTTCATCCGCTTGTCCAACTGAACCCCGCCGGTCATCGACGACAGCAGCGTCAGGACGGTGGCGAACACCAGCACGCCCACGCCGATGCTGAGCAGGTTCTGCGGGTCGGTGATGAAGCGGATGAAGCCTTCCATGATCCCCGCCTCAGAACTTGAACGAGATCATGCGCTTCATCACGAAGACGCCGGTGGACATCAGCAGCGCCGCCATCAGCAGCAGGAAGTTGCCGCGAATGTCGTTGAACAGCGGCATCATGTAGGACGGGGTGGTCATCATCACCATGATCATCACCGCCGGCGGCAGGGAGGCGATGATGCCGGCCGAAGCCAGGGCCTCGGACGACAGGGCCTTGATCTTCTCGCCCATCATGCGCCGCGCGCGCAGCACGGCCGACAGATTGCCCAGCGCCTCGGCCAGGTTGCCGCCGGTCTTCTGCTGAATAGCGATGACGATGGCGAAGAACCGCAGTTCCGGCGTCGGCATCCGGCCGTACATCTTCTCCAGCGCCTGCTCCAGCGTCAGGCCGACGCCTAGACCCTCCACCAGCTTCTGGAACTCGGGGCCCAGCGGCGCCGGGCTCTCGCGGCCGATGATCTTGAAACATTCGTGGACGGGCAGGCCCGACTTGATGCCGCGCACAATCACGTCGACGGCGTTGGGAAACTCCAGCGAGAACTTCTTCATCCGCCGCTTGCCCAAAAAACCCAGAACCCAGCGCGGCACGCCCAGGCCGAAGATCAGGGCCACGCCCAACACCACCAGGATCGGCAGGCCCAGAACCAGGGTGACCAGCATGGCCAACACACCGACCACCGCCGAGACGATGTAGAAGGTCCGCACGCTGAGGCTCAGCCCCGCCTGTTTCAGCCGCGCGCCCAGCGTCGTGCGGGCCTTGCGTTCACGCCGATCCGCCTCCTGAAGCTGGACCAGAATCTGTTTGCGACGCGCCTCGGGCGTATTGTTGGCGGCGGCCTTCCGGGCCAGGGCGGGCTTGGTCTTGGCGTCGCCCAGCGATTGGGCGCGCTTGACCGCCTGAGCCGACGAATCGTCGCCCCCCACGAAGACCCAGCCCAGGCCGCCGATGGTGATGAAGGCCAGAACGGCGGCGAGAATCGGCAGCATGACCTTTACTCCGCCGCGTCCAGGGCGTCGGCCAGTTCGCGCTCCAGCCCATAGTAGCGGGCGCGGTCCCAGAAGCGCGGCCGGGCGATGCCGGTCGAGCGGTGACGACCGATGATCTTGCCGTTCTCGTCCTCGCCGGTGATGTCGTAGACGAACAGGTCCTGGGTTACGATCACGTCGCCTTCCAGGCCCACGACCTCGGTGATGTGGGTGATGCGGCGCGAACCGTCGCGCAGGCGGGCGGCCTGGATGATCACGTCCACCGATCCCACGATCATCTCGCGGATGGTGCGCGACGGCAGGCCATATCCGCCCATGGTGATCATCGATTCCATCCGGCTGATGGCCTCGCGCGGGCTATTGGCGTGCAGCGTGCCCATCGAACCGTCGTGGCCAGTGTTCATGGCCTGCAACAGGTCGAAGGCCTCGGGCCCGCGCACCTCGCCGACGATGATCCGTTCAGGACGCATCCGCAGGCAGTTCTTGACCAGATCCCGCATGGTGATCGTGCCCTGGCCTTCAAGATTCGGGGGGCGGGTCTCCAGACGCACGACGTGCGGCTGCTGCAGTTGCAGTTCGGCGGCGTCCTCGCAGGTGATGACGCGCTCTGTCGGGTCGATGAAGGCCGTCAGGGTGTTCAACAGGGTCGTCTTGCCCGAGCCGGTGCCGCCCGAGATGACCAGATTGCATCGCGACGCGCCGATGACGCCCAGGACGCGCGCGCCCTCGGGACTGATGGAGGCGTACTCCACCAGATTCTTCATCGTCAGCTTGTCCTTCTTGAACTTGCGAATCGTCAGCGTCGGCCCGTCGATGGCCAGAGGCGGAGCGATGACGTTGACGCGCGACCCGTCGGGCAGGCGGGCGTCGCAGATCGGACTGCTCTCGTCCACGCGACGGCCGACCTGGCTCACGATCCGTTGGCAGATGTTCATCAGCTGGGTGTTGTCGCGGAAGCGGACATTGGTCAGCTGGACCTTGCCCGCCACTTCTATGAACACCCGACCGGCGCCGTTGACCATGATGTCGGCGATGTCGTCGCGGCTGAGAAGCGGCTCCAGCGGCCCATAACCCAGCACGTCGTTGACGATGTCCTGGACCAGATGCTCCTGCTCGGCGACCGACATGGAGACGTTCTTGATCGCCACCAGTTCGGCGACGATGTCGCGGATTTCCTCGGACGCGGCCTTCTGGTCCAGATGCGCCAGCTGGGCCAGGTCGATGGTGTTCATCAGCGCGTTGAAGATCGTCGTCTTCGTGGCGTGATAGTAGTCGCTCTGTTCCCGGACGATCTCGGCGACGGCCTGCGCCTTCTTCAGCTGCTCCAGTCCGGCCGTGGCCTTGGGACCGGCCCCTGCGACGCCGGCGGCAGGGCGCGGCGCCTCAGGCTTGGGCCGCGGGCGCGAGGCCAGGGCGTCCAGCCGGTCGGCGGACGATTTTGAAGCGGGCGGCAGGGCCGGCGACGGGGCGGCCGGCGCATCGGCGCGGGCGAAGGCTTCGGCCGCCGGCTCGAACCCCTCGTCGGCGAAGGCGTAGGCGGGCGATGCCGCCGCCGGCGCCGGTCCATCGGCCGTGAACACCGACACAGGTTCGCCGGCGACCGGGGCGGGTCGCAGGGGAGCCGGCGCGACGCCGGGCTGACCTGTGCGCTTGCCGAACATCCGTCAGCGCTTCTTGAACAGATTGGCGAACAGGGACTTGGACGCCGCGGCCTCGGCCGAGTCCGCCGGCTTTTCGGCCTTGCCTGGCTTGGCCGCCTTTGCAGGCTTGCCCTTGGGTCCGGCGACGGCCGGCAGTTCGCGACGCGACACGATCTGGGCCAGGGTCTGGAACGCTTCGGCTGCCTTGGTCTTGGCCCCGGCGTCCAGGATCATCTGGCCGTTGTTGGCCGCCGCGCCGAAGGTCTTGGCGTCGAACGGGATCAGCAGGCTGGCGTGAACGCCCAGGGCGGCGCCGAAATCCTTGGCCGGAATCTCGGGACGGCCCGGCACCCCGATCTGGTTCAGCACCAGACGCGGCGGCGCGTCGTTGGGCCGACCCTGACGGATCAGGTCGATCATGTTCTTGGCGTTTCGCAGCGACGCCAGATCGGGCGTGGCCACGACCACAACCTCGTCGGCGCTGATCAGGGTGCGCCGCATCCACGGCGACCACAGGTGCGGCAGGTCCAGCACGACGAAGGGCGCGGTGGCGCGGATCTGGGTCGTGACCTCCTCGAACGCCTCGGTCGAGATGTCCCAGTCGGCGTCCAGGCTGGCGGGCGCGGCGAACAGGCTCAGCTTGTCGGTGCAGCGGACCATCATCCGGTCCAGCAGGGTCGCGTCCAGCCGGTCGGGCTGGCCCAGGGCGTCGGCGACGCCGCTCAGCGGATCCTGGTTGAAGTCCAGCCCGGCGGTGCCGAACGGCAGGTCGTAGTCGACGATGACGGTGTTGGCGCCGATCCGTTCCGAGATCGCATAGGCGGTGTTGTGCGCCACCGCCGAGGCCCCCGCCCCGCCCCGCGCCCCGACGAAGGCGATGGTGCGCCCGACGAAGGGCTGGGCCGGGTCGTTGAACAGGCCGCCGATGGCCGCGATCAGTTGCAGCGGCTGCAAGGGCGCGACCAGATATTCGCTGACGCCGCGCCGCATCAATTCGCGGAACAGGATGATGTCGTTCGTGGCCCCGACCACGATGACCTTGGTGCCCGCATCGCAGACCTCGGCCAGTTGATCGACCTCCCACAGCAGGGTCTGGGGGTCCTTCAGGCATTCGACGATGATCAGCGGCGGCGTCGGCTCGTGCTGATAGGTTTCGACGGCGGCGGCGACCCCGCCGATGCGGATCTGGGTCGTGGCGCGCGACAGACGCCGGTCCTGGGCCGCCCGTTCGGCCGCCGCCAGCGTATCCTGACGTTCGGCGAAGACGTGGATGGCGATGCGCGGCACCGACACCTCGCCAATGGAGGCGGCGGGCGCCAGGCCGGTAGGAGCCAAACCTTGGGAAGTCCCGCCGGCTGCGACGACGGCGGGCGTGGCCAGGTCGGGGTCCGCCAGGCTGGCCTGAACCTGAGCCTCGGCCTGGGCGACCACCTCGCCTACGGGATTGTAGCGCGCCGCGGCCACCGGCTCGGACGGCGTGGCCGTAAACGCCATCGGCGCGTTGGCGGAGGCGGTGGCGCCGATCGGATCGGCGAAGTCCATTTCGGCGTCGAAAGCGTCGTCGAAGTCGTCGAAGGCGCGGGGGGCGGGCGCTGTGCTCATGATCTCAGTTCACCGCAGTGGACACGGCCGTGTTGCGAACAAGGTCTTCCGGCGTGGCGGCCGTCTGTCGGCCGGCGCGGTATTGGTCGAACACCACCGTGCGGCGGCTGGCGTCGGCCGGCGTCATGGCGCGCGGCTGCTGGATGTCGCGCGGATCGGCGATCTGGGCCGCCAGGTTCGCGGTGACGGCGCAACCGAAGTTGGAGGCGGACTGGTTGTCGCCCGACCGGCCCAGATTGCCCCAGTTGCGCCCGCATTGCGGAACGACCGCGCGCACCGTCTCGAACCCGACGACCACCGGCGCACGGGGATCGGGCGCGGCGTAGCTGACCAGGCGGACGCGCTCGGCCGGCACGCCCCATCCCGCCAGGGCCGCCTGCACGGCATAGGCCTGGTTCAGCGCGACGGGATCGGCGCCCGCCGGCGTTTCGATCACCAGCGGTCCGCCCTCGGCCTGGGCGTATCGACCCAGAAGGGCCTGAAGCGCGCCGGTCTGGGTCGGCGACAGGCCGGCGTCGTGCACCGCCAGGGCGATCCGGTCCAGATTTGGCTCCACCTGCAGCACATAGCGCGAGGTGGGGGTCAGCGGCGGCTCGCCGCCCAGGCTGGCCGGCCCGCCCACGCAGGCGCCGAGCGCGGCGACCGACAGGGCCACAAGGGCGACGCCCGAGATGCGGCGGATCATGCGTCTCATGGTGCGGCCCCTATTCGATCACATAGCCGACCGAACCGGCCGGGGGCGCGTTCGGCAGCCCATAGACCTGGTTCAACTGGCCAAAGAGGATGGTCTGACTGTCGCTGGCGATCCGCAGGCCGTCGGCGGGCGTCTGCATCCGGTCCGGCGAGGTGGGGCTGACGATATAGGGCTCGACGATCACCACCAGTTCGGTTTCACCCATCAGATAGTCGCGCGAACGGAACAGTTGGCCCAGCACCGGAAGATTGGTGACGCCAGGCAGGGAATCGACGGTCTGGCGACTGTTCTCCTGCAACAGACCGGCGATCATCATCGAGCCGCCGGACGGGATTTCGATGGTTTTCTCGCTGCGGCGCACGGTCAGACCAGGCAAGGTGATCGACGACGCGGTGCCCGCCCCGATGGTCAGGCCGCCTTGCGAGGTCAGTTCCGAAACCTCGACCTTGACCTGCAGGCTGATACGCCCGCCCGACAGGACGACAGGCCGGAAGGCCAGACCCACGCCGTAGGGTTTGTACTGAACCGTGATCTGTCCTTCGGCGTCGCGGCTGGCGGGCACGGGGAACTCGCCGCCGGCCAGGAAGCTGGCGGATTCGCCGTTGACGGAGGTCAGATTGGGTTCGGCCAGGGTTCGCAGCAGGCCAACCCGCTCGAAGGCCTTCAACATGGCCTCGCCCTTGTTCAGGCCGTCAGACCCAGGACCGGTTCCGGGCTGGGCCGTATCCCAGTTGGCCGCGTCCTGCGGACCGTTGACCGTGTAGTTGCACAGCGTACCGGGCGGCAAGGCGGGGCCGCACAAGCGTTGCAACTGATAGTTCTTGGTCGTGTCGATGGAGCTTCCGGCGCTGATGCCGCCCAGCAGCGCGCCGTTGACGCCCCAGGTCGCGGCGTTGCCCAGCAGCCATTGGGTGTCGCCCAGCCGCCCGACGACGGCCGAGGTGTTGAAGCCCAGTTGCTTGATGACGTTGCGCTGCACCTCGACCACACGGACCTTCAGGGTCACCTGGTCGGAGCCCGGCACGGTGATCAGGTTCAGCACCTTTTCCGGGGCGGAAACGAAGGCCGTGGCGATGCGTGCGGCCTGGCTGGATGCAGCGGGGTTTTCCGCCACCCCCGTCAGGATGATGCTGTCGTTGACCGCCTCGGCCCGAACCTGTCCGCCGGGGATCATCCGGTTCAGCGTGTCCTGAAGGGCGCTGGTGCCTGCGTCCACGCGCACGCGCAGGCTCAGTATGGTGCGGCCCGCGGCGTCCAGGAAGACCGCATCGGTCTCTCCGGGCGCGACGCCGATCACGGTGATGCGGCGCGGCGAATGCAGCATGGCCTCGGCGACCTGCGGGTTGGACACGATCACGTCGCGGGCGTCCGCCGGCAGATCGACCGCAAAGGATGTGCCGCGCGGCAGGTTGATCAGTTGGGGCGCCGCGCCCATGGCCACGGCGGCGCGCGTCTGGGCCACGCCCGCCGGGGCGACGGCCAGGCCGGCCAGCACGGCGCAGACCACGGCGGCGGTCTTCTTCATCAGGGGCGGGCGCATCGCGGATCGGCGCATCGGAACGGCTTTCATGGGACGGCCACCACCTCGGGCGCGCCGCCGCGATAGATGCGGACCGACTGGGGCTGGGCGACGGCGGCGGCGCGACGGCGCGTGGCGCCCGACGGACCGGCGGTGTCGGCATAGGAACGCAGGGCCAGCGACAGCTCGCCCTCGGCCTTGGCCTGGGCCAGCAGTTCGGCGTCCTGCGGACGGACCTCCAGGGTGGCGGTCGCGCCGACCACGGCCTGTTCGTCGTCACCCGCACGGGTCGACTGGTCGATGGCCAGGACCTTCAGGTTCTGGAGCACGACGCCTGAGATGAACTTGGACTTGGTTGCGCCTTCCGTGGCGCCGGCGCGGTTGGCTTCGGCGGTCAGCACGACATCGACCCGGTCGCCTGGCAGGATGAAGCCGCCCGCCGCCGATTCCACGGTCACGCCGATGGCCATCGCCCGCATTCCCGGCTCCAGATAGGCGGCCAGATAGCCGCTGTCGCCCGCGCGCACGATCTTGCGCGCCACGATCGGCTCTCCGGCCAGAATGGGTTCGCGCACGACCGAACCGACGTAGTCGGACTTGGCGCCTGTGCCGGCGATTTCGGTCGCCGCCTTGGCCACGCGTTCGACCGCGCCGGATGCTTTTTCGGCCGCATTCTCGGTCGCAGGTTTTGCGGGAACGGGCGTGGAGCCGTCGGTGATGAAGACCGGATTGACCTCGTCCACCGGCCAGTCCTTCCACGCCAGATCGGCGTCGGTCAGACGTTTGCCCGGCTCCAGATCCTTGGCGGCGACCAGCACCTTGGCCATCGGTCGCACCGCGATGGGGGCGGCGGCGGCGGGCGCTGCGGGTTCGTTGGACGACGACCCCATGGCCCGGACCACCAGGGCCAGACCAATGGCCGATAGGGCGGCGATGCAGAGGACGACGATACGAGCGGGCTTCATCCAGGCTGTCTCCGGCTGGCGCTCTGATCTCGGATTCAGTCCCCGACGCCTACCGTTAACGATCATGACCTCTATCGGTTAACGCTTCCTAAGCGCGCCGAACGCCGGTCAGCCTGGCCTTACCGCCCCGAGGCGAAGGCCAGCATCAGGCCGCTTTCCGGCAGGGCCATCAGGGCGCCGATGGCGATGGCGACACCATAGGGAATGTCCCCATCCGGCTCCATCAACGTATTGACCCACCCCTGGGAAACGGACGGAGCCACCAACGGGAAATATTGTCTGCCGGCCATCAGAAGCAGGCAGAACGCACCACCTGCGAGGCCCGTCCAGATCAGAAAGGGCGCAACGCCGCTCACGCCCATCCAAAGACAGGTCGCAGCCAACAGTTTGGCGTCGCCGCCGCCGATCCACCGAAGCGCGAACATCGCCATACCGATCAGAAGCGCCGCCACGCCGACCCCGGCATGAAGCGCAATGTCGGTCGGCGCGGCGCCGACCAGCAAGGCGACGGGGAAAAAGGCGCCGATAAGGGACAGCGAAATCCAGTTCGGAATCCTCATCGTGATCAGGTCGTGCAGACCGCCGACGATCACCAGCGCCGGAAACACGCCAAGCACGACAAGGAGAAGAATTTCCATGACCTCGATCCTGACCACAAAGCCTTAAGGTTCAGTTTCCGGCATACGAAAAGAGCCGGCGCTTTCGCGCCGGCCCTCCCAACACTTTCTCTTTTTACAGAGTTAGTTGCTGGCGGTGTTCAGGGTCGTCGAAACCTTGGTGAAGGTCTTGACCAGGCTGTCCTTCATGAGGCCCAGCACGGTGATCAGAGCGACGGCGATCAGGGCGGCGATCAGGCCGTATTCGATGGCGGTGGCGCCCGATTCGTCTTTGGCGAAGCGCGAGATGAACTTGGTCATTGGGTAGTCCTTTTTCAAATGGTCTAGCGAGCAACTTGGCGGGGGGAGCCGGTAGCCCGCTTGACCCCCAAACGCAGGATCAAAATGCCAGACCCCCGTTAAATCTGAGTCACGAGGTTTGGTTACGCACGGATTCACCAAAGAAAATTCTCATCTCTAGGCTTCAGCCTTTGTTGAGGATCGTCGGGCCATCATGCGCGCGTCCGCGTCTGCACGCGCCCTTCATCAGAGCCGCCGATGTCTCGCATCCCCGCCGTTCTTCTCGCCGCCGCCCTCTTGTGCGGCCCCGTCGTCGCCCGCGCCCAGGACGGGGCGCTGAACGTCGAGATCGACCGGTCCGCCCGCGTCCAGCTGCGCGGCGCGGCGGCCTCAATCATCGTGGCCAATCCCCAGATCGCCGATGTGTCGATGGTGGACGCCAACACCCTGTTCATCGTCGGCAAGGGCTATGGCGTGACCGAGGTCGTGGCCGTCGACGGCGTGGGCCGCACCCTGTTCCAGCGCGAGATCGTCGTGTCCGGCGGCTCGACCGGCGCGGTCAGGGTCTGGCGCGGCGCCCAGGCGACGGACATGACCTGCGGCGCCTCGTGCTCGCCCAGCGTCCGCACCGCGCCTGCGGCCGCATCCAGCGCCCCCTGATCCGGCCGTGATCGCGCAAGCCCTTCTGGCGGCCTGGATGCGTCGGGCGCGCCGTCGTCGCGAGCGCCGCGAGGGCGTCGCCGCCGTCGAGTTCGCCATGGTGGCGGCTCCCTTCTTCCTGATGATCTTTTCGATCCTGGAGCTGGGCATCGTCTTCGTGCTGGATTCGGTGCTGGAAACCGCGACGATGGAGGCTGGGCGACTGATCCGAACCGGACAGGCCGATCAGCAGACCTTCACCGCGCCCCTGTTCAAGACCGAGCTGTGCAACCGCATGATGCTGTTCAAGTCGGATTGCGCCAATCGCGCCACCGTCGATGTACGCGTCATCCCCCAGTTCGCCGCGCCCGATCCGCCCGACCCCATCACGAACGGCCAGATGGACCCCGACAAGGCGATCTATCAGGGCGGCAATCCGGGCGACATCGTCCTGGTGCGCGTCTGGTACGTCCATCCGCTGATGACGCCTCTGCTCAGCCAGGCGACGTCGCGCGTCGGTCCCGGCAAGGTGCTGATCCAGGCCGCCACCGCCTTCCGCAACGAGCCGTGGACCAAGTCGCTGAAATGATGGCCCTTCGCAGACTGGCCAGGGACACACGCGGCGTCGCGGCGGTCGAATTCGCCTTCCTGGCCCCCATTCTGATCCTGTTCTATTTCAGCATGGTCGAATATTGTCAGGGCTATATGGCGCTGAAGCGCACGGGCCATGTCGCCTCGATGGTCGCCGATCTGGTGTCGCAGAGCGACACCGTGACCAAGACCCAGTTGACGGACACCTTCGCCATCGGCGGGCTGATCATGCGGCCCTTTTCCTCCGCCACCCTGACCCAGAGGGTCAGCAGCGTGACCCGCGTCAACGCCACCACCTACAAGGTCGACTGGAGCGTGGGCAGCGGCATCACCACGAAACTGGCCGCGGCAGATGCGGGCATACCGGACGATATGCTGGCCAATGGCGAATCCGTCATCATCGCCGAAGCCAATTACGACTATTCGTCCCCGTTCGATCAGATCGCGCCCTATGTCACCCAGTTCAAGCGCATCGCCTATCTGCGGCCCCGCACAGCCGAGGTGATCACCTGCACCGGCGGATGTTGAGCGGAAAGGCCGCGCCTAATCGCCGATCAGCGCCTGGCGCATCGCCGAAATCTTGACGTCCGTCTCGGCCTCTTCCGCGGCAGGATCGCTGTCGGCGACGATGCCGGCGCCGGCCAGGGTGCGATAGCGCCACACGCCGTCCGACCGTTCGAAGCCCGCCGTGCGGATCAGGACCGAGGCCGTCAGCGACCCAACATCCCCGATCAGAAACAGGGATCCGCACCACGGCCCGCGCGGCGGCTCATGGACGGCGATCACCTTCATCGCCTGGTGTTTGGGCGCGCCGGTGATCGAGCCGGGCGGGAAGGTCGCTTCCATCAGATCGGCCGGGTCAACGCCCGAAGCCGCCTGGGCCACGACCGTCGACACCAGATGATGCACCGTCGGGTGACGCTCGATGGCGAACAAGGCCTCCACCCGCACCGAACCGGGCGCCGACGCGCGGGCCAGATCGTTTCGCATCAGATCGACGATCATCAGGTTTTCGGCCCGGTCCTTGACGCTGGCCGTCAGGTCGTCGGCCAGGGCGGCGTCGCGGACCGGATCGGGATCGCGCGGCCGCGTGCCCTTGATCGGCCGGGCCTCGATCCGCCCGCTGGCCGGGTCCAGCGCCAGGAACAGCTCCGGCGAGTTTGACACCAGCGCCCGGTCGCCGATCCGCCAGAAGGCCCCGAACGGCGCGGCCCGATCCGTCTGCAGACGCAGGAAGACATCGAACGGATCGGCGCCCGGCTTCAGCGCGCCCGACCAGGCGCGGGCGATATTGGCCTGGAACAGTTCGCCTGCCGCAATCCGGCCCACCACGTCCGCCACCGCCGCGCGATAGGTTTCGGGCGCAGCCTCCTCCACGAACGTCTCGGCCGGGGGGGGCGGGGCGGCGGGAGATGCGGCCTGCGCCAGCCAGGTCAGGGCGCGCTCGGCCGCCGCCTCGGCTGCGCCCTGCGTCTCGCCGCGCCCCGTCGCCATCGCCACGCGGCGATGATGGTCGAAGCTCAGCATGGCCGGATAGCGAGCCAGCATCAGATCGGGCCACACCGTCTCGCGCCGGCCGGTCGCGGGTCGCGCCCCGGCGTCATAGGCGGCCAGGCCCACCACCCCGGCGGCGAAGGCGGGGTCGCGCAATATCGCAAAGAGCGCATCCGCATCGACGGGTCCGACGAACACCTTGTCAGGCTCTGCGGCGACGTGGGACCAGCGTCCGCCCGGCCCGCCGTCAGACAGTAGGGCCAGCACCCCTTCCGCCCTGCCCAGGCCCGTCGCCACATCGACCGGATCAACCCAGGGCGCGTCGCGGCGGACGACGACGGACAGGATGGCGCTCACGCCGACAGCCGCGCCTGGATCTGCGTCCGCCGCGCCGCATCGACCCCCAGGGCGTCACGCAGATAGGCGTCGATGGAGCCATGCTGCGCCTCGACCTCGGCCAGGGCGGCCTCCAGATAGGCGGCCTCGACGCCCAGAAAGGCCACGACCGCATCGTCCGAGGCCACGCGTCCGGTCATCTTGTGCAACTGTCTGGCGATGGACGGCGCGCGCCCCGCCAGATCGACCGCCGTATTGGTCAGCAGATAGTCCTCGACCATGTCATCGCGCGAGACGCCCAGCAGATGGTGGGTCAGGGCGGCCAGGAAGCCGGTCCGGTCCTTGCCCGCCGCGCAATGGATGATCACGGGCCGATCTTGATCGGCCAAGGCCTGGAAATAGCGGCCGAACACGTCCTGATGCGCGGCGTCGAACGGCAGGCGGCGATAGGTCCGTTCCATGAAGCGCCGCCCCGACTGCGGCGTCAGATCCTGGGTCTTCAAAAAGGTGATGTGCGGCGCCTCGGCCCCGTCGTCCACGCCGCCTTCGATCACCAGACCGTCGAACCCGGCGGGTCGACGCGACGGCTGATCGCGACGCTCGCCCGGCCGCCGCAGATCGACCACCGCGCCGATGTCCATCTGGCCCAGCCGATCCAGATCCGCCTCGCTGGCCCGCGCATGATGCGCCGACCGCAGCAGCCGCCCGGGGCGGATGCGCCGCCCCGCTGCGGTGGCGTAGTCGCCATAGTCGCGAAAGTTGTCGATGGCTTCGAAGGCGTGAAGGCGGGCGGTCATGCCCGCGCTTCTATCCTGATTTCACCGATCTGGCAGCAGGCCGGCCATGGCGTCCAGATAGGCGACGAAGGCGGTGCGTCCCTGTTCCGTCAGACTGGCTTCGGTCAGGGGTTTGCGTCCCTTGAAGCTCTTGGTCACGGCGACGAAACCCGCCTCCTCCAGCTTTCGAAGATGCACCGACAGATTGCCGTCCGTCGTCTGCAGACGCGCCTTCAGGCTGGTGAAGTCCGCCGTCCCGGCGCCGGACAGATAGGCCATGATCCCCAACCGGATACGCCCATGAATGACGTCGTCGATGCGGTTGATATCGAAATCGTCGGCCATACTCAGATGACCTCCGACGGTTCCTGACGCATCAGGATGATTCCGGGAACCAGGGCGATGGCCAGCAGGACGACCGTGAACACCAGATAGATCAGCGGGCTGTCGATGAACCACGCCACCGCCACCGCTCCGGCATAGGCCGCCAGGGCCGTGAACGACATCCAGCGGATTTTCGTCATCGCCGCCCCGATCATCCACGCCGAACCGTAGGCGACCAGCACCGCCGTTGGCATCACCGCCATCCACGACCAGTTTCCGGTCTTGATCGACAGGACGGCCAACGCCAGCCAGGTGACGAAAATGCCGTAGCCGACGGCCGACCAGGCCGCGCCGACCGCCTTGTTGCCGGCCGAGTTTATGCCCGGCTTGCCCTTGATGCGACCGATCAGAAGGGTCAACGCCACGGCGAACACGGCCCCGGCGATAATCCATATCCAAAGCTGGGACCAGGGATTGAGCCGCACCAGACCCGACTGAATCGCCCATTGGATCAGGCTGGTCGATCCGAACACCACGCCGGCCGTGACCAGGATCGGTCCCGCCAACAGCGGCGCGTGACGCCCCTCCTGCGCGAGGTTTCGCATATAGGCGATGTCGTCGTGAATGGCCTGGTTGTCGCGGGACATGATGCGCTCCTCCTCAAATCCGATGAAGAAGGATCGCGCACAAACTTTGTTATGTAAAGTTCTTTTTTGACTTGTTCGCAGGCATGAAAAAGGGGACGAGGCCCAAGCCTCGTCCCCTGATGTCTTGCGGGATAAATCCCTTACAGTCGGGGCGTGCCGCCGCGTCCGCGCAGTCCGCCGGCCACCAGGGCGATGACGAACAGAATGATGGCGACGACGGCGACGAATTTGGCGATCTCGAACGAGAAGTTCGCGATCCCGCCGAAGCCCAGAACGGCCGCGACCAGAGCCACGACCAGGAAGATAATTGCCCAACGCATCATGGCTTTAGCTCTCCTGAGTTGATGTTTCCTCCGCCGACTCGGAGAGCCGTTGGTCGGTACGCTGCATCAACGCCGCCGCGGCTTGGCCGTTCCCTTCGAACTTGCGATCAGCGCCGACGACGACGCGAATAGCCGCCCTGATCCATCTTGCGGTCGGCGACCATGCTGGCGACGATGGCGGCCAGGGCCGGATTACGAAGCAGAAGGAAGGCCGCGCCCAGGCCCCCGACAGCGCCGACGATGGGCCGTTCGCGCACGATGTGCAGAACCTTGCCCAACAGGCCGCTGGGCTCCTCTTCCTCGTCCTCTTCCTCGTGGGCGTCGCCCTTCAGGAAGACCAGGGCCACGATCAGGGCGACGACGGCGAACAGGCCGAACGTCACCGCAGCCGCGCCCAAGGGCGTCAGCTTGAGGCTCAGCCCATAGAACAGCGTCAGGCCCAGGAAGATGACGGCCAGGAAGGCGCTGGCCGCGACGACGGCCGTCGCAACCAGTTTTTTGACAAGCCCCTTGAACATCAGCGACGGCGACCGGCCAGCAGCATACCCAGCACTACGCCCACGCCCAGGGCGACGGCGGTCGATTGCAGCGGACGCTCCTGCACACGCTCGACGACATAGCGTTGCGCCTCGTCCAGACGTTCGGCGGCGTCATCGTAATATTCGCGTCCGCGCACGCGGGCCTCGTCGTAATAGCCGCGGGCCTGTTCACGCACCTCGTCGCTCTTGGCGCGCAGCTTGGCCTCGGCTTCAGACGCCTTTTCGCGCAGGCGCTGGGTTTCTTCGCGGGCGCCGGCTTTCAGATCCTCCTTAAGGGTCTTCAGATCGGCTTTGATGTCTTCTCGGGCCTTGGTGCTGGCCATGATGCGCGCTCCGTTGAAAGCTTGGCGGTAGAATAGAGAACCCCGTATTGCAACGCCACATCCGCCGCCGGGTTCCGACGTTGCGGCCGATGGCGCCGTTCGTCGGCCTCGCCACGGGGCGCGCGGCGGATTAAGGATCGCATCATGACCCAATGGCTTTTCCCGCCCCGCGCCGTTCCTTCGCTGCCGATCACGGGCGGCGATCGACGCTTCCCCGTCCGCCGCATCCTGTGCGTGGGCCAGAACTACGCCGCCCATGCGCGCGAAATGGGCTCCGACCCGGACAAGCAGACGCCCTTCTTCTTCTCAAAGCCCGGCGACGCCATCGTCGCGGACGGCCAGGACCCGGCCTATCCGTCCGCGACCGACAACCTGCATTACGAGGCCGAACTGGTCGCCGCCATCGGCCCCACGCCGGACGGCGGGATCGGCATCGTCGGCTGGGCGGTCGGTTGCGACCTGACCCGGCGCGACCTTCAGGCCGAGGCCAAGAAGGCCGGTCGCCCCTGGGACGCCGCCAAGGGTTTCGACCAGTCGGCGCCGTGCGGCGCGATCACCCTGGGCGCCCTGCCCCATCCGGCCGGCGCCATTGGCCTGAGCGTCAACGGCGAGACGAAACAGGCGGGCACGCTGGACGACATGATCCTGAACCCCGACCGCATCGTCGAGGCGGCCGGCGCCTTGTGGACCCTGCAGCCCGGCGATCTGATCTTCACCGGCACGCCCTCCGGCGTCGGCCCGGTCAGGCCCGGCGACCGCATCGTCGTGACCATCGACGGACTGGAGACGCTGTCGTTCGAGATCAAGCCGTGATCCTGCACGGCTATTGGCGGTCGGGCGCCAGCTATCGGGTGCGGATCGCCCTGGCGCTGAAAGGCGTGGGCTATGACCTGGCCGCCCACGACCTCAGGAAGGGCGAGCAGAAGACGCCCGACTATCTGGCGCTGAACCCCCAGGGCATGGTGCCCGCCCTTCAGGCCGGCGACCGCGTGCTGATCCAGAGCCCGGCCATTCTGGAGTGGCTGGAAGAGGTTCATCCCGATCCGGCCCTGCTGCCGAGCAGCGCGGACGACCGGGCCGTGGTGCGGGCGATGTGCGCCCTGATCGGCTGCGACATCCATCCGCTGAACAACCTGCGGGTGCTGAAGGCCTTGCGCGCCGACTTCGGGGCCGATCAGGCCGCCATCGACGCCTGGGCCGCCGGCTGGATCGCCCCGGGATTCGATGCGCTGCAGACCCTGGCGGCCCGGCACGGGTCGGGCTGGTGCTTCGGCGACGCGCCCGGTCTGACGGACTGCTATCTGATTCCACAGCTCTATTCGGCCCGGCGGTTCAACATGGATCTGTCGCCCTGGCCGACCCTGCTGGCGATCGAGGCGGCGGCGGCGGACCATCCGGCCTTCCAGGCCGCCCACCCGGATCGGCAACCGGACGCGGACTGAAAACCATCGCCCGAGGTCGATCCGACGCATATCAACGGTGGATAAGTAGGGTTCGCTTAAGGTCTCGCTCAGCGTCCCTTAAGCATTAGGCCCCATTGTGCCGGGGTGTCGTATTCCCCCGCCACACCTTCGGCGTCGTCGCCCATCCATCGCCTGGCCCTGGCCGTGGTGACCGCGCCCGAGCGCGCGGCCGGCGCCTTCATGAGCGCCCCGTCCGGCGCGCGCGAGGACGCCATGCGCTTTCTGCTCCAGACCGGGGCGGACGCCGGCGTCAAACTGATCGCCACCCGGCCCGAGGGCGACGGCGAGCGCCTGCTCGGCCAGGCCTGGCCCTTCCCCTCGCCCTTCCAGGTCACGGTTCGTACCGTGTCGATCGGCGAAGGCCTGGATCGGGTCGAGGCTCGCGCCCGCCGCTCGCTGGAACGGATGGGTCTGCCGCGCGGCGACGTGCTGCTGATTTCCAACGCCGCCGACCTGGCCGGCGCCGAAGGTCGCGCCTTGTGGGACCGCGCCCGCAGCCTGAAGGATCGCGGCCTGTTCCGCCGCATCGGCTTCTGCGCCACGCTGGAGGACGGTCCCGCCCTTCTGGCCCGCCGCCTGGAAGCCGACGTGGTCCAGATTCCCTGCAGCCTGCTGGATCAGCGCGCGGCCCAGGACGGCGTGCTGGACGCCATCGCCGAAGCGGGCGCGTCGGTGCACCTGTCGTCGGTCTTCGCCGACGGTCTGCTGTTCGCGGGCGGCGACGACCTGCCCCCCGAACTGGCCAGCCACGCCCAGGCCCTGTCGCGCACCCGCCGCCGTCTGGCCGAACAGCGCTGCGACCCGATGCAGGCGGCCCTGGCCTACGCCCTGTCCCTGACCGGCGTCGACAAGGTGGTGGCCAGCGTCGCCTCGGCCGCCGAACTGCGCGCCATCCTGGCCGCCGCCCACGCGCCCTGCCCCGATCTGGACTGGCGCGCCCTGGCGCTTGAGGCCCCCGCCGCCTTCACCGACGCCCGGCTGCGGTTGTCCAGCGCCGCCTGAGGCCTGCCGACAAGCCTGTGCAAGGCCGAGCGAACGCCCTTGAGACGCAGGGCGCGATCCTTCACCCTGTCGGCGCATGAACGCCCCAGTGACCCACCCCCCCGAAGTCGCCGCCGCCATCGAGGGCGCGACGCCTTTCATGGCCCAGTATCTGACGGCCAAGGCGGGTCAGCCGGACGCCATCCTGTTCTTTCGCATGGGCGATTTCTACGAGCTGTTCTTCAAGGACGCCGAGGTCGCATCCGCCGCCCTGGGCATCACCCTGACCAAGCGCGGCAAGCATCAGGGCGAGGACATTCCGATGGCCGGCGTCCCCGTCCATGCGATGGAGGGCTACCTCGCCCGGCTGATCCGCATGGGCCACAAGGTCGCCATCTGCGAACAACTGGAAGACCCCGCCGACGCCAAGAAGCGCGGCGGCAAGGCCGTGGTCCATCGCGGGGTGGTGCGGGTCGTGACGCCCGGCACCCTGACCGAAGACAGTCTGCTCGACGCGCGCGGCGCCAACCGCCTGGCGGCCGTCGCGCTGCGCAAGGGACGCGCCGCCGTCGCCGTGGTCGAACTGTCGTCCGGCGCGGTCGACAGCGTGGCCTGCGCGCTTGAAGATCTGGGCGCCGCCCTGGCCGCCTTCCGCCCGTCAGAGGTTCTGGTCACCGACCGCGTCTATGGCGACGATGCGACGCGCGACGCGCTGGACGGCTCGGGCGGGGTGGTCCAGGCGCTGGCCAGCGCCATCGCCGAGCCCCATGCCGCGCGGGCGCGGGTCGAGCGGCTGTACGGCGTGGCGGCCCTGGACGGTTTCGGCGCCTTCGAAGAGGCCGAGGTTTCGGCCCTGGGCCTGATCGCCGCCTATCTGGAGACGACGCAGGCCGGCAAGGTTCCGGCCCTGGCTCCGCCCCGGCGCCTGGGCGACAGCGGTTTCCTGGCCATCGACCCGGCGACCCGCGCCAGTCTGGAGATCGACCGCACCCAGCGCGGCGAGCGCGAGGGGTCTTTGCTCGCCTGCATCGACCGCACCGTCACCTCGGGCGGCGCCCGCGCCCTGGCCGAACGGATCGCCCGGCCCCTGCGCGATCCCCTGGCCATCAATGAACAGCTCGACGCCGTCGAATGGCTGCTGGAACGGCGCGACCTGCGGCGCGATCTGCGCGACGGCCTGAAGGCGTCGTCCGACATCGCCCGCGCCGTGGGGCGACTGGCCCTGGGACGCGGCGGACCGCGCGACCTGGCCGCTGTCCGCATCGGCCTGTCGGTCGCCCAGACCATCGGCGGACTGTTCGTCGGACAAGTCGATCCGATCACCGGCCAGCCGCGCCGCATCGCCCTGGCGCTGGATCGTCTGAGCCTGTCGCCCGACCTGTCGCGCCTGATGGCCGATCTGATCGCGGGTCTGGTGGACGAGCCGTCGCACCTCGCCCGCGACGGCGGCTTCGTGCGGCCCGACTATCGCCCGGAACTGGACGCCGCCCGCACCCTGCGTGACGACAGCCGCCGCGTCGTCGCCGATCTGGAAGCCCGCGCTGTCGCCGAATCGGGCGTGCCCTTCAAGGTCAAGCACAACGCCGTCCTGGGTTATTTCCTGGAAACCAGCGCCAAGTCGGCCGAAGCCTTGCTGCGCGCCGGTCCCGACAGCCCCTTCATCCACCGCCAGACCCTGGCTGCTCAGGTTCGTTTCACCACCGTCGAACTGTCCGAACTGGACGCCAAGATCAGCCAGGCCGGCCACCGCGCCCTGGCCATCGAGGGCGAGACGTTCGAAGGCTGGCGACGCGAGGCCGCCCGCCTGGCCCAGCCGCTTCAGGCCGTCGCCGAGGCTCTGGCCGAACTGGACGCCCACGCCGCCCTGTCCGAATGGGCGCAGGAAATCGGCGCGGTCCGCCCCGCCGTGGACGACACCCTGACCTTCTGCGTCGAGGCCGGCCGCCATCCCGTGGTCGAGGCGGCGGTCAAGGCGGCGGGCGATCCCTACACTCCCAACAACGCCCGTCTGGACGGATCGGGTCAGGACGGATCGCGCCTCGCCATCGTCACCGGGCCGAACATGGCCGGCAAGTCGACCTTCCTGCGCCAGAACGCGCTTCTGGTCATCCTGGCCCAGGCCGGGGCCTTCGTGCCCGCCCGCTCGATGCGGCTGGGCGTGGTGGACCGGCTGTTCTCCAGAGTCGGCGCCGGCGACGACCTGGCGCGCGGCCGTTCCACCTTCATGATGGAGATGGTCGAGACCGCCGCCATCCTGACCCAGGCGACGCCGCGCAGTTTCGTGGTGCTGGACGAGATCGGGCGCGGCACCGCCACCTATGACGGTTTGGCCATCGCCTGGGCCACCGCCGAGGCGCTGCACGAGACGAACCGCGCCCGCACCCTGTTCGCCACCCACTATCACGAACTGGCCCAGCTTGAGACGCGGCTGGACCACGTCTGCAACCTGTCCATGGTCGCGCGCGAATGGAACGGCGATCTGGTCTTCCTGCACGAGGCGGCGCCCGGCGCGGCCGACCGCTCCTATGGCGTTCAGGTCGCAAAACTGGCCGGCGTCCCCGCCTCGGTCGTCGCCCGCGCCCGCTCGGTGCTGGAGCGTCTGGAAGGCGAAAAGGCCGCCGCCGCCCGCCTTGACGACCTGCCCCTGTTCGCCGTCGCCGAACCCGAGCCGGCGCGCGGCCCCTCGCCGCTGGAAAAGGCCATGCAAGCCGTCGACCCCGACGACCTTACCCCGCGCGAGGCGCTGGAGGCCCTCTATCGGCTGAAAGGGCTGGCGTAGACCGCCTACGCAACTATCCTTAACGCTGATTTCTTAACCTCGTTACGCCAGATGTCGCGCTCGGCTTCCCGCCCCTGACATCTGAACGAATCGATGAAGATCAGCACCCTTTCCCTGTCCGCCAAGACCGCACTGATGGTCGTCGCCGCTCTGGGCGCCCTGACCTTGGCCTTGATGGCTGTCGCCGCCATCCTGATGACGCGCGACGCGGAGGGCCGGGCGGCCGAACGGCAGGAGGCCAATATGCGCGTCGCCTGGGACGTGCTGGGCGACTACGGCGACGCCTTTACGGCGGACGGCGGAAAACTCTACGTCGGGTCGACGCCGATGAACGATTTCACCGCGCCGGTGGACCGGGTCAAGGCGCTGGTCGGCGGCACGGCGACCGTCTTCATGAACGATCTGCGCGTCACCACCAATGTGGTCAAGGCGGACGGCTCACGTGCGGTGGGCACGCGGCTGAAGCCCGGCCCGGTCTATGACGCCGTCCTGAAAGGCGGCCGGTCCTATCGCGGTCAGGCCGACATTTTGGGCAAGCCCTATTTCGTCGCCTACGATCCGATCAAGACGGCCGCCGGCCAGACCATCGGCGTGCTTTACGTCGGCATTCCCAAGGCCGATTTCATGGCCTCGGTGAACCATGTGATGATCGCCCTGTTCGCGTGCGGTCTGGTCGTCGCCTTGCTGACGGTCGCGGCCTGCCTGGCCCTGTCTCGCCGGATGTTCTCGCCTTTGAAGGGCCTCTGCGAGCGGATGGAGGCCTTGCGCCTGGGCCGCACCGATTTCGACGCCCCCTGGTCCGCGCGGGGCGACGACATCGGGCAGATCGCCCGCGCGGTCATCGCCTTCCGAGACGCCGCCGTGCGTCAGACCGACACGGAGGCCGAGGCTGTCGCCATGCGCGAGAACGCCCGCATCACCCGAATGGCCGGAGAGGCCGAACGCGCCCGTCTGGCCGAAGAGGACGCGGTGGTGGTCCAGGCGTTGGGCGACGGTCTGGCGGCGCTCGCGGGCGGCGACCTGACCTATCGCATCAACACGCCCTTCGCCGAGCGCAGTCGCAAGCTGAAGGACGACTACAACGCCGCCGCCGACACCCTGACGGCGACGATGGGCGACATCATCGAACTGGTCGGCGCCATGCGCGCGGGCACGGCCGAGGTCACAACCGCCACCAACGACCTGTCGCGCCGCACCGAACAGCAGGCCGCCGCCCTGGAAGAGACCGCCGCCGCACTCGATGAAATCACCGTCACGGTGAGGAAGACCGCCGAGGGCGCCCAGTCCGCCGCCGGCATCACCGCCAAGGCCCGCGACGGCGCCGAGGAGCGCGAGCGGATCATCGCCGACACCACTGCCGCCATGGGCCAGATCGAGAGCACCTCGGGCCGCATCGGCGAGATCATCGGCGTCATCGACGAGATCGCCTTCCAGACCAATCTTCTGGCCCTGAACGCCGGGGTCGAGGCCGCCCGGGCGGGCGAGGCCGGTCGCGGTTTCGCCGTCGTCGCCTCCGAAGTTCGCGCCCTGGCCCAGCGGTCCGCCGAAGCGGCAAAGGAAATCAAGGGTCTTATCGCCGCCTCAAGCGCCAGCGTCGGGGACGGCGCACGCCTGGTGGCCCAGACCGGCGGCGCCCTGACCGCCCTGATCGGTCAGGTGGCGGAGATCAATCTGCTGGCCGCCGAGATCGCCGCCTCGGCCCGCGAACAGGCCATGGGCCTGGCCGAGGTCAATGTCGCCGTGAACCAGATGGATCAGACCACCCAGCAGAACGCCGCCATGGTCGAACAAACGACCGCCGCCAACCAGGCCCTTAGCCACGAAGCCGAGACCCTGGCCGAACTAGTGGCGCGCTTCCGCATCGAGGCGGGTCGCCACGCGCACGGCCGCCAGACCGCCTGGGCCGCCTGACTTCCCCCTCGAACACAAAAAGGCCCGGCCGCTTCGCAGCGACCGGGCCTTTTTCATGTCCTGAACCCGCGCCTTTCGACGCGACGTCAAATCAGGCCTGCATCATCCAGCCTTCGACGTCCATCGCCGCCTGACGGACGGCTTCCGAACGGGTCGGGTGGGCGTGGCAGGTGCGGGCGATGTCTTCCGAGGCGCCGCCGAAGCTCATGGTGATGGCGGCCTCGTGGATCATTTCGCCGGCCTGCGGACCCATGATATGGACGCCCAGCACCTTATCGGTCGCCGCATCGGCCAGCACCTTCACGAAGCCGTCGGTCTCGTGGTTGATCTTGGCGCGGCTGTTGGCGGCGAACGGGAACTTGCCCTTCTTGTACTGGACGCCGGCGGCCTTCAGCTGATCCTCGGTCTGACCGACCCAGGCCACTTCGGGGAAGGTGTAGACGACGCTGGGGACCAGGGCGTAGTCGACGTGGCCGTATTTGCCGGCGATGGTGTCGATCACGGCGACGGCGTCCTCTTCGGCCTTGTGCGCCAGCATCGGGCCGTGGGTCACGTCGCCGATCACCCAGACGCCATCTGCGACCTTGAAGTGGTCATGGTCGATGAAGCCGCGCTTGTCCGGCGTCGCGCCGACGCTCTCCAGGCCCAGGCCGTCCGTATAGGGACGACGGCCGATGGCGACCAGGACCACGTCGCCCTTGATGGTCTCGGCCGCGCCGCCGGCCGACGGCTCGACGGTTAGTTCAACGCCATCCTTACCTGACTTGGCGGCCGTGACCTTGGCGCCCAGTTTGAAGACCATGCCCTGTTTGGTCAGGGTGCGCTGGAAGGCGGCGGCGACCTCGGTATCCATGCCCGGCGTGATCCGGTCCAGGAACTCGACCACCGTCACCTCGGCCCCCAGACGGCGCCAGACCGAACCCAGTTCCAGGCCGATGATGCCCGCGCCGACCACGATCAGCTTCTTGGGCACGGCCGGCAGCGCCAGGGCGCCGGTCGAATCGATCACCTTGCCGTCTTCGAACGCCACGCCCGGCAGCGGGGTCGGCTCGGATCCGGTGGCGATGACGATGTTCTTGGTGTCCAGCGTCTGGACCGCGCCGTCGGCCGCGGTCACCTCGACCTTGCCGGCTCCCGCGATCTTGCCCTTGCCCTTGATCCACTCGACCTTGTTCTTCTTGAACAGGAACTCGATCCCCTTGGTCAGGGCCAGCACGCTGTCGTCCTTGGCCTTGTGCATCTGGGGCAGGTTCAGCTTGGGCGAGACCTCGATGCCGATCTTGGCGAACTCGCCATTGGCCGCGTCCCACAGTTCCGACGCGTGCAGCAGAGCCTTGGACGGCATACAGCCGACGTTCAGGCAGGTGCCGCCCAGGGTTGACCGCATCTCGACGCACGCGACCTTGAGGCCCAGCTGACCGGCGCGGATCGCGGCGTTATAGCCGCCCGGCCCTCCGCCGATGATGACGACGTCGTAGGCGGCGGTGGCTTCGGCCATGGTATCCTCTGGGTCTTCTGGCGCGTGGGGAAAGGCGCGCGGACACTAGCGTTGACCCCGCGTGGGTCAACCGTTCCAGGCCATATGGGGCCGGCTTTCGACCAATTGCAGAGGGTTGGACCACGAAAAAGGGCCAGGCGTCGCCGCCCGGCCCCTTCTTGTCACGTCCGGTCGGCGCGCCTTACAGCTTGAAGCGCACGCCCATGAAGATGTTGTAGCCGAACTTCTCGTACTCATAGGTCCGGATCTTGTCGCCGTAGTAGCGGACGCCGGCGCTGTCGGTCAGGTTCTTGGCCTCGCCGAACACCTCGACGCCATTGCCGAAGTCGTAGCTGGCGGTGAAGTCCAGCTGACCGCGTCCCTCGACATAGAGGTCCAGGCCCGGGGTCGTCGCGTTGATCGCCTCCAGGAAGTCGCCACGGTGGGTGTAGGACACCCGCGCGCTGAAGCCGTAACGCTCATAGAACAGGGCGGCGTTGTAGGTTTCGTCGGACTGGCCCGGCAGGGTGAACGTGTCCCGCCCGGCGAAGGCGCGGCTGGTTTTGATCTCGGCGTCCGTCAGGGTGTAGTTGGCGAAGACGCCGAAGCCCGAGGCCCAGCCGGGCAGGACGTCGAACGTCTGCTGCCAGTTGAACTCGATGCCGGCCAGATGGCCGTCGCGCGCATTGCGGGCCTCGGTGACCTGGGCGACCGTGGTGGTCGGGGTCACATAGGGCACGCCGTCCGTGACCAGGGTGAAGCGATAGTTCGACAGATCCTTGTAGAAGGCGTTGGCCGAGATCACGCCCAGCGGACGCAGATAGTATTCCAGGCCCAGATCGACATTGTTCGACAGGGTCGGCTTCAGGTCCGGGTTGCCCCGGCTGACGGTCGTGCGGCCGCTCTCGGTCGTCTCCAGCACGCGCGGCACGATGTCGGTGTAGTCCGGGCGCGAGATGGCGCGCGTCAGGGCGAAGCGACCGACCAGCTGGTCGCTGAAGCTGTGGCGCAGCGTCAGATTGGGGAAGAAGTCGGTCTGGTCACGCTTGATCTCGGTCGTGACCGGCGCACCCGACGGCGGCACGCGCAAAGCCGAACCCTCGAATTCGGTCTTTTCGACGCGCAGGCCGACCAGGATGTTGGTCGCTCCGACGTCCAGACGGGCCTGGCCGTAACCGGCCAGAATGTCTTCGTTGGCGGTGTAGTCGGCGGTCAGCGACTGCGGCAGACGGCGCGCCGCAGCCGATTTGGAGGTCGCGGCGATGCGGTCGAAATAGTCGCTCGCCAGGCCCTGGTCGAACTTGAAGCCCAGATTTTAGTCGTAGTTCTGCGACGGACGATCGCTCAGCAGCGGGGCCAGCGCGCCGGGGTTGGCGGCGACGTCGCGGTCACGGAAACGCTCTTCGTCGGCCGTCACGTCGCGGGTGCTGTACTTGGCGCCGAACTTCAGCGTCACCTCGCGCCCGCCGATCACGGTCGGCAGTTCGAAGTTGGTCTTGAAGGCGACGTCCTCCTGCTCGGTCGAGTTCGAACGGAAGGTGTTTTCGCGGAAGCTGTAGTTGGCCGCGTTCAGATAATAGCCGGTCGGATCGGTGAAGGCGGAATAGGTCGGCTGATAATGATCGGTCGTGTCGTAGCCGAGCGTGCGCGAGCCCGAGCGGTAGACCAGTTCGTCACGGTGCGGATAGGTCTGTTCGCTGCGCGCCCACGACAGGGTGGCGTCCAGAACCGCACCGTTGTCGAAGGTGCGCTCCGCGCCGCCATTGACGGTGATGATCTCGTTGTTCTGGGTGCGGTGGCGGATTTGCTTGTAGATGCGCGCGCCGGTGAAGGTGGCGGCCTGGTCGGTCGAACCGGCGGCCATCGTCCCGTCGGAATAGCCGAAACGCAGGGTGTTGCGGTATTCGTCGTCCTCGAAATCGGCATAAGAGCCACGCACCCAGGCGCGCAGATCGTCGCTTGGGCGCCATTCCAGGGCGCCGGTCAGGGATTTGCGCGTGCGCTTGGTCTCGTAATCCTTGAACAGCGATTCTTCGAGCGAATAGCGGTTCGACGCGGCGTTATAGACCCAGGCGTTCTCGACATTGTCCGGCCGGCGGTTGGTTTCCGAATAGCTCAGCGACACTAGGGCGCCGAAGGTCTGGTTCGGGCCGAAGACGTTGGAGGCCGTGGCGCCGGCACGGGTGTCCGAACCGCCGTAGTCGTTGTAGCTGCCGCCGGCATAGCCGCTGATGGCCAGGCGGCGCTTGTCGAAGGGTGAACGGGTCTTGATGTCGACGGCGCCGGCGATGGAATCCGCGTCCTGGCTGGGGCGCAGGGTCTTGGACACTTCCACGCTGGACACGATGTCGCTGGGCAGGGTGTCCAGATCGACCGCGCGGGTCGTGGGCGACACCGCCGGAATGGCCACCCCGTCCACCGACACGGCGGTGAAGGACGACGGCGCGCCGCGCACGTTGATGTAGCGGCCTTCGCCCTGGTCGCGCTGGATGGCGATGCCCTGAACCCGCTGCAGCGATTCCGCCACGTTCGGGTCGGGGTAGCGACCGATGGCGTCGGCCGACAGCACGTTGACGGTGCCTTGCGCGTTCTTCTGCTGGTTCAGCGACCGGGCCACGCCGTCGGTGATGACGCCGGTCACGATCACGTCCGCCACGTCGGTCGCCGAGGCCGCGCCCAGGACGATGGCCACGTTCGCGTCCTCGCCCGGCGTCGTCATGATCGTCTGGCTGGCCGAGGGCAGACCCAGATACCGCACGTCCAGAACCATCTGGCCGGCGGCGGTCGGCAGGGTGAACTCGCCTTGCGTGTCGGTCACGACCCGCTGGCCCGAGCCGCGCACCACCACCTCGGCGCCCGGCAGGGGCGCGCCGGCGGCGTTGGTCACCCGACCATAGATCACGTCGCCGGCGACGGCGGATGCGGCGACGGCGTCGGCCGTCTCGGCATGGGCGGGCGCGACCAAGGCCATCGGGGCCAGGATCATCGGCGCCATCAGCATGGGCTTCAGCGCCGCGCTCATCAGAAGATGCAGTTTCATGTCATGTCCCCTTCGGCGCGCGACGTTTCGCTTCGGCCGATGGGGGCGCCGCTTAACCTTTGCCGAAGACGCGGAAGCGACGGTTCCACGACGCCCGTTTCGCGATTTTCCGACAGCAAGACGACGATTGCTCCCGCCCCGGATCATCGGTCATCGAACCGACGCCGAACCGTCACCTCGGCGCCGTTGACCGGCCCGGCTCCATGCCGAAAGGACGCCCACAGATCGTTTCGGAGTTCGCCATGCGCCGCCCTCGCCTTCGCCCGCTCGCCGCCTGCGCCCTATTGTCGCTGCTGAGCGCCTGCGCGACGCACGAGGTCGACTTTCAGGGCGAGGGCGCGGGCGTCGTCGGACCGGGCGCGCCGGTCCAGGCCGTTCTGGAGACCCCGCCCGTCGGCGCCCCCGGCCAGGACGCCGCCGACGATCCCGCCGTCTGGGCCAGCGCCACGCCCGTCGTCGTCATGGGCCAGACGACCCCCGGCTTCGTCGCCGGCACGGACAAGAAGGCCGGCCTCTATATCTATGGCTTCGACGGCCGCATTCTTCAGTTCCTGCCCGAGGGTCTGCTGAACAATGTCGATGCGGTCGAGGGCCTGTCCATCGACGGCCGCCCGCAGCTGGTTCTGGGCGCCAGCGACCGGACGCCGGGCAAGACCGGGATTTCGCTCTATCGCTTCGATCCGGCCGGGACCGGCGACAACGCCGTACGCTATTGGGGCCATGTCGCGACCGACGTGGTCGAACCCTACGGCTTCTGTTTCGCCCGGCGCGGGGCGGAGGTGCACGCCATTCTGGTCGGGCACGAGGGCGAGCTGCGCCAGTACGTCCTGGGCGTGGACGCCGCCGGCCAGCCGACCGCCCGCCTGGTCCGCACCGCCGAGATCGGAACCATATCCGAAGGCTGCGCCGCCGATCCGGCCACCGACGCCCTCTATGTCAACGAGGAGAACGTCGGCCTGTGGCGTTATGGCCTGAACCCCGCCTCCGGCGCGGCTCGCACCCTGATCCAGCCCATCGCCAAGGACATTCTGGTCGCCGACGCGGAAGGATTGACTACCATCGCCGACGCCTCGGGCCGCTATCTGATCGCCTCCAGCCAGGGCGATTCCACCTTCCCCGTCTGGCGCATCGACGGCGCGGCTCCCGAGTACAAGGGGCGGTTCAAGGTCGTGGACAGCCCCACGGTCGACGGCGTCACCGGCACCGATGGCCTCGCCGCCGCCAGCGGCCCGGTCGGCCCCTTCCCCGACGGCCTTGTCGTCATCCAGGACGACGTCAACGACGCCGGCGCCCAGAACTTCAAATACGTCGACTGGCGCGACGTGCGTCGTGCGCTGGGGCTGTAGCGACTGGACCCATCAGCCGGGGTCGAGAGTCTTGCAAGGCTGACGCAGCTTTACCGCTGCGACCTTAGCATCCGAACGTCGGAGTGGGGCCAAAGTCCGTTTCCGACCGAGGCCGTGTAAAAACACGCTGAGCTGCGGCTCTGGCGGAGGCGAGGTCG
>CAUPWX010000016.1:0-92226 GCA_963515305.1 uncultured Brevundimonas sp.
GGTGGGAGCGGCGGCGGTGGAGGAAGCGGCGGTTCGGCCTCGGGTCCAGGGGCCGGTCCCTCGGGATCGGGTCCGCGACCCGGCGGCGGCTCAACCGCTTCGGCGGCGTCGACGGCCGCCGCCGGCGAACGGCCGCGTGCTGCCACAGCGGAGCCTTCCCAAGCCGCGCCGCCCGCCGCATCCGACGACGGCGGGTCAACCTCTGCGCCCCCGCCAGCGCCGACCTCATCAGCGCCGTCCTCGCCGTCGACCGGCGGGACGCCGCCCCCCAGGGCTGAGGCCAAGCCTCAGTGGGCGAAGGACATGGAACGCCGTCAGGCGGTCGCTCACGGGGTTTCCACCGCCATTCACGCAGTCCGCGCCGGCGATCATCGCGGCGGCTCCGCCTCCATTTCAGTCAGTGAGGATCGCTCATGAACCCGTTCAAACGGCCCGGCGGACACTATGGGCGGTCGCCCGCGCCGGAGACCCCTTATCAACGCGCCGCCCAGGCCTGGGATGACCGCATCGGCAGCGCCCGCGTCCAGGCGCGCAACTGGCGGCTGGCGGCCTTGATGGCGATCGGCCTGTCCGGCGGTCTGGCCGCCGGTCTCGTGATCCAGTCCGCGCGGGGCGTCGTCACGCCCTGGATCGTCGAAGTCGATCAGCATGGCGAACCGCTCGCCGTCGCGCCGGCGCAGGCGGACTACACACCCACCGACGCCCAGGTCGCCTGGCACCTCGGTCGGTTCATCGAACAGGTCCGCAGCATTTCCGCCGATCCCGTCGTGGTCCGGGAGAACTGGCTGCGCGCCTACGCCTATACGACCGATCAGGGCGCCGCCGCCCTTTCGGACTTCGCGCGGACCAACGACCCCTTTGCGGAGATCGGCCGCGTCCAGGTCGGCATCGAGGTCTCAAGCATCATTCGCGCCTCGCCGACCTCCTTCCGCGTGGCCTGGACCGAGCGCCGCTTCATGGACGGGCGGTTGGCCGCGACCGAGCGATGGACAGCCATCCTGACCGTGACGGTGCAGCCGCCCCGGACGGCGGATGCGCTGCGCAGCAATCCCCTCGGCGTGCTCGTCCACGCCTTCAACTGGTCCAAGGAGATCAACTGATGCGGCATCCCATGGCGCACGCCGGCGCCCTTGTGGCGCTCTCGCTCCTCGTCACGCCCGCCTGGGCCCAGAGCAATTCCCGAACCGTCACGCAGGACGGGCGACCGCCCGGGCGTGTGGCGGCGGCGACCGCCGCTGCGCGGGTGCAGCCGTCCGGAGAGGCCTGGCTCAACGGCGCCCAGGTCTACGCCTACGAAGACGGCGCCCTGGTCCAGGTCTACGCCTCGCCGGGGCATGTCACCGACATCGCGCTGCAACCGGGCGAGACTCTCTCGGATCAGGGCGCGGTCGCGGCGGGCGATACGGTCCGCTGGATCATCGGCCAGTCGCAGAGCGGAACGGGCGAGACGCGACGGACTCACATTCTGGTCAAGCCCACACGCGGCGACCTGAAGACCAATCTGATCATCAACACGGATCGCCGGACCTACCATCTGGAGCTCAACGCCCACGCCTCAGCCTATATGGTCGGCGTCTCCTGGCGTTATCCGCAGGACGAACTCATCGCTCTGCAAGCCGAGGCGGCCCGGCAGGCCGCGCGCGACGCCGAACCCCGGCTTCGGCTGGACGATCTCGACTTCAACTACCGGATCAGCGGCGCACGAACGCCCTGGCGGCCGGTGCGTGTCTTCGATGACGGCCGGCAGGTGATCCTGGAGTTCGACGCCGCCATCGATCAGGCGACCTTGCCGCCGCTCTTCCTGCGCAATGCGGAGGGAGAGGCCGATCTGGTGAACTACAGGGTTGTCGGTCGCCGGCTGATCGTCGATCGCTTGTTCGACGCAGCCGAACTGCGGCTGGTGACCGGTCGACGCACCCAGACCGTTCTCATCGAAAAGCGGGGAGCCGGCCGGTGAGCGAGACCTCCACCCCCGATCCGGCGGTGCGGGCGATGCGACTGCGCGCTGAACCGCCAAAGCCCCTGCGCCTCTCGCGCAAGGTCGCCCTCGCGGGGGCGGCGGGTCTCGCGGTCGCTGTCGCCGCCGCCGCGGTCGTCGGCTTGTCGACGCAGGACGATGCGGCGCCGGCACAGGAACTGACCCCGTCGTCCGCCCCGCCGCCCGAAGCCGTGCGCGCCTTGCCCGGCGATTACGCCGCGCCGCGCCTAGGTCCGCCGTTGCCGGGGGATCTGGGCCGTCCGATCCTCAGTGCGCGCAATGCGGCCGACGCGGACTCCGTGTCGTCGATCGCCGGCTCAGACCATGCGGCCTCCGCCCGTGACGCCGACGCCCGCGAGGCCGACCGCGCGCGTCGCCATGCGGAGGCGGACGCCGCGCGCACCTCGGCGTTGATGATTGCGCAGGGCGGCGGCCGTTCGGTCGAGGAGGCTGACGTTGCTCGCGGCGGACCGACGCAGGGGCCCGCCACCGTCCCCTCGGCTCCGGCGATCGGCGCCCTGCGCCTGAGGGCGGGGTCGATCATCGAAGCCGGCCTGGTGACCGGCGTGCAGTCCGATCTGCCCGGGCCTGTCTTGGGCCAGATCACCGCGGATGTTCACGACAGCGAGACCGGGCGCCGTCTTCTGATCCCCAAGGGCTCTCGTCTGATCGGCGGCTATTCGGCCCAGATCGCTCAGCGACAATCCCGTCTTCAGGTCGTCTGGACGCGCATCGTCCTGCCCGACGGCAGGTCCATAGGGCTGGAGGATCAGGCCGCCTCCGACACCCGGGGCTATGCGGGGCTCCAGGACCGGACGGATTCACGATGGGGCGAAAGGCTCCGGTCCGCCGCCCTGACCACACTCCTGGCGATCAGCGGCGCCGCCGTCGATGTCGAGGCGGACGATCGGCTGGCGCGCGCCCTGCGGGATGGAGCGACAGACGGCGTGGACACGCTCGGCCGGGGTCTGGTGGAACGCGGCCTGTCCATTCCGCCGCGCCTGACCCTGCGTCCCGGCCTGACCTTTCGCATCATCCTCAATCGGGACCTGGATCTCGTTCCTTACGGTGACTGACCATGACGACCCTCAAGCTCGCGGGCCTCCAAGACGACACCCCCGTCAAACTGTCGGTCGAATTGCCCGCGGACACGCACCGGGATCTCGTCCTCTATGCCCAGGTGCTGTCCGCCGACGCGGAGCGTCCCTATTCGCCGGTGCAACTGATCGCCCCCATGCTCAGTCGCTTCATGGCCACGGACCGCTCCTTCGTCGCCGCCCGGACGCGGATTGGGCGATCCACGCCCCAGACCTGAGCGGTCATGAACGACACCGCCGCCCTAGAGGGACCGGCGCGCCGAACTGACAAAACGCCGGAGAGCGGGATTGTCGTTGCGGTGATACCATGCGGCCGCGAAACCGACGGTCAGCCCAACACCCGAGCACAGGGGGCGGTGCGTCAGACCAGGGGGCAGGATCGAGGTGTCCAAGGCGCCGGAGGCGACGACAGCCAGGCCGAGCCCAAGCTCGACCTGAGCTGCAAGCACAGCCAGTCCGGCGCCCACGACCTTGATCCGGAGCTCGGCTCTGGAAGGTGTTCGACCCAGGACATCGTCGCCGACATCTCCCTGACTGACCAAGAGGGTCTGGCTGGCCAGATCCTCAAGGTCGATGCGATCCGCCCGCGCGAGCGGGTGCGTCCTGGGCAGGACGATGTGGAGCGGCTCACGCCAGAGCTCCGAGACGTCGAGCCCGGACACAGTCATGCCGCCGGGCAGCACGGCGAGATCGAGCCGGCGATCCGCGACAGCGGCGAGGTGCGACTGCGCCTCTCCGGCGATCAATTCGATCTGCACCTCGGGGTGGGCGTCCCGAAACCGGGCGAGCAGTGCATACAGGGCCGCCGACAGGAAGGATGGCGTGAGGCCGATCCTTAACCGCCCTCGACGGCCCCGTCCGGCATCGCGGGCGTCCGCGACGGCTTCGGAGAGGACGGCCAGAGCGGTTTCGACATTGGCGACGAAGGCGGCGCCCGCAAAGGTCAGGGCGGCGCCGCCCGGCCCCCGGTGAAAGAGAGAGACCCCGAGTTCGTCTTCGAGCGCGCGCACCCTGCGGCTCAAGGCCGACTGTTCGACACCGAGCGCGTCGGCGGCCTTGCGAAACCCGCCGGCGCTGGCCACGGCGATGGACCACCTCAGAGAGGTCAGATCCAGCCTGGGGGCCGGAGCCGGCGTCATCCGGCGCCTGCCCTGGGCGGCGCGCCCAGACAGAGCAGCGGCGAGATCTCAATCCGGCGCTCATGAAAGGCGTCCAGGGCCAGGGCGGCTTCGCTCAGGGCGCTGTCACGAAGAAGGCGAGCCACGACTTGGAGACTGTCCGGCATGTCTCCCACCAGATCGGTCTCCATGGCGGCGAAGGGCGCCAAGGTCGCCTGGACCCGATCAAATGTCTCAACGATCACCGCGTCCGCGGAGGCGGCGACGATCTGGCGGAAGAAGAATTCAGGGTCGTCGGGCGCCTCGATGCGGCAGCCGACGAGGGCGGCCCGCGCAAGACCTTCCCGCAGACAGTGCCGACGCAGGCGATAGCGCCCCGCCAGACCGGCGGGATCCAGTTTCAACCCGGAATAACCGCCCGCCGGAGCCCGTTCGATCAGACCCTCTCCGCCCAACCAGGCCAACGCCTCGCGGACCGGCGTGGTCGAAAGTCCCAGGGCTTTCGCCTCGTCGAGAATGATGATCGGTCGTCCGGGCGAGAACACGCCCGTCACCACGCGTTCGCGGAGCGTCCGCAAGGCGGCAACAAACGGATCTCGATTACGCGCCACTCAGGGCTCCCTGGATTCCGAATCATCAGGGTGCGGATGTTCGCTCCTCAGTTGAAAGCTGAGCCGTTGTCCTACGCGGTCTATCTACCGGAATGGTCCGGAAAGCTCGCACTTCAGCGCGATAATTTCGCGCAGGACGGCTTTGTGCGGGTTGCGAGTGAATCTTAATGTTGAACGGACGACGTTCGGCGCCCAACCTATCCCGGCGAGGTTGTGACATGACGCCAGCGGGCCGATCGGAGTTCCAGAACGACAGCGAAGTTCTTTCCGCGGCCATTCGCGGCATTCGTCGGCTGCGCGGCTTCTCAGCGATCGAGACAGCCGCCGGCATGAATCTCGCCCTGCGCACCTACCAGGATTTCGAAGGCGGGCGCGGCCGTCTGAACGTCGATTACATTCATCGGTTCTGCCGCTTTGTGGACGCGGATCCGGACGCCATCTTTGCGTCCCTGGCGATCGGGTCGCCGGAGTTCGCCATTCGCTGCGCCACTAACAAGATGATGCGGATCGTCATGATCGCCGTGCAGGAGATCAATGACGAACTGGGCGACCGGATCGCCACCATCGACGCTCGCACGATTGTCGCCGTGGTCAACGCCAGCGTCCGCGATCTGATCGAGAGATCTGTCGGTGGGACCGAGGAAGACTGGTTGAAGGCGGGGGAAAATCAGCTTCGTCGAGCACGTCCGAAACCTGGGCGCTGAATATACCGAGATATAGTTTGCCGTTGAGCCTGCGACGGACCTCCATCGACCGGTCGCGATCTTGCGACGGCAATGGAGACTGTCATGTTGAACGCAATCTGCATCCGCCTGGTTCGTCTGGGCGACGCGCGTACGCTGACCCGGGGCCAGTGGCACCAGGGCGTGCTCGAACTGGACGCCACCTATATCCGGGTGGACTGAACGAGGGTGGGCGTCGGCCTGCCGTCGACGCCCGCTGCCTCGAATATACGGCAATATAGATTGCCGCCGCGGCTGCGGGGTCGCCTCCTTCTCCTGCCGCAATCACGCGGCGTCCAAGAGGAGAGACCGAAATGCCTGCAGCAAACCTGATCCGCCTCATCCGCCTCGGCGAGGCGCGCACCCTGACCCGCGGGGGCGATGAACAGGGTGTCCTGGAAATCGACTTCACCCGCATCAAGCCGATGGGCTGAAGGCAAGGCCGCCGGCTCGCGCCGGCGGCCGACGCCGTCGCCGCGATGATCTCCACCGCCCCCCATGTTCATGCCGTCACCGTTGAGGACGATCTGGTCATCCTGGATCTCAACACCGACGCCTATCTGTGTCTGCCTCAGTTGGCGGCGCATCTCGTCGACCAAGGCCAGGGCCTCTGGTCGGGGGGCGCGCCCGACCTCGAGCCGGGCCTCATCGCAACCGGCCTGTTTCAGGCGGCGCACCAGACGTCGGCGCCCCAGCCGCCTTCCCGACCCAGGCGAACGAGCCGGACCTATAGTCGCGGCGACCCCGTCGCCCGCTTTGATGCTGCGTTTCTTGCCGCAGCGATCCGGCACTTCGGCCGCATTCACGGCCGCCCTCTGAAACGCCTGATCGAGCAGTCGCCTTGCGTTCCTCTCCGGCCTGATGACGCGGGAATTGCGATGGCGCAGGCTCGCCTGTTCGATCGCTGGATGCCCTGGCTGCCCGGACAGGGTCAGTGCGTCTATCGGGCCTACCTCCTTCGCGCCTGCCTCGCCGCCCAGGGCCTGGGCTCGACATGGATCTTCGGGGTGAGGACCTGGCCCTTCTCGGCCCATTGCTGGCTGCAGATCGGCGATGTCCTGCTGGACGACGATCTCGATCGGGTCGGGCTCTATACCCCGATACTGGCGGTCGGGCCTTGATCGAATTCGTCGCGCTCATCGGCCTGGAGGCCGACGCCGGGGCCTACGCCGTCATGCGTGACGTCGCGCGCACCGAGGGCTGGCAGATCACGGAGATGGAGCCGTGCGGATGGATCGCCGTCCGGAACGCAGGCGTCCAGCGCGTCGCCCTGGAAAGCGGGCAGGCCTTCATCGTCGGCGACACCGTGCAAATGCGTCGCCTCGGTGAGGAGCGGTTCGAGAATGAAGAGGCCCTGTGTCGAATGCTCGCCTGCGAGGGTTGGGGACGCTACGTCGTATTGTTTCTCGGCAACGACGGGGCGCTGAGCGGAGTTTTCAGAGACCCGTCCGGCGCTGTGGATTGCGCGCGCGCTCAACTGGGGCGGTGCTGGACTGTGGCCAGTCAGACTCCGGACTGGCTGGTCGACGCCACCAATGATCATCCGCCGATTTGCTGGACCACGGTGGCGCAGGTGCTGCGTGATCCGGTTCTACTTTCCAGCGCTGACATGCTGTCGTCCTGGCGGACCGTCACGCCGGGCGCCCTGCACCTGACAGGGGGAGCGACCCGTATCATCTGGTCGCCATCGCTTGCCGCCCGTAGGGGGCATCCCGCGAACGAAGTGCGCTTGCGCGCGGTCGTCGATGCGACAGTGAGAGACATGACGAAGGCCCGGACCTCGATCCTGACGGAGGTCTCCGGCGGTCTGGATTCGGCGATCATGGCGACGGCCCTGAAGGCGTCCGGCTTTGGCGGGGAGGTCATTTGGCTTAACACCAGCGGCCCCTTCGCCGAGTCCGACGAGCGCCGGTACGCGCGGGCGGTGGTGGCGGCCATGGACGAAAGCCTGACCGAGGTCGTCAGGACGTCAGAGGATGTGGCCTCAGGTCTGGCCTTCGATCATCCCAAAACCCTTCGCCCCAGCCTCAATCGCATGGACGGGACCTATGACGCCCTGCAGGCGGAGCTTTGCGACCGGTACAATGTCGATGCGGTGCTTACCGGCAAGGGCGGCGACGTCGCCTTCTTCCAGACGGCCACATCGGCGATCCTGAGCGATCAGATCCGCGACCAGGGTCCGGGCGCCTTGTTCAGCCGGACGGCGCCTGTGCTGGCGAGACGTCTGCGGCGCTCGGCATGGCGTGTGCTCAAAGCCGGATGGGCCGGCTCGACGTCGGCTAAGCGTCCAGCGCCGCCGTCAAATCTCCTGTTCAGCCGGGAGGTGGAGAACGCCCCCCGCGCCGTGCACCCCTGGCTGGCCGATCTGACGGGGCTGGGCCCGGGCAAACGTCAGCAGATTCTCGGGTTCGCCAGCAATCTCGGGCTTCATAGCCCCTCGCAACGAACGAGGCGCGTTGACCTGCTTCACCCGGCCCTCAGTCAGCCGGTCATGGAGGCCGTTCTCGCCACGCCGACCTATCAGCTGACGAAGGGCGGACATGATCGGCTGCTTGCCCGCGACGCTTTCGCGGATCGTCTGCCTACGATCCTCCTGCAAAGACGGTCGAAGGCGGAGCTGAGCGGCTATTATGGTCGGGTCCTGGCGGCGAATCTGGACCAGCTTCGTCCCCACCTCCTCGAAGGTCGATTGGCGGGCCAGGGGCTCATCGACAGGGATCAGGTCGAGGCCGCGCTCAGGGTCGAGCACCTCATCTGGCAGGGCGGCTACGGCGAACTGATGATCCTGGCCCTCGTCGAGAGCTGGCTTCAGGCTTGGAAGCGCTGAGGGCTGACGGCCGCCCGGATCGACTTGACCGATCAAGGTTGTTTGGGATTTTCCTGCTCGCCTGTAGGCTGCGCTCGGCAGGGAGGCGCAATGCAGGTCGTCGGCAAGATTCAGGTGGTGGCTCCCGGGAAGGCCGCCGACCTTCCAAAGGTGATGGCGGCGCTGGAACGCTGGGCCGACGGCAAATTCTCGACCTCTGAAGACGGCGCGGCGATCATCCAGCGCAGCGGCGCCACCGCGATGACCGACCGGAGGGACGACCAGGTCGGGGACCAGCGCTGCGCGAGCTTCGATGTGCTCGAACCGGTTCGCACAGGCGAACTTCTGACGGCGGCGCGGGTTCTGGCGACCGAGACCGACCTGCATTTCAACTGCACCCTCTCCCTGGGCGTCGAAGGCGGACTTGCCCCGCCGAGCGTGGACCTTTTCACACCTCGCTTCGTTCGCGAGATCATCGACCTGGACATCGATTGGAGGGCGTCGATCGAGGGCGAGCATCTGCTCTCCACTTTCGCCCAGATTGCTGAAGCGGACGTGGAGATGTTCCTGGCCCTGCTTCAGTCGCCGCAGCGCCGCCTGCCGCTGATCCTCGTCTCCGAACTCGACGGCAAGACCCTGGCTGGCGATCTGCATTCGCGTCTCGCCTCCGATGTCTG
Source organism: uncultured Brevundimonas sp. (assembly GCA_963515305.1). Taxonomy (GTDB): domain Bacteria; phylum Pseudomonadota; class Alphaproteobacteria; order Caulobacterales; family Caulobacteraceae; genus Brevundimonas. Next base: position 9,010 of record CAUPWX010000016.1, read on the forward strand.
CGGACTGGCCCATGTCTGTCGCATCGATCAGGCAGCCGCCTGGGCGGTGACGCAACGGCTGGATCGCGAGTGGTCCTGCTACAACGGAGCCGTTCGCCTGTTCTGGCCCTTCCGGGGCAACCAGGAGCGGCCGCGCAACCATCCGCTCTGGACGCGGGATCGCCTCACCGCACGGGGCGACGACGAGGTCGAAGCGCGGGATCGGCTGCGTCAGGACCTGCGCCGCCGTCTTCTCGACGCCTCCACCTTCGTCGCGGACGACCAGGCGTTCAGGCGGTTTGTACGCCTGCGGGACGCCCCCGCCGTCCGCAGCGCCGAGACCGCCTCGAGCGAGGATCTCGTTGCGCGGATCGCGCAACTTGAGGCGACCCTGGAGGCGCGGGACGCTGAGATTTCGACCCTGAACGACAATCTGGCCGCGCTGAACGTCGCGCTGAGATCGCAGTCGACTGTCGACGAGCCGGCCGGTGAAGAACCGCCGCCGGCCACGATCCTGGAGGCCTTGGCCATCGCGCGTCGCCGGTGGGGCGGCTCGATCCTGTTCGGCGACGCCGTCGACGATCAGGCCGCCGCCCTGTCTGCGGAGGCCGGCCCGCCCGAGAAGGTGCTGAGGTATCTCGACGTCCTGGCTGAACTGGCGGCGACGCGGGCGGCCGGCGCCTTGGGCGGGACCGTCCCGACCTGGCTCAAGGAGCGGGGGGTCAATGCCTCGATCGAGTCCGAGACGATCCGCAACAGCCGTGACGCCATGAAGCGGCGCACCTTCCCGATCGACGGCAAGCCGACGCCGTTCGAGCTTCACGCCAAGCCCAATGATGGAGTCTCGCCGGACCAGTGTGTGCGGATCTATTTCGATGTCCAGGAGACGGCGCCGCACGTCAGGGTCGGCTACATCGGGCGCCACTTCGAATGATCGTCACCGCGCCGGGGCCTGGGCTGGCTCCGGCCCAACCCGGGCATTCGGAGACGCTCGGGCCAGAACCTCGTCCAGCCAGCGCCAGACCGTATCGTACATGTCGCGGATGTTCGCCGGGCTCGACAGCACATGTCCTTCGCCGCGGTAGGTGACCAGCACCACATCCTTCTGTTGGCGATAGAGAGCCGAGAACAGCTCCTGCGCCTGGGCTGGAGGGACGTAATCCCTGTCCGCCGTGATCAGCAGGACCGGAACCGTGATCCGGTTCGCTGACAGGACCGGGCTGTTGCGGATGTAACGGGCAGGGTTAGCCCAGGGCGGCGCCCCCAATCCGCCCTGTCCGGTCTCGACCCACCCCGCGCGGGATCTGACCGGCAGCCCGTCTTCCGGGGCCAGGGACTGAGGCAAGGCGAACTGCCCCCAGACACTCAGCAGGTCGTAGGGTCCGTTGGCGGCGATAACGGCTGAAAATCGTGACGACTGGGTGGCCGCCGCGACGGCCGAATAGGCGCCGAAGCTATGCCCCCAGAGCACCAGCCGGTCCGGGTCGAACGCGCCCGTCAGAGCCGCGGCGTCCACGGCGCGCAGGATGTCCGCAGCCATGTCTTCAGCCGGTTCGCCCCGGTGTTCGATTCGGGGCAGGCTCGGTATGAGCACCGCATAGCCGGCGGCGACCATCAACTGCACATTGGTGGCGATGTCCGCTTCGGTCGGCGACGGGGCGCGAGCGGGACCGCCGGGATAGGGAATGATGATCAGCGGCGGCCGCTGCAGTCCGCTCGCGGCGGGCCGGAAGAGCCAGCTGACGAGCGGGGAGCCGTCCTTGGCCGAGTGCCCCACGGCCTCGGGGCTTGCGAACACCACGCCCGACAGATGATCGTTGATCCGGGCCAGGCGCGCGCCGTCGGCGCGGCTGAGGATCTCCCGGACGCCGTCGGTCTCCACCACGGCGGCCTGGCTCTCATCAATCGCCATGATGCGCTCGCCCGCCAGAGGTTCGCCGAGAGGCGCACCGTCGATCAAACGCCGTCGCTGAATGCCTTTGCCCTCTCCGACGAGCACCCAATCTCGCCGCGTCGGACTGTTGAACTGGAACCTTTGGCCTTGGCTGAACAGGGCGGTGGTTACGCCAGAGGCGACCCTTCGTCCCTGGCCCAATCGCAGGGCGTGTCCAACCTGATCCACCGACCAGACCTCGCCGCCGGACTGGACGGCGATATGGCTGGGCGACACGGCCAGAAGAGACGAGGATGGCGATGCGAGATCTCCGGTCAGGACGCGCGCATCGAAAGGCCCCAGCCGCACCCAGTCCCTGCGCGCTTCGCCCTGCACGTAGAGGATCGGTCGGTCCCCCAGCCAGTCAGCGCAGATGACTTCGGTCCGCAGACCGGTCTGTACCAGGGCAGGCCGGCGACCATGGAGCGACGTCCAGGCCACCGTCTTCCGCTGAGGATCGATCTCCGCCAATCGGCCTTCCGACCACGACTGTCCGTCATGGCGCACCCAGACGAGCAGGCGGCGTCCCGAAGGGGACCAGGTCATAAGATTGGGTGACAGATCCAGTCCGGGAAGCGGCTCCCAGACCGCTCCGGTGTCGAGGTCGACCAGCGTCAGTTCGCGGCGCGTGGAGAAGTCGCCCTGCAGGAAGGGAACGGACGGATCGAAGGGGCGATCATCGGTGAAGCGCGCGGCGGCGACGAACCGCCCGCCCGGTGAAACTTCCAGATCATGGAAGCGGCCTGTCGCAAGGGTCCGGTGCTCTCCAGAAGTCGTGGTCATAAGCACAAGACTGGAGCTCCGAGGCCGGGGCGTCGCATCGCGGAAGGCGCCGGCGCCGATCACCGTGCGTCCCGGTTCTCGGCCCTCCCGGGTCAGCCCCCACAGGTGCTGCATGCGGGTTCCAGCGTCGTAGCTCAGTCGCATCATCGCCGGAAGATCGCCCGTCGAGCGCTGAATCAGGACAAGCTGTTCGGCGTCTCTCCACTGCGCGGCACGCCCCCACATCGCGCTCTCCGGCGTGCCCTGAAGCCAGCGGACATCGCCGGTGGCCGGATTGGCGATGCCGGCCTGGAAGGTGCGGTCCCCCAGACGGTAGACCAGCAACCGACGACCGTCGGGCGACCAAGCTCCGATCACCTGACCGCCGCCATCAGGGTGTCGGGTCAGTCCGATCGGCGGGGCTGAGCCGTCCGTCGCCGCGACGAGAACCTGGGTGCGCAGCACCAGATCCAGAGCGTCATATTCGTAGGGACCGGTCTCGAGAGCGGACCCGATGCGCTCGAAAGCGAGGCGTGACCCTTGGGGCGAGAGTGAAGCCTGACCGAACTGCTCGAGCTTCAGAAGATCGTCGATGACAAACGGGTCCGCGCGAGCCGGCCCTGATCCGAGGATCAGAGCCAGGCTCGCCGCCGCGAGCGCAGAACGCAGCATGACGGATCACCAGCGCTTCGTGACTTGCAGGGAGATGGTCCGGCCCAGGGGATCGGCCTGACCGGCGTCGAAGCCGATGCCAGTCACAGCGTCGTAGAAGGGCGGATCGGCGTCGAAGAGATTTCTGAATGACGCCGTAAGGCTCAGCCCGTCTCCCCAGGCGGCGGACGGCTCCCAGCCCAGTTGCAGGTCGGTGGTCGTCCAGGATCCGATGCGGATTTGGCGAAGGTCGCGATAGCCGCCCACATGATTGACCGCAACGCGCACGGACAGGTCATCGCGCACCCACCGTCCGGACAGGGTTCCCCGAAGATCGACCGGGAAGCCGTAGGTGTCCACCAGATCCACGCTGGGCGCCGCCGTGGTGATGCGCCGGGCGAAGTCGGTCATGTAGGAGGCGGTGGCCTCGATGGTCAGCGCGCCGCCGGCCAGGTCCAGATCATAGGCGGCGTTGGCGTCGAGACCCCGCACCTCGACAGAGGCCGTGTTGAGCCACCGGGCGTCGACGATCACCCCGAAGGCGTCCGCCGGCAGAACGCCGGGAAGCAGGAAGGCGGGGCTGGTGATCAGCGCATCCACTGCCGCCCTGTCCGCGGCCGAGGTGCGGTCGATGCGCCGGACGAACGGCGCGAGGTTGGGATCGAGGAGCACCTGGGTCAGGTTGTCGAGCGCGGGCCGACCGATCTGATCGGAGAAGTCGATATCGAACCAGGTGGCCCCGAACCGCCACGGACGGCCCGCCGGTCGGTAGTCGAAGCCGATGGTGAAGGTTTCCGCCGTCTCCGGCTTCAGGTCGGGATTTCCGCCGCCTTCGAAGAGAGCCACCTGCTGACCGACCGTGTCGGCGACGAAGGTGGCCGAGATGTAGCGTCGCTCCGCCAGTTCCACCATCGCCGGGGCGCGGAAGGAGGTCCCCCAATTGGCGCGCATCGTCAGATCGGCCAAGGGACTCCAGATCAGACCGACCTTGGGATTGGCCGTCGAGCCGATGTCGTCATACTCCTCGACCCGCCCGGCGAGAGACAGTTCGAGCCGCTGAATCCCCGGGCGCGCATTCGCCTCCCCCACCAGCGGCGCGCGGATTTCGATGAAGGCTGCGGAGACCTCCCGGTCCTTGTCCGGCGCTTGGGTGGACGTCGGTGCGAGCCCCGAGGTGAAGGTCGTACCCCGGTTGCGAAGCGACTCGGTCCGGAACTGGGCGCCGGCCGCCACCCTCAGGTCGCCGCCGGGGAGTTGAAGGGCGACGCCCTGAACGATGAGGTTCGCCGAGGCGACCTCGCTCTCATCCGTATACCGGCTCCAGCCGCTCGAGATGAAATCCAGCACGGCGCGAGTGTTCGCGGCGCCGGAGCCGAACAGATTGAGATAGCCGTCGCGCGAGGCCGAGAAGGGCGTGGCGGGGTTGTCCGCGGTGTTGCCGAGCGCTTCCTGCAGGAAGGTCGACTGCAGCATGCCGGTCCGCTGATCGTCGGAGCGCTCCGTGCCATAGGTCAGGAAGGCTTCAGCCTCCCAGCCCGCCGGAAGAAAGGCGCGCGCGCCGAGGGTGGCGCCCAGGCTTCTCGACCGCCCGGACCGCCGCGATGCGCCGATATCCTCGCCGAAGGCATAGGCGACGCTGTGGGAGGCGGCCCCTGTCGGAGACACGAAGTGCGGATTGGCGGCCGTCACCGTCGCGATGGTGGTGGGCGTCAGGCTTTCCGTCTCGAAGTCACGCTGGCTGAACCGCAGGTCGCCGGTGAGCTCAAGGGCCTCGCCGAGCGACTGGCGGGCATAGACATAGGCGGCGTGGCGATCGAACTCCGGTATCAGCGCTGCCCCGACGCGGGTGTTGCCGTAGTTCTGTTGACCCGCCGCGAAGTTCGAAGGCGCGGTGGCGACACCGCTGCTTCCCGGCAGGATGGCGTGGGTCACGACATAGCCGCCGCTGGCGCTGTCGAAGCGCACGAGGTTTCCCGGTGCGCTGTAATAGGTCCGATGGTCGGTCCCGCCGAACGGCCTCAGATCGCCGGTCGCCGTATAGGGGCGGTCCAGGGTGCTCAGGGCGTTCTGACGCTCGAACTCATAGGACGCGAGAACCTGTCCGTTGGACCATGTGCGCCCCCAGGTGTGCGCCGCGATGACGGATTCCGCGCCGCCTTCGGACGCGCCGATCCTTATGCGGCTTTCCTGTCCGTCGAAGTCCCGGCGGAGGATGATGTTGACCACGCCGCCCACGGCGTCGGCGCCATATAAGGCTGAGGCGCCGTCGAGCAGGACGTCCACCCGCTCTACGGCGGCGGTCGGGACGGCCGAGACATCCGCAAAATCGCCCCGACCGCCGGCTCCGGCCATTCGCCTGCCATTGACCAGCACCAAGGTCGAGTCCGGGCCGAGACCCCGCAGGTTGACGCCCGTCGCCAGCCCCGAGTTGCTCTGCATGGGATCGGACCCGACCAGGGCCGCCGTCGGCGTGCCGCTGCCGGCGTAGTTCTGCGGCAGGGCCGCGAGAGCTTCGGCGACCGTCGCGCGGCCCGCCCGATCCAGATCCTCCCTGCGGATCACCGTCACGGGCGACGGCGTGTCGCCCGGTCCGCGCAACAGAGTGCCGGTCACGACGACTTCTTCGAGAGTGGTGGCGGCGAGTTCTTCGGTCGTCACCCGCTGGAGAACCCAGGCGCCCGAGGTCGAGCGCACCGCCGTAAGACCGGAACCGACCAGCAGTCGGTTCAACGCCTCATCCGGCGTCATGCGCCCTGACAGACCTCCGGTGCGCCGCCCGCCCACCTGGTCCGAGGTGAACATCAGCTGCCGTCCAGCCTGGCTGGCATAGGTGTTGAGGGCTCCGGCAAGAGGCCCAGGCGCGATCGAAAAGTTGATCTGCGCAGGCGCAGGTGTCTGAGCTTGGGCGACGCCTGCGACGGTCGCCAAGGCGGCCCCGGCGAACAGGCTACTGCGGTAAGCGTTCATTCTATCCTCCCCGACGACGCAAGGACGCGTCGGGGGAAGAGACGGTTGACGGGGGCTGCGACCCTCACGTCTCCCCGATATTTCCTGGACCGATCAGCCGGACCCTGCCGTCCGGTTCGGTCACGGTCCGCAGATTGAGGAGTTGTGCGGCGGCCGCAACGAAGGCGGCGCGATCCCCGCTCCGAAAGACGCCATTGATGGAGGTGCGGGCGGCGGCGGGGGCGTCCAGTAGGATCGGATCCGCCAGATAGCGGTTCATCTCGGCGACCGCGTCCGCCAAAGGGGTGTCGACGAAGACCAGTTCGCCCCCGGTCCAACTCGTCGCCACGGCGGCGTCGACAGCCGAGACGCGCGCCTGCCCCTTGCCGATCGCGCTCTGCTGGTTCGGACTGAGCCGCTGCGGCGCGACGCCGGGGCGGGCCTGGGCCACGTCGACGGCGCCGGACACAAGCACCACTCGCGTCACGTCGCCGATGTGACGAACCTCGAAGACCGTCCCCACAGCGGTGACGGACGCATCAGATGTCGACACCACGAAGGGCCGTCCAGGGTCATGCGCCACTTCGAAGAAGGCCTGCCCATTGGTCAGATCGATGTGACGCTCGCCGTCGGAGAAGCGGACCTTGAGCCGCGTGTCGGTGTCCAGGCGCACGCGCGACCCGTCAGCCAGTTGGACGACGGTCTGCTCGCCCACGCTGGTGCGGTAGACGCCGCGCGCCTCCCACATCGTGAAGCCCACGACCAGGGCGAGGGTCATGGCGGTCGCCAACCCGGCCATAAGGACAGGATTCAGGCGACGCGCCTTGGGGCGGCGTTGCATAGCGCTGTCGAGCGCCGCCTGGATGTCAGGGTCGCCGGAAAGCGTGTTGGATTTCGCCCAGAGTTGCTCAGCCCTCTGGTAGGCCTGGGCGTTTACCGGGTCCCGGCGCCACTGGGCGAACTCTTCGATCGTCTGCAACGAGATGCTGCGCGTGCCCAGACGCGCGATCCAGTTGGCCGCCTGATCATCGGCCGCCGTCCGTCTGTGTTGCTGAGCCGACATCGCAGCCCCCCTGGACTAGCGTCGGAGCTGACTATCAACCTGTTTGAGCGCCCGCGTAATGCGGCGCTCCACGGTCTTGACCGACACCTCTAGTCGCTCAGCGATCTGCTCGTTTGTCAAACCTCCGAAGCGGCTCAGCATGAAAATATCTCGCTCCGGTTGAGAAAGGTTCAGGATGAGCTGCTTTAGAAGGATAGTCTCGGTCTGCGTCGGTGCGTCCGCCCATGGGGCCGTCGATGCGGCATGACGCTGTTGCCGCTGGGAGCGGCGGCCCTCTTCGGCGACCAGGTTGGTGGCGATGCGTAGAAGAAGCGACTTCGGATGGCGGATTTCGCCACGGGCCTGATAGGGCGCGATCCGAACGTAGGTTTCCTGGACGACGTCGTCGACTGCAGTCACGCCGAGGCTGCGCAGACGGGCGCTGAGCCAACTGGCATGGGCGGTGTAAAGCTCGGTCATCCCCGAGCTCTCCCCGTCTGCAAGCCTGACCGTTCCATGCACAGACATACGAAATCCAATGACACGTCCAGAGGACAAAATGACACGATTGGGGGACAGCGAAAAGGTGCGTCTGCGCGTCCACTCGGGACATGGATTTGGTGGACCTCATGGGCAGGAACATGCGGCGCGTTCGCATAGCCGCCGGCCTTTCCCAAGAGGAGGTCGCCTTTCGTGCTGGCATGAAGCGCAGCTATCTCAGCGGGCTTGAGCTTGGTCGGCGAAACCCGACCGTCCGGGCATTAGCGCGAGTATCCATGGCCTTGGAGGTCAGCCCTGCTGACCTCCTGAAGCCCGACAGCCGATACAAATGACACGATTAGGGGGCAGCGCTCTACGGTACCTCTTCGTCATGTATGGCGATGGACGTAGTTGCCTTACTCGGCAAGAACGTGCGCTTTCTCAGAACCGCAGCTGATCTCTCACAAGAAGAACTGGCGTTTCGCGCCAATATGAAGAGAGCTTACCTAAGTGATCTGGAACGTGGCACGCGAAACCCCAGCGTGAGAGCGCTAGGGCGCCTTGCGGCTGCGCTGGATGTTCCTCCCAGCCGTCTGCTTGAGTAGATACTGACGGAAGTGTTTCCGGTGTTCTCGGTGTTTTGATCATCCTCCTGAAACTTCAGGTAGCCAAGGTACGGCAGCGTTGCCGTCCCGCCCTCCAGCCGCTAACTTCCGGTTGACCGCGCGACTCTTGACTTGCGGGGCGATAGGGGCTTGCCGCGGGGCTGCGCCGTCAAAGAAAGTCGGATTGGTTTGAGGCAGGTTGCAGAGCTTACAAGCGACTGGGGGGAATGGGAGAGCGTTTCGCTCTATCTCGACCGTTGTCAGGTCGACACGCCCGACGCGCTCGTTAGGGCGACCTGGGCACACGTTGCTCATTCACGCCCGAATGTCGGAAAGGTTCTAGACTTTGGTGCCGGCGACGGTCGCTTCGCCCGGTACGGCATTTATGATGCCTACGTCGGCTACGAGATTGACCAAGACCGTTGCCGAGACGCCGTCCTTCCAAGCCATGCGAAGCTCGTCAACCAATGCGCCTTCGAGGACGCAATAGACGACGCAGATGTCTGCATCGGCAATCCGCCGTTTGTTCGTAATCAGGATCTGCCGATCGGATGGCGCGCTCATGCTTCGCAGGTACTCAAAAGCCGGACAGGTCTGACGCTCTCTGGTTTGGCAAATGCCTGGCAGTATTTTTTCCTGCTTTCGATCATCAGCTGCAAAGCTGATGGCTTGGTTGCCTTGGTCATCCCGTACGAATGGGTATCGCGGCCTTCGGTGCGCGACCTCCGCGATTATATTCACTCCCAAGGCTGGGGCGTTCGGGTTTACCGACTGGTCGACACGACATTCGATAGCGTTCTGACGACATCCTCAATCACCCTCATCGACAAGAGCTCCTCCGATGGAGACTGGCGCTTCTTTGAGGAGACAGCCGACGGCGCTTGGGCCGAGATGGCCTCAGAGAGCGGCTCGGCGTCAGGGGTGATCCCTTATCGGCGACGCAGCGACATTGAAGCGGATGCGCCGAGGGCCGTTCGGGGGCTCAGCCCGGGCACCCAGAAGGTTCTGACCCTGACGGAAGCGGAACGTGTTCGGTTCGGTTTGGACATCGGCGTCGATGTCGTTCCGTGCGTGACCACTCTACGGTCTGTGCCCAGCGGGGTGTTGGACCTGAACGACGCGGCTTTCCATAAGCATTTCCGCGACGCGGGCCAGAAGTGCTGGCTTATTCGGACGGACGTTGAGCCGGGGCGTAATCTGAGTGCCTATCTCACCAACGTACCTGCAATGGATTACCAGACCGCGACCTGCTTGGAGCGGAGCGTTTGGTGGCGTTTCAAAATGCCCCCCGTTCCCGACGTCCTGATGGCTCAGAGTTTCCGAGAGTCTTACCCGAAGGCCATCATCAACTCTATTAGTGCGCGCGCCGTCGGTGGTGTTTGTGGCATCCATAACCTCGGGCCGGAAAGAGCTGAGGCGGTGGCGACAGGCCTTGACGGTCTGGATCTAAAACACCGCGTCGTGGCCCATTCGAACGGCCTAAGAAAGATCGAGATCAACCAGATCAATGCGATCCTTCTGGATGTCTTCGGCCGGACGGCTGCGGTGGCAGCATGACGGTGGCAGCGGACATCGTAGAAGAGGGGACGCTCGGCTTCACTATCGAAGGGCGCGTCCTTCGGGAACTCGGCGAGAGACTGGTCAAACAGCCAGAAGTCGCGATCGTCGAGTTAATTAAGAACGCGTATGACGCCGACGCCACGGATTGCGCGATCAGCTACGTACCGAACCGGTCGATCCTGGTGAAGGACAACGGGGCAGGAATGACCTTCGATCGCTTCCGTGACGGCTGGATGCGCATCGGCACCAGCTCCAAGGAAGGGGTACGGCTTTCAGACCGCTATCTCCGACTAATTACGGGCGAGAAGGGTATTGGACGTTTCGCGGTGCGTTTCCTCGGCCGGGCTCTACAGCTCGACACCGTCGCTCATGATGCGGCGAGAGGTTATCGCACACGCTTGTCCGCGACGTTCGATTGGCCGAAGTTCGACCAGCATGCTGATCTCGGGACCGTTCAAGTTCCCTATACTGTAGAACGTGTCGCGGACGACTCGCCTTTGGGCACATCCCTGACCATCACCAAAATTCGCTCTGAAGCGAGGCGACTGGACCTGAAGAAGGTTCGGACCGGTTCTATCGACATTCTTACCCCGCTTCGCTCCATGTTCCGTGAGGCGACAGGCGAAGATGTGGAAGGCGGTATTGACGCAGCATCCCTGGATCCGGGCTTCAGCCTGACGATCCAGGACGTCGACGACGGGGTGGAGGATGTCGCCAGCGAAATCCTTGAGGCCTATACCTTCCGTGCTGTCCTCGATTTGAAGGGTGACCATCTGGATGTGAAGGTGTTTCGGCGCGGACAAAAGGCACCTTACCTCAAGATCGTCGACACCTTCCCGAACGGCATAGGTAATGCCTACGCCGACATTCGGTTCTTCCCCCGACGAGAGGGGGCGTTCTCAGGCCTATCTGTCGACGGGCGCTATGCCTACGGCTGGATCGTCGCCAACTCGGGCGTCGCAGTCTTCGATCGCAACTTTCGGGTCCAGCCTTACGGTGGTGCGAAGGATGACTGGCTTCGTCTTCAGGCGGACGCCGCCCGGAACCATCGCGACCCGCGATCGTCCTTGGCCGCCAAGCATTTCCCGATGTCGAGCGAGGTTCGAGCAGCACCGGCGGAAAACTGGATGCTTCGCTTGCCGCAATCGGCTCAGCTCGTGGGGCTGGTTCAGGTCCAAGGAAAGCGGAACGCGGAACTGGCCGTTGAACAGGTTGTCGATGAAGAGGAGCGGGGCCTCATTGCATCGGCGGACCGCGAGGGCTTCGTTGAGAATGCCACGTTCGAAGAATTCACCGATGTGATCCGCGGCGTCGTCGAGGCCATCGCGTTCGCCGATCGCAAGCTTCAGCAGGAAGAGGAGCAGCGGCGCAGAGAGGAAAGCGCTGCGAACCTCAAGCGGGACACTCAGTCCGCCATCCGGGAGATTAGGGCCGATCCAAACATCGCGGCTCCCACAAAGGAACGGATCGTCGCCGTCCTCGCGGACCAGCAGAAGCGCGCCGACGTTCAGGAAGAGACCTCTCGAGAGCGGGAGCGGCAGCTTGAGGTGATGAGCTTGCTTGGCGTCGTGGCCGGCTTCATGACCCATGAGTTCGGCGTCGCCATCCAAGAGCTCGAAACAACGCATCAGGAATTGGTCGAACTGGCCAAAGACAACCCCCGTTTCGATCCTGTCGTTGCTAGCTTCGCGAGCCACATCGCCAGCCTGAATGAGTTCGTGAAATACTCATCAGGCTATATCCAAGGCACCAAGGTTCTCCCCACAGCCGCCTATCCCGTCAGGCCTCGGCTCCAACGGGTCAAGCGCGTCTTCGGCCGGTACGCCGAAGAGCGAAACATCGATGTGGAGATAAGTGCTGAGGCGGATCTTCTCGCACCGCTCGTGCCCGCGTCGCTTTACGACGGCATCGCGCTTAACCTCTACACCAATGCCCTCAAGGCGGTGACGGGCAAAACGAGCGTGGAACGTGGCGTGATCGCGTTTCGAAGCTGGAACGAAGGTAGATGGCACTACCTGGAGGTATCTGACACGGGCGTGGGTATTCCGGGCCCGCTTCAGAGCAAGGTTTTCGACCCACTGTTCACCACAACAGCCTCGCGAAACGACCCCTTGGGATCGGGCATGGGACTTGGCCTGGCCCTAGTTCGTCGGGGTGCCGAAGCTTTCGGCGGCAAGGCGGAGCTGACTACCCCGCCGCCCAATTTCGCAACCTGCATCCGTGTTCGGTTGCCACTTGCCTAGAGCGTTCCACGACATGACAGCAGCACGCTCCATTCTTCTAATCGACGACAACGAGCAACTGCTCGACAGCTTGTCGGCTAAACTACGCGAACGCCTCGGCAACGAGCCGGTCGATATAGCGCAGTGGACTCCCGCCACAGCGGACGAGGACCCCGAAGCTTCGTTCAAGGGGAAGATTGATGAAAGTACTGTCCTTGTTGTCACGGATTACGATCTGACGTCGAAGGGGCTACGTGGGCTTTTCGGCGTCAGCATCGTCGCATGGAGCCAGATGGCTGCCGTGCCAGTTGGCGACTTCTCTCGTGGGCATCGGGATTCCCTGCCTAAAGAACCCAACTTGTTCGAACTGAAGGTTCCTCCGACTGATGAAGAGGGAGCCGCCTTCATTGCAGCGATCTACGCCGGGTTTCGCGATCTCGCTGCCGGATTGGAGGCTCAGCCTGACCTTCTGAAGGAAAAACGGAGCCTTGCAGGCGTGCTCGCTGCGTTGCTGGAGCGACCGCATCTTGAGAGCCAATTCGCGCTTTACATGTCCCGCCTTGGTGCTGCGAATGCGGGTCTAGTCGAGCGCCTTCGGGCAATGAACGCCGAGGCTGGCGACGATCTGAAGCCGATGCAGAAGCTCATGGGCTATCTGCTGGGGCATGTGTTGGCCAACTCCATCTTGAAATTCCCCGGGCCGCTCCTGAGCGACAGCGCCTTGGCCGCCTATTGCGCGACAAACGTCAGCGAAGCGGACGCCCTTGCTGGCCTTTTTGAAAGAGCGCGCTTCATTGGGCCGTTCTCCCAAGTCGGACGGTTTTTCTGGCGCGAGGATGTCGACGGGATCATCGACGCGCTGAGCGCAGACGTCGAGGCCGGCGACAATGCCGGTTTTGCGGACTTCAACCGGGCGGTCGTAGAGAAGGCCTTGGACAGACGGCTCGCGATGCATGGCTGCGATCGATGCGGTGGCGAAAAAGGCGGCTTCTGGTGCCCATTCACGAAGCGGCCCGTCTGTGAGCGCGGCGACTGCTCCGTACCCTCAAGTAGCTGGATTCCGCAGGGAGCACAGCTGACGCGGGTCGAGCGAGACTTCTACGAAGAGCTCGCTCCCTTGATGGGGCTTTGAGGGGCGCGAGATGAATCGAGAGGCTCACCGCGTGCAGAGTCGAGTTCATACGGCTTGGAGCAAAGCGCTCCTCGGCCTGCGTCAGATGGATCAATCAGCGGCCATTCGGCCGGATAGTGCCTTTGACGTGTTCAAGCTCGATCAGAATGCGCCGGATGACGTTGTGAAGCTCAACGTCGGTCCGATCGTGCTAAATGTCCCCGAGCGCGCCAACCGCGGGCGATCCGATCTGTATGTTGTGGTGGAAGGGTGGCTCGTCTTCGAGGGTGATTTCGCAGCCGCTTCGCCCCTGCAAACCAAGAGCTACGGGACCAACGTCGCCTACTTCAAACGCAAGGGCGATGATCTCGAGCAGGTCTATGGTGCTCACTACGACATGGACGAAGTTCGCTTCGGCCACCCTGTGTTTCATGCCCAGATCGGGACCAACCTAGACCTCGCACAGTCGGTTAAAGCGCTGTTCCGACTGGACCTCAACGTTGTCTCCCGAATGGGCTCGATCCTCGGAAATGTACGTCTGCCGTCCGCCCAGATGGATGTCTTTGCGGCGATCACGCAAATCTGTGCCGACCATCTGGTCGGACAAAACTCTGCGGCGGATGTCCGCCGAGCGTTCGATGACCTTAGAGGAGCGAGTGATTTCCTCGTGGGCGCAGCTCATCGCTTGGACTATCTGAATGGGGCCATCGCGGCGAACTGCTACCAATCGCGTCATTGGTATTCCTCGCCCATCGCAGTCTAAAACATAGCGAGGCGTGACCACAAAAGCATCACCGGCGAGCTTCATCCTACATGGGAAGCCGGTTGAGCCGTGTCCTGGTTGAGATGACGCTCTAAGCAGCCATTCCAGCGGCAGCGAGATGAAGGCTCTCCGGGGGTAGATGAGTGTATCGCCGGAGCATCTTCCAGTCCTTGTGGCCTGTAACCAACGCTACCTGCTGGATCTGAAATCCTGCCTCGAAGAGCCGACTGGTGCCTTCGTGGCGCAGGTCGTGGAAGTGCAGATCGATAATACCCAGGTCCTTGCACGCGCGGGTGAACGCGGTGCCTGCTGAGCGATGGTTGAACGGGAAGATGCGGAGTTCCGCGTTAGTTCGTGACGACCGCCGGGCTTCGATCAGCGCGACAGGGTCAAAGCCCGACACAGTGAGCAGCGGGATCCGTTGATCGTTTCCGACCTTCTCCCGCGGATCCTTTCGATCGCGGATCGTAAGCATCTTGGTCCTGGGAATGTAGTCGTCCCAGACGACGCGGAAAATCTCCTCCTGACGCATCGCCGTCGCGATAGCGAACTTGACGATCACGCCCATCGGGATGGTTTGACGGGGGTTGCTCTCAAAATGCGCGATCAGGCGCTCGAGCTCATCGTCGGTGGGACGCCGATTTCGTTCGATGCCTTTCCCGACAAGCCCGAGCCGTTTCAACGCGACACGAGCCATATCGATTGGCTCAACCGGAACGGTCAGGCCATGAACGGCAGCGGCGTGTGACATCACCAGCTTGATGGCGCCAATGTCGATACTCAGCGTCATCGGGCCAGCCCCCTCGGCGGCGCGCTGGCGACCGAAGTCGATGAACAACTGCCGGTCCAACTGAGCGAGCTTCTTCGACCCGAGCCGATCCTTCAGCATCTTGAGCGTCGCCGCCTTCGAGCGCTTAGGCGCCTTACCGACTTCCTTCATGTCCGCGATGTGGAGATCGATCAGTTCGCCGAACGTCCGAAGCCTCGCGGCGCGCGAAGGTGTGGGCGTCTCTCCGCGATCGATACGACCTTCCGCCTCGGTTGCCCACCGACGCGCATCGTCGCGTTTGACGAAGGTCTCGCTTATATAGCGACCCTTCCTTCGGACCTGGACCCGCCACGATCCTGACGGGAGTTTCGAGTACGTCGCCATTTCGTGTGCGCTCTGTGTGCACTGAGGTGTCGAAAACCCGGAAAAAACGTCGCAACACGTCGTAAATTTGAGTGCACACGCCGCCTTCCAACTTTTTGATCTTACTGAAATAATGTTGAAAAATCAAGATCGTAGGCTGTCCGTGGCCCCGATGATGGACTGGACCGACCGGCATTGCCGGGCGTTTCATCGTGCGCTGACGCGGCGGGCCTTGCTCTATACGGAAATGGTGACGGCGCCGGCGGTGCTGCATGGGGATCGCGAGCGGCTGTTGGGGTTCGACGCGCTGGAGCATCCGGTGGCGCTGCAGCTGGGCGGATCCGATCCGGCGCAGTTGGCCGAGGCCGCCAGGGTCGGCGAGGCCTTTGGGTACGACGAGATCAATCTGAACGTCGGTTGTCCGTCCGACCGGGTGCAGTCGGGCCGGTTCGGCGCCTGCCTGATGCGCGAGCCCGAACTGGTGGCGGACTGTATGGCGGCGATCCGCGAGGCCGTGACCGTGCCCGCCACCGTCAAATGCCGCATCGGCGTGGACGATCAGGACCCCGAGATCAGCCTGTTCGCCACGGTGGACGCCTGCGCCGCCGTCGGGATCGAGGTCTTCGTCGTCCACGCCCGCAAGGCCTGGCTGAAGGGGTTGTCGCCCAAGGAAAACCGCGACGTGCCGCCGTTGGATTATGATCTGGTGCGCCGGCTGAAGCGCGAACGGCCGCATCTGAACATCTCGATCAACGGCGGCATCGCCACAATGGACGCCGCAGAGGCGCTGTTGGCCGAGGTGGACGGCGTGCGTCTGGACGGGGTCATGCTGGGGCGGGCCGCCTATCACGAACCGGCCATCCTGGGTCAGGCGGATCGGCGTCTGTATGGGCAGGCCGAGGGCGACGTGGACGCCTTCGCGGCGTTGGAGGCGTATCGCCCCTATATGGCGGCGCGCTTGGCCGAGGGCGTCGCCCTGCCTGCAATGGCGCGGCATATGCTGGGGCTGATGCACGGGCGACCCGGCGCGCGCGCCTTCCGGCGCATCCTGACGGTCGAGGCGATCCGACCGGGCGCGGGCCTGGAGGTGCTGGACCGCGCCGTCGAGGCGGTGCGCGAGGCCGAGGCGCGCCGCGACCAGGCGGCGTAACCCAATCTTCAACACCGGCGCGCGAGACTGTAGGCCAAGCCCTGCTCCCTGTTCCGGATTTGCGTCATGTCGTTTCGTCTTCGCCTCGCGCCAATGGCGCTCGCCTCCGTCGCGCTGGCCGCCCTTGTAATTCCTTGCGTCGCCCAGGCGCAGGATGACGGACGTTTCGCGCTCGGCGCCCAGGCCGGGACGCCGGGGTTGGGGCTGCAGGCGCAGTGGGCGCTGAACCCCCGGCTGGTGCTGCGTGGCGGCTATGATGTGCTGAACTGGGACCGCGACCAGACCTACAAGGGCATCGATTACGACGCCAAGATCGACTTCAAGTCCCCCGGCGCCTTCGTGGACCTGCATCCGTTCGCCAATGGTTTCCTGGTGTCGGGCGGGGCTTATTTCGGGTCGCGCAAGATCGACCTGGACGCCACCCCGACCGGCAATGTGAACATCGGCGGCGCTGCCTTCACCCCGGCCCAGGTCGGGAGCCTGACAGGTCGGATCGATCTGGAGAACACCGCCCCCTTCATCGGCCTGGGCTACGACAACACCTTCACCCGAAACGGACGATTGGGTTTCCGCCTTCTGGCCGGAGCGGCGTTCGGCGACAAACCCAAGGTCGATCTGGATGCGCGTGGCGGAACCCTGTCCAACGATCCGCTGTTCCGCGCGCGTCTGGACGACGAAGAGCGCCAGATTCAGGACGAGGCCGACAATTACAGGGTGCTTCCGGTTGTCCACGCCGGCCTCAATTACCGATTCTAGGCGCGAAAGTCGGTCGGCGAGACGCCTCGCACCCGCTGCACACCTGAATAAGATGTCTTATTATTCAATCGTTTAGCGCGGAAACAAACCGTAACAGGGCGCGCAGCAAGACATTCCGCCGCTTTCTCGCCACAAGTTAACGCGACAAGATCGGTGCCGGCGGCGTTGGGAGCCGGTGTCTCCTGAGCGAAACTCATGATCGGCGCATCCGCTGCCCTTGCCATGTTTTGGGCTGCCCTGTCCTCGGTCACGAGCGGGCCTGTCCCCTACAATGTCGCTGTAGCGGCGGATGAAGTCAGGGTTGAAACCCCTGTCGCCACGGTCGGTTCCACCGACGCCGACACGACGTTGAGCGCCGAACAGACCGAACTGATGGCCAGCGATCCCGATTGGCGCGCCTCGGCGCGGCTGTATCACGCAGGTGGAGGCGGCGCGACGGGCAACGATTCGCTGGGATGCCGGCCGATCGCCATGCGGACCGTCGCGGTCGATCCCCGCGTCATTCCCCGCCGCACCAAGCTGTTCATCCGCGAGACGGTCGGTATGCGCCTGGCCGACGGCTCGGTGCACGACGGCTATTGGTATGCGTCCGATACGGGCGGCGCGATCAAGGGCCAGAAGATCGACCTCTATACCGGCAACGGTCGCGGTTCGATGACCCAGGCCCAGCGCCTGAATATGCGGACGCTGACCATCGTTGACGCCGGCGATTTCGACGGTTGCCCCCCGGCCTGGACCACCGCCTCCAACTGATCCGCGCCGCATGAAAAACGCCGGCTGACCGCAAGGCCAGCCGGCGTTTTCGTGTCCGCTCGCGCGGGAACTCAGTCCAGTTCGGAGACTTCCAGCGTCGACTGCACCATGCTGTCGCTGTAGGTGCCGACCCAGATGTCGTAGCGGCCGCTTTGCGGATTGGTGATCGTCACCTTGGGATCCAGCCCGCCCGCGCCGTCGTCGTCGCAATAGAATCGGCCGTTCGGCGTATTGACCAGCAGGGTCGTGTCCTCGCTGGCGCGCACGCGGAACGTCAGATCGCCCTCGCCCGGCTCGAAGAAGATCTGGATGTCGGGCGCGGCGCTGACCTTGCCCTCGCAGCCCGACTTGGCGGCCGAGGCGGGCACGGAGCCGCCGGCCAGGATCGATTTGGTCCACGGATCGGGGGTGAAGCCCCCGCGCAGATTGGCCGTGCCATAGTTGGGCTCCAGATCCATGTTCGGCGCGCTGCCCGAGGCGGCGTTCGATCCGCCCAGTTCGCTGATCTGCAGCGTCGACTGCACCATGTTGTCGTCATAGGTGCCGACCCATATGTCGTAGCGGCCGCTCTGAGGGCCGGAAATCACCACCTTGGGGTTCAGGCCGCCGCCGCTGTCGTCGTCGCAGTACCACTGGCCGTCGGGCGAGTTGATCAGCAGGGTGGTGTCTTCGTCGGCCGTGGCCATCACCGTCAGATCCAGCGATCCGGCCTCATAGTTCAGTTGAAGGTCCGGCGCGGCGCTGACCTTGCCCTCGCAACCCGACTTGGCCGCCGAAGTCGGCACGGAGCCGCCGGCCAGGATCGACTTGGTCCACGGATCGGGGGTGAAGCCGCTTTCCAGCCGCACCGAACCGTAGTTCGGGTCCAGGGTGAAGTCGGGCTTGGCGGCCGTCTTTTGCGCCAGGCTGACGCCGGGCGCCATCAGGACAGAGGCGGCGGCGATGAAGGCGATGGATTTCATGATGCTCCCTCCAGCAGCGGCAGACCGCCGCAGGGGCACCATAATGGCTTTCAGATAACGGCGCAGCTTGAATCGGATCGGCGGCTCAGAAGCGGCGTTTGCCCGTCACCGTCTCGAAGAACAGGCGGAAATCGCCCATCAGGCTCCACAACGGGTACTTGAACGTCGCCGGCCGGTTCTTCTCGAAGAAGAAATGCCCCACCCAGGCGAATCCATAGCCCACCAGCGGCATGGCCAGCAGCCACCAGCCGTTCAGGGTGGCCAGAAAGACGACGAAGGCCAGGATCACCAGACCCGTGCCCACGACATGGATGCGCCGGCAAGTGCGGTTGGAATGCTCGTGGATGTAATAGGGATAGAAGGCCTGGAACGAGGCGTATCGGCCCTGGGGTGCGCTCGGCGTGGTCATGGGCGAAGGGTGCGCCGGGACGGGACGGGTGGCAAGTCCGCCAATCCTCCCCTGCCTGCGGGGGAGGGGACCGCGAAGCGGTGGAGGGGCGACTGCAACACCGCCACTCGAAGCTCCGACACGGACAGAGCCCCGCGACCACCGCCCGAGACGTATCCGCCCCTCCACCACGCGACGCGCGGTTTCCCTCCCCCGTTTTACGGGGGAGGATCAAGATCAGCCCTTGGGCTTGCCCTTGAAGCCGTCCTTCTTGAAGCCGGGCTTGGCCTTGAACGGTTTCTTGCCGAAGGGCTTGTCGCCCGCCGCGTTCGAGCGCGGATTGCCGCCGCCGTCGGCCTTGGGCGCCCAGGGCTTCTTCTTGAAGGGCGGGCGCGCGTCGCCCTCGCCGCCGTCGGCGCGCTTGTAGGAGGTCTTCTTGAACGGGCGGTCGCCGTCCTCGCGCGGCTTGCCGGCGAAGCGGCCGGCCTTCATCGAACCGGGCGTCGGGGCTTCCGACGGGGTGATCTTCACCTCTTCCTTGGAGGCGGCGATGGCTTCGCGGAAGGCCTTTTCGTGGGTCTTGGCGACCTCGAACCGCGTCTCTTCGGGGAAGGTGCGGATGGCGCCGATCTGGGGCTTGGTGATACCGCCGATGCGGCAGATCAGCGGGATCAGCCATTTGGGGTCGGCGTTCCTGTTGCGGCCCACGTCCAGACGGAACCAGACCACATCGTCGGCGCCCAGACGTTCGCCGGGCCAGGGCTGAGCCGTCGTGCCATCGTCGTTGCGGACCAGACGGTCGCGCTTGGCGGGGCCGCGATCGGCGCCCGGATCGGACAGTTCTTCCGGCGCCGGCTGCTCCTTGCGCAGCAGGCGCACCAGGGCGGCGGCGATCTCGTCGGGCGTGCGCTCCGCGATCATCCGCTTGGCCACGACCATATCCTCGTCGGTCACCTCGGCCTCGAAGAACTCGGGCGACAGCAGACGACCCTCGTCGGCCTTGCGGATTTCGTCGAAGGTGGGCGCGCCCGACCAGACGGCGTCGACGCCCGCCTCGTCCATCAGACGCTCGGCCTTCCTGCGGCGCGAGTGCGGCACCAGCATCACGGAGACGCCCTTCTTGCCTGCCCGGCCCGTGCGGCCCGAACGGTGCAGCAGGCCGGCGCGGTTCATCGGCAGTTCGGCGTGGATAACCAAGCCCAGGTCCGGCAGGTCCAGACCGCGCGCGGCGACGTCGGTGGCCACGCAGACGCGCGCGCGGCCGTCACGCAGCGACTGAAGCGCATCGGTGCGCTCGCGCTGGCCCATCTCGCCCGACAAGGAAACGGTCGAAAAACCGCGTTCCAGCAGGGACGACTGCAGGTGACGCACGCTGTCGCGCGTCGAACAGAAGACCATGGCGCGCGGCGCCTCGTACCAGCGCAGGGTGTTGACCACCGCGTGCTCGATCTCGTTTGGGGCGATGCGATAGGCGCGGTATTCGATGTCGGCGTGCTGGCGCGTCTTGTCGGTCGCGTCGATCCGAACCGCGTCCTTCTGATAGCGTTTGGCCAGGGTGGCGATGTCGCGCGCGATGGTGGCCGAGAACAGCAGGGTGCGACGGCTTTCCGGCGCCTGATCCAGGATGAACTCCAAGTCTTCGCGGAAGCCCATGTCCAGCATCTCGTCGGCCTCGTCCAGGACGGCGACCTTCAGCTCCGACAGATCCAGGTTGCCCCGGTCGATATGGTCTTTCAGACGGCCCGGCGTGCCGACGACGATATGGACGCCGAAGCCCAGGGCGCGGGCTTCACGACGCGCATCCATGCCGCCGACGCAGGTGGCGATCTTGGCGCCGGAGTCGGCGTACAGCCATTGCAGCTCGGCAGCGACCTGCATGGCCAGTTCGCGCGTCGGGGCGATGGCCAGGCACAGGGGCGCGCCGCCCGGTCCGAAGATCGGCTTGTCGCCCAGCAGGGTCGGAGCGGCGGCCAGGCCGAAGGCCACCGTCTTGCCCGATCCCGTCTGGGCCGACACCAGCAGATCCCGCTCGGCGTGCTCGCCTTCCAGAACGGCGGCCTGAACCGGGGTGGGTTCGGCATAGCCCTTGTTGATCAGGGCGCGGTCGAGCGCGGGATGGACGGCGGGAAAGGGCATCGGAAACCTGGGACAGCGGGGAGGCGGCCGCCGAAACGACCGCGCCCGGCCGAGGACAGTCCTCAGGCCGGGCGAATGATGGCGGCTCTATACACGGATAAAGGCGCAAGCGGGGCGGAAAACGCCGTTCACCCTGTTCCTTCAGGCGACGTTGACCTGAAAGACGCACTCTGGCGACCGAACGCACCTCGCCCGGAGCCGCGCCATGCAGGCCCTTTCCATCGCCGCCGCCGGAATGACCAGCGCACAGATGCGCTTCGACGACAGCGCGCGCCGCACTGCGGCCGCGCCGCTGGACGATCTAGCCGGGGAAACGGTCGAGCGCATCGAGGCCAAGACCGCCTTCAGCGCCAACGCCGCCGTGGCCCGCACCGCCGACGACATGATGGGAACCCTGCTGGACATCCTGACCTGAGGCTGTTCGTCAGTCCGACGCCTTGGCCGGCAGGTTGAAGAAGCCGACGAAGCGGTCGAACACCGCGCGGTCGCCGGTCACGGTCATCAGACCGTCGGCCTCGAAGGCGGCGGGCGGGACCTTGCCATAGACGCAGGCGGCGACCAGGGGCGGCTGGGTCGTCAGCACGACCTGAGCCACATCCGCTTCGCCGCGTCGTGTCTCGATCCGACCATCCTGAACCTGGACGACGAAGCCCTCGTCGCCGAAGACGAAGCCCAGGGTCAGCGCCGCATCGCCCGCCAGGGCGGGATCGAACATCGTCTCGAACGACTGCATGACCGACACCGCGCTGATCGGCAGGGTCGGATCGTGACGCGGCGAACGCGCCGCCCAGCTGCCTAACACCATAAAGACCGGCTTGATCTCATAGCCCCACAGCGTCAGCTCATAGACCTGGACAGAGGCGGGCGGCGGCAATTTGCGCCGCTGGACGATGCCTGACGCCTCCAGCCCCTCCAGCCGCTGGGTCAGGACATTGGCCGAGAGGCCGCGAAGATCGCGTCGCAGATCGCCGAACCGGCGCGGCCCCATCATCAGTTCGCGAATAACGAGCAACGCCCACCGTTCGCCGACCAGATCCAGTCCGTGCGCCGCCCCGCAGGCGTCGTCATATCTGCGGCCGCTTTTATTGGTTACCTTTTCTAACTTCATAGTTGACTATCGTAATCATCGCGGTCAGTTTTCGCAAACATTCAGGAGAGGAAACGCCGTGCCACAGCTGATTTTCATCAACCTGCCCGTCGCCGACCTGGCCCGATCCATCGCCTTCTACAAGGCCGTCGGCGCGACCCGGAACCCCATGTTCAGCGACGATACGGCCGCCTGTATGGTGGTGTCGGACGTGATCCACGTCATGCTTCTGACCCACGACAAGTGGCGGACCTTCACCGACCGCCAGATCCCCGACGCCCAAACCTCGGCCCAGGTACTGCTGTGCCTATCCAAAGACAGCCGCGACGCTGTCGACGCCGAGACGGACAAGGCCGGGGCGGCGGGCGGCCGGACGGACCCCAATCCGACCCAGGATTACGGCTTCATGTACGGGCGCAGCTATGCCGATCCCGACGGCCATATCTGGGAGGTGATGTGGATGGACCCGGCCGCCGTCGCCGCCGGCCCCGAGGCCTTCGCCGCCGAAGGGGCGGTCTGATGTCCGACGCTCTTGACCTCAGCATCAGTCGCCTGATCAAGGCGTCGCCGGAAACCGTCTGGAAAACATACGTCGAACGCACCGGCGAATGGTTCTGTCCCCGCCCCTGGAGCACCCCGGTCGTCGATTGGGACCTGCGCGTGGGCGGCCGGGCCAACATCGAACTGGCCACACCGGAAGGCGACCGCTACCCCCACGCCGGCGTCTTCCTGGAGGTCGTGCCGGGCCGCAAGCTGGTTTCGACCGGCGCCCTGACCGAGGGCTGGTTTCCGCAGGTCAGCGACCTGAACTTCGTCCGCATCGACACATTCGAGCCCGAGGCCGGCGGCACGCGCTACACCTCCACGGCCCGTCACTGGGACCTGAAGACGGCGGAGCGCCACAGGGCAATGGGGTTCGAGAAGGGCTGGGGCGCCGTCGCCGATCAACTGGCCGTTCTTGCAGAAGGAGGCGCGCTGTGAAGATCACCCCCAACCTGATGTTCCACGACAATGCGCGCGAGGCCTTCGGCTTCTATGCAGAGGTCCTGGGCGCCGGTCAGCTGAACCTGATCACCTTCGCCGAGATGCCCGAGGCGCCGGTCGGTCCGGAGTGGAAGGACAAGATCGCCCACGCCTGGATGCAAATCGGCGACCAGGCGATCATGGGGTCCGACAGTCCGCCCGGCGTCTGCGCCGACGATGGCGGTCATCGAGCCGACCCCCCGCGCACCCCGCCCGCCCAGACATCGGTCGCCTTGCATTTCGACAGCGTCGATCAGGCGCGAACCGTCTTCGACCGCCTGAGCGAGAACGACCTGGTCCAGATGCCCTTCGCCGCCACATCCTGGTCCGCTGGTTTCGGCATGACCCGCGACCGGTTCGGCAAGGACTGGATGATCAACACCTTCCCGCAGGAGCATGGATGATGACCGACAAGATCGTCCCCTGCCTGTGGTTCGACGGCGACGCCGAGGCCGCGACCGCCTTCTATGTCTCCCTGCTGTCCGACAGCCGCGTGACGGCGGTGAACCGCTCGCCGGTCGATACGCCCTCGGGTCAGGCCGACAGCGTGCTGACCGTCCAGTTCGTTTTGGCGGGCCGTAACTATCTGGCGCTGAACGGCGGTCCGGCCTTTCGCTTCACCGAGGCCGTGTCTCTGATAGTCATGACCGAGGACCAGGCCGAGACGGATCGTCTGTGGACCGCCCTGACCGCCGACGGCGGCCAGGAGAGCGATTGCGGCTGGCTGAAGGACCGCTGGGGTCTGTCTTGGCAGATCACGCCGCGCCGGCTGATGGACCTGGTAACCGACCCCGATCCCGCCCGAGCCAAGGCCGCTATGCAGGCAATGATGACCATGCAAAAAATCGACATCGCGGCCCTGGACGCCGCCGTCGCCAAGCTTTGAACCCCACTGAGGAGAGACGACCATGACCTATGTGACCGGCTTCCTGACCCCCGTGAAATTCGAAGACAAGGCGCGATATGTCAAATCCGCCGAGGTCGCCTGGCCCCTGTTCCAGAAATACGGGGCCCTGTCCCAGGTCGAGACCTGGGGCGAGGATGTGCCGGACGGCAAGCTGACCAGCTTCCCCATGGCCGTGAAACTGGAGGACGGCGAGGTGGTGGTCTTCTCCTGGGTCACCTGGCCCGACCGCGCCACGGCCGACGCCTGCTTCGCCAAGATGCAGGACGATCCGGGCTTTGCCGACATGGATATGCCGTTCGATGGCAAGCGGATGATGTGGGGCGGGTTCGAGGCCGTGTTTCAGGGCCAGGCCTGACGCAAGGCCCACGGTCGGGCGGCCCTGTCCGAACGCAACCCGGTCTGATGCATTGTCATGGATCGAGGAGAACCGACATGGCCGCCCGTCCCACCTGGCAAGGACATCTGAAACTGTCGCTGGTAACCTGTCCTGTGGCCCTCTACACGGCGACGACCAGCACCAACGACGTGCGGTTTCACCTGATCAATCCCGACACCAACAACCGCATCCGCATGGTGCCGACCGACCCCGACACCGGCCCTGTCGAGCGCGGCGATCTGGTGCGCGGCTATGAGGTGTCGAAGGACGAATACGTCCTGTTCGACGACGCCGATTTCGATCAGGTGAAGCTGGAAAGCACCAAGACCATCGCCATCGACAAGTTCGTCGACGAGGCGGACATCGACCGCCTGTACTGGGACGATCCCTTCTTCGTGGTGCCGGAAAAAGGAGCAGGGGTGGAAGCCTTTGCAGTGATCCGCGACGCGATGAAGAAACAGGCCAAGGTGGCGCTGGGCCAGCTGGTGCTGCGCGGCAAGGAGCGCCAGCTGGCGCTAGAGGTGCGGGGCAAGGGGCTGGTCGCCTACACACTGCGCGCGCATGACGAGGTGCGCGATTCCGACGACTATTTCGACGACATCCCGACCGTGAAGGCCGACCCCGACATGGTGGAGATCGCCGCCCGCATCATCGGCCAAAAGGAGGCGGATTTCGACCCGACCGGTTTCAAGGACCGCTATGACGACGCCCTGTGCGCCATGATCCAGGCCAAGGCCAAGGGCGGCAAGGGGGTGGTCGACGTTGCTGAACCGGACGACACCAATATCATCGACCTGATGGCGGCGCTGCGAAACAGCCTGAAGGGCGCGGCGACCGGAACCAAGAAACCGGCGGCGAAGAAAGCGGCGGCGAAGAAGGCTCCCGCGAAGAAGAAGACTGCCGCTTAAACTCCCTTCTCCCCTTGCGGGAGAGGGAATATCAAACCCCCATCGCTTTCAAGGCCGGTTTCAGACTGACCGTCGATGCGCGAAAATCGGCCCATGGATCGGGCTTTTTCAGCAAGGCCTCATAGGTCCACAGATTGAAGGCGGACGGATCCAGCCCCGCCCTCACCTGTCCCCAGGACAACGGGAACGCGATCCCCGCGCCAGGCCGGGCGCGCGGCGACCACGGTGCCACAGCCGTCGCCATTCGCCCGTTTCGCAGATAGTCGATAAAGATCTTTCCGCCCCTCGCCTTCTTGGCCAGGGTGGTAGTGAAGCGGTCAGGGGCTTCGGCGCGAATGGCCTCCGACACCGCCTTGGCGAAGGCCTTGTTCTGATCCCACGTGACGCGGGAACGGGCGTCTGTCCTGATCGGCGCGACGACGTGCAGACCCTTGCCGCCGGTCGTCTTGACGAAAGCAGCCAGACCCAGCCCCTCCAGCCTGGCCTTGACCATCTTGGACGCTGCGATGACGTCGCCGAAATCCAGACCCGCATCGGGGTCCAGATCGAAGGTGATCTGTTCGGGAACTTCGGGATCGCCCGGCGCGCAGCCCCACGGATGCAGCTCCAGCCCGCCCGATTGGGCGATGGCGACCAGACCGCCGACGTCGACGGCGGCGACGTAGGGCGTGCGCGCCTTGACGTCGATCAGCTTCAGACGCGGGTTGGACCCGGTCATGGCGTGGCGTTGAAAGAACATCTCGCCCTCGATCCCCTCGGGCGCGCGAATAATCGAAGTGGGGCGGTCTGACACATGGGCCAGAATCCGCTCGGCCGCCGCTTGGTAATATCGCGCCAGATCAGCCTTGGTGATCGCTGGACGGTCCCCGACGGCCGGCCAGAGCACCTTATCCGGACTGGAGATCGTCACGCCCGCCACCACCACCTTGCCGGGCTTGCCCGCAGAGCGGACCGTTGTCGTCGGCTTTCGTTCGGCCGTCGCCGTCGGCGGTTGCGGCGCCGCGTTCACCTCGGCGGCCGTCTTGTCTTCCCGCAGTCCCTTGAACGCCGCCTGACGCAGCGATCCGCCTTCGGTGTATCCGCCATGCTCGACTTCGGCGACCAGCACCGGCTCGACCCAGTGGATGTCCTTGGCCGCCTTGGGCGAGCCCTGCCCCGCGAAGGGCGAGCGGTCGGCCGCGACCGATTTCAACGCCGGAACCAGCGTCTTCGTCACCGCCTCGCCATAGCCGGTCCCGACCCGGCCCAGGTAACGAAGACCGCGCTTGTCCTTGACCCCGACCAGCAACGAACGGAACCGAGCGCCCCCCTCCGACGACCAGCCGCCGATCACCACCTCGTCGCGGCCCCGGCATTTGGACTTCAGCCAGGTCGATGATCGCCCCGCGTGGTAGGGCGCCTCCAGCTTCTTGGAGATCACGCCTTCCAGGTCCATCCGACACGCGCTTTCCAGCACCGCCTGCCCGGTCGAGGCGAAATGTTCGACGTAGCGCAGCCGTCCTGCCCCCGCCTCTCCGATCCGGTCCACATAGGCCTGAAGCCGCGCCTTGCGGTGCGACAGCGGCAACTTTCGCAGATCCTCCGCGCCCTCGAACAACAGGTCGAAGGCGAAATAGACCAGGTCGCCGGTCTTCTCGTCCGAGATCGCCGCCTGCAGCGCGCCGAAGTCCGGCATATGATCCGCGTCCAGCGCGCACAGTTCGCCGTCGATCACCGCATCGGGCCAGGTCGCGGCGTCGGCGGCCAGATCGGCGAACCGCTTGGTCCAATCCAGACCTTTGCGGGTTCTGAGCACGGCGCGGCCGCCACCCACCCCAATCTGGATGCGATAGCCGTCGAACTTGATCTCGTGCGCCCAGCCCGCGCCACCGGGTGGATGATCGGCGACCTTGCACAGCTGGATCGGCATGAAGACCGGCGGCGTCTTCGCCTTGGCCGCCGCCTTGGACGGCTTGGGCTTCGCCGGCCCCTTGCGCCCCGTCGGTTTGGACGATGTCCATTCCTTCGACCCGTCCGCGATCTGGGCCAGAGACCGTCCGGTGGTGACTGAGGCGTCGATCTCGGCCAGGGCGTCCCCCTCGCCCGCCACTGCGAAGTCGTCCTTCTCTTTCAGCAGCAGCCAGTTGTTTCTCTTGGACGGCTTGCCCCGGTCGCTCTTGAGACGGATCAGCGCCCATTTGCCCTTCAACCGTTCGCCGTGAAGGATCATCTTGATTTGGCCCTTGGCCCAGGCCGCCTCGAGGTCCGGCTCTTGCGGCTCCCAGGTTCCGACGTCCCACATCTGCACCGTCCCGGCGCCATAGTTGCCATCGGGGATGGTGCCCTCGAACGATCCATAGTCCAGCGGATGGTCCTCGACCTCGACCGCCAGCCGTTTGATGGCCGTGTCGCGCGACGGCGCCTTGGTCACCGCCCAGGATTTCAGCACCCCGTCCGCCTCGATGCGGAAATCGTAATGCAGCCGCGTCGCCGCATGACGCTGGATCAGATAGCGGAACCCGCCCTTCGAGCGCCCGCCCTTGGCGCCCTTCGGCTCCGGCGTTTCGCCGAACCGCCGCTTGGCCTGGTAGGTTTTCAGATCGCCGCGCATGAAGCGCTAATCCGTCCCGACGCAAAGCGTTGCGCTTGGGCGGGCGCCCTACCGACAGAAGCGGGTGTCGGTCGCCTCCAGATGCAGGTGGTCGTGGTGGACGGCGTTGTAGTCGGGGCTGAGGGTGGTGCCGAAGATGCGGCAGGCGTCTTCGCGAATACGTTTCAGGAACCGCGCCTCCGGTGTGTCGCCCGACCAGTCGCGCGTGACCGTGATCCGCCGCCCGTCCCTTAGCCGCACCCCGGCGAAGTCCAGCGCCGCCGCCTGGGAATGGGCGCTGATGCGGTTCGAGCCGACGCCATTGTTCACGTTGCGACAGGCATAGGAGCCCATGTGATCGATCTGAACCACGTCCGACCCCAGGATTTCACGCGCCGCCGGCTCCACCGACTGCCTGCGCCAGATGCTCAGCGCCAGCGCGGTCTGGCAGGTCATCTCCACGTCGCCCGGCGCCATGCGCGCCACCGTGCCCAGGTCGGCGCCCAGCACGCCCCCCTGGCTAAGGCCGCAGGTCGCGGTGTTCTGGCGGTCCGGCACGGGACTGAACCGCACGCGCGCAGCGTTCAGTTCGGCCAGGCAGCGACCCAGGTCGCGCCCCTCACGCACCACCAGACCTTGGGTGCCCCCATCGATGGGGCGGTCCACCAGCCCGCCGACCAGCGGGGCCTCGGTGCGTGACGGATAGGGCGATGACGGCCGCAGCGGCTCGGGCGGCCGCCGCACGCAGCCGCCGAAAACCAGCAGAACGCCAAGACAGATCAGGACGGGGGAAACGCGGGAAACAGACGACATCGCCAAGACGCTAGCTGATTCGCCGTCTGATCGGCGGTCACGAGGCGGAGAGCCGCCGATCAGGGGTTTTCGGAACCGCCCTTGGCCCGACAGCGATCCGAACAGAAGCGCACCTGTTCCCAGTCCCGCGCCCATTTCTTGCGCCAGGTGAACGGCAGGCCGCAGGCGACGCAGGCCTTGGTCGGCAGATCGGCCTTGGCCGGCGCCGTGCCCCGATTGACGTGCTTTCGGCTCATGGGTTCGCAACGAAAAAGGGCGGCCCCGTCGGAGCCGCCCCTGATCTTGTCAGCTGTCCAGGAAGGACCGAAGTTTGCGCGACCGCGACGGGTGCTTGAGCTTGCGCAGCGCCTTGGCCTCGATCTGACGGATGCGTTCGCGGGTCACCGAGAACTGCTGGCCGACTTCTTCCAGCGTGTGGTCGGTGTTCATGCCGATGCCGAAGCGCATCCGCAGGACCCGTTCCTCGCGCGGCGTCAGCGACGCCAGAACGCGGGTCGTCGTCTCGCGCAGGTTCGACTGGATGGCGGCGTCGATGGGCAGGACGGCGTTCTTGTCCTCGATGAAGTCGCCCAGGTGGCTGTCTTCCTCGTCCCCGATGGGGGTTTCCAGCGAGATCGGCTCCTTGGCGATCTTCAGGACCTTTCGGACCTTTTCCAGCGGCATGGCCAGCTTTTCGGCCAGTTCCTCCGGCGTCGGCTCGCGGCCGATCTCGTGCAGCATCTGGCGCGACGTGCGGACGATCTTGTTGATCGTCTCGATCATATGCACCGGGATGCGGATGGTGCGCGCCTGGTCGGCGATGGATCGGGTGATCGCCTGACGAATCCACCAGGTGGCGTAGGTCGAGAACTTGTAGCCGCGACGGTACTCGAACTTGTCGACCGCCTTCATCAGACCGATGTTGCCCTCCTGGATCAGGTCCAGGAACTGCAGGCCGCGGTTGGTGTATTTCTTGGCGATGGAGATCACGAGGCGCAGGTTGGCCTCGACCATTTCCTTCTTGGCCTGACGGGCCTCGCGCTCGCCCTTCTGCACCGTCTGGACGATGCGGCGATAGTCGTCGATGGGCAGGCCGGCTTCCAGGGCCACGGCGGCGACGTCGGCGCGGATCGTGCCGATCTGACCGGCCTCGTTCTCGCTGAACTTGGTCCAGCGCACGCCCTGTTCCTTGATCCGGTCGGTCCAGGTCGGATCCAGCTCGGAGCCGAAATAAGCCTTCAGGAACTCGGGGCGTGAAATGCCGTAGCTGTCGGCCAGGCGTAGCAGACGCCCTTCCAGACCGATCAGACGCTTGTTGATCGCATAAAGCTGCTCGACCAGCGCCTCGATGCGGTTGTTGTTCAGCTTCATCGTCTTCAGACGATCCGAGATGGACGTCGTCAGCGCCTGATAGGCTTTCTCGTCCTTGGCGCTGAGCACCTCGCCCTTCAGACGGGTCTGGACCAGCTTGTCCTGCAGGCCGCGGAAGGCGACGAAGTCGGCGGCGATCAGGTTCAGAACCTCCATCACCCCGTCGCGCAGTTCGGCTTCCAGGGCCGAGATCGACATTCCGCCGCCGTCGTCGAAGTCGTCATCGTCCTCGTCGTCGGCTTCAGGCTTGTCTTCAGCGGCCGGTTTTTCCTCGGCCTCTTCTTCCTCTTCGCCCTCGGCCTGGGCCGCGCCCGGCAGGGACGACGGGTTCAGCACACCATAGGTGGCGTCCAGGTCGATGACTTCGCGCAGCAGGATGCGGTTGTTCTCAAGCTCGTCGCGCCAGACCATGATTGCCTCGAAGGTCAGGGCGCTTTCGCACAGACCCGAGATCATGGCGTCGCGACCGGCCTCGATGCGCTTGGCGATGGCGATTTCGCCCTCGCGGCTCAGCAGTTCGACCGAGCCCATCTCGCGCAGATACATCCGCACCGGGTCGTCGGTGCGGTCGTAGGCGGCTTTGGCGGGAGTTTCGGCAATGCCGGTGGAGGCGGCGGCGGCCACGTCGGTGGACTGCTGCTCCTGCGCGTCCTCTTCCGCCTCGACGACGTTGACGCCCATCTCCGACAGCATGGCCAGGGTGTCCTCGATCGCGTCGGGGGTCACCTCTTCGGACGGCAGGACCTTGTTCAGCTCCTCCATCGTCACATAGCCGCGCGCCTTGGCCTGTTTGATGAACTTCTTGACGCCGGCGTCGGTCAGATCGAGCAGGGGCCCGTCGGTCGAAACCTCGGCATCCTGCGTCTCGGTCTGTGCGTTCATAGTCACTTCGTCTCCAGTCGGAGGGGGTGATCAATCCGCCCCGACGAAAAATACAATGCCTGGCGAGGCGTAAGGTTACGCGCCCGCGCTGTCTTCCCAAATCGTCCCGGCTTTGATCGCACGGCGAAGCGCATCCCGCTCGGCCTTCAGCCGGCGGAACGCCTCATCCTGCCCAGGCACATCACGTGCATGGGCCAAGGCGTCCTCCAACGCCGCTACGCGGGTTGAAGCGTCGAACGCCTGCGACCATCGGACCCTTGCCTCGGCGAGGGGCGCATTTGCGGCCAGGAATGGCGCGCCGGACTTCGCCGCCGCCTTCTCGACCTCGCGCACTAAGGCATCATGACCCGATTGCGCCAGATGGCGTCGCAGGGCGGCGGAGTCAAGGCTTTGGCCCGCCAGACGCAGGCGAACCAGCTCCTGAGCCAACCCATCCAGCCCTTTGTCGCCGAAGCCGTGAGCCGAAATCTCTTCAAGATGGTCGTCCATCCGCTCGGGATCGTCGATGGCGCCGTGGGCCAGGGCGGCCGGCACCGGCTCTATGGCGCGAAACAGCGACTGCATCGCCTGGGCGCCCTCGACCGTCTGGCCAAGCTTCGGCGGCGGACCGAAGCGACCGCCTCGCCCCTGCCCCGGCGTCCAGGGCGCACGCTGGGGACTGCGGGGAAACAGGGCGTCGAAGCGTTCGAACAGGTCGCGGCGGTATTGTTCGGCCAAATCCTTGTCCTGGATCGCCGAGGCGGTGCTGCGAAGACGCGCCTTGAAGCCGGCCTTGCGCTCCGGCGTGTCCAGCGGCTCGGCGTCCTGTTCGCGGCGGAACAGCACCTCGGCGAAGCCGTGGGTATCGGCCAGGGCCTGGCGGAGAGCCGGCGCGCCCTTTTCCCGCAGAATGTCGTCAGGATCCTGCCCCGCGCTCAGCAGCGAAAAACGGAACGACCGACCGGCCTTCAGCAGCGGCAAGGACCGTTCGATGGCGCGGTAGGCGGCGCGCAATCCCGCCGCATCGCCATCGAAACACAGAACCGGCTCGGACGACACGCGCCACAGCCGCTCCATCTGCTCTTCGGTCAGGGCCGTGCCCATCGGCGCCACCGCGGGCAGGCCGGCGCGCTGGCAGGCGATGACGTCCATATAGCCTTCGACCACGATGATGGCCTGGTCGTTCTTCGACTCCGCGCCCAGGATGCGCCGCGCCTCGGGCAAGCCGTAGAGAGTGGCGCCCTTGTGAAACAGCGGGCTTTCCGGGCCATTCAGATATTTGGCCCGGTCGTCAGGGTTCATGGCCCGGCCGCCGAAGCTGACGATCCGCCCGCGCGCGTCCAGGATGGGGAACATCAGCCGGTCGCGGAACCGATCATAGGGCTGACCGCCGCTTTCGGGCGAGATCAGCAGGCCGGCCTCGACCAGTTCGGCGGGCCTGGCGCCGCGCTGGACCAGGGCCTGTTTCAAACCTTCGCGGTCGTTGGGGGCATAGCCCAGGCCGAACCGCTCCCACTGATCCTCGGGCAGGCCGCGCTTGTCGAGGTATTCGCGCGCCGCCTTGCCGGGCGTGCGCCGCAGATTGGCGGCGAACCATTTCTGGGCCAGGTCCATCCAGTCCGACAGGCCCTGACGCTTTTGCTCCCGCTCGGCCTCCTTGGGATCCTCGACCGGGAGAGCCATCCCGGCCTCGCCGGCCAGCCGTTGCACCGCCTCGACGAAGCTCAGCCGCTCGGTTTCCTGAAGGAAGGAAATGATGTCGCCGTGCTTGCCGGACGAGAAGTCGTGGAAGAAACCCTTGTCGTCGTTGACGAAGAAGGACGGCGACTTCTCCTTCGAGAAGGGCGACAGGCCGACATATTCCCGCCCCTGACGCTTGAGCTTCACCGTCCGCCCGATCACGTCGGACGGGCGAAGGCGGGCCTTCAGTTCATCGATGAATCTTTCGTCGAAACGCACCCGGCGATCCTTAAGCCTTGGCGGCCCAAACGTCGATGGATCGGAAAGGCGATCAGGCGGCTCGTCCGGGCATCCCCCGATATCCGAACGAACCGCCGCATCGCAGAAGGCGTAGCCGCCGCGTCCCCCAACGCCTTGGCTAACGAAGTCCTAACGCCTCGCGGACCTGCATCTGACTGAAGGATCGGCGGTCTGTCGAGGGGTCGGTTGCGGCGACGCTGCGGATCAAGGCGAGACTGTGTCCTTTTCGCCGCGACCGGATCGGCTCAGCGCCGGCCGAACGGCACGACCTTGTTGGCGCCGTCGTGCCCGATATCGGCCGATCCAAGGAAGGGTATGCCCGACCTCAAGCACCAATACCGAACGATTTCCTCAGGGGCCTGACCAAAATCGGGATCGTTTGGCGTGACATCGGAAACACGTCCCAGACGAATCCCGGCCACACGGCGAATGGAGTCCTGACCCGTCAAATGAAACATCATCCGGTCGATGCGGTAATCCGCCTCCGAAACCTCTTCCAGCATCAGGACGTGATCGGACAGATCGGGCTCCAGCGCGGTGCCGACCAGCTGGTCGATGATGGTCAGGTTGAAGGCGACGGCGGGGCGCGGATCGGTCGCCAAGGACGGTTCGATCCAGTCGGTGTGTCCAGTGGTCAACCAGGCCAGGGCGCCACGCGCCGTTTCGTCGTGCCGGACCGAATCCGAGGCCATCGGTCCATGCGCCAGATGCGCGAACCCGGCCTTGTACAGAGCGGCCAACACGCTGCCGGCGTCGGAATAGCCCATGTAGCGTTTCTTGCGGGCCACCGCGTCCAAGCGCGGGATCACGGCTTCGGCGATGCGGCACGCGCCGTATCCGCCGCGTGCGAACCAGATTGCATCGATGCGTGGATCGTTGGCGAAGTCGACGAAGGCGTCGGCGCGCGCCCGGTCGTCACCCGCGAAATGCCCGTGCTTGAGGAAACAGGCGGGATGGAAGACGACCGAGACATCGCGGTCGGGATGGTTCTGCGCCATCCAGGCCTCGACCTGATCCGCGCGCTCTTTGGTGAAACGCGAGCTGGCGCAGACGACGCCGATCTTGAAACCGTTGCCTATCACGCCGCCTCCAGGGCGCGCAGCACCGCGTCCGTCGAACGGACACGCGAAATGCGCGGAAGAATGTTGTCGATCGCAAAGGCGTGCCAGTCGGCCGAGACGGTGCTGCTGGCGTCCTCGATCACCACCATGCCGTAGCCCAGCGACCAGCCTTCACGGACGGTCGATTCCACGCCCATGTTCGTCGCCACCCCGGCGACCAGAACCGTTTCGACGCCCAGCTGGCGAAGATAGAGATCGAGGTCCGTGCCGTGAAAGGCGCCCCACTGGCGCTTGGTGACGATCAGGTCCGGCGCCAGCGCCAGAACCTCGGGCCGCAGATCGGCGAAGTCGGCGGGCGGATCGCCCATCGGCGCGGCGTCGATCGCGCCCTTTGGGGCCAGCGACCCGCCCGGCCCGAAATCCACCCGCACCGCGACGACCCGCCCGCCCTTGGCCTTCAGCGCCCGCGCCAGGGTCAGGTTGCGGGCGACCACGTCTTCGACGGCGTGAGGAAAGCGCGGCGCGGCCAGAATTCCCTGCTGCAGGTCGATCATCACCAATGCGGTCTTGCGGGGATCGAGTTCCAGGGCCACGACGTCTCCTGACGGAATCATTTTGCACCAACGCGCGCCGCCGTCGGGCGCGACGGCCCTTCCTATCGCACCATGACCGACAGCGCTTCCTACTTCTTCTGCGGCATCGGCGGGTCGGGAATGCTGCCCCTGGCCATGATCGTTCAGGCGCAAGGCGCCGCCATCGAAGGCTCCGACCGAGCGCTGGATCAGGGCCGCACGCCCCAGAAGTTCGACTGGCTGCGCGCCCACGGCGTGACCCTGCATCCTCAGGACGGGTCGGGGGTGACGCGCGCCGATCAGATCGTGATCGCCACCGGCGCGGTCGAGGACACCGTGCCGGACATCGGCGCGGCGCAGCGCGTCGGGGCGATGATCAAGACCCGGCCCGAACTGCTCAGCGAAATCTTCAACGCAGCCCCGGCATCGATCGGCGTGGCGGGCACCAGCGGCAAGTCCACCATCACCGGCATGATCGCCTGGATTTTGCATCAGACGGGCCGCGCGCCCACCGTCATGAACGGCGCCGTGATGAAGAATTTCGCCGACGCCGACCACCCCTTCGCCAGCGCCCTGATCGGCGGACCGGACCTGTTCGTGTCGGAGGTCGACGAGAGCGACGGCTCGATCGCCCGCTACGACCCCACGGTCGCGGTTGTCTCGAACATCTCGCTGGATCACAAGTCGATGGAGGAACTTCGCGATCTGTTCGGCGGCTTCGTCGCACGGGCGAAGACCGCGGTGCTGAACCTGGACAACCCCGAAACGGCGGCGTTGGCCCAGGCCCTGCCGCCCGGCAAGGCGATCACCTTCGGCCTGGGCGAGGAAAAGGCCGATCTTTCCGCGCATGATCTTCAGCCCCTGCCGACCGGGATGCGGTTCCGCCTGATCGAGGGTTGGAGCGAGCATGACGTGGTGCTGAACGTGCCCGGCGCGCACAATGTCGCCAACGCCCTGGCGGCGCTTGGCGCAGTCAAGGCGCTGGGCGTGGCGACGGGCGAGGCGGTCAAGGCGCTGGAGACGTTCGCCGGCATCCGTCGCCGCATGGAGGTGGTCGGGATTGCGAACGCCATCACCGTCATCGACGACTTCGCCCATAACCCCGACAAGATCGCCGCCACCCTGAAGACGCTGCACGCCTTCGACGGGCGGCTGCTGATCCTTTTCCAGCCGCACGGCTTCGGGCCGCTGAAGCTGATGAAGTCGGAGTTCATAGACGGTTTCGTCGGCCTGATGCGGCCCGACGACGTGCTGCTGATGCCCGAGCCGGTCTATTACGGCGGCACCACCGACCGCAGCGTGGGATCGGAGGACATCGCCTCCGGCGTGCGCGTCGCCGGACGTCACGCCGAGGCCCTGGCCACCCGCGCGGACTGCGGCGACCGCATTGTCGAGATCGCCAAGCCGGGTGACCGGATCATCGTCATGGGGGCGCGCGACGACACGCTGTCGGCCTTTGCGGCGGAGCTGCTGGAGCGACTACGGAAATAGCCGTTCATCCCGGAGAAAGCCGGGATGAGCAGAAGTCAGTACACGTCCCGCCGATAGCGACCGTCTTCCAGCATCTGCAGCACCACCTCCGCGCCCAGGGCCGTCTCCAGCGCCGCGTGAACGCCCGAGGCCATGCCTTCCAGGCTGCCGCACACATAGATGGCGGCGCCCCGCTGGACCCAGTCACGCAGATCGTCCGCCGCGGCCGCGACCAGATCCTGCACATAGCGCCCGTCGCCCGGATCGCGCGAGAAGGCGCGGTCCAGCCGCTTCAGCGCGCCCGAAGCCAGCCAGACTCGCAGATCCGCATCGAAGAAGGCGTCGTGCGCCTGGGTGCGTTCGCCGAACAGCAGCCAGGCCCCGCCCGCCGCCGTCCGCGCCTTCAGATGCGCCCGCAGACCCGCGATGCCGGTGCCGTTGCCGATCAGGATCATCGGCGTATCGTCCGCCGGACCGTGGAAGCTGCGGTTCGTCCGCAGCCGCATTCCGATCCGGTCGCCCGGCGCCAGGTCCTGTGTCAGCCAGCCCGAGGCCAGGCCCAGCGTGCCGTCGGGATGGCGCATCTGGCGGATCAGGAACTCGACCCGGCCGTCCGTCGGCAACGAGGCGATGGAATATTCGCGCGAGCCGGGGGTGACGCCATCGCGTTCCGGCAGGCCGACCTCGGCGATGTCGCCCGCCGACCAGTCGGGCGCTGCGCCCACCGCCTCGAACGCCAGATGATAGGCCTCGCCGCCCGGACTGCCGGGATTGACCAAGGTGCGCTCGACCAGGCGCCAATCGTCGTAGGCGGGCGGGGTCCAGTCGGGCGCCGCGAGCCGGCCGGTGATCTGGTTCAGCTGGTGCTGCCAGTGGCGGATGGCGCCGGTCTCGCCGTTGTCGACCTCGACCATGTCGAACAGAGGCTGGGCGCCCGAACGCCGCAGCCAGCCGTCCACCGCATGGCCGAAGCCGCAGAATTGGTCGTAGCTGCGATCGCCCAAGGCCAGCACGCCAAAGCGCAGATGGGTCAGGTCGGCCGTCTGGTCCATCGCCTTCCTCACGAAACGCGCCGCATTGTCGGGCGGATCGCCCTCCCCCGTCGTCGAGACGACGAACAGCGCCCGTTCGGCCGCCCCAAGCGCCGCAGCGTCCAGATCGGACAAGGACAACACCCGTGCGCCGACGCCCCCCTCGCCCAGACCGCGCGCGGTTCGCCAGGCCAATTCTTCGGCCAAGCCGGTCTGGCTGGCGAAGGCGATCACGATCGGCTGGCCCTCGCCGGTCCCGGCCAGGGCGTCGGAACGCGCGCGTGCGGCGGCCCTGGCCCGCTGTTCGCGCCAGACCGTTAAGGCGATCAGGGCCAGCCAGAGCCCGAACGCCCCGACCGCCCACAGCCAACGCTGCGGATCGGATGTCACCCCGGCTGGCCCTGTTCGGCGTCGTCCATCAGGGCGGTGAAGGCCGGCGTCATCCGCTCGACCAGACCGCGTTCGGTGCGCTCGACGAAATGGGCGGTCAGACCCACGGCCTCGGCGTAGTCGGGCCCGTCGAACGGCCCCATGACGGTCAGCGCCGTGGCGTAGGCGTCCGCCATCATGGCCGAGGCATGAAGCACGGTGACCGAGGCCAGATTGTTGTCGACGGGCCGGCCGGTCGAACCGTCCAGCGTATGGGGATAGAGCCGGCCGTCATGAACGAAGGCGCGACGGTAATCGCCGCTGGTCGCCACCGCCAGGTCGAACAGGGCCGCCACGGTGCGCGGCGCAGGACTGTCTTCGACGCGCTCGATCTCGACCCACCAGGGCTGGGCGTCGGGCTTGACGCCGCGCCCCTTCAACTCGCCGCCGATCTCGATCAGATGGGACGTCGCTCCCATCGCCGTCAGCCGGTCGGACACCCGATCCACCGCATGGCCCTTGGCGATGCCGGAAAAGTCCAGCTTCATACCGCCCGCCTGCATGACGCCGCGCGCGTCGCGGTTCAGCCGCAGCTTCTGCCAGCCGCTGACGGCCATCGCCGCCGTGATTTCCGCATCGTCCGGCACGGGCAACAGCGGCGAACGCGGTCCCGGCGGGCCGAATCCCCACAGGTCGACCAGGGCGCCCAGGGTCGGATCGACCGCGCCGTTCGTCTCGTCGCCCAGGTTCATCGCCGCATCCAGCAGATCCCAGAACGGCTGCGACACCGCCCAGAAGCCCGCAGGCGCGGCGTTGAAGCGGCTGATCTCGCTGGACGGCTCCCACGGGCTGAAGATCGCTACGACGGCCGCCAGCTCTTCCTCGATGGCGGCGCGCAGGGCGTCTTCGTCCACACCGGGCGGCGCGATGACGCGCGCGCTCCAGCTGGTGCCCATGGTCAGGCCGCCCAGGGTGCGGATCAGATCGCTGGGCGGACGCGGCGGCGCGCCCTGGATCGCCGGCACCAGCACACGGTTGCCCGCCCGGTCCGAGAGAGGACCGGGCTCGCCGATGGTGTGCGAAGGCGGCGCGGCGCGAGAACCGCGCGGCGAGGATGGCGTGTCGGACATGACCCTTCGCTTAGGGCAGGACTTCCACGGCGGCCACATAGCTCGAGTTCGAGCCCAGCACGTCGCCCTGCCCTTCGGTGCGGACGGAGGCGTTCAGCCAGTACATTCCCGCCGCCGGCCAGGTGATGGTGAAGGCGCCGTCGGCGCCGGTGGTCACCGTCGATTCCTCGGGATTGTCGCGATAGCGGATGCCGCCGCGCGCCACCGTGACCTCAAGACCCGAGGCGGGCTGGCCGTTGTTCATCAGCTTGAAGGTCGCCGGCTCGCCCACGACCAGATCGTTGGGGTGGGTGACGGGAACCAGCTCCAGACCCTCGCCCGTGGCCTTGAAGACGGTGTCGGTGGGGTTGTTCAGGGTGACGAAGGTTTCGATGCGGCTGGCGGTGCGGGTCGCCTGGACGTCGGTCGCGCCCTCGGGCAGGGCGGCGGGGTATTCGGCCGCCGTTCCGCGCCAGCGCTTCTGCTCGCCGTTCAGCTTGTAGCTGGCCATGACGCCGCCCATGACGTTGGCGACCTTGTAGGTGCCGTTCTGGGTCAGATGGGCGTCAAAGGTGGACCGGTACTGGCCCTGCATGGCGTGTTCGGGCTGGACCGCCGAGCCGTCGGGCGCGGTGATGGTCAGGCCGTTCAGGCGCATGGCGGCGTGGTCGGGATTGAACACCTGGTTCGACATCCCGGCGTCGAAACCGACCCAGGCGTCGTTGCCCGACAGGGTGGTGGCGGTGGGCGCCAGCCAGGCGCGGTGAGCCTGGGCGGCCATGGGGGCAGCCAAGGCGGCGGCCAGCGTGAGGAGAGCGATCGTCTTCTTCATGGGTCTGTTCCTTAGCGAGAGACGGCGACGCGCACGGCGCCCAGTTCGGTGGAGCCGGTTCCGGCGCCGGTGTTGGCCGCGCCCCAGCGGAAGGGCACGCGCACCACCTCACGGCCGCCCAGCTCGCGGGCCGCCTCGACGACGATGTTGTACTGGCCCGGCTGCAGGCCGTTCAGGCGGGCGGCGGGAACGGTGATGGTCTGACGGCCCGGCGCGCGCGTGGCGCCCGACACGCCGTCCGCCGGCAGGCTCATGGCCCGGCCGCCCTTGCGCCACCAGGTCCGCAGATCCTTCAGCCAGTCCTTGCCGTCGCCTTCGTTGTTGCGGGTCTGCTGATACCAGACGGCCAGGGTCCGTTCCGCCGACTGATCCGACTTCTCGATCCACACCGCCACATAGGGACGGTGATAGGAGGCGGTGTTCAGGCGGGGAATTTCGACCGAGACCGACAGATCGGCGGCCATGGCCGGTGCGGCCGCCGCAGCGAGACCGACCGTGGTGATGACGACGGGGAGAAGGCGCATCGGAATACTCGTCAGTGGATGAAGATCAGGGCGATGACGACGGGAATGAGCAGGCCCAGCGCCGCCAGCGGCCAGGTCGAGGGCCGGCCCTTGGCGTGAAGGAACATCAGGCCCAGGCCCGTGACGGCGAAGATGACGCAGGCCGCAGCGAAGACGTCGATGAACCAGAACCAGACCACGCCGGCGTTGCGACCCTTGTGCAGGTCGTTGAGGTAGGCGATCCAGCCACGGGTGGTCTTCTCGTGCAGCGTCTCGCCGGTTGAACGGTCGATGGTGACCCATCCGTCGCCGCCCGGCATGGCCAGGGCGACATAGACCTCTTCAGGCGTGGTTTCGGTCGGCTTGCCGGCGATCTCGACCTTCAGCGCCTCGGTCGCCCATCGGGCGACGGCGTCGGGGACGGGATCGGTCGTCTCCTCGGGGAAGGCCGCCAGCCGTTGCACCAGCGGGGCCGGCAGGGTCGCCGTCTGTTCGACGGTCACCGGATTGCCGGGAATCGAAGCGGCGTGGTTCAGGGTGATGCCCGTCACCGCGAACAGGATCATGCCCACCAGGCTGACCGCCGCCGAAATCCAATGCCAGCTGTGCAGCTGTTTCAGCCAGAATGACCGCGCGCCGTTCAGCGCCGCCTTGGGCTTGCCCCCCTTGGCTTCGGATTCGGCCTGACGCTGTGCGGCGAGTTCGGTCACGCGGTCGCTGTGCCATTGTTGCGAACGGGTTGCAATAGCGTTTAACGGCGCAGGGTCAGACCTCGGCCCAGCGACGCAGAAGATTGTGATAGACGCCGGTCAGTTCGATCACCGCCTGATCCTTGGGCCCCTTGTCCTGGCCCACGCGCTGGGTGGCGACATCCAGGCGGAAAAGCATCTCGCGGTCGCCGTCGTCGCGGATCAGGCTCTGCATCCACATGAAGGACGAGACCCGCGCGCCGCGCGTCACCGGCATGACCCGGTGCAGGCTCTTGGACGGATAAAGGACCAAATCCCCGGCCGGCAGTTTGATCGACTGCGCCCCGTACATCTCTTCGATCATCAGTTCGCCGCCGTCGTAATCCTCGGGCTCCGACAGAAACAGGGTCGCGGACAGGTCGCTTCGAATCCGCATCGCGCCCCCGCCGCGCGCCTGACGGATGGCGTTGTCGACGTGAAGACCAAACTCGCCCCCGCCCTCGTAGCGGTTGAACAGGGGCGGAAAGATCGTGTGCGGCAGGGCGGCGGCGACGAACATCGGATTGGCGTTCAGCGCCTGGACGACCAGGGCCGACACCTCCCGGGCCACGTCGCAATCCTCGGGCAGTTGCTGATTGCGCTTGGCCGTCGCGGACTGATGGCCCGAGGTGGCGTTGCCGTCGCTCCATGGACCGGCGTCCAGCCGCTCGCGCAGGGCCTGGACCTCGGCCTTGGAGAAAACCTGGGGGATCTGGAGCAGCACGGTCGGCCTCGCTCTGAACAGGAAACGGCCCCGCGGGAGATCGCGGGGCCGTTGAGATTAGGTCGTTCGAACGACCTTTAGAAGCGCAGGTTCAGGGCCAGGATGGCCTGACGCCCCGCAGCCACATCGGCGTGGTGAACGCCGTTGGTGCGGATGATGTATTCCTCGTCCGTCGCATTCTTGACGTTGAGCTGCAGCGTCGCCCGATCGGTCAGGTCGTAGGTGGCGAAGGCGTCGATGCGGGTCCATTCCGGGGAATAGACGCGGTTGCCGCCGCCGCCGGCGCCGCCTTGGTTCCCGCCGAACGACTTGGACGTATAATAGACGCCGCCGCCGACCGTCAGCTTGGGCAGCAGGCGATAGGTGGTGAACAGACTGGCGCTGTTCTTGGGCGTATTGGCCAGCGGATCGCCGACGTTGACGCTGTTGTAGGCGCCGCGCACCAGTTCGGAGTCCATGTAGGTATAGCCGCCGAACACGGTCCAGGCCGGGGTGATGCTACCCGACACGCCCAGTTCCACGCCCTTCACCTCGACTTCCCCGGCCTGTTCGTAGACGCCGGCGGCGACCAGGATGGCGGCGTTCTTGCGAACCGTGCGGAAGGCGGCGGCCGACAGGGCCAGATGGTCGCCGAAGACATTGGCCTTGGCCCCGACTTCGTAGCTTTCGGTGTCTTCCGGATCCAGCACGACATCGGCGAGATTGCCGGTCCCCGTGCCGCCTGCGGCGTTCTGATCGCCGGCCGACAGGGTCGGCGGCGTCGAGGAGGTGGCGAAGGATGCATACAGGCTGCTGTTCGCCGTCGGCTTGAAGACCAGGCCGACCTGATAGTTCGTGAACTCCCAGGTCCGTTCGGGCACGGCGGTGAAGCCGGTGGTGGTCCAGACGCCGGCCGACTGCGTGGCCGCCGCATTGACGCCCTTGACCGAATACTGATCCCAGCGAACGCCCAGATTCAGGATCAGACGCTCGGTCAGGGTGATGCTGTCGTTGGCGTAGACGCCGATCGTCTCGGTCGTGTTGGTGCTGATCGGACCGCGGTTGATCACACCGGTCCAGGCGTCGTCCGGGTTCGGATTGAAGACCTGGGTGCAGTCGCCCGCGCCCAGCGACCCGGCCGCCGTCGGGGGCGAACCATTCACCGTGGTCAGACCCGCCGGGCAGGTCGAACCCGATGTCGTATAGGTCGAATAGGTCGCATTGCGGTTTCGTTCGCGCGTCAGCTCGACGCCCACGTCATAGCTGTGCTTGATCGCGCCCGTGGCGAACTGACCATAGACGTCGGTCACATTGGCCAGGGTGGTGACCGGGTTCCAGCGGGTCTTGGTGCCGCGCTTCATCCAGTAGGTCCCGTCCGCCGCACGACCGACATAGCCGTCGTCGCCGGGGTTGGTGACCACATAGTCGTTCAGCGTCTCCGAATAGCGGCTGACGTTGCGGATCGTGG
The DNA here is from genome assembly GCA_963515305.1 of uncultured Brevundimonas sp. Taxonomy (GTDB): domain Bacteria; phylum Pseudomonadota; class Alphaproteobacteria; order Caulobacterales; family Caulobacteraceae; genus Brevundimonas. Next base: position 52,061 of record CAUPWX010000016.1, read on the forward strand.
CGAAGTCGCTGAACTGGTGTTCCGCCTTGAAGGTGAAGCTGTCCACCTCATTGGTCAGATAGTCGCGCGCCTTCAGCCCGTAGAAGCTGCTGTAGGGCACATCCAGTATGCCGCTGTCCGTGCGCGGACGAGCCGGCGCGGTCGAGGTGGCGGAAGGGACCAGTTTGGTGAACAGCGGGATGCCGTAATCGGGCATCTGGTCGCTGGTCAGATGGTAATAGCTGAAGACCATCGACGACGGCGTGCCCAGACCCGCGCCCAGGCTGATGGCGGCGCCCCATTTGTCGTAATCGACGGCGTCGCGGCCGGGCACGTCGCCCTGGGCGCCCATCAGATTGATCCGCAGGCCGGCCGTCTCGCCCAGCGGCATATTCGAATCGATCGTGCCGCGCAGATAGCCGTCGGTGCCGACGCCCGCGCTGATGTTGTTGAAGGCGTTCAACTTGGGCGACTTGGAGCCCAGATTGATGCTGCCGCCGCCCGAGCCGCGACCCGAATAGACGGCGTCCGGCCCCTTGATGACTTCGACCTGCTCCAGGTTGAAGACTTCGCGCTGCTGACCCCCGGTATCGCGCACGCCGTCCACGAAGATGTTGTTGCCCGACGACTGACCTCGGATGAAGGGACGGTCGGCCAGCGGCTGGCCGCCCTCGCCCGCACCGAAGGTGATGCCCGGCGAGTTGGACAGCAGATCCTGCAGCGACGAGGCTGAGGTCTGTTCGATGATGGTCTGCGGAATGATAGTGACCGCACGCGGCGTATCGACCAGCGGGGCGACGAACTCGGGGCTGACCGGCGCCGGCTTCCTGACCTGGCCGTTGACGTCGATGGTGCCCAGGTTGGCGGGCTGCTGCTGATCGGCGGTGGCGATCACGCCGTCTTCAGCCGGCGCGTCTGCGGCGAAGGCGGGGGCGGCGACCAGCATACCGGCGGCGCTGGAGGCGAACAGGAGCGCACGGAGGGAGGCGGCGCGAGAGTCGGACATATTGTTGCGACCTTTTGGTCTGATTTTGCGATGCGGTCGCAATAACCAGCTTCAATATGTCGCACAAGCGAAAATGCGAACAAATCGCAGTTTCAATCAGCCGACGGCTGACCTCATTTTCGAGGCCGGCGCCTCGTCCAGATCCAGCCACGTCGGATCGGGCATGGCCCGGTGTGCGGAGGCCAAGGCTTCGGACCAGCGGCGGCCCAGGTCGCGGAAATAGGGATCGTCGGCGTCGATGCGCCGCTCCATCCCCGTCAACTGGTCGCGCGGCATCACGATCAGGTCCAGCGGCGGCCCGACGGCGATGTTCGAACGGATGGTCGAATCGAACGAGATCAGCCCCAGCTTAACCGCCTCGGACAAGGGCGTCGAACTGTGCAGGGCGCGGTCCAGGATCGGCTTGCCGTATTTCAGCTCGCCGATCTGAAGATAGGGGGTGTCGGGCCCGCACTCGATGAAATTGCCCTGACCGTAGATCAGATAAAGCCCCATCTTCCCGCCCGCGATCTGGCCGCCCAGCAGCATGGAGGCGTTGACGTTCAGGGCGTCGGCGGTCGGCGAGGCCGGCGTGTTGATGGTGGCGCGCACCATGGCCATGGCGTGACCCAGGATCTGGGCGGCGCGGAAAAGGGTCGGCGCGGTTTCCAGCGTCTCCGGCTCCATCGAATCCGGCAACCGCACGCCTGCCGCCACCGTGGCCAGGGCCGTCTGGGTCACCGACAGATTACCGGCCGTGGCCACCGCCAGGATCCGCTCGCCCGAGGTCTTGACGATGTGCAGCTTGCGGTAGGACGAGATGTTGTCCACCCCCGCATTGGTGCGCGTGTCGGCGATCATCGCCAACCCCTCGTCCACCATCATGCCGACGCAATAGGTCACTTCGCTCTAGCCGCTCCCCGCGTTGCGAACCGTCCGACGCTAACAGATTCGCACGTCATGCCTATCGCAGCCATCCGCCGGATTGCAGTTGTTGCTGGCTCTGTTGCACAGGCCGCACATGAAGGGCGACCGTCAGGCTTTCCTGGCCTCCGCCATAGCTGGTTCCCCGGATTGGCGTTGCGCCCAGGGCGTCCAGACCCACGGCGACGCGGACATAGTGTTGGGTCGGGCAGATGCCGTTGGCGGGGTCGAACCCGACCCAACCCAGATCCTCGACCCAGGCCTCGGCCCAGGCGTGGGCGGCGTCCTGATCGTGCTGGCCGTCCTGGCGGCTGAGGTGGCCCGACACATAGCGGGCCGGAATGCCCAGAAGACGTGCCGCAGTGATGAAGATCTGGGCATGGTCCTGACACACGCCGCGCCTCTGGGCGAAGGCCTCGGCGGCGGTATGGGTGGCGGAAGTCGACCCCACCTCGAACGCGACATCCTGGTGAAGGGCGCCCATCAGGGCGTGCAGACGGCCGAGCGGGGCGCCGTCGGGGATCGCACGCGCGAAATCCACAATGGCCGGGTCCGCCTGGGTCAGGGGGGTGTCGCGCAGGAAGACCAGGGGCGACAGCCGTTCGGCCTGACCGCGCACCACCCCGCCGGTGTCGACGGTGGACACCTCGCCCGTGACGCGGATGGTCAATTCGTTGGTCGGCCGTTCGGTATAGAGACTGTGGACGACGTTGCCGAAGGCGTCCTCGCCGCGACGCAGCCGGGCGTCGACGTCGGTTTCGATGCGCCAGTCGCGCACCTGCTGGCCCTCGCACGACTTGGGCGTCAGCCGCAGCATCTGCACGATGAACCGAGCCGGGCGGGCATAGGCGTAGCGTGTGGCGTGGTCGATCCGTATCCGCATGGCTTCAGACCAGATATTGTTCGTGGATGGCCCCGGCCAGGGCGTTGTTCTGGTTCAGGAAGCCCTGAATGTATTCGTGCAGCCCGGCCTGGAAGATGTCCTCGATCTTGGCCTCGTTGAACTGGGTCAGACGGTTGGAGGCCAGCCGCTGGGCCGGGCCGCGCCGGCCGTAATCGGTCGCCAGACGCTCCAGATAGCTGACGATCATGCCCTGGCACGAGGCTAGAGAGCGCGGCATCTGGCGGTTCAACACCAGCAGGTCCGCCACCAGCCACGGTCGCACGCTCTCGCGATAGACCCAGCGATAGGCGGTCAGGGCCGAAACCTCGCGCAACAGGGTCGTCCACTGGAAATAGTCCAGCTGCCCCCCGACCCGTTCGCCGGGCGGCAGCAGCAGGTGATATTTGACGTCCAGCAGACGCGCGGTGTTGTCGGCCCGCTCGATCGCCATGCCCAGCCGCAGGAACCAGTAGGCGTCGTTCCTGAGCATCGTCCGCGACGAGGCCCCCTCGACCGCCAGGGACGTCGATTTCACGAAGTCGAGGAAGTTGGTGAAGTCGTCGCGCTTGGTCGGCTCGCCCAGCTCGTTCAGCCCATTCCACGCGCCGTTGATCGCCTCCCACAGTTCGATGGTCAGCGCCGTCCGCACCGACCGTGCGTTGGTGCGCGCCTTGGTGATGCAGGCCTTGATCGAGGTCGAGTTGTCGTAGCCGAAGGCCAGATATTCGCGCACCGACTTCTCGGAGATCGTTCGGCCCGAGGCGTCGAAGCCGCTCTTGACCCCCGATGAGGCGATGGCGCCCGCCCAGGCCGTGACCGTGGCCTGGTCCTTGGCCGGCAGGGCGGCCAGGCGAATGGCGGCTTCGAGAATGCGCGCCAGAAAGTCCGCCCGCTCCATGTAGCGGCCGGTCCAGTAGAGGCTGTCTGCGGTCCGGGAAAGCATCAGTTGTCCAGCACCCAGGTGTCCTTGGTTCCGCCGCCCTGGCTGGAGTTGACCACCAGCGACCCTTCCTTCAGCGCCACCCGCGTCAGCCCGCCAGGCGCGACGCGCACGCCGGCCGGACTGGACAGGACGAAGGGCCGCAGATCGACGTGACGCGGCGACAGGTCAGACCCCGCCAGGGTCGGGGCGGTCGACAGGCTCAGCGTCGGTTGGGCGATGAAGTCGTCGGGGTCGGCGATCAGCTTGGCGCGGAAGGCCTCGATCTCGGCCTTGGTGGACGTCGGCCCAACCAGCATTCCGTAACCGCCCGAACCGCCGACCTCCTTGACCACAAGCTGATCCAGCCTGGACAGCACCTCCTTCAGCGCCTCCGGCTCGCGGCAGCGCCAGGTCGGCACATTCTTCAGGATCGCATCCTCGCCCGTGAAGAAGCGGATGATCTCGGGCATATAGGTATAGACGGCCTTGTCGTCGGCGACGCCCGTTCCAACGGCGTTGGCCAAAGTCACCCGCCCGGCGAAATAGGCCGACATCAGGCCCGGCACGCCCACGGCCGAGTTCGGCATGAAAGTCAGGGGATCGATGAAGTCGTCGTCGATGCGGCGATAGATGACGTCGACCCGCTTCGGTCCTTCGGTCGTGCGCATGAAGACGGTGTCGTCGTTGACGAACAGATCGCCGCCCTCGACCAGTTCGACCCCCAGTTTGTCGGCCAGGAAACTGTGCTCGTAATAGGCCGAGTTGAACGGTCCCGGCGTCAGCACGACGATGGTCGGGTCCGCCCCCGCACCTGCGGGCGCCGAGGCCTGGAGCGAGCGCAGCAGCATATCGGTGTAGATTTCGACCGGACGCACGGCGTGTTCCGCGAACAGGTCGGGGAACAGCCGCATCATCATCTCGCGGTTCTCCAGCATATAGGAGACGCCGGACGGCGTGCGGACATTGTCCTCCAGCACATAGAAGCCGTCTTCGCCGGTGCGGACCAGATCCACGCCCGAGATGTGGCACCAGACGTCGCCCGGTGGGCGCCGACCTTGCATTTCAGGGCGATAGTGCGGATTGGTCAGGATCAAATCGGCCGGGACGATGCCCGCCTTGATGCATTCCTGCGCGCCATAAATGTCTTTCAGGAAGGCGTTGATGGCGGTGACGCGCTGCTTCAGCCCGCGCTCCAGCCCGCCCCATTCGTCGGCGCCGATGATGCGCGGCACCACATCGAAGGGAATCAGCCGCTCATTGGATTCCTCGTCGCCATAGACGGCGAAGGTGACGCCCATCCGGCGGAAGAACAGTTCCGCCTGGCGAGACCGCGCCTGCAGCAGATCGGCAGGAGCGTCTTTCAGCCACGCCGCCAAGGTCTTGTAGCTGTCGCGGATCGCACCGGATCCGCCGCCGTTCATTTCGTCGAAAGCTCTCGTCATCCGCCCCCGCCGCGTTGAGATCGCAGCTTGATCCCGGCCTAACGGAAAGCGCAACAGTTTTGTTGCACTGCGGCGACGCCCTATTGCGCCGCCACCGCCTTCATCGACACCGACATATCCGCCAGCTTCACGACCTCGACCGGCGTCGCCTTGGCGATCAGCTGTTTGCCGGCCATGAACTCGGGCGGGGCGTTCACGGCCTCGACGCAGACGACGCGGTCGCCGTTCAGATGAAATACGGCGAAGCTTCCTGTCGCCGGCTCGCCACGCACCACCTGCCGGTCGGCGTCGAACGGCAGGCCGGCGATCTGCAGCTTGTATTCATACTGATCCGACCAGAACCAGGGGACCTCCGGCGCCGGACCGGGCCGGCCGACGATGGCGGCGGCGGCCTGTTTGGCCTGTTCCAGCGCATTGGGCACGCTTTCCAGCCGGTGATGCACCCCGTGCACAGGGATCGGCCGGCGCGTCATGTCGCCGACCGCAAAGACGGTCGGATCGCTTGTCCGCGCCTGCTCGTCCACCACCACCCCGTCGTCGCAGGCCAGACCCGCAGAACGCGCCAGGGCGTCACAGGCCAGGGCGCCGACCCCCACCAGCACGGCGTCGGCCTGAACCACCGATCCATCCGCCAGGGTCACCCCGTCCGGCGCCACGGCGGTCACTTCGGCCCCGGTCAGGATCTCGACCCCGCGTGCCCGGTGCTGATCGGTGAAAAAGGCCGAAAGGGTTTCCGACGCCACGCGCGCCAACACGCGCGGCGCCCGTTCGATCACCACCGCCTCGGCGCCCAGGGCCCGTGCCGACGCCGCAGCCTCCAGGCCGACATAGCCGCCCCCGACCACCGCCAACCGCTTGCCCGGCCCCAGCACGGCCTTCAGCCGTTCGGCGTCCTTCAGCGTCCGCAGTTCCAGAAGATCGGGATGATCGCCGCCCGGCAGGGGCAGTTTGCGCGCCGTCGATCCGGTCGCCAGCACCAAGATATCATAGGTTTCTGACGATCCATCATCGAAGGCCACCGTCCTGGCCTTCGGGTCGATGGACACCGCCGTCGTCGAAGGTCGGAAGTCGATGTTCTGCTCCGCGTAGAAGCTCAACGGCCGCAGCAGCAGCCCATCCAGATCCGCCTCGCCCTTCAGCCAGGCCTTGGACAGGGGTGGGCGCTGATACGGCGGCGCATCCTCCTCGCCTGCCAGCACGATGGGGCCGTCGTGCCCATACTGCCTCAAAAAAGCGGCGACGGAGCCGCCGGCGTGGCCGGCGCCGATGATGAGAACCTTGATCATGGGACGCATTTAGAGTGGCGAGTGGCGAGTGGCGAGTGGTTGCAGAGTGAGGAGTGTTAGTGAGCAAGGGGTGGGCTTCGTCCCAGCCGTGCGGCGTCAAGCTCACCCCTTGCTCACCAGCACTACTCACCTTTATTGCCTTGACCGTTCCATTGTTACAGCATAGTGGAACGACCCATGACGACCCCGCCCGCCCGTGACGCTCTCCATGACGCCCTGCTGTCTCTGCAGACGCGCGAGGAGATCGACGCCTTCCTCGCCGATCTGTGCACCCCGGCGGAACTGCGGGCCTTCGCTGAGCGCTGGCAAGTGGCGCGGTTGCTGGACGCCGGGGGCAAATCCTATCGCGAGATCGCGGCCGAGGCCCACGCCAGCCCCACCACCGTCGTCCGCGTCGCCCGTTATCTGAAAGATATGCCGCACCAGGGATACCGTATCGCCCTGGACCGGCTGAACGCCTGAGAGTTCCGACATGAGCACCGTCCAGGGCCGGCTTCGCATCGCCGTCCAGAAATCCGGCCGTCTGGCCGACCGCAGCCTCGACCTGATCCGCGACGCGGGTCTGAAATGGGTCAAGGGCCACAACGACCTGCTGTACCGGGTCGAGAACTATCCGATCGACCTGCTGCGCGTCCGCGACGACGACATCCCGACCTTCGTCGCGGACGGCGTCTGCGACTTAGGGATAGTCGGCGAGAATGTGCTGGAGGAAGGCCGCAACGGCGGGCCAAACGCCTCCATCGTCATGCCGCTGGGCTTCGGTCGCTGCACCCTGAAGATCGCCACCCCCCCGACCCTGGCCTATGAGGGCCCGGCCTCGCTGGACGGTCTGCGCATCGCCACCTCCTATCCGAAGATCCTGCGTCGCTTCCTCGACGACAACGGGGTCAAGGCCGACATCGTCGTCATGCGCGGCGCCGTCGAGGTCGCCCCCCGGCTGAAACTGGCCGCCGCCATCTGCGACCTGGTGTCGACCGGCGCGACGCTGGAGGCCAACGGCCTGGGCGCCAAGGACACGGTGCTGGAAAGCCAGGCCGTCCTGATCCAGTCCCCGGTCGCGCCCGAGCCCGGCCTGCAGCCCCTGCTGGACAGCATCATCGAACGCATGTCCGGCGTGGTCTCATCCCAGGGCGCCAAATACGTCATGCTGAACGCCCCGCGTTCGGCGCTGGACCAGATCACCGCCATCCTGCCCGGCGCCGGTTCGCCGACCGTCATGCCCCTGATGGGTCGCGACGACGCGGTTGCCGTCCATGCCGTCTGTCAGGAGGCCGTCTTCTGGGAGACCTTGGAGAAGCTGAAGGCCGCCGGCGCCTCGGCCATCTTGGTCCTGCCCATCGAGAAGATGATGTGATGACCACCGCCTTCAAACGCATCGACTGGTCGTCCCTCGACGCCGCCGGGAAAAAGGCCGCCCTGGCCCGCCCGGCCCAGCGCACCGCAGGCGACGTGACCGAGGTGGTCCGCGCCATCCTCGACGACGTGCGCGCCCGCGGCGGCGCGGCCGTGACCGACTGGTGCGTAAAGCTGGACAAGGCGCCGCCCCGCCGCATCGCCATTACCGAACAGGCGGTAGCCGAAGCCCGCAACGCCCTGCCCCCCGGCGACGTCCGCGCCCTGCGGATGGCCGCCGACAACATCCGCGTCTTCCACCAGGCGACCCGGCCCGAGGACACGGACTTCGTCGAAACCACGCCCGGCGTGCGCTCGAAACTGGCCTGGCGACCTATCGCCTCGGCCGGTCTCTACATCCCCGGCGGCACCGCGCCCCTGTTCTCGTCCCTGCTGATGCTGGCCATCCCGGCCGGGGTCGCGGGCGTGGGCGAACGGATCGCCGTCACCCCGCCTGACAAGTCGGGCGGTGTCCACCCCGCCATGATCCTGGCTGCCGCCGAGGCGGGTCTGGACGCGATCTGGCTTATGGGCGGCGCCCAGGCCATCGCCGCCCTGACCTTCGGCGTCGAGCTGGAGGACGGGATCATCCCCGCCTGCGACAAGCTGTTCGGCCCCGGCAACGCCTATGTGGCCGAGGCCAAGAAACAGGCGTCCGCCCTGCCGGGAGGCCCCGCCGTCGATATGCCCGCTGGTCCGTCCGAACTGATGGTCGTGGTCGACCGCGACGCCGCGCCCGAGATCGCCGCCGCCGACCTGCTGAGCCAGGCCGAGCACGACGCCGACGCCCAGGTGATTCTGGTATCCGCCAGCCGCGCCACCATCGACTACATCCTGTCGGAGGTTGAGGTTCAGGTCGCGACCCTGCCGCGCGAGGCCATCGCCCGCGCCTCGCTGCAGGAAGCCCGCGCCGTCCTGGTCCGCGACCTCGACGCCGCCTGCGAGGTGGTCAATCTCTACGGTCCCGAACACCTGGCGCTCCAGATCGACGATCCCGAGGCTCTGGTCCCACAGATCAAGGCCGCCGGCGCCGTCTTCGTCGGCCGGTTCGCCGCCGAGACCCTGGGCGACTACGCCGCCGGCCCCAGCCACGTCCTGCCGACCGACGGCGGCGCCCGGACGCTCGGCGGCGTCACCACCGCCAGCTTCATGACCACCATGTCGGTCCAGCTGGTGACCGAGGCCGGCGCCCGCCAGCTTGCCCCCATCGCCGCCCGCCTGGCCCGGATGGAGGGCCTCGAAGCCCACGCTCGCGCCGCCGATCTGAGGGCCGAAGGATGAGGTCCGTCCGGGTCGTTTCAGTGAAAAGTGCCAGTGAGCAAAGGGGTGAGCGGGACCGTGCCTTGTTCGACACCCTGCAGCTCACTCCTGGCTCACTAGCACGTTTCACCCGCTCACTCACAAAAGGAGGCGCTCGATGACCCTGCCCGCCCCCTATCCCCCGCTGATCTCCGGCGGCGAGGGCCTGGACCGCTATCCCGGCGACGCCTCGGGACTGGGCGCTCGCATGGCCGCCATCTACGCCGTGCCTGCCGAACAGGTCCTGCCGGTGCGTGGCCTGACCCACGGTCTGGAGCTGGCATACCGCCTCGCCGCCCGCGACGGCGGTTCGGTCGAGGCCCCCAAAGCCGAACCCTATGACAGCCTGGCCGCCATCTATCCGACCAAGGGCGAACCCGCAGCCGTGGTCATCCGCGCCCTCGGCTCGCCCGAGGCCGTCGCCGAAATGGCCGCCCGCGTCGCCCCCGCCCTGCTGGTGGTGGACGAGGGCCTAATCGAATTCTCCGACAGCGTCTCGGCCGTCACGGTCGTCGCCAGCCAGCCTAACCTGGTCGTCCTGCGCAGCCTGTCCCTGGCCTATGGTCTGGCCGGCGCCCGCGTTGGCGCCGCCGTAGCCCAGGCCGAGACCCTGGCCCGCCTGGCCTCCGCCCTCGAACCCTACGCCCTGCCCGAGCCCCTGGTCCGGCTGGCGCAACAGGCGCTGGATCCGTCGCGGATGATCGAGACTGCCGAACGGATCGCCTCGGTCCGGCGCGAGCGCGAACGGATCGCCCGCGAACTGGCTCGCCAGATGACGGTCGAGGCCGGCGTCGGCCCGATCATCATGGCCCGCCCCGAAGACCCCGCCGCCGCCCTTGCCGGGCTCAAGGCTTACGGCGTCGAGGCCGACCTGTCCGGCGACCGCCTTCGTCTGCCAATCTCGATCAAGCCCGAGATCAACGACCGGCTGCTGGCCGGTTTCGGCCTGACGCCCGCCAAACGTCGCCCGGCCCGCGTCGGCCAGGCCGTGCGCGATACGAAAGAGACCCGCATCGTCTGCGCCGTCGATCTGGACGCGCCCGGCCCGGTGATGATCGAAACCGGCGTCGGCTTCTTCGACCACATGCTGGAACAGATCGCGGCCCACGGCGGCTTCTCCCTGCGGCTCCAGTGCGAGGGCGACCTGCACACCGACCCGCACCACACGATCGAGGACAGCGCCATCGCTCTGGGCCAGGCGCTGAAACAAGCGCTGGGCGAAAGGAAGGGCATCGCCCGCTACGGCTTCGTCCTGCCGATGGACGAGGCCAATGCGACGGTCTCCATCGACCTGTCGGGGCGACCCTATCCGCTGTTCGAGGGGACGTTCGAAACGCCTTTCATCGGCGACTATCGCACCGACCTGACGGCCCACGTCTTCCGGTCACTGGCCGAGGCCATGGGCGCCGCCGTCCACATCAAGGTCACAGGCCAGGACGACCACCACAAGACCGAGGCCGTCTACAAGGCCTTCGGCCGCGCCCTGCGCCAAGCCATCCGCATCGAGGGCGACGCGGTGCCGAGTACGAAGGGGGTGTTGTGATGGGAGCCGTTTCCAACATCCCGGACGCTTTGGTGAAGAGTGCTAGTGAGCCAAGAAGTGAGCGGGGCTGTGCAGCCATTGACATCACGATGCTCACTCCTTGCTCACTAGCACTTGTCACCCACACACTAGCCCTCATCACCCCGGGCACTGCGAAATGACCGAGGTCGCCGTCATCGCCTATGGCGCCGGCAACGTCGCCTCGGTCCAGTTCGCGCTGGAGCGTCTGGGCGCGACCGTGCGCCTGACCGACGATCCGGCCGTGATCGCGGACGCCGAACGGCTCATCCTGCCCGGCGTCGGGGCGGCCGGTTACGCCATGAGCCGCCTGTCCGAACTGGGTCTGGTCGAGCCGATCCGCGCCTTCCCCCGCCCCCTGCTGGGCGTCTGCCTGGGCCAGCAACTGCTGTTCGGATCGAGCGAAGAGGGCGAGGGCGTCGACCTGCTGGACTTCATTCCCGGCGCGGTTACCCGGCTGGAGCCGTCCGAGCCCCTGCCCGTGCCGCACATGGGCTGGAGCCGTCTGACCCGCGACCGCGACGATCCGCTGCTTGAGGGTGTCGCTGACGGCGCCTATGCCTATTTCGTCCACGGCTTCGTCTGCCCCGACGGCCCCGCCACCCTGGCTCGCGCCGACTATGGCGGCGTCGTCCCGGCCGTGGTCCGTTCCGCCAACCGCTGGGGCTGCCAGTTTCACCCCGAACGCTCGGCCGAGGCCGGGGCGACCATCCTCAAGAACTTCCTGGGCCTGTCATGCTGATCTATCCCGCCATCGACCTGAAGGACGGCGTCTGCGTGCGGCTGATGCACGGCAAGTTCGACCAGGTGACCCAATATGACGAACAGCCGGCCGCCCGGCTGACCGCCTTCGCGGCCGAGGGCGCCCAGTGGATCCACATCGTCGATCTGGATGGCGCAGAGGCGGGCGAAGCGCGCCAGCACGGCCTGATCGGCGAACTGACCCAGGCCATCGACGTCAAGATCCAGTCGGGCGGCGGCGTCCGCAGCGCCAACGACGTCGCCAAGCTGTTGGACGCAGGCGTGTCCCGCGTCGTCGTCGGCTCCCTGGCCGTGACCCAGCCCAACGACGTCGCCGCCTGGCTTAAAGGTTTCGGCGTCGAACGCATCACCCTGGCCCTGGACGTCAAGATGGAGAACGGCGTGCCCGTCCCCGCCCTGAAAGGGTGGACCCAGTCGTCGGGCGTCACCCTGTGGGAAGCGCTGGATCGCTATCCGAAGGGCGTGGCCAAGCACCTGCTGGTCACCGACGTCGGTCGCGACGGCGCGATGACCGGCCCCAATCTGGACTTGCTGGCCGAAATCCGTCAGCGCCGGCCCGACCTGGTGCTTCAGGCCTCGGGCGGAGTCTCGTCGCTGGACGACATCAAGGCGGTCAAGGCCCTGGGCTGCCACGGGGTCATCGTTGGCCGCGCGTTATACGAGGGCCGTTTCACCCTGCCCGAAGCCATCGCGACGGCGCGCCGATCGTGACGGCGCGCCGAATAATTCCTTGTCTGGACGTCAAGGACGGCCGGGTGGTCAAGGGCGTGAAGTTCGTCGGCCATACCGACATGGGCGACGCGGCGGATCTGGCCGCGCGTTACCGCGATGCGGGCGCCGACGAACTGGTCTTTTACGACATCACCGCCAGTCCCGAGGGTCGGACGCTGGACTATGGCTGGATCCGGGACATCGCCCGGCTGCTGGACATTCCCTTCTGCGTCGCCGGCGGCATCCGCAGCGTGGACCAGGCGGCCCGCTGCCTGGATCACGGCGCGGACAAGGTGTCGATCAACTCCCCGGCCCTGGAGCGACCCGAACTGATCGCCGAGATGGCCGCGCGGCTGGGTGGGCAGTGCGTCGTCGTCGGCGTCGACAGCCGGTTCGAGGACGGCGAATGGGTGGTCCACAAATACACTGGCGATCCTGACGCGCGCCGCCACGCCGGCAAATGCACCCTGGACTGGCTGGACGAAGCGCAGGCCTTGGGCGCCGGCGAGATCGTGCTGAACTGCATCGACCAGGACGGGGTGCGACGCGGCTATGACATCGAACAACTGACAGCGGCCAGAGGGCGCCTGACCATCCCCCTGATCGCCTCGGGCGGCGCCGGCGCGCCCGAACATTTCAGGGATGTGTTCGACCAGGCCGACGTCTCCGGCGCCCTGGCCGCCAGCGTCTTCCACACCGGCGCCATCGCGATCCCGGACCTGAAGGCCTATCTGTCGGATCAAGGCCTGGAGATGCGCTTATGATCCTCCCCCGAGAAGCGCAGCGGAACGGGGGAGGGGGACCACGAAGTGGTGGAGGGGGCGGACCCGCGCTTCATCGCCAGACGCTCTACATCCAGCCCGATTTCGCCCCCTCCACCACGCTGCGCGCGGTCCCACTCCCCCGCTATGCGGTGGAGGATCAGGAAGAACGAACATGATCGACCCTGCCGCCATCGACTTCGCCAAGGGCGAGGGCCTGGTTCCTGTGGTGGTGCAGGACGCCGCCACGCTTCAGGTTCTGACCCTGGCCTATATGGACCGCGCCGCCCTGGACGAGACGATCCAGTCGGGCGAAGCGACCTTCTTCTCGCGCTCGCGCGGCGGGCGGTGGAGGAAAGGCGAGACGTCGGGTGACCGGCTGCACGTCGTGTCCATCACGTCCGACTGCGACAACGACGCTCTGGTGCTAGGCGTGCGGCCCGTAGGCGACGCCTGCCATCTGCACCGCACCAGCTGTTTCGGCGAGGCCGATGCGCCGGGCCTGGGTCGCATCGCCCGGCTGGAACAGACCATCGCCGATCGCGCCGCCGCCGACCCGTCGGAAAGCTGGACCGCCAAACTGATCGCCCAAGGACCGAAACGCATCGCCCAGAAGGTCGGCGAGGAAGGCGTGGAGACCGCCCTGGCCGGCGTCGCAGGCCCGGATTCGGAACTCGCCAGCGAGGCTGCGGATTTGATCTACCACCTGCTCGTTCTTCTCCATGCCCGTAACATGGTGTTTCAGGACGTGCTCGACGTGTTGGCCTCGCGCGCCGAAGCGGGCAAAGGCCAACCCAGACCATAAAGGCGTCGGTTCCTGCGAACGGGACCGTTCAGGGGACGATCATGGCGGCACTCATTCTGTTCGGCGGCGGCGGCGATCTGGCGATGCGGATGCTGCTGCCTTCGCTGTACTTCCTCGAACACGACGGCCTGCTGCCCGACGACCTGAAGATCATCGGCGCGGCGCGATCCGAGGAAAGCGCCGATGACTACATCGCCAAGGTCCATGAGGCGGTGAAAACCCGCGCCGACGCCGACGCCGCCTGGGACGTGGCCAGCTGGTCCAGGATGAAGGCGCGGCTGGATTATCTGGCCGTGGACGCGACCTCGGCCGACAGTCTGAAGCCGTTGAAGGACAAGGTGGGCGACGGCGCAGTCACCTCCTTCCTGGCGGTGTCGCCTTCGCTCTACGCCAAGATCGTCACGGCGATGAAGGCGGCGGGACTGGCCGACAAGAACTGCCGCATCGTGCTGGAGAAGCCGGTCGGGCGCGACCTGAAGTCCTTCCTGGAAATCGACGACGCCGTGGCCCACGCCTTCAGCGAGAACCAGGTGTTCCGCATCGACCACTATCTGGGCAAGGAGACGGTGCAGAACCTGATCGCCCTGCGGTTCGGCAACACCATCTTCGAGCCGCTGTGGAACAATCTGTCGATCGACCACGTCCAGATCACCATCGGCGAAACGGTGGGGGTGGGCGACCGCTGGCCCTATTACGACGAATACGGCGCCCTGCGGGATATGTTGCAGAACCATATGCTGCAGCTGCTGTGCCTGGTGGCGATGGAGCCGCCCAGCGACCTGGACCCGGACTCGGTGCGTAACGAGAAGGTCAAGGTGCTGCGCTCCCTGCGTCCCATCACCCCTGACGAGGCCGAGCGCGTCACCGTGCGCGGCCAGTATGTGGCGGGGACCAGCGAGGGCAAGCCGGCCAAGGGTTACGACGAGGAACGGGGCGAGGATTCGGACACCGAAACCTTCGTCGCCATCCGCGCCGACATCGACAACTGGCGCTGGGCGGGCGTGCCCTTCTTCATGCGGACGGGCAAACGCCTGCCCGAGAAGCGCACCGAGATCGTCATCCAGTTCAAGCCGGTGCCCCACTCGATCTTCGACCGCGACGACCGCGGCGAGGTTCAGGCCAACCGCATGATCATCGAGTTGCAGCCCGAGGAAGACATCTCGCTGACAGTGATGAACAAGCGCCCCGGCCTGGATCGGCGGATGCAGCTTCAGCCCATCAAGATGAGCCTGTCGTGGGGTGTTGATGGCAAGGGCGACGCCCCGCCGCGCCGCCGCATCGCCTATGAACGTCTGCTGCTGGATGCGATGGCCGGCGATTCCACCCTGTTCGTGCGACGCGACGAGGCGGAACAAGCGTGGAAATGGGTGGACGAAGTGTCCGAGGCCTGGGCCGAATCCGGCCTGAAGCCCGACGAATACGTCGC
The DNA here is from genome assembly GCA_963515305.1 of uncultured Brevundimonas sp. Classification (GTDB taxonomy): domain Bacteria; phylum Pseudomonadota; class Alphaproteobacteria; order Caulobacterales; family Caulobacteraceae; genus Brevundimonas. The sequence goes on from CAUPWX010000016.1 coordinate 67,199, forward strand.
AGGAACCTGGGGCCCCGACAGCGCCGAAATGCTGATGATGCGGACCGGCCGCGACTGGAACACGACCGATGTCTGACACCCCTCCCATCGAAACCTTCGCCGGCGTCGACGCCTGGGCCGAGGCCATCGCGGCCCGGCTGAGCGAGACCCTGGCGGGCGCCGTGCGCGATACGGGCGCGGCCCTGTTCGCCGGGCCGGGCGGATCGACGCCGGCGCCGATCTATCGCCGGTTGGCGGCGACCGATCTGGATTGGTCGAAGATCGCCGTGACCCTGGTGGACGAACGCTATGTGCCCGAGACGTCGCCTGAATCGAACGCCCGTCTGATCCGCGACGTCCTGTTGCAGGACAGGGCCGCCACAGCGCGCTTCATTCCCCTCTACACGCCCGAGGTCACGGTCGACCGCGCGGCCATCGTGGCCGCCCATGCGCTGGCCGAAGCGGGCGGGCGTTTCGACGCGGTCCTTCTCGGCATGGGGGAGGATGGCCATATCTGCTCGATGTTCCCCGAAAGCCCGACGCTGAAGACCCTGCTGACGCCGACCTTGAAACCGACCGTCCTGGGCGTGCCCCACGGCCGCGACGGCATGGCGCCCAGCCTGGAGCGGCTGTCGATCAACCTGCCCTATCTGATGTCCGCCGGCCGGGTGATCCTGGGCCTGAAGGGCGCCGCCAAGCGTCGGGTGTTCGAGGAACAGGCCAAGGGCGACCCCAAGGTCCAGCCCATCGCCGCCCTGCTCGCCGCCGGCGTTCCCCTTGAAGTTCTGTGGACGGAGGAAAGCTGATGACGCTTCACCCCACGGTCGCCGCGGTCACCGCCCGCATCGTCGAGAAAAGCCGCGAGACGCGCGCCGACTACATCCGTCGCATGGACGCCGCCCGCGACAGCGGCGCCGGCCGGGCCAAGCTGAGCTGCGCCAACTGGGCCCACGCCTTCGCCGGTCAGACCATCGCCGACAAGCTGACGTCGATGGACGGGTCCAAGCCCAACCTGGGCATTGTCACCGCCTATAACGATATGCTGTCGGCCCACCAGCCGTTCGAGCGGTTTCCCGACGTGGTGCGGGCCGCCGTGCGTGAGGTCGGCGCCACGGCCCAGGTCGCGGGCGGCACACCCGCCATGTGCGACGGCGTCACCCAGGGCCGTCCGGGCATGGAGCTGTCGCTGTTCAGCCGCGACCTGATCGCCATGTCGGCGGGCATCGCCCTGACGCACGACGCCTTCGACGCCGGCCTTATGCTGGGGGTGTGCGACAAGATCGTGCCGGGCCTGTTCATGGGCGCCCTGGCCTTCGGCCACCTGCCCGTCGTCTTCGCCCCCGCCGGCCCGATGCCGTCGGGCATCCCGAATGCGGAAAAGGCCCGCGTCCGCGCCGAATACGCCCAGAACAAGGTCGATCGTCAGACGCTGCTGGAAAGCGAGATCGGTTCCTATCACTCGCCCGGCACCTGCACCTTCTACGGCACCGCCAACTCCAATCAGATGATGATGGAGCTGGGCGGCCTGCATATGCCGTCGACCGCCTTCGTCCACCCCGACACCGGTCTGCGCGACGCCCTGACGGCGGCGGCGGCCAAGCGGGCGGTCGAACTGGCGCGCAGCGGCGAATGCCGCATGGCCGACGTCATCGACGAGAAGTCCATCGTCAACATGATCGTGGCCCTGCTGGCCACCGGCGGTTCGACCAACCACGCCATCCATCTGGTCGCCATGGCGCGGGCGGCGGGGGTTCTGATCGACTGGACGGACATGGACGAACTGTCGTCGGTCACGCCCCTGCTGGCGCGCGTCTATCCGAACGGCTCGGCGGACGTGAACGCCTTCCAGGCGGCGGGCGGCGTCGCCTTCATCGCCCGCGAACTGGCCCAGGCCGGCAACATCCACACTGACGTCACGACCATCATGGGCAAGGGGATCGACGCCTATTTCCAGGAACCGTCGATGGTGGACGGCGAACTGGTCTGGCGCGACGGAGTGACCGAAAGCCTGGATCGCGACATTCTGCGCCCCGCGTCCGACCCGTTCGACCACGAAGGCGGGCTGCGCCTGGTCAAGGGCGATTTGGGCCGCGCCGTGATCAAGATCTCGGCCGTGAAGCCGGAGAACCGCATCGTCGAGGCGCCCGCCGCCGTGTTCGAAACCCAGGAAGACGCACTGCAGGCGTTCAAGGATGGGAAACTGTTCCGCGACGTTGTGGTCGTGCTGCGTTTCCAGGGCCCCAAGGCCAACGGGATGCCCGAACTGCACAGCCTGTCGCCGGCCCTGTCGGTCATTCAGGACAGGGGGTTCAAGGTCGCTTTCGTCACCGACGGCCGGATGTCGGGCGCCAGCGGCAAGACGCCCGCCGCCATCCACGTCTCGCCCGAGGCCCTGGCGGGCGGCCCCCTGGCCCACGTGCGCGACGGCGACATCATCCGCCTTGACCCCGAGGCCGGCGTGCTGACCACGGTAGGGATCGCCGACCTGACCGACCGCCCCGCCGCCGCCCGTTCGCAGGTCAACGCCGAAGGATCGTCCTGGGGCTATGGCCGCGAACTGTTTGGCGCCTTCCGCCATGTGGTCACCACGGCCGAACAGGGAGCCACCGTCTGTTTCGCCATCCCGCCGGGGTCGCGCGGCCATGACGACACCCCGCCCAATCCCAACATTGTCGACCGGACCGTGGACGCCTGATCCTCGTCATCGACACACGACCAAGAACAAGAGCGCCCTCAAGCAAAAAGCCGCCGCGCGGCGACGGATAGGGCCCCGGAGGTGACAACCATGAATGACAAGACCCTTCTCGTCGGCGATGTCGGCGGCACCAACGCCCGCTTCGCCTTGGCTCGCATGGTCGACGGAAACCCCGTGCTGGAACACCACGACAGCTTCCCCGCCGAGACCTATCCGACGTTCCTGGAAGGCGTCGCCGCCTTCATCGACGGCTGCGAGGTCAAGCCGACCGGCGGCGTCATCGCCGTCGCCGGCCCGGTCACCGACGGTTCCATCGACCTGACCAACTCGCCCTGGCAGGTGTCGGAAAGCGAGCTTCAGACCCTGGGGCTGAAGCCGGTCAAGCTGATCAACGATTTCGAGGCCCTGGCATGGGGCGCCCCCGTCGTGCCCGAGGACCAATTGGAAAGCCTGGGCGGGCCGGTCGACGGCGATCCCCATTCAACGGTGGCGGTTCTGGGCCCCGGCACCGGGTTCGGCGTCTCCGCCCTGGTGCGCGACGCTCACGGCAAGGAAATGGCCATGCCGTCCGAAGGCGGTCACGCCTGTTTCCCGCCCGGCGATCCAGTCGAAGACGAAATCCTGCGTATTCTGCGCCGTCGCTATGATCGGGTGTCGATCGAGCGGCTGATCTGCGGGCCCGGCCTGTTGAATATGCACCGCGCCCTGGCCGAGATCGATGGACGCGAAACCCATATCGACGATCCGGCCCAGATCACCGAAACCGCGATGGCCGACCCGAACAGCCCGTGCGGCGCGACCCTGGCCCGGTTCTGCGCCATCCTGGGCGCCGTGGCCGGCGACATCGCCCTGACCACCGGCGCGCGCGGCGGCGTCTATATCGCCGGCGGCATCGTCCCGCGCATCCTGCCCTTCATCAAGGCCAGCCCCTTCCGGCAGCGGTTCGAGCGCAAGGGTCGGTTCAAGGACTATATGTCCGAGATTCCGACCAAGGTGATCATGCACAAACACGCCGCCCTGCTGGGGTCGGCGCGGGTCGCCTTCGCCGAGTCCGAGGGCTGACGATCACGGAATTCTCACGGCGGCGTGAACCGAACCGCCGCCGTGGCGTTTCCTGATCTCCATCAAGGAGAGGAAACGAAAATGAAGAAGTTCGCCATCGCCGCCGCTTCGGTATTCATGCTGGCCGGCGTCGCCGCCTGCGGTGAAAGCGCCACGGACAAGGCCGCCGAAAAGCAGGCCGATGCGGTCGAAGCGACGGGTGAAGCCCGCGCCGACCAGCTGGAATCTCAGGCCGCCACCGCTCCGACCCAGGCTCAGGCCGACGCTCTGAACGCCCAAGCCGATCAGGTCGAGAAGAACGCCGACCACAAGGCCGACCAGATCGAGCAGCGCGGCGGCAACGCCGACGGCGGCATGACCACCTCGAACACGCCGTCGACCCACTAAATCCGGGCACGGATGGATCGGCCCCCGTCGTTCGCGACGGGGGCCTTTTCGTGTCTGGGGATCAGGCGGCGCGGGTCAGTCGATGCACAGGGTCGGGCCGGCCTTGCCGCCCTGAACCGTCGCATGGCAACCGAAACGGTCGCTGGTCGCCTGACAGACGCCGGCGGTCTCGGCTCCCGCAGCGACGCCGGTGTTGCCCTCGATACGGCAGTCGCCCTGGCACTGATCGCCGTCCGTGCAGCGTTTGCCGGCGTCTGCGTAGGTGATCACGCATTGCCAAGACTGCATCCGCCCCACCTGTTTCATCGTCCCGCCGCGCGTGGCGCAGGCCGAGGCCTCGGCGCTTTGCATCGGCGCGTCCGAGCCTGCGCCCGTCGTGGTCTGAGGCGTGCAGGCGGCGGCCAGCAGGGCGGCGGCGGCGATGAGAGAAGCGCGGATCATGAAACCTGTCCTTTGGTGAAGCCTGACCAGACGTCGTCGTAGTCGAGCTGCATCTGGGGCGATTCCGACGCCCATTTCGTGACGCGGATCGGCGCGCGCGTCTCGAACATGAAGGCCAGGGTGTTTTCGATCTTGTGCGGCTTCAGATCGGCCTTGATCGCGCCCTCGTAACTGGCCTGATCCGGCCCGTGGCCGCTCATGCGGTTGTGCAGCGACGCCCCGCCCGGCGCGAACCCGCCGGCCTTGGCGTCATAGGCGCCGGTCACCAGTCCCATGAACTCGCTCATGACGTTCCTGTGGAACCACGGCGGGCGGAAGGTATCCTCGGCCACCATCCAGCGCGGCGGGAAGATGACGAAGTCGATATTGGCCGTGCCCGGCGTCTCGGACGGGCTGGTCAGGACGGTGAAGATCGACGGATCGGGGTGGTCGAAGCTGACGGTGTTGATCGTGTTGAACCGCGCCGTGTCATAGCGGCAGGGCGCCAGATTGCCGTGCCACGCGACGACATCCAACGGGCTATGGTCGAAGGTCGTGGCCCACAGGCGGCCACCGTATTTCTGGACGCACTGGGTCGGGCGATCCACGTCTTCGAAGGCCGCGACCGGCGTCTCGAAGTCGCGCGGATTGGCCAGGCCGTTCGCCCCGATGGGGCCCAGATCCGGCAAACGGAACGGCGAGCCGTAGTTTTCGCAGACATAGCCCCGGATCGGCCCGTCCGCCTCGACGCGGAACCGCACCCCGCGCGGGATCAGCACGACATGGCCGGGTTCAGCCTCGATCACCCCCATCTCGGTGACGAACCGGTGCGCCCCCTGTTGCGGCACGACCAGCAGCTCGCCATCGGCGTCGTAGAAGACCCGGTCGGTCATCGAACGGTTGGCGACATACAGGTGCACGCCAGCCCCCGCCCCGGCGTCCGGCTCGCCGTTGCCGCCATAGGTGACCAGACCCTCGACCCAGTCGGTCGGGGTCTCGGGGATGGGCAAGGGATCCCAACGCATCCGGTTGGGGTTCGGCGGCGTCTCGTCGAACGGGCCGGACCGCACCCGCCCCTGGTCGAAGGCGACATAGGGACCGTGCTGGGCCGAAGGGCGCAGCCGATAGAGCCAGCTTCTGCGGTTCTCGGCGCGCGGGGCGGTGAAGGCCGTGCCCGACAGCTGTTCGGCATACAGGCCCATCGGAGTCTTCTGCGGCGAGTTGCGACCCACCGGCAGGGCGCCGGGCGCCGCCTCGGTGGCGAAATGATTGCCGAAGCCGGTCAGATATTGGGGCGCGTTGGATCGCGTCATGTCATGTCTCCCTATGCCGTCGGTTTAGCCGCCGCGCGGGCCAGCGTCACCTGCTGCGACGGGATGCGCTCAACCCTTGGACGGCAGGAAGGGCGAGAAGGTGATGACGGTGAAGGTGTCGCGCACGTGCGGGCGCGTCTGCACCTGTCTGGTCACGAAGGTGCCGATGTCGGCCTCGCGCGGCAGGTTGAACTTGGCCAGAAGGTCGTGCTGGCCCGAGGTGGAATAGACCTCGGACACGTTCTCCACATTGTCGACGATGTCGGCCGCCACGTCGTTGGCGAAGCCCAGCTCGCATTTGATGAAGACGAAGATGGCGGTCATCATGGCGGCGGCCCTTTGCTAGCAGATGCTCAGGCCTTCTAGCCGATGGGGACCGCCGCCGAAACGCGCAAAGGCGCCGATCAACGCAACCGCTTGCTCAGCCACACCAGCCCCGGCTCGTCCTCGACCGGCGCGATCTGGAAGCCCATGTCGTTCTCGACCTGGATGGCGGCGTGGTTGGCGCGGTCCTCGAGGGATTCGATCACCGCATAACCCCGCGTCCGCGCCTCGGCGACCAGCCGCTCCAACAGGGTCCAGCCGATCCCTGCCCTTTCAGATCGCCGCGCAGCAATATCGCCGCCTCCGCGCGTTCGCCTGTCTCGTCGCCAGCCAGCACGGCGGTCGCCGCTACCGCCCCGTCCTCGCCCCAGGCGATCAGGCTCTCGCCGTCCGCCGACGGCGTCTCGATCAGGGCCAGCAACTGATCGTGACCGGGCGTCCCCAAGGTGGAGAGAAAGCGGAACCGCATATCCTCCGGCGTCACCTTGGCGAAAAAGGCCGCCAAGGCGCGCTCGTCCTCCGGGCGCGCCGCGCGCACCTCAAGACGCACGCCTGTGCGGGTGACGAGCCGTTCTCGATCAAGCAGGGTCATTGACTTCTCCTTTGGCCCGACCCTGGGCCATCCGCCGACGCCGCGCCTTGATGTCGATCAAGACGACCCGCCCTGGCGGCGGATGAAACAATATGTTCCGTCCCGGAACGGCCAAGCCGGCTTCGGGCGCTTTGGCATAGAGGGCGGGCTGGGATAAGCAGGAAACTGAGAGGCCGTCTGGCGGCCACGCGACCCACACGATCCCGTCGCATCGGGACCACAGGAGACAGACCCATGGCCCATGATCGCGTCAGCGTGCTTCAGGCGCTGGAGACCCAGGGCGTCTGTCCGGTCTTCTATCATCCCGATCCCGAGGTCAGCCTGCATGTGATCCGCGCCTGCGCGCGCGGCGGGGCCCCGGTGGTCGAATTCACCAATCGCGGGGACTTCGCCTGCGACCTGTTCGGCGAGATCAATCGCGAACTGATCAGGACCGACCCGAACGTGGTTCTGGGCATCGGCTCGGTGGTCGATAGCGGCACGGCGGCGCTTTATCTGAACCGGGGGGCCCGCTTCGTGGTCAGCCCCTGCCTGGTCCCCGATGTGGCCAAGGTCTGCAACCGGCGCATGGTCGCCTATTTCCCCGGCTGTGGTTCGGTGACCGACATCGGCGAGGCGCACGAACTGGGCTGCGACATCGTCAAACTGTTCCCGGGTTCGTCCGTGGGCGGCCCGGACTTCGTCAAGGCGGTCAAGGGACCGATGCCGTGGGTCAAGATCATGCCGACCGGCGGCGTGGACCCCGACGAGGCCTCCATCGCCAAATGGTTCGGCGCCGGCATCGTGGCGGCGGGCATGGGCTCCAAGCTGGTGACGGATGCGGCGGTCAAGGCCGGCGATTGGGCCGCCATCGAAACCTCGGTCCGCGCGGCCGTCGACGCCGTCGCGGCCTTCCGCGCTTCCAGGGGCTAAGGCGCGATCGCCTTAGCGCGCCGGCCGGTCGTCCGGGGACGGACGATTTTCCGACGAGCCGGGCCGGTCGTCGTGTCGGGCCGCCCGCCGCGCGTTGGCCTTGCGCTGCAGCAACGGCGTCAGCGCCTTGCGCTCTTGCGGGTTCAGCGTGCCCAACAGGGCGATGGCGTCTGTTTCCAGGCGCGACCGACCGCGCAGTTCGGCGGCACGGGATTGGCTCAGCAAGGCTTCGACCTGCCCCACATCCATCGTCGGCTGGCCGGCGGCCTCTATGGCCTCGCGTCGAGCGGCCCGCGCCGCCTCGAAATCGGGACGCGCGACGAGTGCGGATTGGCGCAAGGTCGCGCGCACCCGCTGGCGGACCGCGGGATCCAGATCGCCCAGAACGTCGGCCAGCGGCCCTTCGCGGCCCGGCCGTCGCTGATCCTCGATCCGGCGTTCGATCCGGTCGCGGCTGACGCCATAGGCGACGCCCCCCGCCACGGCGAACAGGTTCAGGGCCACCGAGACGGCCAGAGCGATCTTGAGGGTTCGCCTCGTCATCCCAGAACCTCGGTGTCGTCCACGCCGCTCAGCGACGACTGATAGAGCACGGCGTCGGCCCGCGCGTCGGCGGTCAGGTGGGTGGTCAGACCGACGCCGGCGACCACGCCGGCGCAGGCCGCCGCCGCCCAGCCCGCCCCCAGGAACCAGATCGCCTGGCCCAGCCGACCACGCGCCTTGCGGCGCGGCGCGGCGGCCAGGATGCGCGCCGTCAGGTCGGCGGACGGGACGACCGCAGGGGCGGCGGCCAGGAGGACGTCCAGCCCCGCCGCATCGTCCAGCACGGTCCGCAGCGAGGGATCGCCCGCGATCAGGCTTTCGGCGAAGGCGCGTTCGGACACGGGCCACCGACGCAGGTCCGCCCCATAGGCGTCCGCCAAAGCCTGCAACCGTTCCGCCTTCATCGTCCGTCTCCTTTAGCCGCGCCCGGAACCAGGTCCGAAAGCGCCTGACGCAATGCGCGACGACCGCGCGACAACAAACTTTCCAGCGCCTCGACGCTGATCTCCATCAGGGCCGCCGCCTCGATATTGGTCATCTCCTGATAGTGACACAGGACGATAGCCTCGCGCTGACGATCCGGCAGGCGTTTCAGCGCCGACGTGACTCGCGCCCCGGTTTCGGCCGCCAGTAGTCCCCGATCCGGCGCCGGTCCTTCGTCGGGCCGGTCGGGCGGCGTTTCGGTGGGAATTTCCCGCCGACGCCGCAGCCGATCGTAACAAAGGTTCAGCGCCACCCGGTGCAGCCAGGTGTCGAACCGCGCCTTGCCGGGCGTCCATCTGGGGGCCTGTTTCCAGGCCCGCAGCAGGGTTTCCTGGGCCACGTCCTCGGCCTCGACCGCGTCGCCCAGCATCCGCTGCGCCAGGGCCAGGATGCGCGGCAGCTTGCGCGCGACGAGCGTCTGCGTCGCCGCCGGGTCGCCCTGACCCACACGGCGCACCAGATCCTCGTCGGGGTCGGCGATCGCGACCAAACCTGCCTCTTTCGCTGCGGACGAAAGGGACCGATTCGTCCATGACGGCCGACCCCGACACCGTTCTTACTCCGAAGCCGGAGCCGGGGAAGCCGGTTGTTGCGCCTGACGTTGGGCGCGGCGTTCCTGACGCTGCTCCTGACGTTCGGCCCGGTGGGCCGTCATGGCGGCGCGACGTTCGTCGGCCGAGATCACGCCGTCACGGTTGGCGTCCATTTTGTCGAACCGCTCGCCCAGCTTGGCGGCGACATCGGCGATCACCACCGGCCCCCGTTCGCGGCCCTCGCGACCGGGGCCGCGCATGGCGTGGCGCGCACCGTCGCGGCCGGGGTGGCGGCCGGCGCGCTCAGGACGCGGCCCGCGATCCGGGCGAGCTTGCAGACCGGCGTCGAACTCGGCGCGGCTGATGGAGCCGTCGCCATTGGCGTCCAGCTTGGCGAAACGGTCGTTGGCGCGCTCGGCCCGCTTGGCCTGCATCGCCGCCTGACGTTCCTCGACGCTGATGGAGCCGTCGCGGTTGGCGTCCAGCGCGGTCAGCCGGGCGACACGCGCATCAACGAACTGGGCGCGGGTGATCTGGCGGTTCATGCCGCCGCGCGGGTTCGGCGCCGCGTGCTGGCCCGCAGTCTGAGCGGGGGCCTGTGCCGGCGTCTGTGCCGGCGTCTGGGCCGTCGCCGCTCCGGCCGCAGCGGCCAAGGCGATGGCGCTGAGGCCGGTCAGAAAGGTCTTTCTCATCTCGATAATCTCCTCGGGCGCTTTTCGCGCCCCATGACATTGCCCTGTCAGGAGATTGAACGCGGTCAGGGCGATTCTCCGTCGCGGCCGACTGGGACTGCCCGTTCGAACGCCTTGCGGGCGCGCGCCCTTAAGTCCGCTAGCTCCGTCTTCAGGGTTTCGAAATCGGGTGCGCCGGCCGCCTCGGCCAGCCGCAACTGAAACACCGACGGCTCGCCCTCGGGATCGACCCGTCCCTCGAAGGCGGCGGCCAGCAGATGGGCCAGTCGCTGCTGCACCCGCCAGGCCTCGGCCAGAACCGGGTCGTCGTGCAACGCCTCCATCGTCGACAGGGTCAGCGGTTCACCGATGGCGGCGGCCTGAAGCTGGCGGTACTGGGCCGCGAACTCGGCGTCCACCTGCCCGCCCGGCGACAGTTTCAAATCCCAGAAGCCGTGGGGACGCCGTTCGCGGTCCATCAGGGCGCGCATCTTGCGGACGTCGGCCGCGACGTCCACCCCGGGTCGCGGACGCCTAAGCGCCGTCTCGATCGCCGCCGCCGCCTTTCTGGCGAAGGCCGGATCGCTGCCCCAGACCACCCGCGCGCGGGTCAGGACCATGAACTCCCACGTCTCGGCCTCCCTGGCGTAATAGGCGTCGAAAGCCGACAGGCGCACCGACACCGGCCCCTTGGACCCCGTGGGGCGCAGTCGCATATCGACCTCGTAAAGCCCGCCCTCGGCCGTGTGCGCCGACAGGGCCGCGATCAGCCGCTGGGTAAAGCGGGCGTAGAAGACGTCGGCGGTCCAGCCCTTGATCGCCGATACTGTCTCGGCCGGCGCCTCATAGACGGTCATCAGATCCAGATCGGACCCGGCGGTCATCTCGCGCGACCCGGCCTTGCCCAGGGCGATGACGGCGACCGCGCCGGGAAAATCGCCACCCAGCCGCACCGTCTCGGTCAAGGCGGCCGGCGACAGGGTCCGCATGGCCGCGTCCGCCAGGGCGGCATAGGCCCGGCCCGCCGCCTCTGCGCCCGCGCGCCCCGTCAGGGCGTGGATGCCGATGCGGAACATCTGTTCGCGGTGCAGGCGGCGCACGGCGTTCATGGCGCCCTCGAAATCCTCGCTCTCGCCGGCCTCGCGCTGGATCTGTTCGGTCAGGCCGGTGTCGTCGGACAGGTCCACCAGGAAACGCGCGTCCAGCACCCCGTCCAGCGCGGCCGGCTGACGGCCCAGGGTGCGCGCCAGGCGCGGCGCAAAGGCCATGACCCCCACCACCATCTCGAACAGTTTGGGCTGGTTCAGAAACAGGGCCTGGACCTGAACCCCCGCCGCCAGGCCCGAGAAGAAGACGGCGAAACGCCGAAACGCCTCGTCGGGCGCGCCGCTGCGGGCCAGGGCTTCCAGCAGGCGCGGGGCCAGGCGGGTGAACAGTTCGCGCCCCCGCGCGGTGCGCGTCGCAGGAATGCGGCCGTGGTGCCAGCTGCGGATGGCGGTGGCGACGGACGGGGCCTCGGAAAACCCCATGCGGCGCAGGGTCTCCAGGGTTTCGGGATCGTTCTCGACCCCGGTGAAGACCAGGCTGCCATAGGTCGAGTCCAGCTCTTCGCCGCCCTCGAACAGTTCGCCATAGCGGGCGTTGACCCGCGCCAGCAACGCCTCGACATGGGCGTCGAAGACCGCCAGATCCGCTTGGCCGGCCAGGGCGGCGACGGCGGCGCGCCGTTCGGCGTCTTCGGGCAGGCGGTGGGTCTGTTCGTCGTCCAGCATCTGGACCCGATGCTCCAGCCCGCGCAGTTCGACATAGGCGGCCGACAGTTCCTCGGCGACGGAGTGGGGAATGTGATCGGCGTCGGCCAGGGCCTTCAGCGCCTCCAGCGTACGTTGCCGCCGCAGTTCGGGATCGCGCCCGCCCAAGATCAGCTGCTGGGTCTGGGCATAGAATTCGATCTCGCGGATGCCGCCGCGCCCCAGCTTCAGATTGGCCCCGGCCGCGTACAGCCCCTCGCCTGTCTTGTGCACATGGATTTGGCGCTTGATCGCCTGGATATCCAGCACGGCCGCATAATCCAGGCTGCGGCGCCAGATGAAGGGCCTCAGCGCCTTGATGAACCGACCGCCGGCCCGCAGATCGCCCAACACCGGCCGCGCCTTGATGAAGGCCGCCCGTTCCCAGTTCTGTCCCACGCTTTCGTAATAGGCCAGGGCCATTGGCCCTGCGACCACCGGCGGGGTCGAGGACGGGTCGGGCCGCAGCCGCAGGTCGACGCGGAAGACATAGCCGTCGGCCGTCCGCTCGGTCAGCAGGGTGGCGATCCCCTTGCCGACGCGATTGGCGAACTCCTGCATCTCTTCGCCCTCGCGCAGGGCCAGGACCATTAGGCGCGGCTCGAAGAAAAGCGAGATGTCGATGTCGGAGGAATAGTTCAGCTCGTTAGCGCCGTGTTTGCCCATCGCCAGACCGAACAGGCCGGGGATCGGGCCGCGCGGGTCGCCGGGGGGCGAGATCAGTCGGCCTCGCGCCCTTTGTTCGGCGGCGACGGCGCGCAGGGCGGCGCGACAGGCGGCGTCAGCGAACTTCGACAGGGCGTCGGTGACCTGATCCAGATCCCAGACGCCGCCCAGATCGGCCAGCGCCGTCAGCAGATGCAGATCGGCCTTCAGCACCCGCAGAGGCGCGCGAACGGCGTCGGGTTCGGCGTCCAGTGTGTCGGTGTCGCGCAGGATGCGGGCCAGGCCTTCGGCGGGGTCCATCTCCAGCAGGCGGCGCAGATGGGCCGGACGCCGCCGCATCAGTCCGGCCAGATAGGGCGAGGCGCCGGCGACGGGGGCCAGGGCGGGCCAGGCGGCCTCCAGGGTTTCGCGCCATCCATCCGCATCGGCCGCCTCGACCAGCGTCTCATGCAGACGTTCGGCGGCGGCGGGGCTGGCGACCGGCCCGGCGGGGGCGAGGGATTGGAACAGGGGTTTTGACTTGAGATCAGGCATTCAAATCTTCCGCTCATCCCCTGCGAAAGCGGGGACCAGTGCTGTCGCTCGGCAGGGCCGTTGGACCACGATCCCGACACGGGCCACAAGTCTGCACGCCCAAAGAACCGGGTCCCCGCTTTCGCCGTGATGAGCGGATTTACGGGGTGGCCGAAGCCGCAGGCAGCACCAGGGCCACCCGCAGGCCCGGTCCGAAATCGCCATAGGCGCCCGGCCCTTCGTCCAGCACCACCCGGCCGCCGTGGGCCTCGGCGACGGCGGTGACCAGCGACAGACCCAGGCCCGAACCCGGCTCGGTGCGGCTGTTGTCCAGGCGCACGAACCGTTGGACCACCCGTTCCCGGTCGACCTCCGGCACGCCTGGCCCAGTGTCGGTGACCGAATATTCGATCTCGCCCGACGACCGCCTGCGCGCGCGCAGTTTCACCGCCCCCCCGGCCGGCGTGTATTTGATGGCGTTGTCGATCAGATTGGCCAGGGCCTGGGCCAGGAAGGGCTGGTTGCCCTCGATCATCAGCCCCTTTTCGATCTCGGCGGAAAAGTCGATGGCCTTGTCCTCGGCGGCCGGTTCGTAAAGCTCGGCCATGTCGGCGGCCAGGTCGGCGGCGTCCATCACCTTGGGATCCGGCGCGCCGCCCGCCTGAAGGCGCGCGATGGCCAGGACGGTGTTGAAGGTCTTCAGCAGATGGTCCGCCTCGTCTAGGGCGATGCCCAGGGCGTCGACGCCGTCGATCTTGCCCGCCTCGGCGTCGATCAGGGCCACCTCCAGCTTGGCCCGCATCCGCGTCAGGGGCGAGCGCAGGTCGTGGGCGATGGCGTCCCCGGCGTGGCGGATGGACGACATGGAGGCCTCCAGCCGATCCAGCATGGTGTTCAGCCCCTGGCCCAGCTCGTCCAGTTCGTCGCCGGAATGGCGCACCGGCGCGCGCACCTTCAGATCGCCTTCCTGAACCGCCTGCACGACCTGGTTCAGCCCGGCCATCGACTGCTCGACCCGCCGGCTGATGTAGAGCCCGCCCGCCAGTCCCAGCAGCATGACCAGGGCCATGGCGCCCCACAGCGCCTGCGTCAGGCGCGCCAGATAATCTTCGATCCCGCCGATGTCCTCGCCCACGAACAGGGTGTCGCCCCCGACCAGAGGCAGGATCACGCCGATGGAGCGTCGGTTCTGCACCCGCCCATCGGCGTCGGTGCTGGTCAGGCGAAAGGTGCTCCATTCGCCGCGACCGGCCTGGGGCGTCTCCTTCAAATCGAAGGGCATGACCGACAGATTGCCGGTGACGATCTTCCCGTCCGGCCCGGTCAGCAGATAGAGATACGGCCCGCCCCGGATGGTGCGTTCGACCAAGGCCTGGTTCAGGGCGTCCAGGCCGCGCGTGCGGTGAATAGCGGTCAGGGCGCCCAGTTCGCCTTCCACATCGGCTCTCGCCCGCCCTTGAGCCTCCGACGCCGAGGCGAAATAGACATAGGCCAGGATCGCCCCCGCCGCCGCCACGAACAGCGCCAGAAACAGCAGCGTCAGCCGAAACGGCGTGCGGCGAAGAAGGGAGGGAAGGCGCATGGAATGATGGGCTGGCGGGCGGCGGCTCGGGTTCAGTGAAAAGTGCTAGTGAGCAAGAGGTGAGCCGAAGCGTCGTCGCATTCAGATTTTCCGCTCACCCCTCGCTCACTAGCACTTTTCACCCTTCCCCGCTCACGCCTCCAATCGATACCCCGCGCCACGCACGGTCTGGAGCATGGCCTTGTCGAACCCCTTGTCGATCTTGGAGCGCAGGCGGCTGATGTGGACGTCGATGACGTTGGTCTGGGGGTCGAAATGATATTCCCACACCTTCTCCAGCAGCATGGTGCGGGTCACCGACTGGCCGGCGTGGCGCATCAGGAACTCCAGCAGCTGGAACTCGCGCGGCTGCAGGTCGATCTCGGTCGTTCCGCGATGCACGGTGCGGCCGATCAGGTTCATTTCCAGATCGCCGACCTTGAGCACCGTCTGCACCCCGCCCGTCTCGCGACGACGGGCCAGGGCCTCGACGCGCGCGATCAGTTCGGCGAAGGCGTAGGGCTTGACCAGATAGTCGTCGGCGCCGGCCTTCAGGCCCGTGACCCGATCCTCGACCTCGCCCAAGGCCGACAGGAACAGGACCGGCGTCTGATCGCCGCCCTTGCGCACCGTCTCGACCATGCCCACGCCGTCCAGGCGGGGCATCATCCGGTCCACCACATAGACGTCGTAGCCGCCCTTTTGCGACTCCAGCAGGCCGAAGGCGCCGTCCACCGCGTGGGTCACCTCATGCCCGGCTTCGGACAGGCCCCGCACCATGGCGGTCGCCGCCTCGGCGTCGTCCTCGACCACCAGAATCCGCATCGAAACCCCTCCCGGAATCAAAATCGCCGCCGATGTTAGCGCATCGGCGGCGATTGACGAGTTAAGGCTTGGTCAGAATGAAGATCAGTTCTTATCCTGCAAGGGAAGTACGATCGGACTGTTGCCGCGCGGCGTCCGCACGAGCAGTAGGACGCCAGGACGCCCTGCGCTCTTCACCGCCTCGACAGCCCCTTTCAGATCTGCAGTCGATCCGACGCTGCGTCCGTTAGCCTGGATAATCACCATCCCGGGCTGGAAGCCGAGACGCCCCGCACGCGACTGTTGGCTAACGTTGGTTACGACCAACCCCTGGACGCCGTCAGGGATATCGAAACGACTACGCAGCGATCCATTGATCGGCGTGACGGTCAATCCCTCGACGACTTCACCCGTTGCGGCCCCCGGGTTAGCAGGCGCGCCCGAACCTTCGCTGTCTTCGGCACCGGCGGTTTCCAGATTTGCAGGGCGCGTGCCCGCGCGAACGTTGACCGTCTGGCGGCGCCCTTCGCGCAACAACTCAAGCCGCAGGGTATCACCAGGCTTGGCCGATCCGACGGCGCGGGTCAGTTCGCTTGAACCTTCAATCGCGCGACCGTTCAGGTTCACAACCACGTCGCCGGGTTGAAGACCCGCGCGTGCAGCCGGAGCATCGGGCGTCACTTCCACCACATAGGCGCCCTTCGTTGCGGCGGGCAGGCCGAGGCTTTCCTTATATTCGTCAGTCAGGTTGCCGATCTGGACGCCCAGATAGCCCCGCTCAATCGATTCGCCGCGCATCAGGCGTTCGGTGATCGCCTTGGCCGTCTCCGCCGGGATGGCGAAGCCGATACCGACCGATCCGCCGGTGGGCGAATAGATGGCCGAGTTCACGCCGATGACGCGGCCGTGGATGTCGAAGGTCGGACCGCCCGAGTTGCCCCGGTTGATGGCGGCATCGATCTGGATGTAGTCGTTATAGCCCGACGGATCGATGTCGCGCGCCTTGGCCGAGACGATGCCCGCCGTCGCCGTGCCGCCCAGGCCGAACGGGTTGCCGATGGCGATGACCCAGTCGCCGACGCGGGGCTGGGCCGTCTCCTCGAAGCTGACGTATTTGAAGTCGCTGCCCTCGACCTTGATCACCGCCAGATCCGTACCCGGATCGCGGCCGATCAGGCGGGCCGGCAGTTCGCGGCCGTCCGACATCTTGACCTTGATCTCGGTGGCGTCGGCGACGACGTGGTTGTTGGTGACGATGAAGCCGTCCTGCGAGATGAAGAAGCCCGAGCCTGCGCCCTGGGTCGTCTGCGGCTCGTCATTGTTCTGACCGCCGCGCCCTTGCGGGGGCACGAACTGGAACGGCAGGCCGGGAATGGTGAAGGCCCCGCCTTGGGGCTGGTCGACCTTGACCGTCACGTCGATCTGCACGACGGCGGGCGAAACCTGGTCGAAGATGGTCGCAAAGCTGTTGGGCGCGCCGGGCGGCGGGGTGAAGCTGTCGCCGTTGGCCGGCAGCGGGGTGATCCGGTTCACCGCCTGCGGCTCGGCATGGGCACCGGGCCAGTTGATCACGCCGCCGGCGGTCGCCGCCGCCGCCAGGGTCAGGCCGGCCGCGGCCCCCAGAATGAACTCCTTGCGCTTCAGCATCGTGGTCCTTGCGATCCTCTGTCCGACGCCATGCGGGCGTCGGTTTCGCGATTGATATAGGCCGGAAGGCGTTGGCGCCAATGCCGACGTTCGATGGTTGGTCCTGACTAGCGCCCGTCGTGAGGCGAGGTTGCGTCAGGATCGCGGCGAAGCTTCTCATTTCGCAGAACTTCGTCCAGCCGCCGCTCCTCGTCGGGCGACAGGGGCGCGACGGCCTGGGCCGGATGGCGCCGCGCCCGCATCGCCAGCACGCCCCCGGCCAGCAGGACCAGGGCGAACGGCCCGAACCACAGGAGCCACGTCCCCGCCCGAACCGGCGGGGTGAACAGCACATAGTCGCCGAACCGCCGCACCAGATCATCGCGCACCGCCTGGTCGGTGGCGCCGCCTGCGATCTCCTCGCGGATCAGGCGGCGCATATCGCCCGCCACGCCCGCCGGGCTGTCGGCGATGGCCTCGTGCTGACAGACGACGCAGCGCACATCCTTGAACAGGGCCTGGGCGCGCGCCTCCTGCGCGGCGTCGCTCAGCGGCCGGTCGGGCGGGGCGGGCGGTTCCGCCGCCGTCAGCATCAGCGCCAGGATCGGCGCGGCCATCAGGGTCGCCAGGCGTCTCATGCGGTCTTGCGGCGTCTCTGGCCCACGCCGACCCGCAGGCGGCGGTCCAGCAGCGACAACACCCCGCCCAGGGCCATGATCATCGGCCCCAGGAAGATCAGCCGCGCCCAGGGGTTCCAGTACAGACGCACAACCCAGGCCGGACGTTCGGGACTGCCAGCCCTTTCGCCCAAGGTCACATAGACATCGTCCATTCCCCGGAAATCCAGCCCGACCTCGGTCGTCGTCTGGCCGCCGGCGGGGAAGAAGCGGCGCTCGGCCGTGATCGTGCTGGCCCGCCCCCGATCTTCGGTCGGTCGCACCGTCAATCGGCCCTGTTCGGCCAGATAGTTCGGCCCCTCGACCACCCGAACGTCGTCCAGAGTGACGGTCCACGGCCCGGCCGACACGCTTTGGCCCAAGGACAGCGCGCGGGCGGCCTCGGCCTTGAAGCCCGTCTCGACGACCGCCCCCAGGATGAAGACCCCCAGCCCCAGGTGCGCCAGGGTCATGCCCCAGGCGCCCAGAGGCAGCGCCCTGGCCCGGCGCCAGCTTTCGGCGGCGGCGGCGCGGAACAGGCGAACGCGCTCGGCGACCTCGGCCAGGGATCCGGCGATCAGCCAGACGCCGACCCCGACGCCCAGGGCGGCCAGGGCCTTTTTCGGTTCCCACAGGGCGTAGGCGGCCAAGGCCGACAGAATGGCGATCCCGGCCGCGACGGCCAGCCGCTGCATCGCCCCGGCCAGATCGCCGCGCTTCCAGGCCAGCAGCGGCCCGGCCGGCAGGATCAGGAAGGCGACCATCATCAACGGCGTGAAGGTGGCGGCGAAATAGGGTGGGCCGACCGAAATGGTCGCGCCGGACGCGGCCTCCAGGATCAGCGGATAGAGGGTGCCCAGCAGCACCGTCGCCGCCGCCGCCGTCAGGAACAGATTGTTCAGCACCAGCGCGCCCTCGCGGCTGATTGGGGCGAACAGGCCGCCGCCCTTCAACTGCGGCGCGCGCCAGGCGAACAGGGCGAAGGCTGCGCCGGCCGTCACGCCCAGAATGGCCAGCAGCATCATCCCGCGCTGGGGATCGACGGCGAAGGCGTGCACGCTGGTCAGCACGCCCGAGCGCACCAAAAACGCCCCCAGCATGGAGAAGGTGAAGGCCAACAGGGCCAGGAAGACCGTCCATCCCGCCAGCGCCCCGCGTCGCTCGGTCACAACCGCGCTGTGCAACAGGGCCGCGCCCGCCAGCCACGGCATGAAGGACGCGTTCTCGACCGGATCCCAGAACCACCAGCCGCCCCAGCCCAGCTCGTAATAGGCCCAGAACGACCCCAGGGTGATGCCGACCGTCAGAAAGGCCCAGCTGGCCAGGGCCCAAGGCCGGACCCAGCGCCCCCAGGCGGGCCAGAAGGCTGTCTGCGCCCGCCCCTCGATCAGGGCCGCGACCGCCAGGGAGAAACAGACCGAAAACCCGACATAGCCGGCGTAGAGCAGCGGCGGGTGCACGGCCAACGCCGGGTCCTGCAGCAGGGGGTTCAGCGACGCGCCCTGGAACGGCGCAGGGTCCAGCCGCGTGAACGGGCTGGAGGTGAAGACGGCGAAGGCCAGAAACAGCGATCCCAGCGCGCCCTGCACCGCCACGGCCGACGCCTTCAGCCCGAACGGCAGGCCACGCGCCCGCGCCAAGGCGCCGCCGAACACGGTCAGCACAAGGCACCACAGCAGAAGCGAGCCTTCGTGACTGCCCCAGGCGCCGGCGACCTTGTACAGCATCGGCTTGTCGGTGTGGCTGTTGGCCGCCACGTTCGACACCGAAAAGTCGGACACGACAAAGGCATAGATCAGCGCGGTGAAACTGAGGGCGACCGCCGCCGCCGCCGCCAGGGCCGCGCCTTGCGCCGCCCCGGCCAGCACCGGGCTGCGATGCACGCGCCCGGCCGCCGACAGGCCTGTCTGCAGAACCGACAGCGTCAGGGCCAGCGCCAGGGCGAAGGCGCCCAGTTCCGCGATCATAGGGGGACGGTCTTCGCCGCCGGCGGCGGGGCGTCGTCCGGCCGCCACTCGCCCTTGGCCTTCAGCCGGTCGGCGACCTCGCGGGGCATATAGTTCTCGTCGTGCTTGGCCAGGACTTGGCTGGCGTGGAAGGTGCGGTCCGGGCCGAACGCCCCCTGCGCCACGATCCCCTGCCCCTCGCGGAACAGGTCGGGCAGGTCGCCATGATAGACGACGCGCGTCACGCCGACGTTGTCAGTGACGGAAAACGCCACCACCCCGTCGCCGGATTTCCGCACGCTGCCGACCTCGACCAGGCCGCCCAGCCGGATGTTGCGTCCCTCGGGCGCCTTGTCCGCCGTGGCTTCGGAGGGGGAATAGAAGAAGGTCACGCTGTCCTGCATGGCCCACAGCGACAGGCCGACGGCCAGCGCCAGGATCGGCGCCACGGCGGCGACGACCCACAGGCGACGGCGCGCCTTGGGCGATTTGGGCAGCCAGCTCATGCGACGGACCTCTGCGGTTCGACGGCGTATAGCCTCGCCTGCGCGCGCCACCAATGCGTCATTGCGGCCGCCCGGCCGGCGCGGCCTCGGGCAGACGGCGCGCCAGATCCTTACGGCGCGGATCGGCCGGGTCCAGCGCCGCGATCAAGGGCGCCCACAGGTCGCGCGCCGCCGCCCGATCGCCACGACGAAGCGCCGCCTCGCCCAGGAAGAACCGCGCGCCAAGCTGATCGGGATCCAGGGTCAGGGCCTGTCGGAACGCGGCCTCGGCGTCCCCGCCGATCTGGTTGTCGTTGGCCACGACCAGGCTTTCGCCCAAGCGCGCCCAGGCCTGGGCGTCCCTGGGATCCAGGGCGATCAGCCGACGAAAGGCGGACGCGGCGCCCAGGGGGTCTTCGGCGGCGAACCGCGCGGCGCCCAGCATGGCCAGGGCCTGGCGGTCTTGCGGTCGTTCGCGCGCGACCCGGGCGGTCACCGCCGCCAGCTGCGCCGGCTCCAACCCGTCCAGATTCGACGCCCAGCCGTCCACGCGGCGCTCATAGGCCTGATCGGGCAGGCCGGGCGACCCCGTGACCAGATACAGGCCCAGCGTCGAAACCACCGTCGCCGCGACCGCGCCCAGAACCCACAGCCGGTCGGCGCCGCCCGCCACGGGCGCGGGCGCCGCCGTCATGGCCAGCAGCCTGCGTCCCGCCTCGGCCCGGGCGCCCGCATAGGCGTCGTCGTCCAACAGGCCGCGCGCCTTCAGTCGGTCCAGCTCCTGCATCTCGCGCGATCCGGCCTGAACCTGCGGGTCGGCAGCCTGCGGATCCACTGCGTTCGGACCGCCGGATGGTTCGGCGCCGCGTCGTGCGCCGGCCAGCACCAGCAGGGCGGCCAGGGCCGCCGCCAGTCCCGTCATCATCCAGAAGGTGATCATGATCAGGGGTCTAACCCATCCATCGACGCCGGGCGAGACACCAAACGCCCCACCTGGAGTCTGATCAATCCGATTGCGGCAGCCGGGCGGTTTCGGCGGTCGCCGCCCGCCGACGCACCGCCCGCGCGGCCTCCAGCGCCTCGATCACCGTCAGGAAGCGCGCGGCGATCCCCACCAGCCGCAGCACATGGTCGGGGTTCTGGACCTCGTCATCGGACACGCTGTCCAGCGCCTCGTTGGACCAGGTGGACAGATAGTCGGTCAGTTCGGTCTTCAGCGCCGACCGATCCGCCTCGCAGCCGAAGGTGACGGCCGCGCCGCGCAGGGCCGCCATCGCCGCCAGCAAGGCCGCCGCCGCCTCGATCGGCTCGCCCTCGACCGGCGCCTCCAGCCAGGGGCACATCCGCGTCATCCGCCCCGCAAGGGTTCGACGCTTCATCGGCAAGGCCGCGTGCACCGCCGCCGCCGTCGACTTCATCAGCCCCGACAACTGGCCCGACACCTGGACGCGCGACATCCGCGCCGTCTTGCCCCAACTGGAATCGGGCCGGATCTGCAGGGTCATGTCCATCTCGGCCAGAACGCCGGCGCACCAGGTCACCTCGTCCACCACGGTCTGCATCGCTTCGGCCCCGAGGGACGCACGTAACGCGGCGACGCCCTGAACCCGCGCCTGGACCGAGGTCAGCAGCCGTTCGACGAAGACGCCCATTTCCGAATGGCTCAGCGTGACCTCGCGGTCGGCCAGACGGCTGGTGCGCGTCACCACACGCAGCATCCGTTCGGCGTCCGCCACATGGGCGAACAGAATGTCGATCATCCGCCGCCCGCCGTCCGGCGACAGGGCCAGACAGTCCTGGATCAGCAGACGCAGGCCCGCCAACTGATTGTCGTCCGGTCGCTCCAGCCATACGGACAGACGCGGCAGGGCCGTGCGCGCCAGAGGCGTCAGATCGAAACAGCCCGCCAGTTCGGACGGCGTCGCAGGCGGCGCGCCCTCCGCCGGGCGCTGAAAGTCGGGCCACACCTCGCGCGGGCGATCGCGCAGTGCCGCCGCAGCCTTGGCGCACAGCCGATCGGCGGCCAGCGTCCATTCCCCGTCGATGGTCCCCGCCCCGTCCAGCAGAGGCAGAAACGCCTCCTCGCCCCGCACCGCCTGACGCCAGACGCGCTTCAGCACCGACGGCGGAAAGGTCAGGGCCGGAACCCCGTCGGTGCGGGCATGGAACAGGGGCAGCAGCGGACCGAAGGCGGTGGCGCGCCGGGCGCGGTCGCGCGCCTCCTCGCCCACGATCACCGCCAGTTCCGCCGCCTTGTCGCCCGGCAGGGCCGCGACGACGCCGCCCAGCTGCGCCAGCCCCCCGTCGGGACAGGCCTCGACCACCGCCGTCAGGGCGGCGCGATTGGCGGGTGACAGGGACGACACGAAAGCTCTCGTCGATACGGGCGCCGGTCAAGGCGCGTAGGCGGCTACGGTGGCCCAATCGGGTTAACAACGGCTTGGCGGGACGCTTGCCCCTTGAGTGCGCGCCAAGGCACGCCATATTGCCGCCACATCCGGCCTGCGCCTGTGCGCGGCCGCGACAGGAGCGCCCATGCCCGTTATCGAGATCGACGGCCTGACCAAGACCTACAAGTCCGGGCTTCAGGCGCTGAAACGCATCGACCTGAGCATAGACAAGGGTGAGATCTTCGCCCTGCTCGGCCCGAACGGCGCGGGCAAGACCACACTGATTTCCATCATCTGCGGCATCGTCACCCCCACCACCGGGACGGTCGTGGCCGATGGTCACGACATCCAGTCCGACTTTCGCGCTGCGCGCACCAAGATCGGCCTGGTGCCGCAGGAACTGACCACCGACGCCTTCGAGACGGTGCTGGCCACCGTCACCTTCAGCCGGGGCCTGTTCGGCAAGGCGCCGAACCCCGGATTCATCGAAGGCGTGCTCAAGGATCTGTCGCTGTGGGACAAGCGCGACGCCAAGATCATGACCCTGTCGGGCGGCATGAAGCGCCGCGTGATGATCGCCAAGGCCCTGAGCCACGAGCCCGACATCCTGTTCCTGGACGAACCGACCGCCGGGGTCGACGTCGAGCTTCGCCGCGATATGTGGGCGATGGTCAGAAAACTGCGCGAACGCGGCGTCACCATCATCCTGACCACCCACTATATCGAAGAGGCCGAGGAGATGGCCGACCGCATCGGGGTGATCCTGAAGGGCGAGCTGATCCTGGTCGAGGAAAAGACGGCCCTGATGAAGAAGCTGGGCAAGAAGACCCTGACCCTGAACCTGATCGAACCCCTGGGCGCCATTCCCGCCGACCTGTCCGACTGGGACCTGATGCTGAAGAGCGACGGCGGCGAGTTGGAATACAGTTTCGACGCCAACGCCGAGGATACGGGCGTGCCGTCGCTGATCCGCCGGCTGGAAGCCCTAAACATCGGCTTCAAGGATCTGAACACCCGTCAAAGCTCACTGGAAGACATCTTCGTCAGTCTGGTCCACACCAACGGAGCCGCCGCATGACCTTCAACGGCTATGGCGTCTGGGCCATCTATCGTTTCGAGATGGCGCGGGCGCTTCGCACCATCTGGCAGAGCATCGTCACCCCCGTCATCACCACGGCCCTGTATTTCGTCGTCTTCGGCGGCGCCATCGGCAGCCGGATGCAGGAGGTCGGCGGCGTGCCCTACGGCGCCTTCATCGTGCCGGGGCTGATCATGCTGAGCCTGTTCACCCAGTCGATCTTCAACGCCTCCTTCGGCATCTATTTCCCCAAGTTCACGGGCACGATCTACGAGATCCTGTCGGCGCCGGTGTCCTCGCTTGAGATCGTGCTGGCCTATGTCGGGGCGGCGGCGACCAAGTCGGCGGTCCTGGGCCTGATCATCCTGGCGACGGCGGCCTTCTTCGTGCCGTTGCAGATTTTGCATCCGGTCTGGATGATGACCTTCCTGATCCTGATTTCGGTGACCTTCAGCCTGTTCGGCTTCATCATCGGCGTCTGGGCCGACGGGTTCGAGCAGCTTCAGATGATTCCGATGCTGATCGTGACGCCCCTGACCTTTTTGGGCGGCGCCTTCTATTCCATCGATATGCTGCCCGAGGGTTGGCGCACGGTGACCCTGTTCAACCCCGTGGTCTATCTGATCTCGGGCTTCCGCTGGGCCTTCTATGGCCAGGGCGATGTCGCCATCGGGATCAGCGTGGCGGCAACCTTGGGCTTCTTCGCCGTCTGCCTGGGCATCGTCATGTGGATGTTCAAGACCGGCTATCGGCTCAAGAACTGATCCGTCACGAAACGGGCCAGATCGCCAGCGATTGGAACAGGATGTCCGACGACCGCAAGACCCCGCCCGAGCCCTTCGCCCGCCCCGAGCCCTTCGCCCGGAAGCCGGTGCAATGGGGACGTATGCCCGCGACCACCTTCCACGTCGGGCCCGTGCCGGTCGCGCCCAATCCGCTGGACCGCATCCCCGACCCGCCGCGCAAGCCCGCCCCTCCCCAGCAGCCGCGCGACCTGCGCGACCAGAGCCTGGCCTCAGGCGTCGCGCCTTCGCCCGCCCGACCCGCGCCCGCCAATCCGGCCCTTGCCCGCCCGGCCCAGGCGCCGTCCACACCGGCGCACGCGCCAGCCAGCGCATCGCGTGGCAGCATTCTGGGCGGCTCCCTGATCCCCACCGCCCGTCCGGCGCCGGCGCCCGCGCCCTTGCCTGAGGCTGACCCGACGCCTGCGCCTCTGACGACATCCGAGCCCGATCTGACCGTGCGCGCCTTACCGGCCAGCGCCCCGGCGGCGATCGCGCCGGCGGCCGTTCTGACGCCTGCTGCGGACCCGGCCCCGGTTTCGGCCCCGCCGATCACGCCCAGCTTCGCCCGCAAGCCCGCCCGGAGTTCGCGCCGGCCGCTTTATGTCGGCGTGGGCGTCGCCGCCCTGCTGGTGATCGGCGGCGTGTGGTTCGCCATGCGGCCTGCGACGGCTCCGGCTCCGGCTCAGATGGCCACACCCTCGGCCCTGGTCGCCGACACGCCGGTGACGCCCCCGCCTGCGGAAACCGCGCCGGCCGCGTCGCCCGCCGTGGAGACGCCTGCGCCCGCAACCGTCGTGGCCCCGCCCCAGGCTTC
>CAUPWX010000017.1:0-87201 GCA_963515305.1 uncultured Brevundimonas sp.
CTCAGATCACCAAAGGACTCTCGTTATGGCTGGATGAGAAATGGGGGTCACGTCACCGACCCCAGCACAGTCGCGTGTGAGAGGTGCCGGTTGATGTGATCCTTGTTGTGCTTCAGGTCGCGGCTTAGGGGCGGATAGGCGGTGCCGATCCATCTGAACGCACGCTTTAATCCCTCTTCGTTGGCGGCCATGAATTCGTCGGCCGACATGTCGGGTTGGTTTA
Organism: uncultured Brevundimonas sp.; assembly: GCA_963515305.1. GTDB lineage: Bacteria > Pseudomonadota > Alphaproteobacteria > Caulobacterales > Caulobacteraceae > Brevundimonas. Next base: position 224 of record CAUPWX010000017.1, read on the forward strand.
GGTCTTCGGGCGTGCCGGGGTGAATCGCGTGGTAGCCCATCAGCGACGTCGCCTCGATGACTTGTCGGAGGTTCTGACCACTCTCGATCCGATGTTGGCGTAGGGCGGACAGGACGGACAGCCCGGCCATCTTTCGGGCGTGAACGTAGATGCCCTGAAAAAACATCTGTCCTTTATCGACCGACGCCAGACAGGTGGCGAAGTGGTCGAAAGCCATCTGTGCGAACCTGGCCTGATCGGGAGCGACCGAAAGTGTCCACGCCATCGCCTTCGGTTCGTTGGCCGTCACCGTCTCCAAGACAAGCGATAGGTCGTTCATGGTCTTCCCCGGAGCCGAGCCGCTCAACGGGGGACACTGCCGGTGGAAGTCCCCCATTTCCACTCGCAATCTGGGGGTATCCACGTCTCCCTGAGATCCATTGAACTACCAAATTCCCTCGCGGCTCTGCTCTCTCCGAACCGGATTGGCGACCACATTCATGCCGAGCTAGGATCGGCTATGGCCGATGGCTTCCTCACAGAGATTCACTACCTCGTCGCCACGCCGGATTGGCGGCCGGAAGACACGACCCCTCTAGCGGGCTTCTCGCCTCGGTTGGCCTTGTCGAGCGAACTGATCCGGCGCGTCGCTCTTCTTCCTGCTAATGTCTACGAGCTGTGCCCCGAGTATCACCTGGGGCGCATCGCCAGCCGCGTCTGCGGCACATCGGCCATCCAGTTTTTCCCGCAATCTCCTCGCGCAATCATGTCCGAGCCGATGCCGCTGGAAGCGCCATTCTCGGTCATCATTCTTGGACCTGGGCAAAGCGTCGCGCCTTATCAAACGTGGCTGGCAAGCTGCCCGATCAAGCCCGTTGTGGTCGCCGAGAAAGACGGAACGCTTAGCTACGCGGAATTTGATGTCGACGGCCTCCAGAAAGCGCTGCTCGCTACGTGCGACGCCATGATGGCGTTGTCGCCCAGTGAGGCCGTTGCAGACACCAAGCGCTGTATCGGGTCTTGGTCTCCGCCTGCGGTGCGCAGGCTGGACTACACAGTGGGCGGCCACGCCACGGTGACGCCCAATCTGATCGCGCTGTCCGTCCTGGGGTTCGACAGCCCCGTGACGGGGCGGTTCAAAGCGACAGGCGACGGCATACAGCCGTATGTCGCGCAGATCGTGCAAACGACGCGCAGTGTGCTCGAGGAACGGGCGGCGGTGCCGGAGACACTGCCCGAACCCAGCTTTCCTAGGCCACCCGCGCTCACGCTCTTTGCGCCGGCGGTGTACCCGCATGTGAACGCCCTGAAGCCGGTAGCGAACGCTGACAAGCTTGAGCGCCGGAACTTCCGCATAATCAAAAACATGATTCAGCGTCAGCGGGGCTATGCGTACGACATCACGACCGAAGCCCAGAACGTAGCCCTGACCGGCATGACGGTCGAAGAGGCGAAGTCGGGGACGGGCACGTTCAAACCCAACGTGTTGATGCAGGCCCGTCAGATTGAATTGCAGCTCACAACGGCCGTGATGGAGATTCTGACGGCCTCGGAAATCTCGGCCGTCGCGCGCCTTCCAAACGACATCAATCGGACCGGATCGGCGGTGCGTCAATTCTCCAACCACTACCGCATGGCCAATCGGTCCGACGCCGAGACGCTGGCTGATTTTCGGGCCGTGCAGGCGCGCATTTCCCAGGCGGTGCCGCCCGAGTTTCTGGACCTCATTCGCGATGGCGGCGATCAAATCCGTATCGTCGCCGACGCACATCTGGAATGGCTTGAGGTCGATGGCCTGCCGCTGTGCCTGCGTAAGCAGGTTTCGCGGGTGTCGGTGACGCCTGGAAACCTGTTCGTCTCACAGATCGGCGCACAACAGCCGATCCGGATCGTGCCCGAAACCTTCAAGCGCGTGCTCGTCCTGAGCGCCCTGAAATCCGAAGACCAAATCCGAGGCATGTTCGAGGCTGCCTTCGTGACCTTCGGCAAACTCTGGAAGGACAGGTTCGAAATCACCTTCAAGGAGGTCGGCAGCGCCGACCAACTGGCGGACGCGATCAACGCGTTCGACGGCGCCATCGCGATCTTTGACAGGCATGGCACGCATGACCGCGACAAGCCGGCCGTGCTCATGCTCAAGGACGAGGCATGCGATGTGTGGTCGTTGCGCGCTCGGATCAAACGCGCTCCGCCGATCATGATCCTTAGCGCCTGCGATACGCATGCAGCCGACCGCAATCACGCGACGACCGCGAACGGCTTCCTGATGCTGGGCTGCCGTACCGTTCTGGCGTCGGTCTTCCCGTTGGAGGCCATGAATGCGGCGACGTTTGCGGCACGGCTTCTGTACCGGCTCGCCGAATTCGTGCCGCCCATGATCAATGCGGTCGGCAGGGCCATGACCTGGGCCGAAATCTGCTCCGGTATGATCCGCATGCAGGCCGCCACAGATCTGCGTCATGAATTGCTCAAGAAGCGCCTCATCACCGACGCCCAGATGATCGAGCTGGGTGAGGCCAGCAACCGCGCGATCAATCTGGGCGATCCCGACCCGTTCGCGACCATCGAGGCGAAGGTTGTCGAGCTTGGCCTCGATGAGAAACGCGCCAAGCGCGAACTTCAGATGGCCATCGCGGGATCAAGCGCGATCAGCTACCTCCAGATGGGCCGGCCCGAGACCATTCTGTTCGACACGCCTGAGCGGCTGGCGCGTGAGGCAGCTCAGATGGACGAATCCTAATCTATTGAGCCCAACCGTCGCTCCAGCGCACTGCACTCAAATCGGACAGCATGACTGATCGCGCATCAGGCATGGCGAGATTCGACTGTTCCATCTGCTGAGCGTTCTTTTAGACTAAGCGAAGGGGCTCGGAACGCGACCGGCTGTGATCTTCGGCGACTGATCGGAGGGACTCGATCAATCGCCTACGATATCGAGCAGGGGATCTGGCGCGTCAGGCCCGGCGGGACCATCTCCCCCGTCAGCGATTGGGGGTCCACCACCAGGCTGCGCAGGCATCCATTCAGCGATGACGTCCTGCCAGTTCAATTCGCGCGGCGATTTCTGTGTCCAGACATCCCAGAAATCGGGGTCTTTCGATTGCGGCTGGTGCGCATCCGGCAGTTCATCGATTTCAACGAGGATCGGGATGGGCGTCGCCCACCCAAGAAGGATAGCTTGTCGCGAAGGCAGGCTCGGCAATTCTTTGAGAAGTCCCCCTACATTGTCGGGCACGAGCTTAGACACGAGGCCTTGGTCGGCGTCGTTGACGAGGCGATGCAGCAGAAACGTATTGCATTGAGCCAGCACCGTCGGAGATAGCTCGGATGGCCGCTGCGAGGACAGCACGAGACCTAATCCGAACTTTCGGCCTTCCCTAGCGATGCGCTCGAACGTCTCTCGACAAAGGTGACTCGGTGACAAGGCATCGATATCGCCGCCCTTCTTGATGAAGGAATGAGCCTCTTCAAGTACCAGGACCGTCGGCAGCGTCTTCCCTTCAGGATGGACGCGTCGATATCGTTGGAGCGCCTCGAAGATCAGCCGCGCTGTGACGGCGACGACGATATGAACGACTTCGGCGGGCACGAGCGAAAGGTCAATGACCGCAAGCGGTCCGTTGCTAGCGCCATCATCGCCCACATAGTCTTTCAGCCAGTCCTCGAAGGTTGTGGGCGGGTCGCGGGAGATGACAGGGCCGAGCCGTTGGTCCGCGAGCATGCTCTTAATCCGAAGACCCAGCGTCGAGATGAACGCCGCCAGATTGCCTCCTTGTTCGGTGGCGATCTGCTCAAGATGAGCAGGCAGTTGGTTCACGTCGAAATATGTAGGGGAATCCTCGCTCGTGCCGATGAGTTCGACGGCTTCCGGAAGGTCGCGAATTAGCGCCTGGATTTGATCGCGCACGCCTTCAAGGTCATCGAAGCTGAAGTCGTTGAAATAGCCATTGCCGGAGCTACGGTTGTCTAGAACCTCGCCTGCCGCGACTGAAATCTCGCGCAGTGGGTCGTGATAGGCGACGTCCATATCATCGACGAACGCCAGCGTGTCGTCTCGTATTCCTTCAAGGAGTCGGGCTGCAGAAAAGCGAGCTGGCACGCTACCGCTGAACGCTGGAGCGCCTTGATTTAGAAGCGCCACGATCCGGATTACATACGATCCAAGGTATCTTCGAACGATGGCCTCTCTTGGCACACCATGAATATTCCCCCCTTTTAGCTCACGAAGCCCCTGCATCAAAAGTGGGCGCTGAGCACCAGGCTGCGCGTGGGCTACGGCAGTCCATTCGTGGCCGCTCCAAAGCCACGCTGGAACGTCTAACGGTCGAACGTCGTCGGCTACCGGAGGGACACGGAAGACACGCGTTTGCCCACCCAGATCGTTGAAGGCCTTGGAATATTCTCCATTCGGATCCAGGATAATGAAGCGCGCATTCGGCGTAGGATTCTCGCCACCAATCTCTCGCTTACTTGCCTCCAGTGACCAGCGAATGAGGCCGGCAACACTGCACGATTTTCCGCTGCCGGTATTTCCCAAGACGGCGAGGTGGCGCCCAAAAAGCTTGTCTGGATCGACCTTGATCGCTGCATCGGCCGCGAGCGGTGATGCGCCAATCCGGACGCGTTTCTCCGAGTCCTTTCCGCCGACAATAGCGTCGATCTGTTCGGGCGTCGGAATCAGAACTTGGTCGCCGACAGAAGGGAAGGCGCTTACCCCTCGCGACAGTTCGTATTTTACCGTACCTGACGCGCTGTCGCGTCGCGACCGAAGAGTGCCAACGGGGGCCACCCACATCTTCCTCAGCGGGAAAGGAAGGTCGATGAGGCCAAAGTCTTTGAGGCCTGCCCGTTTCGGGTACGGAGAACGCTCGATCCCGATCCAGTGGACGTAGGCGACGGTCGCGCCAGCTTCATTCGGGATGACGACATAGCTGTTGAGCCTCGGAAACGACGACGGCGTCCCTGTATTGAGGGCTGTTGTGTGCGGAGCCTCAAGCTCGAGCTGGATCCGTATCTCACCGGGCGCAACCGACTCGACTGAACCGATGACGAGTTCAGCAAGGCGTTCGATGGCGCTGGTCATCCCTGCGCTCCTTCTCCGCCACCGCCGGCGATGTCCGGTCCAGGTTGATCGACTGCTGCTTCACGGACCGGAGCGATATCTGGCCGCCGTCGAAGGATGTCAGACAGGCGGCCGGTGATGTAGTCGAGCGCCGGCTTCGGCAGATAATGTTCGACGAGATTTTCGAGGCCGCCGAAATGCGATCCGCAAAGAAGCGAGACTTGGGCCGTTCGGACCTTTTTGCAGAAGTTCTTTAGCCGATCATCGACGCCATAGCTTATGATGACGATGTGCGTGGACGGGATCGAGAGCATGTCGAGCAACACGCGATTGATATGATCGTCTCCGAACCCATAGCCGTAGGTGACAACAACGGCGTTGGGGCGACAGACGGCTGCCGCCATATCGCGGAAAATCTCGGCGTAAGGGTAAGCGGTGGTCTCCACGTCCTTTGCAGGGTTGGGATAGATCATCACCGTATCGATTGGACTTTGCGGAATGTCCGTGTGGTCGTCGGCAGCACCGAAAGGAATGCCGACTCGCCGGATCACTTTCGACGCCTTATCGAACTGCCAGTCGATCGACCCGTGCAGTTTCGACACCCGCACGACGCCTTCCATGAACCGAGGCTCGCCTCGAATTCCTGGCGGGTTGTAGTGCATATCCAGTTCGACCCGCGATGATCGAAAAAGCGGATTGAGCGCACCGACGAAACGATCAACGATCCGAAGACCGGCAAGATCGCAGCCGTGCTCGATCAACCGCTCGTAATTCGTCGTGAAGACGTGCAGGCGCTCGCGGGACGCCGAACGACTGGCAAAGCTCAAGAGGAAGGATTGGAGGAGGCTTTCAGCTTTCAGCCGACCATCTTGGTGGGCCCCTGATATGGCCCGTTCCGTCGCCAGAATGCTGCGCAGGAAATCCAACATCTTGGCATCAATCTGCCTCTTGAACGCCGTTGCAGCTGCCTCGTCTGTGACTGTCAGCCCCTCAAGAACGGCGAGGGCGCTACGGAACTGATCTTCGATGTTTGCCGCCCCTCGGCCCATTGATTGAGCGGTGGTCTCAGCGTGCCGATTGATACTTGCATCATAGGCGCTACCGAAGGCGATCTGGCCCATGTCTGCCGCTCGGCCGCCAGCGGCAAAAGCGACCGCTGATGTGAACCCGCTGCCCAGCACCAGATTCAGATGCTCGGCTTGGAAGACGGCCGACAACCAAGGTTCGATATAGCGTCGGGACCGCTCAATGAACTTCTCAAGATCTTCACCCGCAGGCAGATCGTCGACGGCATCGAGGTGCGAGCCGGCCCTGTAACAGTGCGGTTTCCAATCCATCGCCTCACCCCCTGACTTTTCCCGATGTTGGAGGTTCGGGCCCTCTACGACAAGTTGAACGGTAAAGTGTGCGAGACTCAAGGTCGGTCGCTATTGGTGCGGGCCCGAGCCACCGCAGGACAACTCCTGGCGGGTCTGGGTGCGATGCTGACTGCTGCCCGCGCGCTCGCTTGGTGCGGATCCCTCAATGGTGCCAAGGTCCGATACCGGGCGATCGAGGCAACAAAGACGCCAAAACAGAGAGGGCAAGATAAAAGCCACAAGGTGCGGCGGGGGTGGGGTGATGATTCCTCGTCGTATTTCAACTTGATAGGTCAAGGCGTGCGCCGAGCGTGCACCTTGCCTTGGCGGTCATCTCTTTGAAGCGGCGCGGTAAATCGCGCCTTTTCTGTGCGTCTTGGCTGTCTGAGCGGACCGGGCCGCTCTCGGCCGGTCAAGGGCGGCTGCGCCGTCGCGGAGCGATGAGCACGTGCCGCGCTCACCCCTGACAGGCCTTTCGCGGCCCGGCGTGGGTCCGCCATAACGACGCTGGTGAAGATCAGGCCTTCAGTCGAACGCCTGGTCCGCCAGCAGCGTCTGCTGGAATGAACACGACACCAGCCTCCTCGAGTGAGTTCTGAATCCGCGCCATATTGGTGGTGAGGATTGCGCCTTTGCCGGTCTCAAATCGCAGGATGGTGGAGTCCGCGACACCGGATCGTTCTGCCAACTCGCGAACGCTAATTCCGAGCGCAGCACGGGCCATACGAACCTGCACAGCATGCATCATGACTGAAATTCCTCTCTTGATGATGGAATTTCGTTGACATCGTCGCTGAAATTCGGTCGAGTGTAATGGAGATTCCATCAAACTCCACCGTTCAGCGATGACTGGGCGACCGAGCGTTTGCGCGGGAGGTTCCGCATGCCTGATTTCCAGAGGGTATCTTGGCACCAACAATGGCTGGCGCTCAATGACGAGTATGCCCGGCAGTTAGACACTTGGGCGGTGGCCTTGGCGCGGCTTGAGCGCCAGCCGGGTTGGTTTGCCCTGTCAGACGCGGATCGCGATAGGGCGGAGCGGGCCTGCGGACTTACTGACACAAACACCCGCCTGCGGTTGATGGACCGCCGCCTTCGCCGCTGGTTACGCTTTCTGCCCAAGGTACCGGCTCAGGATATCGAGGGCGTCATTGCGAACCTGCAAGTCGCTGAACGCCTCCTGGCGCCGGAAGAAAACCGCATCGTGCATGGACTGATCGTCAGGGCCGCCCGCGATCTCTCACGTTTGAAGCATCCGTCGTGACACGCGCTCGTTGGCGCCCCGATAGACGTTTGGCCCAGGTACTTGCGGGGAACGCCCGGGCTTTCAAGGAAATAGCACAAGCCGGAAACTCGGAGATTGACGGGTCTCGCGCCTACTATCTGGCTATCGCCACTGAGCTGGCTCTGAAGGCCTATCTTCTTCAGTGCGGGATCACGGACAACTGGAACCGCATCCATCTGCGGCATGATCTGAACAAGGCGCTGAGATGCGCTCGTATGGCAGGCCTACGTCATCTGCCAGACGGACTTCCTCAACTGATCGCCACCCTCAGCCCGCTCTATGCTTCAGGGGCATTATCCTTTGGGCAGGGCAAGCCCGTGCTCCTGATGACGCCGGAAACTGCAGAGGAAGTGGTCGGCGGCCTTCTATCGGCTGTTGCAACCGCCATGGATGACAACGGGCAGGCAGACACATGAACCGCCAGAAGGCCTCACCACGACGCATTTTAAGGCGCTCAACTGCCGCTGATCAGAAGCGCGCCCTAGCCAAGGCGATCCTCCAACTCCCGGCCGATCTGCGGGACGTGTTCCTGCTGCACCGGATGGCGGGGCTGTCCTTTGAAGAGATCGGCCAACAACTCGGCATCAAGCGCACCGTGGTTCAGGCCCATCTGGCGGAAGCCTTGGCGCGGATTGCTCGCGCGGTGCCCCCTGATGATGTCTGACATTGGGCTGGGCTTAGCGATCATTGCTGACAGCCTGCCCGCCAAATCACCGATGTCACTAAATGGCAAAGGACGTTATTTGACTCATATCGGACTTTGGGAGCGTCCGCTGACGGCATCCAACTACGAATCTGAAGATCGGACGTTCGAATCGTTTCGAGCGCGACGCAAGTGTCGGACGACACAGCAGGCTAGACTCCGACACAGAAAGTTGGACTCATTGGCCCACATCTCGGGCTCCCAGCATTTTCCAGGGTTTGAAGACTGGACTACCGCTGCAATTGCGGGGCGTTTGGATATGGTTCGGTCAGCTTCGGGCTCTTAGGTTCAGGACCCATTGATGTGAGGCGCTGGATCTGTATCTGATTGATGAATAAGGGAAATATGGTGGGCGCGCTAGGGCTCGAACCTGGGACCCGCTGATTAAGAGTCAGCTGGTTGACGGCAGTGTTCGCTTGAAGCCGGGGCCTTTATGGGGGTATTTTGGGGTATCCTCGGGCAGTGCGAAATCAGGCAAGACCCCCAGCCGCGATCTGTGGCTCACAGCCGGATTCTCACGCTAGTGCAACGGCGTGCCCCAGCCCTTCCGCAACGGGATTGGTCGGAAAGATCCCAATTATTTAACGTGAGTTCGAGTCCCGCCTGAGGATCCGAACAGAGGTGGCCGACTTTGGGGCAGGGGACGACACAACCTTTTCATTCCTAGGATGAGCGCTTTGTGCCCCACATCCGGCCGTTCGGCCTTGTCGCCGACGATCCCGAAAGCCGCCCTTTGTTCCGCCAGCGCTCAACTGGTTCAGACCCGACATTGCGCTCACGGCCCAACAGGTGTGGCCACCATTATGTTCGGAGTGCAGCAATCAGCGCGTCCCGAGCCATGGCCACGCGCGGGTGTCGCAGCGATGAGCGTGCCCAGACGAGGTAGTAAGCGTTGCGCGGCACCGTGACCGGGGCGGGTATCTCGATCAGCGTGCAGGCAGCGCGTTCGCTGCGGGTGAGATAGCCGGGCATCACCGTCCAGCCGAGACCCGCGCACAATCCCGATCGCAATACTCTCAAATCGGGCGCGGTCAACGCGGGCTGGCTCGTCAGCTCGAGCTGGTTTGCATGGAGCCAGGTTCGCAGCAGCGGCCGGTCGAGGTCGTAGGCGAGGTGGGCCGTCCGGTTGAGCCCGTCGGCAAGCGGCAATTCGGCAATCCGCATGGCCACGGCGGGTGAGGCTACGGCGCGCAGATGCTCTTCGCCCAGCGCATGGAAGGCCAACCGCGGATCTTCGGGTTGCGAGGCGGTGACGGCCAGGTGCACCTTATCTTCGAGGAGCATGGCATAAAGCGCCTCGCGCCCGCCGATATGCAGCCGCAGGTCCAGCCCTGCTTCCAGCAGCGGAGCCAGTCGGGGCGTGATCATTTCGCCCAGCAGGTCCGACGGCGCGGCGATGTGGACCGTGCCCGAGATGCGGGACGAACGGGCCCGCGCGCTGGCCAGTGCCGATTCCGCCGTATCGAGGCTGCTTCCGATTGAAGCAGCGAGATCGTCGGCGATCGCTGTCGGTCGGACGCCGCGCGAATGGCGATCGAACAAGGGACGGCCCAGTTGCGCCTCGAGCGATGCGATGTGCTGCGACGCCGCCGGTTGGGTGATGCCGATTGCCCGGGCCGCCTCGCTCAGTGAACGACGGCGGTAGACTTCGACGAAGGTGCGCAACTGCAGGAGAGACATTCCGGTTCCATAACCGGATTTATGGCCGTCCGCCATTCCCGCTGGATTTCATGATGCCGTTCCCTGCGTATCTAAGCCGCCGAAAGGAACGATTGAATGCAAAATCGCCGCCAACTGCTGAAAGCACTCACCGCTGTCTTTGTGGCGGGTGCGGCTGCGCCGGTTGCGTTTGCTCGTGTCCCCGACATCAATGGAAAAGGACAGTTGACGATGACCCGCATTCTCATGGTGGCCACCTCCGCCGACCGAATGATTCCCGGCACCGAACCGACGGGTGTCTGGCTCGAGGAACTTACCACCCCGTATTATGCCTTCCGCGATGCGGGCGCCGAGGTGACGCTGGCCTCGATCAAGGGCGGCGCCATCCCCGTCGACCAGCGCAGCGTCAACGCCGACGGCGAGAACGACGCTTCGGTCGAGCGCTATCTTAAGGACGAGGCCCTGAAGGCCGAGGTTACCAGCACCCCTGTATTCACAAGCATCGATCCCGCCGGCTACGACGCGCTGTTCCTGCCCGGCGGCCACGGCACCATGTTCGATTACCCCGGCAGCGACGAACTGGCGCGCCTGGTCGAACGCTTCGACCGCGAAGGCAAGATCGTCGCCGCCGTCTGCCATGGACCGGCGGGGCTGGTCTCAGCGAAAAAGGCCGATGGCACGCCCTTCGTCGCCGATCGCCGTGTCGCGGGCTTCACCGACAGCGAGGAACGCGCGGTCGGCCTCGATCAGGCGGTGCCGTTCCTGCTCGAAACGCGTCTCAAGGAACTCGGCGGCAAGCACGAGGGCGGCCCCGATTTTGCCCCCTTCGCCCTGCGCGACGGCAATCTGGTGACCGGCCAGAACCCCGCCAGCGCTACCCGCACCGCGGAGCTCGTGATGGAAGCCCTCAAGGACAAGGTCGCCTGATCATGCGCTATCTCCACACCATGGTGCGCGTCGCCGATCCCGAGGCGGCGATCCGTTTCTTCACGCTGCTGGGTCTCAAGGAAACCCGGCGCATGGAGAACCAGGCCGGGCGTTACACGCTGATCTACCTTGCCGCCGACGAGGATTTCCGCGGCGACGGCGAGCAGGGCGATGCCGAGGTCGAGCTGACGTACAACTGGCCGCCGGAGGATGGCAGCGCTTCCGAGAAATACACGGGCGGCCGAAACTTCGGCCATCTCGCCTACGGGGTCGACGACATCTACGAAACGTGCGCGCGGCTGCAGGCGGGCGGCGTGACGATCAATCGCCCCCCGCGTGACGGATACATGGCGTTCGTCCGCTCGCCGGACGGGATCTCGATCGAACTGCTGCAGAAGGGCGAACACAAGGCTCCGGCCGAACCCTGGGCCTCCATGCCCAACACGGGCGAATGGTGATGGCGAAATTGTTCGAACCGATTGAGGTTGGCGGGCTGCGGCTCGCCAACCGCATCGTCATCGCGCCGATGTGCCAGTATTCGGCAGTCGACGGCGCGATGACCGACTGGCACCAGATGCATCTCGGCCAGTTGGCGCTCTCGGGCGCGGGCGCGCTGACGATAGAGGCGACCGCGGTCAGCCCGGAAGGGCGCATCACCTACGGTGACGTCGGCCTGTACGATGACCGTACCGAAGCGGCGATGCGAAGCGTGCTCGAAAGTGTGCGCCGTTGGTCGGACATGCCGCTGATCATCCAGCTGGCCCATGCCGGCCGCAAGGCGAGCTGCGCCAAGCCGTGGCAAGGCGGAACGCAGATCGCCCCCGATGCGGAGAATGGCTGGCAGACCGTGGCACCCAGCGCCATTCCCTTCGCTCCGGACGACAATCCCCCTGTCGAACTGGACAAGTCAGGGCTTGCCCGCATCCGGGAGGCGTTCGCGGATGCCGCCCGGCGCGCCGGCAGGCTCGGCATCGAAGCCATCCAGATCCACGTCGCGCATGGCTATCTGCTCCACGAGTTTCTTTCGCCGATCTCCAACCGGCGCGGCGACGAATACGGCGGCAGCCTCGACAACCGGATGCGGTTCCCGCTCGAAGTGTTCGATGACGTGCGCGAAGCGTTTCCGGCCGACCGCCCGGTGACCGTCCGCGTTTCTGGGACCGACTGGGTTGAAGGCGGCTGGACAGCGGAGGAAACCGCATTGTTTGCACAGGAGCTGGAGCGGCGCGGTTGTTCGGCAATCCACGTCTCCGGCGGCGGCCTCGACCCGCGCCAGCAGATCCCTGTCGGTCCCGGCTATCAGGTGCCGCTGGCGCGGACGGTCAAGGACGCGGTCTCCATGCCTGTCGTGGCGGTCGGAATGATCACCGATCCGCACCAGGCGGAGCGCATCCTCGAAGACGGGCATGCCGACGCCATAGCGATAGCCCGCGCTGCGCTGTGGGAGCCGCGTTGGCCCTGGCACGCCGCCGCCGCGCTTGGCGCATCGGTCAAGGCGCCCCCGCAATATCTCCGGTCCGAGCCCCACGAAGCGGGCCGCATCCTCGAGGAAATGACCCCATGAAAACCTCCGTCAAACTGCTTCTTGCCGCTGGCGCTGCCCTCTCGCTTGCCGCCTGCTCGACGACCCGCGAGGGTGCATCCGCGCCCCAGATCGAACAGGTCGCGACCTTCGATGGCGCGATGCCGACTGGCGTGACCGTCGCCCCCAACGGGCGCATCTTCGTCAACTTCCCGCAATGGGGCGACAACGCGCCGTTCACGGTTGCCGAGCTGGTCGACGGCAAGGCGGTGCCTTATCCCGACGCCGCGACCAACCAGCCCGATCCGGCCGACCCGGCTGGGCATTTCATCTCGGTGCAGAGCGTGGTGGCCGACGGCGCCAATCGCCTCTGGGTGCTCGACACGGCGGCGCCCAAATTCTCTCAACCACAGGCCGGCGGTGCAAAGCTGGTGGCAATCGACCTTGCGACCGACCGGGTGGTGAAGACGATCGTCCTGCCGCCCAGCGTGGTGCTGCCCACGACCTACCTCAACGACGTGCGCTTCGATCTGCGTCAGGGCGCCGAGGGCGTCGCCTACATCACCGACAGCAGCAACGAGGGGATCGGCGGCATCATCGTCGTCGATATCGCAAGCGGGCGGGCGATCCGGCGCCTGTCGAACCATGCGACGACCAACCCCGAGCCCGGCTTCACCCCGGTTGTCGATGGCGCGGTGCTCATGAACCGCCCGGCTGACGGCCCCACGACGCCGGTCACGATCGCAAGCGACGCGATTGCGCTCAGCGCCGACGGCAGCCTGCTGTATTATGGTCCGCTGTCGGGTCGCACGCTTCACGCGGTGCCCACGGCGTTGTTGCGCGATCCCGCGGTGTCCGAGGAGGAGCTGGGCCGCGCGGTCCGCAGCCTGGGGCGCAAAGGCGCCTCGGACGGGATAGCCGAGGACGACAAGGGCCGCGTGTTCGCCGGCGATTACGAGAACAACGCAATCCGCGTGCTCGACCAGGGCCGCTGGACGACGGTGGTCAGCAACCCGCGCATCAGCTGGCCCGACACGCTGTCGATCGGCACCGACGGATATCTCTACTTCACCGCCAACCAGCTCCACCGCCAGCCCGGCTTCCACGGCGGCCGAGACCTGCGCCGCAAGCCCTACGAGCTGCTCCGCATCAAGGTGGGCGCCGCTCCCGTCCTGTTGCGCTCGCGGTGACCCCACCAGGCCGGGCGGGCTCCCGCGGAGCCGCGATCCGGCGAAAATCAACAATTGACTTGAAGGAATACAGTCATGACCAAGGGTATCGAAGGTAAGGTCGTTCTCATCACCGGCGGCAGCACCGGCATCGGCGCAGAAACCGCGCGTCTTCTCGCGGAACGCGGCGCGAAGGTGGCCATCGCCGCACGGCGCAAGGACAGGCTCGATGAGGTCGTCGCGGACATCGCCGCAAACGGCGGCACGGCACGTAGGTACGCGCTGGACGTGACCGACAAGTCGGCGGTCCAGTCCGTCGTCGCCGCAATCATTGCCGACTTCGGCCGCCTCGACGTGCTGATCAACAACGCCGGGCTGATGCCGATCCGTCCGATGGCCGAGGTCAACACCGACGAGTGGGACCAGATGATCGACGTCAATCTGAAGGGTACGCTCTACGGCATCGCGGCGGCCCTTCCCGGTTTTCTCGAGCAGGGCAGCGGCCACATCATCAACCTGAGCTCGGTTGCGGGCATCAAGGTCTTCGCACCAGGCGGCACGGTCTACTCCGGCACCAAGTTCGCCGTCAGCGCGATCAGCGAGGGCTTGCGCCACGAGGTGGGGGAAAAGGTCCGGGTCACGTCAATCGAGCCAGGAGCTGTCGAAAGCGATTTGAAGTTCACGACCTCTGGCACGGCTGCCGAGACGGTGCTGGACTTCTACAAGCAGGCCATTCCGGCGGCATCGGTGGCGCGTGCTATCGCGTTCGCTGTCGAACAACCTGATGACGTCGACGTCAACGCGATCGTCATCCGGCCGACCGCACAGGAGTTCTGATTTCGACGAGGAGGCGGGGCCGCGTGTGCTCCGCCTATGGGGAACGTACCGGCCCGCTCGTCCGTTACTTTGCCGAATGATATCTGTCCGTTTTAATCGAGGAGTCAATTATGCCCAAACTTGCCCTGTATGTACCGCTGAAGGCCAAGCCCGGAAAAGAGCGCGATGTCGTCGATTTCCTGACCTCGGCATTGCCGCTCGTTCAAGCTGAGCCGGGCACTCTGACCTGGTATGCGATCGAGGAAGGTCCCGGTGCGTACGCGATCTTCGATACGTTCGACACAGAGGAGGATCGGCAGGCCCATCTTGACGGCAAGGTTGCCGCCGCACTGATGGAGAAGGCAGAAGAACTGTTCTCTGAACCGCCGCAGATTCACAAGTTCACTCTGCTGGCTGCGAAATAGCGGAGCGATCGGCACCCTAGCGCGTCGCTCTCATCGCCCGCGTGGGGGGTGGACCCGGGCGCGGCGGCGTGCGTTGAGCGGTGTTCCACGAACTGACCACGGAGACACACCATGCGCACTACCCAAACGCTCGACCTGAACGACGCGCGGACCATCATCGATGTGGGGATCGCGGAGGCCGAGCGGATCGGCAACCCGATGAACATCGCGGTGGTGGACGCGGGCGGCTGCCTCCTAGCGTTCGCGCGGATGGACGACGCGTGGCGCGGCAGCGTCGACATCGCGATCGGCAAGGCGTGGACGGCGCGCGCGTTCGACGTCGAGACCAAGGCGCTGGCGAAGCTCGCCCAGCCGGGCGCCGACTTCTACGGCATCCATGCCTCTAACGACGGCAAGGTGATGATCTTTGCCGGGGGCGTGCCGATCAAGGAGGGCGAGACGGTGATCGGCGCGGTGGGCGTGTCGGGCGGCACCGGCAAGCAGGACCAGGGCGTGGCCGAGGCGGCGGCGCAGGCGTTGGCGGGCGGCTGAGCTTTGGAGCGCGGTGCCGGGCGCGACGGCGCTGGCTCAGTCACGGCGGTTCAGTCGACGGCGGCGGCTCGGGCGCCGGGCGCGCCTCCCGCGCGGCGCGGGTCGCTTCCGTTTGGCGCGTTATTGGGCGGTTCTGGTCCGGTCATTCAGAAAACCGCCGTGAATCGATCCCGGGATGGCTCTACGGGAAGGAACCTCTCAGGTAGCAGATGGTTCAGGAAACTGAGATCACTTCGAAGGGTGCGATGTCCTCCGCCGTTGCGATGGACCGGATCATTACCAAGCTCTCGATTTGATGACGCGTTGAGAAGAGCTGCGAAAGGAAAAGATCCATGAAAGCTGTCGTGTACAACGGGCCCAAAGATGTTTCCGTCAATACCATCGATGATCCCAAGATCGAAAAGCAGACCGATGTTATCATCCGGCTGACCACGACCAATATCTGCGGGTCGGACCTTCACATGTATGAGGGCCGCACCAGCTTTGAGAAGGGCAAAGTTTTCGGTCACGAAAACCTTGGCGAGGTCATCGAAGTCGGCGCTGCCGTAGATCGCATCAAGAAGGGCGATCGCGTGTGCATGCCGTTCAACGTCGGTTGCGGTTTCTGCGAAAATTGCGAACGCGGTTTGACGGGTTTCTGCCTCACGACCAACCCTGGAACCGCCGGCGCAGCGTATGGCTTTGCCGAGATGGGTCCGTGGCAGGGTGGTCAGGCCGAGTTGATGCGCGTTCCCTATGCGGACTTCAATTGTCTGAAGCTGCCTGAGGACGCTGAGGAGAAGGAGGATGACTATGTCATGCTCTCCGACATCTTCCCCACCGGTTGGCATGGCGTCGAACTGTCGGGTTTCCAGCCGGGCGAAAGCATCGCGATCTACGGCGCCGGTCCGGTCGGCTTGATGGCCGCGCACTCAGCCGAAATCCGCGGCGCCTCTCAGATCTTCGTGGTCGATTCTCACGATGACCGCCTGAAACTGGCCGAGGCGATGGGCGCTATTCCGATCGACATGCGCAAGGGCGATCCCGCCCAGCAGATCCTTGACGCGACCGGCGGCCTCGGGACCGACCGGGGGGTCGAGGCGGTCGGGTATCAGTGTTGCGATCGCCACGGCAAGGAGCGCAGCAATTACACGATGAACTGCCTCGTCAAAAGCACGAAGGCCACCGGAGGCATCGGCGTCGTCGGCGTGTTCATTCCGGAAGACCCGAACGCGCCCGACGATCTCCAGAAGGAAGGCAAGATGGCGTTCGACTTCGGCAACTTCTGGTTCAAGGGCCAGAAGATCGGCACCGGCCAGTGCAATGTAAAGCACTACAACCGGCGACTGATGAAGCTTATCGAGCGAGACCGGGCCAATCCTGCCCAAATCATCTCGCACCGACTGCCGCTTGATCAGGCACCAGACGCCTACAAGCATTTCGACGAACGCGATGCTGGTTGGACGAAGGTCGTGCTCAAACCGGGTGCCTGACTTTCGACGGATAGGAAATAAATTATGACTTTGAAAGGCAAATCAGTTGCTATTCTGATCGCACCTCGTGGAACGGAAGAACCAGAATTCTCGAAGCCCAAGCAAGCTGTCGAGGACGCTGGTGGCAAAGTTACCGTGGTCAGTTTTGAACCGGGCAAGGCTCGCACAGTCAATGGCGATCTTGACGAGGGCGGCAGCTATACTATCGACAAGACGTTTTCCGAGGTCAAAGCCGACGATTTCGACGGGCTTGTTGTGCCCGGAGGGACTGTCGGTGCCGACAAGCTGCGCGGCAGCGACGAGGCGATTGGTTTCATCCGGGCTTTCTTCGATCAGAAGAAACCTGTCGCGGCTATATGCCATGCACCCTGGACATTGATCGAGGCGGGCGTACTCAAGGGTCGCACCTTGACGTCCTACTCGACGCTGAAGGTCGATATCGAGAACGCTGGCGGTGCATGGACCAATGAGGAAGTCGTGGTCGACAAAGGCCTTGTTACCAGCCGCGATCCCGATGATCTGCCCGCCTTCTGTACCAAACTCGTTGAAGAAATCGCAGAAGGTGGGGGCGCAGCGCTCCCAGCAGGGAGTTAAGACGGGGCGTTTCGACAAACCATGTGAGGACCCTCTCCCTGGAGAAGGTCCGCACAAAACAAGCGTTGCGGGTGGCCAGCGATTGGCCGTCCGCCACGCTGCGTAGCACACGGACACGGCGCACCTGGCGGGCATTCAAACCCTAAGCCGCGTCAACCGCGGTGACACATCGCCGGCTCCCGCTTCCAGATCCGACCCATTCCGCCGTGTGGTTGAGATGCACCTGGTCGAACGTGCGTTCGGCCAGATTTACGACCTACAGCGCCGCCTTGAGATAGCGGGCGGTGAGACTGCCTTTCGCTTCCGCAACGACGCCAGGGACGCCGCTGGCAACGATACGGCCCCCATCTTCTCCAGCCCCCGGTCCCAGGTCGATGATCCAGTCCGCCTGCGTGACGGCGCGCATGTCATGTTCGACGACTACGACGGTATTGCCGGCGTCTACGAGGCCCTGCAGGTGTTGCATCAGCCGGTCGCCATCGGAGGGGTGAAGCCCCGAAGTTGGCTCGTCGAGGATATAGATCGTGTTGCCGCGTTGAGCACGTTGCAGTTCAGTCGCCAGCTTGATGCGCTGCGCCTCCCCGCCAGACAGCTCGGTCGCCGGCTGACCGAGCCTCAGATAGCCAAGACCGATCTCCCGCAACACGTCGAGGGAGCGCATTACAGATGCCTCGCCAGCGAAGAAATCGCACGCATCGTCGACCGTCAGTTCGAGCACCTGGGCGATATTGCGCCCGTTCCATTCGACTTCGAGCGTTTGCGGGTTGTAGCGCGAGCCATGACAGGTCGAGCACGGGGCAAAAACGCTCGGCAGGAATAGCAGCTCCACCATGACGTATCCCTCGCCCTCGCACACAGGGCAGCGGCCTTGCGCGACGTTGAACGAGAACCTTCCCGGGCTGTAGTGCCGCCGGCGGGCGAGCGGCGTATCAGCGAAGATCCGTCGCACATGGTCAAACATGCCGCTGTAGGTGGATAGGTTCGAGCGCGGCGTGCGGCCGATCGGCTTCTGATCGACCCGCACCAACCTGCGAACATGCTCCATGCCTGCGACAATGCGTCCTTCAGTGTCGTTCTGCGCAACATCGAGCAGCGGATCGATATCCTCCTCATCAGCCGCGGGGGAGCCGCCGAGGTGTTCCGTGACGAGCTCGGGTAGCGCCTGACTGACAAGACTGGATTTACCCGATCCCGAAACGCCGGTGACAGCGGTGAAGCAGCCGATGGGAAACTCGACGTCGAGACCATGGAGATTGTTCCGTCTGATCCCTTCCAGGCGTAGCCATGCCTTGGGATCGCGCGGTGTGCGCTCACTGCGGACCGGCTCTGCGAACAGGTAGCGGCGGGTGATCGAACTCTCGACGTCGGCAAGCCCCTCTATCGGCCCGCTGTAGAGGACTTCACCGCCCTTTTCCCCGGCTCCTGGCCCGACATCGACGAGCCATTCCGCGCGGCGGATCACGTCGAGATCATGTTCGACGACGAACAGGGAGTTGCCCGCCGCCTTGAGACGCTCGAGGATGGTGAGCAAGGCTTCGCCATCTGCCGGGTGCAACCCTGCCGAAGGCTCGTCAAGCACATAGACCACCCCGAAAAGCTGTGACGACAATTGCGTGGCAAGCCGCAAGCGCTGCAGCTCTCCGGAGGAGAGCGTCGGCGTGCTGCGGTCGAGCGAAATGTAGCCAAGGCCAAGATCGATCAGCGGGTCCAGCCGCTCGATCAATTCGCAGGCAAGGCGTTGGGCGGCGATCCGCTTCTCGTCGGAGAGATTGGGCGTGCGGCGTACGTCGGGCGCGCTCTTGTGCGCAGAGCCGCCCGCCGCAACCCGTTGTTCGACCGCTGCATCGCGGGCCGCTTTTTCCAGAACATGGCCCTTTGAGGGGGCTGAGACCGCCCCATACGCGCCATGCGCGACGGGCATCAGCAAGTCCTTCAGCTTGAGCACCGTCAGGTCGCCGAACTCGGCAATGTCGAGGCCGGCGAATTTGACCGACAAGGCTTCGCGCTTCAGGCGCTTGCCGTCGCAGGTCGGGCAATCGCGGCCGATGATATATTGCGAGACGCGCTTCTTCATCAGCGCGCTTTTAGTGTTGGCGAAGGTTTCCAGCACATAGCGGCGCGCGCCGGTGAAGGTGCCCTGGTAGCTCGGCTCCATGCGGCGCTTGAGCGCCGCCCGGGTCTGTTCGGGCGTCAGACCCGCATAGACCGGCACCGTCGGCGCCTCTTCCGTGAAGAGAATCCAGTCGCGATCCTTTTTCGGCAGGTCGCGCCACGGCGTGTCGACGTCATAGCCGAGCGAAACGAGGATATCGCGCAGGTTCTGCCCATGCCAGGCGGTCGGCCAGGCGGCGATCGCCCGGTCGCGAATGGTGAGGCTGTCGTCAGGAACCATTGTCTCTTCGGTCGCGTCATATACGCGGCCGATGCCGTGGCAGGTCGCGCAGGCCCCCGCGACCGTGTTGGGGGAGAAATCCTCCGCATAGAGCATGGGTTGATGGCGCGGATATTCGCCGACGCGCGAATAGAGCATCCGCACCAGGCTGGAGAGCGTCGTCACGCTGCCGACCGAGGATCGCGCGTTGGCCGAGCCGCGCTGCTGCTGCAGCGCGACCGCAGGCGGCAAACCGTCGATCACGTCGACCTCCGGCACGCCGGCCTGGTCGATCAGGCGACGGGCATAGGGCGCAACCGATTCCAGATAACGCCGCTGCGCTTCGGCGTAGAGCGTGCCGAAAGCCAGCGATGACTTGCCCGAGCCCGATATGCCGGTGAACACCACGAAGGCGTCGCGCGGTACATCGACGTCAATATTTTTGAGGTTATTCTGGCGCGCGCCGCGAACCTGCACGCAAGCGGGCGGCCCCGTATGCCCATGATCGGTGGCCGGCGTCCTCGCGTGAATATCCTTGCTCTTCAATTCAGTCTTCCTGCCCTATACGCCCGTGCGCCCCGTGGTTCATCACAGTCGGGCGACAGATGAATGCATTTCCGACTCAATACGTCCAACGGCCAGGCTGGCCCGATGTTCGGCACCTTTGAAATATTTTTTCAGCATCAGACAACGGTTACGACAAAACCATTTTTCCCGTTGGGTCGCGCGACGAGACCACACACACTCCGCTGGTAAGCGCCTGGGCCAGGCGGACCTGGTCAGTGCCGCTATCGGCATGTAACGACCGCACTTCGGCCCCTGTTACCGCATCGCGACGCGTTGCCCATTTGCCAGAGCGCGCGTCATCATGGCCGGGGTCGGGCCATGATGACGGGCGAGTTGTCGATTCGAGCGCTTCGCGCCGCTTTGGATCGATGGGTCAGTAGTGAATGACCGAGCGGATCGACTTGCCTTGATGCATCAGTTCGAAGGCCTCGTTGATCTCCTCCAAACCCATCGTGTGGGTTACGAACGGGGCCAGATCGATATCGCCTCTCATCGCGTCCTCGACCATGCCGGGGAGCTCAGTCCGTCCCTTGACGCCACCGAAAGCGGACCCCTTCCATACGCGGCCCGTGACGAGCTGGAATGGGCGGGTGGAGATTTCCTCGCCCGCGCCGGCAACGCCAATCACGATCGACTGACCCCAGCCACGGTGCGCTGATTCAAGCGCGGCGCGCATGACGTGGACGTTGCCGATGCACTCGAAGGTATGATCGATGCCCCAGCCCGTCATCTCGATCAGCACTTGCTGGATGGGCTTGTCATGGTCCTTGGGGTTGATGCACTCGGTCGCGCCGAACTGGCGCGCCAGCTCGAACTTGGACGGATTGGTGTCGATGGCGATGATGCGACCCGCCTTCGCCTGGCGCGCACCCTGAATCGCCGCGAGGCCGATGCCGCCGAGGCCGAACACGGCAACCGAGTCTCCGGGCTGGACTTTGGCGGTATTGTGGACTGCGCCGATGCCGGTCGTGACGCCGCAGCCGAGCAGGCAGACATGTTCGGGGTTTGCCTCGGGATTGATCTTGGCGAGCGAGACTTCGGCGACGACAGTATATTCACTGAAGGTTGAACAGCCCATGTAATGATAGAGAGGCTGACCATTGTACGAAAAGCGGGTGGTCCCATCGGGCATCAAGCCCTTGCCCTGCGTTTCGCGGACAGCGACGCACAGGTTGGTCTTGCCCGACAGGCAGAAGTCGCACTTGCCGCACTCGGCAGTGTAGAGCGGAATCACGTGATCGCCCGGCACGACGCTGGTGACGCCTTCGCCGACCTCGACAACGATGCCCGCGCCCTCGTGGCCCAGAACCACCGGGAAAACACCCTCCGGATCACTCCCCGCCAGCGTGTACGCGTCGGTGTGGCACACACCGGTGTGCGTCACCCGTATGAGGACTTCGCCTTTCCGGGGTGGGGCGACATCGATCTCGACGATTTCGAGTGGCTTGCCCGCCTCGAAGGCTACAGCGGCGCGAGATTTCATGTTGGGATACCCTCGTTGGACTAAACTGATTGCTGGCGCGAGGCTGTTGCGTCAGCGCAAATTCGTCGACATTCTCATACTGGCAGGGAGTATGTTTATCATACTCCCCAGCAGTATACAAGAGGTGTCCTGACGAGGATCTCAAACCAGAGAAGGCAGCAGGGGCTGGCTTCTGAGTGCGGGAGGACACGGGCAGGAAAATGAGCCTGAAATCGTCATTTGAGATAAGTACGCAGAATCTTCATTACGCCCTCCACGCCGTCATCGTGCTCGCCACCTGCGCCTCCGACGGCCCGATCCGCGCCCGCACCGAATGTTTCCCTGAGATGGCTCTGCATCACTTCTGCCATCAGTCCATTTGTCGCACCGCGCATGGCGACAATTTGCTGCAGCAGGGGAGCGCAATCGGCCCCCGCTTCGATCGCGCGTTCCAGAGCGTCCGCCTGACCCTTGATGCGCCGCAAGCGTGTGATGGCTCGCTTCTTGTCCTCTGATGAATGTGGCATCGCGTTTTCCCGAGAAATCGCTCCAGCATACTATACAGGGGGGGAGTTTCAATCCTGCACAGAGCTGGGCGTTTTTCTGATCGGGCGAGGTTGCGGTCATGCTCTCAAGCCTTCGCCACGAGCAGCTTTGGCATGGGCTCCGAGGGTCCGATTCTCTGTCGGGGAAGGGGGAGCGATCGCTCACTCCCCCGGTATGCCGGTCAGACCGTAACGACGACCTTGCCGATCTGGTCGTTCGATTCGAGGAAGCGGTGAGCGTCCTGGATGGCGTCGAGCGGGAAAGTGCGCGCGATCCGCGGCTTGAGCGAGCCCGATTCCAGACCCGCCACGATGAACGCCTTGGCGCGATCGAGGGCGGCATCGTCCGAGACAATCTCGCTGTAGAGATACCCCTTGAGCGTGAGGCTCTTGCCCAGCACGGAGAACAACGGGAACGGCGTCGGTTCGCCGCTGAGCGCGCCATATTCGAGCAGGATGCCGCCGCGTGCCATGCTCTCGGTCAGCGGCTCGAACGACGGGCCTCCGACGGGATCGAGCACCACGCGCGCACCCTGACCATCGGTTATCTCCATCACCCTCGCTACCAGATCCTCTTCCCCGGTCGCGACGACATGATGTGCACCGGCATCGATCAGGGCCTGGCGCTTGGCGCCGGTACGCGTCGTCGCGATTACCGTCGCGCCGACCATCCGCGCAATCTGGAAGGCAGCAAGGCCGACGCTGCTGGAGGCAGCAGTGACGATGACGAAATCGCCCTCGCCGAGTTTCGCCTGCTCCACCAGCGCACCCCAGGCGGTGACATACTGCATCCATACGGCCGCCGCTTCCTCGAACGACAGCGCCGCAGGATGCTTGACGACGAGGCGGGCGGGCACGTTTGCGACCTCGCCATAAGTGCCCCAGCGCGCGATATCGAGTGGGGGAATGACGCTGACGGCTTCGCCTTCCGCAAACCCGGTAACGTCCGCACCGACCGCAGCGACAGTGCCGGCAGCCTCATAGCCAAGGCGGCTCGGGAACTCGGCTTCCTGAAGGTAGGCATGGTTGCGGAACATCACCTCGGCGCGGTTTATGCCTATCGCCTTCACCGCGATCTGCACTTCGTCGGCCGCGGGCGCGTGGACTGCCACATCTTCAATCCTGAGGACGCTGGCGTCGCCATATTCGTGGATACGGACGATGCGGCTCATGGGAGACTCCTTGATTATTGAATGACCGTTCTGTAAGGTAGCGGACCACCAGTTTCAAGATATTATTTATCGATCGTTCCATATCGTGCACCAGAGATGACAGAGACGAAAGCCCGTCGCCGCGCAGGTCGCCCACGTGTGTTCGACACTGACGCTGCGCTCGACAAGGCGGTGCGGCTGTTCTGGCAGCGCGGCTACGAGGCGACATCGATGGCCGATCTGGTGGCGGAGACTGGCGTCGCCGCCGCCAGTCTCTATGCAGCGTTTGACAACAAAGCGGGGCTGTTTGCGGCGGTGATCGAGCGCTACGCTGCGACGTTTAGCGTCCACCTCTACGCACCCATCAACGATCCGGCGTTGTCCACCTACGAGGCCGTCAAAGGCCTGCTGGATCGAGCGGCGTCATCATTCTCGGAACCTGGAACGCCGGCCGGCTGCTTCATGTATTCGGCAGCGGCAGCCGTTTCGCCGGCGTCCGCCGCCATCGAATGCCTGCTGCGCGACAAGCGTATCGCGGCGGAGGCCCTCCTGATCGAGCGTCTGCAACGCGGCGCCGCGCAGGGCGAGCTCGCGGCCAACACCGATCCGGCCGTGCTAGGCAAATTCATCAATACTGTCATGGAAGGCATGTCCGTTCAGGCGCGCGACGGCGCTACGATCAACGAACTGCTCTCCATCGCCAAAATGGCACTCGATCGATGGCCTGCCGCGATATGACCGTTACATGGTGGTCATCTGCCAATCCGCCTCCCGCGACCGAACAGTCGAACTGATCTAATAGGACGGATGCACATGAAACACGTGACATTGCCCGGCGGGGAAGTGGTTCCTTCAATGGGTCAAGGCACCTGGAAGATGGGTGAGCGTGCCGAGCGGCGATCCGATGAAATTGCCTCGCTGCGCGCCGGTGTCGAGCTGGGTATGACGCTCGTCGATACAGCGGAAATGTACGGCGACGGTGCGGCGGAAGTGCTGATCTGCGAAGCGCTCGGCGACCGTCGCGACGAGTTGTTCCTCGTCAGCAAGGCGTATCCACAGAACGCATCGCGCTCCCGCCTTACCGGTGCGTGCGAGGCGAGCCTGAAGCGGCTCGGCACTGATCGGCTCGACCTCTATCTGCTCCACTGGCGGGGATCGGTGCCGCTCGCTGAGACGGTGGAGGCAATGAAGGCGCTGAAATCGGCAGGGAAGATTCGGCATTGGGGTGTCAGCAACCTCGATACCGACGATATGGACGAGCTTGTCGCTGCGGGCGGAGATGGCTGCGTGACCGATCAGATCCTCTACAATCTCGTCCGTCGAGGCCCTGAGTTGGACCTGTTGCCGTGGCTCGCCGAGCATAAAGTGCCAGCGATGGCGTATAGTCCCGTCGAGCAGGGACGACTCTCAAGCCATCCCGCTCTCGAAAAGATCGCAGCCGAGGTCGGTGCAACCCCTGCCCAAGTGGCACTCTCCTGGACGTTGCGGCACGATGGCCTCATCGCCATCCCGAAAGCGAGTTCGATCGCACACGTGCGGGAGAACCGCGCGGCCGCGGATATCGTCCTCTCAGACGCCGACATTGCGACACTCGACGCGGCATTTCCCCGCCCAGCGGACCGACGCCCGCTCGAAATGCTGTAGCGGCAGATGGCGATCTTCTCTCTCGAAGGAACCGAACGCAAATCGGATCGCCTTGAGGCGTTCATGGACGCGGTACTTGCGATCGCGTTCACCCTTCCTGTGGTCGAGTTGCACGCGCCGAAACCGGAGGAGGGCGACCTCGCAGCGGCGTATCTGAAGTTGGCGCCGGAGTACGGCGCCTACGTTCTCAGCGTGGTCCTGATCGGCCTCTACTGAGCGTACAGCCATTTCAGTGGCAAGCTGCTGGAGAAGACCGACCACGGCTACAATCTGCTGAGCATCGGCTTTCTGGCTGCCGTCAGCATCACTCCGTTTCCTGCGCGACCGTTGGTCGAACACCTCGGCGGAGATGCGGAGAGTACCACCGCCGCCCTATGGTATCTGGGCGTAGCAGCGACACCGGCGACTTGGTGGTTTCTTCGTTGGGTATACGCCACCGCGAGAGGTCTTCCCGATCGAAGGCTGACCGAGGCTTATCTTCGCCGCCTTACCATCAAATATGGCCTAACTGCCGCTGCCTATTGGGCGGCATTCGGCTTGGCACTCTGGAATTGGCGTGCTGGACTGATCGCCGCGGGGATCGTGACGTTGAGCTACATCGTTCCGCCAGCAAAGCCCACCTACAAGCCAGACTAGGAACCGGAGAATGGCTGAGGCTGGGTATTGACCCGGCACGGTGGATGCTGACTTCGGTTAATCAGTCCAGGATTTTGTCAATCGTGATCGGTAAGGACCGCATCCGCTTACGCGACCTTGCGATGTTTAACTGTGCACTGGATGCAAAGCTCAGAGCCTGTGATCTGGTGAAGCTCCGCGTCAGTGACGTCGCGCCTGGCGGCTCAGCGGACCCGGCGTTCGTCCGCTAAGAGTGGAAAGCGGACTGGCGTTCTCAAGTCGCTGGCATGAGGAAAGCAGCAACCGCTGAACGGAGTTGCTCGCGCATTACGACGGCGCGTTCGTGGCTGAGGTCAAACTTACTGTTCAGATCGCGGGTGATGGCCATACCGGCGAGAAAGCCCATAAGCAGGCGCGCACGGACATCTGCGTCCTCGCCCCCGATCCATGCTTCAAGGTCGCGAAAGCCTTGGTCACCCAACGCTTCATCGATGAGGCGTTTGGCCTTATCTGATCCAGCGGAGCGCATCAGAACGAGCAAGTCGCGCAGCACCCTTCCGCCATTTGGAACCGCCAGAACATCATCCGTCACGCGCTCAGCGAAGCTCTCACGATCTCCCCAGCGACGCTGCCAGTTCACGCTCCCAGATTTGATCACTTCGACGAAAAGCTCGTCCTTTCCACCGAAGTATCGGCTGATCAGCGAATAGTCGACGCCCGCGCGCGCTCCAATAGAGCGGACTCCGACCGCCTCGAAACCCTCCTCAGCGAAGAGGTCCAGCGCAGCCCGAAGGATCGCGTGTCGGGTAGCTTCGGCATCGCGCGTTGGAGTGGTGGTGGTCATAAGCCATCTATAGCGGAACTGATCTAACTATGTCCGCAACGGGTCGAGGCCGTGTAAAAACGCGCCGAGCTGGGAGGGAACGGCGGAGGCCTCAAGGCGCGAAGTATCTCCTTCTCTCAGGCCCTGATCGCTTCCATCAGGGGCTTGGTTCCCAGCACCGCCATCACGCGCTTCATGTTGTAGGCGAGGATGTGGAGGCTGATCTCGGTCTTCACGTTGGGCAACCGCTTCATCAGGAAGTGAGTGTGGCCCATCCAGGCCTTGATCGTTCCGAACGGGTGTTCGACCAGCCGTCGTCGGGTGCGCATGGCGCGCGGGGCTAGGTCCGTTCGGGCCTGAAGCGCGTCGATCACGCCCTCATGCTCCCAACGGGTGACGCGCCGCTCAATGCTTGGCGTGCATTGGCTCTTGAGCGAGCAGCCGGCGCAACTGGCGCGGTCCCCGTATCGGTGCAGGGTCATGCCCTTCTCGACGGGCGTCATGTGGCGCGGCAGCAGCGCGCCGGCCGGGCAGCGGTAGACGTCCTGATCGGACAGGTAGACGAAGTCCTGTTTGCCGAAGCGGCCTGCCGCCTTGGCGCCTGACGTCAGGGGCTTGGGCACGAAGGGCGTCACGCCCATGGTCTCGCAGGCGAGGATCTCCTCGCCGGAGAAGTAGCCCCGGTCGGCCAGCACATCGAGCGTCTCCACGCCCATGGCGTCCTTAGCCTTCGCCGCCATGGAGGCCAGTTGCTCCCGGTCGCTTCCCGTCATCACCACCTCGTGGGCGACGATCAGGTGATGCTCGCCTTCGACGGCGGACTGGACGTTGTAGCCGACGATGCCGCTCCCCGGCCCGACGTGGCCATGGATCTGGCGTCGGGATCGGTCAGGGAGACCTGGCCGTCCGGCGACGCCTCGACCTCGGCCTCCATGGTCTTGAGCATCGCCATCTGGGCGCGCAGCCGATCGATCTTCTCGACCAGCCGTCCGGACCGCGCCTCGGCGGCCTCGCCCTCGTGACGATCCGCCGTGTCCAGGTCCTGCAGATAGCCGGTGATGTGCTCGGCAACCTGCTCAATCCGCCGCTTCAGCTTGTAGGCGGTGAAGTTGCGATCCCGGGTGTTCACTGCCTTGAACTTCGACCCGTCGATGGCGACCAGGGCCGCACCGAACAGGCCCAGCTGCCGGCACAGCACCACGAACTGGACGCAAGCCGCCTGGATCGCCGGGCCGTTCTCGCGGCGGAAGGCGGCGATGGTCTTGTGGTCCGGAGCCAGCCGCCCCGTCAGCCACATCGGCTCGACGTTGCGCTGCGCCTCGCGCTCCAGCCGCCGGCTGGACTGCACCTTGTTCAGGTAGCCATAGACATAGAGCTTCAGCAGCATGGCCGGGTGATAGGCCGGCCGGCCCGTCGTCGCCGGCGTCATGCCGACGAAGCCCAGCCCCCTGAGGTCCAACTCATCGACAAAGACATCGACGACCCGAACCGGATTATCCTCGGCCACATAGTCGTCGAGACATTCGGGAAGCAGCGTCGGCTGCCGGCGATCGGCACCCTGAACGAAGCGGCTCATACCCACCTCCTGCTGACATCAGGAAGGTTAAACGAATTTGCTCAAGCTGGAGGCGTTTTCACACAGCCTCGACCCGTTGCGGACGCTCACCTAGGTGTGTTGCCGAGGTCCGGTTTCCGGCGGTGAGTGAATGACCGCTACTGGCGCAAAGCGGATCAATAGCCGCCACGCGGCGGCTCGCAGGCGAGGCCGTCACCATCGCCGTCCATCCAGGAGCGATATGAGGGATCCCAACTGGGGATGTCTTTTCGGCCGGCTGCCCGCACGGCCGTGCAGCCGCTGTAATGCTGATCGGTCGTGCGCACTTTGACATATGACGCGACTGCTGCGCGAGGAGCTGATGGCGTGATCGCGAACCAGGTCAGGGCAAAAGCCACAACAGCGGTTAGGCCGACGACGGCAGCAAAAGGTAGCTGGAAGGGGCGAGCAGGGGGCGCTTGCCGGTGAGATCTATGGGGCGATTTTCGGCGCATCAGCACACGATGCTCGCTGAAGGTTGAGCGGCCGTTACGATGTTGATCGGCGTTCTCTGACATCGCCAGGGCGACCGTCAATCGAGGTGAGAGGGCTATCTGGAGGTGGCCCAGCTTCACCCCAGCGCTGACGCCAGCCGTCCCGCGATCCGCGTCGCCGCTTCTCTCACCGGGTGGTCGGCAAGGTGCGCATACCGGGCGGTGGTCTGAACCTGAGTGTGTCCCAATAGCTTGCCGATCATCGGCAAGCCTTCGCCCGCCAAGACGCCGTCCGACGCATAGGTGTGGCGAAGGTCGTGAATGCGAACGTCTTCCAGGTTGGCAGTCTTACGAATGCGCCGCCACGGATGCTGGAGATCGGTGAGGTGGCTTCCTTCCAACTTGCCGACGATGACGTAGGGATTGCCGTCCACCTCAGGCAGCTTGCGCAGCAGTTCGACGACGGCGTCGCCCAGGTAGACCGTCTTCGCTCCGGTCTTGCTGTCCGGCAGCCGGAAGCGGCCAGCCCTGAAGTCGATATAGCTCCACTTCAATGTCTGGATTTCGCGCAGGCGGCAGCCGGTGAGCAGCAGCAGCCTGAAGGCGGCGACGGCGAAACGGCTTTCTGCGCCTGTGCGCTCGGCCTCTTGAAGGGCCGCGCCCAGGCGCTCGATCTCTTCGGGCGACAGGAAGCGCTCTCGCTTGCGCTCGGGGAAGGCCTTCACGTCGTCGCATGGATTGGTGCGCTTGTCCCGCATGCCCCAGACCTCGGCCAGGTTCATCATCTTGGAGAGAACGCCTAGGACCCGGTTCGATTGGTAGGGGGTATGGGCATACTTCCCATGCAACTCCGCCACGTCGGCAGAGGTCACTGTCCGAACCCTCTGTTTGCCGAAGAACGGATTGATGAAGAACTGAATGGCTCGCTTGTACTCGTACTCGGTGGTCGGCTTGCAGCGCACGGCGACATGTTCCTTGAGGAAGCGCGCTCCCAACTCCTGAACCGTCGCTGCCTGACGCTCCATGTCGCGCAACGTCGCTGGATCGGCCCCGCCGCCGCGAACGGCGCCCAGCATCCGGTTGGCCTCTCGTCGCGCGATCTCGGCCGTCACGACGCCATGCTGGCCCAGCGCCATGCGTCGCGTTCGGCCGTGCCGCCGATACTGGATCAGATAGAAGCGTTTGCCATTTGGCATCACGCGGACGCCGAAACCCGGCAACTCGCCATCGAAAATAATGTAATCTCTGGCGCGAGCCTCGAGGCGGTCCACCACGCGCTTGCTCAACTTCTCGCTGGCCATCTCCAAGTCCTTTTCTGACGATGTCGCCGCGTTTCAAGCCGGTTGTTCCGTGGAAGCAATATGGAAGCGGTTGGCGGAAAAGCAGGGCGAAATAGATCGCAGAAACGGTGAGTCAGAATGGCTGGGGCGTCAACAGAAAGTCAGGCATAGTAGGGGTTTAGCGTTCAATAAGAAGCGCCGTCGCGAGAAGTGAAAACTCTAAAAATCGTTCTCATAACCTGAAGGTCGTAGGTTCAAATCCTACTCCCGCACCCAAATCCAAAAAGCCCGCACGGTAACCCCATGCGGGCTTTTTCGTGTCCAGCGAGCAGCCGCGCCAGCATGACGCTATAGGACAACGCGCAATACGGCTGAGGCTGACGGCTGCGCGCCCGTCGCATCCTGGGCGCCTGACCAGATTCTTCTCCCCTTTTGTTGGCATCACCGACGCAACGAGGGCCAATGGATGCAGACTACCAGTCCATCTCGAGGCTGAACGAGAGCTGCCAGCCGGCGGACCCGATCTGGAGCAGCCGCGAGGATGTGCCTTCGTAGGCCAGGTCGCGGGTGTCGGTCAGGTTGGCGGCGGCGAACGACAGGCGGGTGTGCGCGTCTATGCGATACGTCGCCTAGGCGTCCAGATAGCCGGCGGCGCCGACCACGAACGCCGAGACTCCGCCGCCCTGCAGATCGGCTTCGGACCTGAAGGGCGAGCGCCACGACCACGACAGGTTCAGCGAAAGCGGCCCGCGTTCGAGATAAGGATTGATCGACCACGCCAGGTCCGAGACGCTGGTCAGGCGCCCGCCGTCGGACAGGCGGCTGTGGCTCCAAGTCGCGCTGGCCCAGACGCCCAGTCCGCCGCCCAGCCTCTGGTGAACGCCCGCCTTCAGACCGTTGATTGGATGGCGTTCCGACAACGACCCAGAAGCACGCTTCCTCAACAGCGGCGTGACGGAGACGACTGCCGCCTGTGGTTCCGACGTCTCAACCCGTCTGCACCCAACGTGTCACGAACGCGTGCGCTTGGCGCCCGACCTGGTCGGGGCTCTGGCCCGGTTTGAACACGGCGGAGCCGATGCCGAAGCCGGAGGCGCCGGCGGTGCGCCATTGGGCCATGCTGTCGGGATCGACGCCGCCTACGGCATAGACGCGCGTCGCGGCAGGCAGGACGGCGCGGACGGCCTTCAGCCCTTTCGGGCCGGCGACCTCGGCGGGAAACAGTTTCAGCGCGTCGGCGCCGGCGTCCATGGCGGCGAAGGCTTCGGACGGGGTGAAGAAGCCGGGCAGGGACAGAAGACCCAGGGCCTTCGTCTCGCGGATGACGTCTGTATTGGTGTTGGGCGAGATGATCAGCTGGCCGCCGACGTCGGCGACCTTGCGCGCGGCCTGCACGTTCAGCACCGTGCCTGCACCGACCAGGGCGCGGCCGTCCAGGGTCTGGCGCAGACGGCGGATGCTCTCCAGCGGCTCGGGCGAGTTAAGTGGGACTTCAAGACAGGTGAAGCCGGCGGCGACGATGGCCTCGCCCACCGCCACCGCCTCATCCGGTTTCAGACCGCGCAGGATGGCGATCAGCGGTAGGGCGTCCAGGCTTTCGATGGCGACGGGGATCATGAGCAGGCCTTGTGGATACGCCACAGGCCCCGGGCCGTGGCGGCGGCGCCGTCCGCGATGGCGACGTCGTCGAACCCGCCCAGAGCCAGGGCGGCGGCATAGCGGCGGCTCAGGGCCTCGGCGCCGATCAGGATGACGGGGCGGTGGCTGGCGTCGGCCTGGGCCGCGACCTCGGCCCCGATCAGCAGACCGGACAGATAGTCCGCCGAGGCCGCCGCCGACAGCCGCCCGGCCAAACCCTCGATCCGCACCGAGAACAGGGTGGCGGTGATCGCCGGATCGGCAAGGCCGCGGCGTACGCCGTCAGCGAAGGCGGCGTCGTCGGCGCCCGGCTCACCCATGTCGGCGCCCAGGATCGTGGCCTGGCGGACGGCGGCGAACAGTTCGCCGGTCATGAAGGTTCTGAAATCGACGATACGCCCGGCTGCGGTGCGGATCCATTTGCTGTGGGTGCCGGGCGCGACCACGACGGCGTCGGCCGGGGCGTCCAGCCCGACGACCTGGGTTTCCTCGCCGCGCATCACGTCGTTCAGCCGCCCGTCGCGATAGGCCGCCACGCCGGGAACCAGGGCCACGAAGGCCGCATCGTCGGGCCTTGCGACGGCGCGCGCCAGTTCATCGACGCCGGCGGGGCAGGGGGCGTAGGCCATTTCGCGCCACCGGCCGCGCGCCCCGGCCATGCCGCTGACCAGCACGGGCAGGCTCTCATCCAACCAGCCGCCGGCGACATCGTTCAGCACGTCGCGGAACCGATCCGGCGTCAGGCCGCCCGCGCCACGCGGATCGGATCGACTGTCCAGCACCGCGCCGCCTTGGGCGATCCGCATGACGCGCAGATTGCTGGTGCCCCAGTCGACGCCGATCAGAGCCGCGCTCATGTCACCACCAGATCGTATAGACGACGATCAGGAAGGCCACCACGCCGACGGCCGCAAGGTTGAAGCCCGCCGAGGTGCGATAGCTGATCTGATCCAGCTTGATCTTCATGGCGTCCGGCTTGGCCGGGACCAGCAGAGAGACGATCACAGCCGCGATCAGGGACACGACAAACACCACCGCGACCCGGTTCATGAAGGGGAAGATGAACTGACCCGTCTCCTGCAGCCACCAGAAGACGGCCGACAGCACGACCGAGCCGATGGCGGCGGTCAGGGCGCCTGCCTCCGACGCCCGCTTCCAGAACAGGCCCAGCATGAAGATGACCACGATGCCGGGGGTGAAGAAGCCGGTGAACTCCTGGATGAACTGGAACGCCTGGTCGAAGCCGCCCAGCAGCGGGCGGGCGGTAAGGATGCCGATGACCACCGCGACGACGGCGGCGATACGGCCAACGGTGACGAGTTGATGCTCGGGCGTGTCCTTCTTGATCTTGGCATAGAGATCCAGGGTGAAGATCGTCGAGATCGAGTTCACCTTGGACGCCAGCGAGGCGATGATGGCCGCGATCAGGGCGGCGAACACCAGACCCTTCAGACCGACCGGCAGCAGGTTCATCATGGTCGGGTAGGCCTGGTCCGGCGCCGACAGATTAGGGGCCAGGATCAGCGCCGCCATGCCCGGCAGCACCACGATCACCGGCATCAGCAGCTTCAGATAGGCCGCGAAGGCGATGCCCTTCTGCGCTTCCGGCAGCGACTTGGCGGCCAGCGCTCGCTGGATGATGTACTGGTTGAAGCCCCAGTAGCTGATGTTCATGACCCACAGGCCGCCCAGCAGCACGGCGATGCCCGGCAGTTCCTGATAGTGGGGATTGTCCTTGGACAGGATCATGTCGAACTTGTCCGGGAACTGGGTCAGCAGGGTGTGGAAGCCGGCGATCGCGCCGCCCGCGCCGCCGATGGTCGACAGGGCGATAAAGCCGATGATCAGACCGCCGCAGACCAGCAGGGCCACCTGCACGATGTCGGTCAGGGCCACGGCCTTCAGCCCGCCCCAAAGCTGATATGCCAAGGCGAAGACGCCGATGGCGACGATGGCGTAATCCTGGTTGAATCCGGTCACGGTGTGGACGGCGATGGCGCCCAGCCACAGGATAGAGGTCACGTTCACGAACACGTAGAGCAGCAGCCAGAAGACGGCCATCACGTTGCGGATCGTCGGTCCATACCGCTGCTGCAGGAACTGCGGCATGGTCACGATCTCGTTGCGAAGGAAGATCGGCAGGAAGAACTTGCCCACGATCAGCAGAGTCAGCGCCGCCATCCATTCATAGGAAGCTATCCCTAAGCCGATGACATAACCCGAGCCGCTCATGCCGATGATCTGTTCGGCCGAGATGTTGGCCGCGATCAGAGAGGCGCCGATGGCCCACCACGGCAGGCTTTTGGACGCCATGAAATAGTCGGTGGAGGTCTTCTGCTCGCCGGCCTTGCCGCGCGACACCCACTGGGCCAGGCCGAAGATAAAGACCGCGTAGATGGCCAGGATCGCCAGATCGATGGCGGCAAGCGTCATGGTGCGTTTCCCCGTGCGACCCCTTGACCGGGGTTTGGCGCATCAGCCTAGGTTAGGCGCCAAGTTGTCGCAATGCATTTTTATATGTGCGGGATCGTTTCATCCGCGATAATGAGGCGGCGTGATCACCCGCTCTTCACGCACGCTGGCCGCGCGTCTAGCGTCCGTTGGGCTGTGACAGGATTTCCATGACCGACCAAGATCCCGCCGACGACCGTAAATACCGCGCCCCCGCCCTGGAGAAGGGGCTGGACGTGCTTGAGCTTTTGTCCGCACAGGGGCAGGCCATGACGCCGTCGCAGATGTCGGTGACGCTGGGCCGGTCGGTCAGCGAACTGTTCCGCATGATCCAGGTGCTGGAGTTCCGCGGCTATATAGAACAGTCGCCGGACGGCTACCGCCTGACAAACCGCCTCTTCACCTTAGGCATGACCCAGGCGCCGATCAAATCACTGGCCGATGTGGCGATGCCGGCGATGCGTGACCTGGCCTCGGCGACGTTTCAGTCGTGCCATCTGGTCGTGCCGTCGGGCGATCAGATCGTGGTCATCGCCCGGATCGAAAGCCCGGGCGACCTGGGCTATTCGGTCCGCATCGGCTACCGCCGCAGCATTCTGCACGCCACTTCCGGACTGATGTTCTATTCGCGCGCCAATGAACGCGCGCGCGCCCATCTGCACAGCCGACTAAAGGCCCAGTTCGGACCCGAGGCGGTCGAAGCTTTCGTCGAACGGTCTTTGGTCATGACCCAAGGCGACTACGTCGAACGCGCCAGCGACTTCGTGAAGGGGGTGACCGATCTGGTCGCGCCGATCATGGGCGCGGACGGTGTGATCGCGACGCTAATCACACCCTTCATAGAACAGGCGCCGATGCCCTGCACCAAGGACGAAGCTGCGGCGCGTCTGGTCCGCGCTTCGATGTCGATCTCGGCTCATATGGGCGCCGTCTCACAGGCCTGAAGTCGTACTGCGGCCGCCCGTTGACATAAACGATCCGGCTCGGCATTTTCGCGTACGGTAACGACTTTCATTCGTGAAAGATGATAAGCCGCCGATCAACGGCGGGCGTCGGGGAGGCACGCGGATGGCGGCCATCTATTCGGACCTGAAGGACAAGGTCGTCGTCATCACCGGCGGCGCTGGCGGCATCGGCGCGGCCATCGTTCAGGCTTTCCACGCCCAAGGCGCGCGCGTCGGGTTTCTCGACATCGATACGGAGCGGGGGCAAGCCCTGGCTGAACGGCTGGGCGCGGGCGCAAAGTTCCTCGCTTGCGACCTGACCGATGTCCCCGCCTTGAAAGCGGCCATCCAGGCGGTGCGCGAGGCCTTCGGTCCCATCGACGTCCTGATCAACAACGCCGCCCATGACGAGCGTCACGAGACGCTGGACGTGACGGAAGACTATTGGGACGGCCGCATGGCCGTGAACCTGAAGCACCAGTTTTTCGCCGCCCAAGCCGTGCTGCCGGACATGAAGGCGGCGGGGCGGGGCGCCATCGTCAATCTGGGCTCGACCTCCTGGGTCATCGGCCAGGGCGGCATGGCGGCCTACACGGCATCGAAGTCGGCGGTGATCGGCCTGACCCGTTCGCTGGCCCGCGACTTCGGCGCGTTCGGCGTACGGGTGAACGCCGTCGCCCCCGGTTGGATCATGACCGAGCGCCAGCTTGAGCTGTGGGTTACCCCGGAAACCGAAAAAGACATCTACGCCAACCAGTGCCTCAAACGCCGGCTCGTGCCCGACGACATCGCCCGCGTCGTCGTCTTCATGAGCTCGGACGAGGCCGGGGCGATCACCAATCAACATTATGTCGTCGACGGCGGCTGGACCTGAAATGACCGACAATTCCAAGACCAAGAAGCCGCTTCGCAGCCGCGCCTGGTTCGACAATCCCGAAAACCCCGACATGACCGCCCTGTATCTGGAGCGGTATCTGAACTACGGCCTGACCCGCAAGGAACTGCAGTCAGGCAAGCCGATCATCGGCATCGCCCAGACCGGCTCGGACCTGTCGCCGTGCAACCGCCACCATCTGGTTCTGGCCGAGCGTGTGCGAGAGGGCATCCGCGAGGCCGGCGGCATCGCGATGGAGTTCCCGGTCCATCCGATCCAGGAAACCGGGAAGCGCCCGACGGCGGGCCTGGATCGCAACCTGGCCTATCTGGGTCTGGTCGAGAGCCTTTACGGCTATCCGCTGGACGGCGTCGTCCTGACCATCGGCTGCGACAAAACCACGCCCGCCTGCCTGATGGCTGCGGCCACTGTCGATATGCCCGCCATCGCCTTGTCGGTCGGCCCCATGCTGAACGGCTGGCACAGAGGTGAGCGCACCGGTTCGGGCACCATCATCTGGAAGGCGCGTCAGATGATGGCGGCCGGCGAGATCGACTACGACGGCTTCATCGAACTGGTGGCTTCTTCGGCGCCGTCCGTCGGCTATTGCAACACCATGGGCACGGCCACGACCATGAACTCACTGGCCGAGGTGCTGGGGATGTCGCTGCCGGGCTCGGCGGCAATCCCTGCGCCTTATCGCGAGCGCGCCCAGGTCGCCTATGAAACCGGCCTGCGGATCGTGGAGATGGTGCGCGAGGATCTGAAACCGTCTGACATTCTGACCAAGGAAGCCTTCCACAACGCCATCGTGGTCAACTCGGCCATCGGCGGCTCGACCAACGCTCCGATCCACCTGACGGCCTTGGCCCGCCATGCCCACGTGGACGTGCCGTTGCAGGACTGGCAGATGCAAGGGCTGAACGTGCCCTTGCTGGTCAATCTGCAGCCAGCGGGGGAGTATCTGGGAGAGGACTATTTCCACGCGGGAGGCGTGCCCGCCGTCGTGTCCGAACTGATGAAGCACGGACTGATCAACGAAGCCGCCCTGACCGTCACAGGCAAGTCCATCGGCGAGAACTGCAAGAACGCCCAGATCGACCTGCCCGACGTCATCAAGACCTTCGATGCGCCGATGAAGACCAATGCGGGCTTCGTCGTCTTCTCCGGCAATCTGTTCAACTCGGCCATCATGAAGCTGAGCGTGATCTCCGATGAGTTTCGCGATCGTTACCTGTCCAAGCCGGACGACCTGAACGCCTTCGAAGGTCCGGCCGTCGTGTTCGACGGGCCCGAGGATTACCATCACCGCATCGACGACGAGAGCCTGGGGATCACCGAACAGACCCTGCTGTTCATGCGCGGCGCCGGCCCCATCGGCTATCCCGGCGCGGCCGAAGTCGTGAATATGCGCCCGCCCGCCTATCTGATCAAAAAGGGCGTCAGCGCCCTGGCCTGCATCGGCGATGGGCGCCAGTCCGGCACCTCCGGCTCGCCGTCGATCCTGAACGCCTCGCCGGAAGCGGCTGCCGGCGGCAACATCGCCCTGCTCAAGACCGGCGACCGGGTGCGGATCGACCTGAACACCGGCCGCGCCGACATCCTGATCTCTAACGAGGAACTGGCGGAACGTCGCGCGGCGTTTGAGGCGTCAGGCGGCTACAAATATCCGGCCTCCCAGACGCCTTGGCAGGAGATGCAGCGCGCGGTGGTCGGGCAGTTGGAGACCGGCGCTGTACTGGAGCCGGCGGTCAAATATCACCGCATCGTCGACACCCTAGGCCTACCGCGCGACAACCACTGACGCGATCTGCCAAGCGCGCCCGACCACTTGATGTCAGGCGGCTCAACCGGCGGGCGGCGCCTTGATGTTGGCGGCGATGAAGGCCCCGTGCGTGGGCATTCGCTCGACGCCCTGGCGGATCATGGCCTTCATCTGGTGCAAGCGCTGGCGCACGTGCTCCAGCGGGATCGTCTCGGTAATCGGATCGTGCCGTTCAGGCGTCACGCCCTGGCCCAGCAGAACCGCGATCCAGCTGGTTTCCTGAAACAGCTCGTCCTCGTAGCGGAAGATGCGGCCCCGGCTGCGAAACTGCTCCATCTTCTGGGTCAGGGTTTCGGGCACGTCCATCGCCTGCACCTGCCGCCACAGGGGCGCATCGTCCCTCTGGGTCGTTTTGTAGTGCAGGATCACGAAGTCGCGGACCCGCTCGATCTCGGCCTGCATCATGCAATTGTAGTTGTCGATGTCCGCCTGGGCGAAACCAGTGTCGGGGAAATGCAGCAGCAGTCTGGAGATCCCCGACTGCACCAGATGGATGCTGGTCGATTCCAGCGGCTCCAGAAAGCCGGACGCCAGGCCAAGCGCCAGGCAGTTCTTGTTCCAGCTCTTCTTGCGTCGCCCGGTGGTGAAGCGAAGGAAGTTTGGCTCGGCCATCGCCTCGCCGTCCAGCGAGGCGCGCAGTTTCGCCTGGGCCTCGTCATCGGACAGGAAGGGGCTGCAATAGACATAGCCGTTGCCGGTTCTGTGCTGCAGCGGAATGCGCCAGCGCCAGCCGGCCTCCAGCGCCGTCGACTGGGTATAGGGCGTCGGATCGCCGACGCGCGCGCACGGCATGGCCACGGCCCGGTCCGCTGGCAACCAATGGGTCCAGTCCTCGTATCCCGTCTTCAGCGCCCCTTCGATCAGCAGGCCGCGAAAACCCGAACAGTCGATGAAGAAGTCGGCCGTCAGCAAGCGCCCGTCGTCCAGTCGCACGGACTGGATAAAGCCGTCGCCTTCGCGCAGCACGACATCGGCGATTTTGCCCTCATGCCGAACCACGCCGTTCGCTTCGGCCCGTTGGCGCAGAAACCGCGCATAGAGGCCGGCGTCGAAATGATAGGCGTAGGTCATCTGCGAGGCGACGCCGCGCGGATCGCTGTCGGGCCGCACGAACCGGCCCAGCCGCGACGCCATCGTGGTCACGGAATAGTCGCCCAGATCGGCGTCCAATCCAGCCTTGTTCAGCCGCAGCCAGTATTGGTGGAACGATGCGGCGTCGATCCGCGTCCCATAGACGCCGAACGGATGGAAATAGCTTTCGCCCTTCCTGAACCAGTCGTGGAACTGGATGCCCAGCTTGTAGGTCGCCTGGGTCGCCCGCATGAAGGCGGTTTCGTCCACGCCCAGCAGCTGATTGAACAACAGAATCGGCGGAATGGTCGCCTCGCCGACGCCGACCGTGCCGATGGCTTCGGATTCGACCAGTTCGATGCGGATCGTGCCCCGTGTGACGTGCGACAGAGCCGCCGCCGCCATCCAGCCGGCCGTTCCGCCGCCCACGATCAGTATGCGTTTCAAGAGCGCAGGCGTCATCGCGAATAGCCGGTGAAGTGGATGGAGTGGTCGGGCAGGGCGGCGACGGCGCGCGCGATCAGTTGGGCGAACTGCCTAGCCTGTCGCTCCACCGCATCGAGCGGTTCAATCTCGACCAGGGGTGTCACGCGACGGGGCCAGACGCCCAGGCCGGTGAAGACGGCGGTCCAGCTGTCGTCTCTGAAGGATTCGTCTTCCAGCAGGCCGACCTCGCCCCGCGCGCGGAACAGGTCGATCTTGGCGGCCAGCGTATCGGGTGGGGGCGTACTTCGGCACTGGTCCCACATCGCCCCCTCGCGCCGGGCCAGGTGATAGTGCAGCACGATGAAATCGCGGATGCGTTCGAACTCCTGGGCCGAACGGCGATTGTATTCGCGGATCAGGGCGGGATCGAACGTCTTGTCGGGAAACAGCTCCAGCAGGCGTCCGATGCCGGTCTGGATCAGGTTGATGCTGGTCGATTCCAGCGGTTCGACGAAGCCGGAGGCCAGGCCCAGGGCGACCACATTGCCCTTCCACGCCTCGCGCCGTCGTCCGGTCACGAAGCGCAGGCGGTTCGGTTCGGCCAAGGGCGGGGCCTCGATCTGACCCAACAGGTCGTCCAGCGCGACCTGATCGTCGACATGATGGCTGGAATAGACATAGCCGTTGCCGACGCGATGCTGCAGGGGAATGCGCCATTGCCAACCGGCGTCGCGCGCCGTTGCGGTGGTGATCGGCTCGGGCGGGCACGTCGCGGCGCAGGGCAGGGCCACGGCCCGGTCGCAGGGCAACCACCGGGTCCAGTCCTCGTACCCCGCCCTCATCGTCTGTTCGATCAGCAGGCCCCGAAACCCCGAGCAGTCGATGAACAGGTCCGCCGCGACCTCGCTGCCGTTCTGCATCTTCAACGCGCGGACCAGACCGCTTTCGCCGTCGCGATCGACACCTTCGATTCGCCCTTCGCGGCGCATAACGCCCAGGCCCTCAGCCAGGGTTCTTAGCCGTCTCGCAAACAGGCCGGCGTCGAACTGATAGGCGTAGGAGAAGTGCGACAGCACCGAGCGAGGATCCTCGGCCGGCGGCGCGAACTTGGCGGCGCGCGCCATCGTCGTCGGCACCGACCAGGCGTCCAGTCCATCGATCCGGCCTTCGGCCTTCAGACGAAAGAGATATTGGCGCCACGCCTGCCCAGCGACGGTCGGGCCATAGTCGCCGAAGCCGTGGAAATAGTCGGACCCCGGCCCGTTCCAGTCCTTGAAGGCGATGCCCAGCTTGGCCGTCGCGGCGGTCGAGCGAATGAAGTCGTCCTCGGCCAGGCCCAGGCTCTTCACGAACTGGCGGATCGGCGGAATGGTCGCCTCGCCCACGCCGACCGTGCCGATCGCTTCCGATTCGATAAGGGTGATCGCCACGGCCAGGCCTCCGGGCCGCGAAAACGCCCGGCCCAGGGCGGCGGCGGCCATCCAGCCGGCTGTGCCACCGCCCACGATCGCCACGTGGCGCACTTCATCCGCGCGCTGGTTCATATAAGACACCTCCCGACGCCGGCTTTTCGCCGATCATGGTTGGGTTCGACCTTAGCGAAAACGCCGCCCGGCGCCATCGGTGGTAGCGCTATCAGAAAACACTTTTCAACGCATGAAAACTTGTGCATCCTTGAAAGGTGATCGCGTCATCGAGGATGCGCGAGCTCACTCGGGAGGGATGTCGCCCCAAGTCGCCACATAAGCGGCGGGCGCGACCAGCAGGAAGGTCCAGAGACTGATGTCTCGTCATAATCACGTTCGTCGTATCGCTCTGTTGTGCGGAGCGTCCTTGCTTTCGGTGGCCGCTGCGCTGCCGACCGGCGCGCTTGCCCAGTCCCAATCGACGACCTCGTCGGACGATGCGACCACAGTCGACGAGGTCGTCGTCACCGGCATTCGCGCCCAGCTGCGTTCGGCTCAAGCCATCAAGAAAAACGCCGAGGTCATCGTCGATTCGGTGACCGCCGTGGACATCGGCGCCCTGCCGGACCGTTCGGTGTCCGAGGCGCTGCAACGCATTCCCGGCATCACCCTGCAACGCACCAACTCCGCCCGCGACCCCGCCCGTCTGGCGGCCGAAGGCGGCGGCGTCTTCGTGCGCGGTCTATCCGGCGTGCGGTCCGAAACCAATGGTCGCGACATCTTCTCGGCCTCCAGCGGCCGCGGCCTCAGCTTCGAAGATGTGTCGGCCGACCTGCTGTCGGGCGTGGATGTCTACAAGAACGTCGCCGCCAACATGATCGAAGGCGGTATCGCCGGCACGATCAATCTGCGGACCCGCGTGCCGTTCGACAACGCCGAGCCGCTGCTGGCCGTCAACGCCGACTACAACTACGGCGATCTGTCCGAAAAAGGCTTCTGGTCAGGCAGCGTGATCGGTTCGGATCGCTGGCAGACGCGCTTCGGCGAATTCGGCCTGCTGGCCAACGTCAGCGTCTCCAACGTCGGCAACCGTACGGACAGTATTTCGACCGACCGCTACGACCCCTTCACCCTGGACGCGGGCAACGCCTCGACCGACGGCACCGGCCGCGCGGGCCAGACCGTTTATGTTCCCAAGAACATGGGCTGGCGCACCATCGACTGGGAGCAGAAGCGCACCGCCGTCGCTCTGGCCGCCCAATGGCGTCCCAACGACCAGTGGCTGTTCACGCTTCAGGCCCTGGGGTCGCAGGCCAAGACCTATAACGTCGAATATGCGATGGGCACCGAGTCGATCGCCTCGCCTAACAGCTCCTATTCGTACAACGCCGACAACGTCTTCGTGTCCGGCAATATTCCCGACGCGAACTACAACACCGACACCCGCATCGGCGACGACACCAAAAAGACCGGCGATGTCGCCCTGAACTTCAAATACACGCCTGGCGGCAACTGGTCGGTCAGCGGCGATCTGCAGTATGTGAAGTCGACCGCCGAAATCTATTCGATGACGGCCTTTACCCAGTTGGCGGACCGCCCGGATATGCGGATTGTCATCGACGGCGACCTGCCGACCATCACCTCGACCGGCGGGGCGATGGAGGACAAGTCGCAATACTGGTGGGCCGCTGCGATGGACCACATTGAGGACAACGAGGCCGACGAGCTGGCCGGCCGCCTGGACGCCCGCTACGACTTCGACAACGGCTTCTTCCGCTCGGTCGAGTTTGGCGTGCGCGCGACCGACAAGAATTACACCAACCGCCAGACCGGCTATAACTGGGGCCTGCTGTCGAACCAGTACTGGGGCAACGGCGGAGGCGCGGTGGTCTATCTGGACGACACCGGCTTCCCAGGCGGCACGCAGGATCCGCGTCTGCCGGATTCCTCGACCCTGTATCGGTTCGACAACTTCTTCCGTGGCGACACCATGGTTCCGGGCGTCGCTTGGTTCCCCGCCGCCAGCCTGCTGAATCAGGGCACAGCCCACGCCTATGACATTCTGAAGAACACCCAGAGCTCGGGCTGGGGCTGGACGCCGCTCAGCGAGGACTACGACAGCTATCGGCTAGGCAGCGGCAACGGCGGCGTCACCGAATTGCAGGAGAAGACGCA
The DNA here is from genome assembly GCA_963515305.1 of uncultured Brevundimonas sp. Taxonomy (GTDB): domain Bacteria; phylum Pseudomonadota; class Alphaproteobacteria; order Caulobacterales; family Caulobacteraceae; genus Brevundimonas. Next base: position 43,022 of record CAUPWX010000017.1, read on the forward strand.
GGCCGCCTACGTCTATACCCGCTTCGGCAACGACACCGCCTTCTTCGGTCGCGCCTTCGACGGCAACATCGGGCTGCGCGTCGTCCAGACCAAGACGGAATCCAACCAGATCATCACCCTGCCGTCGATCACCGGCTCCTGTCCGCCGGCCAACGCGCCGGGCGCGGACTGCACCGCCTTCAACCGCGCGGTCCAGTTCACCAACGGCGGGGCGCTGGATGGAACCGACGTCAGCAAGGAATACACCAACGTCCTGCCCAGTCTGAACCTGCGCGGCTTCGTCACTGATACGCTCCAGGCCCGTTTCGCCGTCTCGCGCGCCATCCTGCGGCCCGAGATGTATCAGCTTCAGCCGTTCACCAATCTGTCGATCAACTTCCAGCCCGACGGCTATACGTTGAACCCAACGACGCCCTACACCGGCACCGGCGGCAATCCGAACCTGGAGCCGCTGAAGGCCACCAATTACGACGCCAGCCTGGAGTGGTATTTCGCCCCGACCGGCAGCATCACCTTCGCCGCCTTCCACAAGGATCTGAAGGACTACATCTTCTCGGGCTCCTCCACGGAGAGCTACACCAACGGCGGCGTGACCAACGACTTCCTGATCACGCGATACACCAATGGCGACAAGGGCAAGATCGACGGCTTCGAACTGGCGTATCAGCAGTTCTACGACTTCCTGCCGGGCGCGTTGAGCGGCCTGGGCTTCCAGGCCAATTTCACCTACGTCGACAGCAGCGGCGGTCGCAACACCAGCCAGGACATCCTCAGCGGCGACCAAAACTCGGGCGCCGGGGCCGAGCTGCCGCTGGAGGGCCTGTCCAAGACCAGCTACAATGCCGCCCTGCTTTATGAGAAGTTCGGCATCTCGGCGCGGCTGGCCTACAACTGGCGCGAGGAGTATCTGATGACGACCTCGGCGGCGAACGTGAACGCGCCCGTCTGGGCCAGCGACTATGGTCAGCTGGACGGTTCGATCTTCTACAACATTACCTCGGACGTGAAGATCGGGGTGCAATCGACCAACATCCTGAACGAACGGACCGTGCTGAAAGTGGGCAACGAGACTCGCAAGCCGCCGTACAACTGGGTGGACACCGACCGCCGGATCGCCGTGGTGCTTCGCGCCGCCTTCTGATCCGCGCCTGATCTGACGGGGCGCCGGCGGTTGTCGGCGCCCCGATTGTTTTCCTTGTCGACGTTGGGAGGCGGCGATGGGCCTTTTCGCACGCAGATTGACTGCAGCCCTCTCGGCGGCCGCATTGATCGGCATGGCCGCAGCCCCCGCCGCCGCCCAGTCGCGCGGTCCTTTGCCGATCCCCGAACTGGTTCAGCAGGACGGTCGTCACGCCCTGATGGTGGACGGCGCGCCCTTCACGATGCTTGGCGCTCAGGTCAACAATTCGACCAACTACCCGGCGCCCTTGGCCCAGGCTTGGCCTGCGATCCGTTACATCGGCGCCAATACGGTTCAGGTTCCCATCGCCTGGGAGCAGATCGAGCCGGAGGAGGGGCGGTTCGACTTCTCCTTCGTCGATCATCTGGTCGAGGAGGCGCGCCGCAACGATGTACGCTTGGTTATCCTGTGGTTCGCCACCTGGAAGAACACCTCGCCGAAATATGCCCCGGCCTGGGTCAAGCTTAACCCCGCGCGCTTTCCGCACTTGATCCAGCAGGACGGGACGGAATCCTACGCCATGTCGCCCTATGGGCGTGAAACCCTGGCCGCCGATGCGCGGGCCTTCGCCGCCCTGATGCGCCATATCCGCCAGATCGACGAGCGCCAGCGCACCGTCATCATGGCCCAGCCCGAGAACGAGGTCGGCACCTACGGCGCGGTGCGCGACTATTCCCCCGCCGCCCAAGCCGCCTTCGCCGGTCCTGTGCCCCAGGCCCTGCTTGAGCGGATGGGCAAGGCCCCCGGAACCTGGTCCGCCGTCTTCGGCGAGGAAGCGGAGGAGTTCTTCCACGCCTGGTCCATAGCGACCTACGTCAATGCGGTCGCCGAGGCTGGACGGCGCGAATACCCGCTGCCGATGTACGTCAACGCCGCCCTGCCGGACCCGCATGAGCGCACGGCCCCGACCAACTACGCTTCGGGCGGTCCGGTCTGGCCGGTGTTCGAGGTGTGGAAGGCCGCAGCGCCGTCCATCGCCATGCTCAGTCCTGACATCTACAATCGGGATTCGCGCACCTACGAGGCGCATCTGGATCGCTATGGACGGCCAGACAACGCGCTGTTCGTTGCCGAAACCGGGAATGACACGCCCTATGCCCGCTATCTGTTTTCGGTGCTTGGCCGGGGCGGCATCGGCTTTTCGCCCTTCGGGATCGACTACACCGGCTATGCTAACTATCCGCTGGGGGCCAAGGCGGTGGACGAGGCGGCGCTGACGCCGTTCCGCGACGCCTATCGCCTGATTGCACCATGGCAGCGCGTATGGGCGCGCGCCGCCTTCACGGGCAGGGGCTGGGGCGTCGCAGAGCCTGACGACCGCGCCTCGCAAACGCTGGACCTGGGCGACTGGACGGCGACTGTCGGCTATCGCCGCTGGCAGTTCGGCCAGCTTGACTGGACCTGGCTGGGGCCGCTCGATGACGTGCCGGGCACGGAAAAGCCGGCCGGCGGCGCCTTGATCGCCGAGATCGCGCCGGGCCAATTCATCGTCGCCGCCCACCGGGCCCGCATCGACTTCGCCGCCAAGCCCGCAACGGACGGCAAGCGCCGCATGGTCGTCCGCTATGAGGAAGGCCATTTCGATCCTGCCGGAAACTGGGTGTTCGAACGCATCTGGAACGGCGACCAGACCGATTACGGCCTGAACTTCACCGACCGACCGCAGCTGCTGCGCGTCGTCACCGCTGCCTACTGACCCTCTCTGATCGTTAAGAAGAAGCGAGCGCCACCATGATCCCGACCCTCGCCCGCCGCCTGTTCCTGGCCGCCCTGATGACTGCCCCCCTAAGCGCGTCATTGGCCGCCTGCGCCGGGCCGGGCCTGATGAACACCGCTTCGGCCGGCGCTATCCAGCAGGCCGCGTTCGAACGCACCGCCAGCGGCATCGTCGTAACGCCGGCAGAGGGCGCCGCCCGCCGCGTGCGGCTGGAAGTCTATGGTCCCGAGACGATACGCGTCACCGCCACGGAAGACGCCGATCTTAATCTGCCCGCCAGCCTGATGGTCACGGCCCAGCCTTCGACCAACACCCCCTTCCAGGTCGAAACGCACGACGATCTGGTCGTGCTGAAGACGGCCCAAGCCACAGCCGAAGTCTCGCGTCAGAGCGGCGCCGTGCGCTTCCTTGACGAGAACGGGCAGGAGGTGCTGAGGGAGCGCGCCGGCAGCCGCGAACTGAACCCCGTCGTGGTCGAGGATCAGAAGGGCGACCACCGCTTCCTGGCCACGCGCCAGGTTTGGGAAAGCCCGGCGGACGAAGCCTTCTACGGCCTGGGCCAGCACCAGCAGGGCGTGATGAACTACAAGGGCAAGGACGTTCTCTTGGCCCAGCACAATATGGACGTGGGCATCCCCTTCGTCGTCTCCAGCCGCAACTACGGCCTGCTGTGGGACACCAACGCCATCACTCGTTTCGGAGACGCCCGACCCTATGGGATGCTGTCGGATCGTCTGATCGTGCGCGATGCGGGCGGCGCCTTCGGCGGGCTGACGGCGCGCTACTATCAGGACGGCGTGCTCAAGATCAGCCGTCCCGAGAGCGAGGTGAACTATGAGTTCATCCGTGATCAGCAGCGCTGGCCCGAGGGCTTCAAGGCCCAGCCCGGCGCTCCCGTCCAGACCGGCGACATGGGCAAGCCCGGTCAGGCCGGCGTCAATGTGGTCTGGGAGGGCACGATCGAGACCGCGACCCCTGGTCTGCACAAGTTCCGCCTCTATTCGTCAGGCTATGTGAAGGTCACCATCGACGGCAAGGTCGTCGAACAGAACTGGCGCCAGAACTGGAACGCCTTCGACCATGACTTCCAGGTCGAGATGGCGGCGAACGCCCGCGTGCCGATCAAGATCGAATGGACGCCGGAAGACGGCTATATCTCGCTCCGCCACATGGACCCGCTGCCCGCCGCCGATCAGGGCGCGTTGAGCCTGGCTTCGGACGTCGGCACGGCCATCGACTACTACTATGTCGGCGGCCGCGACATCGACGGCGTCATCTCCAACTATCGCGGCTTGACGGGCAAGTCAGTCATGCTGCCGCGCGCCGCCTACGGTTTCTGGCAGAGCCGCCAGCGCTACAACACCCAGGACGAGGTCGTGGGCGCGGTGCGCGGCTATCGCGAGCGCGGCCTGCCCATCGACATGGTGGTTCAGGACTGGTTCTACTGGCCTGAAAACGCTTGGGGTTCGCACCAGTTCGACGCCGCCCGCTATCCGAACCCGACCCAAATGGTGAAGGACGTTCACGACATGAACGCCAACATCATCATCTCGGTCTGGCCGAAATTCTATCCGACGACCGATCATTACAAGCAGTTGGACGCCATTGGTGGAATGTACACGCGCAACGTCGACGTCGGCGCGCGCGACTGGGTCGGACCGGGCTACGCCAACAGCTTCTACGACCCCTATCTGCCGGCCGCCCGCGACCTGTACTGGAAGCAGATGTCCGACAGCTTCAAGGGCATGGGTTTCGACGGCTGGTGGCTGGATTCGGTCGAGCCGGATATGCACTCCAACCTCGACTTCGCCGAGCGCACGCTGCGGATGGGGCCGACCGCCAATGGGCCAGGCGCCTATGTCTTCAACTCTTATCCGCTGGTGAACGCCGAAAACGTCTATCGCCACTTCCGGGCCGAGCACGACGACCAGCGCACCACCATCCTGACCCGATCGGCCTGGGGTGGTCTGCAGCGCACGGGCTCGATCCTGTGGTCGGGCGACGTTGTGGCGCGCTGGGACAATCTGCGCGACCAGATCTCGGCGGGCGTAAACGCGGGTCTGTCGGGCCTGGCCAACTGGACCCACGACATCGGCGGCTTCTCGGTGGAAGGCCGCTACTCCAATCCGGCCGGCATGAAGGCCGAGGACAAGGCCGAATGGGACGAGCTGCAACTGCGCTGGTTCCAGTTCGGCGCCTGGTCGCCGATCTTCCGCTCGCACGGCGAGTTCCCGCTGCGCGAGGTCTATAATCTGGCCCAGCCGGGCACGGCTCTCTACGATGCCTACGCCGCCGAACTGCGGACCCGCTACCGGCTTATGCCCTATATCTACAGCTTGGCGGGCGACACCTATCTGCGCGACGGCACGATCATGCGCGGCCTGGTCATGGACTTCCCCACCGACCTGAAGGCGCGCGACATTGCCGATCAGTATATGTTCGGTCACGCCCTTCTGGTCGCCCCGGTGACCGAGTACAAGGCGCGCAGCCGGTCGGTCTATTTCCCCGCCGGCGCCGAATGGTACGACCTGCAGACCGGCCAGAAATATGCAGGCGGCCAATCGACCACGGTGGCGGCGGCGCTGGACAAGATCCCGGTCTTCGTGCGCGCAGGCTCCATTCTGCCCACCGGCCCGGCCATCACCTATACGGCCGAGAAGCTGGACGGCCCGCTGACTCTGGTGATCTATACCGGCGCGAACGGCGTCTTCTCCCTGTATGAAGACCAGGGCAAGGACTACGGCTACGAACGCGGTCAGTTCTCGAACATCCCCATGACTTGGGACGATGCGCGGGGCGTATTGACCATCGGCGAGCGGACCGGCGCCTATCCGGGAATGCCGGCGAACCGCACCATCAACGTCCGCTTCGTCAGCGGGCCGGTCGCGGACGTCGGAAACTTCGACGCCGCTCCTGCGCGGACGGTTCAATACAGCGGCCAGGAAATCCAGGTCCGCCGTTGAGCAACGGTCGGGCCTCGACATCCCGACGATGTCGAGGCCCGGTGCTTCGCCTGTAGTGGCGCAGAGCAGTGTCTATCCGCCCACGGCGGACCATAGGGAGGCGCCGATGCGTTCGTTCTTGTTCGCCGCCGTCGCCGCCTCGGCGCTTGCCGCCGGCATTCCGGTCGGCGCCCGGGCCCAAACTTCGATCCAGGCGCCCGCCCAAGCCCCGGACGCGATCCTGCTCGATCCGATGTTCCAGGATCACGCCGTGCTTCAGCGCGGTCGGCCGATCGCCGTCTGGGGGCGAGCCACGCCCGGCGCGGTGATCGATGTCGCTCTGGGTCAGGCGAGCACGCGAGCGACGGCGGGGTCGGACGGCGTCTGGCGCGCCGATCTGCCGACCCAGACGGCCGGCGGCCCCCACGTGCTGACGGCCCGGTCGGGCGCCATGAGCCAGAGTGTTTCCGACGTCATGATCGGCGATGTCTGGCTGTGCTCGGGTCAGTCGAACATGGAGTTCGCCGTTCGCCAGGCGACCAACGCCGAAAGCGAAATCGCCGCTGCGAACGACCCCAATCTGCGCCTGTTCCTGGTCGGGCGGTCCAGCCTGCCGGCGCCGTCCACCGCGCCTCATGCCGTGGGCCAGTGGCGGGCGACCAGCCCGCAAAGCGTGCGGGATTTCTCGGCGGCCTGCTATTTCATGGGGCGTGATCTGCGCCGAAGCGAAAACGCGCCCATTGGTCTGATCGCCGCCTCCTGGGGCGGGTCGATCATCGAGGACTGGCTTAGCCGCGACGCCATTCAGGCCCTGGGCGGCCACGACCAGGCGCTGGACGCGCTGGACGCCTATGCCCGCGATCCATCCAAAGGCGACGCCATCTGGCGCCAGGTCACCCAGGCCTGGTGGGCGGCCAACGATCCCGGCACCCGTCAAGGTTGGCATCTGCCCCGTACGTCCGACGCCGACTGGGCGCCCATCCCGGCGGAGGGCTTCTGGGAGTCCACCGTCCCCGGTCTGGCCACCTTCGACGGCATCGTCTGGATGCGGAACACCGTTCAGCTGACGGCCGCCCAGGCGCGTCAGGCCGCAACGCTGGAACTGGGGCCGGTGGACGACGCGGACGTCACCTGGGTCAATGGAACCTATGTCGGCGGACAGCAAGGCTGGGATACGCCGCGCACCTATGCGGTGCCGGCCGGCACGCTGAAGGCCGGGGCCAATGTGATCGCGCTAGGCGTGCTGGACACCAACGGCGGAGGCGGGGCCTGGGGACCGGCGACGAACAAGCGGCTGGTCCTGGCTGACGGCACGGTCGTTTCCCTGTCGTCCGGCTGGCGTCACCGCGTCGCCGCGCCCCTGACCGATCTGCCCAACCCGCCCCGCACGCCCTGGATCGGCGGCAGCGGCACGACCACCCTTTACAACGGCATGATCGCCCCTCTGGGCGCCTACAGCCTGAAGGGCATGGCCTGGTATCAGGGCGAATCCAACATCGGCGACCCGACCGGCTATCGCCGCCTGCTGCCCGCCCTGTTCGCCGATTGGCGCCGCCGGTTCGACAGCCCGGATATGCGCGCCCTGGTCGTCCAACTGGCCAACTTCGGTCCCGCTTCGGCCCAGCCGACCAACTCCGCCTGGGCCGGCCTGCGTGAAAGCCAGCGGGCCGTCGTCAACGCCGATCCGTTGGCCGGACTGGCCGTCGCTGTCGATATCGGCGATCGCTACGACATTCACCCGACCAACAAGCTTGAGGTCGGCCGTCGCCTGGCGCTGGAGGCCCGGCGGCTGGATGGCCAGGCCCAGCCTGTCTCGCCTCAACCCATCGCCGTGAACCGCGGCGCCGACGGCGTCCATGTCCGCTATTCCGCCTCGGCCCAACTGGTCGCCTATGGATCGAACCGTCCGGTTGGTTTCGAGCTGTGCGGGGCCGACAACGCCTGCCGTTTCGTCGATGCGACGCTGGCGGGCGACGCCGTGATCCTGCCCGCCGCCACGGCGACCGATCTCAAGGTTCGCTTCTGCTGGGCCGACAGCCCCGTGTGCAATCTCTACGGCCCCGCCGGTCTGCCGGCCGTCCCGTTCGAGGCCGAGATCCGATAGGCTTCAGACCAGACCCGCGCCCCTGAGCCGCAAGGCGGGCGCGGTCGTCACGGGGCGTTCGGCCGGCAGGTCGACAGTCAGGCCTTCGGACGTCTGACGGAAGGGCAGGGCGCCGCCGCCCAGCAGCTCGACCGCCTCGACCCGGCCCGCCTGCGGCGTCAGCGCCCGCACCGATATCCGCCCGTCCTCGGGCCACTCCAAGGCGAAGGCGTACAGGGTCTGGCCCTTGGTGGTGAAGCGGATGTCCTGGCCGGTCCAGGGGCGCGCTGCGCCTTCGCCATGCATCCCGCCCACCACCGCCGTGGGCCCCTCGCCATAGATGCGCCAGGGCCGGGTGTCGAAGATCGCTTCGCCGTTCACCTTCATCCAGGCGGCGATGTCGGTCAGAATGTGGCGCTCGTCGCTGTCGATCGAGCCGTCGCCCCGCTGGGGGATGTTCAGCATCAAATTGCCGTTCTTGGACACCACGTCCACCAGCCGCTGCACCACGCTGTGGGCCGGCACATAGTAGTGGCTGGTGAAACGCGCGCGGTTGTAATGCCAGTCGCCGATACAGGTGTCGGTCTGCCAGGGTTCGGGTTTCAGGCTGTCGGAAAAGCCACGCTCGACCGTCTCGGTGATGCCCCGACGTTGGCGTTCATCCAGCCGCTTGCCGTTGACCACCGGCAGTTCGCCCCGCCAGGCCAGAGACGCGTTGTAGAACTCGGCCGTCGCTTCCAGCCCGTATCGACCCAGGGGCAGCTGATAGTTGTCGAAATAGACCATGTCCGGCCGGTATTTGGTGATCAGGTCGCGTTGCCGCGCCACCCACGACCGTACGAAGGCCGGGTTGTTGGCGGGGGGCGTCTCGATCCACTGGCCGTCGCGCGCGTCGTGCCAGGCGTTCATCTCGGCGATCGAGTCGATTCCCTCCGGCGGGGCGAAGGTCGGGCCCGTGTACAGCTCCTGCGGGTCCAGCCCGTCCCACCATTTGCCGGCCCCGTCCGCCGTGGTTAGGCGCGCCGCGTCATAGCGCACGCCCTTCAGCGGTCCCTCGGCGTCATAACCATAGGCCGTCTGCCACCAGTGCCAGGCGTGGGCGGCATGGTTCGACACGGCGAACCTCAGGCCCCTGGCGCGCACCGCCTTCTCCCAAGTCCCGACGATGTCGCGCCTTGGCCCCACCCGCATCACGTTCCATTCGTGGTGGGCGCTGTCGAACAGGTCCAGATTGTCGTGGTGGTTGGCCATCGACATGATGTAGCGGGCGCCCGCCGCCTGATAGAGGTCCAGCAGACCTTCGGGATCCCACTGGTCGCCCTTGAACTGGTTGATGAACTCCATGAAGCCGACCTGGCTGGGGTGGCCATAGGTCGCGACGTGGTGTTCGTAGAAGGGGTTACCCTGGATATACATCTGCCGGCCGTACCAGTCGCCGAACTCGGGCACGCATTGCGGACCCCAATGGGACCAGATGCCGAACTTGGCGTCCCGGAACCAGTCGGGCGTCTTGTAGCCGGCGATCAGACTGTCCCACGTCGGCTTGAACGGTCCCGACGCCATTCCCCCGCCCGGCGTAGTGGCGCAGGTGGCGGAGGCGGCCAGGGGCGCTGCGGCCCCGGCGCGGATCAGGTCTCGGCGTGAAAGGCTCATACAGGTTCTCCATAGACAACGCCGCGCCCGTCCGTCGCCACATAGACCCGCCCGAACACGCGCGGATCGCCGGCGACGGCGCGGAAGCGCCGTCCGTATTCATGTCGGTCGTCGTTGACGCGGATCCAAGACCGGCCCTGATCGTCTGACCGGAACACCCCGCGCACCTCGCCCCTTGTCCCGATGGCGAACAGGGCGGGATAGGCCGATCCGGCAGGCGCCTTGCCGAAATCCAGCATTTCCACCGTCAGGCCGCCGTCGATCCGGTCGAACCGCTGGCCGCCGTCGCGACTGTTGAACAGGCCGCTGCGCGACACCAGCCACAGGTCGCCTTGGTGATCCGGCGTCGCCTTCAGGGGGAAGGCGACCTCGCGCCAGGTCGGACGGTCGGCCGCCACGTCGGGCAGGCCGCGCATCGGCACGGCGGCGAAGCTTTCGGCGCCGTCCACGCTGACGAACCAGGTTCCACTGCGAAAATCCAAAGCGTAGAACAGCATCGGATCCTTGCGATCCGCCACCGGCCGCAACAGCGGCGGCAGGCCGGCGCAGGCCCGCCAACTGACCCCGCGATCGCGCGACCAAACCACCTGGGGCGTGGCCAGGACGAAGGTCGCCCCGTCGGCGGACACGGTGATCGGCGCGTCGCGATAAAGGTCCATGCGCGGATTGTCGGCCGCGACCGCCGCCTCGCCCGAGGCCGGGCGGGGTCGGCCCAGCGGCTTCCAGCTCAGCCCCGCATCGTCGGACCAGGCCAGGGTCGATCCATCATGGCCTTCGGAAGCGACGCCCTCGTGCGGGGTGCCGCTTCGCACCACGATGTCGGGCGCCTGGCCGGCGTAGTCGATCTGGTTGGTGTTGGCGAACACAGGGGTGGTGAACTGGCGCCGAGGCGAGCGGTCCAGATCCTCGTGGGCGAAGCCCGAAATATCGCCGAAGCCAGTCAGCAGATGCGGCCCCTTCGGCGGGCTGACCAAGGTGATGACGGCCGTCTGTTCGATCCCCTCGACCCAGGGCTTCCAGTGCGTGGGTCGGTCGCGGTCGGCGGACGACAGATCGTGCGTCTCATAGACGGTGGCGCCGGTGGCGTAGACCAGTCGGTCGCTATCGAACGGATCCAGCGCCAGGGCGGCGATCCACCAGCCGAAATCGGGCCGATCGTTGCCCCAGTTCAGATAGGGGGTGGCCGTCACATCGTGTTGCGCCGCTTCGCGCAGACTGACCCAGGACCGGCCGTCGTCGATGCTGCGAAAGATCGTGTCGCCGGGCCGCCAGCGGTTCAGGCTCGACACCATGATTACGCCCGGCCGGTGGCGATCCAGCGCCACGCCCATGAAGCCGCCCGCCTGGTCGCCACCGGGGCGGGGCGGGGAGATGTCGCTCCAGGCGCCGGTATTCGTATCCAGGCGCCACACCGCACCGTCCGTCACACCGTTAGGCCCGATGCCCAGGGTGCAGGTGACATAGAGCACGCCCCGGTCGTCCAGCTCGGCCTTGGCCGCCGATAGCGCGGGGGGCGGACCGCCCTCGACCGCCCGCCAGGTCCGACCCGCGTCGTCGGTGCGATACAGGGCGTGGTCGTGCGGGTCCGCGACGCCGACGAACAGGGTGGGCGAGGCCTGGCCCCGCACGCCGCTGCGCGGGTCGAAGATGACGAAGCTCAGGCCGCCATGCGTCGTCCGCCCGGTCGGCGCGCCCAGCCCCGTCAGCGGAAAAGTCTCGACCTTGGCCCAGCTAGCCCCGCCGTTGGTCGAGCGTTGCAGCCCGTCGTGTCGCGAACCGAAATAGAGGATGCGATTGTCGTTCGGATCGACGGCCAGGCGTTCGCCCAGACCCCGCCCGTCCTCGTTGCCGCCCATGCGGAACGGAACCTCGGTGCGGCGCCAGGTCTCGCCTCGATCCTCAGAGCGCAGCATGGCGCCGGGATCGTCCCGGTGAACACCGACGGCGGCATGGACCACATTGGCGTTCACCGGATCGGCGGCGATGCTTTCGATGCCGAAGTCGCCTGAGCGGGGGCTGGAATCCATCAGCGGTCGCCATCGGCCCGTCGAGGCTTCGAACCGGTAGGCGCCGCCCATGTCCGAGCGGGCATAGGCCAGGCCGCGCTCGACCGGGCTGAACACGATGCCGGGGATGAAGCCGCCCGCGCCGACTGCGACGTTGCGCCACGCATAGGCCGCCTCGGTCCCCGCCTTTGCAGACCGCCCGCCAGCCAGAACTCCTGCCGACAGGGTCAGGGCGCCGAGCGCACGTCGCGTCATGCCGATCGTCATTCCACCGTCTCTCCCAGGCGCTCGGAGACGTTTTCCCGTCTCTCGATGTTAGCGCTAACGCACAGGAGTTGACATGATTGTCATAGGTGCATCAAGTTGCGTCTGTAAAAATCAGAGCGTCGGGAAACGACGTGACGGGAGCGAACCTCGGGTTCAAACGGATTTCGCCGCTTTCGGCGCGTCGAACGACGCTTTGGTCTTTGCACCCTGAGCGAACTTCCGGTGCGACCTGCATGGTCGCGCCGGGTTTTTCGCCGCATAGTTTTCGCCGACAGCCTGACGGACCCGACATGACCCTGCGTATCCCGACCTCGCGCCGCAGCGCCGTTTCCGCCCTCGCCCTGGGCGTCGCGCTCGCGACCGGCGCTTGCGCTGCGACGGGTTCGACCCGTCCGGAGCCCGTCCAGGCCGTCACGGCCCAGGCCTCCGTCGTCACCGACGCCGCACGCGCCCATGTCGCCCTGTGGCCCCACGCCGCATCGCCAGCCGCCATGACCGACGCGGCGACGGAAGCCTTCGTCACCGAGCTGATGGGTCGGATGACGCTGGAGGAGAAGGTCGGCCAGACAATCCAGGCCGACATCGCCTCCATCAAGCCCGAAGACCTGCTGACCTATCCGCTGGGCTCGATCCTGGCCGGCGGCAACTCCTCGCCGGGCGGGGACGAGCGCGCCTCAGCCCAGAAGTGGGTCGAGCTGGCCCAGGCCTATCGCGCCGCGGTGGCCCAGCGGCCGGGCGCGAAGATTCCGATGATCTACGGCATCGACGCCGTGCACGGGCACAACAACATCGTCGGGGCGACGATCTTTCCGCACAACATCGGCCTGGGCGCCGCGCGCGATCCCGACCTGATCCGCCGCATCGGCGAGGCGACCGCGCTGGAAGTGGCCGTGACCGGCGCCGACTGGACCTTCGGCCCGACCCTGGCCGTGCCCCAGGACGACCGCTGGGGCCGCGCTTACGAAGGCTATTCTGAAAATCCCGAGGTGGCGCAAAGCTACGCCGGTCCCATGACCCTGGGGCTTCAGGGAACGTTGTCGGCCGACCATCCGCTGGCGGCGGGCCATATCGCCGGCTCGGCCAAACATTTCCTGGCCGACGGCGGCACCACCGGCGGCAAGGATCAGGGCGACTTCGCCGGCTCGGAGCAGGAGCTGATCCGCACCCACCTGTCCGGCTATCCCCAGGCCATCGACGCGGGCGTGCTGTCGATCATGGCCAGCTTTTCCAGCTGGAACGGCGTCAAACATTCGGGCAACGAAACGATCCTGACCGACGTGCTGCGCGGGCCGCTTGGCTTTGACGGCTTCGTGGTGTCGGACTGGAACGCTCACGGCCAACTGCCGGGCTGTTCCAACGAAAGCTGCGCCCTGGCCTTCAACGCCGGCATCGATATGTTCATGGCGCCCGATAGCTGGAAGCCGCTCTACGCCTCGACCCTGGCCCAGGTGAAGTCGGGCGAGATCCCGATGGCGCGGCTGGACGAGGCGGTGCGCCGCATCCTGCGCGTCAAGGTCAAGACCGGCCTGTTCAACGACGCCCGCCCGGTCGAGGGCCATCTGAACGAACTTGGATCGCCCGCCCACAGGGCGTTGGCGAGAGAGGCGGTTCGCAAGTCGCTGGTGCTGCTGAAGAACGAGGGCTCGGTCCTGCCGATCCGCGCGGGCGCGCGGGTTCTGGTCGCCGGCCATGCCGACGACATCGGCCAGGCGTCGGGCGGCTGGACCCTGACGTGGCAGGGCACGGGCAACACCAACGCCGACTTCCCGAACGGCCAGTCGATCTGGGGCGGCATCCAAGAGGCGGTGGCCCAAGGCGGCGGCACGGCGACCCTCAGCGCGGACGGATCTTTCACGCAAAAGCCCGACGTCGCCATCGTCGTCTTCGGCGAGACCCCGTACGCCGAGTTCCAGGGCGACGTGGACACGCTGGACTTCCTGCCGACCGAACCGCTGGAGACGCTGAAGCAGCTGAAGGCGGCGGGCATCCCGACTGTTTCGGTCTTCCTGTCCGGTCGTCCGATGTGGATCAATCCCGAGATCAATGCGTCCGACGCCTTCGTCGCCGCCTGGCTGCCGGGCACCGAGGGCGGCGGCGTCGCCGACGTGCTGGTCGGGGACGCAGCGGGCAAGCCGCGCCACGACTTCCACGGAACCCTGTCCTTCAGCTGGCCCAAGACGGCGGCGGGTGAGCCGCTGAACGTCGGTCAGCCCGGGTACGACCCCCAGTTCGCCTATGGCTATGGCCTGACCTACGCCCGGCCCGCACGCGTCGGAACCCTGTCCGAAGACAGCGGCGTCGTCGGCGCTGTCGGCAGCCTGGACCGCTATTTCGTCGATGGGCGCTTCGTCGCCCCCTGGTCGTTGATGCTGCGCGACGACGGCGGCGAGATGCGCTTGGGGACCAAGATCGTCGGCGCCAGCCCGCGCGGCGGGGTGTCGGTCCGGTCCATCGACGGGGCCGGTCAGGAATCGGCCCGCGCCCTGACCTTCGCCCAGGGCGGCGGACACGCCGTCATCGCCGCCAGCCCGGTCGATCTGACGCGTCAGTCGAACGGCGAGATGGCCATCGCCTTCCGCTACCGCGTCGACGCCCGCGCCAAAGGGCCGGTCTTCCTGACGCTGGGCGCCGGGGCGGTGGATATCACCCGCCTGATGAACGCCGCGCCGGTCGGCGAATGGCGCACGCTGAAGGTACGACTGTCCTGCCTGCGTGATCGCGGCGCCGACATCGCCGCCGTGGATCAGCCGTGGGGGCTTCGCACCGCCGCAGACTTCGCCGTGACGGTCGAGGACATCCGCCTGTCCTCCAACGAGGGCGACGCCGTCTGCCCGGCGGCAAGCTGAATCGCCTTCGCTTGTGTCTGTGCGTGGCCGGCTCGGTTAAGGCTCAGGGGCGGCGGCAGCGCCAGGAGGGGAACCGCAGGTCATGACGAACGCCCAGCTCAGCGTGGCCTTTTTTCTGCAGATGGCGATCATCGTCGCCGCCTGCCGTATCGTGGGCGGGCTGGCCAAACGCTATCTGGGCCAGCCGCAGGTGGTCGGCGAAATGATCGCCGGCGTCATCCTGGGCCCGTCGCTGCTGGGCCTTTTGGCGCCCGATCTTCAGGCGGCCCTGTTTCCACAGAACTCCCGCTCGATCCTGTTCGTGGGCGGCCAACTGGGCGTGGGCCTCTATATGTTCCTGGTCGGCCTGGGCTTCCGGCGCGACCATTTCCAGGCCAACGCCAAGAGCGCGGCGGCGGTGTCCCTGGCCGGTATGGCCGCCCCTTTCCTGGTCGCCGTGGCCATCGCGCCGTGGCTGGTCTCGATGGGCCTGTTCGGCGCAGAGATCGCGACGTGGCAGGCCATGCTGTTCATGGGCGCGGCCATCTCCATAACCGCCTTCCCGATGCTGGCCCGCATCATCCACGAGCGGGGCCTCAGCGGCACGCGCCTCGGCTCGCTGTCCCTGGCGGCGGGGGCCATCGACGACGCCGGCGCCTGGTGCGTGCTGGCTGTGGTTCTGGCCAGTTTCGGCGCGGGGCCGATGGTGGCGGTGGCGGCCATCGGCGGTGGCGGCGTCTTTGCAGCCTTCATGCTGACCCTTGGGCCTCGGATGCTGGCGCCGCTGGGCCGGATCGCGGAACGTGAGGGCAGGGTGGGTCCGACCTTGTTGGGCGTGGTTGTCGTTCTGTTTATGGCCAGCGCCTGGGCGATGGATGTCGTCGGCGTCCATGCCGTCTTCGGCGGCTTCATTTTAGGCGTGGTCATGCCGCGCGGCCTGTTGAGCCAGGAGGTGCGCCGCCAGCTTGAGCCGCTGGTGGTCCTGCTGCTGTTGCCGATGTTCTTCACCTTCTCGGGGCTGAACACTCAGCTGACCCTGGTGGACAATATCGGGCTGGTGGCGGTGACGGGCGTGATCTTGCTGGGGTCCATACTGGCCAAGGGCGGCGCCTGCTGGGCCGCCGCGCGCCTGACGGGGCAGGACAACGCCACCGCCCTGGGCATCGGCGCCCTGATGAACGCGCGCGGTCTGATGGAACTGATCATCATCAATATCGGCCTTCAGCGCGGGATCATCGGACCGGCCCTGTTCTCCATCCTGGTGCTGATGGCCATCTGCACCACCCTGATGGCCTCGCCGGTGTTCGAGCGGGTTTATGGCCGCCAGGCGCGGGCGCGGGGCGAACTGGCCGATCCGACCGACGAGGCGACGCCGGTCGTGCCCGACCCCTTCAAATCCAAGGTGATGCCATGAACCCCGTCAAAGCCGGCGCCCTGCGCTGGACCCTCGCAGCGGTCGCCAGCGTTCTGATGGCCGGCGCGACCTGCGCCCGATCGCATCCATCGGACCTGGCGCCGCGCGTCGTCGCCGTACAAACCGACGGCCCGTCCACACCGCGCGACCGCATGGCCGATCTGTCGGTGGGCGCCGACTACCCCGGCACGACGATCCGCGAGGATGCGCTGGCGCAGTTGAAGACTGTGCGCGACGAGCTGGGCTTTCGCTACATTCGCTTCCACGACATCTTCCACGACGACATGGGCGTCTATCACGAAGTGGCGGGCCGGCCCGTCTATGACTGGACCCGCATCGATCACCTCTATGACCGCTTCCTGGCGATGGGGGTGAAGCCCTTCGTCGAGCTGGGCTTCACCCCCGACGCGATGAAGACGTCTGACCAGACGATCTTCTACTGGAAGGGCAACACCTCCCATCCGCAACCCGAGAAATGGACCGCTTTGATCGACGCCTTCGTGCGTCATCTGATCGACCGCTACGGCGCCGATGAGGTCCGTTCATGGTATTTCGAATTCTGGAACGAGCCGAACTTGGACGGCTTCTGGGAAAGGGCCGATCAGGCCGCCTATTTCGACTACTACGTCCGCACGGCGCGGGCGATCAAGGCGATCGATCCGGCCCTGCGCGTCGGCGGTCCCGCCACGGCGGGTGCGGCCTGGGTGTCCGAGTTCCTGGCCTATGCGGAGCGCCATGATGCCCCGGTCGATTTCGTCACCACCCACACCTATGGCGTCGAGGGCGGATTCCTGGATGAGCGAGGCGAGGGCGACAACAAGCTGTCTCGCGATCCCGACGCGGTCGTCGCCGACGTTCGCAAGGTGCGCGCCGAGATCGAGGCCTCTCCGCGCCCCGGCCTGCCGCTGTTCATCACGGAATGGAGCACCAGCTACAATCCGCGCGACCCCATTCACGATGACTATTTCGGCGCCGCCTATGTGCTGGACAAACTGCATCGCAGCGAGGGGCTGGTTCAGGGCATGAGCTACTGGGCCTACAGCGACCTGTTCGAGGAGCCGGGTCCGCAGACCAAGCCTTTTGACGGCGGGTTCGGGCTGATGACGCCGCAGGGCGTGCGAAAGCCGACCTTCTTCGCCTACAAATATCTGAATGGTCTGGGCGACCGCGAACTGGCGACAGGCGACGATCAGAGCATCGCGGCCCTGAAGGGCGACACCGTCCAGGTGCTGGCCTGGCGCTATGAACTGCCGGATCAGCCGGTCAGCAACCGACCCTTCTTCCGCCAGGTTCGGGCGCCGGTTGCCGCCGCCCCGTTGCGGATCGACCTCGCGGGCCTGCAGCCCGGGGTGCACGACGCGTGCGTGCGGCGCGTCGGGTTCAAGGCCAACGACGCCTATACCGCCTATCTGGAAATGGGATCGCCCGCACAACTGAGCGAGGCTCAACTAACCACGCTCCAGGCCGCCACCCAGGACACGCCGGAGATGCATCGCATAACGGCCGACGCCGACGGCCGGGCCAGTCTTGAGCTTCCGATGCGGATTGACGACGTCGTTCTCGTCGAGATCGACGGCGCGCAGGTGACGAGATGAGCGTGATCCGACGCAATCTGTTCAAGGGCGCTCTTGTGGGGGCATTAGCGCCCGCGCTGCCCGTCACGGCCGCCACGCGGACCGAGCCTGTGCGACCTCGCTGGGGCGTGGGGGCAGATGGCCAGCGCAAGGCCGATCTAGGCGATGGGACATTCCAGAATCCCATCGTCGCGGGCGATCACCCAGACCCCACCATCCTGAAGGATGGCGACGATTACTATATGACTTTTTCGTCCTTTCTCTCCTATCCCGGTCTGATCATTTGGCGCTCGACGGATTTGGTGAACTGGACGCCGATCGGCCCGGCGCTGAAGACGCATCTGGGGGTGATCTGGGCGGTCGATCTGGTCAAACACGGCGACCGCTATTTCATCTACATCCCTGCCGATCCGAAACAGGAAGGCTGGTCGATTTTCGTCATCTGGGCGGATGACATTGGTGGGCCGTGGAGCGATCCGATTGATCTGAATATCCATGGCTGCATCGACCCAGGCCATGTCGTGGGCGAGGACGGACGACGCTACCTCTTCACCAACGGCATCCGAAAGATCAGACTGAGCGACGATGGACTAGCCACCGACGGCGCGTTGGAGCACGCCTATTCACCGTGGCGGTATCCCGACGATTGGGTGGTCGAGAACTTCGCGCCAGAGGGTCCGAAACTGCTGCGGCGTGGAGATTGGTTCTATCTGATTACGGCTGTCGGCGGCACCGCAGGGCCGCCGACGGGGCATATGGTGATTGCCGCACGATCGCGTTCAATCCACGGTCCTTGGGAACACTGCCCTCGCAACCCGCTGGTTCGGACCACAGGCGCGCAGGAGCCGTGGTGGTCGCGTGGGCACGCCACACTGGTCGAAGGCCCTGCGGCCGATTGGTGGATGGTCTATCACGGCTATGAAAACGGACGTCGGACGTTAGGGCGCCAAACATTGCTGGAGCCCATCGAATGGACTGATGACGGATGGTTCAGGGCGATGGGAGGTGATCTTTCGCGCCCCTTGCCCAAGCCGCGCGGCGGCCGGGCGGGGCCGTCTGCGCCGGCGCTGAGCGACGATTTTTCCGCTGATCGGATGGGGCTGCAGTGGGCCTTCCACGGTGAAGCGGAAAGCGCGCACCGGGCGACTTACGAGGGGCGAGGACTGCGCGTTCAAGGGCAGGGCAAGTCTCCCACGGATTCGGCGCCTCTTGTGTGCGTTGTCGGAGATCCGGCTTATGACGCCGAGATCGCTCTGGACCTGGAGGGCGATGCGGAAGCCGGTCTGCTGCTCTTTTACAACTCCAAGGCTTTTGTTGGTGTCGGGTTCACGCCGACCATGCTGAAAACATTCCAGTTCTCCGAAGAGCTGACGTGGATGCGTGCAGACCACCAGACACGTCGTGTCCGGTTCCGTGTTTCAAACGCAGACGACATCGTCACCTGGTTTCACTCCTACGATGACGGCGCCAACTGGATCCGCAACGAAATGCGGATGGAGGTTTCCGGAATGCATCATAACGTTTTCGGCGGCTTCTTGAGCTTGCGGGTCGGCGTGTATGTGGCAGGACAAGGCTCCGCTATTCTTCGCGATTTTCGGTATGCCGCCGCTCTTCCGACATCCATCTGATGCCTACGCGCTGCGCCATGATGTGCGGGTCAGCATCTGATCACGCGGGGCAGGGTGGACGTCCCGTCGGGGCCGTGCTGCTGTCGTGAATGTGACGTCTTCGCCGAATCCGAACCGAAACCACACGATGGGCGACATTGCGCGCCTGGCCGGCGTCTCGCCCATGACGGTGTCGCGCGTGGTGAACGGCGACGCACGGGTTCGGGACGCCACGCGCGAAAAGGTCGAGGCGGTGATCCGCCAGACCGGCTATGTGCCCGATCCCGCCGCCCGCATCCTGGCGCGAGCCGGGGGCGGCCGGATTGGCCTGCTCTACGCCAACCCGTCCAACGCCTATCTGGCCGAGGTGCTGTCGGGCGCGCTGGAGGGTTCGCGCTCGGTCGGTCTTCTGCTGTTGATCGAACCGTCGCGCGCCGGTGCGCCGCAGGAGGAGCGCGAGGCGGTGCGGCGTCTGGCGGCTGGCGGCGCGCAGGGGGTTATCGTGCCGCCGCCGTTGGGCGAATCGGACGCCACCCTGGACGCCATCGCCGCCAGCGGAATGAGGGCCGTCGTTCTGGCCGCGCCCGTGCGGCGTGACGACCTGATTTCCCTGCGTGTCGACGACCGGGGGGCGGCGCAGGAGATGACGCGTCATCTGCTCGATCTGGGCCATCGCCGGATCGGCTTCGTCGAAGGGCGGCTGGACCAGAGCGCCAGCGCCGACCGGCGCACGGGCGCGCAGGCCGCCGTCGACGCCGTCTCGGGCGCCGTCCTGATGGTCGAGCCGGGTGACTTCACCTACCGCTCGGGGTTCGAGGCGGGCCGGCGGCTGATGGCGCGTCCCGACCGTCCCACCGCCGTGTTCGCCAGCAACGACGACATGGCCGCCGGCGTCCTGGCGGCCGTCCATGCGGCAGGCCTGTCGACGCCGGGAGACGTTTCGGTCGCCGGGTTCGACGACACCTATCTGGCCGCCAGCGTCTGGCCGACGCTGACCACGATCCGCCAGCCCGTCGCCGAGATGGCGCGCACCGCCGCCGTTATTTTGGGGAAAGGCGAGACGCCCGATGCGCCGGTCGCCCACCGCTTCGTCGCCCGCGAAAGCACAGCCGCTCCACGCGATTGACATCTGACTTTTGGTCGCGGATGTTAGCGCTACCACGTCGGAAAACGTGGAGAGGAGACGACTGTGGATTTGACGACTTGCCTTCCGGCGGATTGGCGCGACGCCCGCCTGCTTGGGCGCCTGATGACGCCGGACGGCCCGTCGCCCGTGCTGGCGCGCGGCGGGCGGCTTTATGATCTTTCAACCCATGTCGCCACGACGGCCCAGGCGGTCGCGCTGGACGATCTGGATACGGCGGGCGTGGATATGGCGCCGCTGGACGACTTGACGCTTGGCTCGGCCTGGTCCTCGCAGCCGGCAGACCTGAACCTGCTGTCGCCGCTGGACCTGCAATGCATCAAGGCCTCGGGCGTGACCTTCGCCGTCTCCGCGCTGGAGCGGGTGATCGAGGAGCGGGCGCGCGGCGACGCCGACGCCGCCAACGCGGTGCGCCAATCCATCCTCGACCGGATCGGCGGTGACCTAAAAGATCTGCGTCCCGGCTCCGACGCGGCCGAGGCGGTCAAGGCGCAGTTGATCGCCGAGGGGCTTTGGTCCCAGTATCTGGAGGTCGCCATCGGCCCCTATGCCGAAATCTTCACCAAGGCGCCGGTTCTGGCCTCGGTCGGCTGGGGCGCAGAGGTCGGGGTGCGGTCGGATTCGGCCTGGAACAATCCCGAGCCGGAAGTGGTGGTGATCTGCGATCCGTCCGGCCGCCCGGTCGGCGCCAGCCTGGGCAACGACGTAAACTTGCGCGATATCGAAGGGCGTTCGGCCCTGCTGCTGGGCAAGGCCAAGGACAACAACGCCTCGGCCGCCATCGGCCCGTTCATCCGCCTGTTCGACGACGGCTTCGGCATGGGCGACGTGCGCGCTGCCAACGTGCGGCTGGAGGTCCAAGGGGCGGACGGCTTCGTCATGACCGGCGAAAGCTCCATGAGCCTGATCAGCCGCGATCCTGAAGATCTCGTGCGTCAAACCCTGAGCGCGCACCAGTATCCTGACGGCTTCGCCCTATATCTGGGCACCATGTTCGCGCCCATCGACGACCGCGATGCGCCGGGCAAGGGCTTCACCCACAAGATAGGCGACCGCGTCCGCGTCTCTTCGGAGAAACTGGGCGTGTTGGAAAACGTCGTCGCGACCTGCGATCAGGCGCCGCCCTGGCGGTTCGGCGTGGTCGAACTGATGCGTAATCTGGCCGGTCGCGGCCTCTTGGGAGTTTCCGCATGAGCGGCGCGATCTATCCGTCCCTGAAGGACCGTCTGGTCGTCGTGACCGGCGGCGGCTCGGGAATCGGCGCGGGCTTCACCGAGGCCTTTGCGCGTCAGGGCGCCAGGGTCGTCTTCTTCGACATCGCCGAGGCGGAGTCCAGGGCGCTTGCGGCGTCGATGGCCGAGCTGTCGCCTGCGCCCGTCTTCCGCCCCTGCGACCTGACCGATGTGGCGGCATTGCAGAAATGCCTGGCGGACATCGTCACCGAGTATGGTCCTATCGACGTCCTGATCAACAACGCCGCCAACGACGACCGCCATGCGCTGGCCGAGGTGACGCCCGATTATTGGGACAACCGGATCAATGTGAACCTGCGCCACCTCTATTTTGCGGCCCAGTCGGTTGCGACGGGAATGCGCGAGCAGGGGCGGGGGGTCATCATCAACCTGGGCTCCATCAGCTGGCACCTGGGCCTGCCCGACCTGTCGCTGTACGAAACCGCCAAGGCGGGCATCGAGGGCATGACCCGCGCCCTGGCGCGCGAACTGGGCGGCGACGGCGTGCGCGTCGTCTGCATCGTGCCGGGCAACGTCCAGACCCCGCGTCAGATGAAATGGTACACGCCGGAAGGCGAGGCCGAGATCGTGGCGGCCCAGTGCCTGCCCGGCCGGCTTCAGCCCGATGACGTGGCGGCCCTGGGTCTGTTCCTGGCGTCCGACGACGCCCGCCTGATTACGGGCCACGAATATTTCGTGGACGCCGGCTGGCGCTAGGCATTTCAAGTTTTCACGCCCGCGTCAGACGGGCTTCGGGAGGTATCAACAAATGGCAGGACCGACGGGGGGCTCCGGCCCCGATATAGCGGGAAGCGACCGCGTCAACATGGCTTTCATCGCCCTGATCGTGGCCGTAGCCACCATCGGCGGCTTCATGTTCGGCTATGATTCCGGCGTCATCAACGGCACGCAGGACGGGCTGGAGGCGACCTTCAACCTGTCGGCCCTGGGCACCGGATTCAATGTCGGCGCCATCCTGCTGGGCTGCGCCTTCGGGGCCTTTGCGGCGGGACGCCTGGCCGACGCCATCGGCCGTCGCACGGTGATGCAGATCGCCGCCTTCCTGTTCATCGTCTCGGCCATCTGGGCCGGCGCGGCCGACACGTCCGCTCACTTCATCATCGCCCGCTTCATCGGCGGCCTGGGCGTCGGCGCGGCCTCGGTCCTGTCACCGGCCTATATTTCCGAAGTGACACCGGCCTCGATCCGCGGACGGCTGTCCTCGGTGCAGCAGATCATGATCATCACCGGTCTCACCGGCGCCTTCGTGGCCAACTATGCGCTGGCGGCCACGGCGGGCGGATCGACGGCCGAGTTCTGGCTGGGCTTCCCGGCTTGGCGCTGGATGTTCTGGCTGCAGGTCATCCCCGCCGCCGTCTATCTGGTCGCCCTGCTGGTCATCCCTGAAAGCCCGCGCTTCCTGGTGGTCAAGAAGAAGGACGCCCAGGCCGAGGCGGTGCTGTCCAAACTGTTCGGTCCCGGCGCCGGCGCGCGCAAGGTGCAGGAAATCCGCGCCTCCCTGGCCGCCGACCACAAGCCCAAGTTCGCCGACCTGCTGGATCCCTCGACCAAAAAGGTGCGCCCCATCGTCTGGGCCGGCCTGATCCTGGCGGTGTTCCAGCAACTGGTGGGCATCAACATCGTCTTCTATTACGGCGCGGTGCTGTGGCAGTCGGTCGGCTTCTCCGAGAACGACGCGCTGCAGATCAACATCCTGTCGGGCGTCCTGTCGATCGCAGCCTGTCTGGCGGCCATTTCGGTCATCGACAAGATCGGCAGGAAGCCGCTGCTGCTGATCGGTTCGGCGGGGATGTTCGTCACCCTGGCCACCGTGGCCTGGTGCTTCTCCAAGGCCGCCCTGATCGACGGGTCGCTGCATCTGGACGACAACACCGGCCTGATCGCCCTGATCGCCGCCAACGCCTATGTGGTCTTCTTCAACTTCAGCTGGGGCCCTGTCATGTGGGTCATGCTGGGCGAGATGTTCCCCAACCAGATGCGGGGTTCAGCCCTTGCCGTGGCCGGCTTCGCCCAGTGGATCGCCAACTTCGCCATCTCGGTCAGCTTCCCCTGGATGGCCGCGACCCTGGGCCTGGTCATCACCTACGGCTTCTATGCGGTCAGCGCCCTGATCTCCTTCTTCCTGGTCCAGGCCTGGGTGAAAGAGACGCGCGGTCGCGAATTGGAAGACATGACGGGCTGACCTTTCAGCCGACCACCCCCATCTTCCCGATACGGGCGGCGCTCCCCCGCCGCCCGTCAGCCTTCGAAAAGGACATCCCATGACCGACATTCTCGAACTCTCGCACTGGATCGGCGGCGAGAAGGTGTCCGGCGATTTGTCGGGCGAAAGCCTGAACCCCTCGGACACGCGTGAAGTCGTGGCCCGCATGCCCAAGGGCGGGGCCGCCGAGGTTGATCAGGCGGTGTCGGCCGCGCGTGCGGCCTTCCCCGCCTGGTCGGACGCTTCGCCGGAAGTCCGTTTCGACGTGCTGGACAAGGCCGGGTCCCTGGTCATGGCGCGCGCCGCCGAGATCGGCCGCCTGCTGTCGCGCGAAGAGGGCAAGACTCTGCCCGAAGGCATCGGCGAGACGATGCGCGCCGCCCGCATCCTGAAGTATTTCGCCGGCGAGGCGCTGCGCGTCCACGGCCAGAACCTGGCCTCGACCCGGCCGGGCGTCGAGATCCAGACCTATCGTCAGGCGGTCGGCGTCTTCGGCCTGATCACGCCGTGGAACTTCCCCATCGCCATCCCGGCCTGGAAGATCGCCCCGGCTATCGCCTTCGGCAACACGGTCGTCATCAAGCCCGCTGGCCCGACACCTGCCACAGCCGAGGCCTTGATCGCCATCCTGCATGAGGCCGGCCTGCCCAAGGGCGTGGTCAATATGGTCATCGGTGACGGCGACGTGGGCCGCGCCATCGTCGCCCATCCGGGCGTGGACGGCATTTCGTTCACAGGCTCACAAGCCGTGGGCGCAGGCGTCGCCGAGGGGGCGGTCAAGCGTCAGGCTCGCGTCCAGCTGGAAATGGGCGGCAAGAACCCGCTGATCGTGCTGGACGACGCGGACCTGGACCGCGCCGTCAACATCGCCCTGGACGGCAGCTTCTTCGCCACCGGCCAGCGCTGCACCGCCTCCAGCCGCCTGATCGTGCAGGACGGCATCCACGACCGCTTCGTTCAGGCGCTGGGCGAAAAGGTCGCCGCCCTGCGCGTCGGCCACGCCCTGGATTCCAACAGCCAGATGGGGCCGGCGGTGACCGAGGCTCAGCGTGACGTCTCCTACAAATACATCGACGTCGCCCGTCAGGCCGGCGGTCGCATCGTCACGGGCGGCGAGCGTCTCAGCTTCGACGCGCCCGGCTGGTACGTACAGCCGACCTTGATCGCCGACACGGCCGCCGACGCCCGCATCAACAATGAGGAAGTCTTCGGCCCGGTCGCCTCGACCATCCGCGTCGCCAGCTATGAAGAGGCTCTTGCCGTCGCCAACGGCGTCGAGTTCGGCCTGTCGGCGGGCATCGTCACCCAGTCGCTGAAACACGCTCGCGATTTCCAGAGGAACGCCAAGGCCGGCATGACCATGGTCAACCTAGCCACTGCGGGCGTGGACTATCACGTCCCGTTCGGCGGATCGAAGAAGTCGTCCTATGGGGCGCGGGAGCAGGGGTTCTCGGCGGTCGAGTTCTACACCCAGATCAAGACCTCCTATTCGGCGGGCTGATCCATGAGCGAGCCGGAACTGACCACTCCAGAACTGGTATGGGACGTCCAGGCGGAGCTGGGCGAAGGCCCCGTCTGGGACGAGCCGCGTGGCGCGGTGTGGTTCGTCGATATCAAGGGGCGAAAGCTGCACCGCTACACCCCCGCGACCGGCGAAAAACGGTCGTGGGACACGCCCGATCAGACCGGCTTTGCTTTGCCAGCCGAGGACGGTTCGCTGATCTGCGGCGTGCGCGGCGGGCTCTATCGTTTCGACCCGGAGGCGGGGGATTTCTCCTGCTTCCAGCCGGTCGAGGAAGATCGCCCGCAGAACCGGCTGAACGACGGCTTCGTCGCGCCGGACGGCTCGCTGTGGTTCGGTTCGATGGACGATAGCGAGGCGGTCGAGACGGGCGCCCTCTATCGCTGGTTCCGGGGGGAGCTGACGCGGCACGACGACGGCTATGGCGTCACCAACGGCCCCTGCCTCAGCCCGGACGGCCGCACCCTCTATCACCACGACACGCTGAAGAAGACGGTCCTGGCCTTCGACCATGACGACGGCGTGCTGTCGAACCGCCGTGTCTTCGCCGTGACAGAAGACGGCTATGCCGACGGCCCCAGCATGGATGCGGCCGGCGTGCTTCATGTCGGTCTGTTCAACGGCTGGGGCGTGGCGCGTTTCGCCCCCGACGGCGCGCGGATCGGCAAGATCGATCTGCCGGTCCAGACCGTGACCAAGGCGGCCTTCGGCGGTCCGGATTTGCGCGACCTCTATATGACCACGGCCTGGCTGGGGAACGCGGACAAGCGGGCGGACCAGCCGACCCTGGGCGGGCTTTATCGCGTGCGCGTCGAGACGCCGGGTCTGCCCCAGAACCGGATACGCCTGTGATCGTGCTGACGGCCGGCGACTGGCGCGCCACCCTGGCGCCGGAGCTGGGCGGGGCGGTGCTGAGCCTGGACTGGCGCGACCAGCGGGTGTTTCGCCCCACGCCCGATGGCGCGACCGACATTCTGGAGACGGCCTGTTTTCCGCTGGTCCCCTACGCCAACCGCATCGCGGACGGCCGTTTCATCTTTGGCGGCCGGACCGTGCAGTTACAGGCGCTTGATCGCTTCGCTCCCCATGCCCTGCACGGCGATGGCTGGCTGCAGCCCTGGGCGGTCGTAAGCCGGTCGGCCGATGCGGTCGTCATGACGCTGGACTGGGCGGGGGATCCGAACGGCTGGCCGTGGCCGTGGCGGGCGGAGCAGCGGGTGTCGCTGTCGCCGCGCGGGTTGGAGATCGCCTTGTCGGTGGTCAACAGGGGCGACAAACCCATGCCGACTGGCCTGGGTCTGCATCCCTATTTCCACCGATCCGACGATGCCCGCCTCAGCCTGGCTGCGACGGGCGTCTGGGCCACGGACGCTCGTGAAATCCCCGAATGTCTGGTCGAGCCGGCGGCGATCGCCGACTGGTCACAGGGCCTTCCTCTGGCTCAGGCGCCGTTTGTCGATCATGCCTATGCTGGCTGGGATGGTGTGGCGCGCCTTGCGGGCGGCGGTCGTCAGGTCGTGGTGTCCGCCGATCCGTCCGCCCGCTGGGTCCAGGTCTATGCGCCCGTTGGGGCGGATTTCCTGTGCGTCGAACCAGTGACCCACCGCCCCGATGCGTTGAACGCCCCCGGCCACGAGGCCGACAGCGGCCTGGTCATCCTCGATCCCGGCCAGACATTGTCGCTGCGGATGATGGTGGAGGCGGATGATCAGGCCTGATGGCCGAGGTGGAGGACGACAGGCGCGCCAGCCATACCAGCCGTGCAGGGCCACGGCTTCCTGCGTCAGGGTCTGGCCGAAATAGGCGCGGACCAGATTGACCGCCTCTAGGTCGCCCGCCTCGGCCTGACGGGCGCGGCTCAGTTACATTGGCGCCATCGCCCCCGCCTGGGCCGCCACCACATTGGCGTCGGCGGCGCGGCGCACGCTGGACACGCCGTTCAGCCGGGCCGAGGCGGCCTGAAACGACAGGGAAACACTGGTCGGTGCGGCATCCGTCGGGGCGGCGGCGGACTGCGCGCGGGCGTACGCGCCAGGCGACAGTACCATAACGCCGGCCAGAACGGACAGGCCAAGCCCGCGCCGTGCGAACGGCCTTCTGTTCATCGTCATCCCCTTCGTCGCCGCCGAGAACCGTGCCATCGCCCGCGCGTCGGCTCAACCCCGGCGGGCGGCGTCGGGGTTCGACTACTCACAGATTGGTGCGCGCCAGCTCCAGCACCTCGTCGCCGCGGCCGTTCATGATGGCCTTGAGCATGAACAGGCTGAACCCCTTGGCCTGTTCCTTCTTGATCTTGGGTGGGATGACCAGTTCCTGACCGGCGGTGACGACGTCGACCAGGGCGGGGCCGGGATGGGCCAGGGCCTGGGCCACCGCATCCTCGACCTGATCCGACGCCTCGACGCGGAAGGCGGTGATCCCCATCGCCCGCGCCATGGCGGCGAAGTCGGGGTTCTCAAGATCTGTGCCGGTGTCCAGGAAGCCGGCGGCCTTCATCTCCATCGCCACGAAGCCCAAGGAGCCGTTGTTGTAGACGATCACCTTCAGCGGCAGGCCCAACTGCGACAGGCTGATGAAATCGCCCATCATCATGGTGAAGCCGCCGTCTCCGGACAGGGAGATCACCTGGCGGCCGGGCGCCGCGGCCTGGGCGCCGATGCCCTGCAACATCGCATTGGCCATCGAGCCGTGATTGAAAGAGCCCAGCAGTCGGCGCCGGCCGTTCATGGTCAGATACCGCGCGGCCCAGACGGTGGGCGTGCCCACATCGGCGGTGAAGACGGCGTCCTGAGCGGCCAGCCGGTCGATCACGGCGGTCAGATACTGGGGATGGATGGGCCGGTCGGCGGGCGCGGGCCGAGCCAGCTCGTCCAGTCCTTTTCGCGCCTCGGCGTAATGTTTGCGCGCGGCCTGAAGGAAGCGCGGGGACCGGTCCGCCTTCAGATGCGGGATCAGGGCGGGCACGGTTTCAGCCACGTCGCCGACGATGCCCTGGGTCAGATGGGCGCGCTTGCCCAGGGCCGACGGATCGCGGTCGATCTGGATGATCCGGGCGTCCGACGGATAGAAGTTGCGATAGGGGAAGTCGGTCCCCAGCATGACCAGGGCGTCGCAGTTCATCAGGGCGTGATAGCCGGAGGAGAAGCCGATCAGGCCGGTCATGCCGACGTCATAGGGGTTGTCCCATTCGACGTGCTCCTTGCCGCGCAGGGCGTGGACGACCGGCGCCTGCAGCGCCTCGGCCAGGGCCAGGACCTGATCGTGGGCGCCGGCGCAGCCGCTGCCGGCCAGGATGGCCACCTTGTCGGCGCCGTTCAGCACCTGGGCGGCCCGGGTCACGTCGCTCCCGGCGGGGCTTATGCGCGGATGGGCAGGGGCGGACCAGTCGGGCGAGGCGCCGTCGGGCGCGCGCGCCAGGGCCACGTCGCCGGGCAGGACGATGACCGCCACGCCGCCCTTGCCGACCGCCGTGTTCAGGGCGCGGGCCAGGACGCCGGGAAACTGGGCCGGGTTGGACACCAGCTCGCAGAAGTCGCTGCATTCGCGGAACAGCTCCTGCGGATGGGTCTCCTGGAAATAGCCCAGGCCGATCTCGGACGACGGGATGTGGGCGGCGATGGCCAGAACCGGAACCCGGTTGCGATGACAGTCGAACAGGCCGTTGATCAGATGCAGGTTTCCAGGCCCGCAGCTGCCGGCGCAGACCGCCAGTTCGCCGGTGATCGCCGCTTCGGCTCCGGCGGCGAAGGCGGCCGTCTCCTCGTGACGGACGTGCATCCAGGCGATGTCGTCGAAGCGGCGCAGACTGTCGTTCAGCCCATTCAGGCTGTCGCCCGTGACGCCCCAGATCCGCTTCACCCCCGCCGAGGCCAGGGTCTGGGCCAGAAGGTCCGCGACGGTCATCGCCATGATCGGCTCCCGATATGTCCGTTGTTGGTGACGGGGCGTCTTGCGCCCGGTCCAGCTTAACAATGCGCGGGGCGGCGTTCGGCTGCGTGCGATCTGTCGCCTTGCGATGAAGCGGCTATGCTGGCGCCATGAGTCGGGCGGCGGCATGATCAAATACATCGGCTCCAAGCGCGCCCTGCTGGGCCACGTAACCGGCGCGATCGCAGGGGTGCTGCCGCAGGGCGGGCGGGTGTGCGATCTGTTTTCGGGCACCGCACGCGTTGGCCACGCCTTGAAGAAGCAGGGGTTTCAGGTGTGGTCGAACGACCTGAACGCCTATGCCCACGCTCTGGCCACCACCTATGTCCAGGCGGATCGGGAACGGTGGATCGACAGGGCCGAGGCCGTGCTGGCGGAACTGAGGACGGTTGAGCCACAGCCCGGCTGGTTCACCCAGGCGTTCTGCCGTGACGCCCGCTACTTCCATCCCGAAAACGGCGCACGCATCGACGCCGTTCGCGACCGGATCGAGGCGATGGGGTTGGAGCCGGAACTGAAGGCCATCGCCCTGGTCAGCCTGATGGAGGCTGCGGATCGGGTCGATTCCACCGCCGGGGTTCAGATGGCCTATATGAAACAGTGGGCGCCGCGCGCACTGAAACCGCTGGAGCTGAGGACGCCCGATCTGGTCGCGTCCGTCGTGGGCGGGCCTTGCCGGGCGACGCAGGGCGATGCGGTCGAGATCGCCGATCAGGTCGAGGCGGATCTGGTTTACCTGGACCCGCCCTACAACCAGCACTCCTACCTGGCCAACTACCATTGCTGGGAAAGCCTGGTGCTGTGGGATCGGCCCGAAACCTATGGGGTGGCCAACAAGCGGGTGGACGTCAGGACGCGCAAGAGCCCCTTCAACAGCCGCCCCGGCATCGGCCCGGCCCTGCGGTCGGTGGTCGAGCGGGTGCGGGCGCCCAATCTGATCGTCAGCTTCAACGACGAGGGGTATCTGAGCCGCGCCGAACTGGTCGAGATGCTGTCGTCGCGGGGCCATGTGCAGGTGATCGAGGTGGCGCATCCGCGCTATGTCGGCGCCCGGATCGGCATTCATAACCCCAAGGGCGAGAAGGTCGGACAGGTCGGGCGGCTGCGGAACGTGGAGCAGCTGTTCGTGGTGACGGATAGGCCGCTGGCCGTGGCCGTCGCCGCATAATCGTCGAAAAAACAACACGCGAAACGCGGGAACGCGAATCGAAGCCTGCCGTTGTCGGAGCATGGAACCGCGCTTCGACACCGCCCGCCCCAAACCCCGCACCGACGCCGACCGACCGGTCGCGCCGGCGGAAGCGCGGTCGTGGGCGCCGCAGACCGCTGCGCCGCGGGTGGCGCGCGCCGACTGGGTTCAGCCCGACTGGGCCTGGGACGCGCCGCGCGTCGAGAACCGGCCCACCTTCACCCACAACGCCGCCCGCTATGGCCGTCGCGCCGAGCCGGTCATCCCGGTCGAGCCCGTCGATCTGGAGCCTGAACTGTCGCCGCCGCCCCGGTGGATGATGATGGTTGCGGGGGCCGCCGTGGCCGCGCTGCTGGGCGCGCTGCTGGGCGGCTTCATGCACATCTGAGCGGCGCCTAGGCCGGTTCGAGCAGGGCCTTGATCGGCGACCAGCTGCGCCGATGCGCGGGGCAGGGGCCCAGGGTTTTCAATGCGTTCTGGTGGATCGGCGCATTGTAGCCCTTGTGAGCCGCAAAGCCGTAGCCGGGATACTGGGCGTCCAGCTCGATCATCAGCCGGTCCCGCGCCGTCTTGGCCAGGATGGAGGCCGCCGCGATGGACAGGGACAGGCCGTCGCCGCCGACAACGGTCTGGATTTCGCACGGCAGTTTGAACCGATAGTTGCCATCGACCAAGGCCGCCACCGGCTGGACCTGCAGGGCCTCTATGGCGCGACACATGGCCAGGCCGGTGGCGTGCAGGATGTTCATCTCCTCGATCTCTTCGACCGAGGCGAAGCCGACGCCCCAGGCGACGGCGCTGGCCTTGATCTCGGGCTCCAGCGCCGCGCGACGCTTTTCCGTCAGGGCCTTGGAATCGTCGATGCCGGGCGGCAGGTCGTCCGGGTTCAGGATCACCGCCGCCGCCGACACCGGCCCCGCCCACGGCCCGCGCCCGGCCTCGTCCACGCCGCAGACCAGGCCGCCGACGCGCTGGATCAGCACCGTCTCGAGCGCCAGGGTGGGAAAGGGACGGGGTTTGGAGGGCGATCTAGCCATGCCTCGCCATCGCACGAACCTGGGCGTGACGGAAGCAGGTCGTCTGGTGATCGTTGACCATGCCCACGGCCTGCATGAAGGCATAGACGATCACCGGGCCGCAGAAGTTGAAGCCGCGTTTCTTGAGGGCCTTGGCCATGGCGACGGACTGCTCCGTCTGAGTCGGAGCCTGGCGAAAGTCGGCGTGGGGCGTCTGGATCGGCTCATCCTCGACGAAGGACCAGAGCCAGGCGGAGAAGTCCTCGTCGTTGTCGCGCATCTCCAACCAGATCCGGGCGCCGTTGATCGCGGCGACGATCTTGGCGCGCGAGCGGATGATGCGCGTATCGTTCAGCAGGCGTTGAATGTCGGCTTCGTCATAGCGGGCGACGATCTCCGGGTCGAAACCGTCGAAGGCGTCGCGGATGCCGTCGCGTTTTCTCAGGATGGTGATCCAGGCAAGGCCCGCCTGGAAACCGTCCAGCACCAGCTTCTCCCACAGGGCGCGCGGGTCGCGTTCTGGCACACCCCATTCCGTGTCGTGATAGGCGACATAGAGGGGATCGGTCCCGCACCAGCCGCAACGGCCTTCGGAGTGTGAATCGGTCATGGCACGATGTTGCCAGTCTGTTCTGTTGGTGGATAGGCAGGTCTGAGACGCAGCGGCGCAAAAAGACCGTCTAATTCGTCTAATTCGTCTGAAGTCGAAGGCCGGACGAGCCGCTGGCGGTTTGGCTCATGGGTAAAAGCCCCATTGTAAGGGCGTTTGGAGGCGCGGGCGGTCGAACGACGCTGGTGAACTCTAAGTCGCTGAAATCAGAGCGGACATTCCAGGCGAATAGGAGGGTTGGCGCTGCGCGTCGTCCGGCCCCGCGGCTGTCTTCTCCCATGCGAAAAGGGTCAGGCCACGTCAGTCCCTGACCAGTCCGCCATCGACCACAAGGTTCTGGCCCGTGACGGCGCGGCTCCAGGGGCTGGCGAAGAACAGGACGGCGTCGGCGAACTCCCGCGGAGTGGTGACGCTGCGGAGCGGGGTCATGCCGGCGATGAAGTCGAAGACGGCCTCGGGCGTGGCGGCGCTGGCGTCGGTGGTGCGAAGAAGACCGCCCGAAACCATGTTGACGGTGATCCCGTCGGGCCCCAGGTCGCCGGCCGCCGTGCGGGTCAG
Source organism: uncultured Brevundimonas sp. (assembly GCA_963515305.1). Lineage (GTDB taxonomy): Bacteria > Pseudomonadota > Alphaproteobacteria > Caulobacterales > Caulobacteraceae > Brevundimonas. Next base: position 75,712 of record CAUPWX010000017.1, read on the forward strand.
CGACAGAAGCGCGGCCTTGGCGGCGGTGTAGTCGTGATAGGGCACGACCGGGTTCTGGAACAGGTTGGTGCCGATGTTGATGACGCGGCCGAACCGGCCCGCCGCCATGCCGGGCGCCGCGGCCTGGATCAGGTTCAACGCGCCGCGCACCACGGTCGAGAACTGGCGATCCATCTCGTCCCAGCCGATGGCGGCCATCTGGGACCGGGCGTCGCCGTTGAAGCTGTAGTCCAGGGCGTTGTTGACCACGGTGGTGACGGGCGCGCCGAAGTGGTTCCGGGCTGCGGCGATCATGGCGTCCACGGCGGCGCGGTCGGTCACGTCGGCCTGAAGGGCGATGGCGCGATCGCCGATCTCGGCGGCCAGGGCGGCGGCGGCCTCGCCGCTGGCGCGCCAGTTGATCACGACGCGGGCGCCTTCATGGGCGAAGGCGCGAACGCAGGACGCGCCGACGCCGCGCGCGCCACCGGTGACGAGGACGATCTGATCGGCGAGCTTCATGGGAGGCGACTCATGCGTTGGAGGAAGGGATCACGTCCTGGCCCATCCAGGCGTGGCGACGCAAGCGTGCGGGGCGACCGTCCACTGTCAGCTCGCCGTCGATCCGGTCGATGCGCACCAGGGCCATGACCGATCCGTCGCGCCCCGACAGAACCTGTCCGGCGCGCTGCTCGCCCTTCAGCACCTCGGCGCCGAAAGCCGGGGCGGGACCGTCGAGGTCCAGCGGCATCATGCGGTTCTTGATGACGCCGCGCCGCTTCATGCGCGAGGTCGTCTCCTGGCCCACGAAACAGCCCTTGTGAAAGTCGATGCCGTTCAGCAGGTCGAAATCGGCCTCGATCGGATAGGTGGTGTCCTGCGGCGCATCGGCGGCGGGGTCGGGCACGCCGACCGACAGACGATGGGCGTGATAGTCGGCTTCGTCGGCGTCTGCGTCGGGGGTCGCATCGCCATAGAGGCGGCCGCCCATCAGGGGCGTGCGCGGATCGGGGATGAAGCCGGCGGGTGCGTCGGGCCAGGCCGCCAGAACGGTCCGGTCGTCGGCGGCGACCTGAACCCTGGCTCGCAGCGTGTACATCGACAGCCGCTGGAGCAGGGCGTCGCGCCGATCCGCCGCCACGTCCAGCAGCACGCCGTCGGCCTGGCCCAGAAGGAACAGGTCGAACAGCAGGCGGCCGGGCGGCGACAGCAGGGCGCCGAAGCGCAGTTCGCCCTGACCCAGCGTCTCCACGTCCTGGGTCAGAAGATTGTGCAGGAAGGGCCGGGCCTCGGGGCCGGTGACGGCGATCAGGGCGCGGCTGTCGAGACGGGCGATGGGCATGGCCGCTAGATAGGACGCAAGCCCGCGCTTCAGAAGACGTGCGCGCCGATAAAGCGGTTCAGGCCGCAGCCTGCGGATCGAAATCGCGCCAGCCGCTGGCGCCCCAGGCGGTGACGCGGTTGACCAGGTCGACGATGTTCATCGGCTTGGCGATGCAGTCGTCCATGCCGGCGTCTTCGTATTCGGCCAGTTGTTCGGGCAAGGTGTTGGCGGTCAGGGCCAGGATGGGGGTGCGGCCGACCGGGCCGGGCAGGGCGCGGATGGCGCGGGCGGCGGCGACGCCGTCCATCACCGGCATCTGAATGTCCATCAGGATCACGTCCCAGTCGCCGGCCTGGGTCGCGGCCAGGCCCTCGGCGCCGTCGTCGGCGGTGGCGCAGAAGACGCCCTGGGCCGCCATCACCGCCATGACCAGGGCGCGATTGCTTTCGTGGTCGTCGACGTAAAGCACCTTCAGCACGCCGGGCGCGCCTTCGTTGGCGGCGATTTCGTCGTGGGGCGCGGGTTCGCGCTGCGGCTCAGGCTCGACGGCGGGGGCGGAAGCCTGGTCGGCGGACAGGTCGATCATGTCGTTGACGACCGACAGAAGCCGTTGACCCGCGCCGTTGATGCGCTGGGCGTGATCGGCGTGTTCCTGACCCAGGCCGGCCTTGGTCAGCAGGTCCGAGAAGCCGATGACGGCGTTCAACGGGGTTCGCAATTCGTGCGACATATCGGTCAGGAACCGCTGACGCGCCTCGGCCATGGCGGTCTTCTGCTCGGCGGCGACCCGGGCCTGTTCGGCCTCGACGCGGGCGGTCACGTCGATCTCGTTCAGCATCACGCCCGGCTGGCCGGTGACGGGGTCGATGACCGGGCGAACGTCCAGATGATGCCAGCGCAGGCCGTCGCGGGTCACGATTTCGCACACGTCGCCGACCGTCTGGCCCGTCAGGGCCGCCGCCAGCATGGGCTGGGCGCGCTCGGGCTCGGCGAAGCGCGCCTCGAACGGATGGCTGGTCGATCCGTAGGCCGCGAAGGCCGCCGGGTTCGAGAACAGGGGGCGGCCCTCGGCGTCGAACAGGGTGATCAGGGTGGAGGTGTGACGCAGCGCCTCGACCGCGCGACGTTCCTGGCTTTCGACCTCGATCGGCGCGGCCTCGAACAGCAGGACGGGCCGCCCGTCGTCCAGCCGATGGGTCGAGATCACCGCCGCCACCGTCAGCGGCTGGCCGTTGGGATAGAAGGTCCAGTGTTCCGACAGCGTCTGGCCGTCGGCGGTTTCGCGCGCAAGCCGTTCGGTGCGGGCGCGCACGGCGGGGGAGACGTCGCTGAAGTCGCGCGCCAACAGGGCGTCCAGCGTCTGGGCGCCCCACAGGGTCAGGGCTGAAGCGTTCGCATAGACGCCGCACATCGCAACCGGATCGAACATCCAGATCGGACGGCGCAGCGCATCCCAGGCCTTCATCGCGGGCGTATCTCTCTTGCAAAGCAACGGCTTCAGGACCGGCATGATAGCAGCCAGGGCTTAAGCGCGGCCTAAGCGTCGAAACGATCCGGGGTTGCGACGGCGTATCGCCTGACTATGCCGTCGGGCTGGAAACCATGGTCGTCCAGCCGGTCCAGCGACTGCAGGATCCGCGCGGTCAGGGCGGCGGGATCGCCGTCCTCGATGGCCGGGCGCAGCCAGTCGGTGACGACCGCGCGCGCCGGATAGGTTCCCACGGGGCCGGGCACGCTGAGCGCCACCTCGATCCCCTCGGCGATCCAGCCGGCCAGGATCACGAAGACGTCCATCGAGGCCAGGAAGTCGGAGCGGCGCAGCACATACAGGGTGATGACCCCATCCTCGATCCCGTCGGGGCGAACGATGACGCCGCTGCGATCCGGTCGCCACGCCTCGTCCAGCTCGACCACGCGCCACAGACAGAACCAGACGCGACAGGTCTGGGGCCGGATTTCGTGGACCGAACAGCCCGCGCCGTCCACGCAATAGGCGCACAGTTCGCCCGTCGGCTTGGCCAGCTCCGGCAGGTCCAGCGGAATGACACGGCAGCATTCGACGCAGCCGCCGCAGGTCCGGTCGGGCAGAAGGGGAAGGCTCAACCGGCAGCCTTTTCCAGCCGGGCGATGCGGCGGTCCATGTCGGCGACGACGGCCTCCAGCCGGGCCTTTTCGGAGGCCATGTCGATGGGGGTGCCGTCCTCGTAGGAAATCGTCGCGCCCTTGGCGATCAGGTCCAGTCGATAGATGGCGGTGACCCGCTGGGCCTTGAACCGTTCCAGGGCGGCGGCGGATGCGGGGTCGAGGGACTGGGACATGGCGCGGCTTTAGCCCAGGTCATACGCCTGTGGAAACCGTCGTTTGGCGCTGAACCTGCGATAGAATCCCTGTATTCCCGGATGCATGATCGGGCGGTTCCCCATCCTTTACATCGCCGAGGCCGACGCCGAAGAGGCCGTGCTGTCGTCGGGCGTCCTGGCGCATCTGGTCGACAGCCTGCCGCACGCGACCTTCACCATCGTCGGATCGGCGGCCAGCGCGCCCCTGTTCGCCGATACGCCGCGCCTGTCGAAACTGATCGTGCTGGAGCGCGAAGGCCATTTCGAGTGGATCGCCCTGTGGAACCAGGTGCGCGGGACCAAATGGGGCCTGGTCGTGGATATGCGCGGCTCGGACATTTCGGGCAAGCTGCGGCGCGAGCGGCGGGCGGTGCGGGGCAAGGCGCAGCCGGGCCTGCACGCCGTCGAGGCGGCGGCTGCGGTGCTGAAGCTGGAGCCGGACGAGACGCCGGCGCCGCGCCTGTTCTTTTCCGACCAGACCCTGGAACAGGTGAAGGCGCTGTTTCCGACGTCGGGCGGCGCCAATCCCGAGGACGATCGGCCGATCCTGGCGGTCGGGCCGGGGGTAGAGTGGATGGGCAAACGCTGGCCCGCCGAACGCTACGCCAAGGTGGCGACCAAGCTGCTGGCCGACGACGGGCCGCTGGCGGGCGGGCGGCTGATGATCGTGGGCGAGGAAGTGGACCGCGAGGCCGCCCACACCATCCGCTACGCCGTGCCGCGCGCACGGGTCATCGAACTGCAGGGCAAGCTGACGCGGTTGCAGACGGCGGCGGCCCTGTCCCAGGCGGCGCTGTATGTAGGGGCGGATTCGATCTGGACCCATCTGGCCGTGGCGGCGGGCGCGCCGACGGTTGCGGTGTTCGGCCCCTCGGACGAGACGACGCGCGGACCCTGGAAGGGTCAGGCCGTGCGCGGGCCGCGCAGCTATCAGGAGTTCAAGACCCTGGACCCCCGCCTGAACCAGGCCATCCAGCACATGATGGACCTGCCGTGGGAGCGGGTGCTGAAGGCGGCGACGCGGATGCTGGCGGGGCGCGGTTAGACGCCCCTCAATCCCGCTCATACCCGCTTTCGCGGGGGTGAGCGGAGATATAGTAAGAGCCATCGTTCGCCCCACAGGAGCCGCCCCATGACCCAGACCTATGACCTGATCGTCCGTGGCGGCGAGGTGGCGAACCATGCAGGGCGCGGCTTGGCGGACGTTGGGGTGATCGACGGCAAGATCGCCTTCATCGGCGACCTGAGCCAGGCCTCGGCCGGAGAGACGTTCGACGCCACCGGCCTGACCGTTCTTCCGGGCGTCATCGACACCCAGGTCCATTTCCGCGAGCCGGGGCTGGAGTGGAAGGAAGACCTGGAGACGGGCAGCCGCGCGGCGGCCTTGGGCGGGGTCGTCGCCGTGTTCGAGATGCCGAACACCAATCCCAACACCACCGATCCCGACACCATGGCCGACAAGCTGTCGCGCGCGAAGGACCGGATGTGGACCGACCACGCCTTCTACGTCGGCGGCACCCACGAAAATGCGGACTATCTGGGCGAGCTGGAGCGGTTGCCGGGCTGCTGCGGGGTCAAGGTCTTCATGGGCGCCTCGACCGGCGATCTGCTGATCGCCGACGACGAGGGGGTGCGCAAGGTTCTGTCGAACGTGCGCCGCCGCGCCACCTTCCATTCCGAGGACGAATACCGGCTGGTCGAGCGGCGCGGCCTGGCCCGCACCGGCGACTGGACCAGCCACCCCGAGGTGCGCGACGCCGAGAGCGCCATCCGCTCGACCCGCCGTCTGGTCGGTCTGGCCAAGGAGACGGGCGCTCGCATCCATGTGCTGCACGTCACGACGAAAGACGAGATGGACTATCTGCGCTTCCACAAGGATGTCGCCACCGTCGAGATCACGCCCCAGCACCTGACCCTGGTGGCGCCCGAAGCCTATGAGCGTCTGGGCTCCTACGCCCAGATGAACCCGCCGATCCGGTCGCAAGAGCACGTCGACGCCCTTTGGCTGTGGGGGATGCAGCAGGGCGTGGCCGATGTGCTGGGCTCGGACCACGCGCCGCATACCAAGGAAGAAAAAGCCAAACCCTATCCGGCCTCGCCGTCGGGGATGCCGGGGGTGCAGACCCTGGTGCCGTTGATGCTGACGCACGTCGCCAATGGACGCCTCAGCCTTGAGCGGTTCATCGACCTGACCTCGGCGGGCGCGCAGCGGGTGTTCGGCACGGCCAACAAGGGGCGAATGGCCGCCAGCTACGACGCCGACCTGACCATCGTCGATCTGAAGGCGAAGCGGACGATCACGCACGACCAGCAGGCCACGCGCTGCGGCTGGACCCCGTTCGACGGCGTCGAGGCGACCGGCTGGCCGATGGCGACCATCGTGCGCGGCCGGGTGGTGATGCAGGATGGCGAATTGATCGGATCGGCGCACGGGCGGCCGGTGCGGTTCATGGAGACGCTGTGAGGGAAAAACTGGGCCTGATCGGCTTCGGCGCCTTCGGGCGGCTGACGGCGCGGCATCTCTCGCCGGGGTTCGACATCCTCGCGCACGATCCGGCGGCGACTGACGGCGAAGGGAGTGCGACCCTGACCGATCTGGCGACCGCCGCCGCCTGTCCGACTGTGATCCTGGCCGTGCCGGTCGAGGCGCTGGAGGCGACGCTGATCGCCATCCGCCCGCATCTGGCGCCTGACGCCCTGGTCATCGACGTGGGCTCGGTGAAGGTTAAGCCCGCCAGGCTGATGGATGATCTGCTGCTGTCCGGCGTGCGGGTCGTCGGCACGCATCCGCTGTTCGGTCCGCAGAGCGGCAAGGACGGAATCGCGGGCCTGCGCATCGCCATCTGCGAGGTGCGGGGCGGAAAGGACGCGCGCCGCGTCGCCGCCTTCTGCCGCCGGTCGTTGAAGTTGAAGGTGTTTCTGGTCAGTCCCGAGGATCACGACCGCGAGGCGGCTGTCGTCCAGGGCCTGACCCATCTGATCGCCCGCGTCCTGATGGCCATGGAGCCCCTGCCGACGCGCATGACCACCGCCAGCTTCGACCGGCTGATGCAGGCCGTCGACATGGTCCGCCACGACAGCTCCGCCGTCTTCCGCGCCATCGAACGCGACAATCCCTTTGCGGCGGAGGTGCGGGAGCGGTTCTTTGCGCTGGCGGATCAGGCGCGAGGTGGAGCGGGCGAGGAGTAGGCGGACGTCTCATTCAAGGCGTGGGCGGATGACCGATTTCGACCCGTTTCGGACTTTCAGAGGCAAGGATCAGGACGCAACGCGACCGCATAACTTGAGCCGAACAGGCTTCGCTGATGGGTGAGCGCGATCTCGTTCCCTATCTGACAACTATTGCTTGGCGGAACCCGAACATTGGCGACACGACCATCGACGTTGACGACCGCTACGCGATGGGAGCCGGTTTTCCCCTCTGATAGTCCAAACGATACAATCTGGCCGGTCGCAGCCCGAGTTGGCCCAAACGCCATCATCGTCACGATCACACCGGCAGCGATGAGGAGAGCGATTAGCAGTCCCCCCAACGATGCCTTATGAGACGCCCAGAAGAAACGCGCCTGTTTCGACACGCCCGATACCCCTTTGTGATCGGCCAGTATGAGCAGGAGAAGGTCCGCTTTCCACCCATGAGTGACGCTGAGAATGTCCGCTTCCCAAGTTGAACTCAGTGTTCCTCGTACGCCCGAATGAACGTCCCCACATCCTCCGGCACTCCCGGCGCGAGCGGCAGCGCCGGATCGGCGTAGGTCGCCAGGTTGGCGGCGCGGTCGGCGGGGGCCGTCTTCAGGACGTGGTTGACGCCGTCCCACAGTTTCAGGGTCGCCCTGGGATCGGCGGCGGCCAAGGCTTGGGCGTCCGCGACCGTGACCTGGAGGTCGGTGGTCCCCTGGCCGATGAAGACCGGGCCATCGTAGGCGGCGAGCAGGGCGGCGGGGTCCAGCGGCAGCCACGAGATCAGATAGGGCTGGACCGAGGGGCGGAACAGAGCCGCCAGCGCAGGCGGCGTATCGACGACGGTGCGTCCGGCCTCCAGTTCGGTCAGGGCGGCGAAGGCCTGGGTCTTCATCGGCTCGGGCAGGGAGGCCAGCTGTTCGCGGATCACCGCGCCCGCCGGGCGACCGGCGCCGGACAGCAGGACCAAGCCGCAGATCTTTTCGTCACCCTGGGCGGCCTTGAGCGCGACCAGCGCCCCCTCGCTGTGGCCGATCAGCCAGGCGCAGGGCCGGCCGGAACGCTCGGCGGCCAGCGCGGCCCAGGCGCGGGCGTCGGCGACATAGGCGTCGAACCGCAGATCGGCCTCGGCCGGACCGGCGGCGGCGCTGGCCGCGATGCCGCGCTTGTCGATGCGGACCGTGGCGATCCCCTGCGCCGCCAGCCCCTCGGCCAGCAGACGATAGGTCGAGGCCGCGACGCCCATCGGGCTGTTCCCATCCCGATCGGTCGGGCCAGACCCAGGCAGGATGACGGCGACGGCCGTGGGCGCATCGGGCGCCAGCAGCGTTCCGTGCAACGGCGCGGGCTGGGCGGGCAGGGCGATTTCGGTCGAGACGGGGGCGGAAAGCAGGGCGAGAGCGAGGCTGAACATGAGCGGTCTCCTTGCGATCGATCAGAAGGGATGGCGGTTCGGATCGGCGCGCCACACGCGCCAGCTTTCGAAGGCGGACAGGGCGGCCGCGATCAACACGGCGACCGTCAAGGTCGTGACGGCATAAGGCTGTCGTGCGAACGGCGCGGCGACCAGGCCCGCCAGACCGATCAGGCAGAACAGCCTTCCGGCGAGACGGTTCGACCGATCCCACGCCAGGCGGCTCTTGTAGCTCCAAGGGGTGCGGACGCCGATCAGAGGATTGGGCGCCACCCGGCCGAGAAAGGCGCCGGTGACCAGCAGGATCAGAGACAGAGCGCCCGTCATGACGGCGGGACCGCTATCGACGGTCGCGTGTCCCATCCCGGCCCAGGCGAGCGTCAGGCCGATGGCGGTGAAGATGAACAGGGTCAGTCCTTGGCCGATCCGCATCGAACGACGGCGCGAGGCGTCGCCCTGGGCCTCGGCGCGCAGGGCGGCCAGAGCCAGGCCGGCGGCGGCGATGACGCCGATCAGGGCCATGCCGCCCAGGAAGGTCGCGAACTCGACGCGACTGCCCCAGCGATCGACCTGCCAGTCCGCGTTCCAATGCATCGGCATCGGCATCGGCGTCGTCGAACCTTTGACGGCGATATAGACGGCGAACGCCGCCTGGACCGCGAAAACGCCGACGGTCAGGGTGTCCAGCAGCGACAGGCGGTCCTTCATCGGCGGGGTTCCTTTTGGGGCAGGGGGGCGGCTTTCGTCGCTTCACCGGTTCCGACGACAGCCATCAGAAAGGCCATCGCTTCTTCGACCGCCGAGATCTCCAGCCGATAGCGGATGGTCTGGCCGTCGCGTTCGGGGCTGACCAGACCGGCCTCCTTCAGGGCGTTCAGATGGCCGGTGATGGTGGGCCAACTCATGTCGAAGGCGGCGGCGATGTCGCCGGACGCCAGCGGACCGGCGCGCAGCATGGCGATGATGCGGCGACGAACCGGATGCGACAGAGCCTTGAACAGGGTGTTCATAGGCGCATTCCTAATTAGGAAAAGCCCTAAGTGCAAGTCGCATATCGATGTCCGTCGAAATATCGCGCGATCAGGTGTGGTTAGATCGAGAAGCTGACGCCGCAGCCGCAGCTGGAGGCGGCGTTGGGGTTTCGGACCACGAACTGGGCGCCGGCCAGTTCGTCGACGTAGGCGATCTCGGAGTTTTTCAGGAAGGGGACCGAGACGGGGTCTATCAGGGCGGTCTGGCCGTCGGCCTGGATGCGCAGGTCGTCGTCCTCGGCCGTTTCGACCAGTTCGAACCGGTACTGAAAGCCCGAACAGCCGCCGCCGTCCACCGCCACGCGCAGCATCAGCGCCTTGCCCTCGGCCGCGCCCAGTCTGGCCAAACGTTTGGCGGCGCTGGCGGCCAGGACGATGCCTTCCGGCGCACGGGCGGCGACGGTGAAGGCGGGTGTGGACGGTTCTGTGGATTGGACGGTGCTCACGGCTGTCTATATGAGGCGCGCAGGGGCGTTCGCAAAGAGCCCGCCGCTTCAAAGTTGATGACTTGAGCCAGACAGACCTCGCCACCTACGCCGAACGCGCCGATCAGACCCGCGGACGCCGGTTCCCTGAGCCTGCCAGCCGCACGCGGACGGCCTTTGCGCGTGACCGCGACCGCATCATCCATGCGACGGCGTTTCGGCGACTGAAGGAGAAGACCCAGGTCTTCGTGGCGCATGAGGGCGACCATTACCGCACCCGCCTGACCCATTCGCTCGAGGTGGCGCAGATCGCGCGGTCGCTGGCCCATGCGCTGCGGCTGGACGACGATCTGGCCGAGACGATCGCCCTGGCCCACGACCTGGGTCATCCGCCGTTCGCGCATGCGGGCGAGGACGAGCTGGTGATCCAGATGGCCGGGCACGGCGGGTTCGACCACAACGTCCAGAGTTTCCGCGTCGTGACCGAGCTGGAGAACCGCTATCCGCAGTTCGACGGGCTGAACCTGAGCTGGGAGACGGTCGAGGGGGTCATCAAGCACAACGGCCCGGTGGCGCATCGGCTGGACGAACCGGCCTGGTCTGTGGTGCGGCCGTATGCGGCCGGGGGCGAGGCGGGCTGGGACCTGCGGCTGGACGGTTTCGCCTCGTTGGAGGCGCAGTGCGCCGCCATCGCCGACGACATCGCCTACAACAATCACGATGTCGACGACGGGGTGCAGGCGGGGCTGATCACGCTGCAGGACCTGGATCAGGTGCCGCTGATCGGGCCGATGTTGGCCGAGGTGCGGGCGGACTATCCCGGCATCGACGACCGGATGCTGCGGATCGAGGCCGTGCGGCGGATGATCGGGGTGATGGTCGAGGACGTGCTGGCCGAGACGGGGCGGCGGCTGGAGGCGGACCGGATCGTCACGACAGAGGACGTGCGGACGGCGAAACGGACGATGGTCGACTTCTCGCACGCCATGCACGCCGACCTGGGCGTGCTGCGAAAGTTCCTGTTCGAGCGGATGTATCGCCACTACCGCGTCAACCGCACGCGCAGCCAGGCGCGGCGGGTGCTGTCGCAACTGTTCGAACTGTTCATGAGCGAGCCGGAGGTGATGCCGCCGGAATGGGGGACGCCCGCCCTGACCCAGGACCGGACGCAGCGGGCGCGCGCCGTGTGCGACTATATCGCCGGGATGACCGACCGTTACGCCATAGAAGTCCACCAGAAACTGTTCAGCCTCGACCTGGCGCTCGATCTGTGATTCGAAAGACGGACGCGGGGGCGTAGACTAAGCGTTCGGCGCCCGATTCGCGCCGGACAGACGGCGGAGCGCGACCATGTCATTCGAAGACGACAACAAGCCGGGCCGGGGCGCCTATACGCCCCCCACCGACGACGACCTGCCGTTCCGTCGCAACAGCTATGATCCGCGCAGCGGCCGCAATGTCGGGTCGGGCGGCGGCAAGGCGCCGCCGGTGACTTTGATCATCAGCGCGGTGGTGCTGTTGCTGCTGATCGTGGCGGTGATCTTCTTCTATCGTTCGGGAATGCGCGCCTCGACCGACGCGCCGCCCGCCGTGGGCCAGCCTGTGGGCGAGATGAAGACGGTCCCGCCCGTGGACGCCCAGCCCATCGACCCGGCCGAAGGCGTGCGCGTCTATCGCGACGAAGCCGAGACCACCGACGCGCCCGTAACCTTCACCCCGCCGCCCGAGGCGCCCCAGCCGCGTCCCGCCGCGCCGCCGACCGTCGCCCCGACGGGCCAGGGCCTGCCCGCCGCCAAGG
>CAUPWX010000018.1:0-84075 GCA_963515305.1 uncultured Brevundimonas sp.
ACCTCAGGAGGCTACCCTAATTCGCTCGATCCGAACGGCGTTTTCACACAGCCTCAACCCAAAGTAGCTGTTAGCCGAGCCGTCGCGCAATCAGCGACCCGACCTGACCCACCACCTCATCCGGTCCATCGAGAACGAGGCCCATGTATGTTTCGGCAGTGAGAGTCAGAGGCCCGGTTAGAGATATCCAACGCTGTTCGACGACTTCCTGCAAGCCGAACAGCGACCATTTATGATCCAATCGCCGAGCCCCGGCCTTCCGCAACGCCCATGTCGCTGCACAGACCAGGTGTCGATCATGTTCAGGGCCGAGAACTACTGTCGCCATGAGGCCTCTCCATTCACGCGACAGCGTGGCAATACCAAGGTCAGCCCACCACCCCTGGCGGACGCCCGCAACGTCCGTTGAGGAGGCCCGCGGCAGCCCTACACCAACTCCACGCCCATCGCCGTGGCTTCGCCGCCGCCGATGCAGAGGGCGGCCATGCCCTTGGTCTTGCCGTGGGCTTTCAGGGCGGACAGCAGGGTGGTCAGGACGCGGGCGCCGGAGGCGCCGAGCGGGTGGCCCAGGGCGCAGGCGCCGCCGTTGACGTTGATCTTGTCGTGGGGGATGCCCAGTTCCTGCATGGCGATCATCGGCACGATGGCGAAGGCCTCGTTGACCTCCCACAGATCGACGTCGTCGGCGCTCCAGCCCGCCTTTTTCAACGCCTTTTGCAGGGCGAAGACCGGGGCGGTGGTGAACAGGTGCGGCTCGTGGGCGTGGGCGGCCTGGCTGACCACGCGGGCGACGGGCGTCAGGCCCAGGGCCTCGGCCGTCGACTGGCGCATCATGACCAGGGCGGCGGCGCCGTCCGAGATCGAGGCGGCCGAGGCGGCGGTGATCGTGCCGTCCTTGCCGAAGGCGGGCTTCAGATTGGGGATCTTGGAGGGGTCGGACTTTGTCGGCTGTTCGTCGCGGTCCACGGTGACGGGGCCCTTGCGGGTCTTGACCTCGACCGAAGCGATTTCGGCGTCGAAGGCGCCGGTTTCCTGGGCCCGCTTGGCGCGGCCGGCGCTTTCGACCGCATAAGCGTCCTGCTGCTCGCGCGTGAACTGATAGGCCTGGGCCGTGTCCTCGGCGAACTGACCCATCAGCTTGCCGGGGGTGTAGGCGTCTTCCAGCCCGTCCAGATACATACTGTCGGAGATGACGTCGTGGCCGATGCGCGCGCCTCCCCGGTGCTTCTGCATCAGATACGGGGCGTTGGTCATGGACTCCATGCCGCCCGCCACGATCACGTCTGCGGACCCGGCGACCAGGGCGTCGTGCGCCATCATCGCCGCCTGCATCCCAGAGCCGCACATCTTGTTGATGGTGGTCGCCTCGGCCGAGACGGGCAGACCCGCGCCCATGCCCGCCTGGCGCGCCGGGGCCTGGCCCAGGCCTGCGGGCAGGACGCAGCCCATGATGATCTGCTCGACCTTTTGCGGGTCCAGCCCGGCCCGCTCCAGCGCCGCCTTGACCGCCACGGCGCCCAGGTCAGTGGACTTGGCGTCCGACAGCGCGCCCTGGAACCCGCCCATCGGGGTTCTGGCGTAAGAGACGATGACGACGGGATCGGCGGACATGGTGCGGTTTCCTCTTGTTGCGCGGACAGATAGCGATCCGGGCCGGTCAGGAAAAGTGAAGCCGCCGATACTTGCCCCGGAAATAGAGCAGCGGATCGCGGCGCGGCTCGAACCGGGCGCGGGTCACCCGGCCGATGATGACCAGATGATCGCCGGCCTCCACGATCTGATCCGTGGCGCATTCAAAACTGGCCAGGGCGCCCGACAGGATGGGAACGCCCGTGTCCCACGTCTCCCACGCCACATCCTGAAAGCGGTCGCCCGAGCGGGCGAAGACGCCCGAGGTCGGCTGCTGGCCGATGTGCAGGACGTTGATGGCGAAATGGGCCGCCTGGCGGAAGCGTTCGACATTGGCCGACGACCGCGCCAGGCAGAACAGGATCAGCGGCGGGTCCAGCGACACCGAGGAGAAGGAGTTGGCGGTCAGGCCCACGGGCTGGCCGGCCTCGTCCAGGGTCGTCACCACCGTCACCCCGGTCGCGAAACAGCCCAGGGCGTCGCGCAGGGTGCGCGGGTCGGACCCGGCCTGATACAGCAGGGCGTCGCGCGGGGCGTGGCGTTCCAGGAAGCCCAGGATGGCCGCGTTCTCGGCCTCAGTCGGATCGACGCCCTGGTCGCGCGCCACGACATGGACCGGCAGATCGGCCAGCAGGGACTGGACCTCGATGCTGGCGGCCGGGGTCGGGACGTCGGCGCGAGCATCGTCGGGGGCGATCACCAGACAACTGGCCAGGGCCGGGCCGGTGACGCTGAGGGCCGGGGCCACGACCGGCAGGGCCTCGGCGGCGCACATCAGGGCCGGGCGCGACGGCAGTTCCGTCAACAACCGCCTCAGGCCCACGGCGTCGTCGGCGTCCGCATCGAAGGCGGCCAAAACGACGTGACGGCCCGCCGCGACCAGCGCCCGCACCGAGCGCCGCCAATCGACGAATAGCCGCTGGGCCGGGCCGATCAGCAGCACGATCGGATCTTCGGGATCACCCCAGCTTTCCACATCCAGACCCCCGATCCGGGGCGGCACATCAGTCATGGGGCGAGGCGATCCGTTCTGCGTCGTAGGGCGAAGGTTGATCTCTAATAAGGGAAGTCCGGCGACGGACGCCAGCGGCGCCCGCCTCGAGCGCCCCCGACCTAACCGCCGTATCCGCGTCCGCCGCCCCCGAAGCCGCCGCGCGAGACGACGGTGGTGCGGCTCTGCACCCGGGCCGGAGCCTGGCGTGCCACGTCGCCGTGCTCGCGCGCATTGGTCAGGGTCTTGCCGGTGCGATAGTCGCGATAGGCGTATCCGCCGCCATAGCCGTTCGACAACCGGCCCTCGCGGTCACGATACAGCGGCCCGCCGCCGCGATAACCGCCGCCGCTCAACAACTGGCCGACGATGAAACCGGTCAGCAGGGGTGAGAAGAAGGAGCCGTTCCCCCCCTGATTATTGGGCTGGCATTGGGACGGTCCCCACTGACCTTCGCATTCTTCGCGCGTGGCGTAGCGGGGGGCGGTCTTGGCGGCCTCGTCCTGGGCCTTGGCCAGGGCGGTGTCGCATTCGGCGTCGGGAATGTCGTTGGCGGCCTTGCATTCGTCCAGCGACTGATAGGCCAGGGTCGGTTCCGGCTCGGGCGCCGGGACACGCTGGGGCGAGCCGCAGGCGGCCAGCGAGAAGCTGGCGGTCGCCATCAGACTGCTGACGTGAAGGACGCGCGAGCGTTTCAGCCGGCGCATCGTATCTGTTTTGGGAAGGTCTTTGGGATCGGTCATGTCGGTCACGACGTCATGCAGGCGGCGTTCAGCAGGCCGACGCAGATGGAGATGGAGGCCAGATAGACGGCGGCGGCGATCTCGCCCGCCTCGATGCGGGCGACCAGATTGCGAAAGGCCATGCGGCTGATGGTGACGAAGACCACGATCTGGATGACGCCCGCCAGCAGGGCCCAGGCGGCGAACTCCATCAGGCTGACGGTGTGCGACAGGGCCGAGGCCAGCGGCAGGACATAGCCGATCAGGGCGCCGCCCAGCGCGATGGCGGCGGCAGTGTTGCCCTGACGGATCAGGGTGTGCTCGTGATACGGCGTGACCCACTGATAGACCAGTTTGAACGCCAGGGTGAAGGCGCCCGCCATGGCGAAGGCGATCAGGAAGGCGATCGCCCCCTGCTGAAATACGAACCAGTCGAACATCGGTCTTGCCCCTCAAATTGCGCGCTCAGGCGCGGAATTCGGCCATTTCCAGCGGAATGCCGATCATGATTTCGTGTGTCGTCTCGCCGCCCTCGGGCTGCTGCTCCAGGGCGATCATCAGTTCGCGCCCGGCCGCCAGATCCCGCGCATAGAGCATACAGGTCTGGAAAATCCTGGCGTAGGGCGTGGTCGCCGCGCGGTCGTCCCAGATCGTCTCCCACAGGGTGACAGGGGGTTGGATCGCATCGCTTTCAGCGAACCAGAAGCGCGGATAGTCGGGCAGCTCTTCGGCCGCGCCGTGAAAGACCGGCGCCGACAGCCGGTCGAGCCAGATGCGCCGCTCGCGCTCGCCCGGCGGATAGGCCGAGGTCCAGGGCGTGAACAGGCTGAAGTCGTAGGCCTCCAGCCCCGCTTCGTCGTCGCTCATGGCCTGAAGCATGACGTGGTCGTCGGTATAGAAGCGGTGCACGAACTGGCCGCTGTCCAGACTGACTCGGCCCTGGGCGGTGATGTCCAGCACGTCGCGATCCAGGGCGAAATGCGTTTCGTCGCCCAGCCGGCGCCAGGCCAGCGGGTCCAATGACACGGTGCGGCCCACGGTGATGTTTCGCACCGTCGCCAGCCGATTGGCCGGCGCGGCTTTTTCCGACGATCCGAAAAGCTTCTTGAACATGGGCGACTATCTAGGCCCGATGCGCGCCGACGGCGAGCGAACAGCGACGATGCGACCGAATGAGGCGGTTCATGCCGCGACATTCGGTCCGATCTTGCGCCAAGTCAAGCGTTCATGTAACGCGTTTCATGTAACCCGATGCCGACAGTCGCCCCGTCCAGTTCCGCCGCCAACGACCGCATCCGTGCGTGGCGACAGGCGCGTCGCGAGGCGGGCCTGGTCAAGCTGGAGCTTTGGGTGCCGGCCGCCGCTCGCGACGACGTGAAGGCCGCCGTGCGGGCCATCGTGACCGATTCCACCCGCGGCCCGCAGCTTGCGAGCCGGCCCCGCCGCCCCACTTCCGATTCCATCCCCCCTGGAGACGACCACCATATGGACGCCGTGATCGAAACCCCCTGGACCGTGCCTGCCATCAAGACGGCGCTGGACGGATCGTCTCTGCTGCGCGAGGGCGAGATGAGCCTGCGCGTGGTCGAGGGCGCCGAGCCGGTGCTGCTGGCGACCATGCACGAATATGGCGACCTGCCGGTCTATCTGAGCGTCGGCGGCGCCCAGATCGTCTGTTCGGTGCTGCTGTGGCCCGTGTCGGAACAGACCGACCGCCACGCCTTCAACGAGTTCCTGCTGAAGGCCCAGCGCGTAGTGCCCCTGTCCAACTTCGCCATCACCAACGTCGGTGGCGAAGACGTGTATGAACTGATGGGCGAACTCTCTTGCAAGACGACGCTGCAGACCATTCTGATCGAACTGCGCACCCTGGCCGAGAATGCGATCGACGCCACGGAACTGCGTGAAACCTTCGGCGCCGACGCCGCCTGATCCCGGAAGACCAAGATCATGTCCATGCTCAGAAAACTGTCCGCCCTGTTTCGGGGTTCGGCCCACGATGCGGCCCAAGGCGTCGTCGACGCCAATGCGCTGAAGATCCTCGATCAGGAAATCCGCGACGCCGACAATGCTCAGGGCAAGGCGCGCGACGACCTGGCCGGCCTGGTGGCGCGCCGCCGCATGGCCGAAAACGAGATGTCCAGTTTCCGCGACCAGATCGGCAAATACGAAAGTTCGGCCCGTTCGGCCCTGGGCCAGGGCAAGACCGATCTGGCGCGCGAGGTCGCCGGCCGCATCGCCGAGCTGGAGGTCGAGATCACTAGCCGCGGCCCGCTGATCGAGGACATGAAGACGGCCGAGACGCGGCTTCGCACCGCCATCGCCGCGACCGACCAGAAGATCGAGACGCTTCGTCGCGAGATCGACATCGTCAAGGTCAACGATTCCGTCCAGCGCGCCCAGACCTCGGTGGCCCTGAACTCGGCCGGCGCCCAGTCGCGCATCGGCTCGGCCGCCGACAGCCTGCAACGCATCAAGCAGCGCCAGGCGATCCAGGAAGAGAAGCTGAACGCCAGCCAGGCGCTGGAAGACCGCCGCACCGGCGCCGACCTGGACGCCAAGCTGCGCGAGGCCGGCATACTGCCCGGCCATTCGTCGGCCGACGACGTCCTGGCCCGTCTGAGCCAGCCGGACGTGACCGTGGTCACGCCGCGCATCGGGCAGCAGACGCCCGACAAAGACCCGGCTTGATCGATGGAGCGTCTGCGCTTCGATCCCCGCACCGACTGGGACGCCAAGGCCGAGGAACTGGGCTTCACCTGGCGGCACACTGACGGCAAACCCTATTGGGACGAGACGGCGGCCTACGCCTTTTCGCTGGCCGAGATCGAGGATGGGATAGAGGCGCCGACCGAGGAACTGCACGGCCTGTGCCTGGCGCTGGTCGATGAGGCCGTTCAGTCCGAGCGGCTGATGGAGCAGCTGGATATTCCCGAGGCCATGCGGGATTATGTGGCCGACAGCTGGAAGCGGGGCGATCCGTCCCTCTACGGCCGGTTCGACTTCGCCTACGATGGGAAGGGGCCGGCCAAGCTGTACGAATACAACGCCGACACCCCGACCAGCATCTATGAGACGGCGGTGTTCCAGTGGCTGTGGCTGGAGGACCAGATCAAGGCCGGCGCCCTGCCTGCCGACGCCGACCAGTTCAACAGCCTGCATGAGAAGCTGGTCGACCGGTTCCGCGCCATCTTCCCCGATGGCGACTTCGTGCATTTCGCCTCGGATGCCGACTTCGTCGAGGACCGCCAGACGGTGCGCTTCCTGGAAGACCTGGCCCAGCAGGCCGGGCTGGAGCCGCAGTTCGTCGCCATCGACCAGATCGGGCTGAACGCCGACGGCCGGTTTGTCGATCACGAGAACTGGATCATCCAGGCGATGTTCAAACTGTATCCGTGGGAGCAGATGCTGCGCGACGACTACGCCGCCCCCCTGCCGACCGCAGACGTGACGGTGCTGGAGCCGGCGTGGAAGAGCATTCTGTCCAACAAGGCCATCCTGCCGCTGCTGTGGGAACGCCATGCGGGCCACCCCAACCTGCTGGAGGCCTATTTCGAGGGCGATCCGGCCGAGAGCGCGCTGGGGTCATCCTATGTCCGCAAGCCCCTGTTCTCGCGCGAGGGCGACAATGTCGAACTGATCGACCAGGGATTGAGCGCCGCCGAGGTGGTGGACGGCGGCTATGGCGAGGGGCGCTACATTCGCCAGGCCCTGCATAATCCGCCCCTGTTCGACGGCAATCACGTCATCGTCGGATCGTGGGTCGTGGGGGTGGAACCGGCCGGCATCAGCCTGCGCGAAGACACGGGCCGGATCACGCGCAACACCTCGCGCTTCGTGCCGCATTTCATCCGCGACTGACGCGAAGGACGGCCAGAGCGGGCACGACCAGGGCAACCAAGCGGGGCGACCGTCGTTCTTTCGGCTCGAAACAGAACGACGAAAGCTCTTCCCATGACCCGCATCCTTTCGACCGGCGCCGCCGCTCTGGCCCTCGCCATCACCGCCGGCGCCGCCTCGGCCCAGACGCCCGCCACCAATCAGGACCGGCTCGGCGCCGTGGTCGGCGCCCTGTTCGGCGACCGATTGGGCCTGTCGGCTATGGATCAGGCCTGGCTGCGCGGCGGGCGTCCGCTGCGTGACGGTCAGAGCCAGTTCACCGGTCGCGTCGATGCCGGCGTGCGCGCCGGGTCGGTGTCCGCCTCGGCCGCGACACGGCTGCGGGCCGACTACACCGCCCTAGTCGATCTGGAGAACCGCTACGCCGCCGACGGCATCTCGACCCAGGAGCGCGCCGATCTGAACGCGCGCTACACCGCCCTGACCCAGACGCTGGATTCCGGCGCGGCCGGCTATGGCGAGACCAGCACGGTCGCCGAAGGGCGCGCCGCCTTCGATGCGCGGGTCGACGCCGCCGTGGCCGCCCGCCGTCTGACGCGGACCGAGGCGACCCGGCTGAAGACCGACTATCAGGCCCTGATCCAGGTGGAGACGCGCTATAACGCCGACGGCTCGATCAATGCGACGGAGCGGGCCGATCTGGATGCGCGACTGGATGCGCTGGACGTGCGCGTCGGCGACGGCCCGAGCGGCCAGACCGGATCGACCGCCCCCCTGCCCGCGCGCACCCGCCTGGCCAATCTGGAAACCAGCGTGACCAGCGCCGAACGCGCGGGCGCCGTCACCCGCGCCGACGCCGCCGACATCCGCGTCGAACTGGGCGACCTGACCCGTCTGGAAGCCGCCTACAGCCGCACCAGCCCCTCGTCGGACGACACCGCCTATCTGACCCGCCGCATCGGCGAACTGGAAACCCGCGTCCGCCGCTAAGTCGCGCAAGGATCGCCCCGGCTCCCCCGACGTGCGTCGACGGGACCGGGGCGCAAGCCCTCAAGGCGTCTGTGTCAGGGGACCAGCTGCCGTCGCAGCGCCGGAACCGCCAGGATCAGATCGCGCGTCACCAGGGCGGCGAAGAAGTCGGCGCCCTCGCGGCCGACGTGGGTGTAGTCGAACGACATCCGCGCCTGGCCCAGAGGCTCGACCAGGGCGTTGTTCTGAGCTTGAGACGCAGCCGGCGGAGCTGCAGCAGCCGGGGCCGGCGTCGCCGGCACGCCCGTTGATGAGGCGATGGTCGTGCCCGTCAGCAAGGCAGCGGCGACCTCTGGCGAAGGCGCGGCCTGGGCGAACCGGGCCGACATCATCGGACCAAGGGCCTGGACGGCGGCGACGCTGGAGGCGTTCAGATCAACCAGGGGCGCGCCCGTCTCCCGGGCCACGCGCCGCGTCGCCTCGGCCCACGGCTCAAGGTCGTTGTCCAGCCGACCATCCACGAACTGACGCCGGGTCAGGGGCGTCAGCAACACAGGGATCGCGCCCCGTGCGCGGGTTTCCTCAACATAGCGTTTCAGATTGGCCGGAAACTCGGTCGCCAGATCGGTAGAGCGGCCCGGCTTGCCCGGCTGATCGTTGTGGCCGAACTGAATGAGCACATAGGTCTGGGCGAAGCCGGGCGTGGCCATTTCGGCCAGGGCCAGATCCCACGACCCTTCGGCGATATAGCTGCCTGAACTGCGGCCGCCGCGCGCCAGGTTCACGCAGGCGACGAAAGACGTGACGTGGTCGGTGCAGAAGCTGGGGCCCCACCCGCCGATGACCGCCGTGGTCGAATCGCCCACCAGAATGATCTTTGAGGCGCGGATCGGCGTGACGGCGGGCGCCGGCGCCACAGCTGCCGTCTGCTGGGCGACAGGTGGGGCGGCTTGGCCCGAGGCCATAAGGGCGCCGACAAGGGTGAAGGCAGCGAGGGACATGAGCGTTTCCTTGTTCGTTTAGGTCGGTCGTTGCGCCCGCTGGACCTGCGACCAAGCGCGCGCGTGGCGATTTCGTGAGGCTTTATGGCTGGCCTTTTGATCGAAACTATTATTAGGATCGCCAAAATGTCCAGCGGTGTCATTTTGAAAGTCGCCAATCAGAGCGACGGACGCCGAAGATCGAAACGAGGAAACGCCATGAGATTCATCGACCGTCGCGCCGCCCTGACCGGCCTGTTGGGCGGGGTCGCCGCCGCCGCCCTGCCGGTGCGCGCCGCCTTGGCGCAAAGCAACGAAGAGGCCGCGCCCCTGGGTCGCGAATGGGCGTCGATGAAATGGCGCCGCGGGATCGAAGGCCAGCGGATGGCCGATCTGGGGAACGGGACCTTCCTGAACCCGATCATGTCGGGCGACCATCCCGATCCGTCGATCCTGAAGGACGGCGACGACTACTACATGACTTTCTCGTCGTTCGAATCCGTGCCCGGCGTTCACATCTGGCACTCGCGCGATCTGGTGAACTGGCGGCCGGTGACCGCCGCCCTGACCAAGAACATCGGCTCGGTCTGGGCGCCCGAACTGATCAAGCACGCGGGACGCTACTATTGCTACATCCCCGCCCGCTTCCCGGAATACCGTTCGAACTACGTCATCTGGGCCGACCGGATCGAGGGGCCGTGGAGCGATCCGGTCGATTTGAAACTGCCCGCCCACATCGACCCGGGCCATATCGTGGGCGAGGACGGCAAACGCTATCTGTTCCTGAACGGTGGGGACCGGGTGCGGCTGACCGACGACGGTCTGTCAACGGACGGCCCGGTCGAGCACGTCTATGAGCCATGGCGTTATCCCGACGACTGGATCGTCGAAGGTTTTGCGCCAGAAGGCCCCAAACTGCTGAAGCGCGGCGACTATTTCTACATGATCACCGCCATCGGCGGCACGGCGGGACCGCCGACAGGGCATATGGTCATCGCCGCCCGCTCCAAATCGATCGACGGCCCGTGGGAGAACTGCCCGCACAATCCGATCGTGCGAACCCGCTCGGCGTCCGAGAAATGGTGGTCGCGCGGCCATGCCACCCTGGTCGAAGGCCCCGCCGGCGACTGGTGGATGGTCTATCACGGCTATGAAAACGCCTATTGGAGCCTGGGTCGTCAGACCCTGCTCGATCCGGTGGAATGGACCGACGACGGCTGGTTCACAGCCAAGGGCGGCGACCTGTCTCATCCCCTGCCCATGCCGCAGGGCGGTCAGGCCGTGCCGCACGGCATGGCCTTGTCGGACGATTTCTCGACCGACAAGTTCGGCATCCAATGGAGCTTCTACGACCCGCAGCCTGATGAGAAGGCGCGGTTGCGACGCGAGAACGGCGTGTTGCACGTGCGCGGCAAGGGCAAGGCGCCCGTGGACTGTTCGCCCCTGACCTTCGTCCAGGGCGAGCAGGCCTACAGCATCGAGTGCGAGATCGAGATCGATCCCGGCGCGGTGGGCGGGCTGGTGCTGTTCTACGACCGCGCCCTCTATGCCGGTCTGGGCTTCGACGCGGCCCGATACGTCACGCACCAGTACGGGATCGAGCGTGGCCGCCCGGCCAATCCGCACGGGCGGCGAATGTTCATGCGCCTGACCAACGCCTATCAGAACGTCTATTTCGACACCTCGCCCGACGGTGTGAACTGGCGGCGATTCGACCGGGGCATGGAGGTTTCGGGCTACAACCAGAATGTGCGAGGCGGCTTCATGATGCTGCGCCCCGGCCTCTACGCCGCCGGCGACGGCGAGGTGCGGTTCAAGGACTTCAAGTTCAAGGCCCTATAGCCCCGACACAGCGGGCGGATGCGGGCGAAGGCCACGCACCGCCTGTCGGCGCCGCCCCGAACGGCGTGATTTTTAAGGATGGCGCTCCGCGTTTTTTCGATTTATGACACCGGTGACATTATCGCTCGACACAGGTAATCTCATCGAACGGATCTAAGACGTTCCCTGGCGGATCAGGGGACAAGGGACTGTCGGCATCCGACCCATCAAGAGGTCAGGAGCACGACGCAGAGGAGGGAACAGATGCGAAACCAACACACGGGATACCTGCGCGCGGCGGCCTCGCCGGTCGCGCTTCTGATGGGGGCGATGCTGTTCGCCGCGCCGGTTCAGGCCCAAACCCCGGATCAGCCGCAAGACCAGCCGCAGGCGTCCGATCCCCAGGCGACCGAAGTGGGCGAGATCGTCGTCACAGGCATTCGCGCCTCCTTGGCCAGCGCGCTGAACGAGAAGCGGCGCTCCAACACCATCGTCGACGTCATCAACGCCGAGGACATCGCCGACTTCCCCGACGCCAACCTGGCGGAATCGCTGCAGCGCATCCCCGGCGTGTCGATCGACCGCGAGAACGGCGAAGGCAACTCCATCTCGGTGCGCGGCCTGGGCGGCGACTTCACCCGCGTGCGCCTGAACGGGCTGGAAACCCTGTCCACATCTGGCTCCAGCACATCGGGCGGCGAACTGCGGCGCGATCGGGGCTTCCAGTTCAACACCTTCGCCTCCGAGCTGTTCAACTCGCTGAAGGTGCAGAAGTCCGCCGACGCCCAGACCGACGAAGGCTCTCTGGGAGCCACGGTCGACCTGATCTCGGGCCGGCCGTTCGACTTCAAGGAACGTCGCCTGGCCCTGACCCTTCAGGACGCCTATTACGAGATCGGCGAAAGCCACAATCCCCGCGTCGCCCTGCTGGCGTCGGACCGCTGGACCAGCAAGATCGGCGAGTTCGGCCTGCTGGGATCGGTCGCCTACAATGAGCGGTCCCAGGCCAGCGACAGCTATTCGCGCCAGGTCGGATCGTTCGACTACACCTATCGCGGATCGACCTTCAACAACGTCGGCGCCAATGCGGCCGGCGATCATCAGGGCTTTGCGCTGCCGATCGGGACCAATCCCGCCACCGCCCTGCCCCGGGTCACCAATCCCGAGGCGCTGCGCTATCTGATCGGGTCCAACCCGGCGGCCTACGCCCTGCTGAACCCCACCGGCACGCGCGGGTCGCTGGTTCGCATTCCGGCGCTGGCCACGCTGAACCACCGCGAGATCGACCAGGATCGTCTGGGCGTGACATTGTCCGGGCAATGGCGCCCGACGGATCGGACCACGATCAGCTTCGACAATCTGTATTCGGAGATGACCCAGACCTCGACCAACTATCAGATCGGTCCGGTCGGGCTGAACCGCAACAACACCAACGGCAACCGCACGCTGACCGCGTTCAGCTATCAGACCTTCCCCACGACCAGCGCCACCAACAACAGCTACGCCAACCGTCGCGGCTCCTACGCCAACTGCGCCTCGCAGGCCGCGACGGACTTCCGCGACGCCATCGACTGCGGCCAGTCGATCTATGGTTCGACGCCGATCTTCACCACCGCGCCGGGCGCGACCAACCAGACCCTGACGCCGGGGACGGGCAGCTTCAACCCGAACAATCTGGACGTCTACGACTACTACAATCAGCCGGGATCGGTCGGCTACGTCGCCCACCCGCAGTACCTGGCCATGCGCGGCGCCTTCATCGGCCGGCCGTCGGTTCGACTGATCGACGCGGGGCTGAGCGAGACGGGCGCCAACGCCAACTATCTGGTGCTGGGCAACGTCGATTTCCGTTCGGCCGTCGACCAGGGCAGCTACACGACCAAGTTCCGTCAGAACTCGATCAACATCGACCACGAATTCAGCGACCGGTTCAGGATGTCGCTGCTGGTGGGGGATTCGAAATCGACCAACGAGAACACCGGCCTGCTGGTGGACTTCATCCGCCTGGATTCGGGTCAGGGCGTGCCCGGCAACGACTATTTCGTCTATGACGACCGCGAGGGCGGCGATATGCCCAGCATGAACTTCGGCTTCGACGTCGCCAATCCGAACAGCTGGGATTTCGTGAAGGGCTATTCGGCCCTGCGCCATTACCGGACGGTGACCGAGAACGGCTACAAGACCGCCAAGGCGGACTTCGTCCTGGACCTGAACGACGACTTCACGCTCAAGTTCGGCATCGGCAAGCGCAAGTTCGACTTCTACTACACGCGCTACGAACGGCTGATCAATGACACCATGAACCCGTCGCTGCTGGAAGGCGTGCGGAGCGGTCTGGCCCAGGCCACGACCGTGAGCCAGATGGGCCAGGTGGTCAGCTGGGGTCAGGGGCTGAACGTGCCGGAAGGCACGCCGACCTCCTTCTTCGCGCCCAATCTGGCGGCGTTCCAGAACCGCTTCGGCTTCGACTGCGACTGCGTCAACGCCTGGGGCGACTGGCGTCTGTCGGACCTGCGGAACGGCGGGGTGAACACCTTCCGCGTCGATGAAGACAGCCTGTCCTACTATGGCCAGCTGGACTTCCGCGTGCCGATGTTCGTCGGCGAGGTGCGCGGCAACGCTGGCCTGCGCCGCGCCGAGACCAGCATCGACGCGCGCGGACGCTCGCCCAGCGGCCGTCCCGTCTCGAACGAGAACCAATACAACGACACCCTGCCCTCGATGAACCTGGTGTGGGAGTTGAACGACAAGCTGATGCAGCGTTTCGCCGCCGCCAAGGTCATGGCGCGTCCGCAGATGATGGCGCTGCAGCCCGGCGTGACCGCCTTCACCGTCCCGGTGGGGATCGGCGCCGACCCGGCCCAGTTCGACGGCTCCAACGCCGCCATCACCCTGGGCAACACCAAGCTGAAGCCGTTCCGGGCCACCAACCTGGACTTCAACGTCGAATGGTATTTCGCGCGCGACGCCATCCTGTCGTTCGCGGCCTTCCACAAGGAGATCGAAAGCTTCCCGCAGGTGGTGCTGCGCGAAGGCAAGCTGAGCGAGATCTTCACCACCGATCAGATCGCCAATCTGCGCGCCGCCTACGATGGTCTGACCGATCTGGGTTCGGACAGCCGCCGGGCCTATATCGATCAGGACCTGCCCTTCCAGGTGCGCCAGTTCAACGATGCGCCAGGCGGCAAGCTGGACGGGTTCGAGATCGCCTATCAGCAGAACTTCAGCTTCCTGCCCGCCCCGTTCGACGGCTTCGGCATCCAGGCCAACTACACCCAGATCGAGTCGGAGCTGGAATACATCCTGGATCCGGCACGCAATCTGACCGGCACCGCCCCCTTCCTGGGCGCCTCGCCCAAGTCGTTCAACGCCACCATCTTCTATGAGGTCGAGAAGTGGAGCGCGCGGGTGTCGTCGGCGTATCGCGCGGCCTACCAGACCACCTATCCGCTGGCCTCGGGCGGGTGCGATCCGGGCCAGTGCGACTCGCCGCTGATCAACGACTTCATCGGCTCGGACGAGACGCTGAACGTGGATGCGTCCTTCACCTACAAACTGACCAAGAACGTCACCTTCACCGCCGAGGCGCTGAACCTGACCAACCAGACCGACACCCGCTGGGCCTATCAGGCCGATCCGGTGATCAACAACTACGGCGCCACGGGACGCCAGTATTTCGTCGGCGCCCGCTTCGTCTTCTGAAGCCCGCGATCGACGCACCATCTCCCGACCCTGCCAGGGACGCCGCGAAATCGGCGTCCCTCTTTTTCGCCGGCTGAAGAGGTTGAACGATGAAGACCGTCGCTTTGGTTCTGGGACTGACCTTGGCCCTGGGCGCGCCCGAGGTCGAGGCGAACGTCGTCGCCCAAGACGCGCAGGGCGCCGCCCCGCAGTGGAGCACGGCCGCCGTGCGCCATCCGGCGGGTTGGTACGCCGACGATGCGGCGCGCCGCCTGGCCGTCGTCGTGATCCGGCATCAGTCGGCCGAGGGCGGCTGGCCCAAGAACACCGACCTGTTCGCCCCGCCCGCCACAGGGTCCGCCGCCGCGTCGGCTCATGGATCGGCCAACACTATCGACAATGGCGGGACGACCCTGCCGCTGACCTTCCTGGCGCGGACCATCACGGCCGGCGACACGGCCAGCCGGCCCGCCTTCGACCGGGGGCTGGACTATCTGCTGGCGGCGCAACGGCCGAACGGCGGCTGGCCGCAATTCTATCCGCTGCGCGGCGGCTATTACGATCAGATCACCTTCAACGACGACGCCATGGTCCATGTGCTGACCCTGTTGCGCGACGTGGGCGACGGGCGCGCCCCCTATGGTTTCGTCGATCCCGAGCGGCGTGAACGTGCACGCCAGGCCGTCGCGCGCGGGGTCGAGACGATCCTGAAGACCCAGGTGCGGCAAGACGGCGTCCTGACCGCCTGGTGCGCCCAGCACGACGCCCGGACCCTGGCCCCGACCTGGGCGCGCCGGTTCGAACCGCCGTCCCTGTCGGGCCAGGAAAGCGTCGGCGTGGTGCAGTTCCTGATGAGCCTGCCCGACCCCGACCCCGCCGTGATCGCGGCGGTGGAGGGCGCGGTCGCCTGGTTCCAGACCGTCGCCATCTCCGACATGACCGAAGTGGTCGTCACCGACGCCCAGGGTCGCCCCGACCGCGTCCTGGGGCCCAAGCCCGGCGCGCGCATCTGGGCGCGGTTCTACGATCTGGAGACGAACCGGCCGATCTACGTCGGGCGCGATTCCGTGACCCACGACGATCTGACCGCCATCGATTACGAGCGCCGCAACGGCTACCGCTATGTCGGCGAATGGCCCGAACGCCTGCTCGACCACGACTATCCCGCCTGGAAACGCGCCCTGGCCGGCGGGAACTGAAGGCGGCTGGCGTGGCGGCCTGCACGACGAAATCGCGCGGCCAAATCACTCGGGAAACCCTGTCCCCTTAACGTTAGTTTTTGCGCGTCACAGCGATTTCGCGGCCAGCCTGTCAGGCGTGATATCGGCGATGGATTTGGCCCCTGTCAGGGTCATGGCGACGCGCATTTCCTTTTCGAACAGGTCCAGCACATTGGCCACGCCCGCCTCGCCCCCCGCCGCCAAGGCGTAGATGAAGGCGCGGCCCAGAAGCACGGCGTCGGCGCCCAGGGCGATGGCGCGCACCACATCCAGACCATTGCGAACGCCGGAATCGAGCAGGATCTTCAGATCGCCTTTCACCGCATCGGCGATGGGGCCGATGGCCCACGCCGAGGACAGGACGCCGTCCAGTTGTCGCCCGCCGTGGTTCGACACTACGATGCCGTCGGCGCCGAAGCTGACGGCGTCGCGCGCATCGTCGGGATCCAGGATTCCCTTGATGATCATCGGCCCGTCCCAGAAATCGCGGATCCATTGAAGATCCTTCCACGAGATCGACGGATCGAAGTTCTGGCCCAGCCAGCCGATATAGTCGGCCAGGCCGGTCGACTTGCCCAGATAGGCCGACACATTGCCCAGGTCGTGCGGTCGGCCGTTCAGCCCCACGTCCCAGGCCCAGGCGGGATGGGTCGCGGCCTGAGCCATGCGGCGCAGGGCGGCGTTGGGGCCGCTCATGCCTGAGTGAGCGTCGCGGTAGCGGGCCCCAGGCGTGGGCATATCGACGGTGAAGACCAGGGTGGTCACCCCTGCCGCCTTGGCCCGCTCCAGCGCATTCTTCATGAAGCCGCGGTCGCGCAGCACATAGAGCTGGAACCACATCGGCCGATCGATGGCCGGCGCCACCTCCTCGATCGGGCAGACCGAGACGGTGGACAGGGTGAAGGGCACGCCTCGCGAGGCGGCCGCGCGCGCCGCCTGCACCTCGCCGCGCCGGGCGTACATCCCGGTCAGGCCGACGGGCGCCAGGATCACCGGCAGACGCAGGGTCTCGTCGAAAAGCCGCGTTTCCAGGTTGAGGCTGGTCATGTCCTGCAGGACGCGCTGGCGCAGGGCGATGTCGCGGAAATCCTCGACGTTTCGCTTCAGCGTCTGCTCGGCGTAGGCGCCGCCGTCGATGTAGTGGAACAGGAACGGCGGCAGCTTGCGCCGCGCCGCCTCGCGGTAGTCCTGGGGCGAAGAAATGATCACGGCGCGCGTCCCCGAAGACAGCCTATTGGAAGTTGGCGAAGGCCCCGCCGTCCACCAGCAGGGCGGCGCCCGACATATAGCCAGCCATGTCCGACGCCAGGAAGGCCACGACCGAGGCGATATCCTCGGGCCGGCCAAGGCGACCCAGCGGGATGCGCCCTTCCATGTATTCGCGCTTGGCCGGATCGGCCAGGTCGTCCTTGTTGATGTCGGTGGCGACGGTGCCGGGCAGGACGGAGTTGCAGCGGATTCCGTAACGGCCCAGCGCCACGGCGCAGGATTGCATCAGGCTGTGCACCCCCGCCTTGGTGGGCGTGTAATGGGTCTGCATCTCGCCGCCCACCAGAGCCGAGATCGAGCTGATGGCCACGATGGCCCCACCCTCACCCTGCTTCACCATCTGATTGGCTGCGGCCTGCGTCATGAAATAGGCGCCGTGCAGATTGACCTCCATCGTGCGACGCAGGGTTTCAACCGGCATATCCAGGAAGGCGTGGAAGGGGCAGATGCCGGCGTTGGAGACGAAGACGTCCACCCGGCCAAGTTCGCCGACCGCCTGATCGACGAAGGCTGCGGCGGTTTCGGGCAGGGCCACATCGCCGTCCACGGCGATGGCCCGGCGGCCAAGCGCCTGGATTTCGGAAACGACCTGAGCGGCGGCCTCGGCGTCTCGATAGGTGTTCAATGCGACGTCGGCGCCCTGTCGCGCCGCCTCGATCGCCGTCGCCCTGCCGATGCCGCGCGATGCGCCCGTGACCAGCACGACCTTGTTTTCAAGCAGCATGAGAACTCCGGCGGTTAAGCTTGTATCGAGATTGAGGTCGCGGACAGGCCATCGACAGCCAACGACGAAGGCCGCATCCCAGCAAACCGAGACACGGCGTCTTTAGGTGCGGCGGATGGTCCCCGGCGCCAGCGCCGAGGACCAAACGGACCTCAGGGCATGGCCTTGAAGTCGGCTTCCACTGCGGCCAGCTTCTCGTCGGTGAAGGTGTCGGCGGCGAACGGCTGGATGTCGCGCAGGGTCATCGAGCCGGCCATCGCCAGTTGATCCTCCTGCCCCTTCATCTCGGGGAAATGCTTGAACAGGATTTCCATCGCCTTGGCGTTGTGCAGCAACTGATCGATGGGGGTGGTGTCGACGGACGGCTTGGCCGAAGCGGCTTCGGCGGCCGGGGCCTGCGGCGCGGCCTGAGCGGGCGCATGATCCGTATGAGCCGGAGCCGTCTGAGCGGTCGCGACCGTGGCCGCCATCAACAGCGAAGCGCCAGCCAGGGCGGAAAGAGCGGTCTTCATGAGAGTTTCCTTTTTTGTCATGGGGCTTTGGAGCCTGTCGAACATCACAGCGGCAACACAACGCGAGTGCAAGCGTAACCGCCACAATGTCGCACAGATTTGATATTGCGTTCCACATATTGGCGATTTAGCGTCAACCTCAATAAAAAAGGGAGGCTGAAATGACAAGAACGCTTTTGATGGTCGGCGCGTGCGCGATCGTTCTGTCCGGCGCGACGATCGCCGCCCCTGTGGCCAAAGCCTCCGCCCCCGTCGCCACAACCGCTCCGATGACCCAGGACGACGCCGAACGTCGGGCCGACGCCCTGCTGGCCCAGATGACGATCGAGGAAAAGGCCGGCCAGATCAGCCAGCAGTTCATGTTCGCCGCCAACGCCAACTTCGAACGCCAGATCCGCGACGGCTCCATCGGTTCGCTGCTGTTCGTGACCGACCCTGCGACGATCAACCGGCTGCAACGGATCGCCGTTGAAGAGACGCGTTTGAAAATCCCGCTGCTGTTCGGCTATGACGTCGTGCATGGTCTGAAGACCATCTTCCCCGTGCCGATCGGCATGGCCGCCTCGTTCGATCCGGCCGAGGCGGAAAAGGCCCAGTCGGTCGCCGCCAATGAGGCGCGGGCTTCGGGCCTGCACTGGACCTTTGCGCCGATGCTGGACATTTCGCGCGATGCGCGATGGGGTCGCATGGTCGAAAGCCCCGGCGAAGACCCCTATCTGGGCGCGCGAATGGGCGAGGCCCAGGTGCGCGGCTTCCAGGGCCCGGCCATAGGGACGCCCGGACACGTGATCGCCGGCCCCAAACACTTCCTGGGCTATGCGGCGGCCTATGGCGGGCGCGATTACGACAGCGTCTTCCTGTCGGACGCCGAGATTCATAACGTCTATCTGCCGCCGTTCCGCGCGGCGATCGAAGCCGGCGCCGGCAACGTCATGAGCGCCTATATGGACCTCAACGACATCCCCGCTTCGGGCAACGGCTGGCTGCTGAACCATCTGTTGCGCGACGAACTGGGCTTCAAGGGCTGGGTCGTTTCGGACGCCAATGCAGTCAAGAGCCAGGAAATTCAGGATTTCGCCGCCGACAAGGCCGACGCCGCCGTCCGCGCCGTCGCTGCGGGCAACGACATGGAGATGTCGCTGGGCCAGGGTGCCTTCACCACCCTGGCCGCGTCGGTCCGAGAAGGCCGCCTGAGCGAAGAGGCGCTGACCATCGCCGCCAAGCGCGTGTTGGTGGCCAAGTTCCGCATGGGTCTGTTCGACAACCCCTATGTCGACGAGGCGCGCGCCCAGCAGGTTCTGAACGACCCGGCCCACCGCGATGCGGCGCAGGAGGCCGCCGAGCGCAGCCTGGTCCTGCTGAAGAACGACGGCGCCCTTCTGCCGCTGACGGCGGGTCAGCACCACAAGGTGGCGGTGATCGGCCCCCTGGCGGATTCGCCCAACGACATCCTGGGCTCCTGGGCCTTCAAATTCGATCTGAACGAGACGGTCAGCCTCTACTCCGGGATCAAGTCACGGCTGGGTCGCCAGGCTGAAGTGGACACGGCGCCGGGGGTGGAGTTGCAGCGCCGCTATCCGTCGCCCTTCGCCCCCCTGCGGCCCGGTCAGAAACCGTGGGAGGACGGTCGTGCGGCGCAGGAGTTCGAACGCGCCGTCGCCCTGGCGCGCAGTTCGGATCTGGTGATCCTGGCGCTTGGCGAAAGCCAGGAGATGAGCGGCGAGCGCGCCGCCCGCTCTGACCTGACGCTGCCGGGGGATCAGATGCGGCTGGCGCAGGCGATCACGGCCCTGGGCAAGCCGGTGGTGCTGGTGCTGCAGAACGGCCGTCCGCTGGACATCACCGCCCTGGAGCCGCAGACCCCCGCCATTCTGGAGGCCTGGTATCCCGGCACGCGCGGCGGGACCGCCGTGGCCCGCGCCCTGTTCGGCGATGTGAACCCCGGCGGAAAACTGCCCGTCACCTGGCCCCGCAGCGTGGGGCAGGTGCCGATCTACTATTCCCACAACACGTCCCAGGCCCCGCGCGACCAGGGCGAACGGTATTGGGACCAGCCCTCGACCCCGCTTTACCCCTTCGGCTACGGCCTGAGCTACACGACCTTCGATATCGCCGCTCCGACCGTTCAGGGCCAGATCGCACCGGGCGGCCGCCTGACCGTCTCGACCACCGTGTCGAACACGGGGGCGCGGGCCGGCGACGAGGTGGTGCAACTGTATATCCACCAGCGCAGCGGTCGCGCCTCGCGGCCTGTACGCGAGTTGAAGGGTTTCGAGCGCGTGTCTCTGCGCGCCGGTGAAAGCCGCACCGTCTCGTTCACTCTGAATGAGGACAGCGTCCGGTACTGGAACGCCGGCACGCGATCCTACGTCATCGATCCCGGCGTCTTCGACGTCTGGGTCGGCTCCAACAGCGCCGCCCAGGCCAAGGCCGAATTCACGGTTTCCGGCCCGGCGCGCTGACGATCGTCCGCACGCGGACGCCTCCCTGAGCGAACTGCCCCGCCCGATATATCGGGCGGGGCTTCTTTTTCACCGGATGGCCGAGCGGCAGACCGTCTCAGGGCGTCACGGTCACGATGGCGCGACGATAACGGGTCAGGCCCGACGCGCCCTGACCACGACCTTCCAGAAGAATGTGGAACTCGGTTTGCGACCTGACCGGCGGGGTCGTGAACTGCGTGCGCTCGCCCTGCGTCTGCGACAGACGCAAGGGGGGCGTGAAGACGCCGCCGGTCGGCTCCTTGTACTGGCTCCAACTCAGGGTCAGGCCCCGATCGTCGGGATCGCGCGATCCGGCGGCGCTCAACTCGACGATCTCGCGCGCGCCAGCTGTGATCCGCACCGGCTCGGCGCCCCTCACGCCATTCAGCGCCAACTCAGGCGGATGCAGTCCATCGGCGCGCCGGGGCGAGATCGACCAGCTGATGCGCGCGGCGAAATCGTTCTGGAAGGCTTTGCGCCAGCGCCATAGCGTGGCGTGATTGCTGGTGTAGGTCTGGCCATCCACCCCGACCACCGTATCGACCGCATCGGCGTGAAGGCCCAGCTGCGGGCTGACCCGCGTGTAGCGCCCGCCCCAGCCGCCATAGTCGGGACGATCCGGCACGTTCAGCCCATTCGGGATCAGGCCGAGGAAGGACGGCGTGTCGCCTTCCAGAATATAGAGCGACTTGGGATAGAGAGCGCCCAGCGGCCCCTTGCCGATGACGTTCGCCGCCTGCCAGTCCCGATCCACCAGACGCGTGTCAGCGCCGGGAATGGGGTTCATCAGGTCGCCGGATATGCCGTTCCAGGTGGCCAGACGGTACTGACCGAAGCCGTGAATACTGGCGACCCAGAACATCTGCGGGAACTGGGCGCGCAGCCACGGACCGGCATCGTCCTGATCCGAGATGGAATAGACCCGCATCTTGGCGACGAAGGCGGCCACGGCCTGGGGCGAGCGGGTGCGCCGCACGCTGTCCAAGGCCTGGGCCAGGTCCGTCGCCCCACCCCACAGGGCGAACCAGACCGGACGCGGATCGGGGCGATCCACGATGGCGACGATGGCGCGCGAGGCGTCGGTGTCCTGATCCGGCCCTACCCCCTCCATGCCATATCGCGGTGCGCCGGCATGAATGCGTTGCAGCAAATCCTCGGCGCGCGGCCAGCCCGCAGCGTGGACCGCCAGATTGCGCAGAACCTCGCCATAGGCGCGCACCCGCTCCTCGATCAGCGACGGATTGACCCGGTCCTTGAGCCAAGTCGAGGTCGAGGCGATCAGGGCCTCGATATCGATCTCGTTGGCGTAGAGCAGAAGGCGAACCAGGGATTCGGCGTCGTCGGGCTCGTTGCCGATATCGGTCAACACCACCAGCCGCGACCGCATGGACGGCTCGGCGCGGAAACGGGCCGACGCCGGGCGTCCGCCGACGAGGGCGCCAGCCATGCCGAGAGCCGCCGCCCCGCTCAGAAAATCACGCCGTTCGATGTCGCCTCTCCTCGGTTCTATGGAGTCATGACGAAGCGATTGCGGCCGGGACGCAGCGGACGCTCCCGCCCCTGCCACACGAAGACGCCGGTCAGATCGCGCGGCAGGCGCACGTCCGCCGATAGCCGGCCCGTGCGCGGATCCACCCTATAGCGCGTTTCGATCAGCCCGGCGGGATGGGCCGTCGCGGCGTCCAGGCGACCAAGCGCACCCAGATGCGGTTCGATCCTGACCCGCGCAAAGCCGGGGGCATCGGATCTGACCCCCGCCACCAGACGCAGAAGGTCGCTGGTCGGATGGGCGCTCCAGGCATGGCTGTCCGAGCGGGTCGGATCCGGCTCCTCGGGCCAGGTGGTGAAGTTCTGGGCCAGCATATCCCGCCAAGTCGTCAGCACGGCAGGGTATCGGTCGGCCAGGCCTGCGTGCTCCAGCGCGCGCACCAGATAGAAGGCGAAATAATAGGTCACCCCGGTCAGGCCCTCGGGCGCGTCGATCCCATGCGGCGTCATGACCTTTTCCAGCAGGGCGGCCTGATCGCGCTGTGGCGCGACGTCGTACAGGACGGCCAGAAGATTGGCGTGCTGGCTGAAGCGGTCCTTCAGCGGCGAGTCGGCATAGAGGCCGCGCCCGGCGTCCCAGCAGTGATCTCGGACGCCCTGACGCACCCGTTGCGCCTGACGCCGGTCGGCCTGGCCGCGCGCGGGATCGCCGACGGCGGTTTCCAGATCGGCGGCCTGATCCAGCGCGCCGAGATAAAGCATACTGATGATGCAGGATTCAGGTTTGACCGGATCGCTGCGACGCGGCTGCTCGCTCAGCCCCGGCCGCCAGTCGACGAACAACCAGCCCGGGGTCTGGCGCACCAGACCCTGTTCGGTGACATAGGGCGCGTACCAGTCCAGCACCGCCCGCGCGCCCGCCATGTTGCGCTGGACGACCGACAGATCGGGCTGGTTCATCCAGTAGTCGTGGATCATGCCAATCCACAACAGGGCGAAAGGCGGGATCGAATTCTTGCCGTTCGACGGCCAGGCCGCCTGAGGCAGGCCGTCGACGCTGCGCGAAGCGTCGAAGGCGTCGATGGCCTGGACCGCCAGCCGCGCGTCGCCCGAGAGGTCATAGCTGACCAGAGCCTGGATGCGGGTGTCGCCGATGTACTGAAGCTGCTCCCAGTAGGCGGTGTCCATGTAGGTTTCATGGGCGTCGAACCGCACGGTGTTCCAGCCGATGCGCCAGATGTCGTTCAGTTGGGCGTCGTCGCTGTCGAACCGCGCCAAGGTCTGGAAGGGATAGCCGGTTTCGTGCGCGCGCACCGCGTTGAGCGTCAACGGCTGGTCGCCCGTCTTGATCTTCAACTGCAGGAAACGCCAGGCGCGCCACCAGGCGGGCTTCAGCGTCTGCACGCCGCCCGCCGGCAGAAAGGTGTCGGTCAGACCCAGGGCCTGACCGTCGCCGACCGCCGCCCGGTCGGTCAGACGGCGTCGATCGGCGTCATACAACGCCTCGGCGTAGGTGGCCTGAACCGTCGCGCCCGCCCCGCCAGCCAGATCGAAGGCCGGATAGGCCGCCATGACCCGGCCGCTGCCGATCATCAGTTCGACCTCGCTGTTCGCCGGCACGGTGACGCGACCGCTCGGAAAGGCCGAGGCGTCGACGCCGCGCGCACGCACCACGGTTCCGATGGGCACGGTGTCATAGCGCATGGCCGGAAGCGGATCGTCGATCAGGGTCCAGGGCGACGTCTCGCCGGGCTGAAGCGCCAGGGCGGTCGAGGCCCAGTCCGCTCCCGCCTGCGGCGTCGTCAACCAATCGTCGGCCCCCGCGCGGCCGCGGATCGTCTCGGGACCGCCGGCGACGTAATAGCCCTTGGGTCCGACGGCGCGGATCACCTGCATCAGGCCGCCGCCGACCGCGCGGCTGTCATCGCGACGCACGCGCCAGACTGCGCGGCCGGTGTCCAGACGGTCCGCGAAGGCGGCGTCGACCGCATCCAGACGAAAGCCGGTGCGGGCCGAAATCTGGGCGCCCGGCTTGTTGGGACCGTCGTTCCACACCTCGGCGGCGATGACATTGCGACCACGCTGGAGATAGGGCGCAAGATCGATGGATGAACGGCGCCAGTGGCTCAGATCGCCGCGCGACGGTCCTGCGGCGACGCGACGGCCGTTGACGTAGAGGACAAAACGATTGTCGGCCGTCACCGCGACATTCAGCCGTTGGGGACGTCGATCCAAGTCGAGCACTGACTGAAACTGGAGATTGACCGCCGTCTGCGCGGCTTCGCCACGCGCATCGGGGTGGGTGACCCAGTCCCCCGCCTGAGCCGAGGCCGCCGCCAAGCCCGCTCCGATAAGGCCCGCAGCCCAGACGACAGGTTTCAGCATGGGACCTCCGATCAGACGCAAAAACTTCATCCCCGACCGGCGACGCCGACCGGGGATGACAGGCGTTTTCGGCTCAGGAACCGAAGCTGTAGCGCAGAGTGAAACCGACTTCACGCGGTTGCGACACCGTGCCGAAGCGGTAACCCGAAGGCACGCCGAACAGGCTGCCCGACCCCTCTTCGGTCAGTTGCTGCTCGTGGTCGAAGGCGTTCTTGGCGAACACCGTCAGCTCCCAGCCCGCTTGCGGATCGCGCACGCCCACGAACAGGTTGGCCAGCGCATAGGCGTCGGCGGTGTAGCCCGTGTTCAATGTGGTGACTTCGCCGCTGTAGTTGACCAGACCGCGCACGAAGCCTTCGAACCGGCCGACCGGACGCGTGTATTCCGACCCCAGCGAGAAGGACCATTCCGGCAGGGCGCCCAGCGAACCGCTGGATTCGCACAGGCTGACATTGCGGCCCTGCTGAACCCGGCGCGCGCCGCTGATGTCCGGCGTTCCGTCGCCGTTGAAGTCGTTGCAGGGGATCAACGCCTTGTCGAAGTGGGCGTCGGTGTAGGCCAGGTTGAAGTTGGCGGTCCAATCCGGGGTGATGGCCGCGCGCAGCTCCAGTTCCGCGCCGCGGCTGACGCCGTCGCCGTTGAAGGTGAAGTTGGCGTTGCAATCCAGACCCGTCGCCGTGCCGTCCGCGGTGGCGAAGCCCAGACCCGTGGCGCTGGGCGCGCCGGTGCAGGCGATGCCGTTCAGGCGACCGATGAAGTTGGTGAAGGTCTGATTGTAGACGGTGAAGTTGGCCGTCAGACGCCGGTCCAACATCCGCGACTTCAGACCCAACTCGTAGGAATCCGACGTCTCTTCCTTGTAGTCCCAGATGGTGGTCGGCAGGTAGGGCGCGGTCGCGTCCTCGCTGCGGCCGCCAGGACGATAACCGCGACCATAGCTGACATAGGCCATCAGGTCTTCGTTGAAGAAATGCTGGTAGCTGGCGCTGCCGGTGACGGCGTCATAGTCGGACGAGGCGGTCGTGCGACCCGCCAGGGAACTGTTGGTGACGCTGTCGTTCTGGGTCTTGGAGTAACGCGCGCCGATCTGGAACACGTCCTTGTCGCTCAGATTGAAGGTGTGGTTGGTGAACAGGCCCAGGCTCTTGCCGTCCGCCGTCCCGGTCTGCGACAGGCCCGCCAACGGGATCTGCACGACGGAATCGGTATCGGAGGTCGAATAGTAGGCCCCGACCATATAGGTCCAGAAGTGACTGCCGCGTCGTTCGAACCGCAGTTCGTTGGACCAGTTCTCGTTCCCGATGCGAATGTCCTGCGTGTATTGCAGGCCCGGGATCGCATTGGCGATATCCTGGTCGCGCAAGGTGTCGAACTGGGTGCTCTGATAGCCGCCGATATAGCTGAGGCGGTAGTCGTCGCTGAAATCGTAGGTCGCCCCCAGGGTGACAATGTCGGATTCGTTGGAGAAGGTGGTGGGGCCGTCCTGCAGATTGACCCGATCAAAGATGCTGTAGGTCCCTTGATAGTCCGACCCATAGACGGCGAAGTAGCTGTCCGCGTCCGACTTCATGTGCTGATAGACGAGATCGGCGGAAAAGGCGTCGGTCGGACGCCAGGTCAGCGACCCGCGTGCACTCCAGGTTTCGTGACCGGATTCCCGGCCGGCGTTGATCGCCTTGACGCCGTTGTCGTCGCCTTCGTCATACAGGGCGGCCACGCGAACGGCGACGGTGTCGCTGATCGGACCGCCGATGGCGCCCTGATAGTTCTGAACTCCGTTGTCGGTCGCCGTGGCGCTGATCTGGCCGTTGACGCCCGCGAAGTCGGGACGGCGGGTGGTGATCAGAATGGCGCCGGACGGGGAGGCGCGCCCGCGCAGCGTGCCCTGCGGCCCGCGCACCACCTCGACCTGACCCACGTCATAGATGGACTGGAAGGCCGTCGCGGCGTTCAGGACCGTCTCATTGAAATAGATGTCGACCGTCGGCGACGACCCGGCATCCAGATCGGCGGCGACGCCGCGCACCGAGGCCTGTTGCTGGCGGCCGTCGCGGTTGGTCAAGGACAGGCCGGGCGTCAGGCTGGCGACGTCCTCGAACTTC
The DNA here is from genome assembly GCA_963515305.1 of uncultured Brevundimonas sp. GTDB lineage: Bacteria > Pseudomonadota > Alphaproteobacteria > Caulobacterales > Caulobacteraceae > Brevundimonas. Next base: position 26,817 of record CAUPWX010000018.1, read on the forward strand.
AGGATCGCCTGTTTCTCGACCTGTTCGGCGGTCACGACATTGACGGTGACCGGCACGCTCTGAGCGCTGACCGCCTGTTTCGTCGCCGTGACGACGATGTCTCCGACGGTGGAGACCGAATCCGACTGCGACGCGGCGGCGTCAGGCGTTTCCTGCGCGACTGCGACGCCAGCGGCGAACAGGCTGATCACGCTGACAGCGCCCATCAGAACTGGCTTGAAACTTACCATTGCATTCCCCTCCCGGTCATCAGGACCGTGTTCCATATTGTCGTCACGCCTTGCGGTGCGCCGGACCGGATCGAAGCGTTGGCGCGACGATCAGATCGTTTCCTCGTCCGGCGACTTAACGTCGCGCTTCGACTTGTCTCGTTTATTAGATCAACTTGCCATATATTGAAAGTGGGTTCCATAAGAACCGCAAAAGGGAGGATGGCTTATGAGGGTGGATCGCCGCACCGTGTTGAAATCGGGGCTTTTGTCGGCGGGCGTCAGCTCCGTCGCTACCCCTCACGCTCAGGCCGAGACTGCAACGACCGGGCGTCCAACCGTATCAGGCCTGAAGGTCTGCGGGTTGGAAAACCCGCTGTCCCTGGCTCGCTCACCGCGCCTGGCCTGGAGCATTGGCGCGCCGCAGGCGGCCTATCGCATCACCTGCGCCGCGAGTGAACGCGACCTGCAGCGCGGACGAAATCTGTCGTGGGACAGCGGCCGGGTCGAAAGCGCCGCCCATTTCGACATTGCGTACGAAGGCCCAGCGATCGCGCCGCGACAAAGGGTTTGGTGGCGCGTGCAGACCTGGACCGCGCAAAGTGCGAGCGCGACCAGCCGTCCGGCGTTCTGGGAGGCCGCGATCACGCCCGAGGACTGGTCCGCCGAATGGCTGGCCAGCGAACATCCCGAAGCGAAGGCCGACCGTCTGGCCGGGCTATACTGGATCACGGGGACCGGGGCGCAGCGCGCGGGCGTCGTGCGCGCCTTCCGCACCGTAATCGACGGCAGCGGCGCGGCGTCGGCCGAACTGTTGCTGAGCGCCAACACGCTTCAGGGCATCTGGCTGAACGACGCGCCGCTTCAGGCCGACGGACCGGAAGAGCAGAGTTGGACCACCATGGCGGTCTATCCGCTGGCGCTGAAGCCGGGTCCGAACGTCCTAGCGTTCGCCCTGACGCGTGAGGCCGGCTTCGGCGTGCCGGCCGCGGCGGCGGCGGGCATGGTGCGCCTGACCTCCCCTTCGGGTCAGGTGCGCCGCATCACCACCCAGAGCGGATGGCGCACCCAACTGACGCCGCCCGACGGCTGGCGTCAGGCGGCGTTCGATGACAGCGCCTGGCCTGAGGCGACGCCCCCGACGCGGCTGCCGGCGGGCGAGCCCTGGCTGCCCTATCCGGCCATGCATTTGCGGAAGGCCTTCACGGCGCGGCGCCGGATACGCAGCGCCCGACTGCACGCCACCGCCCTGGGTTGCTACGAGGCGTGGATCAACGGCCATCGCGTGGGCGACCGCATGATGGCGCCGGAAATGACCGATCCGGCCAGGCGGATTCTGTTCCAGACCTATGACGTCACGGCCCTGATGCGCCAGGGCGACAACGCTGTGGGTCTGTGGGTCGGCGACGGCTGGTACGGCAGTGAATACAGCGGCATCAGCCGGTTCACCTTTGGCCCTGCGCCCTGCCGGGTGAGGGCGCAACTGGACATCGAATACGACGATGGTTCGCGCGAGACGGTGGCCACGGGTCCGGGCTGGAAGACCAAGCCCTCGCCGGTTCTGTCGTCGGAAATCTACGACGGCGAGGTTTATGACGCGCGCGCCGAGGTCGAGGGCTGGTCCCAGGCGCGCTTCGACGACGCCGCCTGGGCGGCGGCCGAGCCGGCCGAGACGCCGACCGCCGCGGTCGAGGCGGAAGACGCCCCCCCGATTCGCGTGGTGCAAACGCTGAAGGCCGCCAAGATCACTCAGGTCAAACCTGACGCCTGGGTTCTGGACTTCGGCCAGAACTTCGCCGGCTGGCCGCTGTTGAAGGTGCGAGGCCAGGCGGGCGACCGGATCGAGATGCGGTTCGCCGAGGTGCTGCTGTCGTCGGGCGAGGTCGATCAAAGCAATCTGCGTTCGGCCCTGGCGCGCGACACCTATGTGCTGAAGGGGCGCGGCGAAGAGACATGGAGCCCGCGCTTCACCTATCACGGCTTCCGCTATGTCCAGATTTCGGGCCTGCGGACGCCGCCCACGGCCGAGACGCTGAAGGCTCTGGTCGGGCACAACGACCTGACCATGACGGGGCTGTTGCGCCTGGGCGATCCCGTGATCGAGACATTCTGGCGCAATGCGGTATGGAGCCAGCGATCCAACTTCTTCGGCCTGCCGACAGACTGTCCGCAGCGCAACGAGCGGCTGGGATGGATGGGCGACGCCGAGGTGTTCTGGCCGGCCGCCGCCTATAATATGGATGTCCAGGCCTATTCGTCGCGCGTGATGGGCGATGTTCGCCACGGCCAGTCGGCCAAGGGCGGCTTCCCCGACGTGATCCCCCCCTTCTTCGTGGGGCTGGAGTTGACGTCGCCAGGCTGGTCGGACGCGGGCGTGGTCCTGCCGCATACCGCCTGGATGCGTAGCGGCGACACCGGAATCGTACGCGAAAACTGGGAGGCGATGGAAAGGCATATGGCCTACATCCTGTCGCAGAACCCCAACCACCTGTGGGCCAAGGCGCGCGGGGCCGACTATGGCGACTGGCTGGCCGTCGACGCCAAGGAGCCGGGCGACGCCACAACGCCCAAGGACTTGGTCGGGACGGCCTATTGGGCGCGCTGCGCCGGGATGATGGCTGAGATGGCCCAGGCCATCGGCCGCGCGGACGACGCGGTCCGCTATCGCGCCCTGTTCGACCAGATCAGGGCCGCCTTCAACACCGCCTACGTCAAGGCCGACGGGGAGATCGGCAACGGCAGCCAGACCAGTTATATCCTGCCCATCGCCTTTGGCCTGCTGGACGACGGCGCAAAGGCCGAGGCCGGCCGACGACTGGCGGCCGACATCCATCGCCGCAGCGACACCCTGTCGACCGGATTCCTCGGCACGCCGCACATTCTGGACGCGCTAGCCATATCGGGCCATGCGGAGGTGGCGGTGACCCTGCTGCTGCAGCGGGCCTATCCGTCCTGGGGCTATATGGTCGAGAAGGGCGCCACGACCATGTGGGAGCGGTGGAACAGCGACACCGGCGACGTGGCCATGAACAGCTACAACCACTACGCCTTCGGCGCGATCGTCGACTTCCTGTTTCGGCGCATCGCCGGCGTCGCGCCCGCCGCGCCGGGCTTCGACCAGGTCGTCATCGATCCCATCGTGGACCAGCGCCTGGGCCATGCCGGGGCTGACTATATCTCGTCCGCCGGCCGCATTCGTGTGGACTGGAGGTTCGATAACGGCGCGCCGGTCCTGAACATCGACGTGCCACCAGGCGCGCAGGCCGAGGTGCGCGCCTCGACCGGCGTCGACTGGCGACTGGGCGACCAGCGGGCGCGGCAGGCTCCCATTCGCTTGACGAGCGGCCGGCACAGACTGACGGCGAACGCCTGAAGGAGCATCGGGCCGTCGTCCGCCGTCGTGCGGCGACGGCCCGCCGATCAGACCGCCGGGCCGACGCCCATGCCGCCTTTACGATCGCTCCAGCCCAGTTCGCTGCTGATGTCGCGGGCGGCGTCCTGAACCACCAGGATCAGCGACTGCATCCGGCCGTCGTCCATATATTGGGCGGCGCTGGACAGGCTGATGGCGGCGACGATGGCGCCGTCAACGCCGCGGATCGGCGCCGCAACGCAGCGGATCTGATCCTCGTTTTCCTCCAGATCGAAGGCGTAGCCCTTTTGGGCGTAACCGCGCATCCGCTCCAGAAACACCGAGACCCCGCCAGCGGCGCCGTGAACGCCGCCGGCGTCGTAAAGATCGCGCCAACGGTCTTCCGTCATGTCCAGAACAAGCGCCTTGCCCAGCCCAGTCGAGGCGATCGGCTGTCGATCGCCCACGCGTGAACCGATGTTGACGCGGCGCCGGCCCGGCACCTTGTCCAGATAAAGCGCCTGATCGCCGTCAAGCACGCCCAAGTGGACGGCGTCTTCGGTGGCCTGAGACAAGGCTTCCAGGTGAGCGCGGGCGACGCGCGCCACCTGCACCTGCTGGCGGGCGGCCCAGCCCAGCTCCAGCAACTTAGGGCCCAGGGAATAGCCTTCGCGGGCTCGGAAGGACAGGAACCGCCGCTCGGTCAAGGCGGCGGCCAGACGGTGGGTCGTACTCTTGGTCAGCCCCAGACGATCCGACAGCTCGTTCAGCGCGATGGGACCGTCGGCGATGGCGTCCAGGACATCCAGCCCGCGCATCAGGGTCTGGGCGCCCACGGAGCCTTTTTCATCGCCCTTGTCGGCACGTGTTTCGATTGACGGGTCGCGTTTCATTTAATAGACAAATGTCCCATAATCTGAGAGCCAGCGTAGATAGATGATCTCGCCCTGGCCTCTAACGTATAAGTGCAACACAAATCCCGCAATGTGGAATGCACACAGGGAGGATTCCGTTTGACCTTGCCGAAGATCAAACACGTGCGCGCCTTCGTCGTGAAGAACGACGGAACGGGTGGCGGCGCCGACTATCACGATCAGGGCGACGGCCACTGGATCGACGACCATATCGCCACGCCGATGGCGAAATACCCCGAATATCGTCAAAGCCGCCGCAGCTTCGGCATCAATGTGCTGGGCACGCTGGTGGTCGAGATCGAGGCCGAGAACGGCGTCATCGGGTTTGCGGTCACGACCGGCGGCGAACCCGCCGCCTATATCGTCGAAAAGCATCTGGCGCGTTTCCTTGAGGGGCGCGATCCGTCCGAGGTCGAGAAGATCTGGGACCAGATGTATTTCTCGACCCAGTATTATGGCCGCAAGGGTCTGGTGGTGAACGCCATCTCTGGCGTCGATCTGGCGCTGTGGGACCTGTTGGGCCGCCTGCGTCAGGAGCCGGTCTTCGCCATGCTGGGCGGGGCGGTGCGCGACGAACTGACCTTCTACGCGACCGGCGCACGGCCGGATAAAGCCAAGGAACTGGGCTTCATCGGCGGCAAGATGCCCCTGCACCACGGCCCCGCCGAGGGCGAGGAAGGGCTTCGCAAGAATCTCGCCGAGCTGGAGGCCATGCGGAACGCCTGCGGCGACGACTTCTGGCTGATGTTCGACTGCTGGATGGCGCTGGACCTGAACTACGCCACCCGTCTGGCCCATGAGGCGCACAAGCTGGGCCTGAAATGGATCGAAGAGGCGCTGAGCCCCGACGACTACTGGGGCTATCAGGCGCTGAAGAGGAACGCGCCAAAGGGGATGCTGGTCACGACCGGCGAGCATGAGGCCACCCGCTGGGGCTTCCGTATGCTGCTGGAAATGGAATGCTGCGACATCATCCAGCCGGACGTAGGCTGGTGCGGCGGCGTGACCGAGCTTCAGAAGATCTCGGCCTTGGCCGACGCGAAGGGCGTGCTGATGATCCCGCACGGATCGTCGGTCTATTCCTACCACTTCGTCGTCACGCGCCATAACAGCCCGTTCGCGGAGTTCCTGATGATGGCTCCCGGCGCCGACGAGGTCGTGCCGATGTTCCATCCGCAGTTGATCGGCGAGCCCGTGCCCGTGAACGGCAAGCTGAAGGTGCCCGACACCCCCGGCTTCGGCGTCGAGCTGAACCGCGACATCGCCCTGCACCGCCCCTACGCGCGTTGAGACGAAAGATCCCCCGATGAAACTGCTTCGCTATGGCCCCAGGGGTCAGGAAAAACCGGGCACGCTGGACGCCGAGGGGCGCATCCGCGACCTGTCCGGCGTCATCGCCGACATCACGCCGGACCAACTGCATGGCGCCGCGCTGGAGGCCCTGAAAGCCATCGATCCGACCACGCTGCCTCTGGTCAAGGGCGAGCCGCGCTATGGCGTGCCGGTGAACGGCAGCCGTAAGTTCATCGCCATCGGCCTGAACTTCGCGGATCACGCTGCGGAATCGAACCTGCCGATCCCCGAAGAGCCGGTCGTCTTCACCAAGGCCATCACCTGCCTGACCGGCCCCAATGACGACGTGACCATCCCGCGCGGTTCGGAAAAGACCGACTGGGAAGTCGAACTGGGCATCGTGATCGGCAAGCCCGCGACCTACGTCACCCAGGCCGAGGCGCTGGATCACGTCGCCGGCTATGTGCTGATCAACGACGTGTCAGAACGCGCCTATCAGACCGAGCGCGGCGGCACCTGGGACAAGGGCAAGGGGTGCGACACCTTCGGCCCCGTTGGCCCCTGGATCGTCACGACCGACGAGGTGGGCGATGTCCAGAACCTGGATATGTGGCTGGACCTGAACGGCCAGCGGATGCAGACCGGCAACACCAAAACCATGATCTTCGGCGTCGCCGAAATCGTCTCCTACCTGTCGGAGTTCATGACGCTGGAACCTGGCGACCTGATCACCACCGGCACCCCGCCCGGCGTGGGTCTGGGCCAAAAGCCGCCCCTCTATCTGAAGGCGGGCGACAAGGTTCGTTTGGGCATTCAGAAGCTGGGCGAACAGGGCCAGACCTTTGTGGAGTGGACGCGATGAACGCCTTTGAAGGCCGTTTCGCCGGCCGCACCGCCGTCGTCACCGGCGGCGCCTCGGGCCTGGGCAAGGCCGCCGCCGCCCGCATCGTCGCCGAGGGCGGCAAGGTGGTTCTGTGGGATCTGAACGCCGACACGCTGAAGGCGGCGGCCCAGGAGGTCGGCGCCACCGACATCGTCGCCCTGGACGTCGCCGACCCCGAGGCGGTCGCCGCCGCCGCCGAGGCGTCGAATGCGGCCCTGGGCGGCCGCATCGACATCCTGGTCGCCTCGGCCGGGATCACGGGGGCGACCGTTCCAGTGCCGGAGTTTCCGATCGATAGCTGGAAACGGGTCATCGACATCAATCTGAACGGCGTCTTCTACTGCGCCCGCGCGGTGACGCCCTTCATGCTGGCCAATGGTTACGGCCGGATCGTCAATGTCGCCTCGGTCGCCGGCAAGGAAGGCAATCCCAACGCCAGCGCCTATTCGGCGTCAAAAGCCGGCGTGATCGGCTTCACCAAGTCTCTGGGCAAGGAACTGGCCGGCAAGGGTGTGATCGCCAACAGCCTGACGCCCGCCACTTTCGAAAGCCCAATCCTGTCGCAGATGCCGCAAAGCCAGGTCGACTATATGCGCTCCAAGATCCCGATGGGACGGCTGGGCGAGGTCGAGGAAAGCGCCGCCATGGTCTGTTTCATGGCCTCCGAGGAATGCAGCTTCACCACCGCCTCGACGTTCGACACGTCCGGCGGACGCACCACCTACTAGGAAGCGACGGATGCGCGCCCTGGCCCCCTGGCGGCAAGGCTGGACCCATCGCCTCGGGGCGATGGGGCTGGCCATCGCCTGCCTGACGGCGACCGGCGCGACAGCACAGACGCCGCGCGCCCAGATTTCGGCGGCCTTGCCCGACGTCGCCCGGGACGACTTCCTTGAGGTCCGCACCTTCGCGATCCGCCCCGACCATGACGATGGCGTCACGGTGTCCGTCTTCACACCGCAGTACGGCCAACAGACCGGGGCGGCGGTGATCGTAGCGCCTGGCGGCGGTTACATCAGCCTGGCCGGCAGCCTGGAGGGACGGCAGGTCGCGGACTGGTTCGCAGCGCGTGGCGTGACCGCCTTCGTGCTCCGATACAGGCAGGGCGCAGACCATCCCCTGCCCGAACCCATCGAGGACGGCGAGCGTGCGGTTCGCTTCGTACGGGCCAACGCCGAAGCCTTCGGCATCGACACCGACCGCATCGGCATGATCGGATTCTCCGCCGGCGGCCATCTGGCAGCCATGACGACACGCCTGTCGGATCCCGGCGATCCCGCCGCCGCCGATAGGATTGAACGTGTCTCCAGCCGACCCGACTTCCTGATCCTGGCCTATCCGTGGCTTCAGGCCACCGCCATCGACGCCCGGGGCGGCTCTGCCTACTGCCGCTTCGCCAAAATCGCCCGCTGGGACTGCCGACCGCAGGACTATGTCGGCTATACGCCGCTGCCGGGCGTGGCCGATCAGGCGCCGCCGACCTTCATCTATCACACGACCGACGACGGTCTGGTGCCGGTGCAGGGTTCGGTGGACCTCTACCAGGCGTTGGCGACCGCCGGCGTGGACGTGGAGATGCATCTGTTCGCCCACGGACCCCATGGCTCGGGTCTGGGCGGGCGTGACCCGTCGCTGTCGCTGTGGCCCCAGGCGCTGGACGCCTGGCTGCGCGCGAAAGGCTATCTGGCCGTCAAGCCGGAAGGCGAGGCGCGATGAGCCGCGATCTTCGCATCGTCGACAGCCACGTCCACCTCTGGGACCTGTCGCGCGCGCGCTACGGCTGGCTCCAGGACGATCCCCTGCCGAACAACCCGGCCGGGGACATGAGCCCCATCGCCAACCGGGATTATCTGCTGGACGACTATCTGGCCGACACGGCCGATTGGCGCGTGGACAAGATCGTTCATGTCGAGGCTGGCCAGCCGGTGGGTCGGCAACTGGCAGAAACCGACTGGCTCCAATCCCTTGCCGACGCGCGAGGCTGCCCGCACGGCATCGTCGCCGGCGCGGACCTGCTGGACCCCGATCTGGATGCGCTGCTGGAGGCCCATGCGGCGCGTCCGAACGTGCGTGGCGTGCGCCAGATCGTCTGCTGGCACGAAGACCCGCTGAAGACCTACACAGACCGCGATCTGCTGCGCGATCCGAACTGGGTCGCAGGCTTCGCCAAGCTGGCGCGTCACGGCCTGTCGTTCGATCTTCAGCTCTATCCGTCGCAGATGGCGACCGCCGCCATTATCGCCGCGCGCCATCCCGACATTGCGATGATCGTCAATCACGCCGGCCTGCCCACAGACCGGGACGACGCGGGCATGAAACGGTGGCGCACAGGCCTGCGCCTGTTGGCGGCCCAGCCCCAGGTCTCGATCAAGATCTCGGGTCTGGGCATCACCGACCGGGCCTGGACGACGGACCGTATCCGGCCGACCGTCCTGGAGTGCATCGACGTTTTCGGGACCGAGCGCGCCATGTTCGCCTCCGACTTCCCGGTCGAGCGCGTGCACGGGACGTTCGACGCCTTCTATTCCGCCTTCGACGCGATCACGGCCGACTTCTCGGCCGACGAACGCGACCGCCTGTTCGCCGCCAACGCCGAGGCGATCTACCGCATCTAACCCATCCGCCGAAGCCGCACCAAGACGGCAAGGCCCGAGGAACACCAGGAGAGTATCGCATGGTCATCGAGACCGACGCCGCCCACACCCCCGGAGGCCTGGCCAGGCCCGCCGGCTCGCTGAAGGGGCCGCTGGGCTTCGCCATCGCCTGTTTCCTGATCTGGGGCCTGGCCTATGGGTTGCTGGACGTCTTGAACAAGCATTTCCAGGAAACGCTGAGCATCAGTCAGGCCGACAGCGCCTGGCTGCAGATCGCCTATTTCGGGGCCTATCTGCTGCTGTCGATCCCGGCGGGAATGCTGCTGCACGCGCGGGGCTACAAGTTCGGCATCGTCACGGGCCTGATCGTCACGGCTGTCGGCGCCCTCTTGTTCATCCCAGCGGCGGGCGCAGGCGCCTTCCTGCCCTTCGTGGGTTCGATGTTCGTGCTGGCGGCCGGCCTGTGCGTGCTGGAGACCAGCGCCGACACCTATGTCAACGTCCTGGGCGACCCGGCCAAGGCCTCACAACGGCTGAACCTGGCCCAGTCGTTCAACGCCCTGGGCGTCTTCTTCGGGCCGCTGATCGGCGGCGCCGTCTTCTTCAGTCCAACGACGACCGAAGCCTTGGGCGGCGCGACCCGCTCGATCCAGATCGTCTATGGGCTGATCGCCGTCGGCGTCGTCCTGTTCGCCCTGGCCGTCTGGCGCGCGCGCCTGCCTGAGACGGGCCTGTCGGACCACGGCGGTGCGGTCGCGGGCGACGCCCCTGCCCTGCCCTTGTCGAAACAGCCGCACTTCGTCGCCGGCGTGATCACCCAGGCCCTCTATATCGGCGCCCAGGTCGGCATCGGCGCCTATTTCATCAATCTGGTGACGCACAACTGGGCCGGCCTGACGTCGCAGCAAGGCGCCTTCATGCTGTCGTTGGCGGCCATCGGCTATCTGGTCGGCCGCTTCTTCGCCACCGCCCTGCTGCTTAAGATCAAGCCCCGCGTCCTGCTAACGACGTATGGCGTGATCAATGTCGTTCTGACCCTGATCGTGGCGGCGGGGATCAACATCGTCTCGCCCATCGCCCTGCTGGCGGTCTTCTTCTTCATGTCGACCATGTTCGCCACCATCTTCGCCCTGGGCACCACGGGCCTGGGCGCCGGGACCAAGAAGGCGTCTTCGTTGATGGTCATGGCCATCGGCGGCGGGGTGCTGCTGCCCTGGCCGATGGGCAAGATCGCCGACACCTATGGGGCCAACGTCGCCTTCCTGCTGCCTGCGATCTGCTTCGCCGTCGTCGCCTGGTACGGCTGGAAGGGCGCGGGCCTGGGTCAAAACCGGCCCTCGGCCTGAAGAGGACGCATCGTTACGCGGGGAGATGCATCATGACGCCACGCTGTATTCTGCTGACCGGCGCAACCGGCAACATGGGCTCGGCCGCGCTCAAGGCCCTGTTGGCGCGCGACGCCGACGCGACGATACGCTGCCTGGTCCTGCCGACGGAGCAGAACCACCCGGTGGTGCGTCGATACAAGGATGACAAGCGCGTCGCCTTCGCCTTCGGCGATCTGCGTCGGGCCGATCAGGTCAAGGCCGCCGTCGACGGCTGCGATCTGGTGCTGCACGTCGGCGGCATGGTGTCGCCGTTCGCGGACCATCACCCCGAACTGACGACGGCGGTCAACGTCGGAGGCGCGGCCAACATCGTCGCGGCCATCAAAGCGCAGCCCGACCCCGACGCCGTCGCCCTGGTCTATATCGGCACGGTCGCCCAGACCGGCCATCGCCCCGCCCCGATACATTGGGGCCGAACCGGCGATCCGATCCGCATCAGCCAGTTCGACCATTACGCCCGCACCAAGACCGAGGCCGAAGCCATCGTCGCCGAATCCGGACTGAAACGCTGGGTTTCACTACGCCAGACCGGCATCATTCATCCGGGCATCTGGAGCATTTTCGATCCGATCATGTTCCACAACCCGCTGAACGACGTGTTCGAATGGGTGACGGTGGAGGATGCCGGACAACTGATGGCCTGCGTGGCCTTCGACGCTGCGCCCGAGGATTTCTGGCGTGGCTTCTACAATATCGGCGGCGGCGCGCCGTTGCGGTTGATGAACCACGAATTCGCGGGCTTGACCGAACGGCTGGGCGGCGGGGATTTTCGCAAGGGTCTCGATATCCGGCTGTTCGCCCGGCGGAACTTCCACGGTAAGTGGTATGCGGATTCGGATCGTTTGGCCGATCTGTTCGCCTTCCGCACCCAGGGGCTGAACGAAGTTCTGGCCATGCTGAGAAAGGCCGTGCCCGCGCCGGCGCGAGCGATCGCGCGTCTGGCGCCAGGCCTGGTGCGACAGCGGATGGCGGCCTTGGCCCGAGGTCCCGGCGGGCCGCTATATTGGGAGGCGACCGACGATCGCGCGCATCTGGACGCCTATTTCGGGGCCGGCATGAAGCCCAGCCTGATGCCCGGCTGGGATCAGACGCCGCTGCTCCAGGCGGATCGCACGCCGCGTCTGCTGGATCACGGCTATGACGAAACTGCAGCACTGGCCACGATGACGGCTCAAGACCTGGATCAGGCGGCGGCCTTCCGGGGGCTCAGGTTGGTCCAGCGCCACCCCGACCCCTATGCGCCCAGCCTTTGGCGCGACGCCGACGGCGAAATCGTGCCCCTGTCCGCAAACCTGATGCTGAAGGGAGGCCATTGGCATGGCGACAAGATGCTGGATGTCGAGCACTACGCCCGCACCGCAGCGACCTCGCCTTTCCTGAAACAGATCATGCTCTGATAGACTGCGCGATAGGCGGCGGATCGCGTTTTCGGGCGACTTCGCCTATATCGCCCGACAATGACCATATCCCTCTCCCGCACCCTCTCCATCGCCCCGATGATGGATGGTGTAGATTTATCTAGTTAATCAATGGCTTGTGGACCTGCGTGTGCAAAATTTGCACACGCAGTTCTGCTTTTCTTTCCTTTGCGTTCCTGCGCTACGGTTAGATTTGGCGCCGCTGATCGCCCGCCCCCAGCGACGACTAACGCCTCGCAGTAGAAGTTCGAATCGCATCGGGCGCGCCACTTCGGTTTAAAACTGAGAACTCCGCCACCGGCGGCATAATCCCCACTACCACTCGACGCTAAGGCCCGCAGAAGTTCTGTGCGTGATCCAATGATGCGCGCCTCGGTCTTGCTGATGACCTCCACCCGCTGGGTTAGGGCGCGGAGGTGATCCCGTCGATACCCACTGGTCCGATCCCGCAGCTTGCGCCGCGCGGCGTTAGCGAACCGATTTAGTGCGTCCGGCGTGATCGTCGGCGCCAACCGATCCACGGATGCGCTGATCCGCCCAGCGTCCGCCCGAGCCTGATCTCGGATGCCTGACAGTTCGGCCACGCGATCCTTCAGTGAGGCGTCGTCAGGCGCGATCAGGCCGTTCTCAATGGCTTCGTAGAGCCGATTGAGCTTGGCCTCGGCCTCGGTGGCGCGCTTGCGCATCTCCGCGATGTGGCTGCGCCGCTGATCTGCCCATTCCTCCCGACGGTCGAGAAGCTGTTCCATCAGCGCCGCTAGGCGATACGGATCGAGCAAACGAGATTCGAGGTGGTCGATGATGGCGTCATCGAGCTTGTGCATCGGGACAGCCAGACCTTTGCAGCCCGCTTCGCCCATGCGGGCCTTGGTCGAACAGGCATAGTAGCGGTACTGGCCGCCCGCGCTGCCCTTTCCCGTTCTCAGGGTCATCGCACCGCCGCACTCGCCGCAGAAGCAGATGCCCGTGAGTAGGTTCGGACCGGTGGAGACGCGCGGCGGCGTCCATTTCGGGTTCCGGGACGTGAGACGCGCTCTGACGGCCTCGTGGTCCGCCTTCGAAACGATGGGCGGCACGGCCATGACGGCGTGTTCCGACTCGGGTTTTGGGGCCTTCGTCTTGTGGTCACGTGTATTGAACCGGTGCTCACCCATGTAGGTCGAGCGGGTCAGGATCTGATGGACGGTGAACCGCCCCGGGTTTCCCGGAGGCTCCAACTCCTGAGTAGGATGGAGCCATATGAGCAAGACAACGAACAAGTTTGCACCTGAGGTTCGCGATCGCGCGGTCCGGATGGTGCTGGATCATGGCGGAGAGCATCCGTCACGCTGGGCGGCGGTTGTTTCGGTAGCGAGCAAGATCGGTTGCTCGGCGCATACGCTGAACGAGTGGGTCAAGAAGGCGGAGGCGGACAGTGGCCGACGCGTCGGCGTCCCGACGGACCTGGCCGAGAAGCTGAAGGCGCTGGAGCGAGAGAACCGCGAGCTCCGTCAGGCGAATGAGATTTTGCGCAAGGCGTCAGCCTATTTCGCGCAGGCGGAGCTCGACCGCCCGTTCAAGCGATGATCGCCTTCATCGACGATCACCGGCAGGTCTATGGGGTCGAGCCGATCTGCAGGGTCCTGCCGATCGCCCCGTCGACCTATCACGAGCATGTCGCCCGACGTCGTGATCCAAGCCGCCGACCGCTGAGAGCACAGCGCGATGAGGCGCTCAGGCCGGAGGTGTTGCGCCTTCACCGAGAACTTCGGCGTCTATGGCGTGCGCAAGGTCTGGCGGCAGATGCGACGAGAGGGGCGGCCTGTCGCGCGCTGCACCGTGGAGCGGCTGATGCGAGATCTGGGTCTTCAGGGCGTAATCAGGGGCAAGCCGGTACGCACGACGATCCGCGACAGGGCGACGCCGTGTCCGCTGGACCAGGTGAACCGGCAGTTCCAGGCGCCAGCGCCTAACCGGCTCTGGGTCTCCGACTTCACCTACGTCGCGACCTGGGCGGGCTTCGTCTACGTCGCCTTCGTGATCGACGTCTACGCCCGCTACATCGTGGGCTGGCGCGTCAGTCGAACGGCCCACGCCGGGTTCGTGCTCGACGCCCTGGAGCAGGCGATCCATGACCGACGTCCTATCCACGGCGGCGGCCTGATCCACCACAGTGATCGCGGCAGCCAGTATCTGTCGATCAAGTACACCGAACGCCTGGCGGAAGCCGGCATCGAGCCCTCGGTCGGCAGTGTCGGCGACAGCTACGACAACGCCCTCGCCGAGACCATAAACGGCCTCTACAAGGCCGAGGTCATCCATCGACGCGGGCCATGGCGCACCTTCGAAGCCGTCGAGTACGCCACCCTCGAATGGATCGACTGGTTCAACAATCGCCGTCTGCTCGAACCCATCGGCAACATCCCTCCCGCCGAGGCAGAGCAGCGCTACTACGCGGCGATGGACGACGTTCCCATCGCCGCATAACTTAAACCAAACGGCCTCCGGGAAACACGGGGCGGTTCAACCAGCCGGGAGCGGTTCTTCAAACCGCGCTTGCGGTTCGCCAGCCTGGAAGAGCTGAACGGCTGGCTGGAGGCCGAGTGCCGCCGCTGGGCGCGCCTACACCCCCATCCCGAGCAGCGCGAGATCACCTTGGCCCAGGCCCTTGAGGCCGAGCGGCCGTTGCAGGCGATCTTGGCGCCGTTCGACGGCTTCCACGAGGTCGAGCACGCGGTGACCGGCACCTGCCTGATCACCTTCGACCGCAACCGCTACTCGGTGATGGCCAGGGCCGCCAAAGCGCACGGTGCAAGTGCGCGCCTATGCCGATCGGATCGTCGTGCGCTGCGCCGGCGAAGTGGTGGCCGAGCACGTCCGATCCTTCGGCCGAGGCCGGACGATCTATGATCCCTGGCACTACCTGCCGGTTCTGGCCCGCAAGCCCGGGAGCTTGCGCAATGGCGCGCCATTCCAAGATTGGACTCTGCCACCAGCCCTGACCCGGTTGAGGAAGAAGCTGGGTCGTGGCGACGAAGCCGACCGCCGGTTCGTGCGCGTGCTGGCGGCGGTGCTGGTCGATGGCCTTGATGAGGTCGATGACGCCGTCCGCGAGGCCCTGGATGCCGGCGCCGCCAGCGACGAGGTCATCCTCAACATCCTTGCCCGGCGCCGCGAGCCGCCAGCGCCACAGCCGATCACCACCTGCGAGGCGCTGGTCCTGCGTCATCCGCCCATCGCCGACTGCGCCCGCTACGACCTGCTGCGAGGTCCCCGTGCAGCGGCATGAGATGATCGAAGCCTTCGCCCAACTGGGCCTGAAGGGCATGGCCGGGGCCTTCGACGAGACCGTCACCACGGGCCTTCAGCGCAACCGCACGGCCATGGAGATCCTGGCCGAGCTGCTCAAGGCCGAGACCAACCATCGCCAGGCCGCATCCATCCGCTATCGCCTGACCGCCGCCAAGCTGCCGGTGATGAAGGACCTGGCGGCGTTCAGCTTCGAAGGCTCTGCGATCAACGAAGGCCTGGTGCGTTCGCTATACGACGGCGCCTTCCTGACCAACCATCGCAACATCGTCCTGGTCGGCGGCACGGGCACCGGCAAGACCCACCTGGCCATCGCCATCACCGCCAACGTCGTGCGGGCCGGGGCGCGTGGCCGCTACTTCAACACCGTCGATCTCGTGAACCGCCTCGAGGAC
Organism: uncultured Brevundimonas sp.; assembly: GCA_963515305.1. Classification (GTDB taxonomy): domain Bacteria; phylum Pseudomonadota; class Alphaproteobacteria; order Caulobacterales; family Caulobacteraceae; genus Brevundimonas. Next base: position 42,551 of record CAUPWX010000018.1, read on the forward strand.
GAGGCCCGGCGCGGCAAGGCCGGCGCTTTAGCCGCCCAGCTCTCGCGTCTCGATCTGGTGGTGCTCGACGAGCTGGGCTACCTGCCGTTCACCCAGTCCGGCGGCCAGCGCCTGTTCCACCTGATCAGCAAGCTCTACGAGCGCACCTCGGTGATCATCACCACCAACCTGACCTTCGGGGAGTGGCCCACCGTCTTCGGCGACGCCAAGATGACCACGGCGCTGCTCGACCGCCTGACCCATCACTGCGACATCGTCGAGACCGGCAACGACAGCTGGCGGCTCAGGAACCGCGCCTGACCGGCACGCCCCGCTTGATCCACAACTTATTCAACCTCCCCCCAGACCCCCCTCCGGGCAGCTGATCGATCAGTGGCTCACCTCGCGGCGATGCTCTGCGCTGGCTGAGAGCTACGCGCATCGCCGCTCGAACTCGAAGAGGGGGTCCCTATTGGGCGCCGATAGGGGGTCCCGATTGCGTGCCGTTTGACACTTTCGTTCCTCGGCAGCCGCCACGATCGCGCGCGCAAGCGGATGCTCCGAGGCTTTTTCAACACCTGCCGCCAGCCGCAGGATGATCTCCTCGACAAATCCCGGCGCCGGGACGATCCGGGTCACCGCCGGTTTGCCTTCGGTAAGCGTCCCGGTCTTGTCGACCACCAGAGTATCGATCTTCTCCATCCGCTCGAGCGCCTCCGCGTTCTTGATCAGAACGCCGGCGGCCGCCCCCTTGCCGATACCGACCATGATCGACATCGGCGTCGCAAGCCCGAGCGCGCAGGGGCAGGCGATGATCAGCACGGAAACGGCCGCGATCAGGCCATGCGCCAGACGCGGCTCTAGCCCCCATACACCCCAGGCCGCGAAGGCGAGCAGCGCTACGGCGATGACGACCGGCACGAACCAGCCCGACACCTGATCAGCCACGCGCTGGATCGGCGCGCGCGAGCGCTGGGCATCCGCGACCATCTGGACGATGCGAGCCAGCATCGTGTCGCGCCCGACTTTTTCCGCCCGGATGACGAGCGCGCCGGTCTGATTCAGCGTACCTCCTACGACCGCTTCGCCGACTACGCGCGTCACCGGCATGGATTCGCCGGTCACCATCGATTCATCGATCGATGGGCGCCCCTGCTCGACCACGCCATCCACCGGCACGGTTTCCCCGGGCCGGACCCTGGGCCGCTCGCCGATCACAATCGCCTCGACCGGCACATCTTCTTCCACACCGTCTGCCCCGATGCGTCGTGCGGTCTTCGGCGCGAGATTGAGAAGCGCGCGGATCGCGCCGGACGTCTGTTCCCGGGCGCGCAACTCCATAACCTGACCAAGCAGCACCAGCACGGTGATGACGGCGGCCGCCTCATAATTGACCGCGACCGCGCCATCAGCGTCACGGAAAGCCTGCGGGAAGAGCTGCGGCGCGAATGTCGCGACGATGCTGTATCCCCAGGCGACGCCGGTCCCCATCGCGATCAGCGTGAACATGTTGAGGCTGCGGTTGACGATCGACGCCCAGCCACGCGCGAAGAACGGCCATCCGGCCCACAGCACCACCGGCGTCGCCAGGGCGAACTGGATCCAGATCGAGATGTGCATCGGCACCAGATGGTGCAGCGCCGGGATCAGGTGGCCGCCCATCTCCAGCAGGAACACGGGCAAGGCGAGCGCGAGGCCGATCCAGAAGCGCCGGGTCATATCGGCAAGTTCGGGACTGGGTCCGGCATCCGCCGCCGCGATCAGCGGCTCCAGCGCCATGCCGCAGATCGGACAACTGCCCGGCGCGTCCCGGCGGATTTCCGGATGCATCGGGCAGGTCCAGATCGTGCCCTCCGTTACGGCTGCCGTTAACGCCGCAACGGGGTGATGCTCATGGCGATCAAGTCTATGGGTGTGGCTAGGGTGGGAATGATCGCCATGGGTAGCAGCACCCTCATGGTGCGGCTCGGCATGCGCTACCCGTGCTGCATAATGCACGGGGTCGGCGTCGAACTTCGCATTACAGCCGGCCGAGCAGAAGGCGTAACGCTCGCCTTCATACTCAGCCTTGTGAGCGGTCCTGGCGGGATCGACCACCATGCCGCAGACCGGATCATGGTCGACGTGACCGGACGGCGTTTCGCCGTCCGGCTCATGATGGTGATGATGGCCGTGCGCCCCAGTCACCTCGGCGGCGCGTTCGCTCTTCTGATCGTCGTCGGCCATTCATCACCTTTCACACGCCGCGCGTGCCTTCCGGTCTCTGTTCACTCCTCGATCAGATGGAACTCTTCGAGCAGCTTGGCGATCTCTGTGCCTTCGAGCTTCTCCATCAGCAGCTTGCGCAGGAAGGCCGGTCCGGGAAGATCGATGCCCTTGCCGTCCCGCAGCGGACCGATCGCAGCAAGAAGTGTACGAATATCATAGGTCGAGTTGAAGACCTCCGGCACGCCGCGCTCGACATTCATCAGCGTGTAGACGGCCTCCATCGGGGTTCTCACCGAATATTCCGTGGTGAAGATGCAGTCCCGCTGCTTCGATTCCGCGAACTGGCCGATGAAGGCGAAGTTGACCGCGCCCTCCGGCACCACGTCCGGCCGGTCACCCGCCTGGCGCGGCATGAAGAAGGCGGTGATATAGGGCATCATCGTGGGAACGGTGCTGGCGCCGGATGCCGCGAGTTCGGGAATGTCCTCGACCGGCACGCCGAGGTGATAGAGCCATTCCTGGGTGATCTCCTCACCGGTGCATTCCTGCATCGGCTTCTTCACGAAGTCGCCGGGGCAATCGACAAAGAGCGCGTAGAACCAGGCGATCATCTGATCTTTGGGCTGCTTCTTGAAATGCGGCTGGCGATGAACCGTCCAGCTCAGCAGCCACGCCGAGTCCTTCACCGTGACGATACCGGCGGAGACGATCTTGCCGGTAAAGGGGTTCCGCTTGGTGATCTTCTCGACATAGGCCGGAATGCGGGCGTCGAGGGCAGTGATGGAGGCGGAGGCCCATTTCGTCTCCGGGATATGGGCGCCGAACACGTCGGGGCGGCCGAAGGCCGGATCCTTCGCGGCGATGCGGCGCCACAGGTCCCAGGCCGGCGCCGGTCCTTCATTGAGCTTCGCCGGCGTCCTGTGGTCGCCATTGTCGGAATTCTCGGTCAGCGAGCCGATCGTGATGAAGACGAGATCGTCTGGCCCGAGATCGACGCCGCCTTCGACGCCGCGCTCTTTCCAGTGAATGCGGGTCGCTTGCTTGCGGCCGGGCTGGATGTCGAAATCGACGTCGGTGACCTCGACGCCGTAGCGGAACGTGACGCCGTGATCGGTCAGCCACTTCACCAGCGGCAGGACCATCGATTCATACTGGTTATAGCGGTTGAACTTGAGCGAGGAGAAGTCGGCGAGACTGCCGATATGATGGATGAAGCGGTGCAGGTAGAGCTTCATCTCCAGCGCGGAATGCCATTCTTCGAAGGCGAACATGGTGCGCCAGTAGAGCCAGAAATTGCTTTTGAGGAAGTCTTCGCCGAAGACCTCGTTGATACGCTTGTTCTCCATCTCCTCGCGCGTCGCGAGGAAGACCGAGAGCAGGTCCTTCTGGGCCTTGTCGTTTAGCGTCAACAGCGCTTTGTCGGGCACGTCCTGGCCCTGGTTCTGCGTCGTGCGCTGGAGCGAAAAGTTGGGATCGTCCTTGTTGAGCCGGTAGAACTCGTCGAGCACGCTGGCGTCCTCGATCTCCAGCGAGGGGATCGAGCGATAAAGGTCCCACAGGCACTCGAAATGTTCTTCCATTTCGCGGCCGCCGCGAATGACGAAGCCCTTTTCGGGCACGTCCAGACCATCGAGCGCGCCACCAGGGATTTCCAGCTCTTCAAGGATGGTGATGCGGTCGCCGGAAACGCCGCCGTCGCGGATCAGGAAGGCCGCGCCGGCAAGCCCCGCCAGCCCCGAACCGACAAACCAGGCCGTCTTCTTGTCGGCGCCCTCGGGCTTGCGGGGACGCACGAAGGCTTCATAGTTTCCGCTGCTATAGTGCATGGCGAACTCCTGTTCTTCTTGTTGGGATCAGTCTGCGGAGGGTTTGTAGCTGTAGAAGCCTTCGCCCGAGGCGATGCCGAGCCTGCCCTTGTCGATGTAGTTTTCCTTCAGCCATGCCGCGAGCGACTGGGCGTGCTCATCGCCATGCGACAGAATGTTGTAGGGGGTGTTCAAGCCGATGATGTCGTAGATCTGGAACGGCCCCATCGGCGCGCCGGTGGCGATCCGCCAGACCTTGTCGACATCTTCCGGCTCGGCATAGCCGCCGGCCGCCAGATCGGCGGCCGCGTTCAGGAGCGGCACCAAAAGCGAATTGAGGACGTAACCCGCTTTCTCCTTGCGCACTGGGATCGGCACCATGCCGATGGCGGAGGCGAAGGCGATCAGGGCATCGAACACGGCCGGATCGGTGTCGTCCGTGCCCATCACCTCGGCGGTGTTGAACTTCCAGATGCTGTTGGCGAAGTGCAGCGCCAGAAACCGATCCGGTCGGCCGGTGTAAGCCTTCAGGTCGCTCGGCAGCAGGGTCGAGCTATTGGTGGCGAAGATCGTCCTGTCCGGCGCGAGCCCCGCCAGTTTCTCGTAGAGCGCCTGCTTGATCGAAAGAACCTCCGGAACCGCCTCGATCACGAGGTCCGCGTCCGCGACGGCCGCGCCGAGATCGCTCAGCAGAGCGATCCGCTTGAGCGCCCCGGCCGCCTTGCCGCCAGCCGCGCCCGACACCTCGTTCGTGTAGGTTTCGACGAGCGCCGCCAGCCGTGCGCGCGCCCGTTCGAGCGCTTCCTCGCTGATGTCGTAGGCGACAACATCGAAGCCGCTATAGGCCGTCTGGAAGGCGATCTGGCTCCCGAGGACTCCCGTGCCGAGAACCGCCACTTTCCTGATATCGCTCATCCAATTTCCTTCTGCGCGGTATCGTCACTTAGAAACGGAGCCGCCACCTCCACCGGGACGCGGGCCAGCTTGCCGGTTTCCCGATCGACAAGGGCCCACTGGGTCAGCGAGGCGACGAGCGTCCGCCCGTCTTCATCATGGAATTCGACGCATCGTGCATAGCGCGCACCGCGCGGCACTCCGACGACCCAGGTGATCGCGCTGACCGCGTCTCCCGCCCGGACATTGCCGCGATAGTCGACCTCATGGCGCAGCACGACCGCGACGAACCGGTCGCGATCTTGCGGACGCGCGGCCGTCAGCCAGTGCGCCACCGACGCATCCTGGATCCAGGTCACCCAGACAGCATTGTTGACATGGCCGAGTTCGTCGATGTCGGCGTCCTGGGCGCGGAAGCGGATATGGAAGCGCCGATGCTCATCCACCTCGCCGACGAGCGGGTGTCCGTGCTCATCGCAGCCGAAGCGTCGACGATCTGACACGATCCCGCTCACGAATACGCCTGCTCCTCATGCGACGAACCCAGTCCTGCCATGGCGCGGAAGAAGCCGACGAGCATCTCGTCGCGCGGCATGGCGCCTTCGACATCGCCCTGGACCGCCAGTCCCATCCAGAGCGCGTATAGACCGATGCCCGTCTGCATCGGCGGCAAGGCCGGACGCAGTGCGAAGCGTTGCGTTAGATCGGCAACGAGTTCACCGAACATCCGATAGCAGGCCGCCTTGCCCTCCCGGTGCCGCTCGGCGAAAGCCGGATCGCGCCGGGCATGGAGCTGCAATTCGATCGAGAGCAGTGACCATTGTGCCTCGTCGGCCAACTTCGCGAGCCGCGCGGCCAGCACCTGCAGCGTCGCCTCGATATCGTCGCCGGAGCAGTGCGCGACCAGGTCGCGAAGCAGTGTGACCTCGTCCTGGATATGGCTTTGCAGGATCTCGACCAGCAGATCATCCTTGCTGGCGAAGTTCGAGTAGAAGGCGCCCTGCGAATGCCCTGCGGCGCTGCAGATGTTGCGAATCGACATGGCAGCGACCCCCTCCTCGATAATCGAGGAATGCGCGGCCGCGATCAGCCGGTCCCGCGTCTGGCGCTGTGTGTCCTTGCGCGTAAGCGGCATGGGTTCATTCTCCAACCAACGGGTGAGACGTGCGAAACCATTTCGGAGGTTCCGCGTTTTCAGTGAAACCAGATATCAACTGATATCCGAAATCAACGGCGATTTCGTCCCGAAATCGTTCCTGGGCAACGAAATCTCAGTGTGAAGGAGCGCTCTTGGCTCAAACCTACATTGGCTATTCCCCGGACGTGGAGGTTCTCGGCGAGGACGAGGAGCGGCTGACCGCCGAGATCCTCGAGATCATGGCCACCACCAACCGGCGGGCCTTCGAGCGGCATCGCCACGCTGTGCGCGACGCCCATGCCAAAAGCCATGGGTTCCTGAAGGGCGAACTGATCGTTCACGAACTGCCCTCGCATCTGCGCCAGGGCTTGTTCGCCCGACCCGCCAACTATCCGGTGGTGATCCGCCTCTCTTCGGCGCCGGGCGACATCCACTCCGATACCATTCCCGCGCCGCGTGGCATGGCGATCAAGGTGATCGGTGTCGATGGCGAGCGGCTTCTCCCCGAAGACCAGGGCCACAACCAGGATTTCCTGCTCGTCAACATCCCGACCTTGAGCTTCGGCACGATCGGTAAATATCGCCAGCTCATCAGCCTTCTGGAGAAGAATGCCGATAACCCGGCCTTTCTCCAGCGAGCGATGGCTGGGGTCGCGCGCGGCGTGGAGGCGGCAGTCGAAGCGGTCGGCGTCGAGCCCGGCGCCACGCTGCGCGGGCTCGCTCGCGACAATAACCATCTGCTGGGCGAAACCTATCATTCGATGGCGGCGATCCGCTTCGGCGACCATATCGCCAAGATCAGTGCCGCGCCGTTCTCCGACAACGTCCGTGCACTGACCGGCAAGGATGTCGGCGCGGTTGAGGATTCCACCATGCGCGATCTGGTGGTTGAACATTTCCGCGAGCAAGGCGCAGAGTATCAGCTCCGTGCTCAGCTCTGTGCCGATCTCGACAGGATGCCGGTCGAGGACGCCGCCGTGCTCTGGCCGGAAGACCTTTCGCCGCACCAGCCGATCGCGACCCTGCGCATCCCGCCACAGGAGGCCTATTCGCCGGCGCGGCGCGTCTACGGCGATGATGTGCTGTCGTTCAATCCCTGGCACGGTATCCGCGATCATCAGCCACTCGGCTCGATCATGCGCGTGCGCATCGCCGCCTATGAACGATCCACCCGCTACCGCCACGAAATGAACGCGCAACCGCGCGTCGAGCCGGCGAGCATCGACGTCATTCCGGACTGACGATCCGATCGTCACACGCAATCACGAAAGGAGGCCAGCCATGGCCGAGACCGAAGAAACCCCGCAGATCGATGAAATCCGCTTGCAGGCCATCCGCCGCCGCATCGAGGAAGTGGTTGGCGATGCGCCACAGCTCGCCAAGCTCGCCCTCGAGCAGATGGTGACGAAGCATAATCCCGACCTCAAGGGCACAGCCGGCTCGGCCGGTCGCGTCGGCGCGCAGTCCGGCAATGTCTCCGAGCTCACCGCCATCGCCAACCTCAAGCCCGGCGGCGCGGATCGGCTGAAACGCATATTCGGGCTGGTGAACGGCAATTTCGACGGGGCGCAGAAGGTCGGCACGCTGCACAACATGCGGTTCGTGTTCTTCGACAACGACACCCGCATCCTGTTCGCCACCGCCTATGACGGCGACTGGGACACCTATATCAACGACTTCGCCACCAAGATCCCCGATCTGATGGACCTGATCTTCGCCTCGGTCGAGGGCTGGCCGGGCATCGCCAGCCCCGAGGTCAAGGACTTCATCGCCGAGCATCAGATCACCGCCGCCGGCTGGTTCGTCGCCAATCCGCAGGTCACCGTCGTCGATGTGCGCCGGCTCCAACGGCTCGAACATGCCGTCAACGAATTCCTGGACAAGGTGGGCTGAGCCATGGCGATCCTTCAGAAACTAAAAGAGCACTTCTCGCGGGATAGCGTCACGCTCGACCTGCAGGACATCCAGGCGCTGATCCTCAGAAGCCGGCCGGAACCCTATGTCGGCGTTCACGCCATGCTCCATTTCGACGAGGCAGCGGGAGCCCGCAATCTTCTCGGCCGGCTGGCACCGCATATCGCTTCGGCCGACAATTGGAGCGAGGATCTCGATTTCTGGATCGGCGCTTCGCTCAGCTTCGAGGGTCTGAAGGCGCTCGGCGTTCCCGACGCCCAGCTCAAGACCTTTCCGCTCCCGTTCCAGCAGGGCATGGCCGCACGCGCGGAGCAGCTTCGCGACTTCGGCCCCAACGCGCCGGAAAACTGGGAAGACGTGTTCAAGCCGGGCAACTGCCATCTCGCGCTGACCATCTACGCGGTCGACGATGATGCGCTCGACAAGGCGCTGGCGACGGCGCGCACCGAACTCGACCGGAGCAGCGGCGTCACCTTGCTCGGCGAGCATCGCTTCGGCGCGCCGGACGGCGCGAAAAACCCGTTCGGTTTCCGGGATTCGATCTCCCAGCCCGCAGTGGAGGGCAGCGGCGTTGATCCGCTGCCAGGCGAGGAGCGGCCGATCAAGGCCGGCGAATTCATCCTCGGCTATGAGAGCGAGAACGGCCAGCCGCTCGGCATGCCCGAGCCTGCGGTTCTCGGAAGGAACGGCACCTTCGTCGTAATGCGCAAGTATAACAGCCGGGTCGGTTGCTTCAACGCCTTCCTCAAGGCACATGGCGACACGCCGGAGGAACGCGAGCGCCTTGCCGCCAAGATGTTCGGGCGCTGGCGCTCCGGCGCACCCTTGACGCTGGCGCACGATCACGACGATCCCGACCTCGGTGCCGATCCGCAGCGCAACAACGACTTCACCTTCAAGGACGATCCCAAAGGCCGCGTCGTGCCGCTCGGCTGCCATATGCGACGGCTCAATCCCCGCGATTCCGAGTTGACGCTGCTCACCGACGTCAACATCCACCGCATCATTCGCCGTTCCTCGACCTTCGGGCCGGTTTATTCCGAGGATGTGGGGCCTGAGGACGATGCCAACGGCGATCGCGGCCTGTTCTTCATCTTCATCAGCGCGCGTGCCTACGACACGATCGAGTTCATGCAGCAGGAGTGGATCAACCGAGGCAATTTCGTCGACCTTGGCGAAGAGCGCGATCCGATCGTTGGCCTGCATGAGGATGACGGCCGGTTCACGATCCCGCAGGCGCCGGCGCGCAAGCGCATCGACGGTGTGCAGACTTTCAATGTCATGAAGGGCGGCGAATATCTGTTCATGCCAAGCCTGTCCGCGCTCAAATGGCTGGCGGCCGGGAGCTGGGGTTAGGAACCCGCCGGTCAGTCGTTGGCCTTTGTGAAGATGAACGTGCAATTCATCAGGATCGCTGCGCTCGGCCTCACCATGATCTTTGCCAGTCGCGTCTGGCCCGATCGGTAATCCTGACGTCTGCAAAAACTGCCTCTAACGCATGATCGGCGAGGACGCTTCGGTCATCCGGACCGCTTGAGCGCAGGCCTTTCGGATCCCGGGTGGCTTTTGCTCTTCATAAGAGCTTGTCCTTCAGCAGCGTCTCAAGCCAATCGGCAAATACCTGCAGCCGGTGTGAAAGGTGCTGGCGGTGGGGATAGAGTAACGTCATAGGCATCAGCTCGGCTCGATGGCCGGGCATCACCTCGACCAATTCTCCCGCCTCAAGATGCTGTTTCACGTCATAGGCTGGGATCTGGATTGTGCAGCGGCGTGGAAGAAGGACCCCCTTAGCGGGGTGATAGGCGCCTAAAGGGGACCCCTCATTCCGATGGTTTAGGCACGGCGGCTTGGTTCAACCGGGCGGTCGAGATCGGGATGTTGGTGGTGGAGACAGTGGTGCGGCTTCGCCGTGAGTATGCGGCGGGCAAGCCGATCAAGGCGATCTGTCGGGATTTGAGACTGTCGCGGAAGGTCGTGCGCAAGGCGATCCGGGCGGAGGAAGGCGCGTTCAGCTATCTGCGGACGACGCAGCCGTTTCCGAAGATCGGGCCGGTGCGTGATCGGCTTGTGCAACTTCTGACGGAGAACGAGGCGCGGCCCCGGCGGGACCGTTTGCGACTGACGCGGGTCTGGGACCTGTTGGTCCAGGAAGGCTACGACGGCTCCTATGACTCGGTCCGTCGTTACGCGGCCCGCTGGCGCGAGGAGACCAAGACGGCGCCCGGCGATGGCGGGACAGCGTTCGTGCCGCTGATGTTCGCGCCGGGCGAGGCGTTCCAGTTCGACTTCAGTCATGAGGACGTGGAGGTCGCCGGCCAGCCGATGCGGGTGACCGCCGCCAAGCTGCCGGTGATGAAGGACCTGGCGGCGTTCAGCTTCGAAGGCTCTGCGATCAACGAAGGCCTGGTGCGTTCGCTATACGACGGCGCCTTCCTGACCAACCATCGCAACATCGTCCTGGTCGGCGGCACGGGCACCGGCAAGACCCACCTGGCCATCGCCATCACCGCCAACGTCGTGCGGGCCGGGGCGCGTGGCCGCTACTTCAACACCGTCGATCTCGTGAACCGCCTCGAGGACGAGGCCCGGCGCGGCAAGGCCGGCGCTTTAGCCGCCCAGCTCTCGCGTCTCGATCTGGTGGTGCTCGACGAGCTGGGCTACCTGCCGTTCACCCAGTCCGGCGGCCAGCGCCTGTTCCACCTGATCAGCAAGCTCTACGAGCGCACCTCGGTGATCATCACCACCAACCTGACCTTCGGGGAGTGGCCCACCGTCTTCGGCGACGCCAAGATGACCACGGCGCTGCTCGACCGCCTGACCCATCACTGCGACATCGTCGAGACCGGCAACGACAGCTGGCGGCTCAGGAACCGCGCCTGACCGGCACGCCCCGCTTGATCCACAACTTATTCAACCTCCCCCCAGACCCCCCTCCGGGCAGCTGATCGATCAGTGGCTCACCTCGCGGCGATGCTCTGCGCTGGCTGAGAGCTACGCGCATCGCCGCTCGAACTCGAAGAGGGGGTCCCTATTGGGCGCCGATAGGGGGTCCCGATTGCGTGCCGTTTGACAGAGACATCAACCAGGTGACGTGACCCCCGTTTCTCATCCAGCCATAACGAGAGTCCTTTGGTGATCTGAACTGGGGTTGGCGGGGTTGGCAAGAGGCCGGTCAGCGCAGCTTCCAACCCGCGCAGCGGACCGGCCGATCTGTCCGCTGAGCGCTTCTGCATAAGCCTGCGGCGTCAGCCAGCCGAGCTTCGAGTGCGGACGCCGTTCGTTGTAATCGCGTCGCCACGCCTCCAGTACCGCGCGGGCGTGCGGCAGTGATCGGAACAGCGTCTCGTTCAGCAGTTCGTCGCGCAGCCGTCCGTTGAAGCTCTCGTTGAAGCCGTTCTGTTGGGGCTTGCCGGGCGCGATGTAATGCCAGCCGACGCCGGTGCTGTCGGCCCAGGCCAGGACCGCGTTCGAGGTGTATTCCGTCCCGTTGTCGCTGACGATGGTGTCGGGCCGGCCCCGCTGCCGGATGACGGCGTCCAACTCCCGCACGACCCGCGCGCCCGACAGCGAGGTGTCGGCCACCAGCGCCAGGCATTCACGCGTGCAGTTGTCGATCACCGTCAGGATGCGGAAGCGCCGCCCGTCAGTCATCTGGTCGGCCACGAAGTCCAGCGACCAGCGCTGGTTCGCCACCAGTGGCAACTCCAGCGGTCTTCGGGTGCCGATGGCGCGCTTCCGACCGCCGCGTCGACGGACCGTCAGTCGCTCCTCGCGATAGATCCGCTGGATCCGCTTCCTGTTGACCGCATGGCCTTCGCGCCGCAGCAGCACGTGCAGGCGGCGATAGCCGAACCGGCGACGCTCCTGGGCCAGAGCCTTCAGCCGGTCGCGCAGCGCGCCGTCGTCCGGGCGCGTCGCCTGATAGCGCACGCTCGTCCGATCGACGCCCAGCACACGGCACGCCCGCCGTTCGCTCATCTCGTAGGCGGCCTGCAGATGGCCAGCCGCCTCGCGATAGCCGGCGGGCGTCACCACTTTTTTCCCAGCAGCTCCTTCAGCGCCACGTTGTCCAGCATCGCGTCCGCCAGCATCCGCTTCAGCCGGGCATTCTCATCCTCGAGCGCCTTCAGCCGCCGAGCCTCCGACACATCGAGCCCGCCGAACTTGGCCTTCCATTTGTAAAAGGTCGCCGAACTGACCCCGTGCCGCCGGCACACCTCCGCCGTCGTCACACCGGCCTCCTGCTCCCGCAGGATCCCGATGATCTGCTCTTCCGTGAACCTCGATCGCTTCATTCTGTCCGTCCTTCGTTAGGGCGGACTCTAGCTATTCCTGGAGGAGTTTCAGGGGGTCACGTCAACTCCCATCGGATGCTCATGCGACACTGTGCTTCCGTGCCCGTCATTGGAGGAAAGGAATATGGCGCGTTACATTCTTGACTTGCAGAGCCCCGATCCCGGCATCACACCCTCGGAGACTCTCGCTGCAGAGTCGGACGATGAAGCGATAGCACTGGCTCGCCTTCGGCTATTGCTCACGAACGACTTCGCCGTCGTGAAGGTTCGACGGAAGGACCGGGTAGTCGGCACGTTTCGGCGCGATAGCGCCGCTCTCGATTTCACACCAGGCCCCTAAGCTGCGGGTGGTCGTGGCGATCAGCCGACGGCCGTCCTTTTCGGGAAGGCGCGGACGAGATCCGCGACGGCTTCCATCGTGTAGGGTTTGGCGATGAAGTGACCCCGTTCCGGCAGATCCTCCGGAGCCGGACGTTCCCTGCCGGAGGTGACGATCAGCTGAACGTCGGGCCTTTGCCGATGAACCTGGGACGCCAACGCCATGCCGTCGCGCGGGCCCGGCATGTTGATGTCGGTAAACAGGACCGAGATTTCAGGATGACGCTCCAGTATGTCGAGCGCTTCTTCGGTCTCGGCCGCCTCGTATGTTTGGCAGCCGATATGATGAAACGCCTCGGTCGCGTCCAGACGCAGCAAGGCTTCGTCATCGACGACCAGAATGACCTGCTGCGGGGTGATGAGGGCGACCATCCTCACACAACCGGGTCTGACAGCCCTTGTTCCATATGGTTTTGTTCCGAGATTGCATGGCGCCCTTGAAAGCACATCCCTCCAAGCCAGAGACGCGTCAGGACGACGCATGGGAGGATGCGGCGCCCGGGGAATGCCACGTGTGGCCGCTAGGCTGCCGGCGCCTCCGGGCGGTTGATGCGGCCGAGGAAGAGAATGGCGCCGGTCTCCTTGTCGCGGATCAGAAAGAGGAAGGGGTGGTCGGCGCGGAAGGTCGGTGGCGGCGTCACAGGCGCGCTCGTCGGTTCGACGGCGATCCCGGTGGCCGCAGCCGCTTCCGTCCCCTTCTCATCGATCCTCAAGAAGGTCTTGTGCACCACCTGGCCGATCGCCAGAGGGGCGTCGGCGATGCCACGGAAGTCGGCGCCATCGGCGAAGGCGATCCCCATGCCCAGCATGGTCAGTTGCGGGATAAGATCGTAGCTGAGCGCCGTCTCGGTCTTTGGAACATAAAGCAGGACCCGCCGAGGCTCCTCCTCATCAAGTGCAATGAGCCAGCCCGCAAGATTGGCGCTGAGTTGAGCCTCCACGTCCGACAGGCCGCCGCGCGTGCGCGGCAGGATCACAGTCATCGACAGCCGATCGCCCCTATAAGGGAGATCGATGGCCTGCAAGGCCCCGGTTTCCAGCAGGCGCAGGTACCCACGCTGATACATCATCGGCGTCGACAGGCGCGAGCCATCGGCCCGGTAGAATGTTTGGTCGCTTGTGTTGGAGGCGTTGAACGGTTGGGCCCAATCACCCAGGAAATAGACCGCGTTGGTGACGATCAGGCGCGTGGCGTCGTTGATGCTGGAAGGGCTGAGCAACTCCGGGATGCGCCTGCGCGTCTGTCCCGAGACCCAGGCGTTGATGCGCCCGGCCGCCTCATCAGGCGCGTCCCGAAAATCCACGGGCCGGGCCAGGGCGCCGTAATCCCGCTGGACGCTCTGAACGAAATCGGGTTTGAGGCCAAAGCCGTCCTGCACCCACACCGCGTTGGCGACGCTGAGCGTGGTCTGTCCGTCCTCGCGCTCGAGCGAACGCAACAGTGCGCCCAGGTCTGCGTCGAGCGAGGGGCTGTCGGGGAGACTGAGGCTGCTCAGGAGGGCTGTGCGCGTCTGGCCCCGGGCTCCCGCCGAGACCACCCCGAAGGCCCCCATCAGGCTGACCGGAGAGATGACGACATTGTCGTCTCCAGCGCGCAACTGGTCGTAGAGCCTCACGCCGAGCGTTTGCCCGCTGAGATCGGCCGGCGCGTTGACCGCGGGCGCATCGGTCAAAACAGGGTCATCGGGAAGAGAGGCCGGAGCCGTCGTGCAGGCGGACGCCGCCAGGGCGAAGGCGGCCAGGGCTGCAGAGGCCCCTAACCGCGCAACGTCGCCCTGTCGCCGCCGGACCATCAGTCCCTCAGGCTTGCCGGGACCTGCCCGCCGTTCTCGGCCAACTTGGCCCAGACCGCACCGGAGAGGGCGATGTTCTGCTCTGCGGATCCGTGAGGACCGGCATGCACGCCGAGTTCCTCCGCAAGGTCCTTGCGAGCGGCGAGACTGGAGTCGAGATCCAGCAGCTTCAGGAGGTCGACGATGGAGGTGCGCCAGTTGCCGCCGCCGCCCTTCATCTCCGCCATCTGGGACAGGACCTGCTCGACATCGACCGGTTGGGAAGCGACAGGGGCCGCCGTCGGCTGCACAGGAGGGGCTTGAGGTGTGGGTGCCTGGGGCGCCGCCGGCGTCTCAGGCTTCTTGTGCCCTGTGATCTTGTCCCAGATTTTTCCGAAAATACTCATGATCGACCTCGATGTGCGTGTGTTGGGATCCGGGCGCGGATCGCGCCCGGGGTCATAGGGATCAGCGTTGGACAACAACCAGTTCGGTGCGGCGATTCTTCGCCAGCCCGCCGGCCGTGGCGTTGCTGTCGACCGGGTTGGTCTCGCCACCCGAAAGCGACTCGATACGTCGTCCATCCACGCCTGAAGCGATCAGAGCCGACCGCACCACATCCGCCCGAGCCTGGGCCAGCGTGCGATTGGCGGCATCGGACCCGCGTGCATCGGCGTATCCGTAAAGCCGGACGTGCGCGTTCGGATAGCGGCTGAGGACGGCGGCCACGGCCTGGATTTCGGGCCGATCCTGAGGACGGATCGTGGATGCACCCGTATCGAAGTTGACGCGCTCGAAGGCGAAGGTCCGCGGCGCGGCGTCAGATCCGGCGAGATAGGCGTCCAGGCCTGAGACGCCGGCGGGGCTGGCGGGACCCGCGGTCGGCGGCAGAACGGGACCGGTTTCGACGGGGAACGCAGCGGCGTCCGTCACTGCCGGATCGACCGCCGCACGATCATCACCGCAGCGCGTGAGCAGGAGAAGCAGAAGCAGAAGGACCACGGCTCCGATGATCCACGGAAGGTATTTGCGCCAAGAGGGCGCCACAGGATCCAGGCGGGGATCGCGATCTCGGTTGTCGGTCATGTCGGGCTCCTTGTTGGAAGCGAAGTCAAAAGACCGGGCCGCGAAATGCGGCCCGGTCCGGGAGGGTTATTGCGGCGGGATCTTCGTGACCTTGTCGGCCCACATCTGAGCCACTTTGCCCGCCGCGTCGCGTCCGCCGAGACCAAAGGCCAAGGCCGCGGCGACCGCCGCGGCTCCCAGGATCAGGCCGAAGGCGAGAAGAACGATGTCGTCGGCGATGCCCATGAAGCGCAGGCCCATGGCCGTCGCCAGCGCGATCGTGGCCCAGCGGACCAAGGTCGACGCGAAACCGTCGGCGCCGCCAGTCCCCTTGTTGATCAGGTTGGCCAGAACGCCGCCGATCAGGACGCCGGCGGTGATGATGATCCCGCCGACGATGACATGACCCGCCAGCGCCAGGATCTCCTGGAGGGTGACGGCGATCGTGCCGAACTGCAGCAGCTTGGCGGCCTCGACCGCGGTGAAGGCGACGATCGCCGCCATGGCGATCTTGCCGACGATGGACGACGGCGTCAGGGCCTTGGGCGTCTCTCCGCCGAGCGCCCGAGCCGTGGCGGGCGTGACGTCGCCGGCATAGGGCGCGGAGGCAGGAACGGGTTGGGCCGGCGTCTCGGCAGTGGCCGTGAGGCTGGTCAGGCTGGAGATGCTGCGATCGAAGCCGGTGGCCGGCAGGATGCGTTCGATCAGCTGGGCGACCCAGCGACCGATGAACCAGCCTACAGTGAGGACGATGGCGGCGGCGAGGACGTGGGGAATCGCCGCCAGGACGGTCGAGAGGACGGCCACGGCGGGAACCGTGAGGGATTCGATGCCGAGCTGTTCCAGGGCGGCGATGGTGATCGGGATGAGGATCAGGACGAACACCAGGGTACCGATGGCCGTGCTGACACCGGTCGATCCGGTCGCCTTTGTCAGACCGGCCTTCTCAAGCCAGCGATCGGCGTTGGCGGCCTGCAGGGCGGCCTCGACGACCCGCCTGGCCAGGGTGGCGACGACGAAACCGATGAAGAAGATCAGGACGGCGCCCAGCACGCTCGGGAGGAAGGCGGCGACCTGGGTCAGAAGGGTGTTGAGGGGGGTGACGACCTGGTCGAGGTTGAGGACGCCGAGCGCCGCGACGACGCCGAAAAGCAGGATCAGCCAGAAGGCGACGTCGCCCAGGCTCGCGCCGATAGAATGTTTGGGATTATCGCTGGCGGTCGCTTTCGAGGCGCCCGGAATGCGGTTGATGCCCTTGGCCAGCGCCCATTTGACGGCCTTGCCGATAAACCAGGCCGCGACCAGGATGACCAGGGCTCCGAGCGCCTTGGGGCCCCATTCGTAAATGAGCGCGTTCCAGCCGATGAACTCGTAGTTTGCCGTTTGCATTCAACCCTCCACGACGCTCCCTCGCAAGCGTTGCCGAACTAACGGTGCAAAGCTGGGGGGGGTTCCGCCTGGCGATGGCTTTCACGCGGGGAACCGCCCATAAGCAGTCGGGTTGGTCGATCGCTACTCGTCGCTCACAGTTCTGGATTATGATGTTCATTCGCGTCATCCCGCTTTCACTGTTGGTAGGGCTGGCCGCCTGCGGCGCGCCGTCTCCTGACCAAGCGGCTCGGCCGCAACCTGCGCCCGTCGCTGTCGCTGCGCCAGAGCGCCCGACGGCCGCGGGCCTGTCGCGGCAGGCGATCGAGGCCGCGACATTCGAGCCGCCGGCGAAGCTGTCGCCTTCTAACGCGCCCGCGGCGACGCCAGGGTCGACGCCGCCTTTTGCAAGCACGCCGACGCAGGTCCCAGCGGGTGAGGACGTCGTTCCACGACACCAGCACCGACCGCAGCCCTGATCCGGGCGCGATTCTCCTGGATCGCTCGCCCTTTTCGCCCGGAGCCATCGATGGTCTGGACGGGGAAAACATGCGGCAGGCGATCGCGGCCTTTGAGACCGCCAATGGTCTGACCGTCGATGGGCAGCTCGACGCCGAAGTGTTCAGCCGCCTGGCGGCGGACAGCCGGCCCGTACTGAGCGACTACGTCATCACCGCCCAGGACCTTGCAGGTCCCTACATTGGGGCCCTGCCGGACGACCTTGAGGGCAAGGCGCGGCTGACTGCGCTCGGATACGCCACGCTGAAGGAAGCGCTGGCGGAGCGGTTCCATATGACCGAGGCCCTATTCGACGCCCTCAATCCCGGCGTCGATCTCAGCCGGGCCGGGCAGACCACGCTATGACCACCGGTATGTCCCGGCTGTCATAGCGTCCGTCGGCAAGACCAGCTCCGCGTCGGGCTCCATAGCGGCCCAGCCACCCGCGCCACCTATCATCGCGAGGATGGGAGACACCAGTCCCGTCTCGAGCTTCTGCACGCGATTCAGCATTGCGCGGACTGTGGTCATCGTCAGTCCTTGCCACTGATCGGGCGGAACCTCGGGCCAGCGCCGGGCCGACGCGGAGCAGATGCGCGAACTCACCCTACCCCCTTCGCCAACTGCAATTCCCCGGCTGAAGCGGCGACTGCGCGGCCAAAACGTAGTCCACCGCTTTCTCATGCTGCCGGGGTCCGAATCACTCCGATCTGCGTCAAGCTAGGTCCCCAAAAATCATGGAGACGGCGATGACTTTCGTGACGCTGACAGACCCCAAGAAGTCTGTGCCCCTGTCGCAGGTAACGGGGGTTGAGAAGATTGAACGAGAAAGACTGCGCCTCACAATGCAGGATGGGACGCACGTTGAAACCCATGCATTCCTGTGGGAGCACGTTGCTCGATACCAGTTTCAGCAGGTGATCCCGGCTTCACCAGGCACCTTCCTGATCACCGAAACTGAATACGAGGGGTATGCGCCTGAATACTTCGAGCCTGTCATTGGCTGGGCGGTTCATGCCGCAGGTGGGGTCCAGCCTTTGATCCACTACGGCATCCCCGACGACGACAACGCGCACGTTCTGCACCCGGACGGCAAGGTCACGAACGCAGGGGGCGGCACGTTCAAGTCCCTTGAAGAATATTTGGACCTTCTGGCCCAAGCCAAGGCCGAGCGCCTAGCAGCCTAAACAAGTCACTAAGCCGCGAAATAGGCGATTGAGAGAGGTTCGCCAGTCAGGAACGGGTTTGCCCAAGTAGGGGATGCGCCGTCGTGCCAGACGTGGAATGGGACGCCGGGAAAGATCGCCATGACTGTTGACGCATTCGACAGCTGGACTGTCCGTTCGACCTTCTTACCGCGGACACGCGAAACTCGGTCGGCGGAACCTTTCAAGTGCTCGCCGACGGTCGCAGTCCACACCTCGCCGTCGTGAGTGAACTTGATCGAATAGATCCTCTGACCTGGCGGAGGAGCCGATTGGCCGATAGCGCGGGCCAACCCTGCGAAACACTCCTCCCATTTTTCAGAAGAGACCTTCGGCACGAAGAACGTCGGGCGACTATCCATCATGCAGGGATAGCTTCACGCCCCTAGGAGCACAACGTTCTCGGCCGAGGCCTTCGCGGCAGCGATCTTGGCCTGCTGCTCAATCCAGTCACCGATCTTCTGAACGTCGGGCTGAAGCCAATCGAGCCGTGCCAGATCGAGATAGTTCCGGGCGGTGATATCCTCCTGCGCTGGCTTGTGGCCAGTCAGTAGGTCGGTCGCGGGATCGCTGATCTGGCTCTCCCGAGGGCCGCTCGAATTCAGAAGTCGGAGCACCGCGTCTAGGTTCAATCTCGTCCACCGAGCGGACCGTCCGGACGTCAGCATTGAGCCACGAACCGACTCTCGGGTTTGTCTGATCGCCCATCTACGCCGCCCAAGCGACCGCCGCAGAATAGTTCTCTCCATCTTCCACGGCGGCGCGCCTACGCCAGAGTTCGCCAAGGCAGTTTAGGGCGCGATATCGCCGCCGACTTCGCGTTCCGAAAAGCGGATCTCCGTAATGTCTGCGAAGGGTGGCCACATCGTCAAATCTGCGCGTCCGCAGGTTTCTTGTGATCCGGTCCGACGTCTCTGCCTTTTCGTGCCATGCGCCACATAAAGAAGATGATGCCGCAGAAAAGGAACAGCGTGCATAAGATGCTTCCCTGCGGGCCAGCCGCGCCACCGGTGAGAAGATCCGGTCCGGCTGGTGTCAGCGAGACGATGAGCGCGGGCACGCCCGCGTCGAGGCCGGTGACCGGCACGTCGAAGCCGGTGGCTATTATCCAGTTCCATCCCACGTGCCATCCCATCACGCCCCAGATGTTGTTGGATGAGATGGACCACGCGCTCGCGAAGAGAGCGAAAAGCAGGATGTTGCCGGTGACGAGCCAGGGCTGACCTCGGGAGAAATGGAGGAGCGTAAAGGTAAGCGACGATAACAGGACGGCGACGACGAGGTTCGCGCGGCGTGTGATGACTGAGATGAGCCATCCACGGAAAATGATTTCTTCGATGCTGGCTTGAACGAGGAAGCCTACGAAGAGGCCAGCCATTGCGATGATTGCGCCGGAGAACCGAGCGGCCGGAAACAGTGCGCCAGGCTCGTAAGCGCCAGCCAACCAGATACAGGCTATCATTGCCGACGGCATGACGACGCCAACAACCAAGCCGCCATAGAATCCTTGCGCCGCTCCGTGTCTCGTAAGACCGATTGTGCCGGCATTCCGCCGCTCTACGACGGCTATCCACGCGGCGGCGGCGAGCAGCCAGGTGATGAAGGATACCAACAGCATCGCCGTGAGGCCCTGGGCGCCGGCGGATTCGCCCTGTGCATCTTGAAAGCCGAACCGCTCAAGAAAAAGAGTGGACGGAATCTCGGTGGCGATCGCAAGGGCGATGCAGATGACGGGAGCGAGAAGCGCCCCATGGAAGCCAGCCGCGCGCCGGTGATGTGCTGTAAATGGTCTTAAGGTTCATACCCGCAGACTGACGTGGGTCGCGGTCCAGTTATAGAATGATCGTGTGCGTTGACGCGCCTCATACAGGTCTGGGACGATTGAGCCGTTGCCATTGCGCCGGCGTCAGGCCGTAGGCGCTCCGAAAGTGTCGCGTCATGTGGCTCTGGTCAGAGAATCCGCTGGCGGCGGCGATTTCTGCAAGCGGGGCCCTGCCGTTCATCATGGCTCGCGCTGTGTCGAGGCGGCGGAAGATCAGATAGCGATATGGACTGACGCCCAGCAGCGCCCGGACTCCTCGCGAGAGCTGCCAACGATCCTGCCCGCTGACGCGTTCGAGATCATCAAGTCGGACATTGCTGTCCGGGTGGGCGTCTATGAACGCGCGCGCCAGCGCCACCGCCTGGAGATCCACGCGCCGGTGATACGTCTGTTCACTCCCAAGTTCTGACAGCGCATCCGCGAGGTCGAGCATGGCCTGATCATACTCCAGGCCGCCGAGGGTCTGTTTGAGATCACCAATGAGGGCCGTGGCGGCCGCGAAAAGCCGCGCATCGTCAGATACGCCCCCGGCAAGGAAAGGAAGAGCACGTCCGCCGAGCGCCTCCTGAAGCGCGGATGGTGCGACGCTGGCGCTCCGGTACCGGAAGTGTCGCCCGTCCCCGGCGTGGCCGTCATGAAGCTCATCCGGATGTAGAACGACGATCTGACCTGGCAGCGAATGGCGCCGCGATCCGCGATAGGAGAAGCTCTGCACACCCGCGACGGTTATGGCGATGGCGTATGTGTCGTGCCGGTGCGGGCCGTAGGCTGCCCCATTGAGGGACGCTTCGAACCGTTCGAAATCACCCGGCGCCCGTACTATCCAGCTCGTTTCGTCAAACGACATGCTCCTCCACCCCTCCTGCAGACGTGAGTCGATGGGCGTTCGCGAGGAATTTCATGAGGCGCTTTCAACAGGGTCGAACTCTGCATCGACCCGCCACGCCATGTCGCACAACCGACAACGACTTTAAGCTTACGCTTACGTCATGACGTCGATTTCATCCGCGCATCGGCTTTGCCATCTCGCCCGCTTCAACCAGTAACCATCGTCGTTTGGCTACACTCCTCGGGAGGCCGAAAGTCCTGAATGGGTCGAGATGCGACTTTGGCTTGCGGCCGCAAACGAGACCTTCAAGGCAGCAATCGAGAAGGCGCGGGCGACCGCAACGCTGCGATGAGCCTGTCCACGAGCAGTTCACCACGGACGCAGCCGTAACGGTACGGCAACTTCCGGGTCGGGACCTTCTGCCCGCGGCTGGCCGCCATGCCATCTTCCGGTCAGCCGGACGCCATCGTACGAAACGGCTATGGACCTGAGCAAACTCGCATTCGTCGCCGTCGAAACGCCCGGCCTTCCTACTGTGACGATCGACGTCGGTTCGGGGGATTTTGAAACCTGGGCGAGGCGAGGATTGCGCCAGTCACGCTGGCCGGATGGTCCCGATTTCGTCAGGGCGCTGCTGACCGAACGGGCGCGCATCATGACCCCGGACCAGGCCTGGGCGGCGGCGCCGGCAGCGTTCGATCCCGCCGCCGCCTCCGCGGTCGCGGTCGAGTTGATAGATGAGTTCGCCGCCGCCCTGATCGCAAGGGCCTCCGGCTTCCTTGTGCCTCATCTGGAGAGCCGGGACGGCAAGGTGGTCGCACGGGACGCGGAGATGGCAAAGGCCTCGTTGGCGATCCTGCGGGACGAAACTCCCGCAACCGCGCTCATGCGGATTGTCGCCGCGAAAACCGCTGACCGGGAATTGGCGCGACAGAAGGCGGCGGCGCGCTATGACCGTCAGTTGGGCGCAACCCAGCAGGCGGCAATCGGGATCAGCCGGGTTCTGGCTGAACAGAGCAAGCTGTCCGAACTGATGCGACAGGCCAGCCCTGCCTTTGCGCTGAAAGAGACCTTGGGGCGGGTCGGCGCCTCCTCGACCCTGCTCGCCGCCATGGGCGAGGACAGCACGGTGTCGAGGATGATGCGCGAGAACTCGCCCTTGCGGGACGTAGCGTCGGGTTGGACCCAAAGGCTGAGCATCCTCACGCGGGACAGGGACATTCTCCAAGACTCGATCCGGACCGCGCTGGAGGGTCAGAGCATTCTGAAGACCGCCGGCCTCGCCGACGCTCTGAGACTCTCGGCTGTTGAGCGCGCCGCCACGGGTGGTGTGCTGGAAACATGGCGGCGGGCTGAAACCGCTTCCGCCCTCGCCCTTGCAATCTCGGGAACGCCCTCCTGGGCCCGGTCGCTCAATCGCCAACTCGATCTGGGTCTACCCCGGGCCGCGCTCGCAGGTCTCGCGATCTTCTCGGCCGCAGACATGGCCGACGCGACGACGCTCGCCGAGACCGTCGCCGCACTCGGCGTGCAGGGCCGTCCGGGTTGGCTCTACACCGCTGACGCCGTCCTGGTCGGAGGCGCTCCGCCGAGCGCCGGTTCGGCCGTTCTGCGCGACTACGACGCCGCCGACGGGAACACCCCGGTGGGCGAGACCGTCGGGGACATTCAGGCCTTCGATTCAGGCGGTCTGGAGGGCTTGCAGGATCGCGTGGATCGCATCCCCGATCGCCTTTCGATGTTGAGTCGCGCCGACCTCGTGGGGTGCCATGGCCTGGTCAATCTTATAGCCGTTCTTCTGGCCGTCGCGGCCATCGCGACCACAGTGGCCTTCGAGCTCGATGATCGCGACACCCAAGCGCTTATCGCTATGGAAGCGAAGAACAATGCTGTTCTCGACCGGATCGCGCAGACGCAGGCGGATATCGTTCAAGCCGCCCGGGATGACCGGAACGTCCGAGGGCTGAACCGCTCCTCCTGGCTGCGTGTTGAACCGGATCAATCGGCGGCGCCCATCCGTAAGCTGTTCCCGGACGAACTTGTCCGGGTCAGAACGGCGCAAGGCAGTTGGGTGGAGGTCGAGGTGTTCGATTACGGTGGCGGCTCAACCGTCGGCTGGATGCCAAGGTCGGCGCTGGCCGCTCCCCGCGCCTGAGAAGCGTATGTTGTGTTCAGATAAGCCTACTCTCTTTGGCGAAGAGGCCTTCCTCTTGGCTCTCAGGCGATGTGTTTGGCCGCTCGTATCGCCAATCAAGGACATAGAAGAGTTCTGATTAGGGATATAATGATAGCATTTAGGTCAGTTATCTTGCTACAATAGCGCTTATGATAGCCCTTATGACACCAAGCAGAGGTTTGGAGCAGTTGGCTTCCAATCTCCAGCAGAGACGTCTCGGGCTTGGGTTGACCCAAGCCGGCCTCTCCGCCCGGTCAGGTGTTCCGCTCGGCACGCTGAAGAAGTTCGAACAAACCGGCCAAACGTCCACGGAAGCCCTTATGAAACTTCTGATCGCCGTGGGGGCGGCTGAGGCGACGTTGAAGGCGTCGGCGCCGGAGGCCACGCCCTTCGCATCGATCGACGAGGTGCTGGACGCAACGCCCAAGCCTTCTCGCAAACGCGGCTGGCGGACGTGAAGATCACGCCCGTCAACGCCGTGAGCGTCGGTCTTGATTTCGGCGACGGCGCTGTCCCGGTTGGGCGGCTCGCAACCCGCGACCGGCGCATCTACTTCGAGTATGATGCGGCCTTCGTTTCAGCGGGTCTGGAGATATCTCCGCATCGACTCCCGCTGCGACCGGGCCTGGTTTCGGGAGATCCTTATCTGTTCGAGGGACTGCCCGGCGTCTTCAACGACAGCCTCCCGGAGCCGAGGCGCCGGTCGAGGGCGATGAAGGTCTGACGCCCCTTTCGGAGCGTCTGGTCCTCGACCTCACGGCCCACCGGACCATGGGGCTGCGTGACGCGGTTCAGGCCGATCCGGATGTCGCCCTGTCTGTCGTCGTCCACGCCCTCGCCCTGCAGGTCTTCTATGCCGGATACGGCGACTGGAGCGTTCTGCAACTGCGACTGCAGACGCCGGGGCTGGACCGGGCGGCGCCGGGCGTCTCCGACGCGCCCGCCGGTCGGCAGGTGTCGGATCGCTGCGAGGCGTGGGGCGCGCGACTGCCGGAGAAGCCGCAAGACCTGTGCTCCGTGGTGACGGCGTTGTCCCGTACCGAACGGCTGGACCTGATGGCGACCTGTGCGGGCGTCGGCGTGCTCGCCGTCCGCGATCCTCACGACCGCCGCCCCGGCGCGTGGGATCATGCCGACACCCTGGCCACGGCGGTCGGTCTGGACATGACCCGGACATGGTCCGCGACGGCGTCCTCGTACTTCTCGCGCGTGCCCAAGGCGCGGGTTCTGGAGGCCGTCACCGAGGCGACCAACGCCGAGGAAGCCGGACGGATCGCGGGGTTCAGGAAGGGCGACATGGCGGACGCCGCCGAACGTCTGGTCGAGGGCAAGGGGTGGCTGCCGCCCCTGCTGAGGACGGCGCCTATCGCGGCGGAAGCGGCGGCGCCCGGCGAGACCGGGCAAGACGGCGGGGACGACGACTACGTCTTCGCCGCCGAATAGGCGGACGCCCACTTCAAACTCGCCGCGCGCCCTTCGGGGGCGCGCGGCCTTTTTGTTTTCGGCAGGACGGTCAGCCTCTGTCCGCGCATGAAGACTGCGCGCGAACCGACGGCCTTCCGACGGTGAGCTTGAGGCGCACGGCGTCACCACCCATGATGGCGCCATGACGCACGAGGGGCCGAACTGGATCGCGCCGCGAGAGGGGCAGGACTGGCGCGACGACGAGGTGCTCGCCGCCGTCGACTGGTTGAAGGGCTTTGTGCCCCGGGCCGAGATGGAGCGTCGGCTGGACGCCGCGCGCGCCCGGCTGACCCGCGCGGGGGAGTTGTGGCGAAACGGCGAAGGCGCTGACGCCTATGATCCGGCGGACGCCGCCGCATGGTGGATCCTGCAAGGCGAAAGTTTCGGTGACGGCCGCGAATGGACGGCGCCCGACATGCTGGCGCGGACGGTTCCCTATCTGACCCGGCTGGGTCGCGAACTGGACCGGATCCGCGCGATCCCGGGCGCGGAAGAGCGCGCCGAGAGAATGATGAACGGCGGCCGCGCCGCCGTGGAGCCGGCGATCTATGAACTGCTCGTCGCTCTGGCGTGGTCACGCCATGGCTGGACGACCACCTTCGTGCCGGAAGTTCGCGGCGGCCCGCGTTCGCCCGACCTCGATGTCGCGCGACCACGGCGTCATTGGGCGGTCGAGTGCAAACGCGTCACGCGCACCGCCTACGCCGAGAACGAGCGCGCTCACGGACTCGCGCTCGCCACGCCGGTGCACCGCCTGTCCGAAAGGCTGGGCCGCTCCGTCGTCGTGCGCGTCGCCTATAAGGCGGAGCTTCAGGACATTCCCGCCGACTATCTCGAGGCCCGGGTCGCCGAGGCCCTCGAAGGCCCGCTCCAGTGGGACGACGCCGTGTCGGCGGGCCGCCTCACACCGCCGAACTGGCGTCTGGTGCGCGAAGTCATGGACCGCGACGACGTCTATTACGGGTCTAGCCGGATGATCGAACTGGCGTCGGGACGCTACGACGACCAGGCGGACCACAGCTTCTCCGGCCGCTGGCGACCCGCCGAGGGGCGGCCCTTCTATGCGTCCACCCTCTATCACTGCAGCGTCGTCACCTGGATCAGCACGGCCCGGCAGGCGCAGTTGCTCAAGGCCCAGCATTTCCGGCGGCTCATCGCCGACGCCGAGGGCCAACTTCCTGACGACCGCCCCGGCGTCGTCCATGTCGGCTTCGAGACGATGAACGGACACGCGTCGGAGCGGCTCAGGCATCTGCGGAACGTGGTCGAGGCCCGGCTCTACACCCCACGCAATCCCCGGTTCCGCTGGGTCTACGGCAACTATTTCGCGCCGGAACGCACCACGGCCCGCATGGAAACCTGGGCCCTGAACGAATCCATGGCGCCCTACAGGATCGGTCGGCACCGGACCGCCTGGCCGCTACCGGATCATATGCTGGTCTCGGACGAGGACGACTCCCAGCCGGGCATGCATTTCTGACGCGACCGCGGGCCAGCGAAGTGCGATCCAAGGCCGCCGTCGCCGCTTCTTGCAGGACTGGCGGGGCGCACGGACGACAGCGGGCCTGACCCGGCCCAGAGGCGCTGTCCCGGCTGAAATCCCGGGTGTCAGAAACGCATCTCTCCCTGTTCTGGCCCGCCTTGCGCGGACCTCTCCCGGCTTGATCTGGTCGGTTCGCCTCGGGGCGCGCAACCGGTCGTCGCGACTTTCTTCCCCGGCCTTCGGCCTCCTCGCGCAGCAAGAAAGACGCGACGGCCCGGTCCTTCGCTGGCGCTACGGGCCCCTTCGCCTGCGGCGCGGCGGGACTGCGGCCCCTCTCCGGACCGACCTGACGATCGCCATCGAGGCCGCGACTGGCGTGGCCGAAACTGAAATGGAGAGATCATCATGGCCACCATCGGAACCTTCACCCTCGCGGACGGCGCCTACTCGGGCGCGATCAAGACCCTGACCCTGAACGTCCGCAACGCCCAACTGCGGCCCAATGAGAAGGCCGACGACAAGGCACCCGACTACCGCATCTTCGCCGGTTCCACCGAGTTCGGCGCCGCCTGGAAGAAGACCTCGCAGGCGAACCGCGACTACCTCTCGGTCAAGCTGGACGATCCGAGCTTCCCGGCGCCCATCTACGCCTCCCTGATCGAGACCGACGACGGCTTCAGCCTGATCTGGTCGCGCAACTGAGAGCCCGGCGGCGGCGCACCGCGCCGCCGCCTCCCTTCCTACCATCGTGGATTTCCAAGGAGGCCGCCATGTCGCGCCCCAGCCCTTCCGCTCGGCCCGATCCCCACGCCGAGATCACCGCCCTCATCCTCGCCGATCTGGACGCCGGGGTCCGGCCCTGGACCCGGCCCTGGTCCACAGGCGGCGCCGTGTCCCGCCCCCTGCGCCATGACGGCCGCCCCTACCACGGCGTCAATGTCCTCACCCTGTGGGCCCAGGCCGGTCGCCGCGGCTACAGCCGTCCGCACTGGATGACCTTTCGTCAGGCGCTAGCGCTCGGCGGGGCCGTCCGGAAGGGCGAGAGGGGCGTCTCCGTCGTCTACGCGGCGACGCTCGCCCGACCCGGCGAGGCCGACGCGGACGCCGCCCCCGGCGCCGACCGGGCGGACCACGCCCCCCGCTCCGGACGGTTTCTCAAGCGCTACACCGTCTTCAACATCGACCAGATCGACGGACTGGAGGAACGCTACCCTGGCCCGATCGAGCGGCCTGCGGTCGAACGGATTACTGCGGCCGACGCCTGGCTCGCCGCGACCGGAGCGGAAATCCGCACCGGCGGCGACGTCGCCTGCTACCGTCCCGACGCAGACACGGTGCACATGCCCCACATCGACGCCTTCGCCGACGCCGAGGCCTATTATGCGGTGCTGGCCCATGAACTGATCCACTGGACCGGCCATCGCACTCGTCTCGACCGCGACCTGAGCCTCGGTCGCTTTGGAGACGAGGCCTATGCCCGCGAGGAACTTGTCGCCGAGCTGGGCGCCGCCTTCGTCTGCGCCGACCTCGGCCTGACCCTCGAATCCCGCCCGGACCACGCCCGATACATCGCCTCCTGGCTGCGCGTGCTGCGGGGAGACACGCGCTTCATCGCCGCCGCAGCCGCCCATGCCGAGCGCGCCGTCGCGCTGCTGGCGAGCCTCCAGCCGCCGCCGTGACTGAAGCGCGCGAGCGATGACGCACGAGCATCACCCGATGCTCGTGCGCCCTCTGCCGCAGGCGCCGGTTTGGCGAAATCCTTGGCCTGTCCCGCCGTCGGCCGCCGACGGCGTTCAAGCCCCGCAAGGATTGCCGCCATGCACGACGCCCAGACCCCGATGCCGCCGCGCTATCTCCGCACGGCCGAAGCCGCACGCCACCTGGGCCTGTCGGGCCGCACGCTCGAGAAGCACCGGTGCTACGGCACCGGCCCCCTCTATCGGAAGATCGGCGGTCGCGTCGTTTACGCCGTCGGCGACCTGCAGGCCTGGGCGGATCGCGGCGTCAAATCCTCCACCACCGATCCGGGCCATGACCGCATCGCCCCGGCGCGCCGCCCCGAGCCGGATGCGGCTCGATGAGCGAACCGCGCGAGCACGGCGTGCGCGACGCGCCGGATTATCTGCCTCACCATCGCGAGCCGTTCGTCGTCGTGGCGACGCCGCCGGTGTCGCCGGAGCAACTGACCTGGGTCGAACTGGTCTTCAATCCGGGGCGCACCGAACGCTGGATCCGGTTCGGCCATGGCGTCGATCAGCGCATCGTCTCGCGTCGGAACCGCTTCGTGGCCTTCCGGCCGGGCGCCGTCTTCGCCTTCGTCCGCTGGGCGTCGAACGACCACGGCACGGTGGTGTCGCGCCTCGATATTCTCCAGGCAGCCGATCCGTCGCGTGCCCGTATCGCCATACCGGGGGTGCTTCCCGGTGCGGTCAGCTTGTTGCGCCTGTCCGGCTGGCCCCGCGTGCGGCGCGCGCTCGAGGTGATCGATGCGGTCGAACAGGCCGGGTTCGAACCCGAGGCCGCAGCCCCGGACTACTGGCGTCACGTCCATGCCCGGCTGAGCGTCAGCCTGGCGCCGGTGGCCTATACCGCCGAACGCCACCGCGCCTTTCATCTGCGTCAACAGGTGTCGTCGTGAGCCGGCGCCCGGTGCTCGCCGCCGCCCTCGCCGGGCTCGCGGCCCTCGCGCTCGGTCCGCTCGCCGGGCGAACGCCGCTGCTGATCTGGAACGCCTCGGCCAGCGCGCCGACCGGCCTTTACCGCCTCGAACCCGGGGCCTCTCCGATCCCGGGAGACCGGGTCGCCTGGCGGCCCACGCCGGTCTGGTCCCGCTGGATGGCCGAACGGAACTATCTTCCCGAAGGCCTTCCCCTGCTGAAGCCGCTGGCCGCTACGGCGCCATCGGTCGTCTGTCGTCACGAGGACCGGATTCTCATCGACGGCCGGACCGTAGCCCGGGCGCGCACACAGGATGCGGCCGGACGCCCTCTCCCGCGCTGGTCGAGCTGCCTCGCCCTAGCGCCGGATGCCGTCTTCCTGCTCGCCCCGGAGGTCCCGGACTCGCTCGACAGCCGGTATTTCGGGCCGGTCGATCGGCGCGATCTGCTCGGTCGGGTCGAGCCGATCCGGGTGCGGGAGGTTGGTCGATGAGGTCCCTTCAATCGACCCGGATGCGTCGTCGTATCGTCCTCACGGCCTGTCTCGGCCTGTTCCTTCCGGCGCCGGTCGCCGTCCAGGCCGCACCTTCTGGCGCGCCGCAGGTCGTCCCGGAGGGATCTGACGGGCTGCGGATCGAGGTCCTGATCGCGCAGGCCGCGCGCCGTTTCGGCGTCCCGGAGGACTGGATCCGCGCGGTGATGCGTCAGGAGAGCGGCTTCGATCCGGCCGCCACCTCGCGCGCCGGCGCCATGGGACTGATGCAGGTCATGCCCGGCACCTGGGCCGAACTCCGGCTCCGGCTTGGCCTGGGCGCCGACCCCTATGATCCGCAGGACAATGTCCTGGCGGGGACCGCCTATCTGCGTGAGATGTACGATCGCTTCGGTCCGTACGGCATGCTGGCCGCCTATAATGCGGGCCCCGGACGCTACCTTCAGCATCGGGACCACGGCCGTCCGCTTCCCGCGGAGACCCGCGACTATATCGCCCGGATCAGCGCTCGGATCGGCCGACGGTTAGAACCGCCGTCCCTGCAGACGCCCGCCCGCCGACCTTCGGACCCGCGCCCCGATCCCGCCGCGGCGTCCCTCTTTCCGACTGACCTGTCAGACGCGGATCGTCCCGCAGTCGGCCCTTTCGCCGGCAGGCTGTTTGTCCGCCTCTCCGCACCCGCGCCCGAAGAAGGCGGCGAGCGCGAATGAGCCTTCCGATGAGCCAGGGGAAGAGAGGGCAAGATAAAAGCCGCAAGGCGCGGCGGGGGCGGGAGGGACGTTTCACTCGTGTTTTCAGAGACCTGCGACAAGGCGTGTTTTCGGCTCGCACCTTGTGCCGGCGCCGAAGGCTCGGAAAACGCGCCGGAATTCGTGCCTTTTCGACCGTCAGATGACCCGGGACGACGATCTGCGCATCCGTACCGGCCGCATCCGGGCCCGTTCAGGCTCGGACATGGGCACGGCGCTGAGCCAGGTTCGGATCGCCGTCGCCCGGGCCGGCGGAGCCTCGCGCACAGGGCGGGCGGTGGGAGGCGCGCGTGTCGGCGCCTTCGGCCGTGGCCGCGCCGCCCTCGTCAGGGGACTGCAGGCCGGCGGCGCGCGACGACAGGTCGTGGTCAAGGCCCGGGTCGTTCGACGCAGCGCGGGCGGGCTCGGCGCCCACATCGGTTATCTTCAGCGGGACGGGGTGACGCGGGACGGCGAACCAGGACGACTGTTCGACGCCCGGTCCGACTGGGCGGACGGTTCCGCCTTCGCGCAGCGCGCGGGTGATGACCGCCATCATTTCCGCTTCATCGTCTCGCCCGAGGACGCGCGCGAGCTGACGGATCTGCGCGCCTATACGCGGGACCTTATGGCCGGGATCGAGGCGGACCTGGGCGCCCCGCTCGACTGGGTCGCGGTCGATCACTGGAACACGGCCCACCCCCACATCCACGTCGTCTTGCGCGGACAGTTGGAGGATGGCTCGGATCTGGTGATCAGCCGGGACTACATCAGCCGGGGTGTCAGGGCGCGCGCCGAGGCCCTGGCGGATCTTGAACTCGGCCCGCCCGGACGGCAGGAGCGGGCCGCCGCCCTGATGAGGGAGGTCGGGGCGGAGCGCCGGACGCGACTGGACCGCATGCTCGACCGTCACGCGGACCCGCAGCGCCGCATCGACCTGCGGCGCACGGGCGGCGTGGCGGACGCCGATCTCCTCCGTCCGCTGGCGGAGCGTCTTCGCACCCTGGAGCGGTTCGGACTGGCGACGCCGGAGGGGATCGGTCGGTGGCGCCTTCAGCCCGACTTGGGACCGCGGCTGGAGGCCATGGCGCGCGACGCGGAAGTGGCCGGGCGCCTCGCCGCCGCGCTCGAGGCCCGGGGCGTGGCGCGGGCGCCCGAACAATGGACGACCGCGCCCCTGTCCGTTGTGGTTGTCGGCCGCGTGCTCGCGCGGGGCCTGGATGACGAACTCAAGGGCACGGGGTTCGCGATCATCGACGGTCTGGACGGTCGGCTGCGTCATATCACCCTGTCCGACGCCGGAGCGCCTGAGCCGCGTGTCGACGCCCTGGTGCGCGCGAGCCCGCCGTCGCGCGGGCCCCATCCGATGACGGTCACCGTGTCGGATCTGGCGCTCCGCGATCAGATCCAGGCGCGGGGCGCGACCTGGCTGGACCGGCGTTTGCTGGACCCAAGGCCGGTTGAACCCGCCGGCGGGTTCGCCGACGAGGTCGCAGCGGCGCGGGAGGCGCGCATCGATCACCTCGTCGGCAAGGGACTGGCTGAACGTCGTCGCGGCGGCGCGCGCTTCGCGTCCGATCTTCTGGAGACGCTGAAGGCGCGGGACCTCAGAGCTGCGGCGGAAAAGATTGAGGCCCGCACCGGCCTGACCTTCCGGCCGATCCGCGAGGGCGACGACGTGTCCGGCGTCTATTGCCGACGCCTGGATCTGGCCTCCGGCCGTTTCGCCATGATCGACGACGGCCTCGGCTTCAGCCTCGCGCCCTGGCGGCCGTCCCTCGAAACCTCACGCGGGCGATCGGTGACGGGCCTGTCCGGGCCCGGCGGCGAGATCGCCTGGCGCCCCGCGCGCGGCCCTGGTCGCTGACCGTCCTTGAAAGGAACCTGCTCATGTCCGCCGGAAGAATTCTCTGGAGCCAGATCGGCCTGGTGTTCGGCCTCATCCTCACAGGCGTCTGGGGCGCCACCCAATGGACGGCCTGGCGGCTCGCCTATCAGCCGGCGCTCGGCGCGCCCTGGTTCGAGGTTTCCGGCCATCCCGTCTATGCGCCGCCGAGCCTGTTCCTGTGGTGGTTCTCCTATGAGGCCTATGCGCCGCGAAGCTTTCTGGAAGGCGGGGCGATCGCAGCGGGCTCCGGCCTGGCCGCCATCTCCGCCTCCATCGCCCTGGCCGTCTGGCGCTCGCGAGAGGCGGCTTCGGCCACCACCTATGGGACCGCGCGATGGGGTGAGGTGCAGGATGCGAAGGCGGCCGGCCTTCTGGGCGAGGACGGCGTCCTGCTCGGCGAACTGAAGGGGCGCTATCTTCGCCACGACGGGCCCGAGCATGTGCTGTGCTTCGCCCCCACCCGGTCCGGCAAGGGCGTGGGCCTGGTCGTCCCGACCCTGCTGACCTGGGGCGGCTCGGCCCTGATCCATGACATCAAGGGCGAGAACTGGTCCCTGACCGCGGGCTGGCGGGCGCGCTTCGGACCCGTCCTGATGTTCGATCCCACCGACGCCGGCAGCGCCGCCTACAATCCCCTGATGGAGGTGCGGCCGGGGCCCCTGGAAGTGCGGGACGTGCAGAACATCGCCGACATCCTGGTGGATCCGGAAGGCGCGCTGGAGCGCCGGAACCACTGGGAGAAGACCAGCCACGCCCTGCTGGTCGGCGCCATTCTCCACGTGCTTCACGCCGAGCCGGACAAGACCCTCGCCGGCGTCGCCGCCTTCCTGTCGGATCCGGAACGCCCGATCGAAGCCACCTTGCGGCGCATGATGACCACGCCCCACCGCGACGGTCGTCCCCATCCAGTGATTGCCGCGGCGGCGCGCGAACTCCTGAACAAGAGCGAGAACGAGCGGTCCGGCGTCCTGTCCACCGCCATGAGCTTTCTCGGCCTCTATCGCGACCCCGTGGTCGCGGCGGTGACGGGACGCTGTGACTGGCGCATCGGCGATCTGGTCGACGGCGATCGGCCGGTCTCCCTCTATCTCGTCGTGCCGCCCTCCGACATCAGCCGCACCAAGCCCCTGATCCGGCTGATCCTCAACCAGATCGGACGACGCCTGACCGAGGATCTCCAGGCGCGTTCCGGACGCCGCCGTCTGCTGATGCTGCTGGACGAGTTTCCAGCGCTGGGACGGCTCGACTTCTTCGAGACCGCCCTGGCCTTCATGGCCGGGTACGGCCTCAAGGCCTTTCTCATCGCCCAGAGCCTGAACCAGATCGAGAAGGCCTATGGACCGAACAACGCGATTCTCGACAACTGCCATGTTCGGGTCGCCTTCGCGACCAACGACGAGCGCACCGCCAAGCGGATTTCCGAAACCCTGGGCACGGCGACCGAACTGAGGGCCATGCGGAACTACGCCGGCCATCGCCTGTCGCCCTGGCTCGGTCATTTGATGGTCTCTCGACAGGAGACTGCGCGGCCGCTCCTGACTCCGGGCGAGGTGATGCAACTGCCGTCGACCGACGCCCTGGTGCTGGCGTCGGGTTGTGCGCCGCTGCGGGTCAGAAAGGCGCGCTATTACGCGGATCCCCAGCTCCAGAACCGCATCCTGCCCGCGCCGTCCGCGCGCGGCGTGATCGCGGGCGCCGCCGTCGTCAGTCCGTGGGCCGCCGTCAGCGCCGACGGGCCAGCGCCACTCCGTCAGCCCGATGACCTCGATGACGACGGCGGCCTGCGCCGTGAGCCGGATCCGGACGCACCGGACCTGGCCGCGAGCGAGCCGGTCCTCGCCGGGACGGCGGAGGACGGACCCGAGCCGGACCTCGACGATGACGACGCCGTCCAGGGCGTGGACGGCGAGCTCGAAGCGCGGATCCGGCGGATCGCCCGACAGGCCGCGCTCGACCCCGATGACGGCATCGCCCTGTGAGACCCCGGCGATGAAGAAGCCCTTCCTGACGGTCTATCTCACCCCCGACCTGCTCGAACGTCTCGTCGCCCAGGCGCGGCGCCGCGGCGTGCCCAAGTCGACCGTGGCCGAGGCGGCGATCGCCAGCTTCCTCACACCGGACGCCGCACAACAGCAGGAGGCGGCGCTGGGCCGGCGGCTGGATCGCCTCAACCGCCATGCCGATCGGCTTGAACGCGATCTCGAGGTCGCCGTGGAAATGCTGGCCCTGTTCGTCCGGACCTGGATGGCGGCGACGCCCGCTCTGCCGGACGCGGCCCAGGCGACCGCGCGGGCCAGGGGGCAGGAGCGGTATGAGCGCTTCATCGAGAACCTGGGACGACGGTTGGCGTCCGGACGATCCTTCACACGCGAGATCGCGCTCGAACTGGAGGGCCTGTCATCGGGCGACGCGGCGCCGCCCGGTCCGGTCAGGACCAGCGGCGCAGACGATGCTCTAGCCTTCGATCCAGCTTCCGCACCTCCATCCGATAGGCGGGCGTGAGGCGGGGGTTGTAGAAGAGCCGGTTGTGCAGGATCAGTTGGCCCACGCTGACGGATCTCGTCGCGTTCGTGACCAGACCGCCCAGGCCGCCCAGACTGCAGTCGGCCGACAGACCGCGCATGCCGCGAGCGAGGCCCAGCGGCAGGTCGCCCGTGTAGAATTTGCACTCGGCCTGCAGCACGACCTCGCGATAGGTCGGATGGGTCCCCGCATTCCGGGCCGCCTGGGCCGCGGCCTCGGTCAGCACCAGAACATCACACTCATGAGCGACCCCGGAACGCCCCGTCACCATCACGCCGAGATGAACCTCGAGCGTCGGCCGGCCCCGCTTCGACAGGACCGCGAAGGTGAAGGGGGCTGAGCTGTAGATCACGCCCGGGCCCCGTCGCAGCAACAGGGTGGTCGGCGCATGGCCGGCCGGCGTGGAATAGCTGACCGCCGAGCCCAGGCGACGGGCCGCCTCGAGCACCCGGGTCCAGACATAGGCCTCGTAGATGTCGTCGAGGACGTCGGCGGTTCCATAGCCCGAATGGACCACGCCGTGCAGGGCGGCGCGGATCGCGTCGAGCAGGTCAGCCTTGGATGCGGACGGCACGGCGCAGGTCTCCGATCGAAACAAGGGCGCGGACGACGGCCTCGCGTCGCGTCGCGTCACGGGCGCGGTCCATCACGGTCGCGCCGCGCCCCGACGCATCGTCCGCGAGGACGGCCGGAGCCCTGGCGTCGGCCTTGTAGAGGCCGAGCAGGTCCGGGTCGGTTTTGAAGACCACCGCCTCCCACTCGCCCGCGGCCGCCACGCCTTCGTCGAGATCCCGCAACTCCTCGAGCAGACGTTCGGCGCGGTTCAGCACCAGAAGGACGCCGCCCGCGCGGCTGGCCCGATCGGGCGTCCGGAGATCGAGATAAGGGTCGAGGCCGGTTTCGCGCAGGAGCGCCCGCAGGGCGTCCAGGACGCGTTGTTCATCGTCCCCGAGGTCGAAGAAATCCGTCATCCCGCCGATCGCCTGTCTTTCTACGACAGGACCCTACTACGCCGTCGTCGGTGTTGAAGTCCCCCGATTTGCGGTTCTCTTGTCGCCCCCGTCCGGATCGCCCGTCGATCCTCAAACCCCCGACGGGACTGCGATGACCACCCAAGCCCGCACCCTCAGGATGCTCCGCACGGCCTTCGGGCCGGCGCTTCTGGACGCCCTGTCCGACCCGGATGTCGTCGAGGTGATGCTCAACCCGGACGGCCGGATCTGGCTGGACCGACTGGCGGGCGGGCTGGAACTGACGCCCCATCGTCTGGACCCGGCAGAGGGAGAGCGGGTGATCCGCCTGGTCGCCCACCATGTCGGTCTGGAGGTCGACGAGGCCCGCCCGCGGATTTCGGCGGAACTGCCCGAAACCGGGGAGCGGTTCGAGGGGCTCCTGCCGCCCATCGTGCGCGCGCCCGCCTTCGCCATCCGCAAGCCCGCCGTCGCCGTCTTCACCCTCGACGACTATGTGGCCTCCGGAATCATGCGGGCCGATCAGGCGACGGCCCTGCGCGCGGCCGTCGCGGCTCGGCGCAACATCCTGGTAGCGGGCGGCACCTCCAGCGGCAAGACCACCCTGGTCAACGCCCTGCTCGCCGAACTGGCCGGGGGCGAGGACCGGATCATCCTGATCGAGGACACCCGCGAACTCCAGTGCGCGGCGCCCAACACCGTCGCCCTGCGCACCCGCGACGGGGCCGTGACCCTGACCGATCTGGTGCGGTCCGCCCTGAGACTGCGTCCGGACCGGATTCCGATCGGCGAAGTGCGCGGCGCCGAGGCGCTCGATCTGGTGAAGGCGTGGGGCACGGGCCACCCCGGCGGGGTCGGCACCCTGCACGCCGGCTCGGCCCAGGGCGCGCTGAACCGCCTCGAGCAACTCATTCAGGAGGCGGTCCTCGTGCCGCCGCGCGCCCTCATCGCCGAAACCGTCAACCTCGTCGCCGTCCTGTCGGGGCGGGGCGCGGCGCGACGCCTGGTCGAACTGGCCTCAGTCGACGGCCTGGACCCTGACGGCCGCTACCGCCTCTCCCCGATCGCCGCCTGATCCCTTCACCCCCGCTGGAGCTCTCCATGACCCCCGTTCGCCGCCACACCCTTTCCGTCGCCGTCCTGGCGCTCGCCGTCGCCGCCGCGTCTCCCGCCCTCGCGGGAGGCTCCTCCATGCCCTGGGAGGCGCCGCTTCAGTCCATCCTGGAATCCATCGAGGGGCCGGTCGCCAAGATCATCGCCGTGATGATCATCATCGTCACCGGCCTGACCCTGGCCTTCGGCGACACCTCCGGCGGGGCGCGTCGGCTCATCCAGATCGTCTTCGGCCTGTCGATCGCCTTCGCGGCCAGTTCCTTCTTCCTCAGCTTCTTCTCCTTCGGCGGCGGCGCGCTGGTCTGATGGCCGATCCGATCCCCGAGGATTTCGTCGCTCCGGTCCACCGCGCCCTCGTCGAGCCGATCCTGCTGGCCGGCGCGCCGCGCGCCCTGGCCCTCGTCAACGGCACCTTGGCCGCGGCGCTGGGCCTCGGCCTGAGACTCTGGCTCGCCGGGGTGGCGATCTGGATCGTCGGCCATGCCCTCGGCGTCCTGGCCGCGCGCCGGGACCCGGACTTCGTCGAGGTGGCCCGACGCCACCTGCGCCTGCCCGCCCTTCTGGACGTCTGACCATGTTCTCGCTTCAGGAATACCGCGCCCGGCCGCGACAACTCGCCGATTTCCTCCCGTGGGCCGCGCTGGTCGCGCCCGGCGTCGTGCTCAACAAGGACGGCGCTCTGCAGCGCACCGCCCGCTTCCGCGGCCCCGACCTGGATTCGTCGGCCAATGCTGAATTGGCCGGGGTCGCCGGTCGGCTCAACAACGCCCTCCGACGCCTCGGTTCAGGCTGGGCCATTTTCGTGGAGGCCCAGAGACACGCCTCCGCCGCCTATCCGGAAAGCGTCTTTCCCGACCCGGTTTCGGGGCTCGTCGACGCCGAACGCCGCGCCGATTTCCAGGCGGAGAAGGCGCATTACGAAAGCGCCTTCCACCTGACCTTCGTCTGGCTCCCGCCTGCGGAGGACCGCGGACGCGCCGCGCGCTGGCTCTATGAGGGCGGGGCGGAAAAGGGCGCGGACTGGCCGGCCCAGGTCCGCGGTTTCGTCGACCGGACCGATCGGCTGCTCGCCCTGATCGAAGGCCTGATGCCGCTGGCGGCGTGGCTCGGCGATGAAGCGACGCTCACGTTCCTTCACGCCACTGTCTCCACCGAACGGCATGTGGTGCGCCTGCCCGAGACGCCGATGCACCTGGACGCGCTGCTGGCGGACAAGCCGCTGATCGGCGGGCTGGAGCCGCGCCTCGGCGAGGCCCACCTTCGGGTGCTGACGGTGATCGGGTTTCCGACCTCGACCTGGCCGGGCATCCTCGACGAACTCAACCGCCTGGCCTTCGACTACCGCTGGACGACGCGCGCGATCTGCCTGGACAAGACCGAGGCCGCAAGCCTGCTCGGGCGTATCCGGCGCCAATGGTTCGCCAAACGCAAATCCATCGCCGCCCTCCTCAAGGAGGTGATGACCAATGAGGCCTCCGCCCTGGTCGACACCGACGCCGGCAACAAGGCCGCCGACGCCGATCTGGCGCTTCAGGACCTCGGGGCCGACGGCGTCGGCTACGCCCTGGTCACGGCGACCCTGACCGTCTGGGACGCCGATCCCGCCGTCGCCGACGCGAAATTGCGGCAGGCGGAAAAGGTGGTTCAGGGGCGAGATTTCACCTGCATCGCCGAGAGTCTCAACGCCGTCGAGGCCTGGCTGGGGGGTCTGCCCGGCCACGTCTACGCCAATGTCCGGACCCCGCCGATCTCGACCCTCAACCTCGCCCATATCATGCCCATGTCGGCGGTTTGGGCCGGCCCGGACTGGAACCCCCACCTGGGTGGGCCGCCGCTGTTCCACGCCCGGACGGACGGGGCGACACCCTTCCGCTTTTCCCATCATGTCGGGGATGTCGGCCATACCCTGATGGTCGGACCGACCGGCGCCGGCAAGAGCGTCCTGCTCGCCCTGATGGCCCTGCAGTTCCGCCGCTATCCCGCGGCCCAGGTGTTCGCCTTCGATTACGGCGGCTCGATCCGCGCGGCCGCCCTGGCCATGGGCGGGGACTTCCATGATCTCGGCCAGGCCCTTTCCGGCGAGGCGGGCGGCCTCACCCTGCAGCCGCTCGAGGGGATCGACGATCCGGGCGAGCGCGCCTGGGCCCAGGCCTGGCTGGTCGCCCTGCTGGCCCGGGAAGGCGTGCCCGTGGACCCCGAGACCAAGGACCAGATCTGGTCGGCCCTGACCAGTCTGGCGGGCGCGCCTGCGTCGGAACGGACGCTGTCCGGCTTCGCCGCCCTGGTCCAGAGCGCCGCTGTGAAGCGCGCCATCGCCCCCTTCACCCTGAGCGGGCCCTGGGGACGGCTGCTCGACGGCGATCACGAACATCTCGGGACCGGATCGGTCCAGGCCTTCGAGACCGAAGGCCTGATCGGCTCGGCCGCCGCTCCGGCGGTGCTGGCCCATCTGTTTCACCGGATCGAGGCGCGGCTGGACGGCCGCCCCACAATGATCCTCGTCGACGAAGGCTGGCTGGCGCTCGACGACCCGGACTTCGGGGCCCAGTTGCGCGAATGGCTGAAGACCCTTCGCAAGAAGAATGCGTCGGTCGTTTTCGCAACCCAGTCGCTCGCCGACATTGAAAACAGCCCGATCGCCCCGGCCATCATCGAGAGCTGTCTGACCCGACTGTTCCTGCCGAACGCCCGGGCCAGGGAGCCGCAGATCGCCGCCGTCTACCGGCGCTTCGGCCTCAACGACCGCCAGATCCATCTCCTCGCCCAAGCGACGCCCAAGCGCGACTACTACTGCCAGTCCCGGGCCGGCGACCGAATGTTCGAACTGGGCCTTGGCCCGGTCGCCCTGGCCTTCTGCGCCGCCTCGTCCGCCGCCGACCAGACCGCCATCCGCACCCTGCTCGAGACGGCCGGCCCCGCCGGCTTCGCGGACGCATGGCTGCGCCATCGCGGCCTGGCCTGGGCCGCGGACCTTCTGCCCGCCCTGACGCCCTTATCGCCTGGAGCTCCCTCATGACCCGCCTTCGCCTGCGCGCCCTTTTTCCCGCCGCTGTCGCCGCCGGCCTTCTGGCCCTGAGCGGACCCGCCCAGGCCCAACTCGCCGTCTACGATCCCACCAACCACATTCAGAACGTCATCCAGGCCGCCCGCGCGCTCGAGCAGATCAATAACCAGATCCAGTCGCTGCAGAACGAGGCCGCGTCCCTGATGAACCAGGCGCGCAATCTGGAAAGCCTGCCCTATTCCTCCCTGCAGACGCTTCAGGGTCAGGTGGAGCGCACTCGCGCTCTGCTCGCCGAGGCCCAGACCCTGGCCTATGACGTGCGCGAGATCGAGGCGGCCTTTGACGGCCGATACGGCACGGCGCCGATGTCGGCCTCGGACCGCGATCTCGTCGCGCGCGCGCGTGACCGATGGCGTTCGTCGGTCGCAGGCCTTGAAGACGCCATGCGCCTGCAGGCCGGCGTCGTCGAGGGACTGGGCGCGACGCGTCAGGAGCTCGACCGGCTCGTGGGCGCCAGTCAGGGGGCGACGGGCGCGCTGCAGGCAGCCCAGGCCGGCAACCAACTCCTGGGCCTGCAGTCCGCCCAACTGGTCGAACTGACCGCGCTGGTCGCCGCCCAGGGGCGCGCCGACGCCCTCGACGCCGCGGATCGCGCGGCCGCCCGCGCGGACGCCCAGGCGCGCTTCCGGCGGTTCATGGGCGACCCGGGCCAATGAGGGCGCTGTTCCGTCGCGACCCGCTCGGCGTGGCCACCCTCGTGCTGGTCGTCGTCGCCATCGGCGCCGCTCTGTTGGCGAGCCAGGGCGCGCAACCGCCGAAGCCGGAGACACCGCGCGTCGCGCCCGGCGGATCGGCTGAACTGATCCGGTGCCGCAATCTCGGCGAGGCGGCCGGCGCCGATCCGGCCTGCCATGCGGCCTGGGCGGACAGCCGCCGCCGCTTCTTCGGCACAGGAGACCGGCCATGACCGATTCCGGCGTCATCGACCGGTTCTTCGAGGTCTTCAGCCGCTACATCGACGGCGGCTTCGGCCTGCTGGGCGGAGAGGTGGCCTTCCTCGCCACCACCCTGATCGTCATTGACGTGACCCTCGCGGCGTTGTTCTGGGCGTGGGGGCCGTCGGACGATGTGCTCGCCCGCCTGGTCAAGAAGACCCTCTTCGTCGGCTTCTTCGCCTTCCTGATCGGCAATTTCCAACGTCTGTCGGAAATCGTCTTCGCCAGCTTCGCCGGCCTCGGCCTGAAGGCGTCCGGATCGGGAATGTCGAGCGCGGATTTCCTGCGTCCGGGCAAGCTCGCCCAGGCCGGCATAGCCGCCGGCCGCCCCATGCTGGAGTCCGCCGCCGAGATGTCGGGCTTCCCTGGCTTCTTCGAGAATTTCGTCCAGATCGCCATCCTGATGACGGCCTTCCTGATCGTTCTGATCGCCTTTTTCATCATGGCGATCCAGCTCTTCGTGACCCTTATCGAGTTCAAGCTGACGAGCCTGGCGGGCTTCGTGCTCATCCCCTTCGGGCTGTTCGGAAAGACCGCTTTCCTGGCCGAGCGCGTGCTCGGCAATGTGGTGGCCTCCGGCGTGAAGGTGCTGGTCCTGGCCGTGATCGTCGGCATCGGCTCCACGATGTTCGACACCTTCGTCAACGATTTCTCCGGACAGCCGCCGGCGCTCGAGGATGTGCTGGCCATCACCCTGGCCGCCCTGACCCTGACCGGCCTTTCCATTTTCGGACCGGGCATCGCATCGGGCCTGGTGTCCGGCGCGCCTCAACTGAGCGCCGGCGCCGCCATCGGCACAGGCCTGGCGGTCGGCGGCGTGGCCATGGCCGGCGCCGCGGGCGCACGGCTGGCCCTGGGCG
>CAUPWX010000019.1:0-77653 GCA_963515305.1 uncultured Brevundimonas sp.
CCGCCGAACCGCGCCGAGCCGGCCGGCCCAGCCAGGCCTGCCCCGCCCGCCCCGCCGCCGCCCAGACAGTCCACCGAAATCCAGCGCGCCCAGGCGGGCGGGCTGTAATCGGCGTCGGCGGTGATCAGCGTCGTCTCACGACGCGAGGCGCCGTGGTCGAAGGCGACACGGCCGGTGGATCGGTCCACCCGCAGGACCGAGCGCCAGACGCCGGCCTCGTCGCAGGTCTTCAGACCCAGATCGTCGTCGCCGATCAGACCCAGTTCTGCGCGGGCGGCGTATCCGCTCTGGAACAGCAGGGACAGAACATCGCCCGCTGTCTCCTTGTTGAAGGTCAGCCGCAGATCGCCGTCGCCGCCTTCCGCCGCGCCGCAGGCCGTGAACAGGGCGGCGTTCAGCTTGGCCGACAAGGGATTGGCGGCGTCCGCCGTGGTTCCAAGGCCCAGCCGCGTCAGGCCCTGCACCTGATCCAGGCGTGCGCCCAGCGGCGTCCAGCCCGCCTGTTCGCGCACCCACAGCGCCGGTGCATCGAGCACCAAAACCACCAGCCCCGGCGCCGTGGCCACGGCGCTCCAGCCGCCGGCCTCGAACCGCATCAGAACGCCGGCCGCCTGTCCGGCCCAGGCCGCGCCCTCGACGTCAGCTGGCAGGATATAGAGGTCGCCCTCGTTCGGCTGGGCGGGCTGCATCTGCGTCGTGCGACTGACCACCGCCGTCTGCACCAGGGCGTCCAGCCGGGTCAGGGCCGTGTTCAGGGTCACGTGTTTCTGCATCTGCCCCGCCGCCAGATAAGGCAGGGCCAGACGCGCGCTGAAGTCGTCGCTCATGAAAATCTCCGTTGTCTTCGGAGATCA
Organism: uncultured Brevundimonas sp.; assembly: GCA_963515305.1. Classification (GTDB taxonomy): domain Bacteria; phylum Pseudomonadota; class Alphaproteobacteria; order Caulobacterales; family Caulobacteraceae; genus Brevundimonas. The sequence continues at coordinate 855 of CAUPWX010000019.1, forward strand.
GGATGGCCGCGCCGGCGCCCCAGGCCGGAAGATGGTCGCTGTCCACGCTCAAGCTGCTGGTTTCACACGACTTCACCACGGCCGATAGGACGGAGAGCCATTTCCAGCCATCCCTTTTTCAATCGTGCAGATAGACGATCCGCTTCAAGCCCTTGTCCGCTTGGACCTTGGCCTCATGGCGGTCGTGGTCGCCGCTGGCGCGGGCCTTGGCCTCGCTGTCCTCGACCCAGTGGGTGCTTTCGATATGTTTTTGCAGCGCCCGCGCCGCCATCAGTTGGCCGGGGAAGAAGGTGTCGACCAGATCCCCGGCGATGGGCACCGTGCCCGTCGCCGCGTCGAAAGCCATATAGGCGCCCATCCGCGCCAGGGTCGCCGGCGTCGCCCTGGCTCGCACGGCCTGAAACATCAGCCAGCCGCCCGTGCCGACCGTATAGGTCGTGCCCACCACCGGCACCCAGGTCAGCAGCGCATCCAGCCCCATGCCGAACGGGCCGATGCCGATGACACGGTCGGACAGCTTCTTGACGCCCTCGACATTGGACCAGATGTTTTCGATATCGCGGATTGACCGTGCGGCCATATCGCCCTCCAAGCGTCGCCTTAACGCAGGGCGACGCGTCCTTGTTCAATCCGAAAGGTCGGTGCGCCGATGACCCTGTTCAAGACGATGGCGAATGGGTTGGCGATCCTGGCCCTGGCGGGATTGGCCACGTTCGGCGTCGCGGCCCTCAGCGGCATCGGTCACCGCTGGGTGGACATACTGGCGCAGTTCCCCGCCCCAGCCCTGCTGACGGCCGTGGCGGCGACGGCCGTCTGTCTGCTGCTGCGGCTATGGCCCGCCAGCGTCGTGGGCGCCATCGCCTGTCTGATTCTGACCGTTGCGGCCTGGCCGCAGTGGACGCCGCCACGCGGCGCACCCGTTCCCGACCAGCCGATCGTGCGGCTGTATTCGGCCAATCTGTGGGTCTTCAACACCGATGTGGAGGCCATGCGACGCTCCATCGTCGCCGCCGACGCCGACATCCTGGTGTTGGTCGAGGTGGGCGACGCCCCGGCCGGGCGTATCGACGAACTACTGGCCGGCTATCCCCATCGCACCGCCGTCGGCCGGATGCGCGGGCCGGGCGACCATGCCCAGTCCATCGTCGCCTCGCGCTATCCCATCGTCCAGCGCCTGCCCGACCGCGCGGACGGCCTCAGCGCCGCCGGGGCCGTGGTGCAGACGCCCATCGGCCCGATCAACGTCTTCGCCGTGCACCTGACCCGGCCGTGGCCCTATCAGTTCCAATGGGGCCAGATCACCCAGGTCATGGCCCTGACCGAGCGCCGTCTGGCCGCCCCCGACAATCCGGTCATCGCCGCCGGCGATTTCAACAGCGTCTCCACCGCCCGGATCGGCAAACAGATCCAGGCGGACATGAACCTGATCCCCGCGCCCGGCTGGCCCGGCACCTGGCCCAGCCAGGCCCCCGCCTTCGCCGGCATCACCATCGACCAGGTCTATCGCTCGCCCGATCTGGCCCTGATCACGCGCCGCCTGGGTCTGGCCACCGGCTCGGACCACCGCCCGGTCGTCACCGAGTTCACCCTCGCTGCGCGATAAGGGCCTGCAACCGCGCCTCGTGATCCTCGGTCGGGAAGTCTTCGGCGATCCAGCCTTGTTCGAACGCCTTGAGCAGCCGACCCGTCTCCGGTCCGGGCGCCACGCCCAGACGCGCCAGATCGCGCCCGTTGACGGGCAGGCGGGGCGGCGTCCAGTCCGCCGCCAGCCGACGCAAGCGCGCGCCGTCGCCACGATTTAGGGCCTCTCCACGGGCCAGTCGATCCTCGAACGCGCTGCGCCCAAGTCGATAAAGGGCCGCGCGCGCCTGGACGACGCCCATGTCCGGCGTCACGACCGGCCCCTCCGCCACCGCCGCCGTCAGCCGATTGCGCTGGACGTTGGACAAGCGCAAATCGCCCGAGATTTCTGCAACCGCCGTCGCATCGGCCGGCAACAGCGCCGACAGCCTCAGCACCGGATCGGTCGTCACGTCGCACAGGGCCTCAAACAGCGTCAGCGGCTGAACCTGCGGCAGCACCTGAGCCAGCACCCCCGCCTCTTTCATGGCCTGCACCGCCGGTCGCGGATCAGGCGCGGCCAGCAGTTTCAGCAGTTCCTTGGACACCCGCTCGGCCGACAGTCGCGCCATGCCCGCCTTCAGCGCCGCACAGGCCGCCAGTCCTCGTGCGTCCGGCGCGCCGCGTCCGTACCAGGCGTAAAACCGGAAGAAGCGCAGGATCCGTAGATAATCCTCTCGGATGCGCGTCTCGGCCTCGCCCACGAAGACGATCCGCCCGGCCGCCGCGTCGGCCAGAGCCCCGCCGGTCGGATCGAAAATGGTCCCGCTCGCGTCGGCGTAAAGGGCGTTCAAGCGGAAGTCGCGCCGCGCCGCGTCTTGCGCCCAGTCGTCCGTAAAGGCGACCACGGCGCGACGGCCGTCTGTCTCCACGTCTCGGCGCAGGGTGGTGATCTCATAGGGTCGGCGTTCCGACACCGCCGTCACCGTGCCATGCTCCACCCCGGTCGGCACGGCCTTCAGCCCGACGGCTTTCAGCGCCGCCATCGTCTGATCGGGCGTCAGGACCGTGGCGATGTCGATGTCGTCGACGGGCTGGTCCAGCAGGCTGTTTCTGACGCAGCCGCCCACGAACCGCGCGCAGCCAGGCCCGCCCGCCGTCTCCAGCGCCCCCATCACAGCGCGCGTGGCCGACGCCTCCAGCCAGGGCTGGCCGCGCATCGAAACGCTCATGCGGCGTCCTCGACCGAGGCGGCGTCCGGCGCGTCGCCGTACAGCCGCACGTGCAGCCCTTTCAGAATGCCCGCCGTCACGCCCCAGATATAGCGTTCGCCCCAGGGCATGGCCCAGAACCAGCGTCGCAACCCCTCGTCCAGATCATAGAAGTCCCGGCGGTGGTTGGCGGCGTCCATCAGGAAATCCCAAGGCGTCTCGAACACCTCGGCGACCTCGTCCGGCGACGGCGTCACGACCGGCGCCGCGTCCAGCCACCCGATCACCGGCGTCACCAGAAACCCCGTGCCGGTTTCATAGGCGTCCGACAGGCCCAGCACCTGGACGGCGGCGGGGTTCAGGGCCACCTCCTCGTCCGCCTCGCGCAGGGCGGCCTGGACCGCGTTCTCTCCGGGATCAAGTCGCCCGCCGGGGAAGGCGATCTGGCCGGTATGCCGTGCCAGGGTGTCCGCCCGCCGCGTCAGCAGAACCGTCGCCCCTTCGGGCCGGGCCACCACGGGGATCAGCACCGCCGCCGGCCGCAGCTCGCCCGCAGCCCGTGCGCTGCCGGGGTTCAGGTCGTAATCGGATCGGCCCGGCTTCACCCCCGGCTGCCAACTGTCGACGGGCGCCAGCCTCTGGGTCAGACGCGTCTTCAGCGTGTCCAGGCTCATGCCACGGCTCCCAGCGAGAAGCCTTGCCCGCCCGAGCGGACGACCAGTTGGCCATCGACCTCCTCGGCCATCTCCACCAGTTCGTAGAAGACCGGCCGCGCGATCCGCGCCCACAGATCGCGGCGCACATGAATGCGGGGCGCCGGTTCGCCCGTCACAGGATCCGTTTCCACCACGATGGCGTCCTCGGCGCCGGCCCGAACCTCGTCGCCGACGTCGGTGGTGAAGATCAGGTCGTCACCCTCGCGACCCAGCGCCACCGCTCTGAAAGGCAGGTCTTCGACCCGGATCTTCATCTTCTCGACCGGCGTGACCAGATGATAGCCGTCGGGATCCTTTCGCAGAACGGTCGAGAACAACCGCACCAAAGTCCTGCGGCCGATAGGCGATCCCTCGTGCATCCAGACCCCATCGCGGCGGATGACGATGTCGATCTCGCCGCAATGCGCGGGGCTCCACAGATGAACCGGCGGCAGGCCCCGGCCCGGCGCCTGTTTCGCCGCCTGGGCCAGAGCGTTCAGTCCGTTTTTCGATGCCGCGTCAGCCATGACGAAAACTTAGGCGCGCCGGAGCAGTTCGTCACCTGTCCAGCGCGTCTATACTCACGGCGTCGAGCGGTCAGAACTTGCGACCGAACCCGACGGACACGACCCAGGGGTCCAGGTTCACGTCGCTTTTCAGCGCGCCGTCGTTGATGTCGGCGTCGGTGTTGAACCAGACCTTCTTGACGTCGACGTTCAGGCTCCACGGCCCTTTGACGCCGATGTCGGCGCCGGCCTGCAGGGCATAGCCGAAACCGTCGTCCAGCTTGACCTTGAACGCGTTCTTATCCTTGCCGTCGAAGAAGACCATGTAGTTCACGCCAGCCCCGACATAGGGGCTGAAGCGGCCTTCGGTCAGCGGGCGATATTGCAGGGTCACCACCGGCGGCAGCACCCAGGTTTCGTGAACCGCCACGTCGGTCGTGCCGCCCTGGGCGCGGATTTCGTGCTGGGTCGCGCCCAGAATGGCCTCGACCGCCAGGTGATCGGTCAGAAAATAGGTGAAGCCCAGGGTCGGCATGACGCTGTCGCCCACATCGACGTGCAGCCCGCTGTCAGCGCCGGCGGCCGTGGTGATGGCGTCGTCGGCCTGGGAAAAGACATCGGTCACACGGCCGTTGACGATCCAGTCGCCGGCGCGCGGCGCGGTCCAGGCGGCGTCGGCCGCCGCGCTTTGGGCCAGGACCGGCGTGCCGACGGCGGCGGCGGCGATGGCGACCAGGGTGGCGAACTTATAGGCTTTCACTTCGGTTATCCCCGACGTCCAGGCCGCCTGATGCGGCCGCTTCTTGGCGTCCGGGGCGTGATGCGCCCTGTCGGTTCGGCGCGCCTTGATCCAGCGCAAAAACCTCAGCGGGCGATGCGGACGGGTCCGGCGACCTGTTCGACGCGGGTCGCCAGCCACAGAATGCGCCGACGATCCACTGGTCCGGGAAGAACGGCGTCAGGTGCCGGAACGAAGCCGAACCGTTCGAAATAGGCCCTGTCGCCGACCAGCAGCACGCCTCCGACCGCCGCCCCCAGGCTGCGCGCGTGATCTAGGCAGGCCTCGACCAGATCGGCGCCCAGGCCGTCGCTGCGTCGGTTCGCATCCACCGCGATCGGTCCCAGGAACAGCGCGGGCGTATCGCCCGCCAGGATGGGCCACAGCCGAACTGAACCGATCACCCGCCCATCGCGACGCGCGACGAAGCCCGCAGTGGGTTGCGAGCCTTCACGCAGACGCTCGGCGGTCTTGGCGAACCGCCCCGGCCCGAAGGCCCCCATCACCAGCGCCTCCACGCCTTCGGCGTCGGCCGAGGTTTCGGCTTCGATACGGCTGTTGATCACCGGCATTGCCAAGGCGTGCGACATGGGGCGCGCACCTAGAAGCAAAGCCGCGCCAAATCAAGGCGCGGTCGTGTGACGGTCAGCCGACCTTCGAAAAGTCCGGCGCGCGTTTCTGGGTGAAGGCGGTGAAGGCCTCCATCGCCTCGGGGCTTCGCATCTGCGAGCCGAAGGCGTCGCCCTCGCGCTGCATCAGCGACCATAGGCCTTCCGCGTCGCGCATCAGGCGCTTGGTCTTGCGGATCGAATTGGGCGCGCGGGCGGCGACCTTGGCCGCCAGATCCGCCGCCGTCGCCTCGACTTGATCGGCCGGCACCGCCCGGTTGGCGATGCCCCAGGCCAGGGCCGTGCGGCCATCCAGCGGCTCTCCCAGCGCGAACAGTTCGAAGGCCCGCTGATGACCGATCACCGCCGGCAGCAACAGGCTGGACGCCGCCTCGGGCGCAAGGGCCAGATTGACGAAGGGCACGGACAGCAGGGCGTCCTCGGCCACCACCACCAGATCGCAGTGCAACAGCATGGTCAGGCCGATGCCGACCGCCCGTCCCTTGACCGCCGCCACCGCCGGCTTGTCCAGATCGGCCAGGGCTTTCAGGAACCGGAACACCGGCATATCGGCCGGACCCGCGCCCTGTGAACCCAGGGTGATGAAGTCGCCGATGTCGTTGCCCGCCGAAAAACTGTCGCCCTCGCCCCGCAGCAGCAGCACCCGAACCGCATCGTCGGTCCGCGCCCGCTCGGTCGCCTCGGCCAGGGCGGAATACATGGCCTGGGTGATGGCGTTCTTCTTGTCGGCCCGGTCCAGCGTCACGGTCAGGACGCCGTCGGCCAGTTCGGTGCGGATAGGCTCGCTCATTTCGTTTCCTCGTCCTGTGCGACGGCGGTCCACCAGTCGACGCCGTTCTCGTCTCGCGTGCGCCGGGCGCGCCCACGTCGTTCCAGATAGTTCAGGTGCGCCTGGGCCTCGCCTGTGGCCATGCCCAACACCCCATCGCCGACCGCCCGACCGAAGACGGCCGGGAAGGCGTCGATCACCCTAGACGGTTGACGCAACGTCCGTTCAAGACGTTTCAGCGCCGTCTCATGTCCGCGTTTCAACGCCTCCAGTCGCGCGTGCACGCCGTAGAAGGGCAATCCATGTCCAGGCAGGACCAGGGCTGTGTCGGGCAACAGCGTGTGCAGCCGATCCAGCGAGCCCATCCAGTCGCCCAGCGGGTCGGCCATCGGCTCGGTCGGCCAGACCGAGACATTGGACGAGATACGCGGCAAAATCTGATCGCCCGCCAGAACGACGTCGTCCGCCCGACGCCACAGGCAGACGTGTTCGGGACTGTGGCCCGAACCGACGACCACGCTCCAGTCATCGTCGCCGATACGGACCGTGTCGCCCTCGGCCAGACGGCGATAGCTGCGCGGCAGCGGAGCGACGCCCTTGCCGAACCCGCCGTAATCGCCGCGCCACCTTTCGATCTGATCTTCGGTCCAGCCTGCGGCGCGAAAGAACCGTGCGCCGTCTTCCGGCGCGTCGCCCGCCTCCTCGGCCATCAGCATACGCGCCGACACATATTCCAGCCGCGACATCCAAAGCGCCGCGCCAGACCGCTCGCAAAGCCAGCCGGCGAGGCCGATGTGATCGGGGTGCATATGGGTGCAGATCAGCCGCGTGATCGGCCGTCCCTGCAGCGAGCCGGCCAGCGCCGTCTCCCAAGCCTGGATCGCGTCTGGTATCTTCAGGCCGGTGTCCACCAGCGCCCATCCGTCACCGTCACGCACGGCATGGACGTTCACATGGTCCAGTTGGAACGGCAGGGCGAACCGCAACCACAGAACCCCAGGCGCCACCTCCACCGCCTCGCCGGGCGCGGGGGCGGTGTCGAACGGATAGGTCAGCCCTCGCGCATCCTTCGTTGCCTTCGTCGGCGCCGTTCCATCAGCCAAGTCAGTCTCCAATCGAAACGCGCGGATACTTAGCCTGCTCCGCGAACCGCCGTCCACACCTGCCTTGACCCCGCCCAAATACACCGCCACGAAGCGCCCCTGCATTCAGAAACCCAAGGTGTTTCCATGAAGTCCCGCCTCGCCGCCGCACTCGCGGCGCTTCTGTTCACCGCCTTCACGATTTCGCCGGTAGCGGCGCAGCAACGCGACGCGAACGACCGACCTGAAGTCAGGGAAGGTCAAACCCGTGCAGCCGCTTCGCGGCAACCCGCGCGTCAGAGAACACCCCCCGCGCCGACACCAGAACAAATTCTGGCCGCTGCTCAGGAACAAATAAATCTGACGACGACCGCTTGTCAGGTCAGCGAAGCCAAGCTGCTGGGAAAGACGGCGACCAACACGACGATCTACGAAGTGGCCTGTGGCGCGGCGCCCGGCTACATCTTGGAAACCAAGACGCCGCCTGAACTGACGAGTTGCCTGGTTTTGGCTCATTCCGCTGCAACTGCACGGTCAGCAAACCCTGCCGCCGAGGTTGGCCCTCAATGCTCTATCGCAGCAAATACCGATACTCAGAAGTTTATGCGCCAATACGCGGCAGACGCTGGCGTGCCCTGCGCAGTCGATCAAACGACAATTCGCGGCCGTTCGAGTGACGGCGGCATTGTGTACGAAATCGGTTGTTCTGATGGTCCCGGCTATTGGATCAAGCAGAATGGCACTGCGTGGACTAAGACACCCTGCATTCAGGTCGTCGCGGAGCGTGGGGTCTGCGACTTCACCACATCGGCCGAAAACGCTGCGTTCGTGAAGACCCTTCTAGCAGGTTCGGAAGCGTCGTCCTGCAACGTCACCGAAGCACGACTGATGGGCCAGAACGCCAACGGCGTCTTTTATGAAGCCAAATGCGACGGCGCCGATGGCGTCATCGCCCGCCTGAATACCGAAAACGTCGTTCAGCAAATCTATCCCTGCGCCACAGCTCAGCAGATCGGCGGCGGCTGCAAGCTGACCACCGCGCCGGCTGCTGCGCCGACACCTAACGGCGGTCGTCCATAAGGCACCCGCAGGCTAAAAAAGGGCCGCCGGACGATCCGGCGGCCCTTTTTTTCTTTTTGAACGATGCTCTTTTCCAAAATCGAGACGCAGCCTAGCCTTCGCCTCATGCGCATCGCCACCTGGAACGTGAACTCGGTCAACGCCCGCCTGCCCACCGTGTTGGCCTGGCTGGAGCAGGCCTCCCCCGACGTCGCCTGTTTCCAGGAGATCAAATGCGTGGACGAGAAGTTCCCGCGCGAGGCATTCGAAAGCCTGGGCTACAATGTCGAGACCCACGGGCAGAAGAGCTACAACGGCGTCGCCCTGCTTTCGAAATATCCGCTGTCCGACATCCGGCGCGGCCTGCCCGGCGACGACGCGGACGAACAGGCCCGCTATATCGAAGCGCTGATCGAGGCGCCCCGGCCCATCCGCGTCGGCGCGATCTATCTGCCCAACGGCAATCCGATCGGGACCGAGAAGTTCGCATATAAACTGGCCTGGTTCGAGCGACTGCATCGCCACGCGCGCGATTTGCTGGCGTTCGAGGAGCCACTGGCCCTGTGCGGCGACTACAACGTCATTCCCGAAGCCGAGGACGCGAAAAACCCCGCCGCCTGGACCGACGACGCCCTGTTCCAGCCCCAGAGCCGCCAGGCTTTCCGCGCATTGAAGAACCTGGGTCTGGCCGACGCCCACGAGATGGGCGGCGAACCGGCCGGAACCTACACCTTCTGGGATTATCAGGCCGGCGCCTGGCAGCGCGATCACGGTATCCGCATCGATTTCGCCCTGCTGTCGCCCCAGGCCGCAGACCGTTTCCGAGGGATCGAGACCCACCGCGACGCCCGCGACATGGAAAAACCCAGCGACCATGTCCCCGTCGTGGTCGAGATCGATCTTGCCAACGACGAGGAGGCCTGACGCCGATGGCCGACGCCTTGCGGGTGGGTCTGCTGATCGCCCTGGCGGCGGCCCTGCTGACGACCCTGGCCCTCGCGCTGTCGTGGTGGATGGAGCCGCCCCGGCGCCTGCGTCGCGCCATGCTGAAGGCGCTGGGCGCCGCGCCCGAGGTGGAGGCCCTGTCGCCGGGCGAGGGTCGGGCCTGCGCCCTCAACTTCGAGGTCGAACAGGTGGTGGTCCTGTGGGCCAACGGCGCCCACGGCCTGGCCTATGGCTTCGACGAGGTGGAGGGCGGCGAAATCATCGTGGACGGTCATGTCGTCGCCCGCATCCGGCGCGGCGAGGCGCGAAAGTCGCTGGACGTTCTGGCTCCCGACGCCGAACAGGTGGTGCTGCGTCTGATGTTCGCCGACGCGCGTCATCCCGAGTTCGAACTGGCCCTGTGGGACGCCGCCCTGCCCGCCCAGACAGGTTCGCCGGGCGAGGCGCTGCGACTGGGCCGACGCTGGCTGTCGCATCTGGAAGCCCTGCTGAAGGGCTGACGGAGACAATCGGCCCCTTTGCGATTGTCGCGCGGGGGCGGTAGAAGCCCGCACTCATTCGTACTGACACGCCTTTTGTGGGAGGCCGCCTTGGCCCGCCTTTTCGACGCCTATGTCGTCGCCGACTGGACCGCCGCCGAAACCAAGAAACTGGGAGATACCTCCCTGTGGATCGGCGTGGCCAAGCGCGACGTCCGGTTCCGCCTCTATACCGAGACGCACAACGTCGCCACGCGCGCCGAGGGCGAAGCCCTGCTGGCGTCTATTCTGGCCGAGCACAGGAAGCGCGGTGACCGGGTGCTGGTCGGGCTGGACTTCAACTTCGGCTATCCCGTCGGCACGGCCGCGCGGCTGAAGCTGGACGGAACGTCCGGGCAGGCCCCGTGGCGACTGATGTGGAAATTCGTCGCCTCCAACATCGTCGACAAGGCCGACAACACCAACAACCGCTATCAGGTCGCGGCCAAGATGAACCGGCTGATGACCGACGAAGCCTGGCCCCTGTGGGGCGCCCCGGCCAAACAGGCCCAGCGCTGGCTGACCACGACCAAGCCCCCAAAATCTGAAGAACGGGCCGGCGCCGGGGCCGACATCCCCGAGTTTCGCGCCACGGAGGACGCCGTCCGCAAGGGCCGGCTCCAGCCCAAGAGCGTGTGGCAGATGCACGGCGCCGGCGCGGTGGGTGGTCAGACCCTGGTCGGCATCCCGGCCGTGCGTCGCCTGCTGGAAAGCCTCGGCCCCTCCGGCGCCGTCTGGCCCTTCGGCACCGGCTGGCGTGAACTGACCCCCGACGATGTTGAGCCTCTGTCGGCCCTGATTGTCGAGGTCTGGCCCTCGATGCACGAGACCAAACCCGAACCGGGCGAGTTCAAGGACCAGGCCCAGGTCCGCACCACCGCCGAGGCCCTGGCGCGGATGGACGACGCCGGCGACCTGGCCAAGGCCTTCGCCCCGCCCAAGACCGCGACGCCCGAACTGATCGAACAGGTCGAACAGGAAGAAGGCTGGATCCTGGGGGCCTGACAGCCGCGATCAGGCGGCCGCCTTCGCCGCCACGTTCTGAACCGCGTCGGATACGGCGCGGATCAGGGCTTCGGCTCCGACAGGCTTGGACACCACGCCACAGAACCCCTGGCTCAGAAGATCGGTCTCCACACCCTCTCCGGCATCGGCGGTATAGGCCAGAATCGGCGTCCGTTGGTTCGGGCCCGCCCCGGCCCGGATCAGGCGCAGCGCCTCCGCCCCGCCCATCCCGGGCATTCGCAGATCCATCAGGATCACGTCGTAAGCGCCGCTTTCGGCACGCCTGACGGCTTCGCCTCCATCCGTCGCATCCTCGACCTCCGCCCCCATACCGCTCAGGAAGGCGCGGGCCAGTTCGCGGTTCGCGGGATGATCGTCCGCCACCAGCACACGCAGCCCGCCTACGTCGGCGCCGCTCATCGGGGTAGCGCCGGCTGCGACCTGCTGGTCTGCCGCCGGGGCGGGCATCTCGAACCAGAAGACGCTGCCCTCGCCCTCGACGCTGTCGGCGCCGATGACGCCGTCCATCGCCTCGACCAGCCCCTTGCAGATCGCCAGCCCCAGCCCCGTGCCGCCGTGCGTGCGGGTGTTTGAACCGTCCACCTGAGAGAAACGACGGAACAGCCGGTCCAGCTTGGTCGCCGCAATACCCTCGCCCGTGTCGTGAACCGCCACACGCAGTCGCTCTTCGTCCGCATCCCAGCGCACCACCAGGCGCACGCCGCCCTGGCGCGTGAACTTCACGGCGTTGCCGATCAGGTTCAGCAGGATCTGGCGCAGGCGATCAGGGTCGGCGACGACCGACGTGCGGCCTGTCTCCAAGTGCAGCTCCAGATCCAGACGCAGATCCTTGGCGCCGGCCTGAGGCGTGAACAGGTCAAGGGTCGAACGCGCCAGGGTTTCCAGATCGGTCGGCTCGGGGCGAATGGCGACCTGACCCGCCTCCAGCTTCGAGAAGTCCAGAATGTCGTTGACCGTGCACAAGAGGGCGCGCCCGGCGTTGTCAACGCGACCGACGTAGCTGCGAACCACGTCGGGCAGATCCTGCTCCAGCGTCAGCCCGGTGAAACCGATGATGCTGGTCAGCGGCGTCCGCAGTTCATGGCTCATGTTCGCCAGGAACTCGGCCTTCACGGCGGCGGCGGCCTCGGCCTCGGCGCGCGCCAGCAGCAGCTCGGCCTCCAGCGCCTTGCGGCGTGAGATATTGCGGATGACGACCACCGTTTCCACGGGCCGGCCGGTGTCGTCGCGGACCAACCGCATCCGGGTCTCGCACCAGATCGCATGGCCGTCGCGATGCACCAGACGATGTTCCAGCGTCGCCGCGCCCCGTCCGCGCGCCATCTGCGCGAAGGTGTCGGCCAAATGCGCGTGGTCTTCGGGATGGACAAAGCTGTTGGCCGTCCTGCCCGCCATCTCATGCGGCTTCCAACCCAGCAGGCGTTCGATCGCCGGAGACACATAGTTGGAACGGCCATCCAGCTGAATGCGCGCGATGACGTCGGCGGCGTTGTCGGCCAGCAACTTGAACCTGGCGTGACTGCGCGCCAGCACGTCGGTGGCGGCGCGCTGGTCCGTGACGTCCTGGAAGACGCCGAACATGGCCAGCGGCGTTCCATCGGGCAGAAACTCGGCCGCACCCTTGGTGACGATCTGGCGTGTCACGCCGTCCTGACGATGGATGCAAAGATCAAGCTCGAAGGGACCGGCGCCCCCCAGCGTCTTACGCCACGCCTGTTCCAGCCGCGCCCGGTCGGCACTGGGATAGAAGCCGGAAGCCGTTTCGAAATCGGGTTTGAAGGTTTCGGGCGACAGGCCGTGGATGGCATAGACCTCACGGGACCAGAACACCGTCTGATCGATCATGTCCACGCGCCAGTGGCCCACGCCAGACAGGCCTTCGGCCATGTCCAGCATATGGTTCTGTTCGTCGCGCTGACGCTCGGCGCGCCCGCGTTCCAGTTCCCCGACCACCAGTCGCGCCAGGGTCCGCAGACGCTCCAGAGCCGCATCGTCGGGACGCGGTCTGGCCTTGGTGTCGATCACGCAAAGCGTGCCGTAGTTCGCCCCGTCCGAGCCCGTCAGCAAGGCCCCGGCGTAGAAGCGGATATGCGGATCGCCCAGCACATAGGGGTTGTCGCGAAAGCGGTCGTCGCTCAATGCATCCTCGACCACCACGACCTCGTGGGCCGGCAGATTCAGCGCGTGGGTGCAGAAAGACTCGCTTCGCGGCATCGAGCAGCCGCCCATGCCGATGTTGGCGCGGAACCATTGGGTGTCTTCGTCCAGCAGGGTCACCAGCGCGATGGGACAGGACAGAAGGTCTGCTGCCAGACGCGCCGCTGCATCGATCGTCGCATTGGGCGCCGCCCCGACCGCGTGCAGGGACCGAAGACTGGAGAGACGCTGACTTTCGTTCATCGACACGGGAACCCGGGGGACTGACCAGCCCCCCTCATGCGCCCGGCTTGCCTACTTTAACGTTACCTTGGAACGCCGTGGCCCGATCAACCGATCAAGGCGCGCGCCGCCGCTCTCGCCTCGTCGGTGATGGCGGCGCCCGACAGCATCCGTGCGATCTCTTCGCGGCGATGGTGGTCGTCCAGGGCGACGACGGTGGTCGTGGTCGTCAAGCCGGTTTCGGACGGCGCATCGGCCTTCTTGACCTTCCAGTGGGCGTGGCCGCGCGCCGCGACCTGCGGGCTGTGGGTCACGACCAGGACCTGGGCGCCGTTCGAAAGGCGTTTCAGGCGCGAACCCACCGCCTCGGCGACCGCGCCGCCCACACCCTGATCCACCTCGTCGAAGATCATCACCGGCTGGCGCACATCCTCGCGGCTGGCCAGGGCGGCCTTCATGGCCAGGGCGAAGCGCGCCAGTTCGCCCCCCGAAGCAATGGCGTCCAGCGGGCCGAAGTCGGCGCCGGCGTTGGTGGCGATCTGGAAACGAACGGTTTCCAGCCCCTCCGGCCCGCGCCGCCCTTCGATCCGTTCCAGCGCCACGCGGAATCGCGCGCGCTCCAACTTCAACGGCGTCAGCTCGGCCATGACGGCGGCGGTCAGCCGGTCGGCCGCCGCCTCCCGCGCCGACGTCAGGAACTCGGCCGCCAGATCGTAGGATTCGGCCGCCTCGGCCGCCTCGCGCCCCGCCTGTGTCAGAGCCTCCTCGCCGTCCTCGATCAGACGCAACTGTTCGCGAAGGCGCACGCGCAGCGACGGCAGGGCGTCGACGGTGGTGTTCAGCTTGCGGGCGGCGGCGCGCAGGGCGAACAACCGCTCCTCGGCCTTGTCCAGCCGGCCGGGTTCGTAATCGAAGGCGTCGGCGGCGGCGTCAACGGCGGCGACCGCCTCGGCCGCCTCGACCATGGTGCGGTCAATCGCATCGACCGCAGCGGACAGTTTCTGGATCACGGGGTGATCGCCCTCGGCGCCCGCCTGCCCGGCCCGCTGTCGGGCGTGTTCGACGGCGCGCAGGGCCGCGCCCAACTTCTGGCTCAGCTTGTCCCCGCCCAACTGGGTGCGGGCGTCGGCCAGGTCGGCGATGGCCTTTTCCGATGCGCCCAGGAGGGCGCGTTCGCCGGCCAGTTCGGTTTCCTCGTCCGCGCGCGGATCCAGCGCATCCAGTTCGAACAGGTTCAGGCTGATCTCTTCCAGCCGCGCGGCGGCATCCGCAGCCTGCGCCTTCAGATCCGCCAGCTTCGCCTCTGCGGCCTTCAGCCTTGTCGCAGCCGCAGCCACCGCCGCCAACTGCGGCTGAAGCCCGCCATAGGCGTCCAGCGCGCCGCGATGTGTGCGCCAGTCCAGCAGGCCTACCGTCTCATGCTGTCCATGCACCTCGACCAGGGCCGCGCCGATCTCACGCAGGGCCGTAACCCCCGCCGGCTGATCGTTGACGTAGGCGCGGCTGCGGCCATCGGCGCCCAGCACCCTTCGCAGGATCAGGTCCTCGCCCGGCGTCGCCTCGAAACCCTTTTCGGCGATCAGGGCCAGAAGATCGGGGTCGTCGGGCGCCGAGAACACCGCAGTCGCCACCGCCTGTTTGGCGCCGTGCCTGACCAGGCCCGCATCGCCCCGACCGCCCAGCGCCAGGCCCAAGGCGTCCAGAATGATCGACTTGCCCGCCCCTGTCTCGCCGGTCAGTACGGTCAGGCCAGACTCGACCTCAAGATCGAGCACGTCCACCAGCACCACGTCGCGGATGGAAAGAGCAGTCAGCATGGGCGCACGCGATTCGACATCGTCGCCAGTCTAGCGCGACGGATCAAAGAACAAATCAGGAATCGACGCCCGATGCGCGACCCGGTCTCGATCAGCCCGGGATGATCCGGCGCAGCCAGCTTTCACGCTTGGCTTCCGGCGCCTTGTCCGGCGTCTGGCCGTTTTCGGTCAGCAGGGCGTAGGCCTCGGCGTACCAGGGGCTGCCGGGATAGTTGAAGCCCAGGACCGCGCCGTTGCGCGTGGCCTCTTCCTTCAGGCCCAGCTGCAGATTGACCTCGACCAGACGATAAAGCGCCTCGGGCGTGTGCGAGGTGCGCTGATAATCGGGATTGGCGATGACCGACTTGTAGCGGTTCAGGGCGGCCAGGGGCTGATTGGCGCGCTGATAATAGCGGCCGATGTTCATTTCCTTGCCGGCCAGCTGGTCGTTGACCATGTCGATCTTGACGGCGGCGTCCGAGGCGTAGGGGGTGCCCGGATAGCGACGGGCCACATCCTTCAGACCGGCCAGGGCGGCGGTGGCGTAACCCTGGTCACGCCCCACGTCCGTGATCTGCTCGAAGTTGCAGACGGCCTTCATATAGAAGGCGTAGGCCGCCGACGGATTGCCCGGGAAAAGCTGGATGAACCGGTCCGACGCCGCGATGGCGTCGGCGTAATTGTTGTTCTGATAATAGGCGTAGACCTGCATCAGGATCGCGCGCCGGGCCCAGTCGGAATAGGGGTGTTGGCGTTCGACTTCCTGGAAATAGTCGACGGCGTCGGACCAGCGGTGCTGCTGCAGGCGTTCATAGCCGGTGTTGTACAGGGCCTCGACCGGACGTTCCTCATAGGCCAGGCGCGGGCGATTCTTTCCCGAACAACCTGAAATCGTCACAGCGGCGAGCGCCGCGGCCATCAGCACCATGCCGGAACGGAACTTAGAAGCGGACAACGACGACCCCATGACGTGTGGAGGAAGGCGCACGGCCCGCTCCCCCGGAAACAACGCGGCGATCTCTAGCACCCGCGACCGAGCCGCGCCATGCCGAGGAAATCTCTGCATACGACTTGCCCTGCCCGGCTCCGCTGGTAAAGAGCGCGCCAACCGACCGCCGTTCATGGGGGGCGGATGACGGCGAAAGGATGACCGGCCGATGAAGCTGCTCTCTGGCAACTCCAACCGCGCACTGTCCCAGGCGATCGCCGACCACCTGGATATGCCGCTGACCAAGGCTCAGGTTAAGCGGTTCGCCGACAACGAAGTCTTCGCCGTCATCGAGGAGAACGTCCGCGGCGAGGATGTCTTCATCCTTCAGTCGACCTCCTATCCCGCCAACGACAATCTGATGGAGCTGCTGATCATCACCGACGCCCTGGTGCGGGCGTCGGCCAGACGGATCACGGCGGTCGTTCCCTATTTCGGCTATGCCCGCCAGGACCGTAAGACCGGCGGCCGCACCCCGATCTCGGCCAAGCTGGTGGCCAATCTGATCACCCGCGCCGGCGCCGATCGTGTGCTGACCATGGATCTGCACGCCGGCCAGATTCAGGGTTTCTTCGATATTCCCACCGACAATCTGGTCGCCATCCCGGTCCTGGCCCAGGACATTCGCGAGAACTACGCCCGCGGCGACGACCTGATGATCGTCTCGCCCGACGTCGGCGGCGTGGTGCGCGCCCGATCGCTGGCCAGCCGATTGAACGCGGACCTGGCCATCGTCGACAAGCGTCGCCCCAAGGCGGGCGAGAGCGAGGTGATGAACATCATCGGCGACGTGCAGGGCCGTCGCTGCATCCTGTTCGACGACATCGTCGATTCGGGCGGCACCCTGGTCAATGCGGCCAAGGCCCTGATCGACCAGGGTGCGACCGAAGTTTCGGCCTACATCAGCCACGGCGTTCTGTCAGGTCCGGCCGTCCAGCGCATCAGCGACGGGCCGTTGAAGGAGCTGGTGATCACGAATTCCATCGAACAACCCCACGAAGTTTTGAACTGCTCGAAAATCCGCGCCGTTTCCGTGGCTCCGTTGATCGGAGAGGCTATCCGACGGATCGCCAACGAGGAATCGGTTTCCAAACTGTTCGATTAACCCTCGGGTAACCATACGGAACGCCTTATAAGCGCCCATAGTGTTGGCGCTTTCTGCGCGCGTTGTCGCCTTGAGGATGTTCCCCATGAAATCGGCCCCCCTGCGCCGCGGCGTTTCCGCCCTGGCCCTCGTCGCCGCTGTCATACTCGCAAGCTGCGAAAGCGGACCGTCGAAGGCCGAGCTGGAAGCTCAGCGTCTCGCCGCCGAACTGGCCGCACGCCAGCCCCCGCCCATCGCCCTGAACCAGGGCGTCGCCGACGCCGCCTCCATCTACGTCGCCTTCCTGAACGAGGCGCGGACGATCCAGCCCGGCGGCTTCCCCGACGCGGAATCGATTCAGGCCGCGATCCGCAAGGGCGCCTCCTATGACGCCGAACAGCTTTCGCGCGGTCTGATCGCCTATGGCGCCGTGATCGCCATGCAGTCGCCCGAGTTCGTCGCCGGCGTTCGCCAGTATGCGATCGATCCGGCCCAGCGTCAGCGGATGGTGGCCCAGATCGTCGCCGATCCGGCCTATGCCGCCACCCTGCCCGGCGCGGACGCGGCCGCCGGCCTGATCGCCAGCACCATCGGCAAGGACGCTGTGGCCATGCGCGCCATTGCCGAAGGCATCGAACAGGACGCCTATACGATCCAGGGCCGAAGCGATCCGCGCCGCCGCTGGGCCACCACGCCCATCGCCAACCGCGAGGTTCGGCTGGAAGGCGCCAAACACCTGTCCGAAGTCGATATGCTGCCTTCGGCTCAGGAGGCGGCCCTGCTGTTCACCGCCGCCAACAGCGGCACGGGCCTGGCCGTGGAAAGCTCGCGCAAGGGCCCGCCCTACACGCCGTCGGTCGTGCGCTCGCTGGCCATCGCGGCCCTGGGCGCCTTGGGCGCCGGCGGAGACGAGGCCCGGGTCAACACCGAAGCCCTGACGCACGAGCCCAACAGCGAGTTCTGCCTGAATATGTCCAAGCTTATGCTGTTCCAGTGCCTGGCCGCCTCGCGCCCCAGCTATGAGGACATCTTCTGCCTGGGCCGTCACATCACCCGCGACCTGGCGACCTGCGCCACCGAGGCGACCCAGATCACCACCATCACCGTGGGCGACCCCCAGGAAACCGGCGCACCGGTCCGCACGCCGATCTCCGTCACCACCCCGGCCCCGACGCCTGCCCCGGCCACCGCGACCACGCCGGCGACCACGACCCAATCGCTCAACACCGGCCCGGCCACGACCCGCTGATTTGTAAACCGAGACAGCGAAAGGCCCGCCCCCAGCGACCGGGGCGGGCCTTTTTCTTGGGATACGCGGTCTATTCGTAACCGTGCGCCGCCTCGTTGATCACCTGGGACGGCATGGAGGAGAAGTCCACGGCGATCGGGTTGGCGACCTTGGCCTGATAGGTGCGAAGCACGTGCGTCATTCGACGGCGCACTTCGCGCTCGGCCTCCGTGCCGGCGTCCATCGCCAGGGGCGCCAGGCAGAAGTCGATGATGGCTTCGGTTCGAGTCAGCGGTTCCATTTGTGCGGTTTCTTTCCTGAATAAGACGGGGCCTGTTTAAGCCGCGTGGGTGAACTGGGCGGTTTCGGTCGAGTCCTTCAGCGCCGTGGTCGAAGACGTGCCGTTGGAGATGACCGTAGCGACTTGGTCGAAATAGCCGGTGCCGACCTCGCGCTGGTGGCGGGTGGCGGTATAGCCGCGCGCCTCATTGGCGAACTCGCGCTGCTGCAGCTCCGAATAGGCAGCCATGCCGTGGTCGCGATAGCCGTCGGCCAGCTCGAACATCGAGTTGTTCAGGGCGTGGAAGCCGGCCAGGGTCACGAACTGGAACTTGTAGCCCATGGCCCCCAACTCGCGCTGGAACTTGGCGATGGTGGCGTCGTCCAGCTTGGCCTTCCAGTTGAAGGACGGCGAGCAGTTGTAGGCCATCAGCTTGCCCGGATGCTTCTTCTGCACGGCCTCGGCGAACTTCTTGGCGTCGTCCAGATCGGGATGGCTGGTTTCCCACCACAGCAGGTCGGCGATATTGGCGTAGGACAGGCCGCGCGCGATGCAGTGGTCCAGACCCGTGCCTTCCTTCAGGCGGAAGAAGCCTTCCGGCGTGCGGTTCTCGCGGTCGATGAAGGGCTGGTCGCGCTCGTCGATGTCCGAGGTGATCAGCTGGGCGCTTTCGGCGTCGGTGCGGGCGACCGTGATCGTCGGCGTGCCCATGACGTCGGCGGCCAGACGCGCGGCGACCAGATTGCGCTCATGCGCTTGGGTCGGAATCAAAACCTTGCCGCCCAAGTGGCCGCATTTCTTCTCGGACGCCAGCTGGTCCTCAAAGTGGACGCCCGCAGCGCCCGCCTCGATGAAGGCCTTCATGATCTCGAAGCTGTTCAGCGGTCCGCCGAAACCGGCCTCGGCGTCGGCGACGATAGGCGCGAACCAGTCGCGTTTCGCCCCACCTTCGGCGTGCTCGATCTGGTCGGCGCGCTGCAGGGTGCGGTTGATGCGGCGGCACAGTTCCGGGGCAGCGTTGGCCGGATACAGCGACTGGTCGGGGTACATGGCGCCGGCCGTATTGGCGTCGGCGGCGACCTGCCAACCCGACAGATAGATGGCCTTCAGCCCCGCACGGACCATCTGCATCGCCTGATTGCCGGTCACGGCGCCCAGGGCGTTGATGAAGGGCTCGTCGTGCAGCAGTTGCCACAGGCGATTGGCGCCGCGCTCGGCCAGGGTGTGGGTGACGGGCACCGAGCCGCGCAGGCGCAGGACGTCTTGCGGCGTATAGGGGCGCTCGATGCCGTCGAAACGGCCGGCGGGCGAAGGAACCAGATCGGCGAAGGTGGTCATGATCGAACTCGTCTCTGCGAAGGGCGCGGCCGCGGCCGCCGTCTCGGAGACAAGAACACGCCGAAGTCACGAATGACACAGCCTCACCGACCGCATAGAAGTCACTTTGTCACAACATGACTTTGCATGATCGGTCGCGTTGTGACACGATGCCGATATGGAGACAGCCGCCGACCGCAAACTGTTTCTCGGCGCCCGGCTGAAGCGGCTGCGCCGCGATCTGGCGCTGACCCAGACGGCGATGGCTGCGGATCTCGGTGTTTCGCCCAGCTATCTCAACCACATAGAACGCAACCAGCGCCCGGTTTCAGCCCAGCTTCTGCTGCGACTGGCCGAGACCTATGACGTCGATCTGCGCGCCCTGAACCAGGGCAGCGCCGCCGATGAGGCGCGTCTGTCCGAGATTCTGGCCGACCCCCTGTTCAAGGGCCTGTCGGCGCCCCGCCACGAACTGGTTCAGATGCTGGAAGAGGCGCCGGGCGTCGCCGACGCCCTGCTGCGGCTCTACCAGGCGTTCGACGACAGTCGCGACAAGGCGCGCATCGCCGCCGAAACGGGCGAAGGTCCGGTCGAGACCAGTCCCGCCGAGTGGGTCCGTGAATACATTCAGGCGCGCGGCAACCATTTCCCTGAACTGGATCAGATGGGCGAGGCCCTGGCCGATCATTTGGCCGCCGACGCCCCGGTCCACGCCGACGGGTTCGAGCCCGCCGCCCGCCATCGACTGGCGGCGAAACACGATCTGGGCGTCCGCACCCTGCCGGCCGAGGTCATGGTGGAATGGACGCGGCGTTACGACCTGCACCGCCGCCGCCTGCTGCTGTCCGAAACGCTGGGGCCGGCGTCGCGCGCCTTCGCCATCGCCTATCAACTGGCTCTGGTCGAACACGGCCCGGCCCTGCATCAGATGGTGCAGACCTCTGGCGCGCCCGACGCCGCTGCGCAATCTCTGCTGAAGGTCGCACTGACCAACACCCTGGCCGCCGCGACCCTGATGCCCTACGCCGCGTTTCAGCGCGCGGCCGAGGACAGCGGCTATGACCTGGCGCGTCTTCAGGCCCGGTTCGGCGTCAGCTACGAACAGGCCGCCCACCGGCTGACCACCCTGTCGCGGCCCACGGCGCGGGGCGTGCCGTTCTTTCTGATGCGGGTCGACCAGGCGGGCAATATCTCGAAACGTTATGCGGCGGGCGCCTTCCCCTTCTCGCGCTTCGGTGGGGCCTGCCCGAGATGGCGACTGCATTCGGCGTTCCGCACCCCGGGTCGCATCGTGACCCAGATCATCGAGACGCCTGCGCAGGACGGCAAGCCGGGGAACCGCTGGTTCACCTTCGCCCGGACCGTCAGCCGACAGGGCCACGACGGTTACGGCGAAGCGCACGACCTGGCGATCGGCCTGGGCTGCGAACTGCGCCACGCCCACCGCCTGGCCTATGCCCACGGCATTGACCTGCAGAACCCCGAGATCACCCCCATCGGCCCGGCCTGTCGTCTATGCCACCGCCACCCCTGCGCCGAACGCGCCGCCGCCCCCATCGACCGCCCACTGGCCGTCGATGACTGGTCGAAGTCTGTCAGCCCCTACCCGTTCGGCGCGGCCTGAGGTCTAGCGCCGTTGATCGGCCGTGCGGTCGCGGATGGGGTTGAACTCGGCGGTCGGTTTCCAAGCCGGCCAGCTTTCGCTGTCAGCCACCGTCAGCCCCAACCGATACAATAAATCGAGGTTTTGCAGCGCCGCCGTGAAGTCGTAGTCGGCGCGCCATTCGTCGGTCAGCTTGTGATAGTAGCGCTCCATCTGCCCCTCGTAATAGGGCTTGCCGACGTCGATCCCGCCCTCCACGAAATCACGCCCGGTCCAGGGCATCAGGGCCGGAACCCCGCCTGCGGCGAAGTTGAAATGATCCGAGCGGTAGTAGAAGCCCTCCTGCGGATAACCGTCGCCCGTCACCACCCGCCCCTGCACCTCCGCAAACCGCGCCAGCGTGTCTTCCAGCTCCGACTTGCCGATGCCGAAGATGGCCACGTCGCGCGTCGCCGGCGTGAACGGCAGCATATCGATGTTGATGTCCGCCGCCGTCTTGGCCAGCGGATAGACCGGATCGGCGGCATAGGCCTCTGAACCCAGCAGCCCCTGCTCCTCGGCCGTGACGTGCAGGAAGACGACGGTGCGTTTCGGCGCCGGTCCGGCCTTGAACGCCCGCGCCATCTCGATCAGCCCCGCCGTTCCCGACGCATTGTCCCAGGCGCCGTTAAAGATGTCGTCGCCGTCCGCGTTCGGCTGACGCGCCTTGCCGACGTGGTCCCAGTGGGCGGAATAGAAGACGTACTCGTCCGGCCGTTCCGTGCCGGGAATCTTGGCCAGCAGATTGTTGGAATGGATGACCTCGGTGGTTTCGGCGATGTCGACATCCAGCCGCGCGGCCAGATCGACCGTCCCGCCCAGCGCGCCGACCTTGGCCTTGGCGAGGGCCGCCCCGAACGGCGCGCCGCCGATGGCGGTTGCGGTCGCCAGATTGATCGCGCCGTTGAAGCGCGCGTCCTCGGCGCCCTTGATCGTCATCTGCGGGCGAGCCGCCCCGCCGACGGCCCGACGCCAGCGGCCGTCCTGATCCTGAAGCGTGATGACGCCGACGGCGCCCCGCTTCAACGCCTCCTGCATCTTATGGGTGGTGGAACCGTAGAAGTTGGGGTCCGCCCCCATGCTGTCGGGCTGGCCGCGCAGCACGACCACCACCTTGCCGGTCAGATCGGCCGTGCCGTAATCGTCCCAGGTCGGGCCGGAAATGCCATAGCCGGCGAAGACCAGCGGCGCGCCGGCGATCTTCACCACCGGATCGGCGGCCCCGGCGCGCAAGGTGATGTCCTCGCCCGACGTCAGGACATGGCGCGCCGCGTCTAGGCCGGTCCAGGCCGCCGTCGGGGCCCGCTGGGGCGTGAACCGCACCAAATCGACCGGCTGCAGCCACGACCCGTCGCGCCCGCCCGGCTCCAGCCCCATGGCCTCGTACTGGGCCTGCAGATAGGCCAGGGTCAGCCGCTCGCCGACCAGGCCGGGAAACCGCCCCTCCATCTGATCCGACGCCAGATATTTGATGTGATCCGACAGGCGTTGCGCGCTGAACTGCGGCGTGGCGGCCGAAGCGACGGCGAAGGCGTCCGCCTGGGGGGCGGGACCAGCGACCGGCGTTGTCGCACAGGCGGCCAGGACAAGCGCCGCAAGGGCGACGAAGGATGAACGGCGAAGGATCATTCAGGCGTACTCGAAACGTGGAAACGCGAAAGGGCGGGGATGCCTCCCCGCCCCTGGTTGGTCAATGAAAGATCAGCGCCGTTCCGACGCCGTCGTCGCGCGCACCGGGCCGAACTCCGACCCGGACTTCCACTGCGGCCAGTCGCGGCTGTCAGCCAGGGACCGACCGACGTCGTAGAAGACCGTCAAATCCTCGATCATGCCGCCATAGTCCCAGTCCGGCGACCATTCGTCCGCCGCCTGGTGATAGCGTTTGGCGCCGTACTCGGCCCGCGCCGCCTGACGCTCGGCGATCGGCGCGTCGCGGAAGTCGCCCCGGCTGCCGGCATAGGCCATCGGCACGCCGCGCTTGGCCAGGGGGAAGTGGTCGGAGCGATAGTAGGTGCCGGCCGCATTCTCGTAATCGGGAACCAGGGTCCGCCCCTGCGGTTGGATCGCCGCCGCCAGACGCTCGTCGAAGTCGGACTGACCATATCCCGTCACCCCAAGGCCCGTGACGCGACCATAGACGTTCATGGAATCCATGTTGAAGCCGCCAACCGTCTTGGCCAGCGGATAGACCGGGTTCACCGCGTAGTATTCCGAGCCCAGCAGGCCGCTTTCCTCGCCAGTGAAGCTGATCATCACGATGGAACGTTCGGTGCGCGGGGCCTGGCCGAACATACGGGCCAGCTCCAGCAGGCCCGCCGTGCCGGAGGCGTTGTCCACCGCGCCGTTGAATATGCGGTCGCCCGTGGCGTCCGGCTCGCCCATGCCGATGTGATCCCAGTGGGCGGTATAAAGCACCGTCTCGTCGGGATGCGTCGTGCCCGGCAGGCGGGCGATGACGTTGTGGCTGGTGACCTGGCTGGTCGCCACATCGAACTCGGTCGAGAAGGACGCGCCGGTCAGGGCGACGGGCTGGAAGTCACGGCTGCGCGCCTGCACCTTCAGGGCCTCGAAATCCAGGCCGGCGCGGCGGAACAGATCGACCGCCACGTCCCGCTGAATCCAGCCCTCCATCGCCACGCGCTCGGCCGCCGCATTCTGGCGCAGGATGTCGAACTGCGGCACGCCCCAGGAGTTGGCCACCGTCTGCCAGCCATAGGAGGCCGGCGCCGTCTCGTGCACGATCAGAACGCCCGCCGCCCCCTGGCGCGCCGCCTCTTCATATTTATAGGTCCAGCGGCCGTAATAGGTCATGGCCTTGCCGCCGAAGGTGTTCAGCGCCGGCTCCTCGAAATCAGCGTCGTTGACCAGCACGACCAGGATCTTGCCGTGCAGGTCCTGGCCCTTGAAGTCGTTCCACTGACGCTCGGGCGCGTTGATCCCATAGCCGACGAACACCAGCGGCGCGTCCCTAAGGCTGACGTGCTGGGCCGGGCGGCGGGTCGAGATGGCGACCTCGCGTCCCTGCGTCATCGGCAGGGTCCAGTCGCCCAGCTTCAGCGAGGCATGGACGTTCGACTGGGTGAAGCGGTTCAGGATCACATCCTGGGTCCACTGACCGTTCGGCCCGCCCGGTTCGAACCCGGCGGCGGCGTAACCTTCGCTCAGATACCGGACGACCTTTTCCTCTGCCGGGGTGGCGATGCCGCGCCCTTCGAAACTGTCGTCCGATAGGGTCTTGATGTCCTGCGAGATTCGCGCCGCATCGAAGACCGGCGCGATCGCCGCGTCATGGCCTCCCGATGGAGTGGCGCAGGCGGACAGGGCGACGCCGGCCAGCAGGACCGCCGCGAACGAAGACACAAGACGCATGATTTGAAGGCCCCACAGCCGATGACGATGGCGGACCCTAGGCGGCGAAACCCATCGTGTCGATTCCATGTCGTGCGCCAATCGTCGCAAACGAAAAGCCCGCCGAAGCGAACTTCGGCGGGCTGATGCGATGGTGTGGGATGACGCCGATTAGTGGGCGACGCCCTTCCAGATGCGGCGGTAGGCGGCGTAGGTCAAGCCGGCGAAGACCAGCAGATAGATCAACACGCCGAACCCGGCCTGTTTGCGTTCGACCATCTTGGGTTCAGACGTCCAGGCGATGAAGGCCGCCACATCCTTGGCGTACTGATCGACGGTCTGGAGAGATCCGTCGTCATAGGTGACCTGACCGTTCTGCAGCGGCGGCGGCATGGCGATGAAGCCGCCTTCCGGCACATGGGCGCCTTTGGGCATGAACGGCGTCAGGTCGCCCGCCATATAGGGGTTGTAGTGCTGGCCTTCGCGGATGGTCAGGTCCGCCGGCGGGGTCCGATAGCCCGACAGCAGCGAATAGATGTAGTTGGCGCCGTCGTGACGGGCCTTGGCCATCACCGACAGGTCGGGCGGCGCGGCGCCGCCATTGCCCGCCGCTGCGGCCGTGGCGTTGGGATAGGGGCTGCGGAACTTGTCGGCCGGAGTGGCGTCGCGCTGGATCGCCTCGCCCGTCTCACTGTCGATGTCCGGGACTTGCACTTCCTTGGCCAGCGCCTTCACGACCGGATTGTCGTTCGGGTTCGGATATTTAGGATTCCAGAACGGCCCGTGACGGTCGCCCAAGTTCCGATAGTGCATCAGGTTCATGCTGTGACAGGCCGAGCAGACCTCGTGATAGACCTTGTAGCCGCGTTGCAGCTGGCCTTGGTCATAGGTTCCGAAAGGCCCCTCGAAGCTGAACCCGCCCGAGCGCGGATGGGCGGCGCCCCCGGCGGCCAGTGCGGGCGCGGCGGCGCCCATCAGGCCCAGGGCGACAGCGGCCGAGGCGATGATCGTCTTGAACGACATGGTCTTGGTTCCGATCGTCATGCCCCTCACCCCTTCTGCTCGACGGCGTCCGCGCCGGTCAGCACCGGCTCGGAAATGGTCGCCGGGATGGGCAGCGGCTGCTCTTTCAGACCCACCAGGGGCATGATCACCAGGAAGAAGACGAAATAGTAGAGGGTGAACAGGCGCGTCAGCCACAGATAGGTGTTCAGGTCGCCGTCGAAGAGGGTGAAGGTCTTGAACGAGCCGATCACATGGGCGTCGGGCAGTTGGCCGCCGCACCAGCCCAGACCCACGCCCACCACCAGGAAGATGATGAAGAAGGTCCGCATCGTCGGGCGATAGCGCATGGAGCGCACCTTGGACGTGTCCAGCCAGGGCAGGACGAACAGCACGCCGATGGCGCTGAACATCGCCACCACGCCGCCGAACTTGTCCGGGATGGCGCGCAGGATGGCGTAGAAGGGCAGCATATACCACTCGGGCACGATGTGCGCCGGCGTCTGCAGCGGGTTGGCCGGGATGTAGTTGTCGGCGTGGCCCAGGGCGTTCGGCTGATAGAAGACGAAGATGGCGAACAGGATCAGGAACAGGATGATCGCGAACCCGTCCTTGACCGTGAAATAGGGGTGGAAGGGCAGCATATCCTTCTTCTCCCGATCCTTGGGGATCAGGATGCCGACCGGGTTGTTCTGACCCGCCGCGTGCAGCGCCCAAAGGTGCAGCACGACGCAGCCCAGGATGGCGAACGGCAGCAGATAGTGCAGCGAGAAGAAGCGGTTCAGCGTCGCATTGTCGATCGCCGGCCCGCCGCGCAGCCAGATCAGGATCGGCTCCCCGATGCCGGGAATGGCCCCGATCAGATTGGTGATCACCTCTGCGCCCCAGAAGGACATCTGTCCCCACGGCAGGACGTAGCCCAGGAAGGCGGTGGCGATCATCAGGAAGAAGATCACGCAGCCGATGATCCAGATCATCTCGCGCGGCGCCTTGTATGAGCCGTAGTAGAGGCCGCGCAGCATATGCAGATAGACGGCGATGAAGAACATCGACGCCCCGTTGGCGTGGACGTAGCGGATCAACCAGCCGCCATTGACGTCGCGCATGATGCGCTCGACCGAGGCGAAGGCTAGATCGACGTTGGGCGTATAGTGCATGGCCAGAACGATGCCAGTGACGATCTGGGTCACCAGGCACAGGGCCAGGATGCCGCCGAAGGTCCACCAGTAGTTCAGGTTCCTGGGTGTCGGCAGGGACATATAGTCCGCGCCGAAGCGAATGATGGGCAGACGGCTGTCCAGCCATTTCTCGACGCCCGTTTTCGGGACGTAGGTGCTCTCGTGGTCGCTCATGATCCCCCCTTGTCCTCAGCCGATCTTGACGCGGGTGTCGGACAGATAATCGTAGTCCGGCACGATCAGGTTGAGGGGCGCGGGCCCCTTCCGGATTCGGCCGGAGGCGTCGTAGTGCGAGCCGTGGCAGGGGCAGAACCACCCGCCGTAATCGCCCGCGCCGAAGGTCGGAACGCAGCCCAGGTGGGTGCACGATCCGATGACGACCAGATATTTCTCATGCCCCGGCTTGGTGCGCTCGGCGTCCGTCTGGGGTTGTTTCAGCCCCGGCGCGTGGTCGTCGGCGATCACGCGCTGCAGTTCGGCCGGGGTGCGGTAACGCACGAACACCGGCTTGCCCTGCCATTTGATCACGACCTGCTGGCCTTCCTGCACCTTGGTCAGATCGAACTCGATCGAGGCCAGGGCCAGGGTGTCGGCGGCGGGGTTCATCTGATTGATCAGCGGCCAGGCGATCATTGCGCCGGCGCCGACCGCTGCGGCGCCCGCAGCGATATAGATGAAGTCGCGACGATTGGGATCGCCGCCCTCGGGATTGCCAGCGTCTTGGGTATGCACGACCGATTCGGCCAAGTTTCCACCTCCCGATCGCCGCAGGAGAAGCCCAAGGGCCTCCCAGCCACGGCGCCAAACCAACCAACGACGCGAGATTTTCCCCACGGCCCCTGACCTGCGCCCCTCTGACGCAAGTTGCTGACGTTTCTTGCGAAACGCTCGCAAATAGACCGCGACAAACCCCCTCGCCGCGCGTATCAACGGGCTTAGAATGCGTCTCGCCCTTTTTCAACCGGACATTCCTCAGAACGTCGGCGCCTGCATCCGGCTCTCGGCCTGTTTCGGGGTCGATTTGCACGTCATCGAGCCCACGGGCTTTCGCTTCGACGACCGCGCGATGAAGCGCGCCGCCCTGGATTACGCCCCCCTGTCGCACATGACCCGCCATGCCGACTGGGCGACGTTTCAGGTCGACCGGCCGCCGGGACGGCTGGTGCTGCTGACGACCAAGGGCGCCACGCCGCTGGACGCCTTCGTCTTCCAACCCGACGACACCCTGCTGTTCGGCAAGGAGAGCGCGGGCGCGCCAGACTATGTCCACGCCGCCGCCGCCGCCCGCGTCGTCGTGCCGCTTCGTCCCGCCGCCCGCTCTCTGAACCTCTCGGTCACCGCCGGCATCGCCCTATGGGAGGGGCTGCGTCAGACCGGCGGTTTAAATCAGCCCTGACCCGCCGAGGCGGGCCGCGCCAGCGAGGGGCGGTCGTTCGCCTTCGACGTCGCCACGACTTCGACCGCACGCATCACGCGCAACAGGTTTTCACCGGCGATCTTGCGGATGTCCGTCTCGGTCCAGCCGGCGTCCATCAGGGCGGCCAGGATGCGCGGATAGGCGTCCACCCCGCCCATGCCCTCGGGCAGGCTGCCGATGCCATCGAAGTCGGCGCCCAGGCCTACATGGTCGATGCCTGCCACCTGCCGCACGTGCTGAATATGGGCCACGACGTCGGCCAAGGTCGCCTGGAGCGTGGGGTTGGCGTCGTCCCAGGTTTTCAAACCCGCCTCGACCGCGCCAGGATCGCCGGGGTTTAGCGTTTTCAGCCGCGCCTCTTCACCCGCCCTTGCGCCGTTCCAGGCACGCACCCGCTCGGACACGAAGCCGGGCGCCAGGTTGATCATCACGATGCCGCCGTCCTGGGGCATCATCCGCAGCACCCGATCCGGCACATTGCGCGGATGGTCCGTCACCGCCCTTGCAGAGGAATGGGAAAAGATCACCGGCGCCTCCGACACGCGCATGGCGTCCAGCATCGTCTCCTCGGACACATGGCTCAGGTCCACCATCATGCCCAGTCGGTTCATCTCGCGCACCACATCCTCGCCGAAGGGGCTGAGCCCGCCCCATTTGGGCGCGTCGGTCGCGCTGTCGGCCCAGGTCGTGGTCTTGGAGTGGGTCAGGGTCATGTAACGGGCGCCGGCCCGGTAGAATTCGCGCAGCAGGGCCAGGGAATCGTCGATCGAATAGCCGCCCTCCATCCCGATCAGGCTGGCGATCCGCCCCGACCTGAACACCGCCTCCACCTGATCCGCCGTGGTCGCCAGGCCGAAGGTTTCCGGGTGGGCGGCGATGATGCGCTTGGCCGTGTCGATCTGTTCGAACGTCTCCTCGACCGCTTCCAGCGGCGTAAGGCTGGCGGGCACATAGACGGACCAGAACTGACCGCCCACGCCGCCGGCCCGCAGGCGCGCGATATCGGTATGCAGTTTGGTCGAGGTCGACAGGTCGCGCGTCAGGTCCACGGCATAGACGTCGTTCCCATACTGCTGACGCAGCGCCCAAGGCAGGTCGTTGTGCCCGTCGATCAGGGGCGTGGTCTTCAGGATCTGCATGACCCGCGCCACGCTATCGCCCCTCTGCGCCTGGGTCGTCTGCGCCTGGGCGGCCCCAGCCAGAGCGACGAGAACGGGGGCAACGAAAGCGGCGGAGACGATGAGGGCGGTGCGGCGCATGGGCGATCTTCCTGACGAACGGCGAGCGGCCATTAGGCGCAGGGGCGCCGCGTCTGGCAACCTCTTCGGATGACGCCGCGCGCGCGACGTGGTTCAAGCGACGCATGAGCGACGCCGCCTTCTCCGATCCGCTCGACCTGAAGAAGGTCGAGACCCGCGCCTGGTTCGAACATCTGCGCGACCGCATCCATGCCGCCTTCGAGGCGCTGGAGGACGCCGCCCCCGCTGATCTGTTCCCCGGCGAACCGGGCCGTTTCGTCCGCACGCCTTGGCAGCGCCCCGAGGGCGGCGGCGGCGTGATGGGCATGATGCACGGTCGGCTGTTCGAAAAGGTCGGCGTCCATGTCTCGACCGTCCATGGGGCCTTTCCCGCCGACTACGCCAAGACGGTGCCGGGCGCCGACGTCGATCCCCGTTTCTTCGCCACCGGAATCAGCCTGATCTGCCATCCCGTCAGCCCGCGCGTGCCGGCGGTTCATATGAACACCCGCTTCATCGCCACGACCAAACATTGGTTCGGGGGCGGTGGCGACCTGACCCCTGTGCTGATGGCGGACCGGCGCCAGGACCACCCCGACACCCTGGCTTTCCACGCCGCGATGAAGGCCGCCTGCGACGCCCACGACCCCGACTGGCACGCCCGTTACAAGGCCTGGTGCGACGAATATTTCTATCTGCCTCACCGCCAGGAGCCGCGCGGCACAGGCGGCGTCTTCTACGACCATCACGACAGCGGCGACTATGACCGCGACTTCGCCTTCACCCGCGACATCGGCCTGGCCTTCCTGGACATCTATCCCCGCATCGTCGCCGCGCGGATGGCCGAGCCGTGGACGACGGCGGAACGCGAAGAGCAGCTGGTCCGACGCGGCCGCTATGTCGAGTTCAACCTGCTCTATGACCGCGGCACCATGTTCGGCCTGAAGACCGGCGGGAACGTGGAGTCGATCCTGTCGTCCATGCCGCCGCTGGTGAAGTGGCCCTAACCCATCGCCTCCACGAACACGTCCCCGGCCCGACTGCGATACCGCTCCCTGTGCCTCAACAGGCGGAACGGCCGTTCGGGCAGGATGAAGGGCGCGGTCGCCAATCGCCCCGCCGCGACTGAAGCATAGGCCACGCTTTCCGACAGGGCCGTCGCCCCCGCCCCCGCCTCTGCCGCCGCCAGCACGGCCTCGTTCGACGGCAGGGTCATGCTCACGGACAGCGATGCCGGATCGGCGCCGGCGTCGCGCACGGCCGCTTCCAGGGTCGAGCGCGTGCCGGACCCGACCTCGCGCAACACCCACGGCTGGTCCGTCAGATCTTGCGCCGTCAGCCGCCGCACCGACGCCCAAGGATGATCGGGCGTCACCAGCACCGCCAGCCGGTCCGATCCCACCTGCATCTGAGACAGGGCCGGTTCGTCCACCGCGCCCTCGACCAAGCCGATCTCGGCCGCACCGCTCAGCACGGCTTGCGTCGCCTCGCGCGTGTTGCCGATCTCGACCGCCAGTTCGACGCCCGGATAGGCGGCGTGAAAATCCACCAGTCGACGCGGCAGCCAGTAGCTGGCGATGGTCTGGCTGGCGAATACCGCCAACCGTCCGCGTCGCAGGGCGCTCATGTCCGCCAGCGCCGCCTCCGCCGCCTGCGCCCGCGCGAGAACCGCCCTGGCCTCGGGCAGGAACGCCCGGCCGGTTTCATTCAGCACGATCCCGCGCCCGACCCGGTCGAACAGGCGCACGTCGTGCTCGGCCTCCAGCGCCGCGATGGCGTTCGACACGGCCGATTGCGTCAGGTTCAGCGCCCGAGCCGCCGCTGTCACATGGTCCCGCTCGGCGACGGCGACGAAGATACGCAGGCGTTCCAAAGTCACGATCAATCTCCAAATCGGATTGAAACGACCATAACTATTCGTTGGATCGTCGTCGAGATGCGGCGCATCAGGCTTGACCATGAAGTCCGCCGCCCTGCCCGCTCCTCTTGCTGCGCCGAACATGGCCGCGTTGAAGGCGTTCGGCCGAGCCGTCGGTCCCGGCGTCATGCTGTGCCTGCTGGTGACGCTAGCCGCCATCGGCCTTACCAGCATAGAGCGGGATGTGGTCGGTCATGTCTGGTTGGAGCCGCTGGTCCTGGCCATTCTGCTGGGCGCAGCCATCCGCACCGCCTGGACGCCCGATGTCCGATTCAGGGCCGGCATCGACTTTTCGGCCAAGATTCTGCTTGAGGTGGCGGTGGTTCTGCTGGGCGCCTCGGTCAGCGCGGCGACCTTGTCGGCGCTGGGCGTGCCGTTCGTGATCGGCATCTTCGCCCTGGTCGCCCTGGCTATTGTCGTCGGCTTCGGCGTCGGTCGCGCGCTGGGCCTGAATCCGCGCATGGCCCTGCTGGTCGCCTGCGGCAACGCCATCTGCGGCAACTCGGCCATCGCTGCGGTGGCGCCTGTCATCGATGCGGAGGGCGAGGAGGTCGCCGCCTCCATCGCCTTCACCGCCGTTCTGGGCGTGATCGTCGTCCTGACCCTGCCGTTGCTGGGTCAGGCGATCCAGATGACGGGGCTTCAGTACGGCGCCCTGGCTGGCCTGACCGTCTATGCGGTGCCCCAGGTGCTTGCCGCCGCCGCCCCGTTCGGCGCCGCCGCCACCCAGACCGGGACGGTGGTCAAACTGGTGCGGGTGCTGATGCTGGGGCCGGTCATTTTCGCCCTGTCGCTGATCTTCCGCGACCGCGCGCCCGGCGCGACCAGGCCCGGCCTGACGCGCCTGCTGCCCTGGTTCATCGTCGGTTTCCTGATCATGATCGCCCTGCGGTCCCTGAACCTGATCCCCGCGGCCGCCCTGGCGCCGATGGCCGCGACGTCCGGCCTGCTGACCGTCATCGCCATGGCGGCCCTGGGGCTTCAGACCGATATTCGCGCCGTGGCCCGCGCGGGCGGCAGGGTCGTGGCCGGCGTGGTCCTGTCGCTGGGCGCGCTGGTGGTTCTGGCGCTGCTGCTGATCCGGCTGCTGAGCCTCTAGATTCCACTGCCCTGATCCTCGACCGGCGGCGGGGTCAGCAGCAGGAAGGCCCTGATCCAGGCCGTCAGCACCGCCCGGTCGTTGGGACGCTTCAGACTGTCGATCGCCTCGTCGGCCAGGGCGTGGGGAATGCGCGCCCCGCGCCGTCCCTCGATCAGGGCCTGGGCGTATTCCGGCTGGAACTCCGGGTGGCACTGGAACGAGATCGCATCCTGTCCCCACGCCAGGCCGGCATAGGGGGTGAAGCCGCTGGAGGCGATGACCCGCGCATCGTCCGAGATCGCCGTCACCTGATCCTGATGCGACACGGGGATGGCGATGGTCCGCGCGCGCGGATGCATCCACGGCTCGTCCGCCCGCACGTCGTAGCGATGCAAACCGACGCCCCAGCCTTTATGCGACTTCTCGACCGCCCCGCCGAACGCGTGGGCCAGGGCCTGATGGCCGAAACAAATGCCCACCAGCCGCGTCCTGCCCCGCGCTGCCCTCAGCCAGTCCGTCAGCTTCGGAATCCACGGCAGATCGTCATAGACCCCCGCCGCCGAGCCGGTGACGATGGCCCCCTGAAACGCGGTCGGGTCGTCGGGCAGATGGCCCGCCTGCACATTGAACCGCGTCGTCGGCACGCCCTCGCCCAACAGGGCCCGGAACCGCGCCGGATAGTCGTCGAAGGCGTCCTTCAGATGTTCGGGCGGGTGGCCGGTTTCCAGAATGGCGATGCGCGTCATGTCGCCAACCTAGTGGCTGGGATCAGAAGGTCCAGACCTCGGCCCGCCCGCCGGCCTCGCCCAGGGCGCCTGCCACCCAGCCGCAGATGGCGTCGGCCGCCGCCTCGCACCCTGCGGGCGGATTGACCACCACCATGGCGCAGCCGTTCATCTTCATCGGATTGGTCAGGGGTCTGAGGCGCGCCTCGGCGACCAGGGTCGGCCCCGCCCGCCCCTGCAGCCGCCGAATGAAGGCGTCGAACGTCTCCAGATCCTTCAGCGGCGTCCAGATCGCCACCGTCGCCTTCGGGTCGCGTCGCATGATCGCGATCGCCGTCTCGGCCGCGCGAACATAGTCGTCGGGCTTTTCGAACGGGGGGTCGATCAGCACCAGCGGCGCCCGCGTCCTGGCCGCCTCCGCGACCGCCAGATCATAGCCGTCGCCCTCTCGCGCCTCGGCGTTCGCGGGCCCGGCCACGGCTTCGGCCAGCATCTGGCGCACCGGCGGATTCAATTCGAACCCGACATAGCGCCCGCCCGGCGCCAGGGCCTCCGCGATCAGCAAGGGCGATCCGGGATAATAGCAAACGCCGCCGCCGGGATTGATCGCCGCCACACGGTCGGCCAGCGCCTGCATCAGGGGCGGGCGTCCCTCGGCGCGCATCAACTGCGTCACGCCCGCCTCGGCCTCCTTCGACCGCGCCGCATCGCTCGACAGATCGTAGAGCCCCGCCCCCGCGTGGGTGTCCAGCACCACGGACGGCTGCGTCTCTGTCACCAGCCACAGCACCAGGGCGTGCTTGACCAGATCGGCGAAGTTTCCGGCATGGAAGCTGTGGCGATAGTTCATGCCGCCTCGTCCCCCGCCCGGCCCTTGCGGTCAAGCGGAACTGACGCGCCACGCACGGCGTTCGACGCAAGTCCCTGTAAGGGCGAGGGAAGGAAAGCCGAAAATGGCCAAGACCAGCGAACTCACCGACCGCCAGCGCACCCCGCCCAAGGGCGTCGCGACCCAGGCGAAGCGGGGGCTGGATCTGCGGGTGAAGCATGATCGCGGTGGCACGGAGGTCGGCGTCCGGCGCGCTCATCAGCTGGCCGATCAGAAGGCGGTCTCGGACAAGGACATCAAGGACATCTACGCCTATTTCGCCCGTCATGCGGTTGACAAGGCAGCCGATGGCTGGGCCAGCCGCACCGATCCGTCGGCGGGCTATATCGCCTGGCTTCTGTGGGGCGGCGATCCGGCCGAACGCTGGATCGGCCGTCTGCACGATCGGCTGGAAAAGGCCGCAGGCTGATGGCCGACGGTTCGCACGCCTTCGACGTCGCCGCCGAAGTCCCCATAGGCCTCAGCTATTGCAGCGACGAGTTCGCGGGCCTGACACGCCGCCGCGCCGGCAAGGGCTGGTCCTACAAGGACGCCAAGGGACGCACCGTCACCGACGCCAAGACCGTGGCCCGCATCCGCGCCTTGGCCATTCCGCCCGCCTGGACCGACGTCTGGATCTGTCCCAAGGCGAATGGTCACATCCAGGCCACCGGCCGCGACGTGAAGGGCCGCAAGCAGTATCGCTATCACAACGACTGGAGCACGGCGCGGTCCGAGAACAAGTTCGACAAGTTGCCGGCCTTCTCGCGCGCCCTGCCCAAACTGCGCGACAAGGTCGAACACGATCTGGGTTTGAAGGGCGTCTGTCGCGACAAGGTGCTGGCCACGGCCGTCCGCCTGCTGGAGATCACCCTGATCCGGGTCGGCAACCCCATCTACGCCAAGCAAAACCGCAGCTATGGTCTGACAACCCTGCACAAACGGCATCTGGACGTGGACGGCTCGGCCCTGACGTTCGAGTTTCGCGGCAAGAGCGGCAAGGATCACAGCGTCAGCGTCAAGGACCGTCGGCTGGCCCGCGTCGTGCGCCAGCTGGAAGGTCTGCCCGGACAGCAGTTGTTCAAATACCGGTCGGCGGACGGCACGCTGTGCCCCATCCATTCCGACGACGTGAACGCCTACATCCGCGAAGCGATGGGCGAGCAGTTCTCGGCCAAGGATTTCCGCACTTGGGCCGGCACCGTCTCGGCCGCCCGCGCGTTGCGCGACACAGCGGCGGCGACTTCACCCACAGACGCCAAGCGAAAGATCACCGTCTGCGTCAAGGCTGTCGCCGGCCTTCTGGGCAATACGCCGACGGTCTGCCGCGCCTCATACGTTCACCCCAAGGTCTTCGCCCTGTTCGAAAGCGGCGAGATCGGCAAGACCTTGCCGGGTTCGGCTGCCAAGGGGTTCGAAAAGGCGCTGATCAAACATCTGCTCGCCTGATCAGCGACCTTTCAGGTCTTCAGGCCGCCTTGTCCCAGTCCAGGATCACCTTGCCCGACTGGCCCGACTTCATCGCCTCGAAGCCTTCGCGATAGTCGGCATAGCCCAGGCGGTGGGTGATCAGGGGGCTGAGGTCCAGACCCGCCTTCAGCAGCCCCAGCATCTTGCGCCAGGTAGTGAACATCTCACGCCCATAGACGCCCTTGATGGTCAGGGCCTTTAGGATGATCGCGCCCCAGTCCGTCTCCATCGGTTTGCCGGGAATGCCCAGCATGGCCATGCCGCCGCCCATGATCAGGGTGTCGACACACTGTTTGAAGGCGACGGGAGAGCCCGACATCTCCAGCGCCACGTCGAACCCGACCTTCAGGCCCAATTCCTTCATGACGTCGTGGATGTCTTCCTTGGTGGTGTTCACGGTGCGGACGCCCGGCGCGACCTTCTGCGCCAGCTCAAGACGGAAGTCGTTGATGTCGGTCAGGACCACGGTGCGCGCACCCGCATGACGGGCCACGGCGGCGGCCATCATGCCGATGGGGCCCGCGCCGGTGACCAGCACATCCTCGCCCAGCAGATCGAACTGCTGCGCCGTGTGCACGGCATTGCCGAACGGATCCAGGATCGAACCGATCTCATAGGGCACGTCGTCGGGCAGTTCGATCACGTTGAAGGCCGGGGCCACCACGAACTCGGCGAAGGCGCCCTGACGGTTCACGCCGATGCCGCGCGTCTTCGGGTCCAGGTGGAAATGACCGGCGCGGGCCGCCTCGGAGTTCAGGTCGATGACGTGACCCTCGGCCGAGACCCGCTGGCCGATCTTCAGCGGGCGATCCACGTCCTTGCCGATGGCGACGATCTCGCCGGCGAATTCGTGGCCGGTGATCATGGGGGTCGGCACGTTCTTCTGGGACCACTCGTCCCAGTTCCAGATGTGGATGTCGGTGCCGCAGACGGCCGTGCGGTGGACGCGGATCAGCACGTCCTCCGGCCCTGCAACAGGGATCGCCGCGTCGATCAGCTCCAGGCCGATGCCGGGCGCGGTCTTGGCCAGGGCCTTCATCGTGTCGGTCATAGTCTCAACTCCCTGAAATCGAGGCCTCGGGTTCATCCCGAAACCTGCGGCTGAGGCCCCACGCCTCCTCGCCGTCTATTCTTCTTCGAT
Source organism: uncultured Brevundimonas sp. (assembly GCA_963515305.1). Classification (GTDB taxonomy): domain Bacteria; phylum Pseudomonadota; class Alphaproteobacteria; order Caulobacterales; family Caulobacteraceae; genus Brevundimonas. Next base: position 37,733 of record CAUPWX010000019.1, read on the forward strand.
GGCGCGCGAAGAGGGCTAAATGACGCCCAGCTCCCGGCCCGCCTGGGTGAACGCCTCGACCGTCCGGTCAATCTGCTCGAAGCTGTGCGCCGCCGACATCTGGGTGCGGATGCGGGCCTGGCCGCGCGGCACGACCGGGAACGAAAACCCGATCACATAGACGCCCAGTTCCAGCGCGCGCGCCGCGAAATCCTGCGCCAGCTTGGCGTCGCCCAACATGACCGGAATGATCGGATGCTCCCCATCCAGCAGGGTGAAACCCGCGTCCGCCATCGCGCCGCGATAACGATGGGCGTTGGCCGACAAGCGCGTCCGCAGCGTATCGCCCTCGGACCCTTGCGCGATTCGGATGGCCTCAAGGCTGGAGCCGCAGACGGCGGGCGACAAGGCGTTGGAGAACAGATAGGGCCGCGCCCGCTGTTTCAGCAAATCGACCACGGCCTTCTTGGCGCAGATGAAGCCGCCCATGGCGCCCCCCAGCGCCTTGCCGAAGGTGCCCGTGACGAAATCGACCTCGACCCCGTAATAAGCGAACGATCCGCGTCCCTTCGGACCCAGGAAGCCCGTCGCGTGGCAGTCGTCCACCATGATCAACGCATCATATTTGTCGGCCAAGACGCGGATTTCGTTCAGCTTGGCGATATAGCCGTCCATCGAGAAGGCGCCGTCGGTGGCGATGATGATGTCGCGTGCGCCTGCCGCGCGGGCTTCCTTCAGCCGCGTCTCCAGCTCATCCATGTCGGAGTTGGCGAAGCGGTAGCGTTTGGCTTTGCAAAGGCGGACGCCGTCGATGATCGAGGCGTGGTTCAGGCTGTCCGAGACAATTGCGTCATTCTCGCCGAACAACGGCTCGAAGATGCCGCCGTTGGCGTCGAAGGCGGCGGCGAACAGGATGGCGTCCTCGAAACCGAGGTAGCCAGCGATGGCCGCTTCCAGCTCCTTGTGGATTTCCAGCGTGCCGCAGATGAAGCGGACCGAGGCCGTGCCCGCCCCCCACTTCTGCTGCGCCGCGATCCCGGCCTGGGTGACGCGCTCGTCGCCCGCCAGGCCCAAATAGTTGTTGGCGCAGAAGTTCAGCACCTCGCGCCCGCCGACCTGGATCACCGGGCCTTGGCGCGAGGCGATCACCCGCTCTGGCTTGGTCAGCCCTTGCGCGTCGATGTCGGTCAGTTCAGCGGCGACGCGGTCGTAGAAGTTCTGGGTCATGGCCCGCGACCTACGCCGATTTTCGATGCGTTTCCACCCGCCTCAGGTCGCCGGCGCCGGGTCGGCGTCGGCGCGGATGGGGCTGACGCGAATGCGGCCGCCGCAAGGGCTGAAGACGAAAGGCAAGCTGACCGATGCGGTATCGCTGGGCGCCGTGACCTTCAGCGTCGCTGCCTCGGGACAAGTCTTCTGCATCGTCTCGTCGGGCACCACGTTCCAGGCCATTTCGAAATAGGCCTTGGCCTGGGGCGCCAGTTCGATGGGCGCGGGGGCCTGCCCTTGACGGAAATAGCTGCCAGGGCTCTGTTCGGCGCGAACCGAGGCGACCGGACGACCGCGCGCGTCCTGCAGAGTCACGGTCGGATAGCCGGTCAGGCTGCACGCCTGCGTCCCGATGTTCTGCAGGCTGAAGTTCCGAACCCGGTTGCCCGCGCCCGCATCGCCGTCTCCGGCCGCCAGCTTCAACTGAGGCCCCTTGCACGGCAGGGCGGCAGGCAGAACGCCGCCCGGCGCCGGCATGGGGGTCTGGCCGGGTACGGGCATGGGGCCAGGCGTCATGCTGGCGTCGGCGATTGGGCGCGAGCAACGCTCCAGCACCGCCACACCCGTCGCGCCGTCCGGCCCCAATCGGCTCAGCGTGCCGCTTTCCTGGCCGTCACGGGTCGCCGTCCACCATTCCACTCCCGCGCCGATATAACGGGCGCCGCTTGCCGCCTGAACCGAGCGCAGCGCATAGGCCTGGTTTTTATAGGTCACCGTGGCGGCGTCGCTGCCGGCGTATTGCACCTGAAGCGTCGCGCCGCTTTCGCAGGCGTATCCGACCGATGGCCCGGTCGATGCGGGCGCCGGCTGCGGCTCGGCCGGGGCGGTCGGCTGGTCGGATGCCGGTTGCGAACAGGCGGCGGCGCCGGTCAGGGCGGCGATGGCCACGAAGGCGGTCAGGCGGTGCGACATATTGGCGTTTCCCTCAGCTTTCGCGCTCAACGAGCGAACGGGCCGAAAGGCTCCGCTTGCGCGATCAGTGATCGCCTTTCGGCGTCTCCATCAGTTCGATCAGCACCCCGCCCATCGCCTTGGGATGCAGAAAGACGACCGGCGTCCCGTGGGCGCCGATACGCGGCTCGCCCGTGCCCAGGATCGTCACCCCCTTGGCCCGCATCTCGGCGACCGCGGCGTTGATGTCGGCGACTTCGAAACAGACGTGGTGCTGACCGCCCTTCGGGTTCTTGGCCAGGAAGCCGACGATGGGACTGGTGTCGTCATAGGGTTCGATCAGCTCTATCTGGGCCGTCGGCGTATCGACGAAACAGACCTTCACGCCTTGGGCCGGGAGGTCGAACGGCTCGCCGATCGACGTGGCCCCGAGGATGTCGCGGTACAGGGCGATGGAGTCCGCGATCGACGGCGTGGCGACGCCGACATGGTTCAGATTGCCGATCATTCAGGCGGGTTCTTTCACGGGAACAGGCTGGGCGTAACCGAGGCGCTGGTTCAGCTTCTCGATCAGGTCCACGGCGGTGTCGGCGACGGTCGAGCCGGGCGGGTAGACGGCGGCGGCGCCCATGTCGATCAGGGGCTGGACGTCGCTGGGCGGGATGACGCCGCCGACCACGATCATGATGTCCGACCGTCCCAGCTTCTCCAGCTCGGCCTTCAGTTCGGGCACCAGAGTCAGGTGGCCGGCCGCGAGCGACGAGGCGCCGACCGCGTGGACATTGGCGGCAACCGCGTCGCGCGCGGCCTCGGCGGGGGTCTGGAACAGGGCGCCGGCGGTGACGTCGAGGCCGAGATCGCCGTATCCGGTGGCGATGACCTTCTGGCCCCGATCGTGGCCATCCTGACCGAGCTTGGCGATCAGGATGCGGGGCGGACCGCCGTCGTTCTCGACGAAGGTGGCGACCATGTCGCGGGCGCGGGCGAAGCGGGTGTCTCCGCCGGCCTCCTTGGCGTAGACCCCGGAGACGGTCTTGACCGAGGCGACGTGGCGACCAAAGGCGGCTTCGAGCGCGTCGGAAATCTCGCCGACCGTGGCGTGGGCTCGGGCGGCCTGGACCGACAGTTCCAGCAGGTTTGCCGTGCCGCGCGCACCGTTGGTCAGAGCCTCGAGCGCCGCTTGCGTCGCCGGCTCGTCGCGTTCGGCGCGCAGCCGTTTCAGCTTCTCGATCTGGGCGGCGAGGACGGCGGCGTTGTCGACCTTCAGCATCGGAATGTCGTCGGCGACATCGTTCAGATAGCGGTTCACGCCGACAACCGTCTGTTTGCCGGTGTCGATGCGGGCTTGCGTCTTCGCGGCCGATTCCTCGATGCGGAGTTTGGGGATACCTGCCTCGATGGCTTTCGCCATGCCCCCGGCGGCCTCGACCTCGGCCATCAGGGCGCGTGCCTTGTCAGCCAGTTCCCGGGTCAGTGTCTCGACGTAGTAGCTGCCGCCCCAGGGGTCGATGACGCGGGTCAGACCGGTTTCGGCCTGCAGCAAAATCTGGGTGTTGCGCGCGATCCGGGCGGAGAAATCGGTCGGCAGGGCCAACGCCTCATCCAGCGCATTGGTGTGCAGGGATTGGGTCTGGCCGCCCGCCGCCGCCATGGCCTCGACCATGGTGCGGGGCACGTTGTTGAACACGTCCTGCGCCGCCAGCGACCAGCCGGAGGTCTGGCAGTGGGCGCGCAGGGACAGCGACTTGGGATCGACGCCGCCCTCTTTCCGCACCGCCTCGGCCCACAGCAGGCGTCCGGCCCGCATCTTGGCCACCTCCATGAAGTAGTTCATGCCGATGGCCCAGAAGAAGCTCAGACGCGGCGCGAACCGGTCGATGGGCATCCCGGCCGCGACGCCCGCCCGCAGATATTCGATCCCGTCCGACAGGGTGTAGGCCAGCTCGATGTCCGCTGACGCCCCCGCCTCCTGCATGTGATAGCCGGAGATGGAGATGCTGTTGAACTTGGGCGCCTCGGCCGCCGTCCAGGCGAAGATGTCCGCAATGATCCGCATCGAGGGTTCGGGCGGATAGATGTAGGTGTTGCGGACCATGAACTCCTTCAGAATGTCGTTCTGAATTGTCCCGGTCAGTTTGGCGTGGGGCACGCCCTGCTCCTCGGCCGCGACGACATAGAGGGCCAGGATCGGCAGAACCGCCCCGTTCATCGTCATCGACACCGACATCTGGTCCAGCGGTATGCCGTCGAACAGGGTGCGCATATCGTAGATGCTGTCGATGGCCACGCCCGCCATGCCGACGTCGCCCTTCACCCGCGGATGATCGCTGTCATAGCCCCGGTGCGTCGCCAGATCGAAGGCGATGGACAGGCCCTTCTGCCCCGCCGCCAGGTTGCGGCGATAGAAGGCGTTGGACTCCTCGGCGGTCGAGAAACCGGCGTATTGCCGGATGGTCCAGGGGTTGCCCGCATACATGGTCGGATAGGGACCGCGCAGGAAGGGTGCGAAGCCCGGCAGGCCGTGCTGGTGGTCCAGTTCGTCCAGCCCCTCGGGCCCATAGGCGGTCTCGACCGTCAGCCCCTCGGGCGTCAGCCACGCCTCGCGCGCCGGGCCCTGTCCGGTCGGATCGAGGTTGAGGGCGATCTTGCTGAAATCGGGGAAACTCACTGGCTCGCCTCCTCGAAAGACGCGGCGAACCGGATCGGGTTCAGGGGCTCGCAGACGCACTCGACCGCCGCAGCGCCCCTATCGACCGCCTCGACCGGCGCCGAACGCACGTCCGCATCGACGTATTTGGTCACGCCGACGATCTGGGCCGCGCCGGTCTTCAGCGCAGCTTCGCGCACAGCGCGGGCGCGGGAGATGCGGGGCTGGATCACCGAACCCTTCAGGGCCTCGACCAGACCGCCCTCGGCCTCGATCAGTTGGAACTCGGTCCAGCCGGCCTCGGCGAGATCGCGGGTGCGAGCGTCCAGATACCAGGACCCGGCCGCCGGATCGTCGACCCGACCCAGATTGGCCTCCTCCATCAGCACCAGCTGGGTGTTTCGCGCCTGCCGCCTAGCGAAGGCGTCGGAAATCCCTGCGGCGCGGGTGAAACCGTCAAGCACCACCACGTCCGCCCCGCCGACCGCGCCGGCGAACCCCGCCGCCGTCAGCCGCAGCAGATTGGGCCAGGGATCGCGCGCCGACAGCATCCGTCGCGACGACCGCGCCTCGATCACGGCCGGGGCCTCGACGCCGAACGCCTGGGTCAGACTGGCCCAGATCAGTCGCATGGCCCGCACCTTGGCCAGACTGTCGAAATATTCCGCATCGACCGACAGGCCGACGACTGTGCCGCGCAGGGCCGCCTGGACCGACAATCCGGCCTCCACGGCCGCCTTCGCTTGAGCGACCGCATTTGCGGCGGCGAAGGCCAGTTCCTGGGCCGCCGATCCGCCCGCCTCATGCGCCACGCGACCGCTGGCCAGGAAGAAGGTCGCGTCGGGATAGGCGCCCGCATGGCGCGCCGCCGTATTGGCCGCCAGGCTCAGATGATCCTCGACCGAACGCGGCGCCCCGCCCGCCTGAGCGAAGGCGGAAACCGGATCCATGTGAAAACGAAGTTTGGCGCGCGGCGAACCCTTGGCCACGACGGCCAGAGCATTGGCGGCGTCCGGCCCGTCGATCCCGGCGTCCAGCGCGACCGGCGCCAGTTCCAGCGCCACGCCCTCCAGCGCCCGGCCCAAGGGCGCGGAATCGCTCAGAACCCGCCCCTTCAACAGCACCGATGCTGCGCCGTTTTCCAGATCGGTCAGGACGGCGGCGTTCACCGCCTCGGCGTCATCGCCCTCGACCAGGGTTCGCACGTCCCAGGCGCGGCCTTCGGCATCGGACGGACGCGGCGCGAAGATCGGCTGCACCCCCGTCGCGCCGGCGTAGAGTGGCCGCGTCACCAACTGGTCCGCATCGAGATGCATCAGCGACTCGATCGGCCGCTCCTTCAACGCCTTCTGGGCCGCCTCGCGCCATTCCAGCGGGCTGGGGACGGGAAAGGTCACGCGAACTCCACCAGCACGTCGTCGGCCGCCACCGGGTCGCCGTCCTTGGCCCCGACGGCCTTGACCACTCCGTCGCGCTCGGCCTTCAGGATGTTCTGCATCTTCATGGCCTCGATGATCGCGACCGTCTCGCCGGTCTTGACCTCCTGGCCCACCGTCACCGGGATCGACACCACCAGACCCGGCATCGGCGACAGCACCAGTTTCGAGGTGTCCGCTGCGACCTTTTCAGGCAGGCGGGCGTACATCCGGGCGATCTCGGGCCGCAACACCCGCACGCGCGCCTTGGCCGCGCGGTGGCGAATGTCGAAACCGTCGGCGCTGCGCTTCACCTCGGCGGTGAAGGGTTCGTCGTCCAGCTCAGCCCGGAACTGCGCCAGGCCTGGCCGCCAGTCGATGTCCGACAGGCGGATGTCGCCCCCGCCCGTCAGCGTCAGGATCATCTCCTCGTCCGCGTCATAGGACAGTTCGACCCCGTGCGGTTCGCGGTCGATCATCACGATCCAGTCGGTGCGATCCGACGGATCGCCGTCCTGTTCGGCGATGACCTCGTTCATGGCCAGGGCGGTGGCGATCAGGATGCGTTCCTGCTGCGTCGTCGGCTTCAGCCCATGGAACCCGTCCGGGAACTCGTCCTTGATATAGGAGGTCGACAGCTCGCCCGATTTGAACCGGTCCTGATCCATCACCGCCGCCAGGAAGGGCACATTGTGGCCCAGGCCCGACAGGTGGGTGTCCTCCAGCGCGCGAGCCATCCCTTCGACCGCCGCCGCCCGCGTCTCGCCCCAGGCGCACAGTTTGGCGATCATCGGGTCGTAGAACATGCTGATCTCGTCGCCCTCGCGGACGCCGGAATCGTTCCTGACCGTATAATCTCCCTGATCGCCTTCTTCGGGCTGCTCATACCGAACCAGTCGCCCGATGGACGGCAGGAAGCCGCGATAAGGGTCCTCGGCATAGATGCGGCTCTCGATGGCCCAGCCGTCGATCTTCAAATCCTTCTGCTCGAAGGCCAGTGTCTCGCCCCAGGCCGAACGGATCATCTGTTCGACCAGATCGACCCCGGTGATCAGTTCCGTCACCGGATGCTCGACCTGAAGCCGGGTGTTCATTTCCAGGAAGTAGAAGCTCTTGTCCTGACCGGCGACGAACTCGACCGTGCCGGCGCTGTCATAGTTCACGGCCTGGGCCAGGGCGACGGCCTGTGCGCCCATCGCCATGCGAGTCGCCTCGTCCAGCAGGGGGGACGGCGCCTCCTCGATGACCTTCTGGTTGCGGCGCTGGATCGAGCATTCGCGCTCGAACAGGTGGACAACATGGCCGTGCTTGTCGCCCAGCACCTGGATCTCGATGTGGCGCGGATCGACGATGAACTTCTCCAGGAAGACCCGGTCGTCGCCGAAGGCGTTCAGCGCCTCGGCCTTCACCGCGGCGAACCCCTCGGCCATGTCGGCGTCCGAATGGGCGACGCGAATGCCCTTGCCGCCGCCGCCGGCCGAGGCCTTGATCATGACCGGATAGCCGATCTCGCCCGCGATCCGGACCGCCTCGTCTGGCGTCTCGATCAGCCCCATATGCCCCGGCACGGTCGAGACCCCCGCCTCGGCCGCCAGCTTCTTGGAGCTGATCTTGTCGCCCATGGCCTCGATGGCCTCAGGATTCGGGCCGATGAAGGCGATCCCCTCGTCCCTCAGCCGCCGCGCGAATCCGGCGTTCTCGCTCAGGAACCCAAAGCCCGGATGCACGGCCTGCGCCCCCGTCTGGCGCACCGCCTCGACGATCCTGTCGGCCAGCAGATACGACTGCGCCGCCGGCGCGGGCCCGATCAGCACCGCCTCGTCGGCCATCTCGACCGCCAACGACCCGGCGTCGGCCTCCGAATAGACCTGAACGGTTTCGATGCCCATGCGGCGGCAGGTCTTGATGATCCGAACCGCGATCTCGCCCCGATTGGCGATGAGGATTTTGGAGAACATATTTACGTCCTAAGCTCTGCTCGTCGTCAGCAAAGCAACTAGAAATTGAGTTCGGTAGCTAAGTCGGTCCAGAAATCGTTGACTTCTTGGAGGATGGTGTTTGCGACCAACCAACGCTGATCGACTGCGATTTCCTCACCTAGATCGATCAACAAATAGGGCAGTCCATACGGACCTATGCCGTAAGGGCCCTCTCCAAATCCCTCGACTTGGACCGCTGCGGCCACGGGCAGACAATGCTTGCTCCCGTTCGCTAGTTCTTGCAGCAGCCCGAAGTGAGGGCAGTTTGCATCAAGCCATTCCACCCAGTCATCTTTTGCGCGCAAAGCAGTGCCTCGCACCAAAGCTGGCTTGATCGGCTTAAGCACCAATCGCCACACCCACTCATGAAGATGATAGGCAGATAGAGTGGCGTTTATCGCCAAGTCCGCATTTTCAATTTCAGCTTGGAGGGCAGCATTGTCACGCGCCGCCTTTGCCCTGAAGTCTGTCGCTGTAGTGATGCCGAACATGCGTCCACCTACAGCGGAATATTGTCGTGCTTCTTCCAGGGGTTCTCCTGGACCTTGTTCTTCAGCGTCCGCAGCGCCTTCACCAGCCGCCGTCGCGTCCCGTGCGGCATGATCACGTCGTCGATGTATCCCAGACCCGCCGCCACGAAGGGGTTGGCGAAGCGGTCCTTATATTCGGCCTCGCGCGCCGCCAGGGCGGCCGGGTCGCCAGCCTCCTTGCGGAAGATGATCTCGACCGCGCCCTTGGCGCCCATGACCGCGATCTCGGCGGTGGGCCAGGCGTAGTTGACGTCGCCGCGCAGGTGTTTGGAACTCATCACGTCATAGGCGCCACCATAGGCCTTTCGCGTGATCAGGGTCAGTTTCGGCACCGTCGCCTCGGCGTATGCAAACAGCAGCTTTGCCCCGTGTTTGATCAGGGCGCCGTACTCCTGCTTCGTCCCCGGCATGAAGCCCGGCACGTCGACGAAGGTGACGATGGGAATGCCGAAGGCGTCGCAGAAGCGCACGAACCGCGCCGCCTTGCGGCTTGAATCGATGTCCAGCACCCCCGCCAGCACCTGGGGCTGGTTGGCGACGATGCCGACCGGGTGGCCGTCCAGACGCCCGAAGCCGGTGATGATGTTTCTGGCGAAGTCGGCGCCGATCTCGAAGAAGTCGGCCTCGTCCACCACCTTCAGGATCAGCTCCTTCATGTCATAGGGCTGGTTCGGATTGGCGGGGACCAAGGTGTCCAGCGACGGCTCGTCCCGCTCCGGCTCATCATAGCTTTCGCGCACCGGCGGCTTTTCGCGGTTCGACAGGGGCAGGAACCCGATCAGGCGGCGCACCTCGGATAAGGCCTCCAAATCGTTCTCGAACGCGCCGTCCGCCACGCCCGACTTGCCGGCGTGAACGCGAGCGCCGCCCAGGTCCTCGTGGCTGACGACCTCGTTGGTGACGGTCTTCACCACGTCGGGGCCGGTCACATACATATAGCTCGTGTCCTTCACCATGAAGATGAAGTCGGTGATGGCGGGCGAATAGACGTCGCCGCCCGCGCACGGGCCCATGATCACGCTGATCTGGGGAATGACGCCGCTGGCCAGGGTGTTCTGCAGGAAGATGTCGGCGTAACCCGCCAGACTTTCGACCCCCTCCTGAATCCGCGCTCCGCCGGCGTCGAACAGACCGATGATCGGCGCGCCGGTGGTCAGGGCCATCTTCTGCAGCTTGACGATCTTGGCCGCGTGCGCCCCCGACAGCGACCCGCCGAAGACGGTGAAGTCCTTGGAGAAGACATAGACCAGCCGCCCGCCGATGGTGCCGCGCCCCGTCACCACGCCGTCGCCGGGAATGCGCTGATCCTGCATTCCGAAGTCGTGGCTGCGGTGCTCGACGAACATATCGGTCTCCTCGAAGGAGCCTTCGTCCAGCAGAACGTCGATGCGTTCGCGCGCCGTCAGCTTGCCCTTGGCGTGCTGGGCGGCGATACGCTTTTCACCACCGCCCAGTTTGGCGGCGGCGCGACGGCGCTCCAGTTCTTCAAGGATGGCTTGAGTCATGACGGGTCTGTGCCTGTTCTTCCTGCGCCAAGGCGTGGCGCCTTCATCGCAAATAGGCAAACGCAACTTTGCAAAAAGTGCGGAACTGCGCGGGCTTGCAAAGGACCACCCGATGATCTGCAAAGTTGCGAATGGCTGAAAAACTCTTTCTCGGCGCCAAGCTTCGCAAACTGCGCGAGGCGCGCGGCTGGACGCTGGAGGCCTGCGCCGAGCGTCTGGGCCTGTCGCCGTCCTATTTGTCGCAGATCGAAACCAACCAGCGGCCGGCGACCGCGCGGGTGCTGATCGCCCTAACGCGCGCCTTTCACGTGGACGCCAGCCTGTTCGACCTAGAGGGCGACGCGCGCCTGATCGCCGACCTGCGCGAGGCGACCACCGACATCGCCGGACAAGCTGAGCCGCCCACGGCCGCCGAGCTGAAACAGGCCGTTGCCAACACCCCGCGTCTGGCGCGCCAATTCCTGGCCCTGCACCAGACTTTCCGACGTCTGGACGAGCGGGTGAAGGCGCTGGACGACACCCTGGGCCGCGACGAGCACGGCGCCAGCGTCGCCCTGTTGCCTTACGAAGAGGTGCGCGACTTCTTCCACTATCGCGACAACTATATCGATGCGCTGGATACGGCGTCCGAAGCCCTGGCCGCCGATCTGCCCAGAGACGGCCAGATCGAACGCGGGCTGGAGACGGTTCTGGCGGACCGGCATGGGGTGCGCGTCGTCAATGTCGCCGGCCAGGACGCCCTGCGGCGCTACGACCCCGCCAGCCGCATCCTGACGCTGGACGCCTGGCAGCCGGGGGCGACCCGGTCGTTCCAGCTGGCGCACCAGCTGGCCCTGCTGTCCTTCCGCGATCTGATTGAGGCCGAGCTGGATCAGGCCGCCTTTCGCACCGAGGCGGCGCGCGACGTCGCCCGTGTCGGCCTGGCCAACTATGCGGCCGGCGCCCTGCTGTTGCCCTATCGCGCCTTCTTGGAGGCGGCGCGCCAGGAACGCCATGACGTGGATCGGCTGCGGACCCGATTCCAGGTCAGTTTCGAACAGGTCTGCCACCGGCTCTCGACGCTGCAACGGCCGGGTTGGCGCGGCGTGCCCTTCTATTTCGCCCGCGTGGACATGGCTGGCAACATCACCAAGCGGCACAGCGCGACACGCTTCCAGTTCGCCCGGTTCGGCGGCGCCTGCCCCCTATGGAACGTGCACGAAGCCTTCGCCGCGCCCGACCGGATCGGGGTTCAGCTGGCCGAAATGCCGGATGGCTCCCGCTACATCTCCATCGCCCGTTCGGTGTCAAAGCCCAGCGGCTCATACCTGGCGAACGACCGTCGCTACGCCCTGTCGCTGGGGTGCGAGGTCGAACACGCGGGGGCGCTGGTCTATGCCGCCGGCCTGGATCTGAACGGCCCGGCCGCGCGGATCGGCGTCAGCTGCCGCATCTGCGAGCGCACCGACTGCACCCAGCGCGCCTTCCCGCCCATCGACCGCGCCCTGCACGTGCCCGAGAACGAGCGCGGCGTGGTGCCCTATGTGCTGGATGGGCCGCGCCCAGACCGCTATTGATCGGTGCATGACCTCACACGATCCCATCGGCGTCGCCATCGTCGGCTATGGCCTGGCGGGCCAGACCTTCCATGCGCCCCTGATCGGGGCCACACCGGGCCTGCGGTTGACCGCCGTCGTCTCGTCACGGCCAGAAGCAGTCCACGCCGACCTGCCCGACGTCGAAGTTCTGCCCGATCTGGATGGGGCCCTGGCCCGCTACGACATTGGCCTGATCGTCGTCGCCACGCCCGACGCCCTGCACGCCGACCAGTCCATCGCCGCGCTGCAGGCCGGCAAGTCGGTCGTGGTGGACAAGCCCTTCGCCGCCACCCTGGCCGACGCCGAAGCGGTCGCCGCCGTCGCCAAGGATGCGCCCGGCGTGTTCAGCGTCTTCCAGAACCGCCGATGGGACGCCGATTTCCTGACCCTGCGCCGTCTGATCGCCGAGGGTGAAGTGGGCGAGATCGCCGTCTTCGAAAGCCACTACGACCGCTTCCGCCCGACCGTCACAGATCGCTGGAAGGATCAGCGCGACGGCGGCGTCTGGGCCGACCTGGGACCACACCTGATCGATCAGGCGGCGCAACTTTTCGGTACACCTATAGGCGTCTATGCCGACCTTCAGGCCCAGCGCGTCGGCGCCACGGCCATCGACTACGCCCACGTCCTGCTGCGCTACGACCGGCTGCGGGTGATCCTGAACATGAGCCATCTGGCCGCCGAATCCAGCCTGCGCTACGTCGTGCACGGCACGGGCGGCAGCTTCGTCAAACACGGCCTGGACGCTCAGGAAGGCCAGTCAAAGGCGGGCCTGCGCCCCGGCGACGCCGACTGGGGCCTTGATCCGTCACCTGGCGTCCTGACCCGGATCGTCGATGGCCAGAGCGTCCGCACCACGCCCGAGCCAGAACGCGGTGACTATCCCGCCTTCTACGCCGCCATGCGCGACGCGATCACGGGCGACGGCCAGCCGCCCGTCCCCGTCGACCAGGCCCTGACGACCATGCGGATCATCGACGCGGGCCTGAAAAGTTCGACGGAACGGCGCGAGATCGCGCTCTAACGCGTCTTGCGTCTTTTGGCCGTTGCCGCCGGGGCGTGGGCCAGGCGCAGCAGATTGGCCGCACCGGGGGCGCCAAACGGCGTGCCGGCCAGAATCAGAACGCGTTGCCCCGGCTCCGCCAGACCGTATTTGACTGCGCTTTCGACCGCATCGTCGGTGACGGCTTCCAGCGAATCCGGCTGATCGCCGAGGCGCGGCTCCAGCCCCCAGACCAGGGCCAGACGGCGGGCCGTATTGGGATTGGGCGTGAGCACCAGGATCGGTTTCAATGGCCGCTCGCGCGCCATTCGCCGCGCCGTCCCGCCCAACGTCGTGAACACCACAAGACAGCCGGTCGAGGGCGCATTGGCCGCCATTCGCGCCGCGCCGACCAGGGCGTCCACGTCATGTTCGTCCATCCCGGCGTGTTCGGCCCCCATCAGGCTGGGCCACATCGGATCGCGTTCGACCCGCTCGATGATCCGGCTCATGATGCCGACAGATTCCAGCGGATAGTCGCCCGACGCCGTCTCGGCCGACAGCATCAGGGCGTCTGCGCCTTCATATACGGCGTTGGCGACGTCAGTCGCCTCGGCGCGGGTCGGGGCCGGCGCGCTGGTCATCGATTCCAGCATCTGGGTCGCCACGATGACCGGCACGCCGCGATTGCGGGCGGCGCGGACGATCTGTTTCTGCGCCACCGGCACATCCTCGGGGTCCAGTTCGACGCCCAGATCGCCGCGCGCCACCATGACCCCGTCGCAATAGTCCAGGATGGCCTCCAGATCGGCCAGGGCCGCCGGCTTCTCGATCTTGGCCAGACAGGCCGCCTGACCGTTCACGATCCGCTTCAGCTCGGCCATGTCCTCGGGCTTCTGCACGAAGCTGAGCGCCACCCAGTCCACGCCCATCCGCAGGGCGAAGGCCAGATCTTCGCGATCCTTGGGCGTCAGGGCCGACACGGGGATGACGGCCTCCGGCACGGCCACGCCCTTGCGGTCGGACAGTTTGGAGCCGCTTTCGACCGTCACATCGGCCCAGTCGTCGGTGCGCTCACCGACCCGCAGCCGCACCCGGCCGTCGTCCAGCAACAGCAGCATTCCGGTCCGCAGGGCCTTGAAGATTTCGGGGTGCGGCATCTGCACCCGCGTCGTGTCGCCCGGCGTGGGGTCCAGGTCGAACCGCATGGTGTGGCCCGGCTTGACGGCGATTTCGACGTCCTTGAACCGCCCCAGCCGCAGCTTGGGCCCCTGCAGGTCGGCCAGCACGCCCAACGGCCGCTGCAACGCCATCTCCGCCCCGCGCACGGCCTTCAACGCCGCCGCATGATCCTCGTGCGAGCCGTGGCTGAAGTTCAGGCGAAAGACATCGACCCCGGCCTGGGCCAGCGCCTTGACGGTGCTGGGCGCGCGGCTGGCGGGGCCCAGGGTCGCGACGATGCGGGCGCGGCGGGCTCGGTTCATGGACGTTTCCTATTGGCGCTCAAAGGCGATTTGCCCCTTCCTGCCCGTGAAAACCGTTTCGCGTAAGTGCGCCTTCCCCTCGGGAAACACGAGTTGAGCCGGTTGAAACAGCAGTTTATCGCGCGGGGGTCATCGGCGTCGCCGGACAATCCGCCACCGCGAACCCGTTCAGGTCGATGCAGCGTCCCTCGACCTGAGGGGCCGCCACGCCGATGACGTGGGCCAGGGTCGGGGCGATATCGACGGTGCGGATAGGCAGGAACCGCTCTTCGCCATGCGCGCCCGGCCACCAGAAGATGATCGGCACGCGGCGGTCGAACTCGAACGGCGTGCCATGCCCGCCCAAGGTGCCGCCGACACGGCCGCCGCCGTTGACGTTCTGGGCCAGGGCGAACTGGATGTCGGGCGACCGTTCGGCCACGGTCGACAGACGCATCCGCTCGCGGATGGTCATCATCTCGGGCTGACGGCTGTCGGGGATCGGCTCGGCCAGAAGCCGGTCGCGCGTCTCCGCGAAGGCCACGTCGGGCAGTTGGCGCAGCATCTCAACCGCCGCCTCTGCGACCTGGGTCCGCAGCGGATCGGGCAGCGACTTGTGCTCGGCGTCGGCGACCATCAGGCCGCTGCCGCCTGCCTGAAGCGGATCGACCGCTAGATCGAAGCGCGCCTTCAGCGCCGTGTTCACCGCCTGGATCGCATCGGTGTCCAGGCGGCGCGCGTGAGGATAGCCGTGGGCGTGCAGACGCTCCACGAAGTCGGACCCACCATGGTCGGCCGTCAGCACCACCAGGGCGCCGCCCGGAACCTGGGCCAGCCGATCCAGGAAGGCGCCCAGCGCGACGTCCAGACGGTGCATCTGTTCGCACATTTCCGGCCCCTGGGTGCCATAGGCATGGCCGACGCGGTCCGTCGCCGACAGGCTGACGCCCAGCATATCGGTCGCGGCGCCCTGCCCCAGCTTCTGGGTGTCCAGCAGGTATTCGGCGGCCTTCAGCGTCTGCTCGTCCAGCAGCGGCGTGTTGTCGAACTCCAGCTTGGCGGGCGGCAGCTGCGAGTGGAAGGTCTGGCCCCGGATGGTCCAGTCACCCGCCAAGGCGCGGCATTCGGCGTTCTGATAGTCCCAGGTCACGGGATTGGCCGCCAGCCAGGCGTTGAAGGCATGATTGAAGCCGGCGACCGGCGCCAGCTTGCGCTCGGCCGTCTGACCCGGCTCAACATAGGTGGTCAGACCGAAGCCGTCGGTGAACCAGAAGGCCTGGCCCTGATGGCCCGCCAGATTGATCGCGCCGCGATCCTTGCCCGACACGCCGAACACCTTGCTTTCGGGGCTGACGGCCTTCAACCAGTCGCCCAGGGTCGTGGCGCGAAGCTGTTCTGTCCCGACCGGGCCGTTGTCGGTGTCGTCGCGACCGTGCGCCAGATGGTTCTGTGTCGAGGCCAGGCAATAGACTTCCTTGCCGGACTTGGCGTCGATCCAGTCGTTGGCCGGAATACCCGTTTCCACCGGGTGCATCCCGGTCAACACGGTCGAGTGCCCCGGGCAGGTCTCCGTCAGGCCGTGGGTCTGATAGCCGTTGATCGACACCAGCCCCTGATCGGCCATGCGGCGCAGCCCGGCGGTGTAGCGGCCCCGATACTGGTCGAACAGATTGGCGCTGAACTGATCGACGACGATGGTCACGATCAGCTTGGGCGGCGCCAAAGGCGCGTGGCGAGCCGCGGGCTGGGCAGAGGCCTGAACCGGTTGCTGAACCTGAGCCTGGGCGACGCCCGCCACGGACGCGGCGGCCAGCACCGCCAAGGCGGCGCGGCGGGACACGGATTGAATCAGGGACATGGACGACACTCCAACGACAGGCAGGCGGCCTCTAGCGGCTGCGGATTGCATCTGCGTGACAGGCGCGCGGACGCGCGGTGCGTCTAATGCGATTCCTTGCCGCGCAGACGCCCGACCTGATGGAAGACCAGCACCACCAGACCGCCGACGATCAGGCCGACGATGGCCGAGGCCAGGGCCGTCGTCAGCCATCCGGTTACGGCGCCCAGCGGCCCTGTCGCCTGGGCCACCGCGTGCGACAGATGCTCCAGCGGCACGGCGGGCCAGTGCAGACCCAACGTATGCGACCCGTGCACCAGGATGCCGCCGCCGACCCACAGCATGGCCGCCGTGCCGATGACCGACAGCGCGCTCATCACCACCGGCATACCCTTGACCAGCCCGCGTCCCAGGCCGCGCACGCCGCCATTGGGGCGTTTGGCCAGCACCAGGCCGATGTCGTCCATCTTCACGATCAGGCCGACGGCGCCATAGACGGCGATGGTCATGGCGATGCCGACCACGACCAGGACGGCCGCCTGGGTCAGAATGGGCTGGGCCGCCACATCGGCTAGGGCGATGGCCATGATCTCGGCCGACAGGATCAAGTCGGTCCGCACCGCTCCCGAAACGGTGGTCTTTTCAAGCGCCGCCGCGTCGCCGGTCTGGACCGTGTCCTCGGCATGTCCGCCGTGGCCAAAGGCTTCCAGCAGCTTTTCCGCCCCTTCGAAACACAGATAGGTTCCGCCGCACATCAGAATGGGCGTGATGGCCCAGGGCGCGAAGGCGCTGAGCAGCAGCGCCGCCGGCAGGATGATGATCAGCTTGTTGCGGAACGACCCCAGGGCGATCTTGCCGATGATGGGCAGTTCGCGACTGGGCGACAGGCCGGTGACGTAGCGCGGCGTCACCGCCGCATCGTCCACCACGACCCCGGCCGCCTTGGTCGAGGCCTTGCCGGCGGCGGCTCCAACATCGTCCAGCGAGGCCGCAGCCAGTTTGGCGATGCCGGCGACGTCGTCCAGCAGCGCGATCAATCCAGAAGGCATGGTCGGTCAGTCTTCCCGATAAGGCGGAACATTGACGCCCTGCGATTTCAGGTAGGTCTTGATGTTGCGCGCGGCCTGTCGGATGCGCTGCTCGTTCTCGACCATGGCGATGCGGACGAAGCCCTCGCCGTTTTCGCCGTACCCGACGCCCGCCGCAACTGCGACCTTGGCGTGGGTCAGGAGCTGTTTGGAGAACTCCAGACTGCCCATATGCGCCAGCGCCGGCGGCAACGGCGCCCAAGCGAACATGGAGGCGGCGGGTTTGGGAATGTCCCAGCCCGCACGGCCAAAGCTGTCGATCAGCACGTCGCGACGACGATGATAGAGCTGGCGGTTCTGCTCGACGATGTCCTGTGGCCCGTTCAGCGCCGCGCAGGCCGCCGCCTGGATCGGCGTGAAGGCGCCGTAGTCGAGGTAGGATTTCACCCGCGTCATGGCCGCGATCAGCTTCTTGTTGCCGACCGCGAAGCCCATCCGCCAGCCCGCCATACTGTAGGTCTTGGACAGGGAGGTGAACTCGATGGCCACGTCCTTGGCCCCCGGAACCTGCAGGATCGAGACGGTCGGCTTGCCGTCGTAATACAGCTCCGAATAGGCCAGATCGCTGATGATCCACAGGTCGTTGGCCTTGGCGAAGTCCACGACGCGTTCGTAGAAGGCCAGGTCCACCGTCTCGGCCGTCGGGTTCGACGGGTAGTTCATCACCAGAATCTTGGGCCGGGGCACGGTGAAGGCCATCGCCCGCTCCAGCGCCTCGAAATACTTCTCGTCCGGCGTAGTCGGCACGCTGCGGATCGCGGCGCCGGCGATGATGAAGCCGAAGGTGTGGATCGGATAGGAAGGATTGGGCGCCAGGATCACGTCGCCCGGCTCGGTGATGGCGGTGGCCAGGCTGGCCAGACCTTCCTTGGAGCCCATGGTGACGATCACCTCGGTCTCGGGGTCCAGATCGACGCCGAAACGGCGGCCGTAATAGTTGGCCTGGGCGCGACGCAGGCCGGGAATGCCCCGCGACGCCGAATAGCCGTGCGCGTCGGGTTTGCGCGCCACCTCGATCAGTTTGTCGATGACGTGCTGGGGCGGCGGCAGGTCGGGGTTGCCCATCCCCAGGTCGATCACATCCTCGCCCGCCGCACGTGCCGCCGCGCGCATCGCATTGGTCTCGGCGATGACATAGGGCGGCAACCGCTTCATGCGGTAGAATTCTTCGGACATGACTGGCTCGTCGTTGGGTATGGCGGGCCGATGAATGGCCCAGCCTGCGATTAGCGCGCCTGCGGCCGCGCACACCAGCGCCAAAGACCGTTTTTACCCCGCAGACGCGCAAAATCCCCAGGCGCGCGCATGATGTGCGCCGACGCCGGGCGTCAGACCACCCGTGCGTGCCGGTTGGCGATGGCGACGGCCGCCGGATCGAAGGCGGCGCAAACGGCGCGGACGAAGGGTCGCCCCAGGGGGGTGACGCTCAGCTGCGGGCCCTCGACCGCGATCAGACCGTCTTCGGCGAACCGCTCCAGCAGCGGCCAGGCGCCGGCGACGCTGTCGGTCGTGCATCCGTGACGCGCCGCGACCTCTGCCACATCGACCGCGAAGTCGCACATCAGCCGTTCGATGATCGCGCCGACGAAGGCGTCTTGCGGACCCAGCGCCACGCCCCGCGCCGTCGGCAGATCGCCGGCAGACACGGCGGCGCGCCATTCCCGCTCCTGCGACAGGTTCTGCACATAGCCGTCCGGCGTCTGACTGATCGACGACACCCCCAGACCGATCAGAACGGGCGCAGCGTCGGTGGTGTAGCCCTGGAAGTTGCGACGAAGCCGCCCTGCCCGCTGCGCAGCCGCCAAACCGTCGTGCGGCAGGGCGAAATGATCCAGGCCGATCGGCGTCCAACCCTTGCCGGTCAGATAGCGGGCCGCCGCCTGGCTCTGCAAAAACCGTGCGGGGGCGTCGGGCAGGTCGGCGTCCTTGATCAGCTTCTGATGCGGCTTCATCCACGGCACATGGGCATAGCCGAACAGGGCGATCCGCTCGGGCCGCAGGGTGGTGACCAGGCCCAGGGTCGTGATGACGTTCTCGACCGTCTGGCGCGGCAGGCCGTACATCAGGTCCAGGTTCAGCGAGACCAGCCCTTGCGCCCGCAGCGCCTCGGCCGCCCAGCGGATGGTCTCGAACCGCTCGGGTCGATTGACGGCTGCCTGCACGTCGGGCGACAGGTCCTGAACCCCCAGGCTGGCGCGGGTCAGGCCGATCCGCCCGGCCGCCTCGACCCACTCCGGCGTCAGGACCTCCGGATCCAGTTCCGCCGCGATCTCGAAACAGTCGCCCAGATCGAACCGGGCCGCCATACCGGCGAACAGCCGCTCCAGATCCGACGGCGCCAGCATATTGGGCGTGCCGCCGCCCAGGTGGATCGATCCCACCCGAACCGGCCGCCCGATCCGCTCCAGCACCAGATCGGCTTCGCGCAGCAGCAGATCGACATAGCTGGCGATGACGCTTTCGCGGTTCATCGCCCGGGTGTTGCACCCGCAATACCAGCACAGCCGCTTGCAGAAGGGGATGTGCAGATAGAGCGACACCGCCTGATCCAGCGGCGCGCGCGCCAGCCAGTCTCCCCATTGGCGGGCCCCGACGGCGGGCGTGAACTGCGCCGCCGTCGGATAGGAGGTGTAGCGCGGCGCATTGGCGTCGTAGCGGGCGATCAGATCGCCCACCGTCCGCGTGACGGGGCTAGAGAGGGACATCGCCCTCTTTCGAGGCGTCGGGCGTCGACAGGCCGGCGTCGCCCTCGTCGAACAGGTGGAACTCGTGCCACAGGCCGTTCAGCACGCCGAAACCGACGGCCAGGCCAAGACCCAGGATCCAGGAAAAATACCACATGGTTTGAAACTCCTAGGGCTCAATACAGGTCGGGATTGGTCTTCAGCGCCGCCGTCGAGGTCCGGCCCCACAACACCCGGTAGACCCAGGCGGTGTAGATCAGGATCAGCGGCAGGAAGACCACCGTGCACAGCAGCATGATGAACAGGGTCAGATGGCTGGACGAGGCGTTCCACACCGTCAGGCTGGACTGGGGATTGACCGAACTGGGCAGGATGAACGGGAACATCGACAGGCCCACGGTCGAGATGATCCCCACCGTCGAAATCGACGAACCGCCGAAGGCCAGGGCGGCCGAACGCCGCCACATCCCGATCAGACCCATCACCGCGCCCAGGAAACCCAGGGCCGGCGCGATCATCATCCAGGGATAACGACCGTAGTTGTCCAGCCAGGCGCCGGGCGCGGCCTCGACCGTCGTCCGCAGCGGATTGGAGAAGCCGTTGACGTCCAGTACGCCGGTGATCCGGTAGCCCAAACCGCCGAAGGCCACGTAAAGACCGCCCGCCGCGAACAGAACCAGGGCCAGCACGCCCGCGATCGTGCCGAAGGTACGGGCGCGTTCCAGCACCGGCCCCTGCTCGGCCTTGACCGAAAGCCAGGCGGCGCCGTGCAGCACCAGCATCGCCACCGACAACAGGCCGGCGATCAGGCTGAAGGGCGTGAACAGACCCAGCAGACTGCCGTCGTAGAAGGACCGCAGATCGCCATCCAGATGGAAGGGCGCGCCCAAAAGCACATTGCCGACCGCCACGCCGAACACCAGGGTCGGAACGAAGCCGCCGATGAACAGGCACCAGTCCCAGAACGACCGCCATTGGGGCGAGACGCGCTTGGAGCGATATTTGAACGACACGGGTCGCAGGATCAGTGCGGACAGCACCAGGAACATGGCCAGGTAGAAGCCGGAGAAGCTGACCGCATAGACGAAGGGCCAGGCGGCGAAGATGGCGCCACCGCCCAGGATGAACCACACCTGGTTGCCCTCCCAGGTGGCGCCGACGGTGTTGATCACCATGCGGCGCTCCTCGTCGGTCTTGGCGACGAAGGGCAGAAGGGCGCCAACCCCCAGGTCGAAACCGTCGGTCAGGGCGAAGGCGATCAGAAGCACGCCCAGCAGCCCCCACCAGATCAGGCGAAGCGTGGCGAAGTCGAGGGGAAGATCCATTGTCGGATATCCTTAGAAGATCTGGGTCAGGCCACGGCGGGCGCGGGAACGCGCTCGCCTGGCGCATCGGGGGTGGGTTCGCCGAACGTCTCCTGTTCGTGGAACGGCCCCTTCTTGATGGCGAAGAGCATCAGTCGAACCTCGACCACCGCCAGGGCGCCATACAGCAGGGTAAAGCCGACGATGGTGGCCCACAGCTGCGGCACGGTCAGGGACGATGCCCCCAGGAAGGTGGGCAAAACGCCTTCCACCGCCCAGGGCTGGCGACCGAACTCGGCCAGGACCCAACCGAACTCGATGGCGATCCACGGCAAGGGGATGGCCAGCACCGCAAGGCGCAGGAACCAGCGGGTGTCGTGTCGCCGCAGAGTGCAAAGCACGAAGGCCGTGCCGAACAGGGCGATCATGAACATCCCGATGCCGGCCATGATGCGGAAGCTCCAGAACAGGGCTGGCACATTCGGCACCGTCTCCCAGGCCGTCTGCTGGATCAGCGCAGGCGAGGCTTGGCGGGGATCGGCGACATGGCGCTTCAGCAGCAGGCCATAGCCCAGGTCGCGGCGGTGGGTTTCGAACACGCCGCGCGCGACGGGATCGGTCGGGTCGGCCTTGACCTTCTCTAGGGCGTCATAGGCGATGACGCCGGATTCGATCCGGTCCTCGGCCGTGGCCACCAGTTCGAAGATGCCCTCCACCGGCTTGTCGATGGTGCGGGTGGCGATCAGCCCCATGATCCAGGGCACGTGGACCCCGAAATGGGTCTCGCGATCTTTCATGCTGGGAATGCCGATCAGGGTCAGACCGGCCGGCGCGGGCTCGGTGTGCCACATCGCTTCCAGAGCAGCGAGCTTCATCTTCTGGTTGTCGGTCAGGGCATAACCCGACTGGTCGCCCAGCACGACGACCGACAGCGACGCCGCCAGACCGAAGGCCGAAGCCACTGTCATGGACCGCTTGGCGAAGCCCTTGTGCTTGCCCCTCAGCAGATAGAAGGCCGAGACGCCCAGCACGAAGACCGAGGCGCAGACATAGCCGGCCGAGACCGTGTGGACGAACTTGGCCTGGGCCACCGGGTTGAACAGCACGGCCATGAAGTCCGTCACCTCCATCCGCATGGTGTCGGGATTGAAGGCCGCGCCGACCGGGTTCTGCATCCAGCCGTTGGCGATCAGGATCCACAGCGCCGACAGATTGGTGCCCAGGGCGACCATGAAGGTGACGAACAGGTGGGCGTGCGGCTTCAGCTTGTCCCAGCCGAAGAACATCAGCCCGACGAAGGTCGCCTCCAGAAAGAAGGCCATCAGCCCTTCGATCGCGAGCGGCGCGCCGAAGATGTCGCCGACATAGTGGCTGTAGTAGCTCCAGTTCATGCCGAACTGGAACTCCATGGTGATGCCGGTCGCGACGCCCAGCACGAAGTTGATGCCGAACAGAACACCCCAGAAACGAGTGATCGTCCGCCAGATCGGCCGGCGGGTCATCACATAGATCGACTCCATGATGACCAGCATGAACGAAAGCCCCAGGGTCAGGGGCACGAAAAGAAAGTGATAAAGGGCCGTCAGCGCAAACTGCAGCCGGGACAGGTCGACGACCGCGAGGTCGATCATGGCTTTGCTCCGTCACGCCAGCCCGGACGCCGACGTTTCCATCGCCCTAGAGGCCCGTCGGGGTGGTCGCCTTGATCTCGATCAAAGCGAACTCTGACGCAGGGCCCTAGTGGACTATTGGTCCTTGGGCATTTCGTCCAACGACGTTTTGTTGAGTGGCGTACAGCGTTGGCGTGTGCTGGAGTTGATCAATGACCGCCCTTTCGCCCGATGCCGCCACGCCGGCCGCCTGGTTGAAGGCGACGGGCCGCCCCTGGCGGCGCCCCGCGATGCTGGCGGCCCTGCTGACCGTCGCGGACGTCGGGCCAGCGATCGGATTCGCCGCCGGTCTGTCGCTGACCATCGCCAACTTCGGCGCGGGCCTGTCGGCCGCCGCGCCCTGGCTGGCCCTGGCGATCCTCAGCCTGATTGCGCGCGCCCTGCTGGGACAGGCGGCCGTGGTCGTGGGCGCCGAACTGGGTCGTGCGGTCAAGGTCGAGACGCGGGGTCGTCTGCTGGCCGATCTGTTCGGCCGGGGCGTGCGATCCAACGCCCGACTGACGGCGGTGGTCGAAGGTGTCGGCGCCCTTGACGGCTATTACGCCCGGTTCGCGCCCCTGCGCTTGGCCGCCGGCCTGTCGCCCCTGCTGCTGATCGCCGCCGCCGCCGTAGCCAGTCCGGTGTCGGCGGGCGTTCTGCTGTTCACCCTATTTCCCTTCATCGTCGGCATGGCTTTGGCTGGAACCGCCGCCGCCAGCGAAAGCCGGCGACAGTTCCAGGCGCTGGAGCGCCTGTCCGGTCTGTTCGTCGACCGTATCCGCACCCTGCCGGCCATACTGGCGTTCCAGGCCACGGGGCGCACCACCGACGACATCGCGCGCGCCGCCGACGATCTGGAGCGCCGCACGGCGCGGGTGATGCGGATCGCCTTTGTGTCGTCGGGCGTGCTGGAGTTCTTTTCGGCCCTGTCGGTGGCGTTGATCGCCGTCTATTGCGGGTTTAACCTGCTCAGGCTGTTGCCGTTTCCCACATCGGAGACGCTTGATCTGTCGCGGGCCTTTTTCGTTCTGGCCCTGGCGCCCGAGGTCTATGCGCCGCTGCGTCGCCTGGCCGCCGCCTATCATGACCGCCAGGCGGCCGAGGCCGCCGTCCCGTCGCTGATCACGCCCGCGCGGGTCGAGCGCCCGCAACTGCGCGTCGGCGATCTGGCCCCCGCCATCCGGTTCCGCGACGTAGCCATCGCCTATGACGGCGCGGCGCCGGTCGTGCGCGATTTCGATCTTGACGTCGCGCCCGGCCAGATCGTCGCCCTGATGGGTCCCAGCGGGGCGGGCAAGTCCAGCCTGCTTCACCTGTTGCTGGGCCTGGCGCCGCTGACCCAGGGCCAGGTCAGCATCGGCGCCGTTGCTCTGGAAACGCACGGCGACATCGCCGGTCAGATCGCCTGGGCCAGCCAGCAGCCTATCGTCGTGCCCGGCGATCTGGCCGCCAACATCGCCCTGGCCGACCCGTCCAGTTGCCCGGGCCGGATCGCCCTGGCTGCGCGCATCGCCGGTCTGTCCAACGATCTGAGCCGCCGGATCGACGAGCGCGGCGGTGGTCTGTCTGGCGGTGAGCGGCGTCGGCTGGGCCTGGCCCGCGCCCTGTTAAAACGCGCGCCCATTCTGCTGCTGGACGAACCGACCGCCAATCTGGACCCGGCGTCCGAACAGGCGATGATCAGTGTGATCCGCACCGCAGCCCGAGGCCGCACCACATTGATCGCTACCCATTCCGACGCCGTTGCGGCCCTGGCCGACCGCGTGGTGCGGCTGTGAGCGGGCAGATGCGGATCAATGGCCTGATCGCGGCCCAGGCCGGGGCGCAGCGCGCGCGTCTGCGCCTGGCGGCGGCAGGCGGGGCGGTGGTCGCCGTCTCGGCGGTCTGTTTGCTGGGCCTGTCGGGATGGTTCATCACCGGCGCGGCCTTCGCCGGCGCAGCGGGCGCGGCGGCGGCCCAGAGCTTCAACTATATGATGCCCAGCGCGATCATCCGTCTGCTGGCCATTCTGCGGACCGGGGGGCGTTACGTCGAACGGGTCGCCGGGCATGAGGCCGCGCTGAAAGCCCTGGCCCGCCTGCGACCGCAACTGTTCCGCGCCATCGCCGACGGCCCACCTGAAACCGCCCTCGGCGTATCGTCCGGCGAGATGTCGGCGCGCCTGGTTCAGGACGTCGACGCCATCCAGACCCTGTTCGTGCGCCGTTCGGTCCCGATCAGCCTGGGCGCCAGCGCGACGGTGGCGGTTCTGCTGGCGAGCCTGGCCGCGCCGCTGGCCGGGCTGGCGCTGTTCGCGGCCATGGCGACGGCGTGCATCGGCGGCGTGCTGATCGCACGGCGGCTGGCCGATCCGGCGGGCCGCACCGCGCAACAGGCGGTCGGGGCGCTGAAGGATCGTCTGGCCGCGCTGGAAGCCGTGACGCCCGAACTGAAAGCCTATGGCCTGGACAAATGGGCCGCCGATCAGGTCGCGCACGCGGCCGCCGATCACGACCGCGCCCAGATCGCCCTGACGCGGGCGGGCGGGTGGATGGCGGCCTGGCAGACGCTGGCGGCGGCGCTGGCTGTAGGACTGGTCGTGCCCGCCACCGCCGGCGCCGCCCTGCCCCTGACGGCCCTGGCCGCGCTGGCGGCGATTATGGGGATCGAGGCGGCTGGCGGCCTGATCGCCGCCCTGCATCAGAACGGCGCCGCCGTCCAGGCCCTGTCGCGCCTGGACGCCGCCTTGCCCGCACCAGCCCAGCATGAGCTGCGACAGGCGCAGGGCGACACGCTGGTCATTGGCGGCGAGACCCTGGCGCAGCCCGCGCGCCTCGGCGTGTCCGGCGCGTCCGGCCTGGGCAAGACCACCCTGATCGAACGGCTGATCGGGCTCAGACCCGCGTTGGCGGGCGAGATGCGGATCGGCGGTGTGGACATCGCCGACATGGCTCCGTCCGACCGCCGCGCCCTGTTCGCCTATGCCGCGCAGGATGTGCGCCTGCTGAACGGATCGGTGCGCGAGAACCTGCGGCTGGCCGGCGATTTCGACGATCCGACCCTGTGGCGCGCCCTGGACGACGCCGCCCTGGGCGACCGCATCCGCGCCGAACCTCTGGGGCTGGACGCCCCGGTCGGATCGAACGGAGAGCGTCTGTCAGGAGGCGAGCGGCGTCGCCTGAACCTGGCGCGCGCCTATCTGCGCGACGCCCCGTGGCTGGTGCTGGATGAGCCGACAGAGGGTCTGGACGCCGCGACCGAGGCCCGTGTGCGGGCCGCCCTGAACGACCGGCTGAGCGAAACTGGCCAGGGCCTGATCCTGATCAGCCACCGCGCCCCGCCGATGGCCCTGTGTCTGCTGTCGATTCGCGTTCGGGGCCAGGACGAGGCAGGTCGTATTCGAATTTCACCCTCGGAGGGTCAGGCCGCCGCTTAAACCTCGCCGTCGGCCAGTTCGCGCAGGCGATCCGGCCGCTCGACCTGGATTTCGTGCAGCGAGATCGACTGGATCACTTGGGCGGTCTTCAGCTTTGTCAGTTCGCGACTGACCGTTTCGATGGTCAGCCCCAGATAGTCCGCCATCTCGGCTCGCGTCATCGACAGGCGCACCCGGTCGTCGCGCGACGGTCGCATGGGATCGCGCGCCGGCAGCTCCAGCAGGAAGGAGGCGACGCGTTCGCGGGCGGTCTTTCGCCCCAACAGCATCATCTGCTTCTGCGCCGCCGCCAGTTCGTTCATCGCCCGCTCCAGCAGGGCGGCTTCCAGCGCCGGACGCTCGCGCACGGCGGCGCGATAATCGCTGCGACGGAACCGGCACACCGTCGTCGGCTCGATCGCCTCGGCCGAAAAACCGTAGTCTTCGCCCGGCGCCATGCCGATGAAGTCGCCCGCGAACAGAAAACCGACGATCTGTCGCCGCCCGTTGGGCAGCAGCTTGTAAACCCGCACCGAGCCCGAGGTGATGTTGAAGAGACTGGTCGCCGGATCGCCTTCACGTATCAGGACGGCGTCCGCCTGCAGCGACATCTGTTCGGCGATGGCGTCCAGCACTGCCATGTCGTCGGGCCTCAGACTGGCGCACACGCTGAACGGCCGCGCGCCGCAGGTCAGGCAGACCGCGTTCTGACGCCGCTGCATACAGTCGTTGGACAGGGATCGGACTTCCAGCATCGCGCCTCTCATTTCGACGGACATTTAGGCCGCCGTCGCGACGCGCGCAAACGGCCCCGCTTCAGTAGCTCAGCCTCAGACCCACGCTCAGGGTGCGCGGCGCGCTGTAGCCCGCCACGCCGTCGCCCGTCATGGAAACTTCCACATCCTTGTCGAACAGGTTGTCGCCGGCCAGCCACAGGGTCGTGCTGGAGGTCAGGGTCCATTCGGCGCGGGCGTCCACGGTCACGGCCTCGCCCAAGGTGCGGCTGTTCAGATCGTCGTCGAACCGGCTGGATTCGTACCGCGCCGCCACAGCCAGGGTCAGCGGATCTGACACGCGCCAGTCCAGACCGGCCGTCGCGCTCCATTCCGGCGCCTGGGCAGGACGCAGGCCGGTCAGTTGCGGCGCCGCCGACCCGCCGTCCAGGCTCGCATCCGTCCAGGACAAGGCCGCATTCAGCGACAGTCTGGACGACAGATCCGCCGCCCCCGTCAGCTCCACGCCCCAGGCGTCGATGGTTCCCGCATTCTGGCGTTGGCGCAGCACCCCGCCCGCCGGCACGAAGCCCGCCCTTGGGAAGGTCGCCGGTCCCGCCCCCAGGGTTACGTTGACGATGGCGTCATCGATCTGGTTCCAGAAGACCGTCGCGCCCCAGCGGACCCCGCCCCGGTCGAACGCCAGACCCGTCTCGATCCCCTTCAGCGTCTCGGGCGTCAGGGCGGCGTTGGCCTCGGTGATGTCGTTGCCCACTCGGAACGGGCGGTGCAGCTCGTTCAACGTCGCCGGACGGAAACCGGAATAGGCGGCCGCGCGCGCGGCATAGCCACCTCCCAGATCGCGCCGGATCGCCAGACGGCCGCTGACGACCTCGCCCGAACGATCCGGGTCGCTTTCGTCCAGCAGGACGGCTCCGGTCGCCAGGGTGAATTCGTTGCGGAAACCGGCCTTGTTCTCCCACCGATCCAGCCGCAGGCCGCCCGCGATCAACCAGTCGCCGCCGGTCCACGACCCGTCCAGATAGCCCCCGCCGACGGACGTCTCGCCGCCGGCCCGACGCCCGCGCGTGAAACCGGCGCCGGTGGGATTGCTGAACCGTTCGTTGGTGGCGCCCTCGTTGAACCGGGCGTCGGCTCCCAGCTCCCACTCCAGCCGCCCGCCCGCGAAATCGGACACGCGACGACGCAGCGCCGCATTCAGGCCCCAGCCGGTCGCGGGCGTCTTGAACTGGTCATTGGCAGGGGTGGTCGTCGCCCGGTCGGCCGACACCGAGGCCGAACTGTTGGCCAAGTCGCTCTCGATCCGCCAGGCCTGCAGTCGCCAGCCATAGCCGTCGGGCGTCGGCGCGCGGGCCACGGCCGCGCTCAGGCTGTGGCCGCTGGCGTTGGCGCGGGTTCCGGCCAGGCCCGAGCCGCGATCTTCCTCCCACGTCGCCGCCCGCACCGACAGATTGGCGCCGGCCAGCGCCCCGTCCACCCGCACGGCGGCGGCCCGGCTGTCCAGGTCCAGACGGGTGTCGGCCGCGCCGGCCGCCGCGCCGCGCACCGGAACATAGCCGTCGCTGACCTCGCGCACGCCGCTCAGCGTGATCGCCAGCGGCCCCAGTCGGGTCGAACCGGAGCCCGCAGCGCGCAACCCGCCCCGTTCGGCGGCCGACACGTCCAGCACTCCGCCCTGCGTCCGTTCACGCATCGTGATCGTGCCGGTCAGGGCGCCGGCGCCATAGGGGCCCGAGCCCGCTCCGCGAATGACGTCCAGCCCCTCCAGCGATTCCGGCGCGGCCTGGGACCAGATCACCCAGCCGCCGAACGGATCGTTCAGCGGCGCCCCGTCCAGAAGAACCAGGGTGCGCCCTGCCCCCGACGGCGCGATGGCGCGCAACGACAGCCCCTGGGTCGTCGGATTGGCCGCCAGGCTGGTCGTGCGTCGGAACAGCGACACCGCCGGCACGGACCGCAAGGCCTCGTCGACGCGCGCCGAGCGGGCCAGGACCGATGGGTCAATCCGCACCACCGAAAACGCCGCATCGGCGGCCGCCGGCGGCAGGCGCGCGGCGGTGACGACGATCTCTGGCAGGGCGGCAGGCGCGACGACGGGGGGAGGAACGTCTTGCAGCATCACACCTCGATACGGGCTGCCGCGCGCCCTTGAAACCCCACGCGACAAAAAGCGCCGCAAAACCGGTCCTGCGACGATTGGCATGGGCCGGCCACGTCGATAACAACGCTCTGGGGATTGGGGGATACGACATGGGTTTGGGCGCGATCATCGGGGCCGCGATCTTCGGCAGGTCCGCCGAGTCGACACGACGCTCGACCAAGGCGATGCGTATCCGCACCCTGCCGGATCGCAAGGTCATGGCCGACAGCTACATTCCCGCCCTGGCCGCCGACGGCGGGCGCATCCTCTGGGTCGGGTGTCGCGAATATACGCTGGATGACTATGCGGCGCTGGAGACCCAGGGCGGCCAGGTCTGGACTACTGACATCGACCCCGCCGCCGCGCGCTGGGGCCGCGAGAGCCGGCATCGCACCGGCGACGTCTGCGAGGCGGATCGGTTGTTTTCAGACCTGACATTCGACGCCGTCGTCTGCAATGGCGTCCTGGGTTATGGCGTCGACAGCCCCGAGCAGCAGCAGCGCGCCTTGGACGCTCTGGCGGCGATCCTACGGCCAGGCGGACGGCTCTTGCTGGGCTGGAACACCGACAAGATCGACGATCCGGTCGAAGCCGGCCTGACGACGGCGCACTTCATCCTCGCGCCGTTAGGCGACCGGCCGCCGCGCGTGCGTTTCGACGCCGTGACCCACGTCTATGACAGTCTGATCCGCAAGAGCTGACCCAAAGAGGGTCAACCCCGCCCCTGCAACCTCGGCGGTGACAAAAGCCGAGCCATCAAACCAAACCCCTGCGGCCGACCGATGGGCTGGTTCGTCGCAGAGCGGTCGGCCAGCGTCTCGCGCAGACTGTCCAG
Organism: uncultured Brevundimonas sp.; assembly: GCA_963515305.1. Taxonomy (GTDB): domain Bacteria; phylum Pseudomonadota; class Alphaproteobacteria; order Caulobacterales; family Caulobacteraceae; genus Brevundimonas. The sequence continues at coordinate 67,635 of CAUPWX010000019.1, forward strand.
TTCGGCCGCGCGCGCAGACGGCGAATGGACCTGCGCGACGAACTGCTGAGCGGCCGTGGCCAGGGCCAGCCGGTCTTCTGGATTCTCCACCAGACGGTTCAAGGCCAGCGCCAGCGGGCGGTCGTCCTCGACCTCGACATAGATCGCGTGATCGCCACTGGCCTCGCGCAGCCCGCCTCGTCCCGACGAAATCAAAGCCGCCCCTGCGGCGCGCGCCTCAAGCGCGGACAGACCCAAGGCCTCGCGAACCCGCGACGGGGTGACGGCGATGGCGGCGCGACGGGTGACGGTCTGCACCTCGGCCAGGGACGCCGACTTCACGATCTCGACCCGGTCGCCGAACCGATCCAGAGCCTGGACATGAGGTCCGGCCCAGTCGCTGTGCTTGTCCCAATCGCCCAACATCAGGGCGCCGCGCCAGTCGAGATGCCGATCCAGCGTTTGCGCCAGGGCGGTGCAGAACAAGTCCAACCCCTTGTCCTTCATGGCCCGCCCCGAGAACAGGATCAGCTTTTCACGATCCTGCGGATCGCCGCGCCAGGCGTCCAGGTCAATCGGGTTGCACACCGCCGAAACCCGCCGCGCCAAGCGCGGATAGTCGGCCGAGAACTCTCGCCCCGCCGCCTGGCTGACGAAGACCAGCCGATCGAAACGCGCCAGGCGGCGCCCATAACGCAGCGCCGCGATCAGGTGGCGCGCCGGCTTGATCCGCGTGTGGCGGTACAGCACGTGGATCGCGTTCGGAAACTGGCGGGCCAGTTCGGACGCCGCCTTCAACTGCTGATGATATTCGACGATGTCGGGCGACAGGGCCGTCAAGATGTCGGCGACCGCCGCATTGCGCGCCTTGCGTCCCAGACCCGCCGGCACGGTCAACATCGTGACGTCCTCCGGAGCCGCGGCGCCGGCGTCGCAGATCAGGGTCACGGAGCGCCGCAGACGGCTGTGAGCCGACAGGGTGCGGAACACCGTCTCCATCGAATTGGCCTTGTCGGGGCAATAGGTGCAGCCACGCGGCAGAACGACGGCGATACGCATGATCTAGCCTTCCTTGCAGACGGCGGCGGTCGAGAAGATTTGCGGATGGACGGCGCGGCCGGTCGCGCGGCGTCCGCGCGGGCCGTTCAGGCCCAGCAGGCGGCGCGCCTTGAACCCGGCCTTCAGCCACGGCTCGGCCGCAGAACGGCGCACGACCTTGACGTCGATGAAGGTCACGTCGCCGTGCCCCGACAGGGTATGAAGACCGTCGCCGAACCCCGCCAGCAGATCGCCGGGTTCGAACCGTTTGACCGCCACCGCCGAAAACGCATCCGGCGTCAGCGTCTCGATGCGCAGCAGATTGATCGCCGCCCCATAGGTCGCCGCGCAGTCCTGAACCGGCAGATGAAGCGCGCCCTCGTGCACGAAGGCCGTGCCGCCCGGCCGCGAGGCGTGAAAGCCGCTCATCACTGGATTGGCCGCGTGGGCTGTCCAGGGGCCAGTCAACCGCTCGGCCCAGGCCAGGTGCATCTCGCGCATCGCGCGGTCGTCCGGGCCTGGCAGGGCATGGAACATCCACCACAGTCCGTCGTGGCGCACCACGGTCGCGTCGATGGCCGCGCCGTCGCCCAGCCGCGCGACCGGCTCCCACCGATCCGGGAAGCGCTCGCAGCGATAAAGGATCAGCCCGCCGCTCTTGTAGCCTTCGGGCAGCATATAGAGTTCGCCGCCGTCTTCGATCAGGCTGGGATAGGACAGGTGCCACGGCTCGGCCAAAGCCACGCCATGACCGATCAACCGGTCTTCGGCGTCATATTGGCGATAGTGAATCTCGCCGCGCCGCACGTGATAGTCGAAGGCTTCGACGAAGACCGTCAGCACGCCGTCGCGCGTGATGCCGAACGGATCGGCGACATAGGCGTGAGGTCCGCAATCCGGCAGCCAGACGATTTCCTCCGCGCGGGGCGGCTTATCGATCAGATTCTGCAAGGGGCGGCGAATGAAGCCGGAACGCCAGAGATCGAACATGACGCGGCCCTATCCGGCGAAAAACCGGGCGGGCGTCGAACTGTCGGTTGCCGGGAACGCGCGCATGAAAATCCTGCTGGCCGCCACTTGGCGGCCTTCGATTATAGGACGCCGCCGTTCGGCCCTTGCCTCAGGAAAATCGTCACGGCATGGAGAGGAATGACCCGTTTCGGGACGCCTGAAAGGATTCCGCCGGCTTGACCGCGCCTGCCGCGCATCCGCTGATCACCGCCTATCTCGAGCAGCGAGAGGATCTGGCCCGGTTCTGTCGGGCGCGGCTCGGCGGTGCGTCAACCGATATCGACGACCTGTTGCAGGACCTCTATCTGAAGGTGTCGGCGATGCCTGCCGACACGCAGATCGACCACCCCCGCGCCTTCCTGTTTCGGCTGATCTCCAACCTGATGCTGGATCGGTGGCGTTCGGGTCAGCGGGCGACGGCCCGTGACAGCGCCTGGCGTCAGATCAACCACGCCACCGGCGCGCTGGAGGACGTGGACGACGCCCCCTCGGCAGAAGCGGTGGTGGCGGGGCGCGAACGTCTGTCGCGTCTGGTCGCCGCCCTGGCCGACCTCCCGCCTAAGACCCAGACCATCTTTCGGCTGCACAAGTTCGACGGCGTCAGCTATGCCGACATCGCCCTTCGCCTCGACATTTCGCGCAGCTCGGTCGAGAAACACATGATGGACGCGCTGCGCGTCCTGGCGCGAAAGGTTCAGTCGTGATCCGCAGCCTTTCGCCCGTTCCGCCAAATCGTTGTGAAGGTGCGCCGCCTGCGGCGACGTCTGGGTATCAGGAGGCGTGCGCGACCGCGGGCTTCCAGACTGGGATTGCATGACCGCACGGACCGACATCGACGAAAAGGCGCTGAACTGGTTCGTCGCCCTGCGTGACGAAACGGCGGGCGACGATGTTTGGCTGGATTTTCAGGCCTGGCTGGAGGCTTCGCCCGCCCATGCCCGGGCCTATGACGCCGTCGAACGCCTTTGGGTCGATCTGGACGACGCCCAACCGGCCGCCCCGACGGCGGTGATCGATCTGGCCGCCGCGCGGGCCCGCCGCCAGCCGCGCCGCTCGCCCTGGTTGGCCGCCGGACTGGGCATCGCCGCCAGCGTCACCCTAGCCGTCGGTCTCTGGTTCTGGATGACACCCAGCACGCAAACCTACGCCACCGACGACGCGCCCCTGACCGTCGCCTTGGAAGACGGCTCGCACGTCTATCTGAACCGGCATTCGCGGCTGGACGTGCGCTTCGACGACGACCGACGTGCGGTATCCCTGAGCGAAGGCGAGGCCGCCTTCGACATCGCCCACGATCCCGCCCACCCCTTCGTCGTTTCCGCCGGCGATCATCAGGTCGAGGTTCTGGGCACCGCCTTCAACGTTCTGAACCACGGCGATGCCTTCGCGGTGGCGGTCCAGCGTGGCGTCGTCGCCGTCACCCCGGCCAAGGCCGCGCGTGTTCGCCTGATCGCCGGCCAGACTCTGACGCAGACCGGCGCCGCGGCGCCCAATCTGGCCCGCGTCGCGCCTGACGCCGCCTCAGCGTGGCGTCAGGGCGTCCTGGTCTATCGCGACCGCCCGATCGGCGAGGTGGCCGACGATCTTTCGCGTTATCTCGACAAGCCGGTTGTGCTATCGACCTCGGTTCGGGCGCTGCGTTTCACGGGCGCCCTGCGTATTGGCGACGAGGCCGTGATGTTGCAGCAGTTTCAGGATTTCCTTCCCGTGCAGGTCCAGGCCTCGCCGCACGAAATCCGCGTCGACGCGCGTGGCGCCGGCTGAGGCCAAGCGGCGCCGAATCCCTATCCGGGCGCGATCGCGCGCCGCCGCTCCAATCTCCAGCATCGCCCTGCTGGCCGCCTTCGCCCTAGCGGCGCCGGCTTACGCGGCCGACGCGCGACGCATCGAATTTTATGTGCCGCGCCAGAACGTCGATCAGGCGCTGCTGGACGTCGCGCTTCAGGCGCGGGTGTCCCTGGGCGGCAGCCTTGACGCCTGTGCCGGCGTCAGTTCGCCCCTGCAGGGGCGGATGTCCCTGGACGCGGCCCTGACGCGCATCCTCGCCGGCTCGGGCTGTCGGCACGCGATCCGCAGCGACGGCGCCGTGATCGTCAGCCGCGCCCCACGGCCGGCGACGCCCGCCCTGCCCGCGCCACAGCCCGCCCGCGCGCCGACGCCGACGACGACGACCGAAGCGGTTCAAATCAGCGAGGTCGTCGTCACCGCACCCCGCCGTCCCGAGCTGATTCAGCGGTCGTCCTCGGCCATGACGGCGGTTGCAGCCGAACGGATCGCCCGGTCGGGCGTGACGGGAATGCAGGGGCTGGACGCCCTGGTCTCCGGCATGACGGTCACGAATCTGGGGCCGGGGCGCAACAAGATCCTGTTGCGCGGCATATCGGACGGCGTCTTCACCGGCCTGACCCAGTCCACCGTCGGCCTCTATCTCGACCTGACGCCGATCACCTACAGCGCGCCGGACCCGGACCTCAAACTGATCGACATCGACCGGGTGGAGGTTCTGCGCGGCCCGCAAGGCACGCTTTACGGCACCGGCCCCATCGGCGGGGTAGTCCGCATCGTCAGCCGTCAGCCCGAGTTCGGTCGCGAAGACCTGGCGGTGGCGCTGACCCGGTCCGACACCCACGGCGGGGGCGTCAACACCGACTACAACCTGGTCGCCAATCTGCCGCTGGCAGGCGAACGTGCGGCGATCCGGGCGGCCATCTACGGCGAGACGTTCAGCGGCTATATCAACGACGTCGAGCTGAACCTGCGCCGGGTCAACGACGGCACGCGCCGGGGCGGCCGCGTGGCTATGGCGGTGCAGATCGCCCCTGGATGGACGGCCCGCGCCGGGCTGGTGCGTCAGTCGATCGTGACTGAGGACACCCACTATGTGTATCGCGGCCTGGGGCCGCTGCGCCGCGCCAACCTGGTGCGCGAACCGCATCAGAACCGTTTTGACCAAGGGTCTCTGACACTGGAAGGACGCGGAAACTGGGGTCGGCTGGATGCGTCCCTGTCGGTGGTCGAACATGGCTTCAAGAGCCGCTACGACGCCTCCAGCGCCTTGCGTCGCTTCGGCTCCCTGGGCTCGGTCGGGGCGCTGGACGAGAACAAGGACATTCACCTGATCGTGGGCGAAGCGGTCATGGCTTCGCCGGATTCGAACCGCTGGCGATGGCTGGCGGGCGCCCTGGCCTCGATCAGCAGAACACAGACCGACCCGGTCCTCTCCGTGCTGCGGCCAGACCCCGTCGCGATCTACAGCGAAACCCGCCGCGACACGCTGAACGAGGCCGCCGTCTATGGCGAAACGGCTTTCGACCTGACGCCCAGCCTGACGCTGACGGCCGGCGCGCGTTACTATGCGCTGAATTACGACACCACCTCCCTGGTGCGTCAGCGGACGCGGTCGCGCGCCTTCGACGGGCGCGGCTCGTCCTCCGGTCTGACGCCAAAGGTCGCTCTCGCCTGGCGGCCCAGCGACCGGCTGAACCTTTCGGCCCAGCTCAGCCACGGCCGCCGCGCGGGCGGCTTCAATACGGCGGGTGTCATCGGTCAGGACTTCAGCGGCCTGGCGGATACGCCCGCCCGACAGTATCGGCCGGACTCGCTATGGAACCTTGAGATCAACGCCAAGGTCCAGTCCGCCGACGGGCGCGCACGGCTGCGCGCCGCCGTCTACGCCGCGCGCTGGCGCGATGTGCAGAGCGATCAGTTCCTGCCCAGCGGCCTGGCCTATGTCGTCAATGTCGGCGACGGCGCCGATGTCGGGTTCGAAACCGAGGCGACCTGGCGTCCTACCCCGGGGCTGGAAGTGTTCGCCAACGGCCTGATCGCCGATCCTCGCATCACCGCCCCCAGCCGCCAGTTCGATTCCCGTCGCGGCGCGGGCCTTCCCGGCGTGCCCAAGGCCTCGGCCAATCTGGGCTTCGCCTATCGGCGCCCCCTGCTGGATCGGCTTCAGCTGATCGCAGATGGCGGCCTGTCCTATGTCGGGTCGTCGCGACTGACCTTCGACGGGCGCCAGCAGCATCGGATGGGCGATTATGCGACGGGCCGCCTGTCGATGGGTGTGGAGGCGACGCCGTGGATCGCCACGGTCTTTGTGGACAATCTGTTCGACACCGAGGCCAACACCTTCGCCTACAGCGACCCCTTCCGCCTGCCGGACGCCCAGGCGGTCACCCCGCTTCGTCCCCGCACCATCGGCGTCACCCTGCGCTGGTCGCTTTAGAAACCGGTCTCAATCGGCGTCCATCCAGTCGATCAGAGCGGCGGTCACCGCCTCGGGCGCCTCGATCGGCGTCAGATGGCCCGCGTTCTCGACCACCACCAGACGGGCGTCGCGCGCCAGGGTCGCCATCTCGCGGTGCCCGTCCAGCGGCGTGATCTGATCCTCGGCCCCGCAAAGGATCAGCACCGGCCCGTCGAAACCCCGCAGCACGGCCTCGCCGTCGGGCCGGTCCAGCGCGTTCTGACGCAGAAAGACCTCGGCGCCCAGCCGCGCGGTCATGCGGCGCACCCGGTCGATGGTGGCGGCGTCCCCGGCGTTTCGCGCCGACAGATAGGTCTGGGCCAGACGCTCGCCAAAGCCATGAAAGGCGCCGGCCGTGCGCGCGACCGCCTCCAGCCGTCGACGCTGCTGCGCCCGATCCGCGCTGTCCGCCCGGATCGAGGTGTCCAGAAGGGCCAAACGGGCGATCCGCTCGGGCGCCAGTCTGACCGCCGCCTGGGCCACGAATCCGCCCAGCGAAAAACCAGCGACGGCGAAACCGTCGCCGCCCAAGGCCAGCACCTCGCGCGCCAGATCGTCCAGATCGCCCGGCCCGGTGATGTCTGCGACGTGCACGTCGAACCGACCGCTCAGGGCCGCCACCTGATCACGCCACAGATCGGCATCGTTCAACAGACCGGGGATCAGCACCAGCCGACGCCGGTCTTGCGGCTGTGCGGCGGCGTCTTGCGCGATCGGCGTCATGGCTTTGAATCTTCCTGCGTCAATCGCGCCATATCGACACCCTCGGCATGATCGGCAAGGCGTTCGGCCCGTTCCGGCGCGACAGCCTGACCAAAACTGACGGTGAAGACGGCCCCGCCGCCCTCCGCGTTTCGAACCTCGATCTTGCCGTGGTGCAACAGAACAATGGCCTTGACGATGGCCAGGCCCAGTCCATGTCCGCCCCGGCTCTGGGAGATGCGGAAGAAGGGTTCGAACACCGCCTCCATGAAGGCCTGGTCTACGCCCGGCCCGTGGTCCCTGACCGTCAGCCGTCCCTCATCGTCCAATGACACATGAACCGCGCCGCCATCGTCCGAAAAGACGATCGCATTGTCGATGAGGTTGGAGATCGCGACCTCGATCAGGCCCGGATCGCCGACGATCACGAAGCTGGCGCGCTGACTATCGAATCCGAGATCGATCTGACGCGCATCCGCCAGCGGCTGGCGACCCGCCACCACTTTTTCGACTACGCAACGGCCCCTTCGATCCAATTTGATGCGACAAGCCTGTCCGCCGGTCTGTTCCTCTTCGGCGCCAAGCCCAGCTTTTCCCAGAAAACAGGCTCTTGGACCAAGACCCGCGTCGCGTCGCCGGTCACGGACGGGGGCCCAGGCGCGGTGGAACTGCTGATGCGATGGGAGGACGTCGACCTGGGTGTGCCGACGGTCGGCGCAGACGGCGGTGCGTTCACGCTCGGCGCGAACTGGTATCTGAGCGATTTCAGTCGTTTGATGCTGAACGTCATCCGCTGGAACACGGAAAACCGTTCGGGATCCTACCTGGGCGAAGACGAAGGAACGAGCATCGTCGCCCGCGCCCAGGTTTCGTTCTAGGCCAACCGACCGCCGATCTTGCCGCCGGTATCGATCGGATTGGTGCGGGCGGCCGGGGTCGAACCGGCAAGGACTTGCGTCCGGCAGATTTTAAGTCTGCTGCGTCTACCAGTTTCGCCACGCCCGCGCGCTGGTCCGGTCGTATAGACAGAACCGGACCGGGTCTCCAAGCGATCTAGTGGGCGGGCGCGGATGCGGCGGCGTTCGCCGGCTTCATGGCGCGGAAATCGACGTCGGAATCGGCGATCAACCACAACAGGCCGGCCCAGGCGGCGACATTCTGGCTCAGTTGCGCCGGATCGATCTTGTCCAGGGTGTCGTTGGCGGTGTGGTGCAGGTCGAAATAGCGCGTGCCGTCCTGGGCCAGGCCGAAGAAGGGCACGCCCAGCGGCCCCATCGGTCCGACGTCGACGCCGCCTTCCGTTTCGACCTGGTTCGAGGCCAGGACGCCGATGGGATAGAGGACGCGCGTCGCGGCCTTCTGGAAATCGGACCCCTGGGCGCCGGCCGGCAGGCGCAGGGCATAGACGCGGTCGGCGCCGAAATCGCTCTCGCCGGCGATGATGTGCTTGTCCAGGGCCGCGTCCTGCGCCCGCGCATAGACGCCGCCGCCGTTGCCGGTCTGGGCGGTGGGCTGGGCCACCTCTTCCGAGCCGTAGAAGATCACCCGCAGGGTGCGCGCCGGGCGGCGGCCGCTGTCGGCGATGGCCTTGGCGGCGGCGACGGTGATGGCGCCGCCCGCGCCGTCGTCGATGGCGCCCGTGCCCAGATCCCAGCTGTCCATGTGCGAACCCAGGACGACGATCTCATCCGGGCGGGTGGCGCCGGGCAGGTCGCCGATCACGTTCTGGCTGTGGGTCTGATAGGTGCGGGCGGTCGAGGTCAGGCGCATCCGCACCGGCTGGCCCAGGTCGACAAGACGGCTGACCTGATCGGCGTCGGGCGCGGCCAGGGCGAAGGCGGGGATGGTCGGCTTGCCGTCCACATAGCGGGTCGTGCCGGTGTGCGGCATCCGGTTCTCGTCCGAGCCGACCGAACGCATGACGAAGGCCGCCGCCCCCTTGGCCGCCGCCACGCCGGGGCCGGCCCCGCGCACGCGGGTCTGGGGACCATAGCCCGAGCCGTCCTGCATAGCGTGCATCTGGCCCAGGTCGACATAGACGATCTTGCCACGCACGGCGGCGTCGGGCGCGGCCTGCAGATCTTCCAGCGAGGCGAAGCGAACGACATCGGCTTCGACCCCGCTGCGCGGCGTGGCGGGCGAATGGCCCAGGGCGGCGGCGACCAGGGCCTGGGCGTTGTCGCCGACGATGGCGGCCGTGCTTTCGCCCCGCTCCCAGCCGACCAGCGGGAATTCTTCGATGCGGACGTTCTGGAAGCCATTGGCCCGCAGATAGTCGGCGGCCCAGGCCGCCGCCTTCTGCTCCGAGGTCGAACCTGCGGGACGCGCCCCGAAACGGGTGGTCAGCTGGGTGACGTAGTCCAGCGCGATGTTGGAGCGCATCGCGGCGTCACGCACGGCGATGGCCTGCTGAACGGTCGCGGCGTCCTGGGCGTGCGCCAAGGGCGAAAGGGCGGCGAGACCCAGCGCGAGGGCGCTGGCGGTCAGCAGACGATGGGACATGAGGGCAGGCTCCTGGACGCGAAGGCCCGGACCCTATTCAGTGTCAGCCGTTCTGGAAATAGGGTTCGACCGGCCCCTGCAATTTGACCGTCAGGGCCTTGCCCTTGCGGTCCACGCGGTTGCCCAGGGCCAGACGGACCCAGCCTTCGGACACGCAATATTCCTCGACGTTGGTCTTTTCCTCGCCCTTGAAGCGGATGCCCACGCCGCGCTGAAGCACGTCGGCGTCGTGGTGCGGGCTGGACGGATCGACCGAGAGGCGGTCGGGAGGCGTGTCGGACATGGTGCAAGCTCGGGTCTTGGAAAGGCGCGGTGATAGCGGCGCCCGGCGCGGATGCCAACCGAAAGCCTGAACGGACGGGTCTTACTGCACCGTCTGGCGCGGCTGGGCGTTGGCTGCGTTGGATGGCTGATAGGCCTGGGGTCCGGTGGGCGCGGGCGGCGTGGCGGCGGCGGGACGACGGGTCGGGGCGGTCGTCGGGCGCTGGGCCGGACGCGTCGTCGCCGGTCGGGGCGTCGGACGAGGGGCTGCGGCGGGACG
>CAUPWX010000020.1:0-65951 GCA_963515305.1 uncultured Brevundimonas sp.
CGGCGTGCGCGAACCGCTCAACCGCCGCGCGACCATCGACATCAACTTCTAAGACCCAAGGAAAGCCGGTCTGGACTTCCAGACCGGCGATCCAAGGATCAAGGATGTGTCGTAAGACAGAACGCCGCTTCCGAAAGGAGGCGGCGTTTTTCTTTGGCCTTTCGCTCGGCGCCGACGCCCGTTTCAGGGGTTGGAGGCGGCGGCGCTTTCAGGCGTCATGGCCGCAGACCGTCGCAGCATCGCCTCGCCCGCGCCAATGACCAATGTGGCGGTCAGGACAGCGCTGACCACGGCGATGGCCGCCAACTTCAGCCCTTGCGCGAATGCGCGCTCGTCGCCCATCGGATGCGCCACCCAGAAACAAGTCCAGGGCCGCGTAACCCTGATGTGCGAGTGGCGGCAAATCACGAATTCGGTGATCGCCAAAGAAAAAGGACGGCGCCCTTCAGCGCCGCCCTCCGATCGCTTCGTCGTTGACGTGCCGATCAGCCGGTGAACGGACGGATCAGGATTTCGACCCGGCGGTTCATCGCCTTGCCTTCCGGCGTGGCGTTGGTGGCTACGGGATTGCGCGAGCTGTTGCCGGCGACATAGAGGCGCTGGGCTAGGACGCCGTTGCGAACCAGTTCCGAGGCGACGCTGCTGGCGCGACGCTCGGACAGGGGTTGGTTGATCGCGTCGCCGCCCGACGAGTCCGTGTGGCCGATCACGTCGACCGTGGACTGGTCGTACTGTTGCAGCACACGGGCCACGTCCTGCAGCACAGGCATGAAGCGCGGGTCGATGGCCGACTGGTTGGTGGCGAAGGTCACGTCTGAGGGCATCCGAAGGACCAGATTGTCGCCCTGACGCGCCACGCCGACACCCGAACCCGACAGTTCAGCCTCCATCGCGCGCTGCTGGCGATCCATATATTGGCCGACGGCTGCGCCGCCCAGGGCGCCGACGCCGGCGCCGATCAGGGCGTTCTTGCGGCCCTGTTCGCCATTCGACGTATTGGTCAGATAGCCCAGCAGGGCGCCGCCCAGGGCGCCGGCGATGGCGCCCGTGCCGGTGTTGTTGCGGACGGGGCCGGACTGGTACGGGTCGGTCGTGGTGCAGGCGGCGGCGCTCAGCATGGCGGCGATGGAGGCGCTGGCGACGATGAATTTGGCGCGCATGAAATAGGTCCTTTCGGTCGATGCGATCTGGCGCGAAAACGTCTGCTTACTGTGAAGGTTCCAACCTGTATGCAGGGTGAACGGCGACAGGTCGCGCGTCGATGAACTGACAAGACCGCAGATAAGGGCTATGGGAACCGCCGCACATTCCCAGACCGAGGACGACGCCCGTGAGCGCGACCCACAACGACAGCCCTGCCGCCGACCGCGCCATCACGCCGGTGTCGATGACCCAGTACGACGCCGATTTCCAGGCGTTCGCCGACGCCCTGGGCGCCTCCTTCTCCCGCTACGGCTTTGCGGTCGTCGCCGATTATGGGCTGGACGAGGGACGGATCGCCGGCGCCATCGACGACGCCAAGGCCTTTTTCGCCCTGCCCGAAAACGTGAAGCGCCAGTATCACCAGCCCGGCACGGGTGGCGCTCGGGGCCTGACGCCGTTCGGCGTCGAGGCCGCCAAGGACGCCAAGACGGTGGATCTGAAGGAGTTCTGGCACGTCGGCCGCGAACTGCCCGAGGGTCACCCCTACCGCCGCTTCATGCGCGACAACCTCTGGCCGACCGAGGTCGAGGGCTTTCGCCAGCATCTCTATGGAATGTTCGAAGATCTGGACGCCCTGGGCGCCAAGATCCTTCGGGCCATCGCCCGTTATCTGAAGCTGGGGGACGACTTCTTCGAAGACAAGGTCGAGATGGGCAACAGCGTCCTGCGGATGCTGCACTATCCGCCGGTGCCGGCCGATGCGCCGGGCGTGCGCGCCGGCGCGCACGAGGACATCAACGTCATCACCCTGCTGCTGGGCGCCGAAGAGGCCGGCCTTCAGCTCAAGGAAAAGGACGGCAGCTGGCTGGACATCGCCCCGCCGCCCGGCGCCCTGGTGGTCAATATCGGCGATATGTTGCAACGCCTGACCAACCACGTCCTGCCCTCGACGACGCACCGCGTGGTCAATCCGGCGCCCGAGCGTCGCGGCTTCGCCCGCTATTCGACGCCCTTCTTCCTGCATTTCAACCCGGATTTCCCGATCCAGACCCTGCCCAGCGCCATCACGCCGGACAATCCCGACCGCTATGACGGCAAGACCATCCTGGCCGAGGATTATCTGACGGAACGCCTGCGCGAAATCCGCCTGCTCTGACCGTCAGCGAGAGATCCGCAGCCGCGTGATGTCGCGGCCGATGGCCTGGAACGCTGCGTTCAGGTCGGTGCTCGATGTCGGCAGATAGGCGTAGGCGGGGGTGGTTGCACAGTTTTTCATCAACTGGGCCGCCGCCCCGCTATCCGGCACCTGGAAGCCCACGGTGTAAACGAGGACGCCCTTGGCCTTCATCGCATCGCAGAGCTTCGTCGCCTGAGAGAAGGAATCGCCGTTGGTGGCGGTCATATTGATGTGGTCGGCGTCGGATCCCGAGCCCGAACCCGCATCGGAGGCGATGACGCCTGACGCATAGGGCGTGTTGAACTCGCCGTCCGTCATCAGGATCACCGCCTTCAAGACTTTCGTGTTGTCGTAAGGCGCGGCTGCGGATGACGACCACATCGGCGAGAAGTTCGGCGAAACCGTGTACCAACCCCAGGCCGCGCCGATGTGCCCTGCCGTCGACCCACCAGCCGACAAGCCTCCGATCAGGGTTTTCAAACTGTCCTTGTTGCTGGACAGCGGCAGAATCTTGCTGGCGGGGCAGGGGTTGGACGATGCGGGATAGTTGAAGCCGACGCGCGCGCTGGAGGTCGTATAGGCGTCGCTGGCGTCCTCGCTGCCGGTGCGTTCACTGACGCAGTCGCTGTTCGGAAGCCACCGCAAGGAACCGGCCGCGCTGGTGAAGACGCGCCATTGGCATCCATATTGCCCGCAGTAGCTGGATCCGCCGCTGGTGTAGGTTCGCGCACCCACGGTGTTCAGGCGATAGGTGTTGGCGTCGACACGCACGATGCTGAACCCGGTCTGGTTCAGCTGACTCATGCCGCCGACATCATCGAGATAGACGGTGCCGCCTGTCGCCAGCAGTCCGTGGTTTGTCGACGTGACCGTGGGGTTGCAGTCGGTTCTGGCGCATTCGGCGACGCGAGGACCGTTCGACGTGTTCAGCGTATTCCAGTTGCTGCTGTTGATGTTGCTGGCGCCAGCGGCGTTTTTGAGGGTGAAGGTCTTGGACGAGGGGACCGAACCCACCGTGTAGACCACGCCGTTCAGCTGGGTCATTCCCCCGACATCCCAGAAGGCGACCTTGTCGTTGACCGAGAAGTTGTGATTGGCCGACGTCGTGATGGTGATCGTGCTGGCGCGCGTCGCCGCCGTAACGGTCTGGATCGCTCCGGTCGACCAGGTGATGTTGCTGATCGTGGTCGGGCCCACCGCCGTCCCTCGCGCACTGGTCGCGTAGGATCCCAGGTTCACGCCCATCGAATAAGGCACGATCGACATTTTCGAATAGTAGGGCGACTGCTGATCCTGGACCACGATATCGACCAGGGTGTTGGCGGCGGACTTCAAGCCGGAAATCTTGCTGCTGCTCATCGAGCCGGTGATGTCCAGCACCAAGGCGACCTCGATGTCCTTGGACGAGCGATTGACCTCGGAGTGGACGGTGACGGGTAGAGTGTCGTCCAGAAGCTTGCCGTAGGGGGGCAGGACGATGTTGGCCACCAGCGTCTTCACCTGCACCCGCAGATCGGTGACGACGACCTGGTTTTCGGTCAAATTGATCTTCACGTCGCTGTCGGCAAACGGCTCGACCGAGGCGCCTTTCAGATTGGCCCTGAGGGCGACGACGGCGACGCGCCGCAGGTCTTCCGGGGCGGTGTAGGACGAGCGCGCGGCGGCCAGGGTGGCGGCGTCCAGGGCGTCCTGCACCCGGGCCTTGGCCGTGGTGATGCGGTTCAGGTCGATCCCGCCCAGGGTGATCATGATCAGGGCCGGCATGACCAGGGCGAAGATCATCACGACATTGCCGCCGCGATCCGCGCCCAGACGCCTGGCCAGGGCGCGCAGGGCCCGAACCGTTTTGCCGATCCGTGTGAAAGCGTTGGCCAAGATCATCCCCGTGGGCGCAAGGCGCGCCCGATTACCGCCCGATCAACCGGCACTGTGCCATCGGGCGGTTAAGGGAAGGCTCAAGGGGAAGGGTTAACCCCTTCTGACGCTCAGGCCGCGCTCCAGCCGCACTGGTGGCCGCGGTTCTGCTGTTCCAGCCAGACGTTCACGGGCGCGAAATAGTCCGCGATGGCCGAGGCGTCGTTGCCGTCGTCGCCGGTGAAGGCCTTCATCGCCTCCTGCCAGGGTCGCGACTGTCCCATCTGCAGCATGGCGTTGAAACGTTCGCCCACCTGTTTGTTCCCATAAACCGAACAGCGGTGAAGCGGCCCGGTCCAGCCGGCCTGTTTGCAGGCGGCGCGCTGGAACTGGAACTGGTAGATCGCGGCCAGGAAGTAGCGCGTATAGGGCGTGTTGCCGGGCACATGATATTTGGCGCCGGGATCGAAGGCGTTGGCCGGCCGTGCGCCGGGCGGAACGAGACCCTGATACTGCAGCATATCGGCGGTCCAGGCGGCGTTGTACTGGGCCGGCGTCGTCTGACCCGAGAAGACATCCCAGCGCCAGCGATCCACCATCAGGCCGAAGGGCAGGAAGGCGATCTTGTCCAAGGCCATCTTCAGCAGGAAGGGAATGTCCTCCTCGGCGCCCGGCGTGGTCTTCAACAGGCCGATCTGATTCAGATAGGTGGGCGTCAGGGCCGACAGGCCGACGAAGTCGCCGATGGCCTCGTGGAAGCCGTCGTTGGCGCCGTTCCTGAACAGCATCGGCTGGTTCTTGTAGGCGCGCTGGTAGTAGTTGTGACCCAGTTCGTGGTGAACGGTGTAGAAGTCGTCGCCGTTGACGTTGGTGCACATCTTGATGCGGATGTCGTCGGCGTTGTCCAGGTCCCAGGCCGAGGCGTGGCAGACGACTTCGCGGTCGCGAGGACGCACGATCTGGCTGCGCTCCCAGAAGGTCTGGGGCAGCGGGTCCAGCCCAAGCGAGACGTAGAAGCCCTCGCCCGTCTTGACCATCTTGGTCGCGTCGTAATCGGCCGCCTTCAGCAGTTCGGTCAGGTCGTAGCTGGAGGCGCCGCCGCTCGCGGGCGCGACCACATCATAGATGTTGCCCCATTGCTGGGACCACATATTGCCCAAGAGGTCGGCGCGGATCGGGCCGTGGTCGGGCTGGACCGCATCGCCGTATTTGGCGTTCAGTCGGGCGCGCACATAGCAGTGCAGGTTCTCGTAGAAGGGCTTCACCTGGGCCCACAGCCGGTCGGTTTCGGCGGCGAAATCGTCGGCGGGCATATCGTAGCCCGACCGCCACAGGGCGCCGGTGTCGGCGAAGCCCAGCTCACGCGAGCCTTCGTTGGCGATCTCGACCATGCGGGCGTAGTCGTCGCGCATGACCGGCGAAATGGTGCGCCAGCCCTCATACAGCGCCTTGGTCTCCTCGGGATCGCGGCTGTCGGCCAGGATCAGGGAGGCGTCGTCCAGGGTGATCTTGCGGCCCTTGAAGTCGAACTTGCCGGTGGAATAGGTCGAATCCAGCCGCGTGGTGATCTGGGCCAGTTCGTCGGCCGCGCCGGGCCGGTTGGGTGCGGGCAGGACCAGGCTGAGGCGCAGCAGGTTCAGCTTGCGTCGAACGACCGGATCGACCTGGACGTCGTTGAACCGGGCCGCCTGATTGGCCAGTTGGACCTGAAGCTCGGTCGCCTCGGCGTTGGCCTTGGATTCCAGCCACATGGTGTCGAAGGTGATGTTAGTGGCGCGCGCCCACTGGATGCGGGCGACATATTCGCTGACCTCGGCCCATTTCGTCTCGGCGTCGGCGACGAAGGCGGTCGCGCCATCGGCGGTGATCGGATAGTCGGCGCGCATTCCGGCAGGGGCCGGCGCCGTCGCCGTGGAGGCCGTCTGCTCGCTTCCTGCGGCGCGGGCTTCGGGCGGAGGGGCGCTGGCGCAGCCGGCGGCGAAGGCGAGGGCGCAGACCGCGACGGCGGTCATCATCTGACGCTTCATGATGGATCTCCTGAACAGCGCGCGCAGGAGAGGCGAGGCGACGGCGCCCGTCAAGCGGGACGGTTCAACCCCGGCGTCCGACGACGCAGACATCCAGCCCCTGGTTTCGCACCGTTCCCATGGCGGCCTGGATGCGCGAGGCGCGACGCCGGACATAAGGGCCGGGGGCGGCGGCCTCGTAACGGCGCGGGGCGGGCAGGATGGCGGCCAGACGCGCCGCCTCGGGCGGGCTCAGATCGCGGGCGTCCTTGCCGAACCAGTGGCGCGACGCGGCCTGGGCGCCATAGACGCCGGGCGCCCATTCGACCACGTTCAGATAGACCTCCATGATCCGGCGCTTGGACCAGACGGTTTCGATCAGGACGGTATAGCCCGCCTCCAGCCCCTTGCGGATCCAGTCGCGGCCGGGCCAGAGGAAGACGTTCTTGGCCGTCTGCTGGCTGATGGTCGATCCGCCGCGGATGCGGCCGCCCTCGGCGTTGTGGTCCAGCGCCTTCTGGATGGCGTCCATGTCGAAGCCGTGGTGGCTGCAGAAACGCGCGTCCTCTGCGGCGATGGCGGCGTCGACCAGATTGGGCGAAATCTGGTTCAGCCCCCGCCACTGATAATCCATGCCCTCGCCGCGTGCGAGCTGGCGCAACATCAGGATTGTGGGGGGCGGCGGGACGACGGCGACGACCAGCACGCCGGCCACTGGAAACAGCACCAGGACCGCCAGCACGATCATGAGGATGCGGCGTCCGCGCCTGCGTCCCGTCGTCGCCGTCACAGGATGATCACCCCGGCCTGCCCGTCCTCGTCGGCCCAGGCGACCTTGTTGATGGCGAGGCTGAGCGACAGGGCGACGATGGCCGAGCCCTTCTCCGCCTTGACGAAGTTCAGCCCCTGCGCCGCCGGATGGGCGACCCAGACGCGGCCGTCCATCAGCCCGGCCGCCAGCAGCCCCTGATCGGCCCGCGCCGAGACCAGATTGACCAGGGTCGTGTCGTCATAGCCGATCTCGGTCGCTTCGCGGCCCATCGGGCCGTTCGATCCGACGAAGGGCCACAGCACGGCCCCCTGCGCGCCCGAGGTCGCCATCAGCTGTCCGTTGGCCAGGAAGGCCATCGAACGGACCTTGGCCGGATAGCCGCCCATCCGCAGGTTCTTGGCGTCCTTCAGCCGCCAGCCGTGCATCTGATTGTCCTGCATCGTCGTGACGACGAAGGCGCCGTCCGGCGAGAAGGCGACGGCCGTGTGCGATCCCGCCCAGGCCAGTTTGACCGGCTGTTGTTTCTCGATCCGCGCATACCACAGGGCCGCCCCGCCATAGGTCGAGGTCGCGATCCGCCGGCCCTTGGGATCGAAGGCGACGCCCGAAACCGTGCGTTCGTGCTGGAAATCGCGGCGGAAGCCGACGTCGGCGGGGTCGATCACCGACAGGGTGCGGCCGAACGAAAAGGCGATCAGGCCCGATGCGGCAGAGGCGTCGACGGCGTCGATCCACTGGTTCTTCGCCGTGGCCAGGGTGACCGGGTCTTCGTCGCGGCGGGTCCAGACCACCTTGCCGTCGTCGCCGCCCGTGACGATGCCGTCGCCGGACGGGTGAAGGCAGGCGCATAGCACCGCGCCGTCGTGGGCCTCGACCCGCGTACGATCCTCGAACCGGACCGAGCCGTCGCCGAGCGCGAAGACGGCGCCGGTGTTGTCGAACAGGGCGGCGGTGACCTGGGCGTCGAAGTCGAAGTTCATGGCGCAGGCGTTAGCGGGTTGCGCCGTCGGGGGCAAATGGAGACGGCGCAACCCGCCGTGCGCCAGGCCCGCGACCGTCAGACCGGGTCGGTCGGCTTGGGTTCGACCGGGGCGGGCGCCGCTTGCGCCTTTGCGGGTTCGTCGGGCAGGGGGATGAACTCCAAGTCGTCGGCGTCGGGCAGGCTCATCCGGCCCGCCTTCCAGTCGGCCTTGGCCTGATCGATGCGGGCCTGGCTGGAGGCGACGAAGTTCCACCAGATCAAACGTTCGCCCACCGGCTCGCCGCCCAGCACCATCACCGTCGCCTGGGTCAGGGCCTTGACGGTCGGCTCGGCGTCGGACGCCAGCACCGCCATCTGTCCCTCATGCAGCGTGCGGTCCCCGATCTCGATGGACCCCTTGGCGACGTACAGGGCGCGTTCGCTCATGCCCCCGGCGCCCTTGGCGGCGGGCGGCGCGGTCCGCACCCCGGGCTGCAGCTCCCAGTGGATGTAGAACAGCGGCGACGACACGGGCGCGGTCGCCTTGGCGCCATAAGCCTCGCCCGCCACCAGACGCGCGAACAGGCCGCCGTTCTCATAGGTCGGCTGGGCGTCCTCGCCCAGATGGATGAAGGACGGGTCGATCTCCTCGGCCTCGGCGGGCAGGGCGACCCAGGCCTGCATCCCGTGCATCGGTCCGCCGCGGCTCTTGGTCAGCGGGTCGGTGCGTTCGGAATGGACGATGCCCTTGCCGGCGGTCATCCAGTTGACCTCGCCCGGCCGGATCGCCTGATCGTAGCCCAGATTGTCGTGGTGCATGATCTGACCCTCGAACAGATAGGTCAGGGTCGACAGGCCGATATGGGGGTGTGGGCGCACGTCGATGGCGGTCGATCCCGGCGCGAACTCGGCCGGTCCCATCTGGTCCAGGAAGATGAAGGGCCCGACCATCCGGCGCGAATGAAACGGCAGGACGCGTCCGACCTCGAACCCGCCCAAATCCTTGCGGCGTGCGTCGATCACCAATTCGATCATGTGTCGGCTCCCAGGCGGTCGATCCGCCTGAGCGACGTTATCCGACGTGAGGGGTGATGATGCCAAGAGGCAGGGCGGTCACATTCTTCACGCCGCGCGTCACGATGTGGCTTTCGCAGTCCGACACGATGCCCAGGGCCAGCAGCTTTTCACGCAGGAACAGGTCGAAGGCGTGCATATCCGAGGTGATGATCCGCAGCACATAGTCCTCGCGCCCCGTGATGGTGGCGCACTGGACCACTTCGGGCCATTTGGCCACGGCCGCCTCGAAGACGTTCAGGTTGTCGGCCGAGGGCAGCATCAGTTTGACGATCGCATAGACCTCGAAATCAAGGCCCAGCAGTTGCGCGTTCAGCAGGGTGACGCGCTTGGTGATCAGGCCGGAATCCTCCAGCCGCTTGATCCGGCGCCAGCAGGGCGAGGCCGACAGGCCGACGCGATCCGCGACTTCCGCGACCGACAATCCGGCGTCCTGTTGCAGGATATCCAGGATACGGGCGTCGATAGGATCGAGTTCGTCCGCCAAGGCGTTTCTCCGATTATGATTATGGCGAAATAAAATACCCGAAATCGGGATTTCGCAAGGTCAATTTGAGCGAGCACCTGCTTAGGGGCCGTGTTATCACACGTCCAGAGGAAACACGGACGGACCCCCGAACGGATATGGACGCCCGCATGAACGACAAAAACGTGAAAAAGAACAGTCAGCCCCTGTCGCTGCGCGTGCCCGAGCCTTCCGGCCGTCCGGGCGATGCGCCCGATTTCAGCCATCTGCAGATGGACCCCGCCGGCGCCGTAGATCGGCCGGGCGTGGCGACCACCCCCTATGAGATGCGCGATCTCGCCTTCCGCCTGATTCGGGTGCTGGACGACGAGGGCAACGCCGTCGGGCCGTGGAACCCGCGTCTGGACGCCGAGACGCTGCGGCGCGGGCTGAAGGCCATGATCCTGACGCGCGCCTTCGACGACCGGATGCACCGCGCCCACCGCCAGGGCAAGACCAGCTTCTACATGAAGTGCACCGGCGAAGAGGCCATTGCGGTCGCCCAGGGCATGATCCTGAGCCGCGAGGACATGGGCTTTCCGACCTATCGCCAGCAGGGGCTGCTGATCGCGCGCGGCTATCCGCTGGTCGAGATGATGAACCAGATCTATTCCAACGCGGCGGACCCAATCAAAGGCCGCCAGCTGCCGATCATGTATTCGGCCAAGGACTATGGCTTCTTCACCATCTCGGGGAACCTCGGCACCCAGGTTCCGCAGGCCGTCGGCTGGGCCATGGCCAGCGCCTACAAGGGCGACGACAAGATCGCCATCAGCTGGATCGGCGACGGGGCCACGGCGGAAGGCGACTTCCACAACGCCCTGACCTTCGCCAGCGTCTATCGCGCCCCGGTCATCCTGAACGTCGTCAACAACCAGTGGGCCATCAGCTCCTTCCAGGGCATCGCCGGCGGGCTTGAGACCACCTTCGCCTCCAAGGCCATCGGCTATGGCCTGCCGGCCCTGCGCGTGGACGGCAACGACTTCCTGGCGGTCTGGGCCGCGACCCAGTGGGCCGAAGAGCGCGCCCGTTCGAACCAGGGCGCCACGGTGATCGAACTGTTCACCTATCGCGGCGCCCCGCACTCGACCTCCGACGATCCCAGCCGCTATCGCCCCGGCGACGAGCACGAGAAATGGCCACTGGGCGATCCGCTGGAGCGTCTGCGCCAGCATCTGAACGTCATCCGCGAGTGGGACGACGAACGTCACGCGGCCGCGCTGAAGGACGCCGTCGAACAGGTCCGCGCCGCAGGCAAGGAATCCGAAGCCATCGGCACCCTGGGCCAGTCGCGCCCCAGCGTGAAGACGATGTTCGAAGAGGTCTATGCGACCGAAGACTGGCGGCTGATCGAACAGCGCCGCGAGGTGGGGGTCTGACCATGAGCGAACAAACCACCTTCACCGACGCCGATCGCAACGACGGCGTCGAGCCGGACATGATCGATCAGAACGCCGCTCCGCCCTCGGAAGCGACGGGGGCGGGCGTCGTGCCCCCCGTCATGCCGATGAACATGATCCAGGCCCTGAACTCGGCCATCGACGTCAAGATGGCCGAAGACGCCAACGTCCTGTCATTTGGCGAGGACGCGGGCTATTTCGGCGGCGTCTTCCGCGTCACCGACAAGCTGCAGCAGAAGCACGGCCTGACCCGCAGTTTCGACGCCCCGATCTCGGAATGCGGCATCGTCGCCGCCGCCATTGGCATGGGCGCCTATGGCCTGCGCCCGGTCGTGGAGATCCAGTTCGCCGACTACATCTATCCGGCCTACGACCAGATCGTCTCGGAAGCGGCCAAGATGCGCTACCGCTCGGGCGGTCAGTTCACCAGCCCGATAACGATCCGCAGCCCCTACGGCGGCGGCATCTTCGGCGGCCAGACGCACAGCCAGTCGCCCGAAAGCCTGTTCACCCATATCGCCGGGCTGAAGGTCGTCATTCCGTCCAACCCCTATGACGCCAAGGGCCTGTTGATCGCCGCCATCGAGGACGACGATCCGGTCGTCTTCTTCGAGCCGAAACGCCTCTACAACGGTCCGTTCGACGGCTGGCACGAGAAGCCGGTTTCGCCGTGGAAGGCCCAGGACCTGGCCCAGGTGCCGACCGGCAAATATGTCGAACCCATCGGCAAGGCGCGCATGATGCGCGAAGGAAACGACGTCACCATCCTGGCCTATGGCACCATGGTCTGGGTCGCCCTGGCCGGCGCCGAACACGCAGGCGTGGACGCAGAGGTCATCGACCTGCGCAGCCTGGTGCCGCTGGACATCGAGGCCATTGAGGCCTCGGTCAAGAAGACCGGCCGCTGCGTCATCGTTCACGAAGCGCCCAAGACCTCGGGCTTCGGCGGCGAACTGTCGGCTCTGGTTCAGGAGCGCTGCTTCTATTCGCTGGAGGCGCCGATCGCGCGTGTCACCGGCTGGGACACGCCCTATCCCCATGCTTTCGAATGGGAATATTTCCCCGGACCGCAACGGGTTTCAGACGCCTTGAAGAGCGTCATGACGGGAGGTCGATAAGATGGGTCGTTTCGTCTTCAAACTGCCCGACGTGGGCGAAGGCACCGCCGAGGCCGAACTGGTCGGCTGGCACGTCAAGATCGGCGACATCGTCGCGGAGGACCAGATCGTCGCCGACATCATGACCGACAAGGCCACGGTCGAGATCACCGCCCCGGTGTCCGGCAAGGTCATCGCCCTGCACGGCGAACCCGGCGCCATGGTGCCGGTGCGCGGACCCCTGGTGGAGTTCGAGGTCGAGGGATCGGGGAATGCGGAAGAGAGCCCCTCCGTCTCTCCGCTTCGCTCCGAGCCACCTCCCCCCGCTTCGCGCGGGGAGGAGACAGTGGCCGCATCGTCTCCTCCCCACATCAGTGGGGAGGTGGCGCCAAAGGCGACGGAGGGGCTCTCTGACGCCCCACAGACCCCCGCCGGCAACTACGTCTTCAAACTGCCTGACGTGGGCGAAGGCACGGCCGAGGCCGAGCTGGTCGGATGGCACGTCAAGGTCGGGGATGCGGTCGAGGAAGACCAGATCATCGCCGACATCATGACCGACAAGGCGACGGTCGAGATCACATCGCCTGTGGCTGGAACCGTCGTCGCCCTGTACGGCGAGGCCGGCAAGTCCGTGCCGGTCGGCGGGCCTCTGGTGGCGTTCGATGTCGAGGGTCGGGGCAATGTCTCCACGCCCGTCGCGGCGTCGAAACCTGCCCCAAAACCGGCAGCGAATTCGACGACGGTTTCCGCTGTGACTTCGACGACTCCGGGTGCGATTTCGAAGACTTCGACGACGACCCCGTTCAAGCCTATGCCCGCCCTGACCGGCCGCGCGCCGGGCGAGCGGCCGTCCGCCTCGCCAGCCGTTCGCAACCGCGCCCGCGATCTGGGCGTGGACCTGACCTTCGTGCCCGGTTCCGGCCCGGCCGGTCGGATCACGCATGAGGACCTGGACGGCTTCATCGCGCGCGGTGGATCGCAACCGGCGTCCGCCCCGTCCGGCGGCGCCTCGACCTATGCCAAGGCCGAAGGAACCACCGAGGTCCGCATCATCGGCCTGCGTCGCAAGATCGCGGAGAAGATGGCCGAGAGCGTGCGCCGCATTCCCCACATCACCTATGTGGAGGAGATCGATGTCACGGCGCTGGAGGAGCTGCGCGCGCACCTGAACGCGACCAAGGCCAAGGATCAGCCCAAGCTGAACCTGCTGCCCTTCATCGCCCGCGCCATCGTGGTCGCCCTGCGTGACCAGCCGCAGATCAACGCCACCTATGACGACGAGGCGGGCGTCCTGACCCAGCACGACCCGGTCCATCTGGGCATCGCCGCCCAGACGCCGAACGGCCTGATGGTGCCGGTGGTCCGCCACGCCGAGGCGCGCGACCCCTATGACACGGCGCTGGAGATCGCCCGCGTCTCGGGCGCGGCCAAGGACGGGTCGGCCAAGCGCGAGGAACTGTCCGGCTCGACCATCACCATCACCTCCCTGGGCACGCTGGGCGGGGTGGTCCACACCCCGATCATCAACCACCCCGAGGTCGCCATCGTCGGTCCCAACAAGATCGCCGAACGGGTCGTGGTCCGCGACGGCCAGATGGTCGTGCGCAAGATGATGAACCTGTCGTCCAGCTTCGATCACCGGATCGTGGACGGGCATGACGCGGCGGTCTTCGTCCAGCGGATCAAAAGGCTGCTGGAACACCCCGCGACCTTGTGGATGGGGTAAGCAACCACATATGATATATGTGCAGTATATCATGGAGGCGTGAGTGCGTATTCTAGTGGATGCAAACGAGGCTCAGGTCGCCGCTCTCGACGACCTGGCCAAGCTTGAGCAGCGCCCGCGTGCAGCTGTGATCCGCGCGGCGATCGACGACTATCTGGCCCGTCACCGCCGCAAGGGCGTTCAGGAAGCCTTCGGCTTGTGGGCCGATGGACCGGATGGCCTGGAGTTCCAAGAGAAGCTTCGCAGCGAATGGTAGCCGCGCTTTTCGATTCCAACATCCTGGTGGACCATCTGAGAGGGTTCCCGCAGGCGAAGGCTGAGATCGACCGCTACGAAGATCGCGCCATCAGCATCATCAGCTGGATGGAAGTGATGGTCGGCATTCCCGACCATCTGGCCGAGCCAACTCGCCACTTCCTAGACGAGTTCACCGTGATCGGCCTTAATGGCATGGTGGCCGAGCGCGCCGTTTCACTGCGCAAGACGCGGCGGCTCAAGTTACCCGACGCCATCATCTGGGCTGCGGCGCAAACGACCGGTCGATTGCTGGTCACCCGCAACACCAAGGATTTCCCGACTGACGAGCCGGGCGTCCGCACCCCCTATATTCTGTGACAGGCCTCGCTATGCAGCAGCTCAAAACCAAAGTCCTCATCATCGGCGCGGGCACCGGCGGCTATGTCGCGGGCATCCGTTGCGGCCAGCTGGGGCTGGACACCGTGCTGGTGGACGGCGGCGATGGGCTGGGCGGCACCTGCCTGAACGTCGGCTGTATTCCGTCCAAGGCTATCATCCATGCGGCAGGCAAGTTCGAGACGGTGGCCAAGGCGGCCGGGGGCGGGACGCTGGGGATCACGGCGGCGGCGCCCGCAATCGATCTGAAGCAGACGGTCGAGTGGAAGGACGGCATCGTCCGTAAGCTGAACGCCGGGGTCGCAGCCCTGCTGAAGAAGGCCAAGGTCAAGGTCATCAAGGGCTGGGCCGAGTTCGCCGACGCCAAGACCTGCGTGGTGAAGACAGAAGACGGCGAGATCCGCATCACCGCCGAACAGGTCATCCTGGCCACGGGATCGGAGCCGGTCGAACTGCCCTTCCTGCCGTTCGGCGGGGCCGTCATCTCCTCGACCGAGGCGCTGAGCCTGTCGGAGGTGCCGAAGAAGCTGGTCGTCGTCGGCGGCGGCTATATCGGGCTGGAACTGGGCATCGCCTTCAGGAAGCTGGGCGCCGAGGTGGCCATCGTCGAAATGGCGGAGCGCATCCTGCCGCTCTACGACAAGGCCCTGACCGACCCGGTCGCGAAGTGGCTGGAGAAGCATGGCGTCGAGCTGCATCTGGGCGCGCGGGCCGGCGGGTTCGGGGACGGCAAGCTGTCGATCACAACCAGGGATGGCGAGCCGCTGCAACTGGACGCCGACAAGGTGCTGGTGACGGTCGGCCGTCGCCCGCGCACGCAAGGGTGGGGTCTGGAGAATATGGGGGTGGCCATGGCCGGGCCGTTCGTGAAGATCGACAACCGCTGCGCGACCACGATGAAGAATGTCTGGGCCGTCGGCGACCTGACCGGCGAACCCATGCTGGCGCATAAGGGCTCGGCCCAGGGCGAGGTGGTCGCGGAGATCATTGCGGGCCACGACCGGGTGTTCGACCCCGTCACCATCGCCGCCGTCTGTTTCACCGAGCCGGAAATCGTCTCGGCCGGTCTGGGTCCGAGCGATGTCGCGGGCCGCGACGACGTGATCCAGTCGGTCTTCCCCTTCGCCGCCATCGGCCGGGCGCTTGCCATCGAGGCGGGCGAGGACGGCGGTTTCGTCCGGGTCATCGCCTCCAAGGCCGATCACCGCATCCTGGGCATCCAGGCGGTGGGCCAGCATGTGTCGGAGCTGTCGAACAGCTTCGCCCAGATGCTGGAGATGGGGGCGGTGCTGGAGGATGTGGCGGGAACCATCCACGTCCACCCGACCCTGGGCGAGGCCTTCCACGAGGCGTCGCTGCGGGCGCTCGGGCACGCGATTCATATTTGATATTGATCCGTCCCCCTTGGGCTTGTCCCGAGGGCCCACGGCTGGCCAGTCACCGGCCGTTATCGCCGCGTGACATTTTCAAAACTGCGGGGCGGACAAGTGGGTCCTCGGGACAAGCCCGAGGATGACGGGGATGGGACGGGGCTAAAGCCGCTCCAGCCGCTTCGCGTGGTTCGCCACCATGCGTAGCGCCAGGCTGTCCGGCAGGAAGCGCGCCAGGCCGGCCATGATGTTGTTCATGACGCCGGGGGTGACGCTGGGACGGTTCGCCTCGCAGGCGTCGTAGCCGATCCGGGCGACGCGGGCGGCGTCCATCCACATCCAGGCTGGATAGGCGGTCGAGACCTGCTCGCGCGAGCCGTTGACGTCGTGAAACTCGGTCAGGGTGTAGCCGGGGTTCAGGACCGTGACGTGGACGCCGGTCCCCAGGGTCTCCAGATACAGCCCCTGCGACGCCTTGATCAGGAAGCTCTTGATCGGCCCATACAGGGTGTCGCCGCCGGTCGCCGGCATCTGGCCGGCGAGAGACGCCACGTTCAGCACCCGGCCGAAACCGCGCTGGATCATGCCGGGCAGAAGCAGGCGCGACAGCTCCACCGGCGCGATCAGCATGACCTGGATCATGGCCCGGTGGGCAGCGAGGTCGGTGTCGAGAAACCCGGTGACGCGGCTGAAGCCCGCATTGTTGACCAAACCGTCGACGATCAGGCCACGCGATGCGACGGCCGCGACCAGCCGTTCGGCCGCGGCGGGGTCGGACAGGTCTTCGGGGATGACAGTCGCGGTGACGCCGTGGGCGGCGGTCAGGTCGTCGGCCAGGGCCTGAAGCGGGCCTTCACGACGCGCGGTCAGGATCAGGTTCCAGCCCTTGGCCGCATAGGTCCGGGCCAGAGCCGCGCCGATGCCGGCCGAGGCGCCGGTGACCAGAACTGTGCGGCTCACAGGCCGGTCAGGCCGCGACGGGGCAGGACTTGTGCGGCGTATAGGCCGCCAGCGAAATCGGGTTCTCGGCCAACAGGTCCGCGATGGTGATCTTGGACAGGGCTTCGGTCGCGGCCTCGTCGGCGGCGGTCAGGGCCTTGGCCACCTGGCGCGGAATATGTTCGCTGATCGGGCAGCCCTTGGCGCCGGCCGGGGGCGAGCCGATGTGGGCGCAGCCGTTCACCGCCTTCAGCACCTCGTCCAGGCGAATGTCCTCGGGCCGACGCAGCAGCCACGACCCGCCGGTGGCGCCGGGACGGGTGGCGATCAGCCCGGCCTTGGCCAGCAAGGCCGTCACGCGACGGATAACCACGGGGTTGGTCGGGATCGACGACGCCAGCACGCCGCTGGGCGCCGCCTGGGCAGGGCCATAGGCGCCCTTGTGGGCCATATAGGCCAAGGCGTGGGCGGCGACGGGGAAGCGCTGGCTGTCTGACATGGTTTTGTTCCTGATGTGAAAATAGGCGCTCATGACCCGAATCACAAATCGATCCGCAGAACGCCGAAACCGAATCCCCTTCGGCACGATTGAAGACCGCGCGGAATGAGCCTAAAGGCTCGCCGCTTTGAAGGGACCGACGCCGCGTCGGAGACCCGGAGGATACGCATGGCCGGGGATACTCCCCACGACGCGGGCGCTCTCCCCGCCGCGTCGAACACGCCGGACAAACCCACCCACGCCACGGGACCCGAGTCCCACGCCCCCGGGGGCCAGATCGCCAAGCACGGCGGCTTCTGGGCTCTGACCGTGGGCGCGATCGGCGTGGTGTTCGGCGACATCGGCACCAGTCCGCTTTACGCCCTGCGCGAAGCGATCGCCCATGCCCAGTCGGGCGTCGGCGGGGACCTGGCCGTGATCGGCGTCGTCTCCCTGGCCTTCTGGGCCTTGATGGTCGTGGTGACGTTCAAATACGTCTTCTTCCTGATGCGCGCCGACAACAAGGGCGAGGGCGGCACCCTGTCGCTGATGGCCCTGGCTCAGGTCGCCGTCGGTCGACGCAGCGCCTGGATCTTCATCCTGGGCGTCTGCGGCGCGGCGCTCTTCTATGGTGACGGCATCATCACGCCCGCCATTTCCGTACTGTCGGCGGTGGAGGGATTGCAGGACGCGCCGGGTCTGGCGGGCAAGCTGGACGCCTTCATCGTGCCGATCTCGGCCGGCATCCTGATCGCCCTGTTCATGGTCCAGTCGCGCGGCACGGCCAGCCTGGCCAAATATTTCGGGCCGATCACTGCCGTATGGTTCCTGTGCCTGGGCGGGCTGGGTCTGTATCATATCTTCGACGACATCAGCGTTCTGCGCGCCCTGTCGCCCCACTATGGCGTCATGCTGTTGATCAACGACGGCTTTCTGGGCTTCATCATCCTGGGCAGCGTCTTCCTGGCCGTGACCGGGGCCGAGGCCCTGTATGCGGACATGGGCCATTTTGGAAAGGCGCCGATCCGCATGGGCTGGCTGGCCTTCGTCCTGCCCTGCCTGACGCTGAACTATCTGGGTCAGGGCGCCCTGATCCTGGACAATCCGGCCGCCGCGGAAAATCCGTTCTGGAACATGGTGCCGCAGTTCGCCTACTGGCCCATGCTGATCCTGGCGACCGCCGCGACCGTCATCGCCTCGCAGGCCGTGATCACCGGCGCCTTCTCGGTGACCCAGCAAGCGGT
Organism: uncultured Brevundimonas sp.; assembly: GCA_963515305.1. Lineage (GTDB taxonomy): Bacteria > Pseudomonadota > Alphaproteobacteria > Caulobacterales > Caulobacteraceae > Brevundimonas. Next base: position 18,380 of record CAUPWX010000020.1, read on the forward strand.
GCAACTGGGCCTTCTGCCCCGCATCGACATCAGGAACACCTCCGAGACCCAGGCCGGGCAGATCTTCGTGCCGGCGGTTAACACCTTCCTGATGATCGGGGTGCTGGTGCTGCTGGTCGTGTTCCAGAGCTCGCACAATCTGACCGCCGCCTATGGCGTGGCGGTGACGGGGACCATGCTGGTCAATACGCTGATGGCCTATTCCGTCATTCGCAAGGGCTGGAAATGGCCGATGTGGGCGGTGGCCGGGACGCTCATTCCGTTCGCCTTCATCGACGGGGTCTTCCTGACCTCCAACCTGCTGAAGATCCCCGACGGGGCCTGGATGCCGCTGGTGCTGGGCGCCTGTCTGGTGGTCATCATGTGGACCTGGGTGCGCGGCACCCAGATCCTGACCGCAAAGACGCGCAAGGACAGCCTGCCGCTGAACGACCTGATCGAGATGCTTCAGGCCCGCCCGCCGCACCGCGCGCCCGGCATGGCGATCTTCCTGACCAGCGACCCGGACGTCGCTCCCGTCGCCCTGATGCACAATCTCAAGCACAACAAGGTTCTGCACGAGAAGAACGTCATCCTGACGGTGCGCACCTCCGAGCGGCCGCGCGTCAAGGAGGCCGACCGGGTCAAGATGGAGCCGATCAACGACGACTTCAAAAAGGTCACGGTCACATACGGCTTCATGGAGACGCCGAACGTGCCGCGTGCGCTGGGTCTGTGCCGCAAGCAGGGGCTGAAGTTCGACATCATGTCGACCAGCTTCTTCCTGGGCCGGCGCTCGCTGATCCCCTCGGCGCGACAGGGGATGCCCTTGTGGCAGGACCGGCTGTTCATCTTCCTGATGCGCAACGCCGCCAATCCGACCGACTTCTTCCATATCCCCCCCGGCCGCGTGGTCGAGCTGGGCGCGCAGGTGGCCGTATGAGTGCTGAGGGACGAGGCGGACAGAGTTCGCAGGCGCGTGGGCGCCGCATGGCGGTCAAGGGGCGCCCGCGCCCCGCCCCGGCCGTGGACGCCGCCGCCCCGTCCCAGGACGACATCGGCGTCGAGGCCCGCGTTGTCGCCGGCATCCTGCTGAACGCGGCCTTGGAAAAGCGCAACGGCCTGGACGAGGCCCTGTCGCAACCGGCCGCCCGCGCGCTGGAGCCCGTCGATCGCGCCTTCGCCCGCGCCGTGGCCATGGCGGCGCTGCGCCGCCTGGGCGAGATCGACCAGATCCTGAACCGCCGCCTGCAGAAGTCGCCGCCCGAGGCCGTCCTCACCCTGATGCGCATCGCCCTGGCCCAGACCATGGTGCTGGAGACCCCCGCCTTCGCCGCCGTCTCCACGGCCGTGAAACTGGCCGAGCGCGACCCCAAGACCCGGCCCTACAAGAACCTGGTCAACGCCGTGCTGCGCGGCGTGGGGCGTGAAGGGCCCGGTCTGACGACGGCCGAAAGCAATCTGCCCGACTGGATCGCCGCCCGCTGGAAGGCGACCTATGGCGAGGCCGCCCTGGCCGGTCTGGCCTTGGCCGCGCGTGAAGAACCGGCGACCGATCTCAGCCTGAAGCCCGGCGTCGATCCCGCCGCCGTAGCCGCCGCCGTCGAAGGTGAAGCCCTAGCGGGCGGCACGGTCCGCACCGGCCGTCGCGGCGACGTGGCGACCTGGCCCGGCTTCGACGACGGCGACTGGTGGGTTCAGGACGCCGCCGCCGCCGTGCCCGGCCGCCTGCTGGACGTCAAATCCGGCGAGACCGCCCTGGACATGTGCGCCGCGCCGGGCGGCAAGACCCTGCAATTGGCCGCCGCCGGTGCGTCCGTCGTCGCCCTGGACCGTTCGGCCCCGCGTCTGAAGCGCCTGACCCAGAACCTGGAGCGCACCGGCCTGACCGCCGAGGTGATCGCCGTTCCCGCCGAAGATTGGGAAGACGCCCGCACCTTCGACGCCGTCTTGCTGGACGCGCCCTGCACCGCCACCGGCACCTTCCGGCGCAATCCGGAAGTCCTGCGCGCCACCAAGCCCGCCGAGGTCGCCAAACTGGCGGACGTCCAGCACCGCCTGCTCGACGTCGCCGCCGAACGGGTCAAGCCGGGCGGGCGGATGGTCTATTGCACCTGTTCGCTGGAGCGCGAGGAGGGCGAGACCCAGATCATCGCCTTCCTGCGCCGCAACCCCGCCTTCCGCACCGTCCCCGCCGACCCGGCCGCCCTGGGCGCCCCGCCAGAGGCCCTGACGCCCGAAGGCTGGCTGCGCATCCTGCCCTCCATGTGGGCCGAACACGGCGGCCTGGATGGCTTCTTCGCCGCCAGGCTGGAACGGATCGCCTAGGTTTTTCGAGGTGCGCGTTTCGACGCAGGCAGAGCGTCGGCGGCCTTTCGCAGGTCGGCGTACTCCTGCTCCACACGCGCCTTTTCAAGCAATCGTCGTTGAGCGTCGAAAGACCTGTAAGCCGCCTTCGCATGGCGGTCGGCGTCATCTTTCGACACGCGTCCGCCGCTGGAGAGCACCACGCGGCCGAGACCTTTCAACTGCGTGTCCAGCAGGAATGCCGCTTCGGCCATCGTCGTTAGGCGACCGGTCTCCAACTGGTCCTCGAAGATGGTCAGCAGCAGGTCGGTCAGACGGTTCAGCTCGCGGACTTCCGCCGGCGCCAGGAAGTTCTTGGCCACGGTCACGTCGGCCGAAACTATTCGCTCACCCTTCCAGGTCCGAAGGCCCATGTCGGGTTCCGCCGCGTCGGCACGCGTCATCAGCATCTCGGCGGGCGTGTGACTGGTCACCGCGTAGCAGAGCTTGGCCTGGGTGTTCCGGTAGAAGGTGTGTGCCAGGCGTCCGACCTGGGATCGTAATCCTGGCACAGGCTGCAGATCTGGCGGATTTCCGCATAGAGGTTAGCTTCCTCGCTGCGGATGTCGCGAATGATGTCGCGCAGTTCGCGGATACGATCCTGCTCGCCGCCCGCCTTCATCCGCTCCACATCGACCACGAAGCCGCGCGTGGCGAACCGGATCAGCACGGCGGTGGCCCAGCGACGGAACAGGGTCGCCTGCGCCGAACTGACCCGATAGCCGACCGAGATCACCATATCGAGGCTGTAGGCTCTGACGGTCCGGTCAGCGGGACCCTTAATTTGCATAAAATGCAAATCGGCGGCGTCGCCTAACTCGCCCTCTTCCAAAATTGCCGCGATATGTCTTGATATTACCGAGACATCTCGGCCGAACAGGCTCGCGATCTGCGCCTGGCTCATCCAAAGCGCATCGCCGTCGAAGCGGATTTCGACCCTGGCTCCGTCATGGGCTCCATAGATCAGGAAGCGGTCGCCGGAGCCGTCCTCGAACACGCGAACGGGCTCGGCGGCAGACGGGTCTTGCATCGACATCAGGACTTCCTGCGCAAGTTTGGCGTGAACAAGAGTAGAACATGTCGGGGCTTCCTCGCCAAGCCGGTTGCTCCCGTCGGCGCCTCGCCTTATCCGGAAGGCCATGGCCGTTACCCCTCTGATCTGTCCGTCGATCCTCGCCAGCGATTTCGCGCGGCTGGGTGAAGAAGTCCGCGCGCTGGAGGCGGCGGGCGCCGACTGGATCCATGTCGATGTGATGGACGGGCATTTCGTGCCGAACATCACCCTGGGCCCCGACATCGTGAAGGCGATCCGGCCGCATACGCGCCTGCCGTTCGATGTGCATCTGATGGTCGCGCCGGTCGATCCGTGGCTGGAGGCGTTCCGCGAAGCCGGCGCCGATGTCCTGACAGTCCATCCCGAGAGCGGGCCGCACCTGCACCGCACCCTGGGCCGCATTCGTCAGCTGGGCGCCAAGGCGGGCGTGGTGTTCAATCCGGCGACGCCGCTGTCGATCCTCGAAGAGGTGGTCAATCTGGTCGATCTGGTGCTGATCATGTCGGTCAATCCGGGCTTCGGCGGCCAGAAGTTCATCGACAGTTCGCTGCGCAAGATCGCCGGCGCGCGCGCCATTCTGGATCGGGCCGGTTCGGCGGCCCACCTGCAGGTAGACGGCGGCGTGACCTCGGCCAATGCGGCGGCCTGCGTCGCCGCCGGCGCCGATGCGCTGGTCGCCGGGTCGTTCGTGTTCAAGGGCGACTACGCGACCAATATCGCCGCCCTGAAAGCCGCCCCGGCAGCCGCGTGAGCCCGCTCGGCCCCTTCGCCCCGCGCGGGCAGGAAACCACGCTGGACGTCGCCTCGGGCCAGATCCCCGGCCTGCCCGGCGCCCCGGTGCGCACGCCGGTGCGCTCGGGCGACACGATCGCCGGGCCGGGCCTGTGGCCCGCCATCGCCGGGCGGGTGGCGACGCGACAGCTGTGGATCGAGCTTTATGGCCTGCCCGGCTATGGACTGACCTTGGGCGGCGGTAAGGTGACGGCCTTCGCCGCCACGCCGCGCGACTTCCGCCCCCATGATCCGGCCCCGGGCCGCAATGTCCTGGCCGGACGCTTCATGCTGGCGGGGGCCTCGATGGAGGTCGAGGCGCCGTCCGATCCGTGGAACCGGCCCAGCCCCTCGCGGCCGTTCGCCGTCGAGCTTCACGCCTTCGCCTGGCTGCCGGGCTTGATGGCCCAGGGAGAACGGGGCGCGCGCGAGGCGTTGCGTCTGACTCTGGCCTGGGCCGACGCCTTCGCCCGCTGGTCGCCTTTCGCCTGGGGACCGGAAATCCTGGGGCGGCGGGTGGTCAATCTGGCGTGCGGCGCGCGTCGGATGGGCGCCGTCGCGACCGAGGCCGAACGGCTGAAGCTGGCCGACAGCCTGGCGCGCCAGACGCGTCAGCTGCTGCGACCGCCCGGCGGGCTGGCCAGCCGGGCCGAACGGCTGACGGCGGCGGCCATCGGCGGCTGCGTCCTGGCCGGTGCGCCGGGGCAGGCCTTGCGTCGTCGCGCGCTGGGGCGGCTGGACGGCGCCTTGAAGGCCACGGTCCAGGACGACGGCGGTCATGCCACGCGCAGTCCCGAGGCGGGGCTGGAGCTTCTGCTCGACCTGCTGACGCTGGACGACGCCCTGTCGCAGCTGTCCGAGCCGACGCCGGAAGGCGTTTCGGCCGCCATCGCTCGACTGACGCAGGGCTTGCGTCTGCTGACCCTGCCTGACGGCCGTCTGGCCAGCTTCCAGGGCGGCGGGCCTTCAAGCGCCGAACGCGTCGCGGCGGCCCGCGCCCATGACGACGAGGCCGCCCCGGCAAAGGGCGATCCCGCCCATTCGCCCGCCGGCACGGTCGCCGGCCTGACGCGCATCGCCAGCCCGCTGCTGACCATTGTGGCGGACGCCGCCCCGCCGGCCCGAGGCGCCTGGGCCGCCGCCGCCTGCGCCCAGCCGATGGCGCTGGAGATCGCCTGCGGCAAGGACCGACTGGTCACCGGCTCGGGCTGGACCCCGGCCTCGACTGATCGCCAGGCTCTGCGCCTGACGCCCGCTCATTCGACCCTGACCCTGGGCGAGCGGTCGCTGAACGAGCCGCTCGGCGGCTGGAAGGGCGATCTGCTGGGCCCGCGCCTGGTCGGGCCGCCGATCCATGTGACGACGGACCTGCGCGACGGCGACGGCGCCGTCTGGCTGGAGATGGAGCACGACGGCTGGAACGAGTTGTTCGGCCTGAACCATCAGCGGCGGCTGTATCTCGACCAGCGGCTGGACGAGCTGCGGGCCGAGGAAAAGCTGTTCCCGACGCCGGGCCGCAAGGAGATGGTGCGCCAGATCGCGGCCCCCTATGCTATCCGCTTCCATCTGGAGCCGGGGGTGCAGGCCTCGCTGGCGCGCGACCGCCGCTCGATCCTGCTGCGCGGCGCCTCGGGCCGGGGCTGGTGGTTCAGGACCGACGGCCCCGACGTGGCCATCGAGCCCAGCGTCCACATCGACGCCGGCCTGACCCGCCGCTCGCTGCAGATCGTGGTGCGCGGCTCGGCCCGCACCGACAGCGAGAGCAAGATCCGCTGGAAGCTGAGCCCGGCCGGCGCGAGCGGCGATCCGACGTAGAAGGGTGACGTGACGCCGGTTTGGGTCTAGAGGGCGCGCCATCCTCCCCCAGCCTTCACGGACGCCGCCTCATGCCCGCCGCTCCCGACTTTCCGCCCGCGCCCGATCAGGTGAAGCCGCAACGCGCCCTGATCTCCCTGTCCGACAAGGCCGGGCTGGAAGACGCCGCCCGCACCTTGAACGACCTGGGCGTCGAACTGGTCTCGACCGGCGGCACGCGCGCGGCGATCGAAAAGCTCGGCCTGCCGGTCAAGGACGTGGCCGATCTGACCGGCTTCCCCGAGATGATGGACGGCCGGGTCAAGACCCTGCACCCCGTGGTCCACGGCGGCCTGCTGGGCGTGCGCGACGCGGCCGACCATGCCCAGGCCATGACCGACCATGGCATCGGCGCCATCGATATCGTCTGGATCGACCTCTATCCGTTCGAATCCACCGTCGCTGCGGGCGGTTCGTTCGAGGCGGCGGTCGAGAACATCGACATCGGCGGCCCGGCCATGATCCGTTCGGGCTCGAAGAACCACGGCTATGTCGCCGTCGCCGTCGACGGCGAGAGCATCGGCCTGATCCTTGAGGCGCTGAAGGCGGAGGGTTCGACCGATCTGGCCCTGCGCAAACGCCTGGCCGCCCGCGCCTTCGCCCGCACCGCCGCCTATGACGCCGCCGTCTCCGGCTGGTTCGCAAGCCAAGTCGAGGACGTCGCCCCCGCCCGCAAATCCATCGCCGGTTCGTTGGCTCAGACCCTGCGCTACGGCGAGAACCCGCATCAGACCGGCACCTTCTACCGTACTGGAGAGGCGCGCCCCGGCGTGGCCCATGCGACCCAGGTCCAGGGCAAGGAGCTGGGCTACAACAATATCGCCGACGCCGACGCCGCCTATGAGCTGGTGGCCGAGTTCGAACAGCCCGCCGTGGTCATCGTCAAACACGCCAACCCCTGCGGCGTGGCCGTGGGCAAGGACCTGTCCGAAGCCTACGCTCGCGCGCTGGAATGCGACGCCGTCTCCGCCTTTGGCGGGGTGATCGCGGTCAACCGTCCGCTGAACGGCGACGACGCCCGCGCCATCACCGGCATCTTCACCGAGGTCGTCATCGCCCCCGGCGCGGACGACGAGGCCAAGGAAGTCTTCGCCGCCAAGAAGAACCTGCGCCTGCTGATCACCGACGGCCTGCCCGATCCGCATGGGGCGGGCGAGGTGTTCCGCTCGGTCGCCGGCGGCTTCCTGGTGCAGAGCCGCGACCGTTCGCTGATCAAGCCGTCGGACCTGAAGATCGTCACCAAGCGCCAGCCGACGCCGACAGAAATCCAGGACATGCTGTTCGCCTTCACCGTGGCCAAGCACGTCAAGTCCAACGCCATCGTCTACGCCAAGGACGGCCAGACGGCCGGCATCGGCGCCGGCCAGATGAACCGCCGCGACAGCGCCCGCATCGCCGCCATCCGCGCCAAGGAGGCCGGAGAAGCGAAGGGTCTGACCCAGTCGCTGGCGGAGGGTTCGGCATGCGCCTCCGAAGCCTTCTTCCCGTTCGCCGACGGGCTGCTGGAAGCGGTCGCGGCCGGCGCCACTGCGGTGATCCAGCCGGGCGGCTCGATGCGCGACGCCGAGGTCATCGCCGCCGCCGACGAGAAGGGCATCGCCATGGCCTTCACCGGCGTGCGGGTCTTCCGGCACTGATGCTGGGAAGGAAGGGCGCTACCGCTCGACGCGCGGCGTCTCGCTGCTTGAGCGCCCTTCCTTGCGCGTCTTCGTGACTGGACGCGCATAACGGCTGGGGCCACTGTCGATCATCTGACAGATGACCGGAGCCCCCGCCGATGACCGTCCTGATCCGTCCCGAAGGCCAGACCGCCGACGATCTCAAGCTGAGCCGACGAAGCCTGGGGGCGCTTGGGGGGCTGCTGTTCTCCGGATACGCCGTCGCGGCCTTGGCGAAGGAGGCCAAGCCGATCACGACCGACGAGGCGGGCCTGGCCACGGAGACCGTGACCTATGCCGCGCCGGACGGATTCCAGCTTCCGGCCTATGTGGCGCGACCGGCAGGCGAGGGGCCCTTCCCGGTCGTCGTCGTGGTGTCCGAGATCTTCGGCGTCCACGAATATATCCGCGACATCTGCCGCCGCTTGGCCAAGCAGGGCTATGCCGCCATCGCACCCGCCTTCTTCAACCGGGTCGAGGATCCCGCGCCCCTGTCGGACATGCAGCGGATCATGCAGATCGTCGGGGCGGCCAACTATGAGCAGGTGATGGGCGACCTGTCGGCGACGCTGGAATGGGCCAGCCAGCAGTCGTGGGCCAAGGACGGCAAGGTCGGGATCACCGGCTATTGCTGGGGCGGCAAGGTGGTGTGGCAGGCGGCGGCCCGCTTCGCCGCCATCGGCGCCGGCGTGGCCTGGTATGGCCGTCTGGCCCCCGCCGCCGATGCGACACCGGTGCAGATCTCGTCGGGTCAGCCCTGGCCGGTCGATATCACCGACGACCTCAAGGCGCCGGTGCTGGGCCTTTATGGCGGCAAGGACCAGGGCATTCCGCTGGCCAGCGTGGAGCGGATGCGCGAGGCCTTGGCGCGCGCGGGCCAGACCGGCAGCGAGATCGTCGTCTATCCCGACGCCCAGCACGGTTTCCACGCCGACTATCGCGCCAGCTATTCCGAGACGGACGCCAGGGACGGCTGGTCCAAACTGCTGGCGACCTTCGATAAAGCGTTAAAGAATTAGGGCGTTACTGATGTGAAGGCTGCGGAGGGCGGCCTGAGTGGGGGGTTGGATATGAACGGATTGCGGCGACGCGGAGCGGTCGTTCTGGGCCTGAGCCTGCTGTTCCTTCCGCTGGCCTCGTGCGGCGGCGGGGGAGGCGGCGGTGGCGGTGGCGGCGCGATCACGCCCCCTGTTCCACCACCCCCTCCGCCCCCTCCGCCTCCTCCGCCTCCTCCGCCTCCTCCTCCGCCACCACCGCCCCCGCCGCCTTCGGTGACATCGAGCGAATATCTGCGGAACTATGGCCTGGCCAATATGAAGGCCCAGGTCGGCTGGCAGGCCGGGGCGACCGGCTCGGGCGTCACCGTCGCCGTCGTCGATTCCGGCATCGCCAACACCCTGCCCGAGCTTGAAGGGCGGATTTCCAGCGCCTCGACCGACGTGGTTTTGGGCCGCAACACCCCCTATGTCGCCTCAAGCAGCCACGGCACGCGCGTGTCGGGCGTCATCGCCTCGAACTTCAATGGTTTCGGCACGATCGGCGTGGCCTATCAGTCGACCATCCTGTCGATCCGCACCGACATCTCGGACTGCACGGACGAGAACACCGACGTCTGTTTCAGCAGTTCGGACCTGGTGCGCGCCCTGGACTACGCCGTCGCCAACAGGGTGAAGATCATCAACATGTCGCTGGGCGGCGACGGTCGGCTGGGGTCGGCGTTCGAGGCGGCGCTGTTGCGGGCCGTCAACGCGGGCGCGGTGATCGTGGCCTCGTCGGGCAATGACGGCGAGGCCAATCCGGGCTGGCCCGCGCGCTACGCCATCGATCCGCGCTTCGCTGGCAGCGTGATCGCGGTCGGTTCGCATGGCGCCACCGATGTGATGTCCAGCTTCTCGAACCGGGCCGGCGATACGGCGGTCGGTTATATTTCAGCGCCGGGCGAAGACGTCATCACCGGCTGCGAAGGCACCTCCTGCTGGCGGGTCAACGGCACCTCCTTCTCGGCGCCGCATGTCTCGGGCGCCCTGGCGCTGCTGATGCAGGCCTTCCCCAATCTGACCGCGCGGGCGGCCTTGGCCATCCTGGTCGATACGGCGCGTGATGCGGGTGATCCGGGAACCGACATCGTCTATGGGCGCGGCCTGCTGGACATGGCCGGCGCCTTCCGCCCGGTCGGTACGACCTCCACGCCGATGGCGGACGGAAGCTCCATCGTCACCATCAGCGAGCCGGGCAGCTTCGTAGGCGCGGCCTTCGGCGACGCCTTCCTGCGTCAGAGCGCGCTGAACACGGTGCTGTACGACGCCTATGACCGGATGTTCGCGGTCCAGCTGGGCGGGGCCTATCCGACGGCGCCCAGCCGATCCTATCAGGCCGCGCCCTTCGAACAGAACACCACCGCCACCACCAGCCTTGCTCTGCCGGGCGGCGGACGGCTGAACCTGATCGCGGCCCAGCCCAGCGCGACACCGGAGCCCGTGGCGCCGCGTCACGACCTCTATGATGCGCCGTGGATGGGCGACGAGCCGCGCCAGGAGGCGATGCTGGACCTGGAAACCGGCCGGATGAACTTCTCGGTCTGGCAGGGCAAGGGCGGGGCGGCGTCGCCATTCGAAGGCTCAGCCGGCGATGGGTTCGCATCCCTGGCCCAGGCCGACCATGCGGTGCGCGGGGCCATGCGGTTCGGCGCCGTGACCGTGTCGGCGGAAAGCGGCGGCGGAGATCGTCGCATGCCCCTGCGCCGCGTCGAGCAGGACGCCTCGACCTATAGCCGGGCGGCGATCGGATGGCGGGGCGCCGAGGGCGGCCTGTCGTTCAGCGTTGGCGCCCTGGAGGAACGTCTTGGGCCATTGGGCGCCTTCCTGCCCGGCGGGTCGGACTTCGCCCTGCCGTCGCGCACCAGCTTCTATGCCGTGGGCGGCGACTGGACGCTGAGGCCGGGTCTGCGATTGATCGGCGAAGCGGGCATGGGGTCGACGCAGATCGAGGGGCGCTTCCTGTCGATGGATCAGGCGGCGATCAGTTCGAACTGGCGGTTGGGCCTGCTGACCGGCTGTACGATGCTGTGCGACCGGATCAGCTTCACCCTGTCGCAGCCGCTGCGGATCGAGAGCGGGACCTTCTCGGCGCTCCTGGCCGATGTGCCGGTCGAATATTTCGACCCGCTGACCTATTCACGCCGAAGCTTCTCGGCGTCGCCCAGCGGTCGCCAGATCGACTTCATCCTGGGCGGCGAACGCCGGCTCTGGGACGGCTCCAGCATGACGCTTCAGGCCGTGGCCAGCCGTGAGCCGCGCCATGCGTCGGACGCTGCGCCGGAGTTCGCCCTGATCGGGGCGTGGCGGCGTCAGTTCTGACCGACGCCGCACCCTGACCCCTGGATCAGGCCTTGCCGTCGAAGGCCTGACCCTCGGGCGCCTGCGCGGCGCCGTAGGGATTCTGGGCTTGCGCGCCGGAGCCCTTTGCGGCGACCACGACCATGGCGGGACGGACGGTGCGGCCGAACAGTTCGAAGCCGGACTGCATGGTCTGGAGCACCGATCCGCCGGGCACCGTGTCCGACGGCTGTTCCATCATCGCCTGGTGCAGGTGCGGGTTGAAGGCCTCGCCGGCTTCCGGCGCGACGCGCTTCAGGCCATTGCTGTCGAAGGCTTGAAGCAGGGCCTTCTGGGTCAGTTCCAGCCCGGTCACCAGACCGGCGGTGGCGCCCTCGGCGTCCTTGGGCGCGGCCATCAGGGCGCGTTCCAGATTGTCGGCCACGCCCAGCAGGTCCTTGGCGAAGCGCTGGATGGCGAAGGCGCGGGCGTCGTTCTGTTGCGTCTCCGAACGGCGCTTCAGGTTCTCCATCTCGGCGGCGACGCGCAGGGCGCGGTCCTTCCATTCGTCGCGCTCGGCGATGACGGCGTCCAGCGGCGCCAGATCATCTGAAGGATGGGCGTCCAGGCCGTGTTCGGCGTCGGTCTCGGCCGCATCCAGGGCGTCGAATTCGTCGTTAAGGGGTTTGTCGCTCACTTGTCGTTCCCGTCCAGCATCCGGCCCAGCACCCGGGCGGTATAGTCCACCAACGGAATGACACGGGCGTAGTTCAGTCTTGCAGGCCCTATGACGCCGATGGCGCCCAGAACCCTTTGTCGGCCGCTCATATAGGGCGCCGCGATCACGGCGGAACCCGAAAGTGAAAACAACCGTGTTTCCGCGCCGATGAAAATGCGCACGCCCTGGGCCGCATCGACGCCGTCCAGCAGGCCGATCAACTGTTCCTTCTGCTCCAGGTCGTCGAACAGAACCCGGACCCGTTCCAGATCGGCCAACCCCTCGCCGTCCTGCAGCAGGTTGGCGCGCCCGCGCACGATCAGGGCGCGCTCGCGGTCCTGTCCGCCGGACCAGGCGGCGAACCCGTCCTCGACCAGGCGGGCGGCTGTCTGATCCAGTTCGCGCCGGGCGATCTCCAGCTCGTGGGTCATCTCGCGCTTGGCGTCGGCGAAGGGTCGGCCGCGCAGACGGGCGTTGAGGAAGTTGGAGGCCTCGACCAGGGTGGACGGCGTGACGCCCGCCGACAGGGTCATGATCCGGTTCTCGACCGTGCCGTCGTCGGCGACGATCACCGCCAGGGCCTGATCCCCGCCCAGGGCCACGAACTCGACGTGTTTGACGCCGGAATCGCGCACGGGGCTGGACACCACCCCCGCGCCGCCCGCAAGGCCGGACAACAGGTTGGACGCTTCGTCCAGAGCGGATTCGAAGTTCCGACCCCGCCCCGCCAGACGCCCGTCGATCTCGCGCCGCTCTTCCTTCGTGAGGTCGCCGACTTCCAAGAGGCCGTCGACGAACAGACGCAGGCCTGCGTGGGTCGGGATACGCCCCGCCGAGGTGTGGGGCGCAGCCAGCAGACCCGCCAGGGTCAGGTCTTGCATTGTGTTGCGGATCGAGGCGGGCGACAGGGCGATGCCCCCCAGCGACAGGGTGCGCGATCCGACCGGCTCGCCCGTCTCCAGATAGCTCTCGACGATGCGGCGGAAGATGTCGCGCGCGCGCGCGTCCAGCCCCGCCAGTCCCGCTAAGGACTGGGCGCCATCGAACGGCGGGGTTTTGGGGGCATACAGGCTCACAGTTTCAGGATAAGCACCGCAGCCCCCGCTTCCAAGGATTCATCTCAATGCGCCATTCGCAACGCACCGACGACCAACTGCGTCCCGTGACAATCGAGACCGGCGTCAACCGCTATGCCGAGGGTTCGTGCCTGATCACCTTCGGAAATACCAAGGTGCTGGTGACCGCCTCGATCGAGGAGAAGGTGCCGGGCTGGATGCGCAACACGGGCCAGGGCTGGGTGACGGCGGAATACGGCATGCTGCCGCGCGCCACCCACACGCGCGGCCGTCGCGAGGCCGCCGCGGGCAAACAGTCGGGTCGCACGCAAGAGATTCAGCGGCTGATCGGCCGTTCCTTGCGCGCCGTGGTGGACCTCAAGGTGCTGGGCGAGCGTCAGGTCGTGCTGGACTGCGACGTGATCCAGGCCGACGGCGGCACCCGCACCGCCTCGATCACCGGCGCCTGGGTCGCCATGGCCTCGGCCCTCAACTATCTGCGTGACGAGGGCGTGCTGAAGTCCGATCCGATCCTGGACCAGGTGGCGGCCGTGTCGTGCGGCATCTGCAACGGCGTGCCGGTGCTGGACCTGGATTATGAAGAGGACTCCGAGGCCGAGGCGGATTCCAACTTCGTCCTGACCGGCGCGGGCCAGATCGTCGAGGTCCAGGCCACCGGCGAAAAGCGCGGTTTCTCGCGCGCCGAGTTCGACCGGCTGTTCTCGCTGGCCGAGATCGGTTGCACCGAACTGTTCGCCTTGCAGAAGGCGGCGCTGGCGGCCGTGAAGCGATAGGGGGTTTCGCCCTCGGTCGCAGGCGGGCATTCTTGCCCGGTTGGTCCTGACCGGAGACAAGTCGATGCGTCGATCCCAATGGCTTTCGCTGGCCGCCTGCGCCGTGCTGATGGCCGGCTGTCAGCCGTCTGGCCCCGGAGCGACCGCATCCAGCGATTCGGCGTCGAACCCCGACGTGATCGATGCGGTTCCTTTGCAGCCGGAAACCGGGCCGGTCGCTCCGCCTGCCAAGGCGGATGCGCCGACTAAAGAGCCGACAAAGCCAGTCGAAGAGCCCCAGGCCAGCATCCCCGAGGGGCCGGACATGGCGCCTCAGCCGGTTCCGGTCAGCGAAGCTCCGTGTCGCGAGGCCATCGGGGTCGCCGCCTCGGCCCGCCTGGTCGAGCGCTGCATCCAGGTCAGCCCGGCGACGCGCCCGCCCTGTAACGCCGCCAATCCTTGCGACCTGATCCAGGGCGAGATCGATCGGTCGTGCAAGCTGTGGGAACGTGATGGCGATCCGCCGGCGGCGTGCAAGCCCTGAAGACCGAGCCTCAGCCGGCGGCGCGCACCGCGCCGGCGACATCGGCCACCACCCGTTTCACCAGCGCCTCGTCGTCGCCCTCGGCCATGACGCGGATCAGCTTTTCCGTGCCCGACGGCCGCACCAGAAGGCGTCCCTGACCGTTCAGCGCCGCCTCTGCGTCGGCGATAGCGGCCTTGACCGTATCGGTCTCCAGCGGCTTTTCGGCGGTGAAGCGGCCACTATCGAACGCTTGCGGCGCCAAGGGGAACTGACGGGAAGATAGTCAGCAGCGAAGAGCAGGGGATGGGCGGGCGTCAGAGCGCCCAGATCGTAAGGCCCGAACCTAGTCGATCGCGATGCACCCGGATCAAAGGTGATCAAACGCCGTCAATCCGACGGAATAACTCAGGGCGCGACAGGCGCGATTTTGTTCGCAAAGCTTCCCGGCGACCGGTGGACGGTTCGCGGACAAAGCGGTCGCTGATGACAGGTTGCCCCATGGCCACGCCTCACGATCCTGACGATTTTCCATTTCGTCCGTCCATGACGGCGCACAGAGATTACTATCCCCGCGGGGCCGTCGGCCTGCTTGGTCGTGCGACGGCGTCGATGCCGTTGAGGGCGCGAACACGACACTTTGCAGCCAAAGCGGTCGTGAAACGGGTCCGGCCTGCCTTCCGGGACGCCGGGCCGTCGCGTCGCGTGTTCGTCAAGGTCAAGGTCGTGATGAGGACGCCGAACGCGCGCGCCTCCCTGAAAGCCTGTGTGCGGTACTTCGGACGGGAGGGCGCTGGCGAGGAGGGCGCGAGGGCGGCGTTTTTCGGGCCCCACGAGGACCGACCGGACGCCAAGGCGGAGGTCGATCGGTGGGCTGATGACCGCCGCCATTACCGGATCGTCGTGAACCCGGAGGATGGACAAGAGCTCGCGGACGTCAGGCAGTTCGCACGTCGGATGATGAAACAGGTTGAGATCGACACCGGCACGCCGCTCGAATGGCTTGCCGTAGCGCACTACGACACCGGACGGCCCCATCTCCACATCATTTTACGGGGTGTACGTGACGACGGGCGCGACCTTGTCTTCAGCCGCGGTTATGCGGCGCAAGCCCTGCGCAGCCGGTGTGAAGCCCTGGCCACCGAGATCCTTGGCCCGAGATCCGACCGGACGGCCTCCACCCGTGATCTGACGGCGGACCGATTGACGGCGATGGATGACACGCTTTTGCGCAGGCAGGGCGACGGCAAGGTCAATCTCGAGGGTCTGGAAAGCGGTGAAAGAGCCAACGCCCTCCGCCGTCTGGTCCATCTTGAGCGTCGCGGATGGGCTCAGCGAGATAGCCAAGGCTTTTGGGCCGTCCCTGAAAATCTGCGCGATATCCTGCGGAATGTCGGTGAACAGGAGGCGCGTGAAGCTGCCGCGACGCGCGCCATCTGGGGCGGCTTCTGGGGCGGGCAGACCGATCGCCTTGAACCGTTGAGTCTCTCGGAAGGAGAGGTGGTCATTGGCGCTTACGCCGGCGTTCAGCCGCTCAAATGGCACAAGAAGGCGGCCCAGTTGCTCGTGCTTGAGACCATGGATGGTCGTCTGGGGCATGTCCGGCTGGCGTCATTGGATCGCGTCATGATCCTCGATCGCGTGCCCGAGCGGGCCGTCATCGAGTTGAGGGGAGGGCCATGGAGGGAGAGGGCTTCGGACCAGACCATCGCCCAGGTCGCGCGATTGAGAAACAGCGTTTACTCTGAAGCCGATCATCTTGCGGTCCGGCCCGAAGATCGGTCTGTTTTCATTGAGCGCCACCTTCGACGGCTCGAAGCGATGAGCCGCGAAGGTGCCGTTGAGCGACTGGTCGAAGGCCGGTTCGCCATTCCATCCGACTACCTCTCGCGGGCGCTGGTGGCGGATCAGGCGCGCCACGGTCCTGCCGACGTCGAAGTCCGCGTGCTCGACGCCAGGCCTCTGCACCTCCAGACCGCAGCGCACGGCCTCACCTGGCTGGACAAGGTTGCTGGCGGCTTCGAACCTGATCCCGGCGTGGGCGCTATGGCGGATGAAGCCAGGAGGTTGGGACAAGAACGGGCTGAGATTCGAAAGGGGTGGGGGATCGGCGATGGCGATGGCTCCAAGCTGACCGACAAGGACATGCTCGCCCTCTGGACGATGGAGATCGAGACCCAGTTCAAGAGGCTTGGAAAGGGCGAGAAACTGGTCGTCAAGGCTGAGGAAGGACAGCCCTTCTCCGGCGTCTACAACGATAGAGTTCACATGGGCGGTCGAACCTATGCGGCTGTCGAGAGCCGCGCCTTGGTCACCCTGGCGCCTTGGCGAGCGGGTCTGGAGGCGTGTCGTGGCCAGGGTCTCACCGGGGTTCTGCAGGCAGGGCAGGTGGAGTTTCGGTTCGGAGATCGTGGCCGTGGCCTGGGACTGGAGCTTTAGCCTATTGGTCGTGGTAGGCGTGGCACGTGACCCCAACTCTGGATCTGCGTTTGGAACGCTCGCGAAGGATTAGTGTGAGGCCGGAACGCTCCGACCCGCGGCCTCAATCTCGCAACTGTGCAGCACATTGGGCGAGAGCTTTGGTCATGCGCCATTCGACCGTTTTCAGCCGGATTCCGAGGTGGCGAGAGATTTCCTGGTTAGTCATGCCGCCGAAGCGGCTGAGCAGGAACACCTCACGGAGCGGTTGCGGAAGGCTCAGCACAATGTCCTGAAGGAGCAGGGATGCATCCTGTGCAGCCGCTTGGCTGGATAGAGGAGACTGCCATGCATCCAGTTCTTCTCGCCGGCGATCGCGGCGATAACGGCTCAAGAACAGGTTGCGCGCGACCTGAAGCAAAAAGGCCTTCGGTTTGACGATTTCCGCAGGCCGCTGCTGTCGCAAGATCTTGAGGTAGGTGTCTTGCAGGAGGTCTTCGGCGAGGTCGGCGCCATATCGATGACGCAACGATCCAAGCAACCATGCGCCGTGGGTAGCGAACAGGGTCTCGGCGTCGCTCCCGGTCGAGAGCGCCGGCTTAGATTTCGACTGTCGACCACCAGACGCCAAGGGTTCGCCTCCGACCAACGAGACCGACCGTCCGGACTGACGGAAGTCGAGCCACGGTTGAGGCAAGCGCAAAGGCCACGGCGCAGCCGCGCCCATACAGACGTGCAAGCGCGTAATGCGGGTTTCGTCTCAACCGAGGTTCTCACGCCTCGACGCCGCTCTGCGACGCGTCACCAGCATGAATCATTCACTCACAGTTGGCAAGTGTGGCGCGATATCCGCACGACTTTTGCTTGCGCCTTGATCGTGCGCCGGGCGTTGAGAACATGGTTGAGCCATGCGCCGCCGCCTTTAGCCGAAGCCTGGACATACGCGGGGGCCGCCCGGGCATCTTGACGCTAACTTATCCAAACAAACCCATAAACGGAGAAGTTGAGATTCTCACTCGGAGCCTTCCGACCAAGCTGCGTTCATGCAGGGACGCGCTGGGGCCCTTGCTGATCTGCAGAGCGTTGTCACAAACAGATCGCAGGCCTCTGCGGCCCACTCTTGCCTGGATTATCTGGCCGCTTCAAAGGGCGGATACTCAGTGCCGTGCTGTATCCCTTTCATCCGCCCTTCTGCGGGATGCGAGGCTCGCGCGATGAACACCGAGGTCCACTGACCTGCAGCCAAGCCCATTCCCGAAGCTTACTTATCGGATAGTAGGGCCGTTTTCTAACGTGGATGTAGGGCGGACCGTCCAATCCCAGGCACAGCATTTTCGCTAGCGTGGACGGAGCGAGTTGAATGCCCAAGGCGGCGAGTTCACGCGACGCTTCCTTTCGGTTCAGAAGACGATCTTCGTGCTCGACTCCCGCGTTTGCACCTGCGTGTTCCAAGGTTGAAGACCTATCCGGCGCTTCCGACCTTCATCCTGAGGTCTTCGATGCGCGCCTTGCTCAATTTGGCGACCCGATCGCGCAGATGCCGAGCCCGCGCCATGAGCCATTCCAGGTCTTCAGACGAGGCATCATATTGGTCGCTGTAGCGCGCCTCGACATAGGCCCTCTTCAGCAGTTCGAACCGGCGGCGGTCCAAGCGCTGTTCGCGGGGCCAAGCCTCGACCAGACTGGTGTTCACGCCCTCCGATAGCGAGCGGAGGAACTTGATGTTGTGCGAGCGCGGAAAATAGAAGGTGTGGACGAGGAGGAAGCACGCGTATGCGGTCTCTACCGCCTGGTGGAGTTCGAAGGCAGCTCGCTTACGCACATGCTGGCCGTCCGCCTGCTCGGAGATGTGGCAGTGTGCGTCGCGGAGCCACAGATCGAGATCCGCGATTTTGCTGGCGAAGTATCTGTCAGCCGTTGTGGAGGCATCCGCCGGCGTCATCGGCTGCGGCGTTGCGAAGGGATGGCCGGGGATTTCGTAAAGGGCGATGCCGTCGCGGACGATGTCGGTCCAGAAGTACTCGCCGCGTCGCAGGGCGTCGTTGACCTCGTTGAGGTCGTGGACGATCAGGTTGACGGTGCGGCCGATGGCGGGGTCGCGGAGGATCTGATCCTCGGAGTTCCACCAGTAGTCGGCGATGTTGGTCAGCTTCTCGTGGTTGACCACGATCAGGAGGTCGAAGTCCGAGAGGTAGCCATTCTCCGGCTCGTCGACCCAGTTGGTGCGGGCGTAAGAGCCAAACAGGATGATCTTGAGGATCTGGCCGCCCCGTCGCCAACCGGAGCTGGCGCCGCCACCGCTTGTCCTGGCCGCTTCAAATCCGGCAAGCAGGATGTCGCGAACGCGTCGAAGTTCACGCTGCTGACGTTCCGGCAGATGTTCCAGATTGGACCGCATAGGAAGAGTCTACCGTAAACTCAGACGCTGTGAACCGCGAAGTTGCACGCACACGCCGCATAGGTTCGCACATTGTGTTGTGGGTCTCACCCTGCTGTTTTCACAACCGCTGCAACTTCAGCTACCACGCGCTTCACTAAAGCTTCGTCGTCGCCCTCGGCCATGACGCGGATCAACTTTTCCGTGCCCGACGGCCGCACCAGCAGACGCCCCTGACCGTTCAGCGCCGCCTCGGCCTCGGCGATGGCGGCCTTGACCGTCTCGGTCTCCAGCGGCTTTTCGGCGGTGAAGCGGACGTTCTCAAGCTTTTGCGGGACCGGATCGAACTGACGGGCCAGTTCGCTCATCGGCTTGCCGGATTCGACCAGCACGGCCAGCACCTGCAGCGCCGCCATCAGGCCGTCGCCGGTGGTGGCGTGGTCGTGCAGGATGATGTGGCCCGATTGTTCGCCGCCGATGTTGAAGCCGCCCTCGCGCATCCGCTCCATCACATAGCGGTCGCCGACCTTGGTCCGCTCCAGCGTCAGGCCCTCGGCCGTCAGCCGGCGCTCCAACCCCAGATTGGACATGACGGTGGCGACGACGCCGCCGCCGGTCAGGAGGCCGCGCCTAGCCCAGTCCAGCCCGACCAGGGCCATGATCTGGTCCCCGTCCACGACCTGGCCTTTTTCGTCGCAGATGATCAGCCGGTCGGCGTCGCCGTCCAGGGCGATGCCGATGTCGGCGCGGTAGCGTTTGACCGCATCGACCAGGGTCGCCGGATGGGTCGAGCCGCACTCGGCGTTTATATTGGTCCCGTTCGGAGTCACGCCGACGGGGAAGACCTCGGCCCCCAGTTCGAACAGGGTGGTGGGCGCGACCTTGTAGCCGGCGCCGTTGGCGCAATCGACGGCGATGCGCAGGCCCTGCAGCGTCAGCCGCTTGGGGAAGGCCTGTTTGGCGATCTCGATATAGCGGGCCTGGGCGTCGTCGATCCGTTTGACCCGGCCCAGCTTGTTGGAGGGCGCCAAGCCCTGGTCCAGGCCCTGGTCCATCATGGCCTCGATCTTCAGCTCGATCTCGTCCGACAGCTTGTAGCCGTCCGGCCCGAACAGCTTGATCCCGTTGTCGGCATAGTCGTTGTGCGAGGCCGAGATCATCACGCCCAGGTCGGCCCGCATCGAGCGGGTCAGCATGGCCACGCCCGGCGTCGGCACGGGCCCGAATGTGCGCACGTCCATTCCGACCGAAGCAAACCCGGCGACCAAGGCCGGCTCGATCGTATAGCCTGACAGGCGGGTGTCCTTGCCGATCACCACCAGATGGCGGCGATCGTCGTCGGTGCGGAACAGTTTTCCGGCGGCCAGACCCACGCGCAGCGCGACCTCGGCCGTCATCGGATAGGTGTTGGCGCGCCCGCGAATGCCGTCGGTGCCGAAATATTTTCTGTCGCCCAAGGCCTGGTCCTTTGTTTCGGGTAACGTTCCGAAACCCCTTTTTTGATGCAGCCCGTCTTAAGATTGCATAGACGGCCGGTGGGGCTTGATGTGTGGCTTAGCCCCGGATCGCCGCCAGTGCAAAGCGGCGCCCCTTTCCCTGACCTCTCGGAGCCTTCGCTTATGTGCGGCATCATCGGCGTCACCGGCAACGGACCTGTCGTTCCCCGGCTGATCGACAGCCTGAAGCGGCTGGAGTACCGCGGCTATGACTCGGCCGGCGTCGCCGCCGTCGTGGACGGCTCAGTTGAACGCCGCCGCGCCAAGGGCAAGATCCGCAATCTGGAAGCCGTTTTGGCCGAGGAGCCGATGACGGCGACGGTCGGCATCGGCCATACCCGTTGGGCCACCCACGGCGCGCCCACGACCGCCAACGCCCACCCGCACAAGGCCGGCCGCGTCACCCTGGTCCACAACGGCATCATCGAGAACTTCGCCGAGCTGAAGGCTGAGCTGGCCGCAGAAGGCCATGTCTTCGAAAGCCAGACCGACACCGAGGTCATCGCCCACCTGCTGGACGCCGAACTGAACACGGGCCGCAGCCCTCTGGAAGCTTTCAAGATCACCCTGGACCGCCTGACCGGCGCCTATGCCCTGGCGGTGCTGATCGACGGGACGGACGACCTGATCCTGGGCGCACGCCGCGGCAGCCCCCTGGTGGTCGGCTGGGGCGAGGACGAGATGTATCTGGGTTCAGACGCTTTGGCCGTCGGTCCGTTCACGCAGAAGATTTCCTATCTGGAAGAGGGCGATTACGTCGCCGTGACCAAGGCCGGCGCCCAGATGTTCGACGTGACCGGAAAGC
This sequence comes from uncultured Brevundimonas sp., assembly GCA_963515305.1. Classification (GTDB taxonomy): domain Bacteria; phylum Pseudomonadota; class Alphaproteobacteria; order Caulobacterales; family Caulobacteraceae; genus Brevundimonas. Next base: position 39,521 of record CAUPWX010000020.1, read on the forward strand.
CGGTCGATCGTGCGGTGGTCCAGGTCTCGGCCTCCTCGGCCATGGTCGAGAAGGGCGAGTATCGCCACTTCATGGAAAAAGAGATCCATGAACAGCCCGACAGCGTCCAGCACACCCTGTCGGAATATCTCGACCTGGTGACGGGCACGGCCAAGACCAATACCGTCGATTTCGCCGCCATCGACCGCATCCAGATCGTCGCCTGCGGCACCGCCTTCTATGCGGGTCAGATCGGCCGCTACGCCTTCGAGAAGCTGGCGGGCCTGCCCTGCGACGTCGAGATCGCCTCCGAGTTCCGCTATCGCTCGCCGGCGGTGACGCAAAAGACGCTGGCGGTCGCCGTCAGCCAGTCGGGCGAGACGGCCGATACCTTGGCCAGCCTGACCTGGTGCAAGGCGCAAGGGTTGAACACCGCCGCCGTCGTCAACGTCCATTCGTCGTCGATGGCGCGCGAAGCGGCCGTGCTGTGGCCCACCCACGCCGGCCCTGAAATCGGCGTCGCCTCGACCAAGGCCTTCACCGCCCAGGTCGCGGCCCTCCTAGCCTTGGCCGTCGCAGCGGGCGTGGCGCGCGGCCGGATCGATGCGGCCCGGGAGGCCGAGCTGGTCAAGGCCCTGTTCGAAAGCCCCCGTCTGATCGCCGAGGCCCTGACGATGGGCGACAGCATCCGCGCGGTGGTTCAGGACCTGGCCAAGGCCGACGACGTCCTGTTCCTGGGCCGGGGCGCCATGTTCCCGCTGGCCATGGAAGGGGCGCTGAAGCTGAAGGAGATCAGCTATATCCACGCCGAGGGCTATGCCGCCGGCGAACTGAAGCACGGCCCTATCGCCCTGATCGACGAGGAGACCCCGACCATCGCCCTGGCCCCGCTGGACGATGTGTTCGAGAAGACCGCGTCGAACCTGCAGGAAGTCGCCGCGCGTGGCGGGCCGGTGATCATGATCGCGCCTGAAAAGGCCCCCGACCTACACGGCGCCGGCATCCGCCGCATCCACGCCCCCGACTGCCATCCCCTGATCGCGCCCTTGGTCTATGCGGTGCCAGTGCAGCTGCTGGCCTATTACACCGCCGTTCAGAAGGGCACCGACGTGGATCAGCCCCGCAACCTGGCCAAGTCCGTCACGGTGGAGTGAGGCGCGACCGCCGTCTCGCGCAGGGCTTCCACATCGGCGATCTGGATCGCGCCGCGGCGCAGGCGCAGCGCGCCGGCCGCACACAGTTCGGTGCAGGCGGTCGAGACGCTGGCGCGCCGCACCGCCATCAGGTCCGCCAGGTCGCTCTGGCGCAATGACACTGTATCGCCGCCGCCCTGGTCGTGAACGTCAAGGATGAGGGCGGCCAGGCGTTGGGTCACCTTGAGGTCGGCGTGACGCCCCAGCTCGGCCTGAAGAGCCGCGTTGCGTTGACGAAGGTCGGTCAGGGTCGCTTCGACCAGGGTGTCGCGATCGATGCGCTGGACCAGCCGTCGGGCCGGCAAAGTCAGGAACCGTCCCGCCGTCAGCCACAGGGCGACTTCCTTTTCACCCCGCCCCAGCACCGCGTCGAAATTGATCAGATCGTCGCTTGAGGCCAGGCCGCGCGACAGTGTCTCATCGGGTCCGATGCGTGCGGCGACGCCGTCGAGAATGAAGGTCACCAGCGGTTCGCCATCACGCGTCAGGGCGGTGCGCTCGCCGGGCGTGGCGTCGAAGGCGTCGCCTTCATCCAATCCCTGCACCGCTAGCAGGGAAAGCAGGGATCGCGCGAGGTTCGACGTGGACATGCATCGTCTAGACCGCCAAACGGCGTTTTACGCGATAACATGCGTTAAGGGGTCAGACGGGGTCGCTTTGAAGTCTCAGATAGGTCGGGTCGAACTCGGCTATCTCGGCCAGGCGGCGCCAGTCCAGGATGTCGATCTGACCATTCGACCAGTTGATAACGCCTTCGCCGCGCAGCTCCGAGATCAGGCGACTGACATGGACTGTCGACAGGCCCAAAGCGTCGCCCAGGACGGCCTGCGTCAGCGGCAGATCGAACGTCATGTCGCCGGTCTGGCCGACGGCCTGAAGACGCAGATAGAGCTCGCATACCAGATGGGCCAGATGACCCAGGCCGCTGCGCCGACCCATGGCGACAAGCCATTGGCGGTGGACGGCGGCGTCGATGATGGTGTCCAGCCACAGCAGGCGCGTCAGGTGCGGATGGCGCTCGGTGATGTCGATCAAGCCGCTATGGGGCGCCTCGGCGATGACGCATTCGGTCAGGGCGACGACTCCATGATCCATCTGCTTCATCAGCAAGCTGTGCAGGTCGATGAAATCGCCCGACACATTGATCTCGGTGATCTGGCGCGCACCGTCTTCCAGCGTCGAATAGCGGGCGGAAAAGCCCGAGATCAGAAGGGTGCTGTGCAACGGTCGGCTATGTTCCCGCACGATGTCCGAACCGGCGGCGACCGTCTTGGGCGGCTCCAGGGCCTTCTGCAGGGCCTCGATCTCTTCGGGAGAGATGCGGTCGCGCAAGGACAGTTTCTCGACCAGAGTCGTGATCTTGGGCGTGGCTTGAAGTCTGCTCATTGGGCGCTTTCCACCAAGCTCCACCCTTCAGGCGCATCGTCGGAAGCGGCTGCAGTGACGCTGACGACCGTCTGGCCGTCCGCATCCGTGACGATGACGCTGAAGGCGCGGGTCGTCCAGAAGGAGGCCCCACGATAACGCAGGATTTCGCCCAGAACGGCGACCGCTTCCTCTCTGGCGGCATCGACGCTCTTCAGCTCCTCGCCCTGGTCGTCGCGAATGCAGTCGCCGTTCTGGGTATGGAAAAAGTAGCGCGGCAATCTTTCCTCCTGGCAGCAGCCGAGGGAGGAAGCGGTCACCGGGCCGATTGGTTCAGTCCTCTGTGATCTTTCAGATTTCCTGGTTAAAGGCGCCGATTTCAGGATGGGCGGCAAGGCGCGGTTTGATCTCCTTGCGGAAGAGATCGCGCATGTCGTCTTCCGACCGCATGCTTTCGACCACGACCACCAGCTCCGGCTTGTTGGACGAGGCGCGAACCAGGACCCAGGATCCGTCCTCCAGGTGAACCCGCACGCCGTTTACGGTGATGGCCTCTAGGATCTTGCGGCCCAGGATTTCGCCGCCGGCTGCGGCCAGGTCGGAATATTCCTTCACGATCCGCTCCAGCACGCCGTACTTCAGCTCGTCGTCGCAATGGGGCGACATGGTCAGGCTGGTCCAGGCGTCCGGCAGGGCAGCTTTCAGTTCACTGAGTTTCTTGCCCGGATTGCGGTCCAGCATGGCCAGAACCGCTCCGGCCGCGACCAGGCCGTCGTCGTAGCCATGACCCAGGTCGCCGGCCATGAAGAAGTGGCCCGATTTCTCGAACCCGGCCAAGGCGCCCAGTTCGGCGGTCTTGCGCTTGATGTAGGAGTGGCCTGTCTTCCAATAGACGACCTCCGCGCCATTGGCCTTCAGGATCTCGTCGGTCTTGTACAGGCCGGTCGACTTCACATCGACGACGAAGGTGCTGTCCGGATAGACCTTGGACAGGTCGCGGGCCAGCATCAGACCGATCTTGTCGGCGAAGATTTCCTCGCCCGTGTCGTCCACCACGCCGCAGCGGTCGCCGTCGCCGTCGAAGCCCAGGGCCAGGTCGGCGCCGGTCTCACGCACCCGCCGGGCCATCTGCACCAGCATGGCGTGATCTTCCGGGTTCGGATTGTACTTCGGGAAGGTGTAGTCGAGGTCGGTGTCCATCTCGATCACCTCGACGCCCATCCGCCGCAGTGCGTCCGGAGCGAAGGCGCCGGCCGTGCCGTTGCCGCAGGCGCAGACCACCTTCAGCGGCCGCTTGATCTGAACCTTGGAGGCGACGTCGGCGACATAAGTCTCGCGGAAGTCCTCGATCCGCACCAGCTTGCCGCCCGGCCGGGCCACGCCCTCGCCGTTCAGCACGATCTCTTTCAGCCGGCCCATTTCTTCGGGGCCGAAGGTCAGGGGCTTGTTGGCCCCCATCTTCACCCCGGTCCAGCCATTCTCGTTATGGCTGGCGGTGACCATGGCCACACAGGGCGCATCCAGCTCGAACTGACCAAAATAGGCCATGGGCGACAGGGCCAGACCCACGTCCAAAACCTCCATCCCGCCTTCCAGCAGCCCCAGGATCAAGGCCTGTTTGACGCTGAGGCTGTAGCCGCGGAAGTCATGGCCTGTGACGATCTTGGGCGCGACGCCGATCTCGTGCACATAGGTCGCCAGGCCGAGGCCCAGGGCCTGGATGCCGAGGAGATTGATCTCCTTTTCCAGAATCCAGCGCGCGTCGTACTCACGGAACCCAGTCGGCTTGACCAAGGCCTGAGTCTCATATGCGGCAGTGTTGGGCTTCAGGTCCTGACGGGGCTTAAGCATGGTTAGTCCTTGGTTGTGTTGGTCTGGATGCCGGCCGATCAGGCTGCGGCGCGCTTGCGGATGCGGGCGATGCGGCGCAGGCGACGCCAGAAGCGGCCGCGCTCCGGCTCGGGATAGGGCTGCAGGTTCTCGACGAACTGATCCGCCGAGGCGCGCCAGCTGAACTTCTCCGCATAGGCGCGGACGACCTTGCGGTCGAGTTCGAGGCATTTCAGGCAGGCGGTCTTGAGGTCCTTGTCGATCGCCCCGGCGTTCGAGCCGGGGATGATGTCGATGGGGCCGTGGGCCGGATAGGCGGCGACCGGCGTGCCGGCGGCCATGGCTTCCAGGATCACCAGCCCGAAGGTGTCGGTCCAGCTGGGGAAGACGAAGACGTCGGCGTCGCGGAAACAGCGGGCCAGTTCGTCGCCGAACCGGGCGCCCAGGAACTTGGCCTCGGGATACTTCTCCTGCAGCTCCGCGCGGGCGGGTCCATCGCCGACGACGATCTTGGTGCCGGGCAGATCGAGCTGAAGGAAGGATTCGATGTTTTTCTCGACCGCCACGCGACCGACGTTGAGGAAGAAGGGGCGGGGCCAGTCCTTGCCGCCCAGCTCATCGTAGATGCGTTCCAGGTCGGGGTTGAACACGTCCGTGTCGACGCCTCGCGACCAGGGCGAGACGTTCTTGAACCCGTGCTCGACCAGTTCGTCGCGCAGGGTCGGCGTCGCCACCATCAGTCGGCCCGACGGCTTGTGGAACCACTTCATATAGGCGTAGCCGACCTGAACCGGGATCGGGAAACGGGCTGAGACATATTCGGGGAATTTGGTGTGATAGCTGGTCGTGAACGGCAGTTTCCATTCCACGCAGATACGGCGCGTGGCGATGCCGATCGGACCTTCTGTAGCGATATGAACCGCCTCAGGCTCGAAGGCGCGCAACATCTCACGGATCTCTTCTTCCGCCCCAAGGGCCAACCGGATCTCGGGATAGGTCGGGCAGGGAATGGTCTTGAACAGGCTAGGCTCGATGACCTCGACCTCATGGCCCATGCCGCGGCATTCCGCGACCGTGCGGGTCAGGGTGCGGACGACGCCATTGACCTGAGGTTCCCAAGCGTCGGTGGCCAAAACGATGCGCATTGAGGCGGGCGGACCCTGAGCCGTTAAGTAAGGGCGGAACATCTAGACGGTTCGAATGACGAAGGCGAGACGGTCTCCGATGTCTCCTGCACCTAAAGCAGCCGCAAGGGTTGAGCCATATCAGGATCAAGTAAGGTCAGGGTTTCTTTCGCCTGAACGTAAGCTGCCATGATGTGATAGAAGGAACTGGCAGGAGCTGGCTCGTCGATGAACTCGCCAGCGGCAAGGAGCTTGTCATGCCAAAGTCCTTGCGGTGTGAGATATTTCCAAAGCGCGCGCTGCGCATTGGCGGCCTGTTCCAAACATTGAACGCGTTTGCTGTCATCGCTTAACGACGCCAGTATAAGAGACGCCTTGAGCCATTCAGTTTGGGGCCAGAGCCTGGATCTGCTGCTCCTGACGCTTCCGTCGGTGTTCATGGCGTCTATGGCGATATTGCGCTTCCTGTCGATACCCTTCAGGCCCGCTTCATAAAGTCTCCAGGCGTCCGCAATGATGGATTCATCGCGCCTGTTGCGGCCATGCCTTGCAAATAGCCAAGCCCACTCGAACTGATGTCCCGGCTCGACCAAACGCCCGTCTTCTCCTGCGGCCGGAGACCAGTCCTTCTGGAAGAACTCCAGCAAATATCCGGACTGGGGATCAATGAAACGGGTTCGAGCGAGATCTACGATGCGGTCAGCGAGACGCCCCCATGCTGCGTCGCCTTGGGCTTCTTCCCAAGCGAGGGCGGACTCCAGCAAATGCATATGAGCGTTTGATTGATACGGGTGGGACCCGCTTTCCATTACGCCGCCAACAGCATCCGCTCGCTTGAGTATTTCCTCTCTAACAGCAGCCGCATCGACCTCCAGCGCCGGGTCGCCGGCTGCGACCGACGCGCGTGCGAGAGCGAAGATCAGGAACGCTTGATCATAGACCATCGCGGTCTCATCCATCGGGGAGCCGTCGGCTGCAAGAAGCGTCCGCATAAGCCCGTCAGGACGCAGGTAGAGTGACCTAAGTCGCTCAAGTCCCTTTGAAATCACCGGCTTCCACGGGCCCTGCCAGCCCTGCAATCCTGCTTCCGCATAGACCTGCAACTGCCTCGCCTGGACACGGGCGCGGCGCGGGGCCGAGACATGCCGGCCATCCAGGGCCAGAACTTCTTCAAAAGCCCCCGTAGCGTCCTGGCCCAAACCGGACCAAACCGGCAGCGCGGCTTGCCGCAACCAGTTCGTCAACCTGACCGCACCGCCTTTCAGCCCTTCCGGCTCCGGAAGTGGCGGAAAGTCCAAATGTTGAGGAGAGAGGTTTCGAAGGCGATCGACAACCTTCTTCACGTCTTGGCTTTTTCTCAGATCGGTCACCAGGACCGCATCGCGCTCTACAACAATTCCGACGTCCCGCAATCCAATCGCGGCGACCATCACACCATCGCAGGCTCTGATCAGACAGCCCTCTGAGTCCTCCAGGACATGTAGGCCGACATTGCCCTCGCCTGAGGCGTGCACGGAGTCCCACGCGCCGAGGTCGGTCCAAGCGAAACGCACCGGCAGCACTGCGGCGAGGCTGGTTTTCTCCATTACCGCATAATCGATCGAGATTTTCGGAGCCAGTTTGAACTCTGAGCCCAGCAGGATGTATGCGTCATCCTGCACTGCGCTCTTCAATGCGCCCTCTACGGCTTCCGCGACGGCGGCGGCGCGGTCTGCTATTTCTTGAACGAGGACCTTGGACTGGACGATGAAGTTGCCGCTGTTCCAAAGGTAACCCTCGGAGATATAGCGTTGCGCCGTCGTAGCGTCGGGCTTTTCAACAAAGGCGGCGACTGCCGACAAGCCAAGGCCTTCTGGTGCAATATATCCGTAGGCCGACGACGGTTCGGTCGGCACGACGCCCAAGGTGACGATGCGTCCATCTTCAGCGCCGACAACGGCTTCGCGAACCGCGTCCCTGAACTCCTCTCCGTGGGGGATGTGGTGATCAGAAGCGACAAACAGATTGATCGCGTCAGGATCCTTATGGGTCGTCCACAGGGCGGCAGCGGCCATGGCAGCTGCAGAATCCCGACCTTCAGGCTCCAAGATTATGGTTGCTGATATCCCGATCTCGTCAAGTTGGGACTGAATGGCTTCGCGATGCGATAGCCCCGCGACGACAATGAGATCAGCTCCCACCGCCAAAGACACCACTCGTTCGGCTGTCTCTTGAAACAGTGACCGGTTTCCCGCCAGCGGGATGAATTGCTTTGGCAGGGAAGGCCGTGACGCAGGCCACAAACGCGTACCTGAGCCGCCGCACATGATGACCGGGTAAAGCGTTGCCATATTCGTAGAGCTGCCATTTCTTGACCGAACCGCCTACTACGCGAGCTTTGCTGTCGCGTCACCTGTTGAATGATCCAAAGTTACGCGAGCCATCACCTGTGTTGGCGCGTTTCGTCAGAGAGGCAACACGGTCGTCGACTTTACCTCTTCCAGCACAGCATAAGTCCGCGTTTCCCGCACGCCTGGCATGCGCACCAGTACGTCGCCCAGAAAGGCGCGATAGGCGTCCATGTCGCCGACCCGGGCCTTGATCAGATAGTCGAAGCCGCCGGCGACCATGTGGCATTCCAGCACTTCGGGCTGACTGCGCACGGCGGCGGCGAAGGCTTCGAAGACGTCGCCGGTGGTGCGGTCCAGCAGCACTTCCACAAAAATCAGCAGGTCGCGGCCGACCTTGGCCGGGTCGATCATGGCGGCGTAGCCGGTGATGATCTTCTTCTCGCGAAGGCGCCGGACCCGTTCGAAACAGGCGGCGGGCGACAGGTTGCACTGACGCGCCAGTTCGGCGTTGGACAGCCGGCCGTCGGTCTGGAGCACCCGCAGGATGCGGCGGTCGACGGCGTCTATATCGATCATCGGAAATCGAGGCTCTGCACCGAACGATCTTCGGTCCGGCCTCGTATCATACGAAGCACCTTCAATGAACTCCGGCCTATACGGCGGAAATCCACAGGATTTTCTGCCCATGACCTCGCCCGCCTTCACGCCCTCGAGCCTGGCCGCCTGGGACGGTCTGGACGCGCACAAGTTCCGCGACGAGCGCGAGGCCGTGGCCGCCAACCTGGCCCGGACGCCGCTGGATGCCGCCCAGCGCGCGGATGTCGTCGCCGAGGCTGTGGCCCTGGTCGAACACGCCCGTCGCAGCCAGAAGAAGCAGGGGGTGGTCGAGAGCTTCCTTCAGCAGTTTAGCCTGGGCACCCGCGAGGGCCTGGCCCTGATGTGCCTCGCCGAGGCCCTGCTGCGCGTGCCGGACGAGGAGACGCGCGACCGGCTGATCGCCGAGAAGATCGGCTCGGCCGACTGGGCCGCCCACCTGGGCCAGTCCGACAGCCTGTTCGTCAACGCGTCGACCTGGGGCCTGATGCTGACCGGCAAACTGGTCGATGTGGATGACGAGGCGCGCAGCGATCTGCCCAGCTTCCTGAAACGGATCGCCGGTCGCCTCGGCGAGCCGGTCATCCGCCAGGCCGTGGCCACAGCCGTCAAGATCATGGGCGAACAGTTCGTCGTCGGCCGCACCATCCAGGGCGCACTGAAACGGTCGAACAAGGAAGGCTGGCTGTGCAGCTTCGACATGCTGGGCGAGGGCGCCCGCACTGTCGCCGACGCTGACCGCTATGAGAAGATCTACGCCGACGCCATCGAGGCGGTGGGCAAGACCTCGAAGGGCCAGGGACCGGAACACGGCCACGGCGTGTCGGTGAAACTGTCGGCCCTGTCGCCACGCTACGAGGCGACGCACGAGGACGACGTCTGGGCGACCCTGTATCCCCGCATCCTGCGCCTGGCCCAGATCGCGGCCAGGTACGACATCAACTATACGATGGACGCGGAAGAGGCGGACCGTCTGGCCCTGTCGCTGAAACTGCTGGACCGGCTGGCGCATGAGCCGTCGCTGGGCGGCTGGACCGGACTGGGCCTGGCGGTGCAGGCCTATCAGAAGCGTGGGCTGGAGACGATCGAACGAGTCGCCGAACTGGCGCGCCGCTCGGGCCGCCGGCTGATGGTGCGGCTGGTCAAGGGCGCCTATTGGGACACCGAGATCAAGCGCGCCCAGGTCTTCGGCCGCACGGATTACCCCGTCTATACGACCAAGGCGGCGACCGACCTGAACTACCTCGTCTGCGCCAAGGCCATGGTCGAGGCCGCGCCGGCGATCTATTCCCAGTTCGCCAGCCACAACGCCCACACCTTGGCCGCCGTGCGCCGCATGGCGCGTGACCGGGGCGTGGCCGTCGAGCACCAGCGCCTGCACGGCATGGGCGAGGCGCTTTACGACGCGGCGCACGAGGCCTGGGCCAATGAGAGCGTGATCGTCCGCGCCTACGCCCCTGTCGGCGGGCATGAAGAGCTGCTGCCCTATCTGGTTCGGCGCCTGCTGGAAAACGGCGCCAACTCCTCCTTCGTTCACGCCCTACTGGACGAGCGCGTGCCCGCCTCGGCCGTCGCGGCCGATCCCATCTCCCTGGTCGAGCAAGCGCCCGACCGTCACCCCAAGATTCCGGTTCCGCAAGACATGTACGGCGATCGTCAGAACTCCCTCGGCCGCGACTATTCCCAGGCCGCCGACCGTGAAGCCCATGCCAAGGCGCTGGAGGGCGTCGATCGCGAAAAGCTGACCTCCGGCCCCATCGTCGGCGGCAAGCTGCGCGCCGGGGTTCAAGCGCAAGCTGTGACCAATCCCTTCGACCGGTCGCAGGTGCTTGGCCACGTCTCCGAAGCCGAGGCGGCCGACATCGACGCCGCCGCCGAGGCCGCCGCTGAGGCCCAGGTCAAATGGGACCGTCAGGGCGGCGCCAAACGCGCCATCGTCCTGCGCGCCATGGCCGACGCGCTGGAGGCCGATCTGGACCGACTGGTCGCCCTGCTCAGCCGCGAGGCCGGCAAGACCCTGAACGACGGGGTCGCCGAGGTGCGCGAGGCCGCCGACTTCTGCCGCTACTACGCCCTGCTGGCCGAGCGCGATTTCACCGCCCCCCAGACACTGAAGGGCCCGACCGGCGAAACCAACCAACTGTTCCTGCACGGACGCGGCGTCTTCGCCTGCATCAGCCCGTGGAACTTCCCCTTGGCTATCTTCACCGGCCAGATCGCCGCCGCCCTGGCCGCCGGCAATGCCGTCCTGGCCAAGCCTGCCGAACAGACGCCGCTGATCGCCGCCGAGGCCGTGCGCCTGTATCACAAGGCCGGTCTGAACCCGGACCTGCTGGCCCTGGTTCCCGGCCGCGGCGAGACGGTCGGCGCTGCCCTCGTCACCCACCCCGGAATCGACGGCGTCGCCTTCACCGGCGGCACCGACACGGCCGCCGCGATCAACCGCGCCATCGCCGCCCGCCCCGGCGCCATCATCCCCTTCATCGCCGAGACCGGCGGCCTGAACGGCATGTTCATCGACACCACGGCGCTGAAGGAACAGGTGATCGACGACGTGATCCAGTCCGCCTTTGGCTCGGCCGGCCAGCGCTGCTCGGCCCTGCGCGTCCTCTATGTACCCAAGGACTCGGCCGACGCCCTGATCGAGGGCCTGAAGGGCGCCCTGGCCGTCCAGACCGTCGCCGACCCCGCCGATCCCAAGACCGACATCGGTCCCGTCATCGACCCGGAATCCCGCCGCGCCTTGGAAGCTCACGTCGAGCGCCTGTCAAAGGAAGCCCGGATCATCGCCCGCGCCGACCTGCCCTTGGGCGCGGAAAAGGGCGACCTGTTCGCCCCAACCATCGCCGAGATCCCCACGCCCGACTTCCTCGAACGCGAGGTGTTCGGCCCCATCCTGCACATCTACCGCTACGCCCCGTCGGACCTGAAGGCCGTCGCCGGCAAGCTCGCCGCGCGCGGCTACGGCCTGACCCTGGGCATCCACAGCCGCATCGAAGCCTTCGCCGCGGAAGTGGTCGACCTGGTCCCTGCCGGCAACGTCTATGTGAACCGCTCAATCACCGGCGCGGTGGTCGGGGTGCAGCCGTTCGGCGGTGAAGGCTTGTCAGGCACTGGCCCCAAGGCGGGCGGGCCGAACAGCCTGATCCGCTACGCCGCCGAAAAGGCCATCAGCGTCAACATCGCCGCGCAGGGCGGGGATCCGGCGCTGCTGAACCTATAGCCGGGGGTTGACCCAAGCAATCGGCTGGCGTCCATGGTCATGGACTGCTGCAGGATATCAATGACATCGATCTGTATCGACGGTTTCAACCTGGCCATGCCCAAGGGGTCCGGCATAGCGACCTATGGCCGTAATTTGCTGGAGGCTGCCGAGGGCGTCGGGATCGACACGCAGGTCCTCTATGGCCCGGCATCGGGTCGGAAGCCGTCGAATGTCCTGAACGAAGCGCTACTGGTCGATGCTCGACGGCCGGCTCTTCAAGACAATCGACGACGTCGAGTTCAGCGTTTCCAGCAGACACTGCTGTCTCGCTTCGGGCGGACGGCCTATCCGATCGTTCCCTCTGGAGAAGTGATCTGGCCTTCCGGCGCCAAGCCGCCCGCAGGGCATCTTTGGGCCGCTCAGGATCTGTTTGTCAGATCGAATCGATGCTTCCAAAAATACGGCAAGCTGACGCCTCTGACATTCAAGGCGGCGAGTGAGGTCCCGGCGCCCGATCTGATGCATTGGACGGCGCCGCTTCCCATCCATGCGCCGGGCCGGCCGAATATCTACACCTTCCACGACCTCATTCCACTTCGTCTTCCTCACACCACGCTTGGGGACAAGGCCCGCTATATGGCGATGAGCCTGGAGGTCGCTTCTCGTGCGGACCATATCGTTGTCGTGTCCGAAACGACCCGGCAGGATGTCGTGAGGCTGCTGGGTGTTGATGAGCGCCGGGTGACCAATACCTATCAGTCGGTGCAAATCCCCGAGCCAGCAACCCTGCGCAATAAGTCGGACGTCGCCCTGGAAATCGAGGGTGTCTTCGGGTTGGGATGGAAAAGCTATTTTCTCCATTTCGGCGCCGTTGAACCCAAGAAGAACCTCGGCAGGATCGTGGAGGCGTATCTGGCTTCTGGCGTCGAAGCGCCTTTGGTGCTGATTGGGGGGCGAGCTTGGCTAGACGAGGGTGAAGTTGGCCTGCTCCAGCAGGTCAAACGCGATGGTGGGCCGAACGCGGACCGTATTCGCCAATACGACTACATGTCCTTTTCCATGCTGAATAACTTGATCCGTGGGGCGAAGGGCGTTTTGTTCCCGTCCCTTTATGAGGGGTTCGGTCTTCCTGTTTTGGAAGCAATGGCTCTTTCCACCGCAGTGCTCACTTCAACGGGTGGTGCGCTGCCAGAAGTCGCGGGCGACGCGGCGCTGGTCGTCGATCCCTATGATGTTCAGGCCATCGCTAGGGGCATAAGGGCGCTTGACGCCGATGAGGCGCTTCGTAGCGATCTTGAAGTCCGTGGAAGGCGGCAGGCGGCCAGGTTCAGCCGAGAAGCTTATCAGGCCCGGCTTCTCGAAGCCTATTCAGCCGTTGGCGTTACGCCTTCGGCGTCGTATGGCTAATTCTTCTCTCACTGTTTGCGTGCCCATGAGTAACCCAGCGCTTCGACGGCAACGATCGGGACGGCCATCACCCATCGCCCTCTGGGCATGGGCGAGCCGGAATGCGCGGATCGTCAAGGCGCTGTTGATGCGTGAGGTGATTACGCGATTCGGACGTGAGGGGCTTGGTTTCGCTTGGCTGATCGGCGAACCTTTGATCTTCACGTTTGGGGTGATGATACTTTGGAGCGTCACCAAGCCCAGCTACGAGCATGGCGTCCGATTGGCGCCGTTCGTCATGACGGGCTACCTCTCCATAATCTTAATTCGACACTTCATCAGCTACCTTACAGTCGCTCTTCAGGCCAATGTTGGTTTGCTTTACCATCGTCCGGTGAAGCCGTTACATATCATGTCTTCGCGGATATTGATGGAGTTTGGCGGAGCCACCGCCGCTTATTTTGTTGTGTATATGGTTCTGCTTGCTGTTGGTCAGGTGGATTTGCCCTATAGCTATCTGCTGCTCTACTACGGGTGGTGCATGTTGGCATTTCTGTCTGCTGGATTTGCGATGATCTTAACGGGCTTGTCGATGCGGTATGATGTCGTCGAACGCATTACGGGATTGGTGGGGTATTTGATGATCCCCCTGTCCGGCGCCTTCGCGATGGTGGCTTGGTTTCCGTCTTCAGTGCAGAAATACTATCTGATGATCCCGTTTGTTCATTGCATCGAGATGATCCGGGCTGGGGTCTTCGGTGAATTTGTCCCAACGCATTATTCGCTGCTTTACCCTCTGGGATGGGCGGTCGTCTTCAACGTCATCGGCTTGCTGCTGATCGCTACGGCACGCGATCACATCGAGTCCGAATGATGCATAGTTTGAATTTCCGGTAGTGAAACGATGAACGATCCCAAGCTAAACTACGTTGGGCCCTTGCCAGACTTGCTTGCTGGAGCCAGGGCGCAGCGGCCCTGGTGGCAAGCCTTTCCGTTGGCGTTTCTCGTGGTGGTCGTCGCGCCCACCTTGGTGGCAGCTATCTATTTTTTCCTAATCGCTTCGCCACGCTATGTGTCGGAAGCGCGCTTTATCGTTAGGGCTGCTAATCAGCCACAGCCGAGCTCGTTAGGGTTTGCGCTGCAGGGCGTGGGGATATCGTCCACCTCGACGGATGCATTCGCTGTACACGAATACGCCCTATCTCAAGACGGTATCCGCGACCTTCAGCGACAGTTTGATCTTGAGGCCATGTTGAAGCCTCGCGGTGCGGATTTGCTTAGCGGCTGGCCAAGGCTGGGCGAGGATCATTCCGATAAGTCGCTAGACGCGGCGCTCTCTCGATTTGTCACCATCGGCTACAACTCCAGCACGGGAATCAGCACGCTCAGAGTTCAGGGTTTCGCCCCGAAGGACGCCCAGGGTTTGGCCGAAGCGCTTTTGGATGGCGGCGAGCGACTGGTAAATCGCCTTAACGACCGTGCTGCCGCCGACGCCGTCCGCGATGCGCGCACGGCTCGCGACGAAGCGCGTCTTCAACTTGCGTCCACACAGGCGCGGCTGACGACATTCCGCAATCAGGAACAGTTCATTGATCCGGCGCGTTCAGCAACTGAAGGCGGTCAACTGATCGGCAATCTTCTGGCGACAGTCGCAACCCTCCGAGCGGAGCGCGCACAACTTGCGACGGGCGCTCCTCAAAGCCCCCAGCTGGCGCCCTTGGACAATAGGATCGCGGCCTATGAGCGACAGATCGAAATGGAGCGCAGCAAGATAGCCGGGTCGTCCAACTCTCTTGCCGGGAAGCTGGGCGCATACGAAGACTTGATGTTGCAGCGCGAGTTGGCAGACCGGGAACTTGCCCAGTCCAGCACGGCCTTGCTTGCGGCGGAACAGGAAGCAAGGCGCCAGAAGTTGTATCTTGAGCGTATTGTGAACCCCAGCCTTCCGGATCGCTCCAGTGAGCCTCGACGACTGATCTCCGTGCTTGTGGTGTTGGCCACTTCGCTGTTGCTGTACGGGATCGGATGGCTGGTGTGGGCCGGCATGCGCGAGCATCGGCAAGACTGATGACTATTCAAGAAGCCGGCGCGGGGCTTCGTGTCGAGAATCTGAGTCGAACTTTTCTCGGCACGACCAAGCCTCTGTTCACTAATCTGTCCTTTTCACTTAACCGGGACGGCCGGCTTGCCGTGCTTGGTCGTAATGGCCAAGGCAAGTCGTCGCTGATCAGAATGTTGGGTGGCGTTGATCGACCGTCCGAAGGGCGTATCGATTGGCGCATGTCTTCGTCTTGGCCGATCGGTTTCAGCGGTGGCTTTCAGGGCAGTTTGTCTGGCCTGGACAATATCCGCTTTTTGTCGCGCCTGTACGAACGCGACTACCATGAGATGCGCGAGCGCGTGGACGATTTCGCCGAGTTAGGTTCCGCGCTTCTACGTCCTGTGAAGCACTATTCTTCGGGCATGCGGGCGCGTTTGGCGTTCGGGCTGTCTCTCGCGATCGAGTTCGATTGCTATTTGATCGATGAACTTGTCGCCGTCGGCGATGCCCGTTTCCAGCGCAAGTGTCAGGAGGAACTATTCGAACGCCGAGCTAATCGTGCGTTCCTGATGGCCTCCCATGATGTCGGTCTCGTCGCCGGCTATTGCGACACGGCTTTGATCATCGAGAGCGGTCGGGCCAAGATGTTTACCGACGTGGCTGAGGCCGTGGATGTCTACACTTGGCTAAGAGCAGCATGACGAACGAAAAGATTCGTTGGTTCGTTTTGCCGCCTACGCAAAACCTGGAAAACTGGCGCTCTGTTTTACGCAATCGTGCACAGGCGCAAGGCCTGTCCGTGGTCGAAGTCGTGGGTGGAAATGAGCACGTAACGCCTGACGATATTGTCCTGACGTCTGATCTCGACTTCGCCCGTTTGGTTGGGGCCAACGCGGCGAACACCACGGTGCTGGGTCTGCCCCCGTTTGTCGATCTTACGGATTGCGCGCCTGCCGACATTCCCTTCCGAGTCCTTGATGCTACGAGAAAGATCGCGGCAGCGCATGATTTCGAAGGCCGCGTCAGCTCTGTTGACGCAAGCCTCCCGGCACCATTCGCTGACCTTCCGGCGCTGCATGCAGGTTCGCGAGCGCCATCCGAGCTTGAACTCCACTTTCAGAGCGCGTTGGCCTTTCTGAATCAGGGATCAGCCGAATGGTCGCCGGAAATCTTTAGCTACGCCAAAGGCGGGGGCGGCCCTGACGAGGCTGGCGTTCTGGACATCACTGGCCGTCCTCGCTTGGCCATCTATGGTCCGTATGTCTTTCTGACGCGGGGCGTGTGGCGCGTTACCGTTCGCCTGTCCTTCGACGCGGACGCCGCTCAAAAGCCCTATCAAATCCAATGGGGTGGCAGCAACTCATACGCCTCACATGACTTTTCCCCAGGGAGAGGCGGCATCTACGAGATTACTCTGGAACATGAGTGGCCGACGCATGCGGCGACTGAAGTCCGCCTGCTTCTACTAGAGGGCGCTTTCCACGGCCAGATAACCTTGCACGGTGCTATCGTGCAGCGCGTATCCTAGGACTTGTCCAGTGAACCTGCAGCAAGGCATTGAGGCGGGCGTAATGCTTTGGCGTCAAGTGCCGCGCCGCCGTTCAGTGGTGAGCCGCAGAAGATGTGGGAGCCGCTTTGTTTCACCCCTTCCATGCGCCGCGACCAGTTTAGACGCACATAATTGGCGTGATGGTTGAAGGATAAAAGGGGCAACAGAGCCTTGATTTTCTCGCTTGGGTGGCGCCCATGCTAGTGCATTTGGCGACCAGATTGGATCGTTTGGGATTCTCAGGGTACCGGGTTCAGACTCAATCTTCATTGCTGGGGGCGGATGCCGGCATGAGCAAGGCGCTTTCGGTAGACTTACGGGATCGTGTGATTGTCGCGATTGAGGGTGGAATGTCCTGCCGTTAGGCGGCGGTCCGGTTCTTGGTTGCGCGTCGAGCGCTATCGGTTGGCGCTCACAGGTGCGGACACAGGGCGCCGTTCGGCCGGGCCCGTTGGGCGGGGATCGGCGCTCCGGGCGGATCGAAGGCCATTCCAACCTGATCCGGGGCCTGACCGAGATCCAGAAGGCGCTGGCAGAGCAGGGTTTGGCGACCTGCCTGTCGAGCCTGTGGCGGTTCTTCGTGCGCCGCGGGATCACGCTTTAAAAAGTCGACGCACCCGGACGAACAGAACCATCCCGACGTCCTGAGCTGTCGGCGAGCATGGTTTGACCTCGATCCCGAACGGCTCCTTTTCATCAATGAGACTGGAGCCTCTACCAAGATGGCCCACCGCCACGGGCGTGCGCCGCGCGGCCAGAGGCTGAGATGCAACGTGCCGCACGGTCACTGGAAGACGACCATCGTCGTTGGAGCCTTGAGGCCGACGGGCATGACCGCCCCCAGGCCTGGACGGGCCTATGAACGGGGCCTGGTTCCTCGCCTATGTCACCCCGCCCCTGAAGCTCGGCGACGTCGTGATCATGGACAACCTCGTCGCCCACAAGAGCGCCCCGGTTCAGGACGCCATGGAGGCCGTCGGCGCGTGGCTGATGTCCCTGCCGCCCCACATTCCAGACATCAACCCGATCAAGAACGCCTTCGCCAAGCGCGCAAGGCCGTGCTCCGAAAGGCGGCGGCCCGGTCGATCGACCTAGTATGGGACGCATCGCCCGCGTCATACAGACCTACTCATCCCGCGAATGCTCCAACTACTTCGCCGCCTCTAGAAATGATGAAGACTAATGGGGAAATGCTCTAGAGAATGGAGGCGGCGATCGCTTCCTCGTCGCAGATGATGGTGGTGGTGCGGGCGGCGGCGATGTGGGCAGCGTCGGCGTCCTGGCGGGCGCCGCCTTCGGTATAGTTGCGCAGGAAGCAGCGCATGGCGTGGGCCACGCCGAGATTATTCACCTCGCGGAAGTCGTCCTCGTAATACAGGCCGCCAGCATAGCTACCGGTTATGATCTCATACGAGGGGAAGTAGTCGACCCAGTCGTGGCGGCGCATGACCTGTTCGGCGACGACGCGCAGCACCGACTTGCTGTAGGTGGTGGACACCAGAACGTGGCGCTTCTCATAGGTGGCGATCAGGGGCACGGGCGAGACCGTCAATAGCACCCGGACGCCGGGATTGACCTGTTTTAGGTCCGCCAGGAAGGCCTCCAGATCAGCCTCGACCGCCGCTAGGTCGAAGTTGACGAAGACATGGCGCGCGGGATCGAAGGCGCCGCCGACCACACCCGGCGCGATCGGATAGACCGACTGGTCCGTCATGGACCGCCAGGCCTCGGTCAGGCCCAAGGTGAAGATGAAGACGTCGCAGTCCAGGAACATCTGGCGCACGGCGTCCAGATGCGTGCGACGCGCCTGGACGACATCCTGGATCGTGGAATGACCGTCGGGTTCGATCTGCGGGCGGAACGGATCGATGAAGCGGCCGTCGGGTCGTTCGAAGGCTGCGTCGTCCGGGGTCCGCTGGTCGAAGGCTTCCTGGAAAAGCTGTCGTAGCTGAGCCGCGGTGTACAGGTTGCCGAACCGGGCCGAGAAGACGCCGAAGTTGCGGCGTTTGCGCTCGTCGGGCGTCAGGTGCGCGCCATCCTCCGTTATGAAATAGTTGAAGCCGGTCTTGCTCAGCCGGTTCGAGATGTGCTGGGCGAAACAGCTGCCGGCGGTGGCGACGCGGTCGTCCTTGGCGATGCGAAAGCGCGGCTCCACGATCGGATCCAGCCGGTGATGTTCGACGCCCGACACGCCACGCCGCCAGAACTGGTGATCTGGCAGGCCCTTGTAGGGGTTGCTCATCCGATGGCCTCAAGAACGCGGTTGAAGGCCGGCATGGAGCCGGGATCGGGCTGGATGTGAGGCAGACGGTCGAAGACGCTGTAGCTCTCGGCGATCAGCTGTTCCAGACCGATGTGGTGGTAGTCGTTGAAGCGTTTGAAGCGGTATCCGCCGGGCACGCCCAGCATCTCGCCAATCTCGGGATAGACGGCGAACGAGACCCCGTTTGAAAGATTGTCCGGCGGCATGAGGTCTTGAGAGCCGATGTCCGGCACGCCCATCGAG
Source organism: uncultured Brevundimonas sp. (assembly GCA_963515305.1). Classification (GTDB taxonomy): domain Bacteria; phylum Pseudomonadota; class Alphaproteobacteria; order Caulobacterales; family Caulobacteraceae; genus Brevundimonas. Next base: position 58,623 of record CAUPWX010000020.1, read on the forward strand.
CGGAAGATGGCGCGCGCGATGTCGTAGAGGCAGATCATCTTGGGGTGATCGATCGTATGCATGAAGGACGATGTCCGGCCCCAGCGTCGAATACCCGCGCTGATGTCCAGGCCGAAGTGGGCATAGTCGGCGACGAGACGATCCCTCTGCGGAACCCAGTAGTCCATATACCCCGACTGCTCGAAGAAGGCGCCGTTGAACAGGCGTTGGGCGTCATCAACGCTCAGGCCGCGCCGGTGCGCGGCGATGAGGATCATCGAGTGATAGGCGTCGAGCGGGCCCGTCACCTGTTTGCCCTCGCTCAAGGCATAGACGCAGTCGGGATGAAAGGCGGTGAAGACGACGCGAGGAATGCGCGTCAAGTTGGGAGCCCCTGTAAGAACGACGCCTGCCTCTTCAATCTCCGGAGAGACCAGAACCCTGGTGTATCCACCCTCCAGCGCGGTTCGCCGAGTTCTTTCAGGATCGCCAACGGCCGTCCAGAGGTCAATCGGCGTAACGCTGAATTCGGGATTCACCATTTGAAGCGCACTGGCGAGGCCGTGGGTCTGGCAATTCGACATCAGCAGCCAGCGTTCGGCAAATTGAGAGCGACATTTCGGGGTCTCGCCGGGCAGCCTGGACTGTTCGTTGTCGATGATGGCTTGCGGGGCTACGCCCTGTCGCTTGCGGCGATACGCCTTCACGCGTTTGGCGGCGACCTTGAAGACTCTTGGAAACTCGATCATGCGACATACTTCAGTCGATAGGAGTGAATTGATTGTCGATCGAGGCGATGGCGGGGTGTTTCATAAGTAGCGAAGCCATGAGCCGACAAAAGGTGGCCGCGTCACATTGGTTCCCCATCACTCCATAAATGGGTTCGCCTCATCTTGGAGGCGCTGCCGCATCTCTCGCCGGCGGCCGTAGGCAAGCGCTTTGACCATGCCCTCTAGATTGGCGGTCATCCGCTTCCAATCATGAATCTCCAGCCAGCCCTGCATTCGCCCCTGAAGCTCCGCGCGGCGGTCCGGTGCGTCCAGAAGTCTCTCTATAGCATCGGCAAGTATCTCTGGCGCATTGGTCGGAACTGAGGCGACGGCGTCGCCGAGATCCGAAAAGATCTTGACTGGCGTCGTTAGCGTCGGAACCTGGCTGCTCATGGCGACCCGCACGGCGCCGCTAACGGAATCGCCTGTCTCGTCATAGGGCAGGACCAAAAGGTCGCAGCTCGCAAGCAGGTTCTGGATTTCATCCACTGGCAGGAAGTCCGTATGCCAGTCGATGGAACCGCTCATTCCGGTCTCATCGGCGACCGCCTTGGCGGCAGCGATTGCGGCTCCGGAGATGGGGCTGGGGAACTGCGCATTAACAAGCCGCAGCCGCAGGTTCGGCCAGCGATGTTTCAGTGTCCCAGCCGCGCGGATCAGGTGGTCGATCCGTTTGTGATCGAAGAAGAAGCCATGGCATCCGATCACCGGGGCGGAACCGTCGTTCAGGGTGCGGACGACAGGCGCCGGCCCGCTGGGTCGCAGGGCGCCGTGCGGGAACAGGGCGACGTTCTCGATCAGACCGAGGCGTTTGAGATCGTTCAGATCGCCGACCGTGTGCACCAGGATTCGATCGAAACGGCCGAGCGCCTCAAGGACGTGCAGTCGCTCGGCCTCGGGAAGAGCATCCAGGCTCCGCACTGTATGAAGCGTCACAACGGATACGCGAGCCAACATCCGGCGATCATTCGCAAGCTCCGCCAGCCGGCCCCAGAATATCAGCCCATCCTGATGCTGAATGACGACGGCTTCTGGATTTGACCTATCGATGTCCTCAAGCAGCCGTTCCGGCGAAAAGTCCCAGCTGACATTCCAGGCAAGCCTGTGATCGACAAGATCACGCGAGATTTCCGTTCGATCATCCGCCACCACCTCGATGACATTGCGCCATTCGGGAGAGGTTTGCTCAAGCAGGAACCGCGAATATTCGGCGATGCCGCATCGCACCGCCCAGGTGGATACCCAACTGGTGCGGACCGGCGAGCGCTCGACGGGACCGACAAGCGACTGCGCGAAGTCCGCGACGGTTCGGCTCCATCGCTTGGGATCGACCGCCCGCTTGGCGCTCGCCACGGCGCGCTGGCGTCGCGCCTCAATGATCGGCTGTTGGTCCGCCTGGGTTTGCTCGCGAAGAGCCTCGACCAGATCATCGACCGAAGGGTTGGCCCAGTAGGAGACGGTCTCGCGCACATGGCTGCCTGACAGGACGAAGTCATAATCCAGCAGGCGGGCCTCAGCCGGACCACAGAAGTCGCGATGGCCGCCATGCCCCGTCACGATCAAGGGCAGTCCTGCCGCCATGGCTTCCAGGGCCGGCAGATTGTAGCCCTCTCCGCGTGTGGGCAGAACCATGACATCGGCGTCGCGGAACAGATCGACGAGCTCGTCGCGGTCCATGTCCCGGTTCAGGATCTGAATCGGCGCCATGTTCGGATAGCGTCGCGACAGATCCCACACCTGATCCTGCACCGTGTTGTGGGGATTGGGGAAGGTCTTGATGACCAGTTTGACCTTGTCCCGCGTCGTGAACGCCTTGCCCCAGGCATCGAGAAGCACGTCCACGCCCTTGCGTGGGAAGCAGGAAGAAACATGCAGGAAGGTCTTCGCCGGCCCCCGTCGTTTGCAGACACCTTCATAGTGGGAAATCTCGGCGGGTAGCCCGGTCAAGACCGAAGGAATCCAAACGCCGGAGTCCACAAGCGCCTTCTGTACGGTGCGAACCTGGGCAAGTGCGCCGTCGAAGGCCCCGTTCAGGATCTCCGTCATGGCCGGCGGAAGATGGCTTTCCTCCCAAGCCACCAGCGCCATCCCGATGTCGGCGCGATTCAGCGGCGGCTGGATGGGATAGTGCTGAGTGATTGTGGCATGAACCTTGGCATGCCGGGCGGGCGCCGTCAGCGCCTGTACCAGGGGGCGGTCTTCATCCGGAACCTTAGAAAGGTCGGTGACAGGCGTCGTTTCGACCGGCGAGAAATCCACACGGCCTGGATAAGCCTGGTTCAGAACGGCCGCGATACGCCGGTTCACGATCGCGAGGCTGTAGGATCCCCAGACATGGCCCTGAACGGTGAAGGATGTATCGAGGAGGCTATCGACGCGTGCAGTCGGCGCAGCGATCGCCTCGGTCAGAACCGTCGCAGCTTTCAGGCCCGAGCCGCCTTCGGCGCCTAGAAGCGTACTTGTTTTAAGTCCCAGATGAACGACGCCACGTTCGATCCGTCGAGAGATCAAGCGCGATTTGATCTTGAGGCCGGTCTTCGGGGCCTCGTTTGCAGCTGCTTCCACGAGCGCGTCGGCGATCAGCGCGAGGAGGTCCGGGCGTTCGAAAACGAGGTCGGCGACCTGCGCATGAATATGCCTTACGCCCATCGCACCGACTACGGCCCACGCCGTATCGCCGTCGAGAAGATCGACAGCCACAAGAACGTCATCCGTTCTGGTCGTCAGCGCTTCGTCGTGGAAGGCGGAAACGCCCATCAAGGCAGCCATGAAGGCGCCTGCGGCATAGTAGGTTTCGCCATCCGTTGCGACGAACTGCACGTCATGAGGCGAGGCCAGAAGCCCACGCAGGAAGCGTCTCGTGACGCCCGTCATGCCGGTGGGGGTTTCGCGAAGCGCGGCCGTCACATCGATCAGAACTCGACCCGCACGATCACGTTCGGCGTTGAGCGCAACAGCCGACCCGACATCCTTCAAATCCTGCGATTCGGGGCGGCGGTCTCCAGCTAAGCCAGGAAGGCGGGCGAGTAGCTCAGGCGACGCCGCAAGCGGCGACGGCGCGCGATCGAGCATCACCTGGATCGACGCGAGAAACGCCAGATCTTCTGCGGGCGACCATGGAATGTCGCCATCCGTCGACGCTGGCGCGACGTTTTCTAGAACGCAATTCGACGAAATTTTCGCCAAGCCAAGTACACGTGCATCGTCGTGCAGCCGGTCACGCACCTTCGCGGGTAGCGTGTCGTCAACTAGGATGGCGGAGGCTGCGCTCATAGCTTCGAGGTAAGGCCCCGTAAAGCCGCCGGGCATTCTATAGACACGTCCTTGGAGCGCGCCTTCTTTCATCCCACTCAGCGCGGCGACGAGCACCAGCCAAACGCCGTTCTTCGCGGCTTGGCGATTCTGACGGAAATACTGAAGGATGCGAGCGGCGGCGTCGTCATCGGAAGCGAACGCCAGCCAAAGATCGACTTCGACGGGAATGCCGCGTGCGCGACGAAAATCCAGGCAGGTATTGATCGGCAGGCGGGTGATCCTGGGGGTCACGGTGGCGACGCCCCCAGTTCCGGCGAGATCGGAATCGCCTTCGACCGCCAAGCCATGCGCGAGCGCCGCCGCAGCCGCTCCCTGTTTCCAGCCGCCGCCGGCCTGACCTTCCGCAACAGCACGCATACCGCCTGTCGCCCGCAAATCGGCGACCTGGCTATCCGACAGGCGCCGAGCGTCGGTCGGAGCGAGCGCCTCATAGAGGATCAGACTGCCGGGCCGCGCGGACATGACCGGTAGCGCCACATCGACGCGGCCACTGTCGATTATGTAAAGGGCTCTGTCGAAACCGCCGCCATGGACGATGAAATCCTCCAGCGGACGTCGTTCAAGCGGTATGGAGACGTCCCGGCCGAGATCGCCGTCGATCTGGAACAGCGTGACATCATAGGCGATGGAGAGCCGGCGGACGTAGTCCTTGACCAGGATGCTTTCGCGGCTGTGAGGTATGCCGCCCGTCGCCACCACAGCCAGTTTGACCGGCGCGCGCGACGGCGAAAGGGGAACCTCGGCCTGCTGTCTTCGGCCGGCCTTTTCGAACACATCCAGAATGGCCGTAGCCGAGCGGTCCCACGAGAATGTCGAAGCTTGTTGGGGACCGAAGATGCGCAACTCGTCGCGATAAGACGGGTTCGCCAACACACTGGTGATCGCACGCCCGATGTCGCCTGGATCAGTCGGGTCGAACAGGACGTCACGGCGCCCGACCACCTCGGGCACGCTGGTCGCCGAAGACGCCAGCACCGCCGCGCCGCAGGCCATGGCCTCCAGAGGCGGCAGCCCGAAGCCCTCGCTGAACGGTGGGAAGACCATCACTTCGCACATGCGATAAAGGTCGATCAGGTCTTCGTCGCTGACAAAGCCCGGCAAGACCACGTCGCTGTTCGTCAGGCCTTCCGCCGAGGCGATGGCCGCAATCTCGTTGCGGTCGTGCTCGCTCATCTTGCCGGCAATGACGAGTTGGGTGTTCTTTCTCAGGTCACGGGACACGTTGGCGAAGCCGGCGATCAGGCCCGGTATGTTTTTCCTGGCCTCGAACGGGCTGGTATTGATGATGAACCGTCCCTTGAGCCTGAACTTGCGCAACAGCGCCTGTCGGCGGTCGTCCGACACTTCGCCAGGACAGAATTCGTCCTCGACGCCCAGCGGCATGACGAATATTTTTTCGGCCGCGATCCCCAGGCGATCGACGACGTCTCGCTTTGAAAACTCCGACACCGAAAACAGGAAGTCGCAACGTCTCAGGGCGTTGATCTTGCGAGCATAGGCACGCTTGCTGCCTTCGCCGACCAAGTAGAAATCCGGATCGGCGAGCGGGATCAGATCGTGGACCGTAGCGCCACGGAGATAGGGGGCGGGTTCGATGGACGTGACGGCGTCGTCCCAGAAGCCCTCGAACAGGCTCGGCGTGAAATAGGCGTCAGGGTTAAAGCCGGCGACGAAATCAGCCCAAACGACCTCGGCGGCGCGGGTGCGCCATGCGAAATCCATCTGAGCGCTCTCGACCCGTTCCGGGACGCTGCAAACGACGATGTCCGAAGGGTCCAGCAGGTCCGAGAACGCTTCACGGACAGAGGCTATCCGCGCGGGAAACCTGTCGGACAACAGGATGCGGAAGCTGTGTCGGTCCCTGCCGTTACGCACAAGCGCACGAGCCATGGAAAGGGCGTAACGACCAATGCCGCGACCGTGGCTGCCGTTCTGGCAAGCCTGCAGATCAATCGCAATTCTCACAGGTTCGCTCCTACAGCGCGCGCGATGTCGCCAGCAATGGCGGTGGCGCGTACGTTGATGATCATCGGCGTCGGGCGTTGCGTCGCCGATATGCGCCTTGAGGGGGCAGCGCTCGATTCCGATGCGTCTTCATCGCTCTGCCTTGAGGGGGCAGCGCTCGATTCCGATGCGTCTTCATCGCTCTTGAACGTCAGGATCGCCTTGACGTTTGCGCTTGCCAAGGCGTCCGCCAAACGGGCGCGGTCCTGTTCGGGCAGGTCGCTCTCGTTGGCCGCGCCTCCAGCCTCGATGAGGCTGGGTTCTAGCTTCTGCGCCATCAAATAGGCCGGCAAGGCGCCGTTCAAGCCGCGTTGAAGCTTCAGGCCATGGCCGAGCTGAAGATATCCGACAGCATCCTGGGGGGCTAGGGCGACGCCCTTCCAATAAGCTGTTTCGGCTTCTTGAAGCCGGTTGAGGGCCTTGAGCACATGTCCGAGCCTGATTTGGGCGAACGCATTGTGAGGATTGTGTGCCAGGACCTTCGTTTGGGCGGCGAGGGCGCTGTTCCAGTCTCCAGATTGGCGAAGCGCTTTGGCTGTCTTAGCGGCGCGGCGAGCGCGGAATTTAGCCAATTTCCCCGGCCGCGCCGGCTGGGGCGGTGGGGCGGCATGAAACGCCGCCACAGCGACAGCGGAAATGCGGTCTTCTCCAACCCCGAGACGCTCCAGGTCCGCCTTCAAAACCTCGTTGGCTGGAGCCAGCACGAGCGCTCTTGAAAACGCCAGGACCGCTTCGGGCTCCTTCTGGTGCCGCAACAGAAAGAGAGCGCTCTGCCTGTGAACATTGGGTTCGAGAGGGAACAGGCAGATATTGTTGCGATGAAGTTGCTCCGCGGCGTCCTTGCGCCCAGCCGCTTCTGTCGCGTGGGCGTGACGAACAACGTCGGATGGGCGAGCGGCACCCGTTCGACGCAAAGCCTCGTAAATCAAGGCTGCTCTGGCCCAGTTTTGGTTCTTGCCGGCTTTCTTCGCCGACCGCCGAAGGAGGTATCCGCGGACAGGATCGTTCATTGTAAACCGGATAGATATAGGCGAAGTCCAATTGACCTTAACGGTCCTTAATGACCGGCTGTTTTAAAGTCGAGCGCAAACACGACTCCGCAGGCCTTTGGGGGGGTGGCGTGACGTGACCCCCTGAAACTCCTCCAGGAATAGCTAGAGTCCGCCCCTTGAAAGGACGGACAGAATGAAGCGATCACGGTTCACAGAAGAGCAGATCATCGGGATCCTGCGCGAGCAGGAGGCCGGTGTTCCGGTGGCGG
>CAUPWX010000021.1:0-60194 GCA_963515305.1 uncultured Brevundimonas sp.
ACCGTTGACGATGTTCCGCAGCCGCACCTTCGTCGCCGTGATCGAGGCGTCTGAGCCGGTCGGCCCCGCTTTCAGCGAGATATCAAACGGATCACCGCCCGCGCCGCCGGTGACGCTGAACTCGACCGATGCCATCCGGGTCGCCACATCGGCAGCGACGGCGGCGGTGATATTTAGCTGCGCGGCTATGGCCTTCGTAGTCTCCTCATCTGACCATGCCGTTGCCGGGAGGCGGCCCCGCTCCACCTTCATCCTACGGACGCCCGCTGACCCGCCCGACGAGAAGTTCGGCCAGACGACTAGGCGAGCGTTGAAAGCGTTGCTCGGCGCAAGCACTTCACCGGAAATAGTTGATCCGAAATCTCGGTTAGAGACCTGCTGTCCACCATAAGACCCGCTGATTGGGTTTAGATTGGCGTCGTAAAACTCAAGCCAGATTTCACAAGTGCCGCCGAAGATTTTAGGATCGGCTGACCATGTGACCCAGTCGCCAGGTCCAATCGCAGCGCAATGCGATATGTCATTGTAGAAATAGAGGCCCGACGTATTGGTCTGGAAAGCACGGCCGAAACCGTAACCGACATCTATGACAAACCAGCCTGGCCCGCCGGCCCAACCGTCCATCCCCCGGTTTCCAGTTGAGTTGTAGAGAAGCTGACCACGGGGAGCACCAACGGAGGCCGCAAGGTTGGCGCTGATCGAAGCCGCCGAGGCGCTGGCGCTGGCGTTTGCCGCCTGGGCCAAAGCCGTGGCGGCGGAACCTTGTGCCGCGTCGCGTGCGGCGTTGGCCTGATCGCGAGCCGTGACCGCGACGCCCGAGGCGGTGGATGCCGTGGTCGCCGATCCGGCCGCGTTTCCGGCCGATGTGCTGGCCTGGGACGCAAAGGTCGAGGCCTCCCCGGCTTTCGTGGAAGCGGTCGTGGCTGAACCGGACGCGGCGGTTGCGGATTGTCCGGCCGCCGTATTGCTGGCGGCGGCCGAGGCGGCCGAGGTTGCCGAGGCGCTGGCGCTGTATGCCGCATCCTTGGGTGAAGGGGTCCAGGCTGTCGCCGTCGCCCCTTCCTCCAACTTGATGTCGGTGATCTCGTATGCGTAACCGGTTGGAAGAGGTGCCCGGAAAAAGCGCAGGTGCACCGTCGCCAGAGCCATATCCGTGCTGGGTGAGGTGATGTTCTCCCACTTGAACTCGGTCAGGGCGCTCGACTGGATGTCGAAGGTGCGCTCGGGAAGGGTGTCAGGATTCAGATCGACATTGATCGGCAGGGAGCCAGATCCAGAGGTGCGGCGCGCCTTGAAGCTGATGCTGTAAGCCGTGTTGGCCTTGAGTGGCCCGACCTTGATGGTTCGGGTAACGTTACCGCCCGACCCCACCATCGAGAAGCCCCAGCCGGACGCGCCGCCCGAGGACACGGCCACGAGTTGTCCAGACGCAACATTCTCACGGGCGACAAGGTTCTGGCGACCCTGCGCCATCAGAGCGGCAAGCGCCTGGTCGCGGGCGGCGCCAGCGCTGATCTGATCTGCGCGCGACGCGGCGGCGGATGCCCCGGCCTCGTCCGCCTTGGTGCTGGCGAGAGAGGCGCTGTCAGAGGATGCTCCAGCCTTCTGACCCGCCAGTGTCGCAGATCCCGCCGATAGTCCGGCCTGGGCCGTCGCCAATGCGGCCTGCGCTGTTGCGGTATCTCGCGATGAGGCGGTCTCGTTCTTGAACGCCTCGGCCTGCCCGCGCGCGGTCTCGGCTGCGACCTTCGCGGTGTTCGCGGCCGACGCACTCTGACCCGCCGCCGTTTCACTCGCGGCGGCGTTCGAAGCCGAGGTCGCGGACGCCGTAGCACTGGTCTCGGCGGCGGCCTGGGCGGTAACATCGATGATGTTCAGGCTGAAGATGCGCGGATTTTTCGACGACCCTTCGATCTCACCCTTGACGGCGGGACGCAACCAGACAGTGGCGGCGTTAGGAGTGAACCGCTGCGTATAAAGGCCCCTGACCGGAATCGATTTGGACGTCAGCTGATAGTTCTGCGCAGGTAGGTCCGCATAAGACCCATCCAACTGCCAAATGATGAGCGAGATCTCGGCAGCCGACGCAGTACTAGGTTCGGCCTCGACCTGGATATCATAGACGTGGCCCGCCACGAACGGCACAGCCCGCTTCCAGAAGACGTGCTGATTGTCGCCCAAGATGATGCTGGGCTTTCCGCCCACCGTCACGACGGGATAGGTCGCGTCGGTCGCCGTCTCTGGAACGCCGTTCGGGTTGTTCGTCCACAGCAACGCCGAGGGCGTGATCGAGCCCTGGTTGATGGCGTAGTTCTTGGCCGCATCCTTAGACGCGGTCGCGGTGACGCTGGACGCTGACGACGCAGCCGCCGCCGTCTCGGCCGCCGTGGCGAAGCCGGACGCCTGGTTGCGCGAGGTCAGGGCGCCGGACGCCGAACCCGCCGCATCGTTCTTGGCCGTGGTGGCGAGGCCAGCCTGGGTCGAAGCCGTCGAGGCCGACCCGGCGGCGTTCGTCGCACTATTGGCCGCGTTCGTCGCACTTACACCCGCCGCCGATTGCGCGGTTTGCGCGTCGAGTTTCGATTGGCTCGCAGCGCTCGCAGACGTTCCCGCATTCGTCGCGGACGTTGCCGCGCTTGATGCGCTCGACGCCGCCGCCGTGGCTGAGCCCGAGGCCGCGTCCCGTGCGCTTTCGGCTGCTACCTTGGATGCGCTCGCGGCCGTAGCACTTTCACCGGCGTCTGTCGCTTTCGTCGTCGCTGTCGAGGCTGATCCGGCCGCCGCCGTTGCAGACCCGCCCGCCGCCGTCGCACTATTGGCCGCAAGGCCCGCCTGCGTTGTAGCGGTCGATGCTGAACCGGAAGCGCTTGTCGCGCTATTGCTGGCGTTCGTCGCGAAGGTTGAAGCCTGATTTCGACTAGTTAAGGCCGCCGAGGCTGATCCAGCGGCGGCGAGCGCCTGATCTAGCGCAGATTGAGAGGCGGATTGCGCCGCTCCCCGGGCGATGATGGCGTCAGCCTCGGCCTGGGCGGCCGTGCTAGCCGAGGCCGCCGCCGCAACCGCACTGGCCGCCGCGCTGACGGTGTCTCCAAAGACCTCTTCCAGATCCGCGACAGCCGCCGCGTTCGTCGCCGAAATCTGCTCGACGCTGACCAGGCGGTCCGTAATCTCGGTGACCGCGATCCGCGTAGGACTTTCCGGCGACAGGTCACCCGCGACCAGGCCAGGTGCCCTGTATGGCCCCAACACGCGACGCTCGCTTGGGGCCGAGGCTTGCGCCGTCCAGTAGGTAATGGCGATCCAGCACTGCGCGCCCGGCTGCATGCCCAGGATGGGCGCGCGGACGACACCCTGCACAGGCGGACCGTCGAACGCGGCATCCCACGGCCCATCAGACGTGGCGCCATATTCGACCGTCACCCGTCGCGGATTGATGGAGCCGACCAAGCCGACGACCAGGAATCCTGATTGTCGTGAGCCGTCAGGCCCCTCCGTCAGTTCGGTCACCGACCAGTCGCCAGAAGGCGGCTGCTGAATAGCAGCCTCCTGCACCGTAACCTGAAGGGCGGGCGAGGCGCGGCCGTCGGCCGTCACGGCGACGATTTGCACCTGGGCGCTGGTGACGTTCGTGCTTTCGGCCGGCAACTCGCGCAGAGGCGGCGTCACGGCCGTCATGGCGTTGGCGGGCAGATCGGGCAAGGGCACCCAGGCCGACGACTGGCCTGCCGCCGGCGTCTGACGCCAGCGGAGTGTGAACCCCGTGATCGGCGATCCGCGCCAGGGCGGCATCGAGAAGCCGATCCGCACCCCTTCCTCATTCGCCTGCCAGCCCAGCAAGGTGGGCATCGGCGGGTCCATGGCCCGGTCGCGGGTAAGGCGGCTTTGCAGCGGAGGAATCGGCCCGGTTTCGCCGGCCATCAGCAACGGCGCGACATAACGGATGCCGACCATGTTGGCGGTCAGGTCCGTGCCGGGCGTGATCCCGATGATCTCGACGTCCTCGCTGATGCGCTCCGGCTCGCCGAAAGCGACCAGATCGCCGCCCCGTGGCGTGACGTTCGCTGCGCGCAGATCCGCGAACATGACTGATCGCGTGACGACGGCGGCCGTCGTCGCTGGGTTGGCAATCGGCACGCCGGTGATGACCTGATCGGGCAAACGAAGGTCCAGGGCATAGACCCGACCTGGCTCCATCCGCACCGGCTGGCTGAGCCGCAATCCCGATACCAGACCGCCCGACCAAAGCCGGTTGCGCACGGTGGCGTTGGCTGTGCCGACGCGGTCCCAAGCCAAGCGAACGCGATCGCCATAACGGCAGACGATATGCTCAATGTCCGTGGACCAGCTATCCACGCGGCGCTGGTGCATCCGGGCGCCGAGGTTCCAGCGTCCGTCGCGATAGGCGCGCTCAATTGTCTGCTGGCCTTCCAGCCGCAGAGCCTCGACCAGCGTCGCCGGCAGGATGTTGTTGGCCGGGTCGGCCGTCTCGCCATAGCCGTCGGCATAGACATAGATCTCGTCGGCCTCGCCGCTCTGGTCGATGTTCTGGAACTCGACACGCAGCGCATGAACCGGATCGGGATAGACGATCTCCCATCGGTGATCCTTCAGGTTGGATCCGGCGAAGAGCTGACGCGGCGCGGGCTTTTCGACCCACGGCGCCGAGACCAGCTGCGTCCCGTCCCAGAACAGGCTGGCGCGGCCGTTCATGCCCAGCAGCTGCATGACCGCATCCTGTTTGCGGTCCTCGGTCAGATAGATATGGCTCTTCCAGTTGTACTGATCGCAAAGGGCCGCCCACGTGCGCAGGCCGACATCGGCCTGCGACTTGGTCAGCGCCACAGCCGGCGCAGGCCCGGTCATCAGCCAGCGCGTGATCGCAGCCGGGTTCGACGTCGGGACCGGCGCACCCCACTGCGTTCCGGTCCAAGTCTCGCAGATGGGCGTGATGCGGCAGGTGAAGGGCGCGAGGTTGCCCTGGTTCAGCGCGGAGGCCCGCACCGCGAACTCAATCAGCGACAGGGTTTCGTCCAACACCGGCTTGCGGAAGGCGATCGCGCGAATGGCGGTCCAGCCGATGTCGGTCTTTCGCTTGGCGTTGTCGTCTTCAAGCTTCGACCGCTTGACCTCGAACTCATAGCGGCCGAGCGGCAGCGAGATGGAGCGCATGATCCGCCACGGATCGCTGGACGCGGACGACAGCGGGATCGTCAGCCCGTTGGCCCAGGCGCCCGACCCGGTCGGCACGCCGTTCTGGTCGATCGGGCGATAGCGAATGGTGACGGTCAGGGACGCGCTGATCTTTCGACCGTCGTCCTTCGCGAAATACAGGCCCTGCGGCATGAAGAAGTCGAACTCGAACCGCTCACCCTCGGCCGAGGCGGCGCGGACGACGGCGGTCGATCCGCTGACCGTCGCCGCCAGCTCTTCCTGAAGGTCCAGCTGGTCGGTGTCGTTGGCGACGATCGAGAAGGTGCGCGGCCCGGGCGTCAGGTGATAGGCCACGCGCACGTCGCCCGCGCCCATCGAACTGACCAGGGTGTCGCCGATCTTCAGATCTTCGGCCGTGCACGGGCCGTAGTGCAGACCCAGGATGCCGTAGATCCACTGATTTTCGCCCTGCGCTTGGGTGAAGGTCTTCACGGCCAGATCCGGCGCGACAACCACTTCGCCCAACGCCATCGGCATCGACGCCCACGGCCGATATTGGTTCGAAGCTGACGATAGGGCGTAGCGGTCGTTCGCCTTGGATACGTTGCTTTCGGGCTTGAAGATGGCGGCGATCGCCATCTGCCCGGCCGTCAAGATCGCCGCCGCTGCGACCTGACGTGCCAACATCGGCCACGCCTGAAGCGGACCGGCCGGGCCGCCTACCCACATGCTGACTGCAATGACGGCGATCGTCAGCAGGATCTGACCGACGTCCTTCTTTCCGCCGCCCCCGCCGCCGAGAGGCTCGACAACGACGTTGACGATCTGGCCCTCCACCAGGACCAGCGACAGCGCCTCTTCGCGATCGACACGCGCCCCGTCGACATAGACATTGGTGCGCGGCAGATCATCGAGCTTCAGGTGGCCATTGGAGACGGCCGAGGCGAGCATCGTCCGCACCGTGCAGCCGGCCGGCGACTCGACATAGGTCGTCGTCCGAGCGAACGGCTCGGGCGACAGCACAATGGGAACGCCGCCGTCAGCCATGGAACCTCACGAAAGTCTGGCCGCGCCGTCAGGCGTGGCGAATGTCTGTGACGAAGGCCGGGACGAAGGCGCCCTTCAGCCTGTAGGCGGCCGCCGGATCGTCGAGATCCAGAACCGCCGTTCCGACGCGGATGTCCGCGTGGAGGATTTTGGTCGGCGACAGCATGAAGCCGACGTGTCCCGCCTGACCCAGCCAGGACAGAAGGGCGATGACGCCGGACTGCGGATCGATCGGCCGCCACATTGAGGCCAGCCCTTCAGCCAGCAGCCTTGCTCTTTCGCGCCGACCGCCGGCGGACACGATGCCGGCGGCATAGAGATCGAGATAGTCTGGGACATCGACCCCGCACCACTCCCGAAGGCACCAGCGCCCCAGCCCCCGGCAGTCCCAACCGTCGCGGCTGTCGCCCTTGGGCTTGAACGCCACGCCGATAAGACTGGACGCACGCGCTTCCAGATCCGCCGGCACGATCATCTGCACCTCAGAACATGCCCGGCACGGTCGAGGGCACGTATTTGACGGCGCACGCCGGCTCTTCGCTGAAGTCGCGAGGACGGATCACGGCGCTGACGCGCATGGCGTCGCCCTCCACGTTCGGCACCTTCGCCCCCAGGACGGCCCTCTCGACGAAGTCCGGGGCCTCAACCCGGACAAGCGACAGATCGACCTCAGGCGGCGTCAGGGCGGCGTCGCAGGCCTCCTCGATCCGCTTGTCCACATTCCCGATCGTCAGCTTGCCCTTCCCGAACGGCTCATCCTTGCTGGCGCCATGCCAGACCAGCTCGAATGGATAGTGCGGGTAATCGACGCCGTTCGACGTAATGCCCTCGGGCCAGTCCGTGACCGTGATCGGTTCCGGGTCCGCGTCGGAGCGGATCACGATCAACTGCGCGACCGGATCTTCTTCACGACGCCACGCGGCCTCGACCATGTCCTCGCTGACAGGGGTAGGCATCAGGCCGTCTCCATCCAGAGACCGACCTGCATCATGCACGTCAGGCCGCGTTGCTCGATCATCATCGGCGCGCCATCGGCGGACCAGCTGGCGATGCACAGCCGATCCGTGTCCGGCTCGACAATCCAGAAGTCACCGGCGCCCTCGCGCCAGAACTGCTCCAGGGCGGCGCGCTCCACGCCATCGCAACGGACCTGCCCCATGAACTTGCGCACGGGATCCAGCGCCACGCGTCGCGACTTCGGGCGACCCGCCCCGGCCTGATATTCGACGCGGCCGGGCTGAACCTCGCCGCCCGCTCCGGCTCGGAAAGGACGCAGGATGTCAGGCCAGCTGGCGAAGGCCAGATCCGCGCCGTCATGCTGGCCCGGCGTCCAAAGCAGCGGCAGCACTCGACCGGCCGGCACGCGCGCCACCATGGGCTTCAGCAGCAGGACCGCCACGGTCTGGTTGGACGCCGTCGAGACGGCCTCGACCCTCAGCGAGGCCTTGGCCGCGCCGGCTGGCGTCGTCTCCCGCTGCTGGATCCCATAGAAGCTGGCGCGGACACCGGCGAGGCCGAGGCCGTGCGTGGCCACCTCAGGCGCCCTGACGGTCAGAGGGCGCGTTTCCACGGTCCCGCCGCCAGCATCGTAGAAGACGGCAAACGCGCGCGGCGCGACCGCCGTCTCCGCAACGCCTAGAAGACCCAATACGCCGGCGGCAAACTCGACGACGTCACCGGCCGACACCGCCACCCGGTCGGCGGCAAGCGGCTCGATCGGCGAAGTCAGACCAACGGTGGCTGCAAGTCGCGACGCCTTCAAAACAGCCCGGCCCGGCGCGCCATGTAACGTTTCATCCACGCTCAAGGCGCCGCTGCCGACCGTGCCCCAATGATCGGCGCCCTGAAGGAAGCCCGCGTTCCAGAGACCATTCGCCATCAGCGCGTCTTTCCTCTGGGCGTCTGCTGGTAGGACTTCGCCAGCGATCCGTCCGATCCCATCTTGCCGACCGCCTTGCGGACCATCGGTTCGAGCAAGACATCGATGCCGTCCGCAGACTGTCGCGTGGTGGCCTGAAGCTTTTCCGAGCCATTGTTCACGACCGTGACCGGCATGTTGAACGTGGGCTGAAGCACGCCGCCGCCACCTCCTCGACCCGCGCCCGAGGTCGCGTCGCGCAGGATCCGCTCCGTCCGCTCGGTGTCGTAGATCCGCGCGCCTGCCGGCATATCCATTAGTTCGATGCCGTATTCACCGACTGGAACCAGACCGCGCGACGGGTTCAGCCCGCCGCGCGCCTTGCCAGCCTTGATCGGCGTCTTGCCCGAACCGCCGAGGCCGACGGACCCCATGATGTTGCTCATCAGATTGCTGAGGAAACCGCCGCCGCCGCCGGACTTTCCGCCACCAAACAGGGCGTTGGTCAGCGGCTGGATGATCATCTGCTGGATCGCGACCTTCATCAGCGCATCGCGGATCTGACCGAGGGCGTCGATTCCGGCACGGCCCATCCGGCTCAGTGCGTCGCCTGCGCCGTCGGCGTTTTTCCAGGCGTCCATCAGACCCTTGTTCATGCCGTCCAGCGCGTCCAGCGCCTCGCCTTGCAGCCATTCCTGCGTTTGCGGCCCGGTCATCTGCGCCTCGCGCCAGGCGGCGAACGGCCCCGCATTGTCGCGCGTCACCCGATCGGTTTGCGCAGCATGGAGAGTCGGAAGATTTTCCAAGGTAGCGATCAGCCGCGCCCGAGCGGCCGGTTCCTTCTCCGCCTCGATCGCCGCTTCCAGATCCGCTTTCTGACGACGCTGGGCGATCTCAAGGATGCTCAGTTCGATGGCGCGCCGCTCATCCGAAGTGCGGGCGCTGGCGGAGGCCAGTGAAAGGATCTCGGCTTGAATGTCGCTATAGGCCTGCTCGGCCTGGAGGCGCGCTTCCTTCTCAGCCTTGGCCTGTTCCTCGACGATGCGGTTGTCCGCCAAGGCGTCAGCCTCGGCATTCATGTCGGCGATCTGACGCAGCAGCAGCTGCCGGCGTTCATCCAGCGCGCCCCTGCGCTCGAGATCCTTCCGCATCTCCTCGATCTTGTCGTCGCGTTCCTTGCGATCCAGCGCGGCCAGACTCTTCGCCAACTGGGCGCGATCCGCTGGCGCGTCGCTCGACCAGCGTTCCTGGGTCACATCGCGGCGGCTGGACGTCACCTCCCGGTCCAGCTGCTCATAGAGCCGTTCGATCTCGCGCCGCTTACGCTCGGCCTCGGCCGCGCGACGGGCCGCGCCGCCGTCGCCTCCACCGCCGCCGCCCTTGGCGTCATGGCCTTGCATCTGATAGCCGCCGCCCGTCGCCGCCGCTGCGACGGCATGGCTCTGGCGCCTGAGCGCCGGATCATCCAGGTCCACGCCGGACTGACCGGCGCTGATGCCGGGAGTAGGCAGGGTGCGCGGTCCACGCCGGGCGCGGATCTGTTGCGCCACAATGTATTCGCCGACCTGCTGGATCGCGCCCGTCCCCGGCATGACCCGCGATAGAGCCATGAAGTTCTGGATCCAACCGGGCGTCCGCGCTTCGATCCGGCTGAACTCGAGCGACAGGTTCGCCAGATATGAGCCTGCATTCGCCATGGCGGTCGCCAGCGGTTCGACCGCGCCATGGGCCAGGGTCTTCAGCTGCTGGCCCGCAAGTTCGGCTTTCCGGTCCGCCTCATCCAGCTTCTGGACGGTCTCGGCGTCCAGCACGACACCCAGTTCCTTGGACGCCTCGAGCAGATCGCGAACACCCTGCTCGCCGAGACGAAGCGCCGGCAGGGACGCCTCGATCCCGAAGGCGCGGGCGGCCGCCACCTGTTTTGATCGGTCGGTGATCTGCCCCAAACGGTCGGCGAGCATCAGCATCAGCTGATCCGCGGTCGAGATGCTGTCCAGGTCAGAC
The DNA here is from genome assembly GCA_963515305.1 of uncultured Brevundimonas sp. Classification (GTDB taxonomy): domain Bacteria; phylum Pseudomonadota; class Alphaproteobacteria; order Caulobacterales; family Caulobacteraceae; genus Brevundimonas. Next base: position 10,061 of record CAUPWX010000021.1, read on the forward strand.
TTGCTGATCCCCAGCTCCTGAAACCACGGCTTCAGCTTGGCGTCGCCAATGCCCATCTTGAACTTGCCGAGGACGCCGTTCAGCTTCTCGAGATCCGCTTCGAGCGCCTGGACCGGAACCCCGGCCTCATCCGCCACATAGCGCCACTGCTGAAGCGCCTCCGTCCCCACGCCGATCCGATCTGCAGCGTCGGTAAGGTCCGCAGCAGCGGTCGTCGCCTGATTGGCGATCTGGATGGCGGCGGCGGCGGCGGCGGCGACAGCGGCGAACCCGGCGGCGGCGGCCATACCCCATCCGCCAAAGGATTGGAGGACCGAGCCGACCGGCCCCGCGCGAGAGGCGAAGCCATCGAGACCGTTTCTGGCCTCGCGCATGCCGGTGTCCAGGGCCTTCATGCCGCCCGAGGGCTGGCGCAGCGCACGATCGAGATCGCGCGCCATGCGGTTGCCGGCAGGGCCGATGCTGGCCAGTTCGGCGCGCACCTGTTCCGCCCCCTTCAGCGAAAGCCGAAGGTTGATGCCGCCGCCATCCGCCATGCTGATCAGTCCTTAGCGTTAGCTTCTGCATCGGCCTTGGCCTGCTCGGCCTCGGCTTCCAGACGTCCGGCCTCGATCGCGCGGAAGGCGGCGAACGCGGCAGCGAAGTCCAATTGCTCGCGACTGCCGCCGCACTGAGCTTCGAAGACCAGCAGGGCGTCGCGGAAATGAAGCCCCGTGACGGTGCCGGACATACCCCCGCGCGCCCACAATCCAGCCGCGCCACTGCTGATTTCCCAGGCCGCGACGCCCTCGGGCGTTAGGGGCGTGTTTTTCAGACGCGGGCAGATCTCGCCTTCGATCGACCCACCCTTGGCGCAAGGGTCGGACTCGTCCGCGCAGGCCCGACACCGCTCAGCACCGCCGCTCCAATGATCTTTCGCCAAGGCGCGCAGGCGCACGGTCTCGGCGCCCATCGGGCGACGCGGCGCATCGATCCAAGCGAGAAAGGGTGAGAGCAGGGGCGCCCCGCCACCGGGAGGGCCGAAGACCAGGGCGTCGTGGACAGCATCCGGATCGCTGCAATCCAGCTTTGCGCCTGTGTCGGGATGATCGATGCCTTCCCAATCGATCAGGCACAGCCGAGCATACCGCGTGGCGGTCAGCAGCGAACTGTAGCCGACGATCTGATCGAGGCTCAGGACGTGATCGCCGGCGGCCATTTCGTTTTCGAGACCGAGAGCCTCGAGTTCAGCGCGCCCCTGATAGATGCGCGACATCGCTTGGGACACGTCGGACGACACGATCATTTTGTCGGCGCCGTCGGGACGACGCAGCAGCCATTTGACGCCCGGCGCCAGCGGTACCCATTGCGGCTCCGCCGGGGTCCAGGCGTCATGCTTGGGCTGCATCAGTTGTAGCTCGCCGTAGTGTTGGTCAGCACCGCCGTGACCATCGAGGCGTTGGTGCCGATCTCGGCGCGGCCGCGCAGGGGCACGTCCAGACGACCCGGTCCGCTGGTGCCGATGCCGACGCGGGCGAAGCGGACGTTGCGGATGGTCAGGACCAGTTTCAGATTCGGCGACAGCGCCCATTCCAGATCGAAGTCCGAGGCGTCCTGGATGAAGCTGCCGACCGGCACTTTGCCGAGATCTCGCATGGCGGCGCCCTTGAACCGGCCGGTGATGTTGATCGCGGCCGTCCGCCCCTCCAGAGCGACGTCGTCGACGAACTTCGATCCGGCGTAGCTGTCCTCGCCCAGGACGTTGGTGATCGTCGCATCGCCCGAGATCACGGCCGCCAACTGGGTGCCGCCGCGCTTGATCGTGCCGACGGCGCGCGGCACGCGGCTGTTGATCGTGGGCGTTTCCGGCGTGCCGGCGACCGAGACGGCGTATTGTTCGAGCGCTTCGCGGGCGAAGTAGTCGGCGGTCACGCGCGTGTAGCCTCGATCCGATCCGATCGGAAACTGGAGCGAGCGAGCGACGGCGCCGACGGCCCCATCAAACTGCCCGGCCGCGAGCCTACGTTCGAAGGTGCGGCTGGGGATGACCGTCGTCGCGCTGTCGAAGGTGTGGACGTAGGGCGAGGCGCCCGTCGTCGCCGGCGCCCCCAGCAGTTCGGTCAGGACGAAGCCGATTTGCGCAAGATCCAGCGGCCAGGCGACACGCAGCGACGCACGATGGATGTCCGGCGCGCCCGGCCGCGCGTCGATGGAGTTGGCGAAGCCGCCGCCCATCAGTTCGTCGTCCTGCGGCTCTTCCTGCGGCGACGGCGTCCAGTCGTAGAAGTGGCGGCGCTGGAAGGTTTGACCGGGCGCAACGGCCGGAGTGATCAGGGCCGTCTGAGAGGCGCTGTAAAGTTCGGCCAGACGGCCGCGCGGATCGTTCGAAGTCGTCATGACGGAGGCTCCGTTAGAGGAAGGTCAGGCCGTCCAGGAGTGGACGAAGGGCTGGGCAAGCTCGACCTCGACGTCGGTGGCGACCCGGACATGATCGGTCGCCAGCAACACCTTGGCGTCTGCGTCGGAAACCGCGATCACCTGACCGTGGACGAGGCGCCGTTCGGCATCATCCTTGATCACAGCAAGGTGCTGGACAGCCGGGACGGGCGCGGCGCCGCCTTTGCGACCATCACCATCGTGGTCGAGAGGGGCGCGCACGGGTGGCGGCGCTGACGCCGCTGACGAACCGGGTTTGTCGGCGGCGGCGTTGTCGACGTCTTTTGGCATCGAAGTCTCCTTCAGGAAGCCGCGTCGCGGCCGGTGTAGAGGATGCGGATCGGGATCAGGGCGGTGGCTGACGGCAAGGCGTTGACGAACGCCACGTCGTCATCGCGAGCGGGCGGCATCACCTCGGCATAGACTTCAGCTTCGACGCCAAGCGTGCGGTTCTGAGCAATCAGATCGGCGATCAGCCGGACGCCTTCGTCGCGAGCCTGACGGCGGGCGGCGCGCAGGGTTTCCACTGTGTCGCCAACGCCCGGCTTGGCCTGGACGGCGTAGGCGATGATCGGAGTGAACTCGAGTTCCTCGCCAGCCTCATCGATCTCGGCGCCCCTGACGAAGGCCAGCGTTTCTGGCGTGGCGTCCTGGACGGCCAAGGCGTGCAGCAACTCCCCCGCGATCGGCGCAGCGCCCATGCGGGTTAGCCAATGCGACGGCTCCGGTTCATCCAGAGCCGCCGGCGGCAATGAGGGTTCACCAGCCGTCAACGCCACGAGGGCTTGAAGAAGGGCCTCGCGATTGGTCATCAGCCGCCCTCTCTTTGATCCACCGCCAGCTCGCCCATCAGGGCGTGGACGAAGTCGCTGGGGAAATTCTTCATGATCTCGTCGAGCAGCGCCTGCCCCTTGATCCGCTTGCGTAAAGTCGCGGTCTTGGCGAGGGCGAACAGCGGGGTCGGCGGCTTGGACAGACCCTTGGCCTTGCGTCCCGTCGGGGTCAGCGCCCGCTTGTCCGCCGCCACCAGCACACCCGTCTGGCGATCCGGCGCGATTATTGGGACCAGATCCACGCCCATGGCCCGCGCCACCTGCTCGACGTAGGAATCGTCCTTCTCAAACCGACCCCAGGCGTTGCGGCCGATCAGGCCCTTCTTCTTCTGTTTCTGAAGGCGACGGACGATCGCCTTCGCCGGTCCCAGGGGGATGGCCAGGAACTGGGCGTTGCCGGCGACCTTGATGACGGTCGCCTCTTCGAACACCGAGATCAGCATCCCCGCGCGGGTGTAGATCCAGCCGGCGACATCGAGGCTGTTCTTGTCGCGGGGATAGGCGTTGCCGCGCCAGGTGTTCGCCAGAGAGCGGGGGTTGTGGAAGCCGCCGGCGATGATATCCGCCCGCAGCCGACCCTTGCCGGCCTCGACCACCCGGTTCATCGCTCGCCAGTAGGCGCCGTACAGCGCCTTCAGCTGGTCATCGATAGAGGCCTGAAGCTTGCCTTGTAGAGCAAGGCCCAGATCGCCGGCCGAGGCGTCCTCGACTGTCAGCTTAACCGCCGCGCCGCCCTCACTGTAGCGACCGATCCGCGACGGACGCGACGCCCCGCTGTCGGCCGTCGCCAGCCCCCAGGCCGAACGACCCGAAAGGCTGGCCATCAGCGGCTGACCGGACAGAGCCAATCGCGGCCATTCTGCTGCGTATCGCGCCAAGGCTCGCCATGCACGACCGCCTGCACGCCGCCGACAACGAAAACATCGCCCGACCGTGGCGGCTGGCCAGGCCGGCGGATTTCAGCTTCGGCGACCGATATCCGCACGACATCGGCGAAGTCGATCATGGACATCCCGCCGATCGAACCCGCCTGCTCGACGCGATCGAGCATCGCCGCCACCGTCGTCGCAAACACGTTTGGGCGCGACCAGATCGCGGCCGTATCGTCACTGAGATGCGCAAACACGGCCGCGTCTAGGGCGGCGAGATGTTGACCGAACATTCGCCGCCCCTTTTGGTTTAGGCCGAAGCCGCCGCGCTCAGCTTGACGAGGGTCGCGGGACGACGCCACAGCGGCAGGGCGTTCATCTGACCTGACCACTCAAGGCCGCGACCGTGCTTCAGCGGTTCTTCGCTCAGGTGGATCAGATCATCGTCCGAGCCGCCGTCGGTCGGCTCGCCGTCCAGTTCGCGGATATCAAGCGGCGGGGCGGCGTAGGTGACGTGGCTGTCCAGGGTGCCATCGGGATAGGCGACGCCCGTGTCGCCGGGGAAAGGCGTCCAGAGCGACTTGTCCGCCATTGGAATCTTGGCGTTGTATTCCTTGAACAGCAGGCCACCGTGCGCGAACTCACGGGGGCGGTACTGGCCATCGTCAGTCCGGACGATCGCCGCCAACGCCAGGGCGTTGACCGTATTCAGGTACAGTTCCCGAACCGACTTGTGGGCGACGAGCTTGTTGAAGAAGCCCGGCGACACGCGCGCGACGACGCCGTTCATGCTCTCGTCGTTGAGGTTCTGACCGATGATGTCGATGACTTCGCCGCACTTGGCGTTGACGTCGGTAGCGGCGTTGCCCAGGTCGAAATAGACGGTCTGCTGGACCACGTTGAAGGCAGTGAACAGGTCGTACACCTCGCCGCCGCCGCCATCGATGATCTTGCCCGACAAGGCGGAGACTCGCAGCAGCTCGAGCGTCAGGTCGAACTTGCGGCGCAGTTTTTCCAGACGCTTGTTGACCAGATTGACCAAGGTCTCGGGGCGCCGCGTGCGCTGCGCCGCTGCCAGCCAGTTGCGGATGTCGTTGGCCAGCACGCTGTCTTCATGGGTGATGTTCGGGATCTTGAAGATTAGCGACTGCCCCTTGTCGCGACGGGCGATCGTGGCGGGGCGGCCCTCGTCCGTGATCGGCAGGGCGTAGATCGCACCGCCTTCCGAGACGATCTCGACGTAGGCCGAGGCCAGAGGCTCGATCGGGAACATCCCGTCGCGAGCCATCTGACCGAACTGCGGCGGAAGGGTGTTGATGGACTGGGTCAGCTCCACCGTGGTGAAGGGCAGGCGCAGGCCCGCGTCCTGAGTGACGACGGTCGTCGGCATGGATGTGTTTCCTTGGATTGCGGTCGCTGGCCGAGGCCTTCAGCGGACCGGTGAGTTCAGAGGGTTGAACGCCGGCCCGCTGGGGGGCCGATTGATCAGATGCCGGTCTTGGCCAGGATGCCGAGACCCAGAAGGGTGGCCAGCGCAGCCGCCTTGTTGGCGTCGGACGTGCCGGCCGGCCATGCAATGCTTTCGGCGTGGATGATCGCCGGACCCCGACGGAGATATTTGATTTCCCCGTCGACGCCGTCCGCAGCTTGTGCGGGCAGAAGGCTGACGCCATAGGCAGTGTTGGCGCCGCCGGATCCGGCAAAGTCGATCTGCTGCAATTTCTTGCTGGCCGACACCTGAGAGATCACGGCAAACTGCGGCACGTCGCGGACACCGCCCGCGCCAGCCAACAGCACGCCGTCTTCGGTCGTGAAGGTCGGATTGACCTCCCAGTGAATCAGATCGCCGAGCGTCGCTGGCTGGTTCGTTTTGATGACCTGCATGGCAAGCCTCCCATATGGAAAACGCCGGAGCCGACCCGGCCAAAAGGCTGGAAAGTTCAGCGACCGCGAGCGGTAGCGGCGGCCCTTCGCCGCTGGGCATCGGCGACAAGCGCCCCGCCTAGCCCCTGCGCCGAGGCGCCAGGCGTGTCCGGCGTGAGCCGGCGCGAACCATTCATGGCCGCATCCAGCCGCGAGACACGCGGCGCCGCGCCGGCCGCTGAAGCCGTCGCTTGGAACTGCTTCAGCGACATGCCGCTCTGGATAGCCGCGAGAGCAAGCTGCGGATGTGTTCGGGCCTCGGCTGACGCCGCGATCGCCTGCGACTCGTCCTGATCGTCGTCGGTCGGCTCATCGCCGTCTTCACCGGCGTCGTCATCCAAACCTTCGCTCGGCTCGGTCGCCTGATCGTCGTCATTGTCTTCGTCTTCAGGCGGGGCGTCGGTCGCCTCGGCGCGGGCAAGGTTCGCCTGCGCCAACTTCAGCGCCTTTTTCGCAGATGCGACCTGCGCGGCGCGGGTCGGCTTGCCGCCCGCTTGGGTTCGTGTGGCCATTGGCCTCTCCTGTGGGGTGGAAGCCGACGCGCGCTGCCCAGGCGCGGCGGCGGAAAGATCGTCCGCTGGGTCGGATACGTGAGCGACGAGGGCGGCGAAGGCCGCTTCCTCGGTCGCAATCTCATCAACGAGCTGGAGCGCCAGACCCGATCGGCCGGCGTCTGTGTGATCAGCCATGAAAGCATCGGCGCGCATGGCCAGCATGGCGTCGTGCGTCAGCGCTGGACGCCCGGCTGTGACGTCCGAAAAGAACATTTCGCCGACATGGCTGATGTCTGCCTGCCAGGCGGCGCGGCCGGCCTCGCTCAAGGCCTTCCACCAAGCCCCTTCCGTCTTTACACCGCCCTCGGGAAACTCGATCGAGGTGATGGCGATGCCGTCCTGCTCGAGCGCGCCGGACCAGTCCTCATGAACCATGACGGCTCCGAGCGATCCGACATAACCGACGCTTGGAGCGAGAATCCGGTCGGCTTGGGCGGCGATCCAGTAGCCGGCAGAGCAGGCCATGTCCGCATAAACCCAGATCGGCTTGCCGCCCGCGCTCTCGCGCGCCTCACGCATGAACTGCGCAAGGGCCGGCAGGCCGCCGCCTACTACGCCGCCCGGCGTGTCCAGGCGCAGGAAGACACCCCGAACGCGCGCGTCGGCCAAAGCCTCACGCATGGCCAGGAGCAGCGTGTCATAGCCGTGCCAGACCATGCCGCAGAACTCGTCGCCGCGTTCGACCAAGGGCGTGTCGCAGCAGATCAGCGCGACCCCATCTTTAAGGGACCAGCAGAAGCCCGTGTCTTCCACGTCGCCCAGCCAACGCGGCGAATAGGCCAGCTGCTCTTCCATCGGAACGGGCGGCGGACCGTCATAGTCGCCGTCTTCCATGGCTTGGATGCGACCAACCTTGCCCCCATTCGCCAAACCGACCCGACGGAGGAAGGCGCCGATGCGCGAGGGCCGCTCGAACGCTCGGGCATCGACACCGCGAACCCGGTTCGCCAGATCGCGGGCCGCGTTCGGCGTAAGCAACAGGGGACGGCCCGCATAGCGGGACGCCAGCAGCTGAACATCTTGCATGGTGTGTCCTCAGGCGCCGGAGCGCTGATCCAGATGGGCGGCATGTTCCGCAGAGCGGGCGATGCCGCGAACGCGGGCCAAGGCCCCAGGACGGGCGTCGCGCGCCTGTTCCTGCTCAGCGTCGGTTTGCGACGGCGAAACGCCGCCGAGGCTTGTCGCGACGTCCAGGTCGAGTTCGCGAAGGCGATCGCGTTCCCGTGCACGCTGGTCAAGCACCTCTTCCCAATCCTTACCCTGGTCCGCGCATTCGTCTTCCAGCGTCGAGACGCCCGCCTCGATCCGCGCAGCAGCAGCGTCGATTTCCTTGGTCGGATCGACATAGCCGCGACCGGGACCGATCCATTTCGCCTCTGCATAGGCGTCGATGGCGTCGTAGAAATCCGGGGCGCCGGCTGGGACCGTCAGATAGCCCCTGTCGAACGCTTCCTCGAGGAAAGCGACGTAATAGGGCCGCACGATCTGGGCCTCGAGAACTGACGCGAGCGACTGGGTCGCGGCCCAGGCATGCACCATTGCGGCGCGGGCTGACGAATAGTTCGTCTGACTATAGTCCATCGACAGCTCTTCGTAGGTCACATCCAGAGACGCCGCGATGAGGCGAATATTGGCCCTGACAAACGCGTCGAAGCTGGCGACATCCCGCGAGGCGGTCTGCATTTCGATCTCGTCGCCGAACGGCAAAACCGGCATGCGCGCACCGCCGGAAAGCGACACGGGATTTTCTTCGTAGAAGCCCTCCCGCGAGGTTTCGAACCCCTTGAGATCGTCGACGGCCAGATACTCGCTGACCGCTTCCGGGCCGGCGCTGGATTTTACGAACGCGACCATCAGGGCGTTGATCGTGGCAGCCTGAAGCGTCGCATCTGCGAACTTCGACAGCGACCGGAAACTCTTCAGCGCCGCAGCGAAGCGGGAAACGCCGCGCGTCTGCTCAGCGCGCTGCGGATCGAAGGCATGCAGCACCTGGGGGCGCCCCCATGCTGTGAAACGGTCGTAACCGGTCCAGGTGTATCGCTGGCCATCGACGCCCAGGTCGGCGGGATGCCGCTCCCGGAAGAAATACCGGATCGGCACGCCCACGCCGTTCCGCTCGATGCCGCCGCGCAGGAAGCGATCGTCCATCCGCCCCATTGGATTGGACAGTCGATCGGGATCGACCAGGCGCAAACGGGTTGCATAGCGCGTGCCTTCGTCTGGCGCCCATTCGATGAGCGCCGGACCATCGCCGTCCACCATCAGATGCGCGGTCGTGACCCGAAGCAACTGGCCGAAGTTCAGACGCCGCTCGGCATCCATCTCGAACGCATGGCCATAGGCGTGAGATCTGAACTCGATCTCCATTTGAGAGCCTAGATCACGCGCGACCGCAGGATCGATGCCGAGCGCACGCGCATTCGGCCGGGCCGAGAGACGCCAGCCGCGCCCGATCGCCGAATTCTGCCGGCGCGAGACCGCTGACGCCCCGACGGGGTCGTTCCGAACGATGTCCCGCGCTCGCGCGACGGACGGGTTGCGGTTGGGAATCCATTCGAGATCCGCCGATCGGATTTGGGCGAACCAATCAGCCATCACCGGGCCACGCGTCCCGCCTGAATCGTAGGCGGACGTAAAGTCGAAGCCGCCGGCGAGCGCCTGGACACGCCGCTGCGGCGCCGAACTAATGGGGCGCCCCGAGGCGTCGAGCAATGTCATGCAGACGCTCCTATAAGCGGAAGCCGATAGCACCGCCGCGACGGCGGCCAGCGCGACGCTCGAGACCCGAGATGATCTCTTCCAGTTTTGGCAGGCTGGCCTGGCTATATTCGACCGAGCGACCGTTAGACGTGATCTTGGCGACGTTCTCGCCTGAGATCAGGCGCAGGCGAACGGTGCGGAGACGGCCCAGCTCCGCCTGTTCTTCGATCGATAGAGCCATCACAGTTTCCTTCGGCTCGAATGCCAGGCGTTGTTCGTCGGTCCGGGGTTCGACGCCGGTTCAGCCGGCACCACCATCGGGATCTCGACTGCGTCGAACAGAGGCAGCACCGCTTCCGGCCGCTCAGCCCGCGCCTCGAACAGGGCGCGCCATTCATCTTCTGTCCGGGTGTAGGCGCCCCGCGACCAGAACATCCCGCGCGCGTAGATCGCATTGTCGAGACGCTCATTCGACCGGCCGGGAAGCTTGTCCCAATGACCGACAGCTCCGGCGCGTTGCGTCGCTGGCTTGCGATAGACCTCGGCTGTGTATTGCTTGAAGTCTTCCAGCGTGGCGTCCGCCGGATTGTAAAGCCCGCCAGGCAACCGTTCGGTCTCGGCTTCAAGGCTGGTCTGAAGCATCGAGTAGATGTCCAGTTTCAGACCGTGACCGCCGATCAGATGCGGCTCGATCGTCAGCGTGGAGCCATCCTTTAGACGAAGAACTCGCCGCTTGCCCTTTCTTAGCGGCACCTCATCGGGATTAGAGGAACCCTTGACGGCGACGACGTTCGGGCGGGCGCGAACGAAGCGGTACACCCGCTCCGTCGTGCCCTTTTTGCCGCCCAGATCCACGCCGACCATGTCCCATCCCAGCGGAATGGTGACTTCACCGGGATAGCGGCGGCCGACGACCTCCGCCAAGCTAGCCCAGGCCTCCGCCGTCAGCGGATCGTGCTCAATGACCCCCCAGTCAAAGCGGGCCATCGAGAGGTCAGGCCCCATCGCATAGCCATCCCACTCGATCCGATCGCCTTGGTTGTCGACGGCCAGCACCAGTTCGCACGCCCAGGCTGGCACGACGCCGCGCCGGACGAAGCGGCCCCGCGCTTCGAACAATTTCTGCTCGTCTGGAGCGTCCGTTGCTGGATCCCATGCCCTGCCGAGTTTCTGTTGCCAGAAGACTTTAAGGTCCGCGTCGTCCTTCGAGGCCTCGAGATACTCGCCCCACAGGACGCTCCAGGACTTGAACGGCGAATAGGCTTGCCAGAGGTGGAAACTGGGATCACGCCCCTCGGAACTTCGCGCTCGCCAGTGCGCGATTTGGGCGGCGGGGAAGTGTAGGGGAGGAGCCGGATTTGCCGGATCTTCCGATGTGTAGGTTTTGATCCATCTGCCGCCGGCCAGCATCGCGGGCTTGTGGATCTCGTCAATGTCCGAACCGCACGCCAGACAGCCATAGGCGACACGGGGGTTCTCGACAGTCGGCGGCTGCAACTGCTCGAAGACCAGCTGCTGCGCTTCTCCGCAGTGCGGACAATCGACATAGTAGATGCGGTGATCGCCGGCATGCAGCATCTTTGTGATGCGACAGCCAGGCAGTTCCTTCGGCGTCGAGGTGTACAACGCTTTGAAGTCGTCGTGCCCGTCCCCACGCGTCTCGGCCTGCTTGATCGGGTCGCCTCGTCCGCCCGTATCAAGCGGAAACTCGGACACCTCGTCGCAAGCGAGCCGCTTCACCGACCGCCCCTGAAGGCCTTTCGACGACATGGCCGTCGTGACCATCAAGAAGCCGCCGCGAAACGCCTTGAAGTTTGTGGTCGACCCCGCGCGCGATCGCTCGACCCGTTCAAAGACGCGGCGCTTAAGCGCCGGCGTGGCATCGAGCGTCGGTTGCCATTTGGTCGAGTTCCAGTTCCGAAGCTCATCCAGGCTGGGCAGCACCAGCATCATGGGCGCCGGATCATCGCAGATCGTTTGCCCAGCCCAATTCAGAAACAGTTCCGACTTTATGAGCTGTGCGGCGGCACTAACGATCACCCGGCGAGCCGGATAGTCGTTGTCCAAACACTCCATCATCTCCACGCCGTAAGGCGTGGTGGCGTTCATCCATTTGCCAGGCCGTGACGACCCAGATTCCGCTGCAACCCAACGATCCTGGTCAGCCCACTCAGCGACGCGACGGCTGGGCGCGGGTTTAGCGGCCGCCGCGATCGCGCCGAAGACAACGGCAGCAGCTGACGCCAATCCCGAACGGCTCATACCGCCAGGCCCTCAGCCTCCGGACGAACCGGGTTTGTTTCGATCGCGTCTTCGCCGTCGTCGAATGCAAGCACCGCCATGGATCGCGCGAAGCGACCTAGCGCCCTCTCGTCGCGCGTGTTCAGTTCACGAGCCAATGCAGTCGCACGTTCCGCAGGAATGCCAAACTTGGCGCAGATCTGATCGGCATCCTCGCGCCGTCCCGCTGCCATCGTCTCCCGCAACGCCTGGACGGCCTCGTCGGCCTTTCTCTCCACGTCCGCCGTTTCGAGCAGCTCGCCCTTACGCTGCGCCAGCTCCAGTTCGGCCAGTTCGGCTCGCGCTTCGTCGTGCCTTGCCTTCCCCGACAGAGCCTTGCCGGCGGTCCCTGATCCGGATGGCCGGGGCGCTGAGGGCGACGCTGCCCGTCCGCCCCACATGGCCAAGGCCCGCTGGCGCTTCGCTTCGTCCAGTCGGCCCTCGAGCCGAGCGAGACTTTCCTCAACGTCGACGTCAGCGCCGTCCAGGAGGACTGCGCCGTCAGATACATACTTGCCGACTTGCTGTTTGGAGACGCCGATCAACGCGGCGAACTGGGATCGCCTCATGCGTCAACCACCCCGTCAACCGTCAACCGTTTTCGTAAACCGGTTCACTAAAAAGATTACACGCCCAGCCCGACCGTATTGCGAAGGGGACCGGGGAAGGACCCATGAAGTTGGCGCGGCCCACGAGAAACCCGCCTCGGCAGGGCCGGGCGGGCTGGGGTCGCACCTCTGGAAGTGAGGGAACGGATGCACTTAGCGTTCCCGTCCGACAACCTACATTTTCTCGACCGATCGAACTTTGTCGGAAAGTGTAAGTGCCTCGATCAGCAGCGACCGATTCGTCTGCCACCGACGACCGCCGCCCGTAAGCCCCCGAATGCTCTCACCCCGACCGGCGACGGCCTGAAGCACGGCGGCCTGTTCCAGCGTCAGCGCCGCGTGCTTTCTCGACAGCAGCGCGCCGGCCTGGCCTCGCTCGATCGCCGCCGCCATTGGAGCCTCTGGATCCGCCCATGCCCGGCCCACGCGTGGCTCGATCGTCGCGACGCCGAGCGGCGGGCGGGCCGCCTCGACCAGCTGGCGATACTCGTCGGCGATCCGCAGGTGGTCGTCGTCGAGATGCCCGGCCCGGTAGAGGCTGGCGATCCCATCGATGCGCCGCGCCCGCCGAACGGTCTGAACGTCGAGGATGGGCTGACCCTTCAGCCGCGCCAGCCCGCCGTTGTCGTCGCGCCGGAACTCGCCGACCGCCACCGTCTCGACCTCGAACGCCTCGCCGCGCGCCTCGGCCCGCAGCAACGTGTCCTCGATCGCCGCCTCGACGGCCGCCCCATCGCGCGCTGCCTTCAACTGCCCCTCGACCAGACGGACCAGCATGGCCGCCTTGCGTCGCTCAGCCAAGCCGCCGCCGGCCAGGCGCTCGGCTTCCATCAGCGCATCCCGCTGCGAAGGGCGCAGGGTCACGCCCGACACCACCACCTCGACGGGACCAGCGACGCGCCGCGCCCGGCTGGCCTCCATGCGCGCCAGCTGCTCTGCGCTCAGCCGCATCGGCATCGCCGCCTTACCCATGCGCCGCCCCCTTCGTCATCACCTTGACGCCCAGCGCCTTCAGCGCTGAACCCGCGCCGTCCGTCAGACGCTGCGCCCCGATCTTCGTCGCCGCGACGACCGCGCCGAGCCCTTCGTCCCAGCGGGCGTGATTGAGGTAGCTGGCCACGCCCGCTTCCCCCATCGCGTCCATGACGGCCGCCCTTACGTTCGCCGGTCCCGCCCAGCCCAGGACGACCGGAGCCTGCGCCAGCGCGCCGTCGTCCGGCAGCCAGGCCATGAACCGATCCTCATCCAGCCAGCGGTCCAGGTTCATCGCCTTGCCCCGGCCGAAGTCGGGATCGCGGGCGACGCAGGCCCGAACCGCGCTCAGCATCCGGTCATCGGTTTCGCGGCTGCGCTCGACGGCGTTGAGCCAAGACGCCTCGACCCGTTTGGGGGAGACCCGCTCCGGCGCCTTCGTCGCCCATGCCTTCCCAGCGGCCTCGCTCGCGCGCACGCTCGCGGAGGGTTTAAACCCTTGAGTAATTCCCTTCCCTATTTGGGTGACACCCGTGTCACCCCACGGGGTGACAGATGCGACATCTTGGGGTGACACCGTGTCACCCCGCGACCCCGGATTTTCACCGCCTTGGGGTGACACCCTGTCACCCCGCGCTGCCGCCCGTTCGGCCTTGCGACGACGCGCCGTGCTGGCATGCCCCGTCTCCAGCGGCAGCTGATAGTAGGGGTAGAGACGCCCCTCCATGTTCTTCTTTTCGCCCGTCGCCTTGATCAGCGACATGGCCTCCAGCGCCCTCAGGCCACGCTGGACCGACCGCTCCGAGACGTCCATCTCCATGGCCAGGACGGGCACCGAGGCCCAGCCCACGCCCAGCGCATCGACGTAGGACGCCAGATGCACCAGCGTCTGTTTGGCGTTGCGATCCTTGCGCCCTGCCTCATCCACGCATTCCTGCGCCTTGGCCCACGTCACCGCCACGTCGCTCATGACAAGGCCCCCAGAGGCGCGCTGGACGTCTTCAGGGCCAGGGCGCTGGTCCGCTCTATCGGCGGCAGGTCCGCCGCCGCCACGCGAGGCCGCGAGACCGTCTCCGGGGCGACGAGGATGCGCCCGGCCTCGACGGCTTCCAGCGTGCTGATCGCCCGCCCCAGCTGCCCCATCTCGTTCAGCGTCTGAACCATCAGCGCATGCTGATGCTTCGGGTCTTCCGCCCGCAGCGTCTCATCGCTGGCGATCTGGCGACGCACGTCCGCCACCGCCCGCAGCTGCTCGCGCAACAGGTTCAAGGCCGCCTCGAACGCGCCGGCCTCCCCAAGCTTACTCACATCCACCCCCGTTCCTGGGCCAGCCAGGTCGGCATGGTCCAGATGTTCTCGTCACGGCCCTCGCCGCGTTTCGCCTGCGACTTCGGCGCCCACTGCGCCTCGCGCCGGTCATTGGTTTCGGCCAGCAGCCACGCCTTGTCGGTCTGGTCGTGCAGCACCATCGCTAGGGCGATCTCGCCCGACTTCAGCTGCGGCCGAGGCGTCTCGCCGAACAGGTCGCGCGTCATGCCGCCACCCCGACGATCGCGGCCGCGTCAGCGCCGAAAACGACCCGCCTCAACGCCGCTGCTGCGGTCGGACGCATGCGATAGCCGACGCCCCAGACGGTCTCGATGCCGTCGCTGACGCCGACCGACTCCATGGCCCGGCGCACCTTGTGCACGGTTACCTTCGCGCTCACGCACGGGCTGGCGAGGTCGCCATAGTGCCGGCTGGTCGCCCGCGCGATCGCCTCATAGCCGACCGACCGGCCCTCGCGTTCGACCAGCAGGATTACGGCTTGCGACAGCATGGGCGGCAGACGCAGCGTCCTGGACCAACGGTCCCGCACCTCGCCGTGCACGACGACGCTGCTCTCTTCCGACGCCTGCCGCCGCCATTCGGCCAGCTCATCCTTCATCTGCGCCAGCTCGGCCGCCAGCAGATCGCACCGCTCACACATCTGGCGACCTCGCGATCTCGGCGAAGGCGATCACGGCATCGCCCTGATCCATCCATGTTCGCCAGCGCAGGGCGGCAAAAGCCTCCGGATCATGATCTGCGGCGCGGAAGGCCAGGACGTCGGGCGAGCAGTTCAGCCGACCCACGCCCAGCACCTTGCCGGCGCGATTGGTTACGCCCATCACCACTCCGTCATCGTCGACGACGGCGACGGGCCAGGCCGCCCAAAGCCCGACGGTGGCGTTCAGGCAGATGACGACGATGTCGCCCGCCGCCGCGACGCGACGCACGCGGACAGGCTCGCCGGCCGGGCGAGCGGGGAAGTTGACGATGTCGGCGGTCATAGCTCGGCCTGCTCTTCAGCGGTCGATTTCAGCGCGGCTAGAGCGTCGGCGGCCCTTTGTATGTCCTTGTGAAGGATCGAGTAGGCGCCGGCATTTCCAACCGGCCTCTTGGGCAGCTCAAGCCGCGCCAACGGTTCCAATGCCTCGACCGCGAGCCGCACTCTGTCTTCACGGGCAGCGGGCGGCGGAAATGTAGATGTGCGAACGTGGTAGGTCGCAATCTCCTGACCGAGAGGCATGGAGGGCGCGGATTTGTAGATACGCTCGTGCTTCTCTCGCGCTTCACGCCACGCCTTTCGGGCGCGCCTGGGGCCGATCGCGTAGTCGTGCGCCGATAGGTATTCGGATGCTGACGACGCCCAGAGGTCGTTGTTCCATGTCAACTCCAGGACCGTGGCCCTGAAGCCGGGCGTCCAGCAATCGAGCAGCATCACTTCGCGCAGAAAGGCGATCAGGTACTCATCCTTCAGCCAGCCGCCCTTCTTTTCTGGCGCCATGCCGGGCCGGTTGAAGATGACGAACCGTTTGGTGATGCAGCCTGTGTCGTCGGTCTTTAGAGGCTCATTGTCCCGCTGCCCCGCCGCCCCTTCGGCCGGATTCGCAGTTTGACCGGGATGAGCCGCCTCGCCGTGGAAAGGCAGCCAGCCGAGGATTTCGACATCGCTTGAAGCCTCGACGAGGTGATCGTGCGACCAACACCAACCGACGACCTGCCATCGGTCGTCCTCGGTGTTGTCGCGGTTGTTGAAGCCTACGGTCCAGCTCTCGCGCGCATCGTCGAGCGGCGTCCAGCTTCCACCCTCAGGATATCGGACCCACAGGCGAAGCATCGTGCCATCGCAAGGCGCTTGGTCGATCGGTCGGGGATTGGGATGAGCGTCCATCATGCCGCCCTCGCCAGTTCGGGCCTCAGGCGATCCGCCAGCGCCTCGACATCGACGTCGAACAGATCGGCCAGATCGCCGATCGGCACGCCGCGCGACAAGTAGATCCGCGACCAGCGCACCATGTTGTCGCTGACCGCCTTCAGCACTTCGTACGCAGGCGATTGCTCTTTCGTTGGTCGCGGGCGAACCGGGTTCGTTGCGACCGGGCGGGGCGGGTCGAGATCTCGGGGACGGGCGGGCGGCGGTGGCGACGGTGGCGAGGCCGAAGGCGGCGGGCCAACCGGGCGATCCGGGCGCGTCTGAACCGGCGAGGGCTTACGCGCCGACGCATCCGCGTCCGCCGCCTGGGGCTGTGGGCCAGAACCCTCGGAAGACGCCGCGCCCAGCACGCCGCCGGTCCGCAGCGCCTCGGCGATCGTCAGAAGGTGGTCCGCCTCGATGTCCGCGTTTCGCAGCATGGACGGGGCCAGCCGGGATCGATCAACCTTGAAGACGCCGGCGACGTCGCGGGGCTTCAACTTCAGCGCCGTCATCAGTCCGGCCGCCGCGATCAACCGCGCGCGCTTGTTGCCATGGGCGGGGCCGAACACGCCCTGCGGATCCGCGCCCGTCATCCGGCACGCCGCCACGACCGCCAACGCCACATGGGCGGCGGTAATCTGTCCTGTCATCCCCACACCTCCGGTCGGCCGCGATGGGCCTGTCGAAAATCCCGGTCCGCCAGGCCGGTCAGCTGCTGATCCAAAAACATCGAAAGGTCGGCGACCGAGGCCGCCAGCCGGCGCCGCACCTCGCCGGGCGTCTCGCGCCGCGCGAACGCCTTGGCGGCCAGCACGAAGGCCTTCGCTGCATCCGTCGTCGCCGCCCCGGCTTCGCGTGCGAACACCTCGGTCGAGGCGGCATTGACCCGGTTGCCCAGGCTGGCCAGACGCAGTTCCGCGTCGTGACCGCAGGCCTCGTCGGCGGCGTCGTCGGCGCAGGCCTTGGCCAGCTCGACCAGACCGCGCCAATCGGCCCGGCTCTTGACCCCGGCCGGTCGCGACTGCGGTTTGCCGGGGCGGCGGGTCACTGGCCAGCCTCCCAGGCTTCAGCCAGACGCGACACGGCGGCCAGATCTCCGGTCGTCAAGCCGAACCCCTTGTCGCGGAACGTCAGGCCCAGCCGCGCCTTGGCGTCATCGCGCGCCGCCACGCAAACCTCACGCGCGGCGCCGCCGCCGGCGATCCCCTGGGCCAGCTGCGCACTGGGCAGAATGGCGCCGTTGGCGTGCCACATGCGGGCGACGATGGCCGCCGCCTCCGTTCGCAGACCCGCCTTGACCAGCGCCCGCTCCGCCTTCTCGCGCGGCAACAGGGCGGGTTTGGCAGCGGGCATGGCGGTCAGGGCAGGCAGGGAGGCGTCGAACTTCCGCCGCAGCTCCAGTTCGGAGCATCCGGTCATTCCGGCGATCGCGCTCCAGCTGGCGCGCAGGGCGCGTTTGCGCAGCACGAAGTCCGCATCGACGTGATCGATCCGTGTCATGCCGCTGCTCCCATCGTGATGCGGCCGAGGCCGCGATCCAGCTTGGCCAGTAGGGCGTCGTGCCGTTCGGAGGCGTCGCCGATGTCCGAGCGCCAGAACCGCAACAGCGGCTCGCTGGCGACATTGCACGGCGCGTCGCGCAGCCGCGCCCGCACCATCGGCGGCAGGGCGTCAAAGGCCGCCATGTCCTTTTGCGGGGTCGTCGGGCATACGCCCAGGCCAATGCGGAAAGTGTTGCCGCTCATCGCGCCGCCGCCTCCCGAGGCCGCATCGCCTCGGCCAGGGCCTGACGCGCCTGGTGCAGATCCTCGAAGAAGGCGTCCAGCATCACGCCGATCTCGGCGCCCTCGCGCGGATCGACCTGACCATCCGCCATCGCCGCCCGCACCGCCCTGGACAGGTCGCCGCCGCGTTCGATGACGTCCGCCACCTCGTCGCGCAGGCACCCGACTACGTCGCCGGCGGGCCGGGCCTCGGCCATGGCGGCCGTCACGATCGGCTGGCCGCAATAGGCCTCCAGGCACAGGACGATGTCGATCGGCAGGAAGTCGGGGCCGTCGGGACGCTGGCACCGGGAAAGGTGCGGCACCGAATAGGGCCGGCAGGATTCCGCGCAAGCGGCCGAGGCTTCTTCCAGCCCGCCGCAAGCCTTGATCAGCAGCTTCGTCTTCAGCTTCAGCCAGCGGTTCGGCGCGATCTCGCTCATGCCGCGCCTCCCGCCGGGGAGAAAACGGCCAAGCTTTTCTCGGCGCCATGATCGACGTCCGGCGCCACAACCTCGTCATCAGAGGACGAGGCCACCGAATGTTCCGAGACCAGCAGAGCCAGATCAGCCCGCGCGCGCTCCAGACGCCGGACGCCGACATCGATCGAACCGTCCTCAAGACGCTCGAGCCGGTAAGTGTCGCTGAACAGACGCTTGGACAGCCAACGTCGGGACTGCCCCGTTTCGGTGCAGAAGGCGTCACAAGCCTCAAGGAAGGGGGCGATGCTCATACCTCGCCGGATAGGGTGAAACTTCACCCGTCGTCAAGGGGATATTCACCCTCAGAGGTGGAAACGGCCCCTGCCACAATGCCGCGCATGATCGAGATCGACCGCGACAAGCTGCGTCAGCTGATTTCAGACCGGGGAACGACGCCCCGCGCCGTGTCACGCGGCGTGGGCGGAAACGACCATCTGGTCCGTGACATCCTCTCGGGTCGCAGCCGGAACGCGCGGGCCGACACGATCGCCAAGATCGCCGATTACCTTGAGGTGCCGTCCAGCGCCTTCATGTCCGGAAGCGACGCGGTCGAGCGCGCCGCCACGATCGCCGCCGCCACCCTGCCGATCCGAGGCGTGGTCCAGGCGGGCGCATGGCTCGAAATCGACGAGGACCAGAGCGAGCCGGAAACCTATCCGGCGGCCGCAGATCTCCGCTTCCCGATCGCGGCCCAATGGCTGTCGGTCGTGCGCGGCGACTCGATGAACGCCCTGGAGCGCAACGGCCAGCCGGCGGCGATCTATGACGGCGACATGGTCCACTGCGTCGATGTCACGGCGATCGAATACAGCCCCCGCGATGGCGACATCGTCGAGGTCGAACGGATCCGCGCCCAAGGGGGTGTCCGTGAGGTCACGCTCAAACAGGTCGAGATCATCGGTGGCGTCGTGCAGCTGTGGCCGCGCTCGACCAATCCGCGCTGGACCGCCCCGATCCCCTACGCCGACGGCGACGTCTCAGACATCGAGGTGCGGATTCGGGGCTGGGTTATTGGCTCTTTGCGGCGCTTTTAACGTCGTAAGGCGCCCGCGCGATCAATAGCAGCTGAGTTCCGCCACCCGGGCGGTGTCGACGTTCTCGGTGTAGGTCGTGAAAACGAGGCGGATAGGCTCATTCGCCCGGACGCCCTGCGCCGTATCGTTGGTCCAGCCGATATTCCGATTGGCCGCGTCGAACAGCGTGATCGACGCATAGAGATTCCGGGGGCAGTCTTTCTCGCTGACAAGGTTCACGGCGAAGCATGTGACGCCGCCGCCGCGACATTCGCTTCGCGAAGGTTTGGTCCACTCGATCCCGATCCGATCGCCCCCCTCCGTCTCGTGCACGGTATATCCCGACGGCGGGGTCCAGAGGGATTGCTGCGCCTTGATGTCCTCGGCAATGTCGAACCCGCCGGACGGCGCGGCCGAGGAAAAGATCGTCGCGATCAGCCAGCCCGCCACGACCAGGCCGCTGACCACGACCGCCGCGACGCCGCATCCGCCCATGCCCTTCGGCTTGCCCTGCGCGGGCGCCATGGCGGCCGGTGTAACCACCTGCTCGCCGGACGCCTCCAGCTGAGCGACGCGTTCGCGAAGCGCCCGAAGTTCCTGGTCTTTGTCGTCGGTCATGCCTGCCCCTCAGCCGCCATAAGGTCGCAACCAGTAAGCGAGGGGTCAAGCCGATAGCGCGCCGAGGAGCGGGTGAAATGCACCCCGCCGCAAAGGGCTGCGCACACCGCGAAGGGGGAAATATCACCCCTTCCGCTTGACAGGGTGAAACTTCACCCACTATTCCTCGCCTCGTCCGCATCGACAAGGCGTTGCCCTAGCGCCACCGGCAATCCCGCCGGGTCCGGTGCGGACACCCACCCACGGGAGCGTCCGCGCCATGTCCAACGTCCTGCCCTTCCCGACGAACCCGGTTCGTCACCTCTCCGTCGGATCGACCCTGCGCCTGGCGCAGCGGGTCGACGCCATGGTCGCCCGGTCAGTTCGCCCCGGCGTCGATCGCGTCGCCGACTGCGTCCTCGCGATGGAGGCGTCCTGCTACGCCGAGCCCTGCATTGTCGCGGCGCGCAACATCGCCCGCGAAACGCGCGTCGCCGTTGTCATGCCCGGTTACGACCGCCTGTTGACCCCGGACGACGCCCGGGCCGTCGCCCATAGGCTGCGCGCCGACAACGCCTTCGCCGGGGCCTTCGGGACGGCCCTTCGTCTCGATCAGGTCGCCGACGAAGCCGATCGCCGCCACCCGGACGGCGGACCGCTGAACCCTCGCCCGAACAAGACGGGCGCCCGCTTCCTCATCATCGCCACCCTGATCGCCGCCGCCATCCTCGCGCTGCGCGCCTTCGCCTGACCGGATACCGATCATGCTCGAACTGAACGTCCTCGCCGTCCAAAACGCCGACGTCCTGCGCGCCCTGGCCACGCCGGCGAGCCGCCGCACGATCCCATCCATCAGCGCCTTGGCCGCCACGATCGGGCGCGACCATTCCAATCTCAGCAAGACGCTGAAGGGGATGGAGGGCGCGGGCCTACTGCTGGCCGAGCCGATCGCCAACGGCCTGACCTCGGACGGCCTGTTGCAGCTCGAGGCGATCAATCGCGCCGAAACCGCGGAGGGCGGGGAAGGGCTGCCCGACGGCCTGCTGGCCCTCCGCCACGACCAGATCCTGCCCGATCCCGACAACGCCCGTCAGGACTGGACCAGCGACGAGGCGAGGGACGAGCTGGACGCCCTGCGTGCCGACATCGTCAAGAACGGCCTGCTTCAGAACTTGGTCGTTCGACCGATGGCCGAGGACGACCTTCAGGACGCCACGATCACCGTCACCACCCCGGCCGGCGAACTGACCCTGCCGCGCTATCGCCTGGTCGCCGGCGAACGCCGCTGGCGCGCGATCGGCGAGGCGATCAACGACGGCGACTGGGAAGCCGACGAGCCGATCCTGACCCGCCTGCTGGACCGCGACGCCAAGGAAACCCGCTTCGCCGCCATCGCCGAGAACCTGCTGCGTCGGAAGCTGAACCCGATCGAGAAGGCCAAGGGCTTCGAACAGCTGGCCGAGCTGGGCTTCGAGAACAAGCTGATCGCCGAACGTCTCGGCTACACCCCCGAACACGTCCAGCAGCACCGCCGCTTCCTCAAGCTGGACGAGGCCGACCAGCACCGGATGACCCTGCCGCGCGACGACCCCCAACACCTGTCGGTCCGCGACGCCCGCCAGAAGCTGGCGGCGAAGGATGCGAAGGATGCAGCGTGGCGACCGGGCAATCTGCCACCACAGGAACAACTCGTCATCGCCGAGATCGCGGTCGCGATGCGAAAGCACTCTACCTATCTCGGTTCATCCCTCGCTGTCGGTCCGGCTGCGCGCGACGACCAGGTCGTCGCCAGCCTTCTAACCGCCGGCATCCTTCAGATTTCGGACAAGCCGGCTGAGTGGGGGAGCGCCGCCGGCCACTTCACTGTGTCATTCCCGAACTGGGCGATTGGCGACGCCTGTCGCACCGCCTGGGCTGATCTCTTCGTTGATGATGAAGCCAAGCGTCATGCGTCCCTTCAGTTCCGGCAGAAGGGCTGGGCGGGCCGCAGCACCGAGGGCACGGCCTATCTCACGGATTGGCTCAATGGGCCGTTCGACCTGACGCCTGAGGGGCAGGCGATCCTCGATCGTCAAGCCGCAAATCAAAAGGTTCAAGAGCAGCGCGCCGCCGAACACGCCGCTGAGGCAGCTGAAGCCGCCGCCCGGTTCGCCGCCATTCGCCAGAGGCATTTGGAAGCCCTCAACGCCGCCGCCGCCGCGCCGCCTAAGGATCTGAAAGCCGCAACTGTCGAAGCCACGGCCGCGATCGACAACCCGCTGCCCTGGACCTTGCTCGACAACGGCGAAGTCATCGACGCCAACGGCGAGCAGCTCAATCATCTCGACATCTGGAACCCTGACGATCGTGAGACGACCTTCCTTCAGGTGATCGTGGTGGCCGTGAACTCGGCCGCAGGCTTGGCGACGCCGCCGATCAAGTCGGCAGAGGCCCATCAGACGGAGATGGAAGCGCGTCGCGACACTGAGGCTTTGGCCGAAGATAGCCAGGACGAGGCCGCCTGATGGACCGCCCCTGGATCGAAGGCGTCGCCCTGCTGGCCGCCCACAACCTCCCGACCCCCGCACCCCGAAACCTGTATCGCCGGAGATACCGCATGTCCCACGACGTCCGCTTTGCCATCCTGACGACGAACCCCGCCGACAAGCCGAAGGCCTTCCCCGATCTGGAGGCTTTGGCCCGCCACATCCAGCGCGAGCGCGGCCTTCAGGCCCTCGAATTGGTCGAAGTCGAAGATCTCGAGATCGACGGCGACGTCCAGAACCGCCGCGCCGTTTCCGTCTTCGCCCTGGACGCCGGCAACGACCGCGACCGGCTGATCGGCCATGCCTACCTCGACGGCAAAGGCCGCGACGTCCTGCAAGCCGCCCTTCGCCGCAATCGTCTGGTCATGGCCGACGACATGAAGGACGCCGCCTGATGACCGACACCGTGGAACTGCCGGTCTTGGACTTCCCGCGCCTCAGCCTGAAAGAGGGCGTGGATACGTCGCGACCGATCCCGATCCTGATCAAGGTGGCGAAGGACGGGGAAACCCCGAACGTCTTCTACGCCCCGAACGCGGAACGCTTCGCGGTCGATCTGACGGGCGCCGAATACCTCGAGCGGGCCGCCGCCGAGCGCTCTCCTGAAGCGCGCGAACGCGCGGCCAGCGTCCGGGCAGCCAAGGCGCTGATCGCTGCGCCGACCCTCACGCCCGAAGAATGGGCGGCGTCCAGTGAATGGGCGAAGTGGGTTTGCGATGGCGAAGAGACCTACGCCAGCAGCATCGAGGAGCTTGTCGAGAACCTCACCGACATCGGCGCCGGAGCGCCCAGCTATTGCTACGTCACGACGGCGAAGGGCTTCGACTTCGATCTGGAAGACGCGATCGAGAACTACCTCATGGACGAGCACCATGAGGACGCGGAGTGCCGAGACCTCCCCAAGCTGATCGACTTCTTCAATGAGTGGAAGAAGACCGAAACAGTGACGACGTTCTGGCCCGGCTCGACCATCGTCGTCATCGACGCCGCGCGCTTCGCCGACGAGATCGCGGCGGCCAAAGCCGTGGTCGCCGAAGCGGAGGCCGTTTGATGTCACGCCTGAAGATCGACATGGCCGGCGCGCTGGCCAATGCAATCGACCAGCTAAACGGCACGGAACATCCGCTACGGGGAGCGCCCGATGACGAGAGCCGCGCATCTTCCGCTGCGATGCTCGAACAGATCCTGGAGCACTGCCAGCTTCTGAAGTCGGGCCGCGCGTTGCCGACAGATTTCCTAAGCTTCTATTGCCTCACCGCTGATGTTCACGCGTCGCTGGTCAACGCGGCCGACTATGCCCTCACCGAGGCGTTCAACGCCGCCAAGGACTGGCCGCCGTACAACTCGGCGCACGAAGGCTTCGCCATCATCCATGAGGAGGTGGACGAGTTGAAGGCCCACGTCTGGACCAACCAGAAGCGGCGCGATCTTGAGGCGACGAAGACCGAGGCGATCCAGGTCGCTGCAACGGCGATCCGATTTGCCGCTGACTGCTGCACGGAAGAGCGGGGACGCCGCTGATGGCGGACAACACTCACATCGAATGGACTGACGCGACCTGGAACATCGTCACCGGGTGCAGCGTCGTCTCACCGGGTTGCACAAACTGCTATGCGATGAAGCTCGCCGGCACCCGCTTGCGCGATCACCCCTCGCGCAGTGGGCTGACGACCGCCAGCAAGGCCGGGCCGGTCTGGAACGGCCAGGTGCGATTTAATGCCGACTGGCTGACCCAGCCGCTGCGCTGGTCCAAGCCGCGCAAGATCTTCGTCGCCGCCCATGGCGACCTGTTTCACGACGGCGTCACCGACGATCAGTTGGACCAGATCTTCGCCGTCATGGCGCTGTGCCCCCAGCACGTCTTCCAGGTGCTGACCAAACGCCCTGACCGGATGCTGGCCTATTTCGTCCGCCTCGCGGAATCGCAACGAGCGCTCGACCATATGTCGTTCATCGTGCCGCAGCTGATCGAGGACGTCGCCGGCCGCATCGACGGCGCCTGGCATGGCGTCAGCCTGGACGACACCGCATGGCCCCTGCCGAACGTCTGGTTGGGCGTCAGCGCCGAGGACCAGGCGCGCGCCGCCGAACGCGTGCCAACCTTGCTGGAGACGCCAGCCGCTGTGCGCTGGGTATCGGCCGAACCGCTTCTCGGCCCGATCGACTTCCGATCGCTTGAAGTCGAGCCGCCACGCCGCCGATACCGCAATGCCCTGACGGGGCAAGGCATGGCCCGCACGGACGGCCCGTTCTTTGCCGAGACCTTGTCCGCGAAACTGGACTGGGTCGTGGTCGGAGGCGAGAGCGGCCAAGGCTCGCGCCCCATGCACCCGGACTGGGCGCGGCACATCAGGGATGACTGCGCCGCAGTTGGCACGCCCTTCTTGTTCAAGCAGTGGGGCGACTGGACGCCGGGCGAGAACGCTCAGAACACCATCGGCCGCACGGTCGAAACGGCTGACTGGTTCAATGACCAGTGGCGCTTCGAAACTCTGACCCCAGCGTCGGCCGAGGGCATGCACATCGACGATGAGCCGACCTGCTACCGCGCCGGCAAGAAGGCGGCCGGCCGTCGTCTGGATGGCGTTCAGCACGACAGCTATCCGATGGAGGCGGCGCAGTGAGAGAGCGACCGATCTTGTTCAGCGGCCCCATGGTTCGGGCCATCCTCGACGGCCGAAAGAGCCAGACGCGCCGGGTCATCAAGGGAGCGCCTCACGAGGAGCGGCAGCTTGAGGCTGTCACCGTCAGAAACGAAGCCTGCTTTATCGAACGGGCGCACGTCGGCACACCGCAGGAGATTTGCCACTACCGCTACGGGGAGGAGGGCGAGCAGCCTGCCATAGCCTGTCCCTACGGCGCGCCGGGCGACCGGCTGTGGGTTCGTGAAACCTGGGGCCTGAACCATTACGAATACGAGCGCGCTCCGATTCCAAAGGTCCGCCCCTCCGATCTCGAAGACCAGTACCTCGCCTATCAGGCTACGGAAGATGACAGTGAAGTTCGCAACGAGCTTCGCTGGCGGCCTTCGATCCACATGCCGCGCTGGATGTCCCGGCTGACGCTGGAGATCGCTGAGGTTCGCGCCGAACGGTTGCTCGCCTGCTCCGAAAATGACGCGAAGGCAGAGGGGCTGGAGTGGACGACGCCCGGCATGTGGTCCGTGGCGAGGCACCTTCCGATCATCAGTCATGACCCCCGCACGGCCTATTTCGAGCTGTGGGATCACATCAACGGCGCAGGTTCAGCCGCCGCCGATCCATGGGTTTGGGCGGTCAGCTTCCGCGTACTGGACGAGGTCGCGCAATGAGCAACTTCCGCTTCCAGGACTATGTGACCTCGGGCGCCTTCACCTTGTCGCTGGCCCGCAGCCAGGTCATGGCCATGCATCGGATCGCCAGCGGCGCAGACCACTATGCGTGCGCCGCCACGGCCGCCCTCGAGCGCAAGGGGCTGATCGTCCCGGTCGCCGCGCCTGAGGACTATGCGCCTGACCGCCAGGAATATCGGGCGACGGGGGCGGGGCTGATGGTCGCGGCCCTGCGGACCGAAGCCGGCCTGACCCAGGATCAGCGCGACGCCACCGCCGTCGAGGTCACCCGCCTTCAGCAAGAGATCGAGAACCGACGCGCCGAAGCCCACACTGCCCGCACCGCCGCGCGCTCAGCCCTTGCGCGCCTCGACCGTGCAGAGACCGACCTCGCCAACGAACGGTCCAAGCAGCGGCGTGGAAAGCTGACCATCCCGATCCTTCGGCGCGACCCGCTGCCGAACGCCTCCCGTGCCGACCTCGACGCCATGGTGCGCGAATGAACTTCTACGCCAAATACCTCCGCCGCATCCGCAAGAGCTACAGCGGCCATGTCGCGAGCGCCGTCCCGTCGCGCAGTTTTGTTTGTCGCACCGGCACGTCGTGGGCCTACGGCTTCACTCTGACGTGGGCGCCCGGCTCGATCTCGGTGTCCGGTGACGTCGGCGAGATCATCGTTCGCAACCATGGACTGGGCACGCTGAAATCGGCCCTGCGATGGGCGGCCGGATCGGACTACGACTACCTGCTCGGCAAGTCCGAGATCCGCCAGAGCTACGATGCTGAATCCACCGCCCGGTACATCATCGATGCGGCGAACCGCGAGGCCGTCAGCAGCCTTCAAACGATCCGCGAGGAGTTGCAGTGGTGGCGTCGGTGCAAGCCTGACGCCGATGGCTACAGCGCTGATGAGTACACGGCAGAATTGGAAAGATGGCGCGCCGATCGGCCGACGCGCGATCACCTGAAGTGCCGCGATAGCGATGAGGGCCGCCCATTCTACGCCCGCGAGGACAAAGGCCTCGTCGCGCCTGACGGCTGGGACGTCTGGCTCGGCATCTGGAAGGGTGTTCATCGCTATGGGGACGCGGACGACATCTTCACCCGTGCCGGCCGCAGCGCACTAGCCGAAGAGGTCGAAAGCCTCTGCGAGAGCCGCGACCGCGCCGTGGGTCTGGCGATCACCGCCGGCATCGACGACTACTACGGCGACGACCGCTACACCTTCTCGGATCTAATGCGGGCCGAGGCGGTGCGGATCGGTGCAAGGCTCGCGCTTGGCGTCCTCAAACAAGAGGAGTTCGACGCCAACCCCTACGCCTGGACCGACTTCGACTTTTGGGGCAACACCACCCCGCCACAAACCGGGTTCGAGGAGTGGGTTGCACGAGCCTTCGTCGACCATGCCGCCCTGACGTGGGATCAGGCCATGGCCACGGCGCGGGCCACGGTGGATGTCGAGCTCGACATGCTCGACCAAGGCTACAACCGCGCCGAACACCGGGTTCACACCCGCGCCCGCTACGGCTGCGAGGCCCTTCCCTGGACGCCGGAAGACGCCCTGCGCATGGCGCTCGATGAACTCGAGCAGTGGCGGGAGGATGCGGCATGAGCGAGCGCGAGCGCATCGCCGCCCGGATCCGCGCCCTGCGGGCCAAGACGGTCGAGAATGGCTGCACCGAGGCCGAGGCGATCGCGGCGGCCGAGAAGCTCGCCCAGCTGCTGGCCGATTACAACATGACGATGGACGAGGCAGACCTCCGCGCCTCGCCCTTCGGCGATCATGTGCATGACGCCGCCGGCACCGTCGGGCTGAAGCTTTGGAAGCCCGCGAGCGCGATCGCCAAGCTGACCCACACCCGGTACTGGACGGGCGGCCGCGCCGCGCCGACCCGGATCACCTTCGTCGGATTGACGCACGAGATCGAGATCGCCGCCTATCTGCTGGCGATCTGCGAGCGCGCGATGCGAACGGAATCGGCCGCGATCATGCACGCGGTCCGCCGCCTGCCGCACATCAAACAGGCGGCCCGCGTGATGCCCTTCCTGGACGGCATGGCCGATCGGCTCGCCTCACGGATCCTCGCAATGATCCCGCCTCAGGCGCCGGGCAAAGGCCTCGTCGTTCTACGCAATGCCCTGATCACCGAAGAGCTGGCCAGGCGTGGCGTCGAGATCGAAACCGGATCCTCGCGGCGGCCGATGAACTGGGGCGCCTACCGCGACGGCCAACGCGCCGGCGATGGCGTCGCGCTTAATCCCGGCGTCGCCGCGACCTCGGCCGCGAGGGTTCTGCGATGAGAACGACCAACTACGACGCGATCGCCACGTCAGCTCCGATCAATAAACAGGCCGCGCTAATGCGGGACGGCCGAGGGCCTGACGATCAGATCGCCATGCCCGAATTCACCGACCATTGGGACGCGCCGCCTCGCCAGGAAAGATTGCCGCCCCGCGACCTGCCGCGTCTAGAGGGTCGCATCTTCGGCGCAGGCATGCGGGTCGTTCGCTATCACACAGCGCGATCTAACGGCGCGAGGTGGCTGGTCCGATGCTCTTGCGGCGCCTACGAGCTGAGGAACACCAGCGCGATCCTGACATGCCAGGCCGATCATGCCTGTCAAGCCTGTAACCACCTTCAGCATATCCGCTGGGCGGCGGACCGATCAAACCAGCCCGACGCTCGCGAAAAGGCCTTGAAGCCAACATTCCGGGTTAAGTTCACCCGCGATCAGATGTTGACGCTTCGACGGCTCGCGACGTCGGCGGGCGAGGCTGAGATTGTCGAAAAGTTGGCGAACCGTCTATCCGGTTTGGAAGGCGTCTGATCATGTTCGCTGAAACGACAAACCCGGTTCGGCTCCGAGTCGTCGCCTTTGCCGATGACGCGCCCGCCCCATGACCAGCCGCGTCGCCTTCACCGCAGCGGACATCAAGCGCGCCATGGGCGTGATGGAGAAGTGCGGCCATCAGGTCGCGGCCGTTGACTTCCCCAAGGAAGGCGGGTTTCGATTGGTGTTGGGCGACCGGATGGATGTCGCCGCAGCAAAGGCGAGCGGGCGGAACGAGTGGGATGACGTTCTGCCCCAATGAACGGCATGGCGACGATCGACCTGGCCTATGTCCAGCGGTTCAAAGACCGCCATGGACGGATCCGCCATTACTATCGGCGCAAGGGGTATGCGACCGTCGGCTTGCCGGGCGATCCCGGCTCGGCCGAGTTTATGGCGGCCTATGCCGTCGCGCACGGTCGCGCGCCTAAGGCTGACCCGGCGACGAAGGTCCAGCCGCGTTCGATCAACCACCTGATGGTCGAATATTATCGCTCGGCCGACTTCCTCGATCTCGAACCACAGACCCAGAAGACGTATCGCCAGATCCTCGATCGCTTTCGGGCCGGGGCTTGGGGCGGCCGGTCCGCCGTCTCGATCGAGCCGCAGCATCTGAACGGCATCTTCCATCAGATGGCCGATCGGCCCGGCGCCCAGCGCAATCTGCGCAAGCGCCTGATGAAGGCCTTCGCCGTCGCCGTCGAACTGGGCTGGCGCAAGGATAACCCCGTGCGTGAGACCAAGGCCCGCAAGCGCAAGTCCAAGGGCTTTATTCCGTGGTCTGAAGCCGAGATCGAGACGTTCGAAGCGAAGTGGGGGGAGGGCACGCGTGAACGGCTCGCTCTATACCTCTTGCTCTATACGGGCGTGCGTCGATCGGATGTCGTCGGTATGGGCCAGCAGCACGTCAAGAATGGCCGCATCGCCGTCACCCAGGACAAGACGGACGTCCCGATCTGGATCCCGGTGCACCCGCGCCTGAAAGCCGAGATCGCCCGCCATGGCGCCGGCATGACTTTCATCCTGACCCAATACGGCAGGCCCTTCTCGCCGGCTGGCTTCACCAGCTGGTTCGTGGAGCGCGCGACGCTCGCCGGCGTGCCGGGCCGCACCCCCCACGGCCTGCGCAAGGCGGCGGGCCGCCGGCTCGCCGAGGCCGGCGCAACGACCAAGGAAATCGCCGCCGTCCTGGGCCACACCAGCCTCGACGAGGTCGAGACCTACACGCGCTCGGCCGACCAAGCGAAGCTGGCGGACACGGCGATCGCCAAGCTGGAAAAGGCCGAAAAGAGAACGGCCAGTGTCAAACCCTGAGTGTCAAACCATCTAAACCCCTTGTTTCCATTACCGAAAACAAGGGGGGTGGTAGGCCCGGAGGGACTCGAACCCCCAACCAGACCGTTATGAGCGGTCGGCTCTAACCATTGAGCTACAGGCCCCCAAGGCGCGCCTCGGTGCAGGCGGTTCGCCTAGCAGGCGCGGGCGCGGCTTGCCAAGCCGGGGCGGCCAAGAAGGCCATCTTTCGTCGATTTCACGAAGATGAACGGAAACTGCAAACCGGGTGCGGGCGTTCGTTCAGGCAAGAACGGCCAAGGTCGTTGCAACGGATCGGCCAGCGCCGGTCCTGGATCGCTTACGGAGAAGACCGCATGACCCGCGCCCTGGCCGCCCCGACGAAGTCCCTGTCCTTCAACACCCTGGCCTTGGGCGGCGCCGTCGCGGCCGCCGCCTTCCTTGCCGCCGCCACGCCGCGCGCGATGGCGCAGACGGCCGAACCCTCGATGGGAGCCATGCATATGATGCAACCCGCGCCGTCGCTGAACCTGTCGGCCTATGGCGAGGTCAAGGCCGCGCCGGACATGGCCACCATCACCTTCGGGGTCCAGACTGAGGCCGCCACCGCCCAAGAGGCGATGCGCGACAACGCCACGCAGATGACGCGCGTGGTCGCCGCCCTTCGCCGCGCCGGCATCGCCGAGCGCGACATCCAGACCTCGGGCCTGAACCTGTCGGCCCAGTATGACTATCAGCAGAACGAGCCGCCCAAGCTGCGCGGCTATGAGGCGGTCAACCGCGTGACGGTGATCATCAACGACCTGACCAAGGTCGGCACGACGGCCGACGCCGTGGTCGCCGCCGGCGTCAATCAGATCGACGGCATCAGCTTTGGCCTGAAAGACCCGACCGCCGCTGAGAACCAGGCGCGCCAGATGGCCGTTCGCAACCTGCAGGCCAAGGCCCAGCTGTACGCCCAGTCGCTGAACGTCCAGCTGTCGGGCATCCGCAATCTGACGGAAGGCGGCGGCTATTCCGCCCCCCCGCCCGCGCCGATGTTCGCCGTGCGCGCCATGGCGATGGACCGCGCCGAAAGCACTCCGGTCGCCGCGGGGGAACTAACGGTGCGGATCGACATCTCGGGCGTCTATGACCTCGCCCGCTGATCGCATCGGCTGAAAAAGACAAAAGTCCCGCCGTCGCCGGCGGGCTTTTTTTGATCGACTGCGGCGACAGCCCGATCAGACGTGTTTGATCGCGTTCGCGTCGTCCAGCAGCACCACGTTCGGGTTCCACTGGCGGGCCTCTTCCTGGGGCATCTGGCCATAGGTGACCACGATCACCTTGTCGTTCTTCTGCACCAGGCGGGCGGCGGCGCCGTTGACGCCGATGACCTTGGAGCCACGCGGCGCCTCGATGGCGTAGGTGGTGAAGCGCGCGCCGTTGGTGATGTTCAGCACATCGACCTGTTCGTGCGGATAGATGCCTGCGGCGTCCAGCAGGTCCATGTCGATGGCGATCGATCCCTCATAGTCGAGATCGGCCTGGGTCACCGTGGCCCGGTGCAGCTTGGACTTCATCAGGGTGACCAGCATCGCCCGGTCTCCTCGTAACACACGCGCGATTTCAGGCCGCGCCGACAGGCGGCTCATATAGGGATTTCCGGCCCCCGCATCAATCGTCGCCGCTGCATCGCAACATCGGCGTCGATCATGGACGCGTGTCATTTGACGGCGGCCGCGCGCCGCCTATGCTGGCGACGCCATTTCCGGCCTGCGAGCGCGCGTTTCCCCTCCGATGAAACAATTCTTCCTGACGGTCCTTGGTGTCTTCACCGGGTTGATCCTGTTCGTCGTCGTCATTCCGGTGGTGCTGCTGACGGTGGCCGTCGCCTCGTCGTCCAAGCCGACGACCCCGGCCAATACGGTGCTGGAGCTGGATCTGCGCGACGGGATCAGCGACCAGCCCTCGTCCAATCCGTTCGCGGCCTTCGGCGGTTCGGGCCTGGCCCTGACCCAGGTCGTGGACGGCCTGCAGCAGGCGCAGGGCGACAGCAGCGTCAAGGCGGTCCTGATCCGTTTGCCCGAGGCGGGCGTCACCCCCGCCACCGCCGACGAACTGCGCCAGGCCATCCACCGCTTCCGCGCCTCGGGCAAGCCGGTCATCGCCCACAGCCAGGGGTTCGCTCCGATGGGCGCGGTGATGTCGACTTATATGATCGGGGCCGCGGCCTCGGAGCTGTGGATGCAGAACACCGCCGGCTTCCAGGCCACGGGCTTCTCGGCCGACAGCCTGTTTCTGGGCCGCGCCTTCCAGAAATACGGCGTGAAGGCCGATTTCGAGCAGCGTTACGAATACAAGAACGCCGTCAATGAATACACCCAGAGCGACTATACCGGCCCGCACCGCGAGGCCATGACCGCCTGGATGACCTCGCTCTACGACAGCGCCCTGGGCCATGCCGCCCTGGATCGCAAGATCGCGGCCCCGGCGCTGAAGGCCGTGATCGAGGCTGGCCCCTACACCGCCGATCAGGCCCTGGCCAACCGGCTGATCGACAAGGTCGGCCAGGTCGAGGAGGCCGAGGCCGCCGTCAAGGCGCGCGCCGGTCGCGGCGCCGAGATCGTCGAGTTCGGCAAATATGTCAGTCAGAAGGGCGAGCGCACCGGATCGGGCCGGAACGCCATCGCCATCGTGGGCGGCGAGGGGGCCATCGTCACCGGCCGGGGCGGCGGCGGCGGCTTCGGCGGCGGCTCTTCCATCCATTCCGACGACACGGCCGAGGCCATCTACGACGCCATCGAGGACAAGGACGTGAAGGCCATCGTCTTCCGCGTCTCTTCGCCCGGCGGCTCGCCCGAGGCGTCCGAACAGATCCTGGCCGCCGTGCGCGCGGCGCGCGGCGCGGGCAAGCCGGTGGTGGTGTCGATGGGCGCCTATGCCGCCTCGGGCGGCTATTGGGTCAGTTCCCAGGCCGACTGGATCGTGGCCCAGCCCACCACCCTGACCGGCTCGATCGGCGTGTTCGGCGGCAAGTT
Organism: uncultured Brevundimonas sp.; assembly: GCA_963515305.1. Lineage (GTDB taxonomy): Bacteria > Pseudomonadota > Alphaproteobacteria > Caulobacterales > Caulobacteraceae > Brevundimonas. The sequence goes on from CAUPWX010000021.1 coordinate 43,269, forward strand.
CGTGCTGGCCGATGCGCTTGGTCGTTTCGGCGTCGATATGCGTGAACTGACGGTGGGCGGCCCCTATGCCGACGCCTTCTCGCCGACGCAGGAATTCACTCCGGCCCAGCGCGCGGCCTTCGCCGGCTCGATGGACCGCATCTACGACGACTTCGTCACCCGCGTCGCAACGGGCCGCAAACTGCCGGTGGAACGGGTGCGCGAAATCGCCAAGGGTCGCGTCTGGACCGGCGCTCAGGCCCTGCCGCTGGGGCTGGTCGATCAGCTCGGCGGCCTGACCGAGGCGGTGGCCAAGGCCAAGGAACTGGCCAAGCTGCCGGCCGACCAGGCGGTGCGCTTCAAACACTTCCCCCGACAGAAATCGACGTTCGAGGCCCTGTCGGAAATGTTCGGCGTCCAGACTGAGGCGGCCAAGGCTCTGGTCATGCTGGGCGGGGTCATGGCCGATCCCCAGGCCCAGGCCGTCATGCAGCGGATCGACAGCGACCGGATGCGTAGCCAGGGCGCCGTCGTCCTGGCCGATCAGCCGATGTTCTGACCGGCCGACGTTCTGACAGCAATGTCGCGCGGCCCAGCGCCGCAGTCCATTGACCGCAAGGCCCGATGGACCGACATTGCGGTTCAGGCGTTCCCCGGATCGCCTGAAAGGATGATCCATGTTCCAGCCTGAACGTCTCGCCACCATCGGTTTCGCCACCCGCCGCCGTCCCAACGGTCTGGTCGCCTCGGTGATGTGGCTCGCCGGCATGATCGCCGCCGTCTGCGCCATGGCCGTTGGCGCGGTGCTGGCCGTCTTCACCGCCGCCGCCGTGGCGGTGATCGCCCTGTTCGCCGGGGTTCTGGTCTTTCTGGTCGGTCTGGTCATGCGGACGCGCCGCACCATTACGCCGCGTCGTCGCGCCGGCGATCCTGAAGTGATCGAGGCGCACAAGGTGGACGGCGCCTGGGTCGCCTACGGCTGGGAACGCAACGGCCGCTGAGGCGGCCCTTTCCCCATGATCGCCTTCATCGACGCGCCTTCGCCCAACTTCGACGCGCGTCGTGCGCCGCCCGATATGCTGGTGCTCCACTATACCGGCATGGAGACGGGCGAGGCCGCCTTGGCGCGCCTGCGCGATCCCGACGCCAAGGTGTCGGCCCACTATATGGTCGAGGAAGACGGCCGCATCTTCCATCTGGTCCCCGAGGAACGCCGCGCCTGGCACGCCGGTCGCGGCGTCTGGCAAGGCCAGGACGACTGCAACGCCGCCTCCATCGGCATCGAGATCGTCAATCCGGGCCACGAGTTCGGCTATCGCGCCTTTCCCGACGCCCAGATCGAGGCCGTCGTCGCCCTGATCGCCGATATTCGCACCCGCTGGACCATTCCCGACAACCGCATCATCGGTCACTCGGATCTGGCGCCCGAGCGCAAGACCGATCCGGGCGAACTGTTTCCCTGGAAACAACTGGCCGAGGCCGGCCACGGCCTGTGGTTCGAACCCGCCGCCGAGCGCATCCAGGCCCTGGGCGGCCTATTGCAGAAGGGCGATCAGGGCATCGGGCCCATGGTGCTCAGCGCCGGCCTGCATCGCCTGGGCTACGGCCTGAAGCCCGGCTCGGACTATGACGTCGAAACCGAAACCGCCGTCCGCGCCTTCCAGCGCCACTGGCGCCCCGCCCGCGTCGACGGCGTCGCAGACGGCGAAACCCGCGCCCGCCTGGTCGGCCTGCTCCAACTGGCCAGCGCCGAAAGCGTGACGGGCGTGCTGGATTGACCTTCGCTCCGGTTACGCGCATCTAGCGCGCGCCAGACGGCTGGGCGGTCGCGGCGGACTTCGCGTCCGTCGAGGAAAGTCCGGGCTCCACGGTGAAAAGGCGGCGGATAACTTCCGCCCGGGGCGACCCGAGGGATAGCGCCACAGAAAGCAAACCTCCGGCCTTGCGAGGCCGGTAAGGGTGAAAGGGTGGGGTAAGAGCCCACCGCGTAGGCGGCAACGTCGACGGCATGGCAAGCCCCGCCTGGAGCAAGACCAAATAGGGACGTCGCGCGGGTTCGCCCGCAGGGTTCACCGCCCCGGACGTCCGGGTAGGTCGCGAGAACCGCTCAGCAATGGGCGGTCCAGAGGAATGATCGTCGCCGTGTCCTCGGACGCGGAACAAAACCCGGCTTACAGGCCGTCTGGCATACTTTTTTATTGGGCCTATCGGCCTTCGGCCTACTTGAGGCCCGTTAGCAGGGCTTTCCACCCGCCCATCCGGTGGTGGCTCGCGCGATGCCTTGGTCCGATTTCGGATTATCCCCGCATTTCAGTGTTCTGGCAGCGATCCCGCCGTTTGGCGGTCGTTAACCTATTGTCTGGTCAGGGAAGGTTAGAACGCTGCACAGGCTGTGAATACTTCGTTTGTTCCGTGTATGTTCCTTGTGTTCAATCGTACTTAAGTCGTCACACGTCAAAACATGGTTAAATCTTGGCTTCGATCCCATTGAGGCCCATTTGATCCCATGCTATCCCAGCATCATATTTTGGGGCTGAGAGGCGGGCGCGGCGGGCGTTCGTCAGGGCATCTAGGGACGGGCCGAAGGGCTCGATTGGGCAGGGCGTGTTTCTCTCGACCTATGAGAAGCAGCTGGACGGCAAGCGCCGTCTCCTGATCCCCAATGATTTCCGCACGGCCGAAAACGGCGCCGCCGGCGGCGTCTTCATCTTTCCCTCCATCGAAGCGGACTGCCTGGAAGCGGGCGGCGACCGCCTGTTCGCCGTTTATGCCGAGATGATCGAGGCCCTGCCGTTCGGCTCGGAAGAGCGCTCGGCGCTGGAATGGCAAGTCATGGGCGAACAGGTGCGCCTGGCTTACGATTCCGGCGGTCGCATCACCTTGCCCGAAGCCCTGTGCAGCGAAGCGGGCCTGGATGACACCGTCGTCATTGTTGGCCTGAACGACCGGTTCCAGATCTGGTCGCGCGAGAAATGGGCGGCCCGCCGCGCCGAACAGCGCGCCCTGGCCAAGGCCGGCATGGCCCAGATCGGCGCCCTGAAGCTGGCGGCCCAGATGAAGCTGGCGGGAGGCGGATCGTGACCGACGCTCTCCCTAATGCCCCTCACGCCCCCGTCCTGTTGGCCGAGGTGATCGAGGCCTTGGCGCCCGGTCCTGGCGACGTCGTGATCGACGCCACCTTCGGCGCCGGCGGCTATACCCGCGCCATCCTGAAGACCGGCGCCCAGGTCATCGGTCTGGATCGCGACCCGACGGTCCAGCCGCACGCCAACGCCGTCGCCAACGACTTCCCCGGCCGGTTCCAGCTGATCCGCACCCCCTTCTCGGGTCTGGCCCAAGCCTTCGCTGACAGTTCCTTCGCCGACAGCGGCAAGGCGCGTCTGCACGGCGCCGTGTTCGACATCGGCGTCTCGTCGATGCAGCTGGACCAGGCCGAGCGCGGCTTCTCCTTCATGCGCGACGGGCCGCTGGATATGCGGATGTCTGACGATGGAGCGACCGCCGCCGACATCGTCAACGGCTGGGATCACGGGCCTCTGGCCCATATTTTCAAACTGTATGGCGAGGAACGTCAGTCGGGCCGCGTCGCGACCGCCATCCTGCGCCGCCGCGTCGAACAGCCCTTCACCCGCACCCTGGATCTGGCCGAGGTGGTCGAAAAGGCTCTGGGCGGTCGTCGCGGCGCGCCGATCCACCCGGCGACGCGCGTCTTCCAGGCGCTGCGCATCGCGGTGAACGACGAACTGGGCGAGCTGGAGCGCGGGCTGGAGGCGGCCGAGGCGACCCTGGCGCCCGGCGGGCGTCTCGCCGTCGTCACCTTCCATTCGCTGGAAGACCGCATCGTCAAGGCCTTCCTGACCGAGCGCACCGGCAATGCGCCGGCCGGTTCGCGTCACGCCCCTATGGCCGTCGATCCGCGCAAGCCCAGCTTCACCCTGTCGTTCAAGGGGGCGCGCGAGGCGGGCGACGAAGAGCGTTCGACCAATCCCCGCGCCCGTTCGGCCAAGCTGCGGGCCGCCGTCCGCACCGACGCCCCGGCCTGGGGCAGGATTTCCGGCCCGATCAGAGCGGGGGCTGCGGCATGACCACGGCGCCCTTCTTCACCTATTCCCGCACCGCCCTTCAGCGCCTGTTCGACTGGAAGGTGCGCGGCGTGCGCTGGATCGAGATCATCGGCGTGGCCCTGGTCGCCATCATGATCGTGTCCGTCTATGCGGCCAAGGCGGCGGCGGCTCGCGAAAGCAGTCGCATCGCCCAGCTGGAGCAGGACATCCGCGAGAACGGCCGGCGCGTCCGCCTGCTGCGCGCCGAGGTCGCCCGACTGGAGCAGCCCGCCCGTCTGGAGGCTCTGTCGCGCCAGATCGGCATGGCCCCGGTCGACGTTCATCGCCAGGCCGGCGAGGGCCAACTGACCGCGCTGAAGCCCGCCAGCCCGAAATCTGAGGCCAAGCCCGCCGCCGCTCCGGCGCCGGTCGCCCCCGCCATTTCCGACGACGCCGCGCCCGCGCCCGCTCACGAGGCGCCGCAATGAGCGTTCAGGATCATCGCTATCACCGCCCCGCGCCCGGCGCCGATTTCCAGGAGCGGCTGCAGGGTCGGCTGTCGCCCTTCTGGCGCTGGCTGTCCGAGCTGGTCTGGCGGCTGGAGCACGGGTTCGAACGCGCCCGCGCCGACGCCCGGCCGGAAGAGGACACGCGGGTCCGCATCTTCCTGATCCTGATCGTGTTTTCCTGCGTCTTCGCCGGGCTGGCTCTGGGCGCCTCCTACAAGGCGCTGCTGGCCCCTGCCGGCGGGCGGGGCGGCGGCGCCAATCCCGACGCCCTGGTGCGTGGCGACCTGACGGATCGCAACGGCGAGCTGCTGGCCACCAACGTCGTTCACTATGGCCTCTATATCGACCCGGCCGAGATCTGGGATCGCGACCTGGCCTATCGCCAGATCCGTCGCGCCCTGCCGCGCATCTCCAGCGAGCGGTTGAGGCGCGTGCTGGGCGGCGAACGCCGCCTGATCGCCCTGACCGGCCTGACGCCGCAGGAAAAGGCCGCCGTCCACGACCTGGCCCTTGGCGGCGTCACCTTCGAGCCTGAGGATCGCCGCGCCTATCCGCTGGGAACCTCGGCCGTCCACCTGATCGGCGACGCCGACACGGGCGGGCAGGGGGTGTCCGGCGCCGAACTGGCCTTCAACGACGAAATCCGCGCGGCGGGTCAGCGCGGCGAGGCCTTCCCCCTGTCCATCGACCTGCGGGTCCAGGGCGTGCTGGAAAACGAGCTGGCCGCCGCCGCGATCAAGAACCAGGCCAAGGGGGCCGTGGGCATCGTCACCGACGTCCAGACGGGCGAGGTGCTGGGCATGGCGTCCTGGCCCACCTTCAACTCGTCCGATCGCAGCGCGGCCCCCGATGGGGCGACGCTGAACCGCGCCGTCTCGGGCCACTATGAGATGGGGTCGGTGTTCAAGACCTTCACCGTCGCCGCGGGCCTCGATACCGGCCGCGCCGATATGAACACCCTGTTCGACGCCTCCCAGGCCTTCCAGATCGGTGATCGCAAGATCAAGGACTTCCACGCCCAGAACCGGGTCATGACCCTGGAGGAAGTCTATCTGCACTCCTCCAACATCGGCACCTCGCAACTGGCGGTGCAGATGGGGCCGGACGTGATGCGCAGCTATTTCCAGCGGCTGGGCCTGCTGGACGCCGCCCGGATCGAGCTGAAGGAATCGGCCAAGCCCGTCGCCCCGCGCCGTTGGGACAACTCGACCCTGGCGTCGCTGTCGTTCGGCTATGGCATCATGATCACCCCGGCCCAGATGATCCAGGCCATGGGCGCCCTGACCAACGGCGGGCGGATGATCCCGCTCAGCCTGCGAAAGGGCGGGGCGCGCGGCGCCCAGCCCCAGCAGGTCGTCACCGAGGAAACCTCGCGCACCATCCTGGATTTGATGCGGCGCAATGTGGTCAAGGGTTCGGGCGGGTTCGCCGATGCGCCCGGCCTGCGCGTGGGCGGCAAGACCGGCTCGGCCAACAAGCTGGTCGGCGGCCGTTACGACCCCAGCCACGCGCTGGGCTCCTTCGCGGCGGTCTTCCCTGTCGATGGACCGCTGAACGGCAAACGCTACGCCATCCTGATCGTGATGGACGAACCGGGGACTTATCCCAAGACCGGCGCCTATGTCGCCGCGCCCGCCGTGCGAAACATCGCCGACCGCATCGCCGGCTTCCTGGGCGTCGAACGGCGCCAGGACCGTTGGCGCACGGCTTCGGGCGAGAAAATCCCCGAGTACCAGGACGTGGCGGGGGACGGCCTGTGAGCGCGCTTCACCTGTCCGACCTCTTGCGCCGCGACGTGGCCTCCGACCCGGTCATCACCGGCGTCACGGCCGACAGCCGCAAGGTCGCGCCCGGAGCCCTGTTCGTGGCCCTGCCCGGCACGGCCGCCGATGGCCGCGCCTTCATTCCTCAGGCTCTGGCCCAGGGGGCCGCCGCCGTTCTGGCCCCCGCCGACACCCCCGATGGCGCCGCGCCGGTTCTGGTCACCTCGGGCGACGTGCGCCGGGCCTACGCCATCGCGGCGCGCGGCTTCTATGGCGCCCAGCCCAAGACCTGCGTCGCCGTGACCGGCACCAACGGCAAGACCTCGGTCGCCGCCTTCTGCCGCCAGATCTGGGCCGGCGTCGGCCACAAGTCCGCCAGCATGGGCACCCTGGGCGTCGTCGGGCAGAAGGGCGACAAGACCTACGCCCTGACCGGCCCCGGCCTGACCAGCCCCGACGCCGCCGAGGCTGCGCGCCTGATGGCCGAACTGGCCAGGAAGGACGTGACCCACGTCGCGCTGGAGGCCTCGTCCCACGGCATCGATCAGCGGCGTCTGGACGGGGTGGCGCTGAAGGCCGCCGCCTTCACCAATCTGACGCAGGACCATCTCGACTATCACGGCACGATGGAGGGTTATCGCGCCGCCAAGATGCGCCTGTTCGAAACCCTGCTGCCGCGCGGTCGCACCGCCGTGCTGAACGCCGATTCCGACGCCTATTCCGCCTTCGCCGCCGCCTCCATCATGGCGGGCCTGGGGGTGATGGCCGTGGGCGAGCGCGGGCGCGACCTGACGCTGATCGGCCGGCAGGCGACGCCCGAGGGGCAGCGCCTGACCCTGGATGTGCGCGGGGACGTGCGCGACATCCTGCTGCCGCTGGCCGGCGCCTTCCAGGCGTCGAACGCCTTGGTGGCGGCGGGCCTGTGCATCGCGGCGGGCGATGCGCCTGACGCCGTGATCGGCGCGCTTGAGGGTCTGACCGGCGCGCAGGGGCGTCTGCAACGGATCGGCGCGGACAACGCGCGCGGCGAGGTCTATGTCGATTACGCGCACACCCCCGACGGGCTGGAGACGGTGTTGAACGCGCTGCGTCCCCATGCGACCGGTCGTCTGATCGTGGTGTTCGGCGCCGGCGGCGACCGCGATACGGGCAAACGTCCGCTGATGGGCGCCATCGCCGGGCGTCTGGCCGACGTCGCCATCGTCACCGACGACAACCCCCGTTCCGAAGACCCCGCCGCCATCCGCGCCCAGGTCCGGGCCGGCTGCGCCGACGCCATCGAGATCGGCGACCGTCGCGCCGCCATCGTCGCCGCCGTCGAAATGATGCGCGACGGGGATGTGGTGGTCATCGCCGGAAAAGGGCATGAACAGGGTCAGATCGTCGCGGGCGTGACCCACCCCTTCGACGACGCCACCGTCGCGTCCGAGGCCCTGTCTTTGAATGCCTGATATGCCCGCCCGCCCGCTCTGGACGGCCGCCGAAGTCGCCGCCGCCACGAACGGCGTGCTGCATGGCGACGACCGCCCGATCACGGGCCTGACCTACAACAGCCGCGAGATCGTCCCGGGCGACCTGTTCCTGGCGCTGAAAGGCGCGCGCGACGGGCATGAGTTCGCCTCCGCCGCCTTCGCCGCCGGCGCCGCCTGCGCCCTGGTCGAACACCCGGTCGAGGGCGGCCCCTGTGTCGTCGTCCCCGATACGCTGCACGGCCTGGAGGCGCTTGGCGTCGCCGCCCGCGACCGCGCCCCTCATGTGAAGCGTGGCGCCGTCACCGGCAGCGTCGGCAAGACCAGCGTGACCCAGGCCATCAAGGCGGGCCTCGACCTGGCCGGCGCCGCGCATGGCTCGATCAAGAGCTACAACAACCACATCGGCGTGCCGCTGACCCTGGCCCGGATGCCGGTCGAGACGCAGCGCGCCGTGTTCGAGATCGGTATGAATGCGCCGGGCGAGATCGCGCCCCTGTCGCGGTTCGTCGCCCCCCACGCCGCCTGCATCACCACCGTTGGCCCGGTCCATATCGAAGCCTTCGCCGACGGCGAGGCCGGGGTGGCGCGCGAAAAGGCCGCCATCTTCCAGGGTCTGGTTTCTGGCGGAACGGCCGTGGCCAATGGCGACGTGACCTATGCGGGCGTGCTGGCCGACGCCGCCCGCGCCGTCCAGGCCCGTCTGGTCGTTTTCGGAACTCAGGCCGGTCATGACGCCCGCCTGCTGGATTTCCGGCCCGACGCCGAAGGCGCCGCCGTCTCCGCCGAACTGTTCGGCCGCCGCATCGACTATCGCCTGGCCCAGTCCGGCGTTCACTGGGGGCTGAACAGCCTTTGCGTCCTTCTGATGCTGGATGCTCTGGACGTGCCGCTGGAAACGGGGCTTCAGGCCCTGGCCGGGTTCCAGCCGCTGGCCGGGCGGGGCCAGACGCGCACGGTGACGACGCCCGACGGCGCCTTCACCCTGATCGACGAAAGCTATAACGCCAATCCACTGTCGATGGCCGCCGGGTTCAAAAGCCTGGGCGCCCGCGCGGTCTCGGGCCGCCGCGTCGTGGTCCTGACCGATATGCTGGAACTGGGCGACCAGAGCCGCAGCCTGCATGAAGGCCTGGCCGGTCCCATCGACGCGGCGGGCCTGGACCTGATCCATCTCGCCGGGCCGCAGATGCGCTGGCTCTACGACGCCCTGCCGGTGTCGCGTCGCGGCCTGTGGCGCGAAACCGCCGCCGAGCTGGCCGCCGAGGCCGCCCTGCTGGTCGCGCCCGGCGACGTGGTCATGGTCAAGGGCTCCAACGGGTCCAAGGCGTCGCTGGTCGCAAAGGCACTGGCCGCTCTGCAAGGCCGCGACACGCCGCCCGCGACGCAGTAGGGAACAACCATGTTCTATCTTCTCTACCTCTATTACGCCGACGTCGCGCACCAGTATCCGCTGCTGAACCTGGTCCAGTACCAGACGGTTCGCATGGCCCTGGCCCTGGCCACCGCCATGATCGTCGCCGTGGCCATGGGCAGCCGTTTCATCAACTGGATCCGCGCCAAACAGGGCCGGGGCCAGCCGATTCGCGACGACGGCCCCGTCAGCCACCTGTCCAAGGTCGGCACCCCCACGATGGGCGGGCTGATGATCCTTGCGGGCATCGGCGTCGCCGTCCTGCTGTGGGGTGACCTGACCAACCCCTATATCTGGATCGTCAGCCTGGTCACCGCCGCTTTCGGCGTGTTGGGCTTCATCGACGACTACGCCAAGGTGACGAAACAGACCTCGGCCGGCCTGACCTCGAAACAGAAGCTCCTGGCCCAGACCGTCGTCGCCGTGATCGCCGGCGTCCTGACCGTGCTGTGGATGACCGTCTCGCCCACCTCGCCGGGGCTTGAGACGTCCATCGCCTTCCCCTTCTTCAAGGCGGTGCTGTTGAATATCGGCTGGTTCTATGTGGCCTTCGCCGCCTTCACCATCGTCGGCTTCTCGAACGCCGTGAACCTGACCGACGGTCTGGACGGCTTGGCGACCGTGCCGGTGATGATGGCCGCCGGGGCCTTTGGCGTGATCTCCTATCTGGCCGGCAATTTCGTCTTCTCCCAGTATCTGCAGATCCACCACGTCCCCGGTTCGGGTGAACTGGCCATCTTCTGCGCGGCCATGATCGGCGGCGGGGCGGGCTTCCTGTGGTACAACGCCCCTCCGGCCAAGATCTTCATGGGGGACACCGGCTCCCTGGCCCTGGGCGGGGCGCTGGGCGCCATCGCCGTCATGACCAAGCACGAGCTGGTGCTGGGCATCGTCGGCGGCCTGTTCGTGATGGAGGCCGCCTCGGTCATGATCCAGGTCGGCTATTACAAGCTGACCAAGAAACGCATCTTCCTGATGGCCCCGATCCACCACCATTTCGAGAAGATGGGCTGGCCCGAATCGACCGTGGTGATCCGCTTCTGGATCATCGCCGGCGCCCTGGCCCTGATCGGCCTATCCACGCTGAAACTGCGTTGATCCGATGATCCCCGTTCCCGGTTTCGAGGGCAGGCGGGTCGCGGTCTTCGGCCTGGGACGGTCGGGGATCACGGCCGCGCGCGCGCTCCAGGCCGGCGGCGCCATCCCCATCCTGTGGGACGACGGCGTCTCGGGCCGAATGCAGGCCCAGGCGGAGGATTTCCAGGTTCAGGATCTGACCGTCGCCGACTGGTCCGGTTTCGCCGCCCTGGTCCTGTCGCCCGGCGCCCCCCTGACCCATCCGAAACCGCACTGGACGGTGGAGCGGGCGCGGGCGGCCGGCGTGCCGGTCATCGGCGACGTCGAACTGTTCGCCCGCGCCATCGCCTCGTATTCCTCGTTATCCTCCGGCTTGACCGGAGGACCCCGCGTCGTCGCCATCACCGGCACCAACGGCAAGTCCACGACCACTGCCCTGATCGGCTGGGTGCTGAAGTCGGCCGGCCTGACCGTCCATGTCGGCGGCAACATCGGCATCGGCGTCCTGGCCCTGCCCGAGCCGACGCCCGACGCCGTCTATGTGATCGAGGTGTCCAGCTACCAGCTGGACCTGACCACCACCTTCGCCCCCGACGTCGCCATCCTGACCAACGTCAGCCCCGACCACCTAGACCGCCACGGCGGCATGGCGGGCTATGTCGCCGCCAAGGCGCGGATCTTCGCAGGCCAAAGGCCGGGCGCGGTGGCGATTATCGGCGTGGACGATCCATGGGGGCAGGGGATTGCGCGCGATCTGGCCCGGCGCGTGATCACGGTTTCCTCCGACCCTTCTCCTGCAAGGGGAGAAGGCTATGTGGCGCAGGCCGGCGTCATCATGAAAGATGGCGAACGGATCGCCGACCTCACACCCGCCCGATCCCTCCCCGGCCGCCACAACGCCCAGAACGCCGCCTTCGCCTATGCCGCCGCCCTGGCGCTGGGCGTCTCCCACGCCGCTGCGGTCAAGGGCCTGCTGACCTTCCCCGGCCTGGCCCACCGGATGGAGACGGTCGCCCAGATCGGCCCGGTCCGTTTCGTCAACGATTCCAAGGCCACCAACGCCGACGCCGCGCGTCAGGCCCTGGCCAGCTATCCCTCCGTCTTCTGGATCGCGGGCGGCGTGCCCAAGGCCGGCGGCATCGACGATCTGACCGACCTGTTCCCGCGCGTGACCCGGGCCTATCTGATCGGCCAGGCGGCTCCAGCCTTCGCCGAAACCCTGGGCGACACGCCCCACGTCATCGCCCACACCCTGGACGCCGCCGTCACCGCCGCCGCTGCAGACGCCGCAGACGCCGCCGCCGCCGGGGGCGAACAGATCGTCCTCCTGTCTCCCGCCTGCGCCAGTTTCGACCAGTTCGCCGATTTCGAGGCGCGGGGCGAGGCCTTCCGCGCCGCCGTGCTGAACCTGGCTCCCACCCCGGAGAGCGCCGCATGAGCGCCCACTACACCCCCGCCTTTTCCCGCAACGACCAGAGCCTGATCGCCCGCTGGTTCTGGACCGTGGATCGCGGCCTTCTGGGCGCGGCCCTGGCTCTGATGGGGCTTGGCGTCTCGCTCAGCTTCGCCTCCAGCCCCGCCGCCATCCTGGCCGATGAATCGATCACCGATCCCTTCCACTATTCCTGGCGGATGATGGTGTTCGCGGGCGTGGGCCTGACGGTCATGCTGACCACCTCGCTGATGTCGCCGCGCGGCGTGCGGCGGATCGCGGTGCTGGCCCTGTTCGGCGCCATCGTGGTCATGGCCGCCCTGCCGTTCATCGGCGACACGGTGAAGGGCGCCGCGCGCTGGGTGAACCTGGGTCCGTTCAGTCTGCAACCGTCCGAGTTCGCCAAGCCCGGCCTGATCGTCTTCGCCGCCTGGATGTTCGCCGAGGCCCAGAAGGGCCAGGGCGTGCCGGGCGTCACCATCGCCTTCGGCTTCTACGCCCTGACCGTCTGCCTGCTGTTGATCCAGCCCGACATCGGTCAGACCCTGCTGATCACCACCACCTTCATGGCCGTCTTCTTCATGGCAGGCGTGCCGTTCAAATGGATGGCGGTGCTGGCCAGTCTGGGCATGGCGGGGCTGGTGTCGCTCTATTTCGTCTTCGGCCATATGCGCGACCGCCTCAGCCGCTTCTTCTCGCCCGAGACGACCGACACCCACCAGATCGACAGCGCGTCAGAGGCCATTCGCGCGGGCGGCCTTCTGGGCCGCGGGGTGGGCGAGGGGGTGATGAAACGCCACGTCCCCGACCTGCACACCGACTTCATCTATTCCGTCGGCGCCGAAGAGTTCGGCCTGGTCCTCAGCCTGATCATGATCGGCCTTTACGCTTTCATCGTCGTGCGCGGAATGCGCCGCGCCATGAAGCTGACCGACCCGTTCGAACAGACGGCGGCCGCGGGCCTGTTCATGCTGATCGGGCTTCAGGCCTGCATCAATGTGGCGGTGAATCTGAACCTGATCCCGACCAAGGGGATGACGCTTCCCTTCATCAGCTACGGCGGCTCGTCCATGCTGGCGATGGGCCTGACGATGGGCTTCGCCCTGGCCCTGACCCGTCGCCGCCCCGGCGCCTACGAACCCGGCGCCAGCCTGACCATCGGCAGGCGGTTGATCTGACGGAAAGAGAGGGGCGTCCAGCGTTCTTTGCGCAGCAAGCCTGAACAATCCCAATCTCTTAGGGCCGACCAGCGGCATTCCGCTACCCATCCCCCCAAACCGTGCGATCCTGTCGCCGCCCCATTTCCCAGCCGGACGCCTCACCGCCGACTTCAGGCCAATTAGACGAATTAGACGGTGTTTTTGCCTGCCCGCCGTCTGAACTTCAGACTATTCAGACTCTCTTTTCTCCCGGAGCCCGTCTCATGTCCATGCTCTGCGTCGTCGCCGCCGGCGGCACCGGCGGCCATATGTTCCCAGCCGAGGCCCTGGCGCGCGAGATGGCGGCGCGCGGCTGGCGCGTGGTCCTGGCCACCGACCACAGGGGCGAGCAATACGCCCACGCCTTTCCGGCCGAGGAACGTCTGGCGCTGGACGCCGCCACCGGCTCCGGCCCGCTGGGCCTGGTCAAGGCCGGCGTCGCCATATTCAAGGGGGTGATGCAGGCGCGAACCGCCTTTGACCGGCTGGGCGCCGACGTCGTCGTGGGTTTCGGCGGCTATCCGTCCGCCCCGGCCCTGGTGGCGGCAGTGACCTCGCAACGCCCGACCGTAATCCATGAGCAGAACGCGGTCCTGGGCCGCACCAACCGCATCCTGGCCCCCTATGTGAACCAGGTCGCCTCGTCCTTCCCCACGCTGGAGAAGGCGCCGGCCAAGGTGCAGGGCCGTTCCCACGTTGTCGGCTCGCCGGTCCGGGCCGAGATCCGCGCCCTGTTCGATCGCCCCTATGTCGCCCCCGCCGATAACGGCGCCATCCATGTCCTGGTGACCGGCGGCAGCCAGGGCGCCCGCATCCTGTCCGAGACGACGCCCCGTGCGCTTGCAGCCTTACCCGAGGCGCTGCGCCGTCGTCTCAAGGTGCAGCAGCAGTCGCGCCCGGAAACCCTGGAAGCCGCCCGCCAGATCTATCTGGATGCGGGGATCGAGGCCGAGGTCGCGCCCTTCTTCCGCGACATGGCCCAACGCCTGTCCGCCGCACATCTGGTCGTTGGCCGTTCGGGCGCCTCGACCTGCGCCGAACTGGCCGTCGCGGCCCTGCCGTCCGTCCTGATCCCCCTGAAGATCGCCACCGACGACCATCAGCGCCTGAACGCCAAGGCCCTGACCGACGCCGGCGCCGCCCAGGTCATTCTGGAAGACGACCTGACCGTCGATTATCTGGCCTCGACCCTGGCCGCCGTCCTGTCCGACCCGCAGCGGCTGACGGCCATGTCCGCCGCCGCGCGCAGCGTCGCCATTCCCAACGCCGCCCAGCGCCTGGCCGATCTGACGGAGGCTGCGGCCGGACGTCGCTAAACCCGTCCGTCCCTGATGCGTTAGGTCACCCATGCCTCCCGAAATCATCGCCCTGACCCGCCAAGTCCGCGCCCTGTGGCATCAGTTCGACTGGCTGCCGGAATGGGCGGTGATCGGTCTGGTCCTGCTGGTCTTCGTCGGCGGCGGCTGGCTGACGCACAAGATCGTCTTCGCCATCCTGCGCCGGGTGGTCAGGAACAAGGACGTCTTCTGGCGCGGGGTGGTCGAGCGGGCGCGGGTCAAGCTGCGCGTCCTGATCATCATCATCGGCGTCGGCATCGGCGTGACCGTCTCGCCGATGCACCCGGAACCGTCGGCCGACATCCGCGCCGTCCTGCTGTTCGTCTTCATCCTGACCCTGGGCTGGCTGGCGTCCGGCGTGCTGGATATGTGGTCGGTGATGCACCTCAAGCGGTACAATATCGCCGTCGAGGACAATCTGCTGGCCAGGAAACACCTGACCCAGACCCGCATCCTGCAGCGGGTGGCCAAGGTTATCTTGTTCATCGTCACCGTGGGTCTGGCCCTGATGACCATCGCCGGTTTCCGCCAGTGGGGCGTCAGCCTGCTGGCCTCGGCCGGCGTCGTCGGCATCATCGCTGGCCTGGCGCTCCAGCCGATCCTGACCAATATGGTCGCCGGCATCCAGATCGCCCTGACCCAGCCGATCCGCCTGGACGACGCCGTCATCGTCGAGAACGAGTGGGGCAATGTCGAAGAGATCACCTCGACCTATGTGGTGGTCAAGCTGTGGGACTGGCGCCGGATGGTGCTGCCCCTGTCCTATTTCATCACCAAGCCGTTTCAGAACTGGACGCGCGAGAACGCCCGCCTGATCGGCACGGCCTTCTTCTACGTCGATTACGAGGCCCCGATCGATCGGCTGCGCGAGGCGTTCGAGGGCATCGTCAAAAGCTCGAAGCTGTGGGACGGCGACGTCCAGGTGATGCAGGTCACCGACATCACCGAGCGCGTGCTCCAGGTCCGCTGCCTGGCAAGCGCCCGCTCGGCCCCCGTCGCCTTCGACCTGCGCTGCGAGATCCGCGAAAAGCTGATGGCCTTCATGCGCGACGAGTGCCGCGAAGCCCTGCCGCGCGACCGCCTGGAGTGGCCGCAAGGGGAGGCGCGGCCGATCAGTCCGCCAGCGCCGCTCGTCCCCGTCTGACAGCCTGGTCCAGCGTCAGCGTCTCGTGCTGCCGCTCGTCCCCGCAGGCGACGGCCAGCAGCTCCGCCGCATCCCCGCCCGGCGCGGCCTCGTAGGCCGGAGCGGGATCCGCCGTCGCCGGCCCTTCCGTCCCATCCGCCCTCAAGGAGGAGAAGTCCAACCGATCCGCCGTCATCGCCCGACAGTCGAACGCCCACCGCGACCAGCCGCCGACATAGAGGACGTCGCCGACATGAAAGCCCTGTTCCGCCACCTGCAGGCTTCGCATCCGCGCCACATCCCCCTCACGCGTGACGGAGGCCACGTCCGCATACTGTGCGAACCGGCCCACGCCCGTCTCCACCAGGGCGGGGTCGGCAAGGGCGAGCAGCAGGGTCATCATGCGACCAGCGTCTCGGCCTGGTGCAGATCGACGCTGACCAGCTGGCTCATGCCGCGTTCGGGCATGGTCACGCCGTACAGGCGGTCCATCCGGCTCATGGTCACGGGGTTGTGGGTGATGACGATGAAGCGGGTGTCGGTGCGCGATCGCATCTCGTGCAGCATCCGGCAGAAGCGGTCGACGTTGGCGTCATCCAGCGGCGCGTCCACCTCGTCCAGCACGCAGACGGGCGCGGGGTTGGCCAGGAAGACGCCAAAGATCAGGGCCGCCGCCGTCAGAGCCTGTTCGCCGCCGCTCATCAGGCTCATGACCGACAGCCGCTTGCCGGGCGGGCAGGCGTAGATCTCAAGCCCGGCCTCCAGCGGATCGTCGCTCTCGACCAGTTTCAGCTCGGCCTGACCGCCGCCGAACAGGGCCTCGAACAGGGTCTTGAAATTGGTGTTGATGACGTCGAAGGCGGCGATCAGCCGTTCACGCCCTTCGGCGTTCAACTCGTCGATGCCGTCGCGCAGCTTGGCGATGGCCTGGGTCAGGTCGATGCGCTCGGACTTCATGCTGTTCAGCCGGTCGCCGTATTCGACCGCCTCGTCCTCGGCGCGCAGGTTGACGGCGCCCAGGGCCTCGCGTTCGCGCTCCAGCCCGTACAGCAGGCTCTCGGCGCCGGCGGCGTCGGGCGGGCGGGCGATGGCGTCGTCGGTCAGCTTCTGGCCCAGGTCCTGCGGCGACATCTGCGCCGTCTCGCGCAGGGTGGCGTCGGCCTCGGTCAGCTTCTCTGCGGCGGCCTCGGCGCGGGCGGACAAACCGGCGCGGGCCTCGCGGGCCTGGCTGGCGGCGGTCTCGGCGGCGCGGCTGGCGCGATCGGCCTCGGTCGCCCCATTTTCGGCGACGGCCATCGCATCGGACGCGGCCTGTTTCCTCTGTTCGGCGGCAGTCAGCGCATCCAGCAGCTTGCCGCGCTGTTCGGCGAAGCCTTGGGGCGCGACCTCGGCCTGTTTCAGCAGGGCGGCGGTCCTGTCCGCATCCTTGGCCAGGGCGGCGACGCGGGCGGCGCTGTCGTTGGACCGGGCGACCCAGCCGTCGCGGGCGCGGGTCAGGCTGCCGTGGCGCTGCTCACGGCCCTGACGGTCGCGGGCCTCGGTGTCGCGGTCGGAACGGGCGGTCTGGGCGGCGAGGCGAGC
>CAUPWX010000022.1:0-55797 GCA_963515305.1 uncultured Brevundimonas sp.
GCCTGCGGCCAAGCCTGTCGCCGCTGCGCCGACGCCCGCGCCTGCCACGCCGACGCCGGCTCCGGCCGTCCCTGTCGCCGCAGCGCCTGCCGCCCCGGCCCGTCCGGCGGCTCCGGCTCGCCCGGTCGTCAACTTCGGCCAGCGCGTGCCCAAGCCCGGCAATCCCCAGCGCGCCGCGCCCGAACGTCCCGCCTTCGGCGGTCGTTCGGCCCGTGAGCAGGCGATGGGCGGCGGCGATCGCGCCTATTCGGATCGTCCGCAGACCGACCGCCCGCAAGGCGATCGTCCGCAGTCCGCGCGTCCGGGCCCCGGCGGCCAGCGTCCGCAAGGCGCCAAGCCGGCCGAGCCGGTCCGCTATTCGGCCCTCAACCCGCGCCCGGCGCCCGGCGCCGCCCGTCCTGGCGGTGCGCGCACCGGCCCTGGCGGTCGTCCGACCCCCAACGCCCCTCCGGCAGAGGCCAATGTTCTGCGCCCGGCCCGTGCGCCCGGCGCAGGCTTCGGCCGTCCGGCCGGTCGTGATGACGATCGCGAAAAGCGTTTCTCCGACGCCGGCAAGGCCGTCAGCCGCACGCGTGGCGAGCCCAAGCGCCGCGAAGGCCGCATGACCATCCAGTCGGTCGTCGGCGACGGCGACGCCGCCGAGCGGATGCGCTCGCTGGCTTCGGTCCGCCGCGCTCGCGAACGCGAGAAGGAAAAGCGCAAGGGTGGATCCACCGACGCGCCGAACCGTCCGCGCGAAGTGGTCATCCCCGACGTCATCACCGTGCAGGAACTGTCCAACCGGATGGCCGTGCGCGGCGTCGACATCATCAAATTCCTGATGCGTCAGGGCCTGATGATGAAGATCAACGACGTGATCGATTCCGACACCGCCGAACTGGTGGCCGAGGAGTTCGGCATGGCGGTGAAGCGCGTGTCGGAATCCGACATCGAAACCGGATTCCTGGGCGAGGCCGACGACGCCGAGGCGTCCGAAAGCCGCGCGCCGGTCGTGGCCATCATGGGCCACGTCGACCACGGCAAGACCTCGCTGCTCGACGCCCTGCGCACGACGGACGTGGCGGGCGGCGAAGCCGGCGGCATCACCCAGCACATCGGCGCCTATCAGGTGCGTCTGGAAGACGGCCAGAAGGTCACCTTCCTGGACACCCCGGGCCACGCCGCCTTCTCGGCGATGCGGGCGCGCGGCGCCAATGTCACCGACATCGTGGTTCTGGTGGTCGCGGCCGACGACGGCGTCATGCCGCAGACGATCGAGGCCATCCAGCACGCCAAGGCCGCCGAGGCGCCGCTGATCGTCGCCGTCAACAAGATGGACAAGCCGGGCGCCACTTCGCAGAAGGTCGTCAACGAGCTGCTGCAATATGAAGTCATCGCCGAAAGCCTGGGCGGCGACACCCAGATCATCGAGGTGTCGGCCAAGGAGCGGATGAACCTCGACGGCCTGCTGGAAGCCATCCTGGTCCAGGCCGAGGTCATGGACCTGCGCGCCAACGCCGATCGCTCGGCCGAGGGCGTGGTCATCGAAGCCAAGCTGGACAAGGGGCGCGGCCCGGTCGGCACGGTGCTGGTCAAGCGTGGCACGCTGAAGCGCGGCGACATCGTCGTCGCCGGCGGATCGTGGGGCAAGGTTCGCGCCCTGCTGAACGAGCGCAACGAACAGCTGACCGAAGCCGGTCCGTCCGTCCCGGTCGAAATCCTGGGTCTGGACGAGGCCCCGTCGCCGGGCGACGTCTTCGCCGTGGTCGAATCCGAAGCCCGCGCCCGCGAGCTGACCGAATACCGCCAGCGGGTGAAGCGCGAAAAGGCCCAGGTGTCGGGCGGCTCGGTGTCGCTGGTCGACATGATGGCCAAGCTGGGCTCCAAGAAGGCCTCGGAACTGCCGGTCGTCATCAAGGCGGACGTGCAGGGTTCGGCCGAAGCCATCGTCGGTTCGCTGGACAAGATGGGCACGGACGAAGTGCGTGCCCGCACGGTCTATTCCGGCGCCGGCGGCATCACCGAGAGCGACGTCAACCTGGCCAAGTCGGCCGGGGCGCCGATCCTGGGCTTCAACGTCCGCGCCTCGAAACAGGCGCGCGATCTGGCCGAGCGCGAAGGCGTCGAGATCCGCTACTATTCGATCATCTACGACCTGCTGGACGACATCAAAGGCGTGCTGTCCGGTATGCTGGCGCCGCTGCAGCGCGAAACCTTCCTGGGCAATGCCCAGGTGCTGCAGGTGTTCGACATCTCCAAGATCGGCAAGATCGCCGGTTGCCGGGTGTCGGAAGGCGTGGTCCGCAAGGGCGCGCGGGTTCGCATCGTTCGCGAAGACGTGGTGGTTCTGGAACTGGGCACCCTCAACACGCTCAAACGCTTCAAGGACGAGGTCAACGAAGTCACGGCGGGCCAGGAGTGCGGTATGCAGTTCCAGGGCTTCCAGGACATCAAGGAAGGCGACTACATCGAGTGCTTCACGGTCGAAGAGATCAAGCGCACCCTGGACTAGGTTCAGGTTGGCGGCACTCAGAGAGACAGGCCCGGAACCCAGGTTCCGGGCCTTTTCTTTTGGCCTGTTCGCTGGCGCTTCGCGAATGGCGGACGACGTGCATTCGCGAATGGCGGGCGGGCGTCGCCGCAAGTGAAGTGGCCCCGGGGCGAGGGCGGCGGCAAGGTTGGGTCATCGAGAGCCGGTCGTCGGTTCTCTCCTGCACTGGATCCACGCCATGAAGACCTTTGGTTTCGCCACCCCCGTCATTGCGCTTGTCGCCGCCGCCGTCGTCTCGACGCCGGCCTTCGCCGGCGACCTGACCATCGCCTTTCCGTCCGCAGCGCCTCAGGGCAAGATCATGGTCGCCGTGTTCAACAGCGCGGCCAACTATGGGGGGGAAGGCCAGCCGGCCCGTTACGCCGTGGTTGATGGGGCAGAGGGTCAGGTGCAGGTCGTATTCGACAACCTGCCGGACGGCGACTATGCGGTGCGCGCCTTCCACGACCTGAATGGCGACGGCAAGATGAACGCCAATCCGTTCGGTATGCCGACTGAACCCTATGCCTTTTCCAACAAGGCGGTCGGCATGATGGGGCCGGCGACCTGGGAACAGGCGAAGTTCGCGATGGTCGGCGCGGCCGTCCAGTCTATCGACCTGAAGTAAACGGCAGGGTCAGGAGCCGATCATGATCCCCTCTCGCCGTTCCTTTCTGATGGGCGCCGCCGCCCTGTCGGCCGCCGTCGCCACGCCCGAGATGGTTCGCGCCGCCGCCGCGCTCGATGCCGCGGCGGACTGGGCCATCGCCACCCGCGATGTGGACGGCGACGTCGCCCGCCAGGCCATGCGTCTGATCCATGGTCGCGCGCCGGCTGGGCTGTCGGGCGCGCTTTATCGCAACGGACCGGGCAGGTTCCGGCGCCCGGGCGGATCGGTCAGCCACTGGTTCGACGGCGATGGGCTGATGCGCGCCTTCCGCCTTCAGAATGGCCAGGCCACGCTGGAGGCCCGGTTCGCAGACACGCCCAAGCGGCGGACGGAAACCGAACTGAACGCCGTGGTCACGCCGGGCTTCGGCACGGCGGGCGACGCACGCGCCCGTGTCGGCTCCAACGACGAAGCCAATGCGGCCAACACCGCCGTCATGATGGTGGGCGATCAGGTCTGGGCCCTGTGGGAGGCGGGATCGCCGCTGGCGATGAAGGCGTCCGACCTGTCGACCCAGGGCTTCGTGACCCTGCGCGACGATCTGAAAGGAATGCCGTTCCAGCCGCACCCCCGTTACGATCCAGACGGCACGGTCTGGAACGTGGGCCTGGCCGGCGACCGGGCGGTGATCTGGCGGCTGAACCCGGATCGCAGTCTGAACGACGCCCAGATCGTTCGCCTGCCGCGCGCCAGCTATATGCATGACTTCACCGCCACCGACCGCCACATCATCCTGATGTTGCAGCCCTGGGTGTTCCAGAACCACGGCGCGCCCGTGATCTCGGGTCTGGCGTGGCGGCCCGAGATGGGGACGCAGGTCATGGTTCTGGACAAGAACGACCTGACCCGCAGCCGGCTCTACGATCTGCCCGGCTTCTTCCACTTCCACCTGGGCGACGCCTGGGCCGAAGCGGACGGCACGATCCGTTTCGACGTCGCCGCCAGCGCCGATCCACGCTTCGCGGTGGATGGCGCGCGCGTGCTGGTCGAGGGGCGGGGCGTCGTGCCCGGCGATCCGGCGCGACTGGCCCTGATCACCCTTCGGCCCGACGGTCGCGCGGAAATGTTCACCAGCGAGGCCATCGGCGAGTTTCCGAAGTCCGACCCCCGCCGCGCCGGGCGCAGACGCAGCCTGACCGCCCATACGGCCGGGGAGACGCAGGGGCGGCCCCTGCCGACGGGGCTTGCGGTGCAGGATTGGGCCACCGGCCGTTCTCGCCGGTTCACCTTCGGCACGGACCAGGTGGTGGAGGAGGCGGTCTTCGTGCCCAAACCCGACGCGACGGCCGAGAGCGACGCCTGGCTGGTCGGCCCTTCGATCAATCTCAAGGCGGGGCGAACCGAACTGCACGTGTTCGACGTGGCCCGGATCGAGGACGGACCCGTCGCGACCTGGCAGGCGGATATCGCCCTGCCGGCGGGCTTTCACGGCGTCTGGGCAGGCTAGGCGGCGGGCGGGGGCGGCTCGGCACAACCTTTGCGCGCCTTCACGGTTCGAAAAGGCTGATGTGCCAAGGTGACGCCATGACCCCCGTCCAGACGCCCGCAGATCTTCGACCGATCACCGCCCTGCGCTTTGGCGCGGCCGTCTGGGTGGCGATCTACACCTTCTGGGAAAACCTGGCCGGCGCCGGCCCGTCCAGCCTGGTGGCCAAGGGCTATCTGGGGGTGGAGCTGTTCTTCGTGCTGTCGGGCTTCATTCTCAGCCACGTCTATCTGCAGGCGGCGGGCGAGAAGCGGTTTTCGTATCGCAGCTTCCTGTGGGCGCGGGTGGCGCGGGTCTATCCTTTGCATCTGGCCACCCTGATCGGCGTGGGTTTGCTGGCCGGCGCCGCGCTGGCCGCGGGCATGAGCGTCGACCGCAATGTGCTCAGCTGGTCGTCGCTGCCGGCCAATCTTCTGATGCTACACGCCTGGGGGCTGGCGCCGGTGGCGGGATGGAACCATCCGTCGTGGTCGATTTCGGCGGAGTGGTTCGCCTATCTGTGTTTCCCCCTGTTCGCCTTAGTCTTCTGGCGGGCGCGTCACCGTCCGGTCGCCGCCGTCGCCGGCGCCGCTGCCTTCATGGTCATTCTCTATTTCGTTTTCGAACAGATGGCAGGCTTTCCCCTGACCGAGGCGACCATCCGCTGGGGCGCGCTGCGGATCGTGCCGTGCTTCGCCCTGGGGTGCGCCCTTTATCTGGTTTACCGACGTGCGCCGCTGCGGGCGCCGTGGCTGTGTTCAGCGGCGTCTTTCGGACTGATGGTGCTCAGCGCCGCCCTGGGACTGTGGGACGGGGTGACGGTGTTGCTGGCCGGCGCCCTGATCCTGTCGCTGGCCTCGCTGCCGAACGACCGCGCCGGTTGGCTGGCGTCCAGACCCGCCGTCTATCTCGGAGAGATCAGCTATTCGGTCTATATGGTCTGCGTGCCGTGGAAACTGTTGTCGGTGGGACTGGCCGCAAAGCTGTTCGACGCACCAGACAAGCAGCTTCAAATTTTCGTGTGGCTGGCGATTTTGGCCCTGCTGCCGGTGGTGGCGGCTGCATCCTATCATCTGATCGAACGCCCGGCGCGCAAGGCTTTGCGGGGTTGGGCGGATAAAAAGGCGCACAGCGCAATCCACAACCCGTTGCACGCCGATATGCCGAAACAACTTGCTACGGGACGTGAACCCGTGGCCTAAAGGGCATCCCAAGGACGGGTCGGGATACCCCAGTATGACGAAACGGCTCAAAGCCGCCGCGGTTGCGGCGACCCTCGGATTTTTTGCGTTGGGCGCAGTGCCCTCTTCCGCAAAGGCCGATGAGCCGTATTGGCAGTGCGTGACCTTCGCGCGGATGTTCTCGGGCATCAACATCTTCGGCGACGCCTGGACCTGGTGGCGTCAGGCCGCCGCCAACTTCCGCACCGGCAAGGCGCCGGAAACGGGTTCGGTCCTGGTCTTCCGTCCCGAGGGCCGCATGAGCCGGGGCCATGTCGCGGTCGTCTCCGACATTCTGACCGACCGCGTCGTGCGTGTGACGCACGCCAACTGGGGCGGGAGCCGCGGCAAGGTCGAGGAGAACGTCACGGTCGTCGACGTCTCGCCCTCCAACGACTGGTCGCAGGTCAAGGTCTGGTACAATCCGATCAACGATCTGGGCACCACGGTCTATCCGACCTACGGCTTCATCTACAAAGGGGCGCGCGACGCCTTCGACGCCGGCCGTCAGATGGCCGCCAACGTCTCGGGCCAGGGCCAGCACTAAGCCCCTGGCTTGCGTCGCCTGCCGACGCAGGCGATAGGCGGGCATGACCCAATCCAGCGACATCACCTACGCCGGCTATCTGGCGTTGGACGATCTGCTTTCGACCCAGCATCCGCTGTCGGATCAGCATGACGAAATGCTGTTCGTCATCATCCACCAGACCAAGGAACTGTGGCTCAAACAGATCCTGCACGAGGTCGCCCTGGCCCAGTCGATGGTGCGCACGGGCGACCTGGTGCCCGCCTACAAGAGCCTGGCGCGGGTGTCGCGCATTCAGGCGGTGATGACCCAGAGCTGGGACATCCTGTCGACCATGACGCCGGCGGACTATCTGCGGTTCCGGGGCTCCCTGGGATCGTCCTCGGGCTTCCAGAGCGACCAGTTCCGCCGTCTGGAAGCCATGCTGGGCCTGAAGGACGCCAGCTTCCTGAAGTTTCATTCTGACCGCCCCCAGGCCCTGGCGGCTCTGGAGGACGCCATCGCCGCGCCCAGCCTCTATGACGACGCCCTGGCCCAGATGGCCAAGGCGGGCCTGCCCGTTCCAGCCGAGGTGCTGAACCGCGACGTGACCCAGCCCTACGAGCCGTCAGAGGCCGTGGAGGCGGCCTGGCTGGAGGTCTATCGCGACACCGAACGGTGGTGGGCGCTTTATCAGCTGGCCGAAAAGCTGGTCGATCTGGACGACGCCCTGCTGACGTGGCGACACAAGCACGTGGTTACGGTCGAGCGGATCATCGGTCGTCGTCGCGGCACGGGGGGAACGGAGGGCTCCGCCTATCTGGCCTCGACCTTGACTAAGCGCTGTTTCCCCGAGCTTTGGTCGCTTCGCACCAAACTTTGATGTCGCAGGGGGCAACCTTAGCCCCGTCCGCCCATTTCGCCGTTTAACCGCAACTGCGGAAGGAATGGACGAGATGAGCAACCCCAACGCCCACGACATCAAGATTCTGAACGGCCTGATCGAGACGACGCTGGACAGCGCCGATGGCTATCGCGAAGCCGCCGAACAGACGCAGGACCCCCATTATCGCACCCTGTTCGAACGTCGCAGCGCCGAACGCCAGCAGGTGGTTGACGATCTGTCGAACGCCGTGCGGGGCCTGGGCGGCGATCCCGAGCCGCACGGTTCGATCCTGGCCAAGGCGCACAGAGCGTTCCTGGACGTGAAGCACGCCCTTCTGCGGAACGACGATTCCGTCGTCGGCTCCATCAACTCGGGCGAAGGCTTCATCGCCGGCAAATACGAAAAGGCGATGGAAGACACCGGCATCTCGGCGACCACCCGCGAGACGGTCCGGCGCGCCTTTGCGGCGGTAAAGACCGACCATGACCAGATGGAAGCCCTGAAACACAGTCTGGAGGGCCAGCGCGACGCCTCCAACCCGCTGTTTCCTCAATAGGTCGCAGACCCAGAACGGAATTGAAAAAGGCCCCGGCGTCATCGCCGGGGCCTTCGTCATTTCGGCATCAAGCCCGTTCGCGCTGAAACACGCGCGCCACGGGGTGGATCAGGCCTCGTCGCCGGCCTTGTCGGACGAACCCGTTTCCGGGACCACGGCGCCCTTGGCGGGACGAACCGTCTGGCGCTCGGCGATACGCGCCGACTTGCCGCGACGATCACGCAGATAATAGAGCTTGGCGCGACGCACGACGCCGCGGCGCTTCACTTCGATCGACTCGATGTTCGGCGACAGAATGGGGAATTTGCGTTCGACGCCTTCGCCGAACGAGATCTTGCGGACGGTGAAGGTCTCGCTGATGCCGCCGCCGTCGCGGGCGATGCAGACGCCTTCGAAGGCCTGAACGCGCTCACGCTCGCCTTCCTTGATCTTCACGTTGACGCGCAGGGTGTCGCCGGGCTGGAACTCCGGGATCTTGCGCTCGCCCAGGACGCGGGCTTTTTCTTCGGCGTTCAGGGTTTGAACGATGTTCATGTCATTTCTCCTCGGGCTTTGCGCCCTTTAGCTGTCATTTGGCGGGGCAGGCCCCGCAGGTCCGCAAGGTCAAGCCTTGCGCTGGGATTTGGCGAGATGCGCCTCCCAGAGGTCTGGGCGTCGCTCCCGCGTCGTCTTCTCCCGCTGCATCTCGCGCCATTGTGCGACCTTCTTGTGGTCGCCCGACACCAGCACCTCGGGTATCTCAAGCCCCTCGAACGTCCGCGGTCGCGTGTACTGCGGGTGTTCCAGAAGCCCGTCCTCGAAGCTTTCGGACGACAGGCTGTCGCCTGAGCCGAGCACGCCGGGGATCAATCTCACGCACGCCTCTATCGCGACCATCGCCGCCGCCTCGCCGCCGGCGAGAACCGCGTCTCCGACCGAGACCTCCTCGAACCCGCGGGCATCGAGCACCCGCTGGTCCACCCCTTCGAAACGGCCGCACAGCACGACGATCCCGTCCGCCTTGGCCCATTCCTTGACGCGCGCCTGGGTCAGGGGCCTGCCCCTGGCGCTCATGTACAAAAGCGGCCGCTTCGGCCCCGGCAGGCTATCCACCGCCCGGGCCACAACGTCCGCCTTCAGCACAGCCCCCGGCCCGCCACCCGCAGGGGTGTCGTCCAGGAAGCCGCGCGTATCTGTGGAAAAGGCGCGGATGTCAACCGTTTCCAGGTCCCACAGCCCCTTCTCGCGCCAGGCCGTGCCGATCAGCGACACGCCGAGCGGGCCGGGAAAGGCCTCGGGAAACATGGTCAGGACGGTCGCGGTGAAAGGCATGGCGGCGGCTCTTACACCAGAACGCCGCACCCGTCGCCTCGCCGTCGTCGGCTTTCCACGCCAGCCGATGCAACCCAAGTCCGGGATCGGCGTTTGGACGGAGCTTGACCATATCAAACAAAGGGGTTTCCTCCATGCGCAAGATCATCACCCTGTCCATCGTCGCCGCTGCACTGGCCGTTTCGGCCTGCAACACGATCGCCGGCGCCGGCCGCGATGTCTCGGCTGCCGGTTCGGCTGTCACGAGCGGCGCGAACGACGCCAAGAACTAAGGTTCGATCCTTTCGAACCCGAACGAAGGGCCCGTCGCTTTGCGGCGGGCCCTTCTCGCATCCGTCGCATGACGATGTTAGGTTGGCCCATCGGACAGGAGATGAACGATGGGCTTTCTCGACAATGTGGTGAAGGGTCTGGGCCAGGACGCAGCTGGCGGCCTCGGCGACCTGTTGAAGGGCCAGGGCGGCGTGGGCGGTCTGGCTGAAAAGTTCGGCCAGGCCGGTCTGGGCGACGTCATCGGTTCGTGGGTCGGTAACGGCGCCAACGCCGGCATCACGCCCGAGCAGATCACCGCCGTCATCGGCCACGGCCCCATCGCCGACATCGCCGCCAAGATGGGCGTCTCACCCCAGCAGGCGGGCGAAACCCTGGCGGGCCTGCTTCCCGAAGCCATCGACCGCCTGACCCCGGGCGGTCAGATCGACGGCGCAGACGACCTTCTCAGCAAACTGCCCGGCGGCGTGGGCGACATGATCGGCGGCTTCCTGAAAAAATGAGGCGTCAGGCTTGGCTGGCCTTGAGACGCACACGACGCGTTTCAAGAGTCAGCCGGACCCACTCCATGATGCAGAACAAGACTGCAACCAAACCAAGCGCTGCGGCGAATTGGAACATCGGTGCGAAGCCTGCGCGATCAACCAGTTCTCCCAGCGGCGCCCTTCCCAGCGTGCCTATCAATAGCGCTAGAGAGGTGAAGACGGCGAATTGAACCGCGCCGAACAGGCGGTTCGACAGTGCCGAGAGATACGCGACAAAGGCGGCGCCCGCAAAACCACCAGCAATATTTTCGCCCGCGATGGCTATCATGAGGCGCGCCAGCGGTTCGCTGATCTTGAACACGCCGAAAAGGTCATAAAGACCCGTGGCCTGCATAAAAGGATGGATAACGGGCGCGCCCATCGCCAGGTCCATCATTAACAGGTTCGTGGCGGCGCTCAGCACAGCGCCGATCAAAAGACACGGCATCCGCCCGATCACGATCAGCGCCCATCCCCCCAAACCGATCCCCAGCAGGGTCATGAAGACGCCGAAGGTCTTTGACGCTAGGGCTACCTCGGTCATTGTTCGACCCAAGGCGCCGCCCTCAGTGCCTAGATAAAAGGGATAGGCGAACGGTCCCCAGACGCCGTCTGTGATCCGGTAGCTCAATATCAGGCCCAGAACGATCAGGGCACCCCATCCCAATCGCCCCATCAACTCGACAAGCGGGGCCAGGATAGCGTCATAGAAACGCTCGGACCGGCTTGGCGATACCGACTTTTCATGCCGATCTCGACTGCGCCACACCAGAAATCCCGCAAGAGTCGCCGGCAAAAGCACAGCGGCAGCGACGATCCATGATCCCCACGTCTGAATGAATTCGCCGGCGCTAGGTGCGGGCGTCGTGGTCAACGCAAGGATCATGAAGCGGATCAGCATGAATGCCGCCCAGGCCCAGGCGAGCAAGGTGATGATGAGGGCGAAGCGACGCAGACCTGGAGAGGCGACGCGCTCACGTGAGATTTCCTGGTAAGTCGCCGCAACGGGTTCGGGCGCGATGAGAGCGCCGAGCAGACCAAGGCTCATCAAACTAGCGCCGATCAGAAAGGTCGCCGGCCAGCCCAGATTGTCCGCGACAACAAGGGCACCGGCTCCGCCGATCAAGGCTGCAGTTCTGAAGCCAAGTTGATAAACTGCTGAAAGCAGATCCACCGGCGCATTGTCGTCGGCAGCCTCAATTCTCCAGGTATCGATTACGATGTCCTGCGTCGCAGAGGCGAAGGCGCCCAGCGCCGCCGCCAGCGCCAGGAAGCCGATGGCGCCGCCCTTGGGGTGCGACAGGGCGATGATGACGAAGGCCAGGGCCAGAACGATCTGGCAGCAGATCATCCATGAGCGTCTCTGACCGATCTTTCCGACTCCAGGCAGGCGCAAGCCCACGGCGGGTGACCACAGAAACTTGAATGCGCTGAAAAGGCCCACCCAAGACAGGACGCCGATGGTCGCGACGGACACGTCGACAGCGGATAGCCAAGCGTTCAGTGTTCCAAACAACATGGCGAAGGGTAGGCCGGACGAGAAGCCGAGCAACAACATGGCCAGTGTGCGTCGTTCGCGGAAGGCGGCTTTCAGGACGATCAGGCCCTTGGGTTGTGGGCGCAGGGCGGCGACGTCGGCAGCCTCTGTGACGGCGGGGGTAGGCTGGTCGGTCATGCACGGCTCCGGCGCGGCGGCCGGAAACGCGGGCGCCTGTAACTCAGCCGACCTTGGCGCGGATGTCGCGCTTCGTCCAGCGGGTCAGGGCGGCGCGCAGGCTGTCGGCGTCCAGCGGCTTGACGATGTGGTCGTCCATTCCGGCCTCCAGGCACAGCCGTCGATCCTCGGCGAAGGCGTTGGCGGTCAAGGCCAGGATCGGTGTCCGGTCCCCAGCCGCCCGAATGGCGCGGGCGGCGGCCGGTCCGTCCATGCCCGGCATCCGCATATCCATGAACACCAGGTCGTAATGGGCGCGCTTCAAGGCCGCGACCGCTTCCTCGCCGGTCGCGGCCGTGTCGACTATGCAGCCTTCGCGACGCAGCAGGGTGCGGGCCAGCAGGGCGCCGACGGGGTTGTCCTCGGCCAGCAGGATGCGGACGCCGGCGAACCGTATCGGCGCGACCCGGTCGTCCTCATCGGGGTGGAGGCCAGGCGCATCGGACTGTTGACGGGCGCCGGCGGCGGCCAGGGCTTGTTCCGCCAGGGACGCGCGGCGCAGCGGCTTGATCAGATAGCCGTCGAAGCCGGCGGCTCTGTAGCGGTCGATCAGATCGCGCTCGCCGGGCTTGAGCAGGATCACCCCACGGCCCGATGCGGGCGGGGCGGCCAGCTCGCCCGGAGCGGCGGCGGCATGATCGATCAGGGTGACCGGGGCCGGCACGGCGACGCAGCCGCCGGACGCCTCGATCTGCAGCTGCGCCGCGGACCGCACGAAGGCGTCGGGCGACCGGACGGCGATGGAGAGGCCCCGAAGCGGCTGGTCGCGTTGGTGGGGCGCAGCGTCGAACGCCGCCTCGAAGCGGAAGCGGGCGCCGAGGCCGGCGGCCTCGCGGTTGGAGCCGTTCGGGCGGTCCTGAACCTGAACCGAGCCGCCCATGGCCTGCGCCAGTTTTCGCACGACCGCCAGGCCCAGGCCGGCGCCGTCCTGGCGCACGGCGTCGGAAGTGTCGGCATGGCCGAACTCCTCGAAGATGCGGGTGCGGGCCTCCGCCGGCACGCCGGGGCCGGTGTCATCCACCAGAAAGGCCAGCAGCGGGTGTTGATCCGATCCGCCGACCCGCTCGACCACGATCCGCACTGCGCCTGACGGGGTGAACTTCACCGCGTTGCCGGCCAGATTGAACAGCACCTGCCGCAATCGTCCTTCGTCGGCGATTATGTCGGGCGCATCGGCGGCGACGGCCCAAGCGATCTCCAGCCCCTTGTCGTGGGCGCGGGGGCTGAGCAGTTCGGCGACGCTCCGAACCAAACCCTCCAGATCGACGGGCGCCAGGTCGAACTCCAGCGCGCCGGCCTCAAGACGTGCGTAATCCAACAGGTCGTTGACCAGGCCCAGAAGATGTTCGGCCGACTGGCGGGCGTTTTCGGCATAGGCGCGCTGCGCCCCATCCAGTTGCGTTCGCTCCAGAAGACCGATCATGCCCAGCACCCCGTTCAAGGGGGTTCGCATCTCATGGCTCATCAGCCGCAGGAATTGCTGGGCGGGATCGGCAGCGGTGCGCGCGGGGGCGTCGGTGTTCGGGGTCGGCTGGCGCTGCGCCATCATGGTCTCCGTGAGACCCGATCCTTAGCGATGCGGAGTTAAGGATCTGTCCCCGCCCGCCGGCCTCTGTTCGTCGTGAACGAAGGGCGTCTGTCCGGTCTCGGCTTCGCGTAGGGAGAACGGCGAGCGATGGGGGTTGGCGGTCCTTCGGTCGAAATCGGCTTCGGCCCCCAGGGTGGCGCGGCGATAGATCAAGGCTTCGGCGATGTGACGACGAAGGACGCCGGTCGATCCTTCCAGATCGGCGATGGTGCGCGCCAGACGCAGGGTGCGGGTCCAGCCCCGCGCCGTCAGTCCCCCGGCCTCGCCCGCCCGCATCAGCAGCATTCGCCCCGCCTCGTCCGGCGTGGCGAACCGGTCCAACGTGTCGCCCGATGCGCGGGCGTTAAGTTCCTGCGTTGAATCCAGGCCGGCGGCCCGCACCCGATCGGCCTGCATGGCGCGGGCGGCGGCGACGCGCGCCCGGGCCTCGGCCGTGCCTTCGGCCGGCGGCGGCAAGGCCATGTCGGCGGCGGTGACGGGCGGCGTTTCCACCGTCAGGTCGATGCGATCGAACATCGGGCCAGAGATCCGGTTCTGATAATCCCGCTGGCAGCGCGGAGCCTTGCCGCAGGCGCCGCGTCCGGCGCCGCCCAGGCCGCAGCGGCAGGGATTCATCGCCGCAACCAGTTGAAAGCGCGCGGGATAGCGGATGTGGGCATTGGCGCGCGCCACGACGATCTCGCCTGTTTCGAGGGGTTGGCGCAGCGAATCCAAGGCCTGGGCGCTATATTCCGGCAGTTCGTCAAGGAACAGAATTCCGTTGTGCGCCAGGGACGCTTCGCCAGGCTTGGCTCGCAGACCGCCGCCGGTCAGAGCGGCCATCGAAGCGGAATGGTGTGGGCTGCGGAAGGGGCGGTCGCGGGTCAGGGCGCCGCGCTCGAT
The DNA here is from genome assembly GCA_963515305.1 of uncultured Brevundimonas sp. GTDB lineage: Bacteria > Pseudomonadota > Alphaproteobacteria > Caulobacterales > Caulobacteraceae > Brevundimonas. The sequence continues at coordinate 14,101 of CAUPWX010000022.1, forward strand.
CAGACCGGCGACAGACCAGACCATCGACGTCTCCAGCAATTCCTGAGGCGTCAGGGGCGGCAACAGGCCGGGCAGACGCTGGGCCATCATCGACTTGCCCGATCCCGGCGGCCCCACGAACAGCAGATTGTGGCCGCCCGCCGCCGCGATCTCCAGCGCGCGCTTTGCGCTTTCCTGACCCTTGACCTCGCGCAGGTCGGGCACGGCCTTTCCCGCCGCCAACGGGCCGGGCGTGGGCGCGCGCAGCACCTGGGTTCCGTTGAAATGGTTGACCACGCCGATGAGGGAGCGCGGAGCCAGGATGCGCGCGTCGCCTGCCCAGGCGGCCTCCGGTCCCGTCGCCTCGGGACAGATCAGGCCCAGACCCATGGCGTTGGCGGCGACGGCGGCGGGCAGGGCGCCGCCCACCCGCGCGATCTGACCGTCCAGCCCCAGTTCGCCGATGGCCGCCCAGCCGTCCAGCGCATCCGGCGCGACCACCCCCATGGCCGCCATCAGGGCCAATGCGATGGGCAGGTCGAAATGGCTGCCTTCCTTGGGCAGGTCGGCGGGGGCCAGATTGGCGATGATCCGCTTGGCGGGCAGGGCCAGACCGATGCCGGCGAAGGCGCCGCGCACCCGCTCCTTGCTTTCGGCGACCGCCTTGTCCGGCAGGCCCACGATATTGAAGATGGTCGGCCCGTCATTGCCGATCAGTTGGACCTCGACGTCCACGCGCCGGGCCTCCACCCCGTCGAAGGCGACCGTGACGACCCGCGCGACCATGTTCGTTCTCCCGCTTCAGCAAGAGAACGAACCATGAACTGAGATCTAATTCAAGTGGCGTTCACACAACCTGTGCGGCGCGCTTCTTTTCGATCACGTCCCACATCAGGGCCGTGGCGTCGATCCCGGTGAAGGTCTTCAACTGCTGAGCGCCGGTGGGAGAGGTGACGTTGATCTCGGTCAGATAGTCGCCGATCACGTCGATGCCGACGAAGATCAGGCCGCGGTCCTTCAGCGTCGGGCCGATGGCCTTGCAAATTTCCAGATCGCGCGGCGTCAGTTCGACCGGCATGGCGGTGCCGCCGACGTGCAGGTTGGAGCGCACGGCGCCCTCGGCCGGCACGCGATTGATGGCCCCGACGGGCTCGCCGTCGATCAGGATGATCCGCTTGTCGCCCTTGGACACGGCGGGGATGAATTTCTGGATCACCAGCGGGTCACGGCTGCCGGCGGCGTGAATCTCGATCAGGGCGTCCAGATTGGGATCGTCGGCGCGCAGCTTGATCACGCCCGACCCGCCGTTGCCGTGCAGAGGTTTCAGCACCACCTCGCCATGCTTCTTGTGGAAGGCGGCCAAGGCGACGGGATCGGCCGAGATCAGGGTCGGCGGCTGAAGACCGGTGAAGGCCGTGACCATCAGTTTTTCGGGCGCCGAACGCACCTGGGCCGGGTCGTTGACCACCAGCGTCTTCGGATGGACCGTCTCCAGCAGATAGGTGGCGGTGACATAGGCCATGTCGAAGGGCGGATCCTGACGCATCAGGATGACATCGACGTCCTTGGCCAAGTCCAGCGTCTCCCAGTCGCCGAAATCGACGTGGTTTCCGGCCTCGCGCCGCACCGTGATCGACCGGGCGCGGCAGTAGAGGCGGCCCTCTTCCAGCGCCAGGGTGCGGAAGTCATAGACCCACTGCTTGTGACCGCGCGCCTGTGCCGTCTCGGCCATCAGGAAGGTGGTGTCCCCGGCGATGTCGACGGCCTCGATCGGGTCCATCTGGATGGCGATTTTCAGCATCGACGAGGCTTTCTCCATATTGGTAGGCGCTATGGAATTGGAGCGGCGAAGCTCCGCCGCAACCCCATCCGTTTATCCCCGCGAAATCGGGGATGAGCAGAGTTTGAAATCAATCCAGCTGACGCGCTTCCTCGGCCAGCATGATCGGCACGCCCTCGCGGATCGGATAGGCCAGTTTGGCGCCCGCCGAAACCAGCTCATTGGCCTCGCGGTCATAGGTCAGCTTGCCGCGCGTCACGGGGCAGATCAGCACCTCCAGCAGGCGGGGATCGACCGAAACGGGGGTGTTGAAGGCGTCGCTCATTGTTCTGGGCCTACCGCGCTTTGCGCTACTTGAGGCGTTTCTAGCGGCCTACCACGCTTTGCGCTACTTGAGGCCGTTGTAGGCGGCAACGGCGCATCGCGCTACTGCATGGACGGCGCGACGTCGTCACCGCCATCGGCGGCGTCGATCCGCATCAGGGCGGTCAGGGCCTCGGCGCGCGCCATCAGACCCATCGCTTCAAGCAGGGCCTGTTTCTCGGCCGGTTCGAACGGCAGGGCCATCGACAGGCTGTTGACCAGGGCCTCCATCGGGGCCGTCTCGGCGGTGTCCCAGTCGATGTCCAGCAGCCGATGCGCCATATAGGCGCGCAGCGCATCCAGGAAGGCGTGACGGTCGAAATCCGGCTCTTCGGGCGGCGAAACCAGATCGGCCTCATAGGCGTCGAACGCGGCCCGCACCTGGCGATAGGGCGCCTTTGACGGCAGTTCGGCGGCGATGCGAAACCGCGATACGCCGGTCAGGGTGATCAGATAACGACCGTCGGACGTTTCGGCGAAACTGGTGATGCGGCCGGCGCATCCGACGGGCGAGAGGCTGGGCAGGGCGGGGGCGCCGCCCTGGGGCTGGACCAGGCCGATCATCCGATCCCCGGCCATGGCGTCGTCCACCATGTTCAGGTAGCGCGGCTCGAAGATGTTCAGCGGCAACTGACCGCGCGGCAGAAGGATGGTCCCGCCCAGCGGAAAGACCGGGATCACCTGCGGCAGGTCGAGTGCGCGAACATAGCCTTGGGGCATGGACTCAAACCTAGGAAAACAGGATCGAAGACAGCCGGCGACGGCCGTCCTTGGCGACATCCGAACTCAGCCCTGCCGCTTCGAAGATGACGAGGAGTTGCTTGCGCGCCGCCTGCTCGTTCCATTCGCGGTCGGCCTTGATGATGGCCAGCAGGTTGTCGACCGCGCCCTTGAAGTCGCCGGCCGCGCTCTGGGCCTCGGCCAGGTCGAAACGCGCCTGATGATCGTTCGGATCGGCCGCCACCTTGGCTTCCAGTTCGGCCGAGGCGCCGGCAAAATCGCCATGGGGCGCCTTGGACGCCAGGGCCAGTTGGGCGCGCACGCTCTGGACCGTCGGCTCCTTGGAGTCCTGTGGGGCCATGGCGATGGTCTGCAAAGCCTGCTCGTGATCGCCGCCCGCCAGATAGACCCGCGCCATGCCGGCGATGGCCTTTTCGTTCTCCGGCTCGATCGACAGCACGTGGGCGAAGGCCTGGGCCGCGCCGCCGAAGTCGTTCAGGCCCAGAGACTCCTCGCCCAGCTCAAGCAGTTGCGCCGTTTCGGTCGATCCACCCTGACCGCCGGTCAGCTTGTCGATGAAGGCCTTGATCTGGCTGTCGGGAATGGCGCCCTGGAAGCCGTCCACCGGCTGACCGTCGACGAAGGCATAGACGGTCGGGATCGACTGCACCCGCAGCTGGCCCGCATAGGCCGGATTGGCGTCCACATCGATCTTGACCATCTTCACCGCCCCCTTGGCGGCGCGCACGGCCTTTTCCAGCGCCGGGCCCAAGGTGCGGCACGGCCCGCACCAGGTGGCCCAGAAATCGACGATGACCGGCTGATGCTTCGACGCCTCGATGACGTCGGTCATGAAGGAGGCGTCCGTGCCTTCCTTGATCAGGTCGGCGGCGTCGGGGGTCAGGGTGGGGTCGAGCAGGGTCATGGGCGAAATCCGCGCAGAGATCGGTCAGGGTCAACGGTTCAGATGGCGTCGGGATGCGTCGGCATCAAGCGGCGATTTGGCCGCAGCGTGTTTCGGGCGACATCAGGCCGCTCGTCTTTCCCGATCCAGCAGACGGACCAGGTCGGCGGCGGGCATGGCGCGTGACAGCGGGGCGCCCTGACCCGCCCATTGTGCGCCAAAGCCATACTCGCCCCTGGCCTTGGCTGCCGCGTTCAGCGCCTTGCCCGCATCATAGGCGACCGGATAGTCGGGAACCGGCGTCGTGGCGGTTTGGCCCCATGAGGTGAACCGGTTTCGCAAGCATCGGGCCGGTCGTCCCGAAATGGCGGTGGTCATGACCGTATGGCGCGCGGCGTCGCTGTTCAGCGCGGCGCGATAGGCTGTATCGGCCGCGCTCTCCGGGCAGGCGATGAAGGCGGTGCCCAACTGCGCCGCGACGGCGCCCCTATCCAGGACGGCGCGCACGCCCTGTCCGTCCATGATCCCGCCCGCTGCGATGACCGGAAGGCCGCAGCCGAGTACGAGTTGGCGCGTCAGGGCCAGGGTTCCCAGACGGGCATCCTCGGCCCCTGGGTCGAACAGACCCCGGTGACCACCCGCCTCGTAGCCTTGGGCCACCACGGCGTCCATGCCGGCTCTTTTGGCCGCCGTCGCTTCGTCCAGGCAGGTTGCGGTGGCGATCAGAAAACATCCGGTCGCCTTCAACGCGCGAACCTGGGTCACGCCCGGCAGGCCGAAATGAAAGCTGACCACGGGCGGCGCGGTCTGAACCAGCAGACGCAGCATGGCGTCGTTGCCTGCGAAGCTGTCGTAAAGGCTGCTCAGGGCCGACGGCGGCGTTGGCGAATAGAGACGAAACACCGGGTCCAGCGCCGCCAGCCATGCGGCTTCACGATCCGCGTCCCGGCGCGGTTCGGCGTGGACGAACAGGTTGAGGTTGAAGGCGCGGTCGGTGCGGTCGCGCACGTCTGCGATCATGGCCGCCGCCCCTTCGGCGTTCGTCGCCCCGACCGCGATGGAGCCGAGCGCCCCCGCGTCGGACACCGCCGCCGCCATCTGCGGCGTGGACACCCCCGCCATCGGCGCCTGAACGACGGGTATGCTCAGTGTCGACAAGTCCGCGAACGCCATGACCGGAGTCTAGGCATCGTCTGCGACCTCCGCAACGATCAGCCGTCGCCCAACGCCTCGAAGTCCAACACGATGGGCTGGCGATCCATAAGCGCCATGAATCGCCGGAACGCCGCCTGGTCCAAGGCGGTGGTCGCCGTGTTGGTCAGGGGATGAAAGTTGACGACGTCCGCCTCCCACAGGCGCTGGTCCAACACGAAGGTCACGCGGTGATCGACATCGTTGATCAGACCCAGGGCCGTGACCGAGCCGGGGCGGACGCCCAGCATCTCCTCCATCAGCCGTTCGTTGCCGAACGAAAGCCGGCTCGACCCCATAGCCCCCGCCGCCTGCTTCAGGTCGATGACCGTGTCCTGACGCGCCGAGATCAGCCACAGCCGGCCTTTGTGATCCTTGAGGAACAAGTTTTTCGTATGGGCGCCGGGCAGGTCGGCCTTCAGCTCCAGACCCTCCTCGACGCGGAACACGGCCGGGTGATCGTGGGTGACGTGATCCACGCCGTTCTCGGCCATCCAGGCGATCAGGCGATCGCGGTCGAAAGCGGGTTCGTGCAGGGAGTCTGGCGTCATGGTTGAGCCGTCGGGTTTCGGGCGTTAGGAAATGTCCCATGGTCGATACCGTCAAGACGCGCCCGCTGGAACTGGAATGCTATCCGATGACGGCTCGGCCGCCGGATCTGATCCCCGGCCGCCAGTCGCGCAACTGGATGGACGCCTTCATCAGCCGCCACCCCTATCGCTGCCTGCCACTGAACATGGCCAACACCACGGGATGGGAAATCTTGTGTCCGTTCGGCTTTTCCGCCGAGTGGAACGGCGGCCCGCGCCAGGAAGACATCGTCATCACGCCGGACCGGCCCCAGCACGACCTGGACCATTTCGTCACCTCGCACTTCTCGCGCGGGGTTCTGACCCTTCATCCTCAATATCTGTTCCGCACGCCGCCGGGCTGGGGGATGATGTGTTCGGGGTCGCCCAACCACGTGAAGGACGGGATCCAGCCGCTGGTCGGCCTGATCGAGACGGACTGGTTGCCCTTCCCCTTCACGATGAACTGGATCTTCACCCGGCCCGGCCGGATCACATTCGAGAAGGGCGAACCCTTCTGCTTCATCAATCTGATCGAGCACAAGAAGGTCGAGCAGTTCCAGCCGATCATCCGCACCCTGGAATCCAACCCGGTGATGAAAGGTCAGTTCGAGGCTTGGAACCGCGCGCGCACCGACTTCAACCAGCGGCTGGCCAGCGGCGATCCCGATGCGGCCAAGGAGGCTTGGCAAAGATACTATTTCAAGGGCGAGGTGCCGGAAGACCTGGGCGCGGCCCCGGCGACCCATTCGAACAAGCGCCGCCTGAAGTCGCCGCGCGTCGGTTAAGAAAAACCCCCTCCCTGATGGGAGGGGGCTTCGGCGCACGTCAGTTTTACGAGGTCGGGCGCGTGACCTGCGGACCGATGTTCTGAATCACCTCGCGCGCATCGAAGGCGTTCGGATCGTTGGCGGGCTTGGCGCCGCGTCCCATCACGATTTCGGCGTTGGCCTCGAAGCGATCGACTTGACGCACGTCGAAATCATTGGCGCCCCAACGATCCCACGGGCTCCAGAAGCCGCCGCGATAGTAGCGCCACGACGGGCCCCAGTATGGGCCGTAGAAGCTGTTGTAGCGCGAATAGAAGGGATCGGGCGAACCGACGAAACGGGTGTCGCGGTCGGTGGCGCGATTGACGGTGGCGAACCAGTCATAGCCGCTCTGGACCGTCAGTTCGGCCGATCGCAGCAGCAGGCCCATCTCGACCTGTTCGCGCGAAGTGACGGAATTGCCGGCGAAGCTAACGCGGAAGCGGTTGTTCTCCAGCCGCTGTTCGGCATAGCCGCCGCGCTGACCGTTCAGGCCGGCGGGCTGGTAGGGCGTCGCGGTGGCGCAGGCGGCCAGGGCCAATCCGGCCGCCACCGTCATCGCCAGGGTCTTTAAGGGTAGGGCTTTCATAAGATCAAACTCCTTGATCGCCCATTCGGGCGCGCTGACGGCTGAACGGAGCATGAACGGCGGCGTTCCCGATCAATCTAGGACGAAGCGACGCGGCGTCTAGAGGCGTGCGACGATCAGCACCGCCGCCGTCATCAGCAGAAGCCCGACGAAGACCCCGAAGCCCCGGCGAAAACGCGGCTGCTGCATTCGTCGCGACAGGGCCGCGCCGGACAGGGCGTAGGCGCTCATCGACAGCATATCCATGCCGATGGCGGCAACGGCGAACAGGGCCATCTGCGGCGCGACGGGCCGGTTCACGTCCACGAACGGCGGCAGGACGGCGGTGAAGAACAGGATGGCCTTGGGATTGGCGATCTGAACCGTAAAGCCGTCGATCAGGGCGCTGCGGCCCCGGCGCACGACGACGTGGTCTGGCTGGCCCGCCGTCGAAAAGGCGCCGCGCAGGGCCTTGATCCCCAGCCAGGCGACATAGAGTGCGCCCAGGACGGCGACGATCTTGAAGACGCCGGGGAAGGCCTTGACCAAGGCGCCCAGACCCAAGGCTGCGGCTGCGAACCACACCAAGGTCGCCGCATTCATTCCCAGAACCCCGACCAGGGCCGAGGCGCGGCCCTTTTCGACGCCCGTGGCCACGGCGAACAGATTGGCCGGGCCCGGCGTGACCGCCATCACGGCCATGACGCCCAAAAAGGTCGAATACAGGTGCGGATCGACGGGCAGGGCGGCCATGCGGCGCGATGTCGCTGCTTCGCCGCGCGCCGTCAAGGCCGGCTTGCCGGCAGGGCGTCAGCCGCCCGGACGACGCGGGGCTTCGGGCGGCGGCGGGGGCGCAGGCGGGGCGGGCGGCTCCACCGTGTCGGAGACGACGGCGTCCGCGGCCTGGTCCAGCGCATATTGCGCGATCAGCCCATAGGTCTCCATCTGGTCGGGGTCGGGATTGGCCCAGGCGCTGTTGCGCGCGATGCCGGATCCGGCGGCGACGCCGTGCTGCACGCCGTCCTCCATCGCCTGTTTGACCTCGGGATCGTTCAGGGCGTCGGCGACCAGGGTGTCGACGTCGATGTCCTTCAGGGCCTCGGCCGCCATTTCGCCCGCGTGTCGGGTCGCCTCGGCCGTGAAGGCGGCGACATCGGGCGCATATTCGGCCCAAAGGGCGGCGATGCGCTGCCCACGCACCCGTTCACTGAGACTCTCGTCTTCGGAAATGGCTTCGGCGCGTTTGCCGAACGCCTCCATCCGCGCCTCGAAAGCGGTCGAGGCGGCGTCTAGCCGGGCCTGCGCGGCGGCCGGCGCCGGATCGTCCTGAGCCACGGCGGCGGAAAGGGGCGCAAGGGCGAAGACGGCGCCCAGGCCGAGAAGGCGGATCATGCGGAAGGCTCCCGTTGATGACCCGCGCAACCTCGTCCGTGCGCCGTCCCGTCTCAAGTGAAATCGCGGTAAGGCGGCCTCTACTGCGGCTGGGCCGGTGCGGCGGGGGCGGCCGCCGCCTGTTCGACCTGGGCGCGGACCATGGCCGGGATCGCCTTGATCTGCGTCGCGGCGGCGGCCAACTGATCCGCCGGGGCGCCCTGGCCTGCGGCGAAGGTCTGCATTTCGGCGACGAAGGCGTCGGTTTCGGTCTGATAGCGCGCCTGCAGGGCGTCCAAATCGGTCTTGGCCTTGGCCTTGTCGCTTTGGGCGGCGGCGGCCTGCATCTCGGCGGCCATCGTCTCCATGCTGTGTCCAAAGGCTTCGCCCCTGGCCTCGAAGGCGGCCTCGCCAGCGTCGTTCTCATCGGCGGGGGCGGGGGGCGCTGCCTGAGCCTGTGTTTGGGCGAGGGCGGGCGCAGCCGGCGTCTGGGCCAGGGCGGGGCCAGTCAAGGCCAGGGTTGCGACGGCGGCGACGGACGAGAAAAGGCGCATAGGACACTCCGATACAGACCGCACGGTCATGGGACAGTGGGCCGCGATCACGGCCCGGAAGGGCCCACCCTGGCCCAGACCGTTCAGATTTCAAAGACCCGATACGGCGTGTCGCCCAGGGTCTTGAGCACCGGCAGGGCGACGTTGTAGACCGGCACGCCCTTGTGGGTGCGCCCCTCCGGCCCGCCGCGATGGGCGTGGCCATGCACCACCAGGCTGACGTTGTCGTAGCGGTCGATGGCTTCGGCCAGGCGCGACGAGCCGAGGAAGGCGTGGATTTCGGGCGGTTCGCCGGTCACCGTCTCGACCACCGGGGCGTAGTGCAGCAACACGACCGACCGTTCGGTGCGCAGCATTCGGATCGAGTTCTCGATCAGATGGGCGTCTTCGACCGCCTCCTGCACGAACCGCTTGATCGAGGCCTCGCCGAACGAACTCAGCATATAGCGGCCAAATCCGCCGACGAAGCCCTTGCCCCCGGCGAAGCCCACGCCGTCGATCTCATAGGCCTCGCCGTTCAGCATTCTGACCCCGGCGTCGGTCAGCATTCGCGCCACCTCTTCGGGCTGGCCGCATTCGTGCTCGTGATTGCCCAGCACCCCCACCATCGGAATGGTGCACAGTTTCAGGTCTTCCAGCAGCCGTTCGACCTCGGGCGTCTTGCCGTAGTTGGTCAGGTCGCCGCACAGGCACAGCACGTCGGCATCATCGGACACCCGTTCGAACAGGTCGCGATAGGCGCGTTCGGTGGTTTCGCCGACGTGCAGATCGCCGACGGCGGCGACGCGCATCTTCTTTTTCGGGCCGGGCTCGAGCCCGGGCTGGGGCGTCTGGGGGGCGGCGACGGGTTCGGTCATGCGCGCTTTCCTTTTGCGAGGTTCAGTGGCCCAGGTCGACGGGGTCGTGGCGTTCCTCCAGCCCCTTGCCCACGACGTCGCCAAAGCCCCATTCGGCGACGTCGGCGACATAGTCGCGCGGGCTGAACAGGCGTCCGCGACAGACCTTCACGCGCGGCGCCGGCAGATCGACCTGGGCCGTCAGTCGCGCCACCAGCTCTTCCATCAGCCAGCGCGGAATACGGTCCCGCTCAGTCGGATAGGCGAAGCGGAAGTTCAGCAGATGCGCCGCCAGGACTTCCCAATAGAGGTCCATCTGATCCAGCAGGCTTTTCCAGTCGATGGCGTCGGACTGTTTCAGGATGACGTGGTTCACATCTGCGCCGTCGTAGCGATAGCGGTCCTGGATGAAGACCTTGGACAGGATCAGGGCCGTGGGCGGGGTGATCTGCACCTGATGCCCATAGACGGTGATCCGATCCTCGCCGAACCAACTGTCGGATACAGCGATGGTGCCGTTGGACATGGCGAAGATGACGTCGAAGAAGTGTTTCTCGTCCTTCCAGACCTTGGCGATCCAGCGTTCGTCCTCGACGTCGGTCCGATAGCCATGCTTCTGAAAGAAGGCCAGAATGCGCGGATAGTCGCCCGGCTTGCAGAAGACGTCCAAATCCTTGGTCGGCCGCCGAATGCCCGTATAGGCCGTGACCGCATAGGTGCCGGACAATAGGAAGGGGATGCCGCTTTCCTTCAGCAGGCGCAGGCTCTCCTCATAGAAGGCCAGGGCGTCCGTCGGCGGTTCGAACGTCGGTTCTGCGATCACGTCTGACATCGGCTGCACCCTTGCCTGCACCCTCCGCGGCGCGGGCTAGGAAACGGCGGCGTTTCGTCCGGGTTCCGGGCAATTACCTATGTCGGGGAAACCGGGATCATTAAGACCTTCGTGGCACAACCGACGAATGACCGTGCCGGCGCTCTCGACGAAGCCCATTCCCTGGCGGTTTTTCCGCCACGAGGCCGGCCGCGCCGCCGGACCTCCGGCCTGGGCCTATGTGGTTCTGTTCGCCGTCTGCCAGCTGGCCGGAATCTGGATGGCGCGCACCTTCTCGGTGACCATCATGTGGCCCGCCAACGCCGTGCTGCTGGCGGCGGTGCTGCAGCTGCATCGCCCTCAGGCGGTCCGCGTCCTGGCCGCCGGCCTGGCGATCAATCTGGTCAGCAACGCCGTGCGGGGCGATCCGGGCCTGTTCCTTTGGGGCAACGCGTTGTTCAACCTGCTGCAGGTGCTGGTCGCCGCATTGCTGGTGCGCCGGTTCTGCGGGGCGGCCCTGGATATGCGACGCCCACGCCGTCTGCTTCGGTTCGCACTGGCCCTGGTTCCCGCCGTCGCCCTCAGCACCGTTCTTGCGGCCCTTCTGGTGCTGGCCGTGGGGCGGCTGCCGCTCGGCGGGCTGGCCTTCCGCCTGCGCTATCTGTTCGAGATGGAGGTGCTGGCCATGCTGATCGTGGCGCCCTCGATGTTGCTTCTGGCTCGCCAGCATCGGTTTGCGGCCGATTCCCTGGCGCGGGGGCGCGAGGTCGCGATCCTGGCCGGACTGGTGGCCGTCATGACCATTCTGGTGTTCGCGCAAAGCCAGGCGCCGCTGCTGTTCCTGGTGTTTCCGCCTCTGATCCTTCTGGCCTTTCGCCTGTCGCCGCCCTGGACGGCGATCGCGGTGATGCTGATCGCCGTGGTCGGCGGGGCCGCGACGCTGATGGGACACGGGCCCATCGTCCTGACCCAGCTGACGCCGGAGGCCGCGCTGGTCGGGGTGCCCGACGCCATGCGCAAGATGGGCGTGTTCCATCTGTTCCTGCTGGCGGTGGTCGGCACGGCCCTGCCCATCACCACCCTGTCCAGCGAGCGCCGACGCCTGGTCGAACGGCTGAAGGCCCGAACCCAGGCCGCCCTGATCGCCCGACAGCGCGCCGAGGCCGCCCGCGCCGTCAAGGGACGCTTCCTGGCCATGATGAGCCATGAGATGCGGACCCCCCTGACCGGGGTCACCGGCTATGCCGATCTGCTGTCGCGCCGGCCCGGGTTGGACGCCGAAAGCCTGAGACAGGTCGACGCCATCCGCCATTGCGGCGAGACGATGCTGCGTCTGGTCGAGGACTTGCTTGAGGTGTCGCGTGGCGGCGCCGAGGTCGCTCCCAAGATCAGCGACGTGCGCGAAACGATCGAGGAGGCGTCCGGCCCCGCGCGCGAATGGGCCCGGGTCAAGCATCTGGACTTCACCGTCGAGATCGCGCCCGAGGCCGACGGGCGGGTCATGGTCGATGCGCGCCGCCTGCGCCAGGCCGTGCACCATCTGGTTCACAACGCGGTCAAGTTCACGGCGCGCGGCGGGGTCAGGGTCGTGGTGGGGCGCGTCGGCGACGACCTGACCCTGGCGGTGTCGGACACCGGCTGCGGCATGGACGAGGAAACCTGCGCCGGCGTATTCAGCCTGTTCGAACAGGCAGACGCCACCACCAGCCGCGCCCATGAAGGCGCCGGGGTCGGTCTGGCCCTGGCCGTCAGCCACATCAACTGCCTGGGCGGCGTCGCGCACGTCGAAAGCGTCCAGTGGCAGGGCACGACCATCACCCTGACCGTCCCCGCGCCGGTGGTCGAGATGGTGGAGGATGTCCAGGCTGCGCCCCTGGACAGCCGTCGGACCCGCGTACTGATCGTGGACGACCACCCGGCGAACCGCGACCTGCTCCGCATCATGCTTCAGGCGGCCGATTGCGAGACGGCGGAGGCGTGCGACGGCCAGCAGGCTCTGGAAACCCTGGCCGGTCAGCCGTTCGATCTGGTCCTGATGGACGTGCGGATGCCGGTGATGGACGGCCTGTGCGCCACCCGGTCCCTGCGCGCCCTGGCAGCGCCCGTCTGCGACATCCCCGTTCTGGCGGTCACGGCCGAGGCCATGCCTGAAGATGCTGCGCGCTGCCTTGCCGCCGGCATGGACGGGCATCTGGCCAAGCCTGTCACCCAGGCGAAACTGTATGCCGCCATCGATGCGGTCTTCGACGCCGCCGCCCGGCGTCAGGCCGAGCCGGGGGTTCAGGCGGCGTGACCGCGTGCGAGGCCTGAAGCCAGGCGCAGCAAATCAGTCCCCAGCCTCCTCCCCAGGAATTTTGCGGCAAATCCACTAGATATAGCGGGTAGGACAATTTCGACCGCAAAATAGAGCGATTTCGGCTTGGCGCCGGGGGCGATGAGTCGCATGGTGAATGGGTCTTCGGAATCGCTCGCAGGTCCAGTTCGATGAACGCCATCACCCCGATCATCCTCCCCGAGCGCGCGGGTCTTCTGACCCCGTCGGCCGCCTACAAGCCGTTCCGCTATCCGTGGGCCTTCGATATGTGGAAGAAGCAGCAGCAGGTCCACTGGATGCCTGAAGAGGTGCCGCTTGGCGAAGACGTCAAGGACTGGGCCTCGACCCTGAACGACAACGAACGCAATCTGCTGACCCAGATCTTCCGCTTCTTCACCCAGGCGGACATCGAGGTTCAGGACAACTACATGGAACGCTACGGCCGGGTGTTCAAACCGACCGAAGTCAAGATGATGCTGGCCGCCTTCGGCAATATGGAGACGATCCATATCGCGGCCTACGCCCTGCTGCTCGAAACCATCGGGATGCCCGAGAGCGAGTTCGGCGCCTTCATGGAATACGAGGCCATGCGGGACAAGCACGACTATATGGGCCAGTTCGGTGTGGATTCCGACGCTGACATCTGCCGCACCCTGGCCATGTTCGGCGGCTTCTCGGAAGGCGTTCAGCTGTTCGCCAGCTTCGCCATGCTGATGAACTTCCCGCGCCAGAACAAGATGAAGGGCATGGGCCAGATCGTGTCCTGGTCGGTGCGCGACGAAAGCCTGCACTGCGAGGGCATCATCAAGCTCTACCACGCCTTCAACAAGGAGACGGGCGCCGTCACCAAGACCGTGGCCGACGACATCGTCGACTGCTGCAAGACGGTGGTGAACATGGAGGACAAGTTCATCGACCTGGCCTTCGAGATGGGCTCGGTCCAGGGCATGACCCCCGAGGACATCAAACAATACATCCGCTTCATCGCCGACTGGCGCCTGCGTCAGCTGAAGCTGCCGGAAGTCTATGGGGTGACGGAAAATCCGCTGCCCTGGCTGCAGTCGCTGCTCAGCGGCGTCGAGCACGCCAACTTCTTCGAGGCGCGCGCCACCGAATATTCCAAGGCGGCGACGCAGGGGAACTGGCACGGCGCCGACGGCGTCTGGACCGAGTTCGACCGGATGATGGCCCGCCGCGACATGAGCCTGGTCGCGGGCTGACCGACCTCAAGCAGCGCAAGATAGGATAGGCCAAAACGCCTCAAGCAGCGCGAAGCGCGGTAGGCCAAAGAGTGTTGAGAGCGCCATGAGCGACGAGATCGTCTTTTACACCAACCCCATGTCTCGCGGACGGATCGTTCGCTGGATGCTGGAGGAGGTGGGGCGGCCGTACCGCACGGTCGCCCTCGATTACGCCACCACGATGAAGGCGCCGGATTATCTGGCCATCAATCCGATGGGCAAGGTTCCGGCCATCACCCACCGCGGCGTGGTGGTGACGGAATGCGCCGCCATCTGCGCCTATCTGGCCGACGCCTTCCCGGATGCCGGTCTGGCGCCCGCGACCGACGACCCGATGCGCGGCCCCTATTATCGCTGGATGTTCTTCGCCGCCGGCCCCGTCGAGGCGGCGGTCACGGCCAAGTCGCTGGGATTGCTGGCGCCGGCCGAAAAATCCGCCATGGCCGGCTATGGCTCCTTCGATCAAGTGGTCGATGGACTGGAGAGCGCGCTGACTCAAGCGCCGTGGTTGCTGGGCGAACAGTTCACCGCCGCAGACGTCTATGTCGGCAGTCAAATCGCCTGGGGTCTGATGTTCAAGAGCTTGCCCGCGCGCCCGGCCTTCCAAGCCTATGCCGACCGGCTGAACGCCCGCCCCGCAGCCGTTCGCGCCAGGGCCATCGACGACGCGCTGATCGCTCAGGCCCAGTCGCAGACCTGAACGGATACCTGCGCCTTATCGCGCCGGGCCGACCGGCGTGCCGCAGGCCGACCGGACGCCGGATTGGCACAGTCGCACCTGTTCGCGCCAGGCGGCGTAGTCTTTGTCATACTGATCCTGGGCTGCGCGGGTCGCCTCTGCGGCGGCGCGGGCCTGCTCTTCGCCCTGACGCACCTCGATCTGGTGGCGGGCCAGGGCGGCGTCATAGTCCAGACGCGCGGCGGCGTCGGCCTTGTCGGCCAGGGCGTTCTGGGCTGCGATCTCGTCGTTCAGGGCGCGGGTGGCGCGCATCTCCTCTTCGGTCTGCTGATCGTCGCCGGCGCGGTGGTACGCCTCGCCGCGCGCCCGCAACAGGGCGTCACGGTCTGTGGCATCGGGCAGGGCGCGGCGATCACGATAGGCGTCCGGGCCGCTGTAGGGGCGGGTCTGGTCGGCCGTCGCGCCGGTTTGCGCAGGGGCCGTCGTTTGGGCCGCCGCCGGCAGGGTCGCCGCAGCCAAGGCCAGGGCGAGCAGGGTGGGGCGAAACATCATCGGGCGTCTCCTTGACAGCGGCCGTCTCGAACGCAGCTTGGCCATATCCAGTCTGTCGAAACAACGCCGCACGCACGAAAAGGTGGCGCGCGGTGCAGCTTCACGGCATGGTCGGCGTCAGGCCTCCCACCTTTCCGTTTCAGAGACGACGCATGATCCTCAGCACCTCGTCCGGCGATTTCCCCATTCCCGCCGATGTCGCGCGCCGCCTGCCCAATGTGCCGGCCCTGCCGGATACATCGGCGTCGGACGCGCGCCTGCAGGTCGAAGACTTCCGCCACTGGCTGGACGCGTCACCCGACAACGTCATCGACTACGAGCGTCTGCGCCGTTGGCATCTGGTGCAGGATGAACTGGCCGCCCAGGCCAAGGCGGCCAACCGCGCCTTCGTCGTGTCCGACGACGGTCTGGAATAGGTCGGGCCCGGCCGTCCTCAGGCCGGAAGACGCAATTCGAACACCGCGCCCGGCGCATCCGCCGCAATCAGTCTGAGATCGCCGCCGTGCAGGGCCGCCAGTTCGCGCGAGATCGTCAGGCCCAGACCCGTGCCGTCCGAAGTCTTGGAGCTGACGAAGGGTTCGAACAGCCGCTCGGCCAGACGCGGAGGAATGCCCGGTCCGTCGTCGGCGATCCGCACGACGCAGAAGCCGTCTTCGCCAAGGGCGCTGATGGTGACGGCCCCCTTGCCGCGTCGCTCGGGCGGGCGGCCCGGATCGGCCTCGATGGCCTGGCGGGCGTTTCGCATCAGATTGACCAGAATGCGATAAAGCTGGTCCGGGTCGGCCTCCAGCGCGAACCGCGCGGGCAGTTGTTTGACCAGCCGCACGCCATCCGCTTCCAGCCCGGCGTCCTCCGCCGCCAGGGTCAGGGCCTTGGTCAGGACCACGCGCGTCTTCTGCGGCGCCGGCTCCTCGCTCTTTCCATATTCCAGCACGTTTCGCGACAGGCCCGCAGCGCGGCTCAACGCCCGTTCCAGCCGGGGCAGGGCCTTTGCCACCTGCGGGTCGGCCGAGGTCGCCAGCCGTTCCGACGCCATCTGGGCCGAGGTCAGCATATTGCGAAGATCGTGATTGATCTTGGCCACAGCCTCGCCCAGAGCGACCAGGCGTGCGCGCGACCGCAACGAATGGCGCACCTCGTCCTGCATCCGGCTCAGTTCGCGCTCGACCCGCCCGATCTCGTCGTGACGATCCGACGGCGTTTCGGCCTCGCTCTCGGGGTCGGCGGCGAACCGCTCCATGGAACGGGTCACGCGCCGCAGCGGCCGCAGCACCAGAAGCGCCAGGCCGCCGTAGAGCAACGCCCCCGCCGTGACCGAGATCAACAACGACACCAAAAGGCTGTTCAGCAGAAAGGCCTTCAGCTCCAGCTTCAGCGGCTGGGCCGGGGTGACGATCTCGATGAAGTCGCCGGAGCGATAGCGCGGCTTGGCCTGCACCCGCAGCGAGCGGTCGGGGTGGCCGAACAGGGTGCGCCACGGGTCGGTCAGCCGCGCCCAGTTGTCCTGTTGCCGCAGGTCGATCAACTCGGGCGCGCGCGGCAGATTGGGGGCTTGCAGCAACAGGCGCCGCACCCCCTGTTCGGTCAGGGCCACGGCCTGCACCCCGCCGATCCGCATCAGTTCGGCCGCCGTGTCGTCCTCCACCGCGCTGTAAGGCAGGGCCTCGACCCCGACCGAGGCCAGTTCGGCGGCCTGCAGCCGGTCGCGCAGCCAGCGTTCGTGGAACGCCGCCAGGTTCGGTCCCATGATCAGGGCCTCGACCGCCAGGGTGAAGGCGACCGTCAGCAGCAGAAGCCGCGCTGACAGACCGTCCGGCGCGCGAGGCGTCAGACGTTCACGCCAAACAGTCGCCTGTTCCGGCGTCAGGTTCAGCCGCGCGGCGATCCGGTCGAAGAGGGCGCTCATGCCGCGCCCGCCTGGATGCGCCGTGCACGGATCATCTGGAAAAGCTTGATGCCGATGGGCAGCAGCAGCGACAGGAAGACCACGCCCATCAGCGGCCAGAAGAACTGGTGCAGCAGTAGCGGCAGGTCCGGCCGCACCCCGGCCCGCAGAAGATCGCCCAGCTGCGATCCGATCCAGGTGTAGATGAAGGTGGAGGGCAACAGACCGACGAAGGTGGCGATGACATAGGGCCGCAGCGGCACCGCCATCATCCCCGCCGTGGCGTTGACCAGGACGAAGGGGACGCTGGGGATCACGCGCAGGGTGAACAGGGTCGTGAAGGCGTTACGGTCGATCCCCTTGGCCAGTCGATCCATGAAACCGGCGTCCGCCTCGAACTTGGCCCGCAGCCATGTGCCGACCGAGGTGCGATAGACATAATAGATGACGACCGAGCCGATGGTGGCCCCGGTCGACTGGGCCAGGGCGCCGACATAGGGGCCGAACATCATCCCGCCCAGCAGGGTCAGGAAGACCGGCCCGGGAATGGTCGAGGCCGTGGCCAGGGCATAGACAGCGACGAAGGCGGCCAGGGCCGTCCACCAGTGCGCGCTCGCATAGGCCTGGAGGTTCAGTCCGTGCTCGCGGATCAGCTCCATCGACAGATAGCGGTTCCAGCCCAGGGCGAAGAAGGCGACCACCAGCCCGGCGATGGCCACGATGGGCGCCAGCCGCAGGGCCCATTCCTTCGCCGTTCGTTTCGCCATCCGATATCGTTCCCGAAATGCCGACCGAGCGTTGACTCGCGCGATCATGCGACTTATACGCCCGCCCTTCCTGCGACGGACGCCTTCGGCCCCGCCGCCCAACCTTTTAACGTCAGGAGCCGACCGTGAAGCGGACCTATCAGCCGTCGCGACTCGTGCGCAAGCGCCGTCACGGCTTCCGCAGCCGGATGGCCACCAAGAACGGCCAGAAGATTGTTGCGCGCCGTCGCGCCAAGGGCCGCAAGCGCCTGACGGCGTAAGCGGCTTATCGCGTCCCGATACCTGGACGCATGAGCGACCTTTTACAGATCAAGCGTCTGTTGAGGCGGCCCCAGTTTCTGGCGGCCGCCAAAGGCGTTTCCGAGGCGCGCGGCGCCGTGGTGATCCAGCGCCTGGATCGCGGCGACGGTTCGCCGCATATCGGCCTGGGATTCACGGCGACGAAAAAGATCGGCGGGGCGGTGGTGCGGAACCGCGCCAAACGCCGTCTGCGCGAGGCTGCGCGGGCCATGCTGGCCGATCATGGCGTGCCCGGCAGCGACTATGTCTTCATCGCCCGCATGGGCACGACCGAACGCGCGTGGGACCGTCTGCTTGACGACGTGAAATCGACGCTTACAAGGCTGGCGACACCTAAGGCAGACAAGCCTTCGCACGCCCGCGCCCCATCCGGCCAGGACCGCCAGAATCCATGAAAAACGAGAACACGCGCAACACGATCATCTTCATCGTGTGCTCGGCCCTGATCATGGGGATCTATTATTTCGCCGTCCTGCGCCCGCAGGCCGAGCGCCGCGCCATGCAGCAGCAGGCCCATGCCGAACAGTCGCAGACGGCCGATAACGCCGCGCGCACGGCCCAGAGCGTGCAGGGGCCGACCTTCGTCACCGACCGCAGCCAGGCGCTGAGCACCGCCGCGCGGGTGCCGATCCAGTCGGGCACGCTGAAGGGCTCGCTGTCGCTGCAGGGCGGCCGCATCGACGATCTGTTCCTGACCGACTACCGCGAGGTGCAGGACAAGCCCCAGCCGGTCGAGCTGTTCCGTCCGCAGGGAATGCAGAACGCCTATTTCGCCCAGTTCGGCTGGACCGGCCCCAATGTGGTCGGCGGCGTGCCCGGGCCGAACACGGTCTGGCGCCTGACCAACGGTTCCACCCTGACGCCGACGACGCCGATCACCCTGACCTGGGACAATGGCCAGGGCCTGCGCTTCACCCGCGTCCTTTCGGTCGATGACAAATATGTCTTCTCGGTTCAGGACACGGTCCAGAACCTGGGCACGCAGGCCATCACCATTGCCCCCTACGGCAGCGTCCAGCGTCAGGGCGTGCCGCCCGCAGCCGGGTCGTCGCACATCGTCCACGAGGGCGCGATCGGCACCTTCGGCAAGCCGGGCGACTACCGCACCGAGCAGAAGAAGTACAAGGACTGGCTGAAAGAGCCGCGCATCGAGAACGCTTCGACGGGCGGCTGGCTGGGCATCACCGACAAATACTGGCTGGCGGCCCTGCTGCCCCAGCAGAACGAGGCGGTCGAAACCGAATTCCGCGTGCGCGACATCAATGGCGGCCAACAGCTGGAAGCCAATGTTCTGGGCACGACCCGCACGATCCAGCCTGGCGCGACCGCGACCGAAACGCAGCGCCTGTTCGCCGGCGTCAAACGCGCCGAAGTGCTGAAATCCTACGAACAGAGCCTGAACCTGCCGCGCTTCGTCTATGCGATCGACTGGGGGATGTTCTGGTTCCTGACGCGCCCGATCTTCTGGATCCTGGAGAACGTCTATGGCGTGGTCGGCAGCTTCGGCATCGCCATTCTGGCCCTGACCGTCATCGTCAAGCTGGTGATGTTCCCCCTGGCCAACAACGCCTACGCCTCGATGTCCAAGATGCGGAACCTCCAGCCCAAGATGGAGGAGATCAAGAAGAAGTTCAAAGACGACCCGCAGAAGCAACAGCAGGAGACGATGGCCCTGTACCAGAAGGAGAAGATCAATCCGGTCGCCGGCTGTCTTCCCCTGGTGCTGCAGATCCCGGTCTTCTACGCCCTGTACAAGGTGCTGACCGTCACCATCGAAATGCGTCACCAGCCGTTCCTGGGCTTCATCCATGACCTGTCGGCGCGTGACCCGTCGTCGATCTGGAACCTGTTTGGTCTGATCCCGTGGGATCCGTCGATGGCGCCGCTGATCGGCGGCCTGTTGGCCGGGCCGCTGCACCTGGGCCTGTTGGCCATCGCCTACGGCCTGACCATGTGGCTGCAGACGGCGATGAACCCGCCGGCGGCCGACCCGATCCAGCGTCAGATATTCCAGTTCATGCCGCTGATCTTCACCTTCATCATGGCGCCGTTCGCGGCCGGCCTGCTGATCTACTGGGCCTGGTCCAACGTCCTGACCATCCTGCAGCAGTATGTGATCATGCACCGCTACAAGGCCGAGAATCCGATCGACGACTTCCTGGCCCGCTTCAAGAAATCGCCGGCGTGATCGCGGAAACCGAGTTCACGCCCGAGGAGATCGAGGCCGCGCGCATCCTGTTCGCGCGGCCGGCGACCTTCGTCATGGGCGCGGCCAAGATCGAGCAGCTGCCGGATCCCGACCTGCCCGAGATCGCCTTCGCCGGGCGATCCAACGTCGGCAAGTCCAGCCTGATCAACGGTCTGGTCGGGATGCACAAACTGGCCCGCGCCTCCAACGAGCCGGGACGCACGCGCGAGGTCAACTTCTTCGATCTGGACGGCCGGATGCGTCTGGTCGACCTGCCGGGCTATGGCTGGGCCAAGGCGTCAAAGACCACGGTCAAGAAGTTCCAGGACCTGGGCCGCGACTATCTGCGTGGCAGGGTCACGCTGAAGCGGGTCTATCTGCTGATCGACAGCCGCCACGGGCTGAAGTCGGTTGACGCCGAGGCCCTGGACGCCCTGGACCTGGCCGCCGTCAGCTATCAGATCGTCCTGACCAAGGCCGACAAGCTGAAGAAGGGCGAGGGCGAGCGGGTGCAGGAAGCGACCTTGAAGGCCATTTCCAAACGCCCCGCCGCCTTCCCGGTCGTGGCCCTGACGTCGTCGGAAAAGGGTCTGGGCCTGCCCGAACTGCGGGCCGAGATCATGCGCACCACCGGCGCGACGACCGACTGATTTTATCCTTCGTCATCCTCCGGCAAGCCGCTTAGCGGCGCAGACCGGGGGACCCAGCGGCGCGCGAGAGCGCGAACCTGTCGCGGACAAAGGTCTTCCAACATCGTGCGGCCGAAACATCGCCTTCGGCGCCGCTGGGTCCCCCGGTCTCGCTAAGCTCGCCGGAGGATGCCGAAAGTAAGAGCGCCCGAAAAAGGCCCGGAGATCGCTCTCCGGGCCTTCGTCGCTCTGGAGAAAGGGCCGCCGCCTTACTGGGCGGCCGGCTCGGCGGAGCGGACCTCGACCGGGATGCCCAGGGCGTCCAGCTGCGGCTTGACGACAGACGCGTCGCCCACGACCACCCAGACGAACTTGGACGGGTCGATCGCGGCCTTGGCGGCGGCGTCCAGCTGGGCCGCCGTCAGGGCGTTGGTGCGCGCCGCGACGGTCTCGGGATAGTCGTCGGGGCGTCCCAACAGGTCGTTGGTTCGCATGGCGCCCAGCACCGCCGCCGACGTCTCGTAGCTGCCGGCCAGACGGCGGGTGTTGCCGTTGATGGTGCGCTGCAGCTCTTCGGGAGTTACGCCCTTTCCGCCCGACAGGAAGTCGTTGAACTGCTGGTTCAAGGCTTCGATGGCGGGGCCGGTCTTGTCGGCCTGGACGGGCGCGGTCACCAGATAGGGCACGCGTCCGGCGAAGCTGGCGGTCGATGCGTTGACGCCGTAGGACCAGCTCTTGGTCTCGCGCAGGTCAGAGTTGATGCGCGACAGGAAGTCGTTGCCCAACACATTGTTGGCGGCGTTCAACACCAGAAGGTCGTCGGTCCCGGACACGCCCAGAACCTCGCCGCCCATGATGTAGGACTGCGGCGACTGCGGCCGGTCGATCAGCACGATCTTGGGCGTCGCGGCCGGGATCGGGGCCGAGAAGTCCTTGACCGGCTTGGCCGATGCGGGCGGGACCCACTGGCCGAAGGCGGCGTTCAGCACCGGCAGGACCTCGGCCAGCGGCTTGTCCGAGACGATGAAGACCTTGGCGTTGTCGGGCCGGATCCATTTGGCGTAGTCGGCGCGGACGTCGGCCTCGGTGATCGCCTTGACGCTGGTCTCGTCGCCGGCGCCGCTGAACGGACGGCCATAGGGGCTGGCGGTTCCATAGATCAGTTCCGGCAGGGCGCGGCTGGCCAGGGCGGCCGGCTGGGTCCGTTCGGCTGCGATGCGCGACAGGCGGGTGGCGCGCAGGCGTTCGAGCTCGGACGGGGCGAAGGCAGGGCGCCGCACCACATCGGCCAGCAGGGCCACCGACGGCTGCAGGTTCGGCGTCAGGGCCGACAGCTGAACCACCGAACTGTCCATCGTCGCGCCGGTGGTGATGCTGGCGCCCAAGGCTTCCTGCGCCTCGGCCAGTTGGGTCGCGTTCATGCCGCCGGCCCCCTCGTCCATCAGTTCCAGCATCAGGCTTTGAAGCCCCAGCTTGGCGCGGTCGTCGGCGGCCAGGCCGGCGTCGAAGTCGATGGCGATCTTGGTCGTGGGGGTGGCGTCGCGGCGGGCGTAGATCACCTCCATGCCGTTTGACAGGCGCGCGCGTTCGACGGCGGGGAAATCGACGTTGGCGACCTGGCCGATCTCGGGCCGCTCCATGCGCGCCTTGCGCTGGATCTCAGGCGCGGGCGTGTGGTTGGCGCCGGAAGGCGAGGCGGCTGCTTCCTGATAGGCTTCGCGCTGACCGGGCAGGGTGGTCAGCGTATAGGCCGGGCGGGTCAGCCATTTCTGCATGGCGGCCTTGACCTGGGCCGGGGTGACGGCGGCGTAGGCGGCCAGCTGTTTCTTGTAGAACTCGGGATCGCCGGCATAGAGCTGGCCTTCGGCCAGGGCCGTGGCCTTGCCGCCGAAGCCGCCGACCTGTTCCAGCCCCTGAATCCGACGCGACGCATATTGGGTCACGACGCGGTTGATCTCGTCCTGCGTCGGGCCGTCGGCGATCAGGCCGTTCAGGATCTCCCGCGCGCGGGCCTCTACGGCGGCGGGATCCTCGCCGGGCTTCACATCCATCTGGATGTTGAACATCCCCACGCGGTGGAAGGCGCTGTTGCCGGCGCCGACCGACACCGCCGTCTGCTCGCCCCGCACCAGTTCGTTGTCCAGTCGCGAAGAGGCCAGGCCGCCCAGAACCGAGGCGGCGACGCTCAGCGGCACCGAATCCGGGTCCAGCATTCCCGGCACCGCCCAGCTGATCTGGACCCGCGCGTTGGACACGCGGTCGTGGGTCGTCTCGCTGATCGGCGCGGCCAGGGTCGGCACGGCGGCCTGGGCGGGGGTGTTGACCGGACCCTTGGCGATGGGGCCGAAATATTTCTCGGTCAGCTCGCGAGCCTTGGCGGGGGTGATGTCGCCGGCCAGCACCAGGACGGCGTTGTTCGGGCCGTAGTTGGAGGTGAACCAGTCGCGCACCGTCTGCATCGAGGCGGCGTCCAGATCGGCCATCGAGCCGATGGTGGAGTGGCGGTACGGGTGGCCTTCAGGGAACAGGGCTTCCAGCTGCTTGTACTGGTTCAACCCATAGGGCTGGTTGTCGCCCTGACGCTTCTCGTTCTGGACGACGCCGCGCTGCAGATCCAGCGTCTCCTGGCTGATGGCGCCCAGCATATAGCCCATGCGGTCGCTTTCCATGAACAGGGCCTGTTCCAGCGCCGGCGTCGGGACCGTCTCGAAATAGTTGGTGCGGTCGAAATAGGTGGTGCCGTTCATGTCGGTGGCGCCCATGTTCCGCATCGGCGTGAAATAGCTGCCGGGCGCGTTTTCCGACCCGCCGAACATCAGGTGTTCGAACAGGTGGGCGAAGCCGGTCTTGCCGGCCGGTTCGTCCTTGGAACCGACGTTGTACCAGACCGACAGGGCCACGACCGGAGCCTTGTGATCCTCGTGCACCAGCACGGTCAGGCCGTTGTCCAGGGTGAATTTGGTGTAGGGAATGTCGACGGCGGCGACCAGGTCGGCGACCGGCGCGGCCTGGGTCGCGGGCGCGGCGGCCTGGGCAGCGTTCTGAGCGGCGGGTGCGGGCGCGACGGAGGCCCAGACAGGGGTGGTCGCCGCCATAAGGGCGGCGGCGGCGACGAAAGAGCCGGTGCGGCGCATGAAACATCCTCGGATTGCAGTTGGATCGGACCATAACGACGGTCCGCCATCTGGCAACGCGACGGAATGAAACATGACCAAACCTTCATGTTCGGCCGCCTCAGACCCGGAAAAGGTTGCATCGCCGGACCCCCGGTCTTATGCGCGCGTCAACTCCCCGACACTTGCGAAAAGAGCCGCCATGTCCGCCCCCGCCGACAAGCCCGTGAAGAAAGTCGTCCTCGCCTATTCCGGCGGCCTAGACACCTCGATCATCCTGAAGTGGCTCCAGACCGAATATAACGCCGAGGTCGTGACCTTCACGGCCGATCTGGGCCAGGGCGAGGAGCTGGGCCCGGCGCGCGAGAAGGCGCTGAAGCTGGGCATCAAGCCCGAGAACATCTTCATCGACGACCTGCGCGAAGAGTTCGTGCGCGACTTCGTCTTCCCCATGTTCCGCGCCAATGCGCAGTATGAGGGCGACTATCTGCTGGGCACCTCGATCGCCCGCCCGCTGATCTCCAAGCGCCAGATCGAGATCGCCCGCCAGGTCGGGGCCGACGCCGTCTGTCACGGCGCCACCGGCAAGGGCAACGACCAGGTCCGGTTCGAGCTGGGCTACTATGCGCTGGAACCCGACATCCGTGTCATCGCCCCCTGGCGCGAATGGGAGTTCCGCAGCCGCGAGGCCCTGCTGGACTTCGCCGAGAAGAACCAGATCCCGATCTCCAAGGACAAGCGCGGCGAGGCGCCGTTCAGCGTCGACGCCAACCTTCTGCACTCCTCGTCCGAGGGCAAGGTGCTGGAAGACCCGGCGGTCGAGGCGCCCGAGTTCGTTCACCAGCGCACCATCTCGCCGGAGGACGCACCGGACGTCGCCACCGTCATCGAGATCGGCTTCGAGAAGGGCGACCCCGTCTCGATCAACGGCGAGGCCATGAGCCCCGCCACCATCCTGACCGCCCTGAACCAGTACGGCCACGACAATGGGATCGGTCGTCTGGACCTGGTCGAGAACCGTTTCGTCGGCATGAAGTCGCGCGGCGTCTATGAGACGCCCGGCGGGACCATACTGATCGCGGCGCACCGCGGCATCGAAAGCATCACCCTGGACGGCGGCTCCATGCACCTGAAGGACCAGCTGATGCCGAAATACGCCGAGCTGATTTACAACGGCTTCTGGTTCTCGCCCGAGCGCGAGATGCTGCAGGCCGCCATCGACCTCAGCCAGGAAAAGGTCTCCGGCGTGGTCAAGGTCAAGCTGTACAAGGGCAATGTTTCGGTCATCGGCCGCGAAAGCCCCAACAGCCTGTACGACCAGGATCTGGTGACCTTCGAAGAGGGCGTCCAGGCCTATGACCACAAGGACGCCGCCGGCTTCATCAAGCTGAACGCCCTGCGTCTGCGCGTCCTGGCCAAGCGCGAGGCGCGCGAAGCCTAGGCGTTCAATCGGGCCGGGCGATCCTGAGGATCGCCCGGCTGCGGTCGTCCGTCACCCAGATCGAGCCGTCGGCGGCGACCGCCATGACCACGGGCGATCCGCGCGGCTGACGGCCCGCGACCGCATCCCAGCCCGGCGTCAGAACCTTGCCCCGGATGCTGGGCGCCCCGGCCGGATAGGCCAGCGACCCACGCGGATAGAGGGCGTAGCGCCCGCCGATGTCGGTCAGGGGGCGACCGTGGGCGTCCGCCTCGGCGGCGACGATCCGGCCGCCCGCCCTCCGATAGCCGTGCCAGCTCATCAGCAGTCGGCCGCGCAGCTCGGGAAACATCGCCCCCTCGTAATAGATCAGGTCCAGCGGTGCGGCGTGCGGCGGCAGCAGGGCGAAGGGCCGATCCCTCTGGCCGCAGCGCGCCTGGGTCGCGCTCCAGCCGGGCAGGGGCGTGGCCAGATCGACGCAATAGGGCCAGCCGTAATCACCGCCCCGGCGCAGCACATTGATCTCGTCATACGGGTGATCCGGCGTGGTCAAATCGACCGAGTTCTCGCCCTGCAGGATCGTGCCCGACGGATGCCGGACCAGGGCGATGGAGTTCCTCAGGCCCGAGGCGAAGACCGTGCCGGCCTCGTCCCAACGCCCGTCGCCCAGATAGGCGTGACGCCGCACCTGGGCCGTCTCGGCGCTGTCGGCGCAGGCGCCCGAGGCCGTCGTGCGCGGTCGCTCCCTGGCGTCCAGGCAGCGGTCGCTGGGCGCGCCGACATTGACCAGCAGGGCTCCGTCTCCGTCGAAGACGAAGCTGGACAGCGGGTGGCGATTGTCGTGCAGCCGGTTGTCGGGCAGATCGCCGATCACGGTCCGCACCGTCGCGGAAGGGTCGGCCGCGTCCGGGTCCAGCGTCAGGATACGGTTCATCTCCGACATATAGATGCGCCCGTCCGGCCCGCGCGCCACGGTGTGGGGCATGGACAGGCCGTGGGCCAATCGCCGCCAGCGCGCAGATCCGTCCGGCTTGAACGACAGCCGCCAGACCGAACCGCGCCCGGCCTGCCACCCGCCAAGGTCTGTGACCAGCCAGTCGCCGCCGGTCAGCGCCAACAGGCCACGCGGCATTCGCGGGCCGTCCGACCCTGCGCCCTGCCACACCAGACCCAGGCAATAGCCCGGCGCCATTCGCACCGTGGTCATCGGCCGTCCGCCGCAGCTTCCTTGCGTCGCATAGGCGCGAGACGCCGCATCGGCTGCGACGGGCGCGCCTAACGTCAGGATCAGGGCGAGCAGCAGCGGAAGACGGATCATGACGCGCTTTCGTGGATGGCGGCCCATCCTGACGCGTCGCCCGGCTCGGACGCAACGGCCGGTGGGTTCAGATCAAGCCTTGCGCGCGCGCCTCGGCGCTGAGCCCATCTCGGAACGCGGGCGCGGCCAGGGCGATCAGGGCGCGCGCCCGCTCGCTGGTCGACTTGCCCTTCAGATTGGTCCAGCCATGTTCGGTCACGACGATGTGGGTGTCGTTGCGCGGGGTCGTCACCGGCCCGTCCAGCCGCGCCACGATGCGCGACGCCGTTCCCTTGGCCGCCGTCGAATGGCAGGCGATGATCGATTTTCCGCCGTCGGACCCATACGCGCCCCGTACGAAATCCAGTTGGCCGCCCGCGGCGGTGAACTGACGCCCGTTCAGAAACTCCGAACAACAGGCGCCCGTCAGGTCGATCTGAAGCGTGGCGTTGACAGAGATCATCCGCGCGTTGGCGGCGATCACCGCCGGGTCGTTCACATGGGAGACGGGATGGGCCTCCATGCCGCGATTGCCGTCCAGAAAATCGTAGGTGTTCTGGTCGCCCATCGAAAAGGCGAAGACGCCCAGGCCCGGGTGCAGGGTCTTTCTGGCATGGTTGGCGACGCCGGCCTGCATCAGCTCGACCAGGCCAGGCGTCAGCATTTCGGTGTGAACGCCCAGGTCGCGGTGATCCATCAGGGCGTCGCAGACGGCGTTGGGCAGGGCGCCGATGCCCATCTGCAGGGTCGAGCCGTTCTCGACCAGATCGGCGATGGTCCGCCCGATGGCCAGATCGGCGGGCTGGGGCTGGGCCTTGGGGATGACCAGAAGCGGGGCGGCGTGCTCCACGATGGCGGCGACCTTGGACACGTGAACGGTGCAGTCGCCGAACACGCGCGGCATATGCGGATTGACCTCGACGATCACCGTGCGCGCCGTTTCCGACACCGGCTTGGCGTAGTCGGTGTTGGTGCCGAAGGAAAAGAAGCCGTCCTCGTCCATCGGCGAGACGGTGCAGATCAGCGTATCCACCCCGACCTCGTGGCACAGCAGGCGCGGCGACTGCTGAAATCCGGTCGGGATGAACTGGACGGGGGTGGGCCGGCCCTCGTCGCGCGCGCGCTGTTCCAGCCGGCGTTCGACGGCGCTGTGGAACAGGCTCCAGGGTCGGATCCGATCCATCAGCTCGTAGCGCAGCACGGTGTCGCCGGCGATGGCGGTGCTGAGCAGATAGTAGAGATTAACGTTCTCGACCTCGCCGCGCTCGGCCCGTTCGGCCAAGGCCTTCAGCAGGGCGGGCGGCTGGGACACGCCCAGCCCCATGGCCGCCTTGGCGCCCGATCGCACCAGGGCGGCGGCCTGGTCGGCGGTCATGAGGCGTTCGGCATAGAGGGCGGCGTGGTCCATGGCGTGTCTCCGATCGCGCCCCTCTTGGATATGGGGGCGTCAGGGCGTCACTATCGTCTGTCCCGGACGGCGAAAGCCCTAGACTTTGGTCGCAGCCGAACCCGTTTCGAGGCTCGGCTCATCCTGCAACGGCGCCTGGCGACGCTTCTGCCAGCGAGCCACGCCATAGGCGAACAGCCACAGCACCATCGCCCAGGCCGCGCCCACCGCCCAGCCGGCGAAGACGTCCGACGCCCAGTGCGCGCCTAGATAGATGCGCGTCAGCCCGACCAGAAGCGCCATCACGATGCCGACGCCCAGCACGAAGATCTTGGATTTTCGTCCCGGGAAGGCCCGCGTCAGCATGACCGCCACGGACAGATAGAAGACGGTCGACAACAGGGCGTGGCCGGAGGGGAAGCTGGCGTTGATCGTCTGGACGGCCTGCATGGCCGCCGGCGGCCGTTCGCGCTCGAACACCGCCTTCAGGCCTTCGCTCAGCCCGACGCCGCCGGCCAGACCCACTGCCAACAGTATGGAGGACAGCCACTTCCTCTGGCTCAGCAGAAACAGGATCACGATCACGGCGAACAGGCCCAGCACCGATATGCCGCCCAGGGAGGTGATGTCGGACGCCGCCTCCTTCAGCCACCACGGCCCCCACGGCCGCCCCGGATCGTCGGCATAGGGCCGCATCAGGGCCAGAACCTGATGGTCGAAGGCCTGACCGTCCGCCTCGGTCATGTCGTCCGCAATCTCGATGAAGGCCAAGACCCCGCCTGCGGCGACCAGCATGGCGGTCAGGGCGGCGATCTCGGTGCGGGCGACCGTCAGGGCGCGTATCAAAAAGACGCGAAACGAAGCGAAGTTCATGGACGCTGCAACGGCCAAGCTGCGGCGATGTTCCGATCACGCGCTCGTGATCCGACGGTCGTGACGGCGACGGCGTGTCGCGATGGCTTGCTTTGGGGCTTTTCCCCAGGCGCGCCCGACTTGTCCGACCGATTCGCCCACAAAGACCCCCGTCAACCCGTTGACGGGTCATTAGGCATATGCGCCCTATATGTGGGCTCGGGGAGCGCATAGGCCACTAGATGATGTGGTCACGGCGCAGGTGGCTCTAGGCTTTTTCTGTTCAGGACGCGGATGACCATGGCTGGCGGCGAGGCATTGAAGACGACGGAATTCCAAGGTGTTGCGGCGACGCCCACGCCGGAACGCCCCCATCTGACCGTGGTGAAATCGGTCCAGGTGGATCGGTCGCGCGACGCCCTGCTGACCGATTTCGGCAAGAAGACGCTGGAAGACCGCTATCTGCTGGCCGGCGAAAGCTATCAGGATATGTTCGCCCGCGTCTCGACCGCCTTCTCGGACGACGCCGAGCACGCCCAGCGGCTTTACGACTACATGAGCCGCCTGTGGTTCATGCCCGCCACCCCCGTCCTGTCGAACGGCGGCGCGGATCGCGGCCTGCCGATCTCCTGTTTCCTGAACGCGGTGGGCGACAGCCTGGACGGCATCCAGAACGTCTGGAACGAGAACGTGGCCCTGGCCTCGAACGGCGGCGGCATTGGCACCTATTGGGGCGGCGTCCGGTCCATCGGCGAGAAGGTGAAGGGCGCGGGCAAGACCTCGGGCATCATCCCCTTCATTCGCGTGATGGACAGCCTGACCCTGGCGATTTCGCAAGGCTCGCTGCGTCGCGGTTCGGCCGCCGTCTATCTCGACATCCACCACCCGGAGATCGAGGAGTTCCTCGAAATCCGCAAACCCTCGGGCGACTTCAATCGCAAGTCCCTGAACCTGCACCACGGCATCAACATCACCGACGAGTTCATGGAGGCGGTGAAGGTCGGCGCGACCTTCGACCTGAAGTCGCCCAAGAACGGGGAGGTCATGAAGACGGTCGACGCCCGTTCGCTGTGGACCAAACTGCTCGACATCCGGATGCAGACCGGCGAGCCCTATCTGATCTTCTCGGACACGGTGAACCGCCAGATGGCGCCGCACCAGCGCGACCTGGGCCTGAAGGTCAAACAGTCGAACCTGTGCGCCGAGATCATGCTGCACACCGGCCGCGACCACCTGGGCGTGGACCGGACCGCCGTCTGCTGCCTGTCGTCGGTCAACGCCGAGACCTTCCTGGAGTGGCGCGAGGAGCCACGCTTCGTCGAGGACATCATGCGTTTCCTGGACAACGTGCTGCAGGACTTCATCGACCGCGCTCCGTCATCGATGGCCGCCGCCAAATATTCCGCCATGCGTGAGCGTTCGGTGGGCCTCGGTTTGATGGGCTTCCACTCCTTCCTGCAGGGTCAGGGCGTCGCCTTCGAAAGCGCCATGGCCAAGTCGTGGAATATGCGCCTGTTCAAACACCTGCGTCGCGAGGCCGACAAGGCCAGCCGCACCCTGGCCGAAGAGAAAGGCCCCTGCCTGGACGCCGAGGAGCGCGGCGTGATGGAGCGGTTCAGCCACAAGCTGGCCATCGCCCCGACCGCCTCGATCTCGATCATCTGCGGCGGGACCTCGGCCGGCATCGAGCCGATCCCGGCCAACATCTATACCCACAAGACCCTGTCGGGCTCGTTCGCGGTCAAGAACCCCTATCTGGAACGCCTGCTCGACGAGAAGGGCATCAATACCGAGGCGGTCTGGTCTTCCATCCTGGAGCACGAGGGGTCGGTTCAGCATATCGACGCCCTGAACGAGGACGAGAAGGGGGTGTTCAAGACCGCCTTCGAACTGGACCAGCGCTGGGTGGTCGAACTGGCCGCCGACCGTGCGCCGGAAATCTGCCAGGCCCAGTCGCTGAACCTGTTCATCCCCGGCGACGTCAACAAATGGGACCTGCATATGCTGCACTGGTCCGCTTGGGAGCGCGGCGTGAAGTCGCTCTACTATCTGCGCTCCAAGTCGGTGCAGCGCGCCGCCTTCGCCGGCGCCGAGGACAAGGCCGAGGACGTGATCGATCCGAACCAGCCCGATCTCTTCACCGTGCCCAAAACCGACTACGACGAATGCCTGGCCTGTCAGTAGGCTGAGCCGTAAACGCCGTCGGAAAGGCCCCTGCGCCAGCGGGGGCCTTTTCGTTCGGGAACCCACCGCGCGGGATCGCCGTTGAAAAGCGACAAAACCGTGTCGAAAACTCCGTTGGACTCCTGCGTCTCTTGGTTGCAGTGTGATCGCCAGCGGATCGGTGGGGAGACCGAATGCGTTCCAAGGCGTTGATGATGGGGGTTTGCGGCGTTCTGGCTTCGGTCGGGACGACGGGGGGCGTGGCCTGCGCCCAGACCTGGGCCCCAAACGCCTTCGACACCCCCGCCGACAGCGCCGTCGCCCGCCTGACCGACCAGACCAGCTTTCGCGTCGCGCCCGACGCCCGGTTCGGTGGCGACATCGAACTGCCAGCCGCCTTCAAGCCCGAGGATCGCTCTGGCCTGGAAGCCACCACCCGCCGCGATGTCTGGATCGACCGGGCTGCTTTCACCGACCGGGTGACGCTGGAGACGGCCGGGCGCCTGCGCCGCGCCGACGGCTCGCCCCTGCCGGTCACGCCGGGCGACCGGGCCGAGTTGTCGCCCGACGCCTATGACCTGCGCTATGTGCGTGGGTTCCGCGGCGCCCACGGCCACACCGCCTCGGGTCTGGAGGTCAGCCTTACCCCACACGCTGGCCTGGGCGTCGGCAGCGAAGGCCGCTCGGCCGAGGCGGGCGTCACGCTAAAGATCGGCGAAGGTCTGGAACGTCTGGCGCCCAACGGAACCGAACGGTTCGGCGAACGACCGCGCTGGTATCTGTACGCCGCCGGCTCGGGCCGAGCCGTGGGCTATAACTTCGCCCGCACGCGAGACGGCGACTACGCCCGCTCGGGCTATACCCAGGATCGCGGCAGTTTCCTGGGCGACGCCTCCGTTGGCCTGGCCTATCGCAAGGGCGCCATGCAGACGTCCGTGGGTGTCGTCTATCGCGAGATTGACGCGGGCAAGGGTCTGCGCGGCATGAACGGCCTGGACACGGATCTGGACGAAGGTCTGGTCGCCTTCCAACTGTCGATCCGCCCCGGTCGCTGAACCCCTATCTGACGTCCGACACCGCAACGCCCTCGCGTCGCGGGTCCGCGCCGGCGTCCCATCGCCCATTGCGCCAGATCGCCCCATGCAGGCCTGAGGTTTCGGTCGCATTGGGTCGCAGCGGCATTCCGGCGGCGCTCAGCGCATCGCGGATGGCCGGCGACATCATCTGGGTGTCCGCCCCCACCATATCGCCGCGCACCACCAGATTGGGCAGGGCGATGGCGTCCTGCATCGGCAGCTTCCACTCCAGCGTCCCGACCAGGGCCTTGGCGACATAGGCCAGTATGCTGGACCCGCCTGGCGAGCCGATAGCCCCGACCAACCGTCCCTGACGATCCAGAATCAGCACCGGCGTCATCGAAGAGCGCGGCCGCTTGCCCGCCGCCACCGCATTGGCCGCCGGATGACCATCCTCCTGGGGGGTGAAGGAGAAGTCGGTCAGCTGGTTGTTCAAGAAGAAGCCGTCGACCATTCGACCATTCCCGAAAATGCTCTCGACCGTCGTCGTCATGCTGACCGCATTCCCCCGGGCGTCCACCACCACGAAATGAGACGTTCCGCCCGGTTCGGCCGTCCGGTCGCCGCCGCGCGGCGGTGATCCTGCCGGCGCGCCCGCCTCGACCGGCCCGTTCACCTGCGGCGCCAGGGCGGCGCGCCCGGCGACGTATTCCGGGTCCAGCAGACCCGCGATCGGCACGCCGACGAAGTCGTTGTCACCCACATAACGGTCGCGGTCCGCATACATCAGCCGCTGCAGCCGCCCGAACGCCACCCAGGCCTGCGGACTGGTCGCGCCCTTGTCCAGGTCCGGCGTCTGCTCGGCCATGCCCAGAAACTGAAGCAGGGCGACCCCGCTGGACGGCGGCGGCGGCACACAGACGACATAGGCCTGATACGGCCGACAAAGGGCGTCGCGGCGCAGGGGGCGATAGGCGGCGATGTCGGCCTGGGTCAGGCCGCCCGGCCGGGGCCCTTCCTGCACCGCCGCAGCGATATGTGCGCCGATCGGTCCGCCATAGATCACGCCGGGCCCCTGCGCCGCCAACTGCGAGACCGTCTCGGCATAGGTCGGATTTTTCAGGACATCCCCGGCCTGATACCGCCCGCCGCCCGGCTTGGTGAAATAGGTGTTCGCCCAGTAGGTGCGCGCCTGGGGGCTGTTCCCGTTGATCATGCCGGCCAGACGCGGGCTGACGACGAAACCGTCGCGCGCCAGACGCTCGGCGTCCCCGAACAGATCGCGCCAGGCCAGTTTGCCGTGATCCTTCTGAGCCAGGGCCAGCATGGCCACCGCCCCCGGCGCGCCGGTCGAACGCCCCGACAGCACCGCATCGATGAAGGCCAGGGGTTTGCCATCCTCATAGAACAGTTCGGGCGTAGCCGAGGCCGGCGCCGTCTCGCGCCCGTCATAGGCGGTGACCGTCCCGCTTTGGGCGTCATAGGCCATCAGAAAGGCGCCGCCGCCCAACCCGGACGACTGCGGCTCCACCAGCCCCAACACCGCCTGAATGGCCACCGCCGCGTCCACCGCCGATCCGCCGCGCCGCAACACCGCCATCCCGGCCTCGGCGGCCAGGGGATTGGCCGCCGCCACGAACGGCCCGTGCGCTTCTGACGCCGCCTGAGCAGCAGGCGCCGCCAGCGCGGCGTGCGGCGCGCCCCCCGCCGTCTGGCACCCCGCCAGGACGACGGGAACGAGCAGGGCGGCCAGCGAACGGCGAAACAGGCGCATGGGAGGTCCAGAACAGTCCAGGCCCGCCAAACCAGGCCCCTGCCCAAGGCCTAGGCCGTCCCGCGCGCCACGCCAACCGTTCGATGCGCAGAAACTGCATTCCCCCGCTTGCATCCGGCCGATCCACCCGCTAAAGACCCGCCCTCGCCGCAAGGCAGCCGCACCCGTAGCTCAGCTGGATAGAGCATCAGACTACGAATCTGAGGGTCGGGCGTTCGAATCGCTCCGGGTGCGCCACTTTCCTCATTGTTGTTTTGACCCTTCGTGCGTCGTCAGAAATTTGACGGCTTGATCGTCAGCGGCAGGCCGGCGACGATCAGGACGGCCTCGTCGATCTGGGCGGCCAGGCGCTGGTGCAGGCGGCCGGCGTGGTCGCGAAAGGCGCGGGCCAGGGCGTTGTCGGGCACGATGCCCCAGCCCACCTCGTTGGACACCAGCAGCAGGGGGCAGGGGCAGGCGGCGACGGCGTCGCACAGGGCGGCGATCTCGGCCTCGACGTCGCGCCCTGCGGCCATCGTATTGCTCAGCCACAGGGTCAGGCAGTCCACGACGGCGATCTGACCGGGCGTCAAGGCGCCGAGCGCGGTCGCAAGATCGTGCGGCGCCTCGCGCGTAGTCCAGGCCGCGCTGCGTTCGTCCTGATGGCGGCGGATGCGGGCGCGCATCTCATCGTCGAAGGCTTCGGCCGTGGCGATCATGGTCAGGCGGCCGTCGGTCACGGCGGCCAGGGCCTCGGCGCGCATCAGGGCGTATCGGGTCTTGCCCGATCGCGCCCCGCCCAGAACCAGCGTCGCCATTCAACACGCTCCATTGCCTGATCCGCCGCAATGACCTATGGGCCGCATCGCGACAGGTTCCCCAGCGATGGGGATGAAAAGGGAACTCAGGTGTGAAACCTGGGCTGCCCACGCAACTGTAAGCGGCGAGCCCGCGCACCATTAGCCACTGGGTCGAAAAGGCGAAAGCCGGACGATCTGGGAAGGCGGTGCGCACCGGCGTCGACCCGCGAGCCAGGAGACCTGCCCGTCGTGGTCGTCCTTCGCGCGGACGTGGTGTGCCGAGCGGAACGGGGAACATCCCGAATGACGACGTCTGTTGGGCCGCGTTCGCGCGCGGTCGCGATGGGGCGCGTCCATGTCCCGTCGCGGCGTCGTGCGGCCGGCTCGTTGTCGAGCAAGGGATAGGACCCGTATGAGACCCGAACTTTATCTGAGCGCCGCTGCGGCCGCGCTGTTGCTGAGCGCCGGCGGCGCCCTGGCCGAAACCGCCCCGACCGCCCCGGCCGATCAGACCGATCCGTCGCTGCTGGGCGACGTGGTTGTCACCGCCAACCGTTCGGCCCAGGCGGCCGATCGCGTGGGCCAGTCGGTCACGGTGCTGACCACCGCCGACATCCAGAACAGCCAGGCCGTCGGCGTCGCCGATCTGCTGATCCGCACGCCGGGGGTCACGCTGTCGCGCAACGGCGGCGTGGGCGCCACGACCTCTCTGCGTATTCGCGGCGCCGAGAGCGACCAGACGGTGGTCATCATCGACGGCGTCAAGCTGAACGACCCGTCGTCGACCGGCGGCGGCTATAACGCCGGCAATCTGCTGGTCGGGGACATCGCCCGGATCGAGGTGCTGCGCGGCGCCCAGTCGACCCTGTGGGGCAGCCAGGCCATCGGCGGCGTGATCAACATCCAGACCGCCCAGGCCAAACGTCCGCTGGAAGCCTCTCTCGACGCCGAGGTCGGCGAGCGCGGCACGCGATATCTGCGCGGCGGCGTGGGTGGGGCGGGCGAACGCGCCGTCTGGCGGCTGGCGGCCTCGCACTACACGACCGACGGCTTCTCGACCTTCGCCCGCGGGACCGAGAAGGACGGCTATGAGAACACCGGCCTCAGCGGCAGTCTGAACCTGAAGCTGGCGCAGGACGTGTCGCTGGACCTGCGTTCGGTCTATTCGGACGGCCGCGTCGATATCGACGGCTTCCCGGCGCCCAGCTTCGCCTTCGGAGACACGCGCGAATATGCAGAGACCAAGGATCTGGTCGCCTATGCCGGGCTGAACGTCGGCCTGTTCGACAACCGACTGTCGAACCGCATCGGCTATGCCTACACCAAGACCGATCGCCAGAACTTCAACCCTGATCAGGCGGTCACCACCCTGACGTTCGACGCCCAGGGCAAGAACGAACGCTACGAATACCAGGGCGTGTTCGACATTCGCGAAGGGTGGGTCGCCACCTTCGGCGCCGAACATGAGGAGAGCGAGTTCCGTACCGCCTCGCCGTCAGCCTTCGACGCCAACCCGACGCCGACGGCCCGGTCGGTCGGCATCGACGGCGCCTATCTGCAGGTTCAGGGCGAGGTGATCGACGGTCTGACCCTGACCGGCGGCGTGCGTCGCGACGAGCACGACACCTTCGGCGGCAAGACCTTGGGCCAGGCTGCCGCCGCCTGGTCGCTGAACCAGGGCGCGACCGTTCTGCGCGCCAGCTTCGGCCAGGGTTTCAAGGCCCCCAGCCTGTATCAGCTCTACAGCGAATACGGGAACACCGCCTTGGCCCCGGAAGAGGCGGACGCCTGGGACGCCGGGGTGGAACAGCATCTGTTCGATGGCCGTCTGATCGTTTCGGCGACCTATTTCGACCGAGATACGACCAACCAGATCGACTATGTGTCCTGCGCCGCCTCGGCGACGCCGGCGGCCCAGCCGCTGTGCTTCGTCAATAATGTGCGCCGGTTCGGCTATTACAACAACACCGCCAAGACTCAGGCCAAGGGCGTCGAACTGGCGGCGCTGGCGGCGCTGGGGCCGGTCGAGGTTCAGGCCAACTACACCTATACCGACGCGACCAACGAGACGCCCGGCGCCAACTTCGGCAGGCGGCTGGCGCGCCGCCCGGAAGAGGCCGCCAATCTGTCGGCGACCTATGTCTGGCCGTTCCGCCTGTCGACCACGGTGGCCATGCAGTATGCGGGCGAAAGCTTCGACAATGCGTCGAACAGCACCCGGCTGGAGCCCTACACACTGGTCGATCTCAGAGCCTCCTACCCGATCAACGAGACGCTGGAGGTCTATGGCCGCGTCGAGAACGTCGGTGACGAACACTATGAAACGACGCGCAACTATGGGGTCGCCGGTCGCGGCGCCTTCGTGGGCGTGCGGGCGCGCTTCTAGGGGCTGAAATGACCGGCGCCATTCCTCACGGCGGGCGGTTGGTGCAGGCGCAGGCGGATCATCCGCTTGCGCCACGCCCCTGGCTCGACCTGTCGACGGGGATCAATCCGCACGGCTGGCGCAGGGGGCGGCCGGCGTTTTCGGCGCTGACGTCTCTGCCCGATCCGGCGGATATGGCTGCGCTGGAGGCGGCGGCGGCCGCGGCTTTCGGCGTGGCGGCCCCAGGGGTGGTCGCGGTGGCGGGAGCCGAGGCGGGGTTGCGGCTGTTGCCCGAACTGTTGGGCGTGCGCCATGCAGCGGTCGCCTCGCCCACCTATGGCAGTCACGCCGACGCCTGGCGTCAGGCCGGCGCGGCGGTTCAGACCGTGGCGCGCGCCGACCTGTTCACGACCGAGGCCGAGGCTCTGGTCGTGGTCAATCCCAACAATCCCGACGGCGCCGCCACGCCCGGCGCCGATCTGGTCGCGCAGGCGCAAGGACGCTGGCTGATCGTCGATGAATCCTTCGGGGAGGTCGCCCCGGCCCAAAGCGCGGCTGCTTTGGCGTGTGGGCGCACGATCGTGCTGCGCTCGTTCGGCAAATTCTATGGCCTGGCCGGGGTGCGGCTTGGCTTCGTCCTGTGCGATCCCGAACTGGCCGTTCGGAATCGGCGCCGCATCGGCGACTGGCCCGTCGGGGCAGACGCCATCGCCCTGGGGCGCGCCGCCTATGCCGACGCCGCCTGGGCCGAGCGTATGCGCGCCCGCCTGGCCAGCGACGCCATACGGCTGGATCGCCGCCTTCGAGCCGCCGGGTTCGAGATCGTCGGCGGAACCAGCCTGTTTCGCCTGACACGACATCCAAACGCCGCCATGCGCGCGCGACGGCTGGCCGAGCAGGGGGTTCTGGTGCGAACCTTCGATCATGACCCC
Organism: uncultured Brevundimonas sp.; assembly: GCA_963515305.1. Lineage (GTDB taxonomy): Bacteria > Pseudomonadota > Alphaproteobacteria > Caulobacterales > Caulobacteraceae > Brevundimonas. The sequence goes on from CAUPWX010000022.1 coordinate 52,209, forward strand.
AGCCTGGGGTTGGACCTTATCCGCTTCGGCCTGCCGCCCCGCAGCCAGTGGCGGCGACTGGAAACCGCCCTGGAGATGTCGCGATGACCGACGAGATCAAGACCGACGCCGAACACGCCGAGGCGATGAAGGCGCTGCAGGCCGAACGCCGCGAACTGATGCGGTCCAAGACCGAGGAGCGCGGTCTGCTGATCGTCAACACCGGCGACGGCAAGGGCAAGTCCACCGCCGGTTTCGGCATGGTCGCGCGCGCCCTGGGCTGGGGCCAGAAGGTCGGCGTCGTCCAGTATATCAAGGGCAAGTGGATCACCGGAGAGCGGCAGTTCTTCCGCAAATTTCCCGATCAGGTCCGTTATGAGGTCATGGGCGAGGGCTTCACCTGGGACACCCAGGACCGGGCGCGCGACATTGCGGCGGCCCAAGCCGCCTGGGCCATCTCGCTGGAGATGATCGCCGATCCGACCCTGGATCTGGTGCTGCTGGACGAGTTGAACATCGCCCTGCGCTACGATTATCTGGACATCGACGCGGTGGTCGCGGGTCTCAAGGCGCGCCCTGAGGGCAAGCACGTCTGCGTCACCGGCCGGAACGCCAAGCCCGAACTGCTGGCCGCCGCCGATCTGGTCACGGAGATGACCCTGGTCAAACATCCGTTCGAACAGGGGGTCAAAGCGCAGAGGGGCATCGACTTCTGATGGCCATCGACCGGCGAGGGCTGTTGGCCGCAGGGCTGGCGATGACCGCCGGATGCACGCCTGCGCCGCTCGCGCGTCCGTCGTCCCCCCCGACGTCTTCGGCGAATGCGGACGGGCGGCCGCGGCGTGTGGTGTCGCTGAACCCCTGCCTGGACGTCATCCTGGTGCAGGTCGCAGACCGCGATCAGATCGCCGCCCTCAGCCACTATGCGCGCCAGGACTACGGCTCGACCATCGCGCCCCTGGCCCGGACCCTGCCCTTCACCTACGAAACGGCCGAGGAGGTGATCGCCCTTCGCCCCGATCTGGTGCTGACCGGGCGCCATTCCTCCCTGGCCACCCGCAATGCGCTGGATCGGCTCAAGATTCCCGCCGCCCTGTTCGGGGTGCCCGACACCGTCGCGGAAAGCCTGGATCAGGTGCGCCAGGTCGCCGCCGTCGTCGGCCGCCCCGAGCGGGGCGAGGCCCTGGCGAGGCGGATCGAGACGGCCCTGGCCGCCGCCGCCCCCGCGTCCGGAACCCCGCCTCTGTCGGCCCTGGTCTTCATGCCGGGCGGCTTCGCCTCCGGGCCGGGCACATTGATGGACGAGATGATGCGGCGGACGGGTCTGACCAATGCGGCCGGCCGCTATGGCCTGCGGCGTTCGATGAGCGTGCCGCTGGAACAGGTCATCGCCGATCCGCCCGACATTCTTCTGTCCGGCGAACCCTATCCCGGCGCGCCCAGCTGGGCCGAGCGGGTGATGGAGCATCCGGCCCTGTCGCATCTGGCGGGCGGGATGAACCGCGCCGCCTTCCCCGAGCGGCTGCTGTTCTGCGGCGGCCCGGTCCTGATCCAGACGGCGGCGGCCCTGTCGCGGGCGCGTGACGCAGCATTGGCGAGCCGAAGATGAAACCTGTCAGCCGACCGCTTCTCTATACGGGCCTTTTGGTCCTGTTGCTGATCCTGTCAGGCATCAGCCTGATCGCCGGCAAGGTGTGGGTGCCATGGAGCGCCTGGGTTTCGCCCGACATCGATCCGCGCTGGGCCATCGTGTTCGAGCTGCGGCTGCCGCGCACCCTGCTGGGGATCGCCGTGGGGGCGGCGCTGGGCCTGTCGGGCGCGGTTCTTCAGGGCTATACGCGCAACCCCCTGGCCGATCCGGGCGTGCTGGGCGTCTCGGCCATGGCGGCGCTGGGCGCCGTTCTGACCCTCTATTATGGCGTAACGGCCGTCGCGCCCTGGGCCCTGCCGGTGGCGGCGATCAGCGGCGCCCTGATCGGGGTGGGGGTGCTGATGGCCCTTTCGGGGTCGGCCTCCAGCCTGGTCACCTTCATCCTGGCCGGGGCGATCCTGAATATCCTGTCCAGCGCCGGGGTGTCCCTGGCCCTGTCCCTGGCGCCCAATCCCTGGGCGGTGAACGAGATCGTCGACTGGCTGATGGGGTCATTGGCGGACCGCAGCTTCGAGGAGGTGAAGATGGCCGCGCCCTTCATCGTCGTGGGGTGCGGTCTGCTGCTGACGCTGGGTCGGGCCCTGGACGCCCTGACCCTGGGCGAGACGGGCGCGCGGTCGCTGGGCGTCTCCCTGTCCGCGACGCGCTGGACCCTGGCGCTGGGCGTGGGGCTGGCGGCGGGCGCCAGCGTGGCGGTGACGGGCGTGATCGGCTTCGTCGGCCTGGTCACGCCGCATCTGTTGCGGCCTCTGGTCGGCGCGCGACCCGGAGCGCTTCTCCTGCCCAGCATTCTGGGCGGGGCGGTCATCGTCCTGGCCGGAGACGTCATGGTGCGGCTGACCCCGGCGGCGGGCGAGGTCAAGCTGGGCGTCGCCATGGCGGCCGTGGGCGCGCCCTTCTTCCTGGTGCTGCTGCTGCGTCTTCGAAGGACCGTCGCATGAGCGTTCTGGCCTGTCGCAATCTGTCGGTCGCCATCGGCGGTCGCCCGATCCTCTCGGACGTCAGCCTGTCGCTCGCGGTCGGTCGGATCACCGCCGTCGTGGGCGCAAACGGCGCGGGCAAATCGACCCTGCTGGCCTGTCTGGCGGGATTGCGCGACCCGTCCGCCGGCGCGGTCGATCTGGATGGCCAGCCCCTGGCGGCGATGAAGCCCCGCGTCCGCGCCCGCCGCATCGCCTTCCTGCCCCAGACGCCCGAGATCGCCTGGTCGATCGAGGCGCGCACCCTGGTCGAACTGGGGCGCACGCCTTTTGTGGGCGCGCGCGGACAGACGACGGCCGACCGCGCGGCGGTGGATCGCGCCCTGGCCGGCGCCAATGTGGCGATGTTCGAACACCGCATCGTCGACACCCTGTCGGGCGGCGAGCGCGCGCGTGTGCTGATCGCCCGCGCCCTGGCCGGAGAGCCGGAATGGCTGCTGGCGGACGAGCCTCTGACCGGCCTCGATCCCGCGCATCAGCTGGACGCCGCCGCCCTGTTCCGCCGCCTGGCCGACGACGGGGTGGGCGTGGTCCTGACGCTGCATGACCTCAGTCTGGCGCTGCGTCTGGCCGACCGGATCGTGGTCCTGGCCCAGGGCGCCGTTCTGGCCGACGACCCGCCCGCCGCCGCCCTGACCCCCGACGTTCTGCGCCGCGCCTATGGGGTGGAGGCGACCCTGGCCCAGGGGGCGGGTGGTCCTCTGATCGACGTGATCCGCCGTGCTTAGGCGCCAGGCCCGGCTGACCCTGGCGGCCCTGATCGGCGAGGCGGCGGTCGGCTATCCGCCGCGTCTGCACCGCGTCCTGCCCCATCCGGTCGTCGGTCTGGGCGCCCTGATCGACGCGGCCGAGCGACGGCTGAACCGTCCTGAACACCCCTCGGCCGCGCGGCGTGTCGCGGGGGCGGCGACGGTGGCGGGCGTCGCCGGCGCAGCGGCGATGGCGGGTCTGGCGGCGTCGCGGCTGCCCGGGCCGGCGC
>CAUPWX010000023.1:0-52909 GCA_963515305.1 uncultured Brevundimonas sp.
CGGCGTGCGCGAACCGCTCAACCGCCGCGCGACCATCGACATCAACTTCTAAGACACCGAGGAAAGCCGGTCTGGACATCCAGACCGGCGATCCAGGGATCAAGGATGTGTCGATCACCGATGCCGAAACCACCGCGTCCCGTTCAGGGATGTGGTGGTTTTTGCGTAATATATCTGAACCTCTGCGTCATTTCAGGAAAAGACGCCTCGCTCATGGATTGAGCTTGATTGCGCCATTCAGCCGCGACACAAGAGCGTGGATGGTGGGGTCGTCCAAACGTTCTGATTGCGCGCGAGCTGGCCGTCGATCCGCCGCGCGACGTTGCGTTCTATATAAAGAGGCGGGCTAGTGGCGGACTTGCGATCGTCGCCCAGAATGATTTCGGCGCGCCGTCGGCGGCGTTACCGCTTGCGAAGCGAGACATCGACCCTGGGCGCCGCCTTGCGCCTAAGGGGATACCCCACCTCCGCCACAGCCGCCCTGTCTCTTTTTCCGTCCCCGGCCCGTAAAAGCTTGCAAGGTCTGGAGGGACGTCGGTTCCTGATCGTATCTGCGCCGTTCGGCGGGTTTGGCGTGGCGATGGCGGCGGTGCTCGAGGCGCGCGGAGCTAGCGTCAACCGCATGATCTTCAACGCCGGCGACGCGTTGAACTGGAGACGGTCTGGCGCAATCAGATTCAAGGGCACGGCCCAAGCGTGGGTCGATCAGATCCAACAGCTGGCGCAGTTCACGGACATCGTCGTTTTCGGTGAGGCCGGACCTTACAACCGCGCCGTTCTGGCAGCGTCGGACAGTTTGCCCGCTCGCGTGTGGGTGCTTGAAAATGGTTATTTCCGGCCCGATTGGGTGACGGTCGAGCGCAATGGCGTCAATGGATCGAGCGCCCTGCCGCGTTTCCGTGACGGCTATCCCGAACCGGCGCCGCCTTTGGTCGAGCCTGTGGCGATCGGCAAGATTCTGCCGCACCATGTGGCGAACATCAGCCTCTATCATACTGTGCAGATCCTCGGCGGCGCGCTCTATCCCCGATATGCCGCTCCTTACGTGTTCTCGCCGTTGAAACAGTGCGCGGGCCACATCCGGCGCTACGTCAGCCTGGCGTTTCGTCGGCCCGAGAACTGCGACGCCGATGTCATAAAGGCGCGGGGCGCGTTCTTCATCGCCTGTCTGCAGCGCGAGGGCGACGCGCAGTTGCTGCGCTACTCCCGCTATGGCGACAACCGGGCTTTCCTGACGGCGGTGATCCAAAGCTTTGCGGCGCGCGCCCCGGCGACTGCCCGTCTGGTGGTCAAGAACCACCCGCTGGACCCGGGTCTGGTGAACCTGAGAGCCGTGACCCTGCAACTGGCCAGGGATCACGGTCTGGCCGGTCGGGTGGACTTCATCGACGGCGGCAATCTGGCGGCCCTGTGCCGGGCGTCGCTGGGCATGGTGGTCAACAACTCCAGCGCCGCCCTGTCGGCGCTGGGCTTCCACACGCCGGTCAAGGTTCTGGGCGACGCCTTCTTCGATTTCGAGGGCCTGACCGATCAACAGCCGCTGGACGGTTTCTGGTCTGCGCCCGAGGCGCCGGATACGGCGCTGTTCACCCGCTTCCGCGCTCACGTGATCGCGCAGAGCCAAGTGAACGGCAACTTCCACGAACCCCATGCGATCCTGCCGACCGCACGCGGCATCGCCGACGTGTTTGAGCGCGCGACGCGGTAGAACGGGTCGCCCGAAAGGCGAGTGTGGCGTGCGCGCCACCCTCCGCCCTTGTCATATTGTTGTTACATAACTGTCGCCCCAAGTTCGGACATGGGTCCTAGAGGGGGCTGGATTGCGACAGGCGATGGACGCCTGACGCCCTGGCCATCGCCGCCGTCCATCTGGGGATAGATGTAATGAATAACCGCAAAAGCCTGATCTGGGCGACCACCGCCCTCGTCGGCTCGCTCGCCTTCGCCGGCGCCGCCGCCGCGCAATCGACCGGCACCGAAGCCACCGAAGTGGGCGAAGTCGTCGTCACCGGCGTCCGCGGCCAGCGCACCATCGAAGGTCTGGCCACCGCCGAGACCGTCGCCAAGACCCGCAACACCATTGGCCAGGAATTCATCGCCACCCAGTCGGCCGGCCAGACCATCCTGCAGACCCTGAACCTGACGCCGGGCCTCAGCTTCACCAACGCCGACCCCTATGGTTCGTCGGGCGGCAACATCCGTCTGCGCGGCTTCGACGGCAACCGCGTCTCGCTGACGTTCGACGGCATTCCGCTGAACGACACCGGCAACTACGCCACCTACACCAACCAGCAGCTGGACCCGGAACTGATCGAGCGCGCCTCGATCAACACCGGTTCGACCGACGTCGACAGCCCCACCGCCTCGGCAACGGGCGGCACCATCAACTACGTCACGCGCCGTCCGGCTGCGGACTTCGGCGGCTGGCTGCAGGGTTCGCTGGGCGACTTCAGCTACAACCGCATCATGGGCCTGATCGACACCGGCGCCGTCGGTCCGTGGGGCACCTCGGCCTGGTTCGCCGTCTCGCACCAGGAATATGACAAGTTCAAGGGCATCGGCCAGCTGGAGAAGACCCAGTACAACGCCCGCATCTATCAACCGCTGGGCGGCAACGGCGACTTCCTGTCGCTGGCTGCGCACTGGAATGAAAACCGCAACAACAACTACAACGGCCCGAACCTGGCCACCTCGACCGGCTTCTGCGACGTGGCCCGCACCCAGGTCTGCGTCAGCGACGTCGAAACCAGCCCGTTCGGCTGGGGCGTCGATTTCGACCGCACCTACGCCGCCCCGACCGTTCGTCCGGGTGTCGCCGACTTGGATTCGAACGGCTCCAACTACTGGGGTCTGCGCATCAACCCGTCCGACACCGGCAACATCCGCGGCCAGTCGCGCTTCACTCTGGCTGACGGTCTGATCCTGACGGTCGACCCCTCGTTCTCCTACACCCTGGCGAACGGCGGCTCGCAGCAGACGATCCTGGCCGAAAACGACGCCCTGCTGCGCGGCACCCGCACGACGGGCGGCGTCGATCTGAACGGCGACGGCGACATCCTGGACCGCGTGCGCGTCATGTCGCCGTCCAACACCCACACCCAGCGTTACACCCTGAACAGCTCGCTGATCTGGGATCTGAACGACCATCACCGCCTGCGCGCCGCCTATGCGCTGGACTGGGGTCGTCACCGCCAGACCGGCCTGTTCGGCCGCATCGACTTCTCGGACCCGACCAACCCGCGCTTCGTCGACGAGTTCGGCGGCCTGCAGGAAGACGGCAACCGCGTCGTCAACCTGGACGGCTTCGCCCTGCGCTCGCGCGATCGTCTGTCCTACGCCGAGCTGAACCAGTTCTCGCTGGAATACATCGGTCGCTTCATGGACGAGGCGCTGACGATCAACATCGGCGTGCGCGCGCCCTTCTTCAAGCGTGAGCTGAACCAGTTCTGCTACACCCAGAACGCCTCTTCCAACGTGCTCTGCACGTCCGAAGTGCCGAACGCGACGCTGGCCAACGGCAACGTGACCTTCGCGGGTCGCGGCACCACCCAGTACATCACCCCGTTCCAACGCACGGTGAAGTACGACGACGTGCTGCCCAACATCGGCGCCACCTACAAGTTCGGCGGCGCTCAATCGATCTACGCCAGCTACTCGGAATCGCTGTCGGCGCCGCGTACGGACAGCCTGTATGCGACGACGCGTCTGGCCGACGGTTCGATCGGCAACCCGACGGTTCAGCCGGAAACGTCCAAGAACGTCGACTTCGGCTATCGCTACACCTCGGGCACCCTGATCGCTCAGGCTTCGGGCTTCTTCAACCAGTTCGACAACCGCATCGTCAGCACCTTCGAACCGGACCTGGATCAGTTCGTCGACCGCAACGTGGGTTCGGTCGAATCCAAGGGCGTCGAGCTGTCGGTGGGCTGGTCGCCGATCCAGGCGCTGAGCCTGTACGGTTCGGCCTCCTTCCTGGATAGCGAACTGCAAGACGACTACGTCTATGACCGCGCCGGCAACCGCCTGGCCACCAAGGGCAAGAAGCAGGTCGAAACCCCCGAGCAGATGTATTCGCTGCGTGCGTCGTACCAGTTCAACGACGTCTTCTCGGCCGGCATCCAGGGCAAGTACACCGGCGAGCGTTGGGTCACCGACGTCAACGACCTGAAGGTCGACGCCTACACCGTCGTCGACCTGGACGCCCGCTTCGACTTCGCGGCCCTGGGCTTCGAAGGCACCTATCTGCAGCTGAACGTCACCAACCTGTTCGACGAGCAGTACTACAGCACCCTGGGCACCCGCGCGTCGGGCACCCCCGGCCAGCTGGGCTACAGCCGCGCCTTCGCCGGCGTCGGCGCGCCGCGCACCATGATGGCGACGCTGCGTTACGCCTTCTAAGGCTGACGGCTAGACTGAAGACGACGATGGGCGGTCCGGTTCGGACCGCCCTTTTTCGTTGTGGCGCGACGGTGTGGTCATGGGCGGCGTTGAAGTCGGCGTGGCTTGGGGCCATATGGCGCGGCCCGGTGTTTCGACATCGGGTCCACCCGCATGAGGCCGCCTGAATGACCGTTTCCACCGCCGCCGCCATCCCCGCAGAGTGGGCGCCGCACCGCGCGATGTGGGTGGGCTGGCCCAGTCATGCCGAATACTGGTTCGAGGCGCTGGAACAGGCGCAGGACGAGGTCGAGGGGCTGGTCAGGGCGTTGGCGGGACCGGGCCGTGAACAGGTCCGGCTGATGGTCGGCAAACCCGAGATCGCTGCGGACGTTCAGGCGCGGTTCGCGGGCGTGGACAATGTCGAGGTGGTGGCGGGCACGTTCGGCGACGTCTGGCTGCGCGACACCGGGCCGATTTTCGGTGCGGGATCGAAGACGGCGGCGGCGTTCCGCTTCAACGGCTGGGGCGGCAAATACGATATGCCGGGCGACGAGCTGGTCGCCGCCCAGATCGGCGAACGCGCGGGGACGCCCCTGGCCTGGAACGACTTCGTCATGGAAGGCGGGTCGCTGGATCACGACGGGCAGGGGACGGTGCTGACCACGCGCCAGTGCCTGCTGAACCGCAACCGCAATCCGGCCTGGAACCAGGACGAGACGGTCGCGACCGCCGCGCTGGAACAGGCCATCGCCGCCAGGGCCGTGCTGTGGCTGGGCGATGGTCTGCTGAACGACCACACCGACGGCCACGTCGACAACCTGGCCCGCTTCGTCGCGCCGGGCGTGGTCGCCTGCCCCATCGCCTGGGGCAAGGATGATCCGAACGCCGAGGTCTATGACGCCGTGGCGCGCGATCTGTCGGCCATGACCGACGCCGAAGGCCGCAAGATCCGCGTGTTGAGGATCCCGTCGCCGGGTCTGGTTCTGGACGAGGACGAACGCCCGATCCCGGCCAGCCACATGAACTTCCTGATTGCCAACGGCGCTGTGGTCGTGCCGACCTATGGGGACGATGAAGCCGCGCGTTTCGCCTGCGAAGCGTTGAAGACCGCCTTCCCGGATCGCGAAATCATCCCCCTGCCGTCCAACGCCATCCTGACCGGCGGCGGCTCGTTCCACTGCATCTCCCAGCAGGAGCCCGCATGACCCGCAACATCACCGTCGCCGGCATCCAGACTTCGTATGGCGAGGATCTGCAGGCCAATATCGCCAAGACCGTCGACTTCGTCCGCGAGGCGGCGGGCAAGGGCGCGCAGGTGATCCTGCCGTCGGAGCTGTTCCAGGGGCCGTATTTCTGCGTGTCGCAGGAGGAGCACTGGTTTTCGCACGCCTATGAATGGCGCACCCACCCGTGCGTGACGGCGATGTCGGCGGTGGCCAAGGAACTGGGCGTGGCCATTCCGGTGTCGATCTTCGAGAAGGACGGGCCGCAATACTACAACTCGCTGGTCATGCTGGATGCGGACGGCGAGGCCCTGGGCCTCTATCGCAAGAGCCACATCCCCGACGGCCCCGGCTATCAGGAGAAATACTATTTCCGGCCGGGCGACACGGGCTTCAAGGTCTGGAACACCCGGTTCGGCAAGGTCGGGGTCGGCATCTGCTGGGATCAATGGTTCCCGGAGGCGGCGCGCGCCATGATGCTGATGGGCGCCGACGTGCTGATGTATCCGACCGCCATCGGCACCGAGCCGCACGACGCGACCCTGCACACGGCCCAACCGTGGCGGCGCGCCATGCAGGGCCATGCGGTGTCAAACGCCGTGCCGGTCGTCGGCGCCAACCGCATCGGCCATGAGACGGTGACCGAGACGGGCCAGACCTTCTACGGCCACTCCTTCATCGCCGACCAGCAGGGCGACCTGGTCCAGCAGTTGGGCGCCGAGGAGGAGGGGGTGCTGGTGCACAGCTTCGACCTGGACGAATTGGACAAATATCGCGCGGCCTGGGGCTTCTTCCGCGACCGGCGGACGGATCTGTATGGGGCGTTGACGGGCAAGGGATGAAACGATCCTCCACCGCGCCAGCGGGGGAGGGGGACCATGCGCAGCATGGTGGAGGGGGCGAAGCGCGCAAGTTGCAAGCCGTTCGACACCGCACCTGGGTCCGCCCCCTCCACCGCTTCGCGGTCCCCCTCCCCCGTGAACGGGGGAGGACTTAGAGACGCGCCGCCTCCACCGCCGCGACCAGTCGGTCGAGGTCGGCCGGGGTCGACAGCCGGTGATCGCCGCCCTCGATCAGGTCCAGGCGCACGTCGCCGCCCTGCAGCCGTTCGACCAGTTCGATCTGATGGCGCCACGGCACCACATCGTCGGCGCGACCCTGCAGGATGTGGACCGGGGCGGCGATAGCGATCGCGCCGTCCAGCAGCAGCCAGTCGCGCGCCTCCTCGAACATCCGCCGCGTCAGGACGTATTCGCCCAGGCCATCCTCGACGATCAGGGTTTCGCCCTCGCGCAGGATGGCCTGACGCTCATGGTCGGCCAGGCCGGGCCACATCAGCCGCTCGGTGAAGTCCTGGGCCGGATTGACCAGCACCAGCCCCTTGATCCGGCCCGGCCGCGCCAGGGTCGCCAGCAGCGACACCCACCCGCCCATCGAAGACCCGACCGGGATGACCGGCCCCGACAGGCTGTCGATCAGGGCGACGGCGTCCTCGCGCCAGCGGCCGATGGTGGCCTGGCGCCAGTCACCGGAGGACTGGCCGTGGGCGAAATGGTCGTAGCGGACGAAGTTCCAGCCGCGCTCGCGCGCCGCCGCCTCCAGCGCCAGGGCCTTGGTCCCCTCCATGTCCGAGCGGAAGCCGCCGACCCAGGTCACGGTCGGGCCGTCGCCCTCGACGCGGCGAAAGGCCAGGGTTTCGCCGTCGGGGCGGGACAGGTGCTGGATGTCGGTCATGGGCGTGCTTGTGCCTCGACTTTCCGCCGCCGTCACCCTTGACCGCGAGGCGGGATGGCGGAACTAGAAGCGAATGTCCGCGCCCCAGGTTCTGTTCGTCACCTCCAATCGCATCGGCGATTGCGTCATCTCGTCGGGGGTGATCCGGGAGATCGCGCGCCAGGTTCCGGGGGCGCAGATCACCGTCGCCTGCGGACGCCCGCCCGCCCCCTTCTTCCGCAATGCGCCGGGCGTGGTGCGGACCATCGTGCTCGACAAGAAGAAGATGGCTGGCCACTGGGTCGATTTGTGGAAACAGGCGCGCTCGACCCGCTGGGATCTGGTGATCGACATCCGGGGCTCGGCGCTCAGCTATCTGATCCCGGCGAAACGTCGCATCGTCTATAATCGCTCGTGGGAGACGGGGCTTCGCAAGGTCGAGATGGTGTCGCGTCTGATGGGATCGCAGACGCCGCTGGACCCCGAAATCTTCCTGGACGACCAGGCGCGGGCCGAGGCCGCCGCCGTCATCGATCCGCAGCTTGCAGGCGGGGCCGGTCCTGGCCGGATCATCGCGCTCGCCCCCATCGCCCATCAGCCGGGCAAGAGCTGGCCGGCCGACCGCTGGGGCGCCCTGGTCGAGAAGCTGAAGGCCGAGCCGCGGTTCGACGGCTGGCGGTTCATGCCCGTGGGCGGGCCGGGCGACCGGCCGCCGGCGACGCCTGCGCTTGAAGCGGCAGGACCGCGCGGCGTCGACTTCGTCGGCAAGGGCGACATTCTGGCCTCGGCGGCCGCCATCGACCGGGCCGATCTGTTCGTCGGCAACGACTCGGGCCTGATGCACGTCTCGGCCGCGCTGGGCCGTCCGACCCTGGGTCTGTTCGGCCCGACGGAGTGGTGGCTGTATGGGCCGTGGGGGCCAAAGACACGCACGGCGGCCTCGAACGAGACGCGCGGCCAGTTCGCCCCGATCGAGGACCTCAGCGTGGATCACGTGTTCGAGGCGGTGCTGGCCCTGCACGACGCCTATATCGGCGCCGCGCCCGCCAAGTCTTGAAAAACAGGCCCTGCGGCGTCATATTGCCGACCTTGAGGGGAACGTGGCGCTTGCCGCGCCATTTCGCTCATCACGACATACGCCTTCTTTGACCACATAAGGAAACGACGCCCATTCGCCGTCCCATGCAAGCGCCGCCCGTGAAAGACGGGCCGCGTATGAACCAGGATATCCGCGCCCCTCGCGTTCTGCTCATCGACCAGAACGGCGAAAAGCAGGGCGTCATGCCCACCTCCGCCGCGCTGGAAGCCGCCGAGGAAGCCGGGATGGACCTGGTCGAGATCGTCTCCACCTCCGAACCGCCGGTGGCCAAGATCCTCGATTACGGCAAGCACCGTTTCCAGGAGCAGAAGAAGAAGGCCGAGCAGCGCAAGCGCCAGAAGGTCGTCGAGCTGAAGGAAATCAAGCTGCGGCCCAATATCGACACCCACGACTATGAGGTGAAGGCCAAGGCCATGCACCGCTTCTTCGACGAGGGCGACAAGGTCAAGGTGACCCTGCGCTTCCGCGGTCGTGAAATGGCCCACCCCGAACTGGGCATGAAGCTGCTGCACAAGGTGCAGGCCGACTTCGACGAGATCGCCAAGGTCGAGTTCGCGCCCAAGATGGAAGGCCGCCAGATGATCATGATCCTGGCGCCGCGCTGATCGCGATCCATCGGTGAAAATGAAACGCCCCGGTCGCAGGACCGGGGCGTTTTTCTTTGGCCGGGAACAGGCTAAGCGTGGCGGATGACGAACGTCGATACGGTCGCGCCGCACGCGCCCCCGCCCAAGGTCAAGGCGCCCGCTCTGGCGGTGCTGTTTGCGGTGGTGTTCATCAATCTGGTCGGGTTCGGGCTGGTGGTCCCGCTCTTGCCCTTCTTCGCCCAGAGCCTGAAGGCCGAGGCGTGGCAGATCACCCTGATGTTCTCGGCCTATTCGCTGGGCCAGTTCTTCGCCGAGCCGTTCTGGGGGCGGCTGTCGGACCGGATCGGGCGAAAGCCGGTCCTGCTGATGACGTTGATCGCAAATGCGCTGGGCTATCTGATGCTGGCCTTCGTGCCCAACATCTGGCTGGCCATCGCGGTGCGGCTGTTCACCGGCCTGGGAGCGGGCAATATCTCGACGGTCCAAGGCTATGTCGCGGACGTGACGCCGCCGGAGCGGCGGGCCGGGCGGATGGGGATGATCGGGGCAGCGTTCGGCCTGGGATTCATCGTCGGGCCGGGCCTGGGCGGGCTGCTGACCCAGCCGCAGATGGGCCATATCGGCTATCAGCTGCCGATCTTCCTGGCCTCGGCCCTGGCGGCCCTGGCGGCGGTCGGGGTGGTGGTCTTCCTGCGCGAGAGCCGGGCCAAGGCCGATCCCGCCGCGCCGCGCCCGGCCTTCCTGTCCGGGCTGAAGGCCGCGCGCGACAACGATGTGGTGTCGCGGGTGCTGGTCGTGACCCTGATCTATATGGCCGGCTTCTCGGCGATGGAGAGCGTGTTCGGCCTGTGGGCCGAGAGCCGGTATCAATGGGGTGCGCGCGAGGTGGGCCTCAGCTTCATGATCGTGGGCGTGGTCTCGACCCTGAACCAGGGGTTCCTGGCCGGGCGGCTGGCGCGACGGTTCGGCGAGGCGCGCGTGCTGGCGACGGGGATGCTGTTGTTCGGGACGTCGCTGGTGCTGCAGGTGCTGGCGCCCGCGCCGTGGTTTCCCGCCACGCAATTGACGCTGGGGGCGCTGTCCATCCCCATCGTCCAGGGCTGGATCATTCCCATCGTCATGGCCGTGGGGGCGTGCGGGATGTCGATGGCCATGCCCAATATCTCGGCCATGATCAGCCGCGCCTCGCCGCCCGATCGGCAGGGGGCCATGCTGGGCCTGAACATGGCGTCCAGTTCGGTGGCGCGCATCTTCGGGCCGATGATCGCCGGGGCCCTGTTCTCGGGCCTGGGGCACGACTGGCCGTTCCTGGTCGGGGCGCTGCTGACGGTTCCTGCCGCCGTGATGGCGATCAACGCCGGTCGGGCGATCCGGCGGGGCCAGGCCGCAGCCAAGCCGTTGAACTGACTCGTCTTGCGTCGGTGGGCGTCTTGGCGTAGAAGCCGCGCCTTCGCGTACCGAACCGTCGGGCGAACAGGCATGCCTGGGCGGTTCTTAAACTCTGAGGACACACCGCAAAAACGGGCTCAAGCAGCTCGAAGAGCGGTCGCCCCCTCAAAAAGGAGACTGAAATGCCGAAACTGAAGACGAAGTCGGGCGCCAAGAAGCGCTTCAAATTCACGGCCACTGGCAAGGTCAAGGCCGGCGTTGCGGGCAAGCGTCACCGCTTGATCAGCCACAACTCGAAATACATCCGCCAGAACCGCGGCACCTCGGTCATGGCCGACGCCGACGCCAAGAAGATCAAGTCCTATATGCCCTACGCCTAAGGCGCAGGGTTCGACATCTTCTCACCGCATCGAATTTGAACTGACGCCCCTCAAGTCGTGAGCTGCCGCGCAGCGAACGTAGGGGCTTCCCGAAGGGAAAAACATCATGGCTCGCGTTAAACGTGGCGTAACCTCGCACGCCAAGCACAAGAAGGTTCTGGAGCAGGCCAAGGGCTTCTCCGGCCGCCGCAAGAACACCATCCGTACGGCCAAGGCCGCCGTCGACCGCGCTGGGCAATACGCCTATCGCGACCGTCGCGCCAAGAAGCGCAACTTCCGCGCCCTGTGGATCCAGCGCATCAACGCTGCGGCCCGCCTGGAAGGCTTCACCTACAGCCAGTTCATCAACGGCCTGAACAAGGCCGGCATCGAACTGGACCGCAAGGTTCTGGCCTCGATCGCCGCCGACGCGACCGGCTTCAAGGCCGTCGCCGACAAGGTGCGCGCCGCCCTGGCTTAAAAGTCGCGAGCGTAGCGCAAGAAGATCAACGCCCGCTCCGGTTCGCTGGGGCGGGCGTTTTCGCGTCTGGGTCCAAAGTCTGGCCGCTCGCCGTCATTCCGGGGCGTCCGCAGGACGAACCCGGAATGACTGTCACACTAGGCCGCCTGGGACAGGGCGGTTTCCGAGGCGCCGGCCATGACCAGGCGGATGGCGTTCAGCAGGGCGTCGGGCTGGATCGGCTTTTGCGCCACCCCGTTCATGCCGGCGGCGATATAGTCCAGCTCGTCGCGCTCGTCGGCGTTGGCCGTCAGGGCCAGGATGGGCAGGGCGCCGGTCGGGGCGGGCAGGGTGCGGATCGCACGCGTCGCGGCGACCCCGTCCATCACCGGCATCTTGATGTCCATCAGCACCAGGTCGAAGGGGCGGGTGACGACGGCGTCCACGGCCTCGCGGCCGTTCTCGACCATTTCGGTGGTGCAGCCGAACATCTCCAGCAGCTTGCCGGCGACGAAGCGATTGGCTGCATTGTCGTCGACCACCAGGACATGAAGCGTCGGGTGCGGCGTGGGGGCGGCGATGTCGGGCGTCTCGCCGCGGATACGGTCGGCCGGACGCAGCGGAAGACGAACCTGGAAGCGCGCGCCGCCCTGGGGCGAGGCGCCCAGGGTGATGGCGCCGCCCATCCGCTCGGCGATCTGGCGACAGATGGCCAGGCCCAGGCCCGCGCCGGCGCCTTCGCGGCCCGCCTTGCCGGTGTTGAACGGCTCGAAGATGGTCGCCGCCGCCGCCGGGGGCACGCCCGGGCCGCTGTCGTCCACGGTGAAGACCACCTGACCGTCGGACCCGCTTTCGATCCGGGCCACGACCTCGCCCGTCAGGGTGAACTTCAGCGCATTGCCGATCAGATTGTTGAGCAGCTGCTTCAGCCGCATCCCATCGGCCTGGACCCAGGGCGTCGTCAGGTCGGTGCGAACGGTCAGGGTCAGGGCCTTTTCCTCGGCCCGCGCGCGCCACAGGGCGTCGATGTCGAAGGCGACGGCCGCCAGGTCCAGCGGCTCTTCCTCCAGGGTCAGCATCCCGGCCGAGGCGCGCGACATATCCAGGGCGTCGGTCAGCAGGCGCAGCAGGCTCTGGCCCGAATCGATCACGGTGCGGACGTAGGGGCGCAGCTCTTCCTGCTCCAGCTTCCGGTCCATCAGGGCGGCGACGCCCAGAACCCCGTTCAGGGGCGTGCGGATCTCATGGCTCATCACCGCCAGGAACTCGGACTTGGCGCGGCTGGAGGCGACGGCCTCGGCCTCCGCCAGGGCCAGGTCGCGGGCCAGGGCGCTCATCGCCTCGGCGCGCTGGCGGTGCAGGGCGGCGCCGGCCTGAACGACCTGCAAGGCCGTGCCGACCCCGACGTAGCGGCCGTTCGACACCACGACGAAGCCGCTCAGCAGGGCGCCCAGCTCCGCCGCCCCATAGGCCTGGAAGAACGCTTCGGCGCTGGTCGCGGCGTCCGCGACCGGCGCATTGCGGTCCATCAGGCTTTCGGCGGGCTTGCGGGCATAGAGGGCGCGCCCGAACTCGGCCGCCATCCTCAAGGTGAAGGCGTTTCGCTCGATGATGCCCAAGGGACGGCCGTCCTCGTCCACCACGGCCAGGGCCAGGGTGTTGGGCTCGCTCTGGAACCGTTCGAACACCTCGGCCCCGGGCGTGGCGGGCACCACGGGCGCGATCAAGTCGACGAAATCACCGATCAGCGGCATCAAGGTCCCCACCTGTTCCGCCACCGCCATAGCGGCGGATATTTAACGTCAGCTTTGCCGTTCGTGAACTTTTCGCGGCGGGTTTTCGACAGTCGATCCGTGGTCGGACGAAAACGTCGCGATCGCCGCCGATCCGCGTTTCCCCGCATCGATTTCGGCGCTAGCCTCGGCCCATGATGCGCGCCCTGATCTGCGGCCTGACGGCGGCACTCGTTCTTGCACAGACCGCGATGGCGCAGGATCGGCGCGTCGCCGTCACCTTCGACGACCTGCCGTTCCAGGCGGACGAGGCGACCCTGTGCGATCCGGTTAGGCTGATGGCGGTCACGCAGGATTTCGTCGCCATGCTGAAGCCGCTGGAGACGCAGGCGACCGCCTTCGTCAATGCGGGGCGGATGTGCGCGGCCGAACGCGATGTGGTCCTGCCGCAGGTTCTTAATGTGTGGCTGGACGCGGGCCTGGACTTGGGCAACCACACTTTCAGCCACATCAACATCCACCGCACGAGCGCGGACGCCTATCTGGCCGATGTCGATGCGGGCGCGCCGCCAGTTCGGGCGGCGCTGGAGGCGCGGGGGATGCGGCTGCGCTGGTTCCGGCATCCGTATCTGTTCACCGGCGAGACGAAAGACAAGCACGACGCCATCGCCGCCGGCCTGGCCCAGCGCGGCTATCTGATCGCGCCCGTCACCGTGGACAACAACGACTGGATGTTCGCCGACGTTTATCGCAAGGCCGAACAGATCGGGGATGCGGCGCTGATGCAGCGGATCGGCGCGGCCTATGTGGCGCACATGACGACGGTGCTCGACTTTTTCGAACCCTACAGCGCCGAGATTACGGGCGGGCGCGAACCGGCCCAGGTCCTGCTGTTGCACGCCAACAGTCTGAACCAGGCCTGGTATCCGCAGATCCACGCCCTGTATCTGGCGCGCGGCTATCGGTTCGTGCCGCTGGAAGAGGCGCTGGCCGATCCGATCTACAGCCATCCCGACGCCTTCGTCGCGGCCAACGGCGTCTCGTGGCTGCATCGCTGGACCCAGACGGACGGACGGCCGATCCGCTGGGAGCCCAAGCCGCCGGCCTGGATCGTGGCGGCCAATGCGGCGCCGGCGTCGGACCTGGCCGCCATCGCAGCGGGCCAAACCGCGCCTTGAAGGGTGACGAAACCGCTTCGGCCCGTTAAGGCGTCAGCCATAATGACCGATCTCGCCACACTCGAACTCGATCTGATCAACGCCATCGGCTCGGCCGAGAGCGTCGCCGCCCTTGAGGAGGTGCGCGTCGCCGCCCTGGGCAAGGCCGGCTCCGTCTCGGGCCTGTTGAAGGGCATGGGCGCGCTCAGCCCCGACGAACGCCGCGAACAGGGGCCGATCATCAATGGTCTGCGCGACCGGGTGTCCGCCGCCATCGCCGCGAAAAAGGTCGAGCTAGAGGCCGCCGAACTGGATGCGCGGCTGTCTTCCGAACGCGTCGACCTGACCCTGCCGGCCCGGCCGCACAGGAAGGGCGGGGTCCATCCCACCATGCAGACGATGGACGAGATGATCGCCATCTTCGCCGAGATGGGTTTCGCCGTGGCGGAAGGCCCCGATATCGAGGACGACTTCCACAACTTCACCGCCCTGAACTTCCCGCCCAAACATCCGGCGCGGGAGATGCACGACACCTTCTTCCTGACGCCCGATCCCGAGACGGGCGAGCGCAAGGTGCTGCGGACCCACACATCGCCGGTGCAGGTCCGCACCATGATGTCGCAAAAGCCGCCGATCCGCATCGTCGCCCCGGGCCGCACCTTCCGCAAGGATTCGGACGCCACCCACACGCCGATGTTCCACCAGATCGAAGGTCTGGTGATCGACCGCGACATCCATATGGGCCATCTGAAGACGACGCTGCAGACCTTCATCGCCCGGTTCTTCGAACTGGACGAGGTTCAGGCCCGGTTCCGCCCGCACCACTTCCCCTTCACCGAACCCTCGGCCGAGATGGATATCCGCTGCGACCGTTCCGGCGGGAAACTGGTGTTCAACACGGGCGACGACTGGCTGGAAATCCTGGGCTGCGGGATGGTGCATCCCAATGTGCTGCGGAACTGCGGCATCGACCCGGACGAGTATCAGGGCTTCGCCTTCGGCATGGGCGTGGATCGTCTGGCCATGCTGAAATACGGCGTGCCGGACCTGCGTCCCATGTTCGACGCCGACACCCGTTGGCTGGCCCACTATGGCTTCTCCGCCTTCGCCGCCCCCAACCCGGCCTCGGGCCTGAGCTGAACCCATGACTATGACCTTCACTGATGACACGCTGAGTCTGCCGATTATCGGACCCGGACCGCAGTATGTTTCGCGACACATCTGGCTGCCGCAGCTGGTGATCGAAGCCGCGCAGCGCAGCGAGACTGTGATCGACGGAAAGAGCTTCACCGATTGCCGTTTCGAGGGCCCGGCCGTTCTTCTTCCTGTGTCAGGGTGCAGATTTGACGGGTGCACCATGGGCGACACCATGGGTGACGCACGCAATCTGATGCTAACGCCAATGGGACCGCAAAAAGTGACGGGCGTGATCGCCTTTAAGGACTGCACCTTTGTCAACTGTCATTTCCTGCGCGTTGGGTTCACCGGCCAAGCCGCGTTTCTGAACGAACTCGTGACGATGCTCGACGACGGGGCCAGCCGATGAAATCCCTGCTGCCGATCAATCGGGCGGTGATCGATGCGCCCGATTTGGATGCGACGACGTTCAAGGATGTCGATATCATCCTATATGAACTGTATGTCGCGGCGTCGAAGAACGGGGCAGGCCTGATCCAGGGGCGTACCTTCACCGGCTGCCGCTTCCAGGGGCCGGCCATCGTACTGGTGGCGGATGGCACCACGTTCGAAGATACCAACTTCGGCGACAGCCGAGGCGGGATGGGCAATCTTCTGTTGCGGCCCGTCGGCGACAAAGCGCTTGGCACCATCCCGATACGTGATTGCCGCTTCGTCGGCTGCGAATTCTACAATGCCGGCTTCACCGGCTCACAAGACCTTATCGACCAAATGGCCGCCGTGCCTACGCTTTCGATGTCCCAGCAATGAAGTTCACCCTGTCCTGGCTGAAGGACCACCTCGAAACCGAGGCGGATGTCCACCAGATCGCCGAGGCCATGACCATGGCCGGGCTGGAGGTCGAGGCGGTTCTCGACCCCGCCGCCAAACTGGCGCCCTTCACCGTGGCCAAGATCGTTTCGGCCGAGCGTCATCCGAACGCCGACCGACTGCAGGTCTGTCAGGTCGAGACGGTCGACGGGATGAAAGAGATCGTCTGCGGCGCCCCGAACGCGCGCGCGGGCCTGACCACCATCTATGCGCCCATCGGCGCCTATGTGCCGGGTCTGGGCGTGACCCTGGTCGAAAAGCCGGTGCGCGGCGTGGTGTCGAACGGGATGCTGTGCTCGGCCTCGGAGCTCGAGTTGTCGGACGAAAGCGACGGCATCCAGGAACTGCCGCCCGAAATCCCCGTGGGCACGCCGGTCGCCGGCCTGTTCGGCGCCGAACCTGTGATCGATTTCGAAGTGACGCCGAACCGCCCCGACTGGCTGGGCGTCGCCGGGATCGCCCGCGATCTGGCCGCCGCCAGCGTGGGCCGGCTGAGGCATTTCGACATCGCCGTGGTGCGGGGCGGCTTCGCCTCGCCGATCACTGTGCGGCTGGACGCGCCGCAGATGTGCCCGGTCTTCGCCGGCCGCGTCATTCGCGGCGTGCAGAACGGCCCGTCGCCGGCCTGGCTGCAGAAGCGCCTGACCGCCATCGGCCTGCGCTCGATCAACCGTCTGGTCGATGTGACCAATCTGATCGCCTACGACCGCGCCCGCCCGCTGCACGTCTATGACCTGGCCAAGCTGTCGGGGACCGAGATCGTGGTGCGCGCAGGCCAGGTGTCGGCCCAGACGGGCGAGGCCGAGCACCTGATCGCCCTGGACGGGAAGACCTATGCCGCGGCGGCGACCGACTGCGTCATCGCCGACGCCGGGGGCGAGCGCCCCATCGGCCTGGGCGGCGTCATGGGCGGCGAGAGCACCGGCTGCGACGACGACACGACCGATGTCTTCGTCGAAAGCGCCTGGTTCGATCCGCTGGCAGTCGCCCAGACGGGACGGGCGCTGGGCATCCATTCCGACGCCCAATATCGGTTCGCGCGCGGCGTCGACCCGGTCTCGGTCACGCCGGGGCTGGAGCTGGCCACGCGCCTGATTCTGGACCTATGCGGCGGCGAGCCGTCGGATATCGTCTTCGTCGGCGAACCGCCGGCCAGCCCGGCCGCCTTCGCCTTCGACCCGGCCCATGTGAAGCGGCTGACCGGCATGGACCTGGACGATGACCGGATCGGGACCATCCTGGGCCAGCTGGGCTTTTTGGTTCAGGCCGCGCCCGCCGGTCAGGCCCAGCCGTGGGTCGTCACCCCGCCGTCGTGGCGTCGCGACGTCGAAGGCCCCGCCGATCTGGTCGAGGAGGTCGCGCGGATCGAGGGTTTCGACAGCCTGCCCGACACGCCTCTGCCCGAAGTCGCCCGTCCCGCTGGCGGCGTGCTGAATCCCCGCCAGGCCCGCGTCCGCTTGGCGCGGCGCGCCCTGGCCGCCCTGGGCTATGCCGAGGCTGTCACCTGGTCCTTCACCAAACAGTCGACGGCGGCCCTGTTCGGCGGCGGCGACGACAGGCTCGTGCTTGAGAACCCCATCGCGGCCGATCTGGACTGTATGCGGCCCTCGGCCCTGCCGAACCTGATCCAGGCGGCGGCGCGGAACGCCGCGCGCGGCTTCGCCGATGCGGCCCTGTTCGAGATCGGGCCCATCTATCTGGGCGACGGGCCTGCGGATCAGCGCACCGTCATCGCCGGCCTGGTCGCCCCCCACGCCGCCCGGCACTGGGAGGGCGCGGGCGAAAATCCGCTGTTCGCGCTGAAGGCCGATCTGATCGCCGTGCTGGAAGAGATCGGCGCGCCGGTCGCTTCGCTGCAACTGGCCCAGGGCCAGAACCGCGACTGGTGGCACCCCGGCCGTTCGGCCCGGCTGCAACTGGGGCCGAAGAATGTGATGGTCGAGTTCGGCGAACTGCATCCGCGTGTGCTCAAAAGCCTGGACGCCGATGCGCCCATGCTGGCGTTCGAGATCGTGCTAGACAATGTGCCGGAACCCCGGGGCCAGAAAGGTAAGAATGGGTCCGGCAAGGCGCGCGGTTCCGCCGACCTGTCCGCCTTCATGCCCCTGACCCGCGACTTCGCCTTCGTGGTCGAGGACGCCAAGCCGGTGGGCGATCTGGTCCGCGCGGCGACCGGCGCCGACAAGGCCCTGATCGCCGAGGTCCGCGTCTTCGACGTCTATCGCGGCAAGGGCGTGGACGAGGGCTTCAAGTCCGTCGCCCTGGAAGTGGTCCTCCAACCTCGCGACGCCACATTGACCGAGGCCGAGATCGAGGCTCTGACCGCCAAGGTCGTGGCGGCGGTGGAAAAACAGGGCGGCAAGCTGCGGGGCTGATCCTTCCGCTCTCCCCGCAAGGGGAGACGGACAGGGGCGCCGTAAGCCCCCGTTAACCTTGAAGCCGCAAGGCTGCCGCAAAGGTCGGGGACGGTGCAGTGAAGACCGGCGCGCCAGCCGGCTGTTGTCTCGTCGCCTTTCGGAGCGCCCCATGCATCGTCGCCAACTGATCCTTTCGGGCCTGGCCACCGCCGCCGGCGCGTCGTCGCTGGGCGCCTGCGCCTCGACCCCGGCGCGCGATCCCAACTATCCGATCGCCTCAGACCAGACGGCCCAAGCCTACAGCTTCGACGAACTGGTCGCCGCCGGGTCGCGCGAACTGGGCATCGCGGCCGAGGTCGTGGGCGGCGCCATCGAGCGGGTCTTCGCCGACCAGGGCGACCGCCCGACCGCCTATATCGCGGGCGAGGAAGGTTCGGGCGCCGTGGTTCTGGGCGCGCGTTACGGACGCGGCGCCCTGCACATGAAGGATCTGTCGGCCTCACAGGAGGTCTTCTGGCAGGGGGCGTCGGTGGGCTGGGACTGGGGCGGCAACGCCAGCCGGGTCTTCACCCTGGTCTATGGCCTGTACCACCCCGACATGATCTATCGCCGCTACCCCGGCATCGAGGGTTCGGCCTATCTGGTCGCCGGTCTGGGCGTGAATTATCAGCGCGCCGACGGCATCGTCCTGGCGCCTATCCGCACCGGCGTCGGCCTTCGCCTGGGCGCCAACGTCGGCACCATGAGCTACAGCCGCCAGCGCAATCTGTTGCCCTTCTAAGCGCACCCACGCCCCGGTCATCCTCGGGCTTGACCCGAGGACCGGGCGTCGGTCGGACTGTGCGTCGCCCTTTCGCATGAGCGGCGGATCATCCGGTCTTCGGGGCAAGCCCGAGGATGATCAACTCACCAGCCGCAACGGCGGCGGCGGGGCCTCCAGCAGCGTCGCCAGCCCCTCGCGCCAGGTCGGATAGGCGGGCCGCCAGCCCAGTTCCGCCTTGGCCAGGGCGTTCGAGACGCGCTTGGAATCCAGATAGAAGCGCCGCATCGCCTCGCTGACGCTGTCGTCGGTCCAGTCGACTTCGGGCGGACGGGGCAGGCCCATCCGGTCGGCCGCCCACGCGATCACCACGTCCGCCGCCGCCGGTTCGTCGTCGGTCAGATTGTAGGCGGCGCCCGGTCGCGGCCGCGCCATCGAGGCAAACAGGCCCGAGACGATGTCGTCCACATGGATGCGGTTGAAAACCTGACCGGGCTTTCGCACCAGTCGGGCCGAACCGTCGCGCAGCCGCTCGACCACGTTTCTGCCGGGCCCGTAGAAGCCGGGCAGGCGAAAGATCTGCACCGTCAGGCCCATGCCCTGGCCGCCGTCCAGCCAGTCGCGCTCGGCCCGCACGCGGCGCGCCCCCTCCAGATTGGCGGCGTTCAGCGGCCCGTCCTCGAACACCCAGCCGCCCGCCCGGTCGCCATAGACGGAGGTCGAGGACACATAGCCGATCCAGTCGGGCCAGGCGTCGCCGGCCAACGGTCCCAGCGCGCGCAGGGCGGGACAGCCGTGGGCGTCAGGCGCGGCGGTGATCAGGACGGCGGTCGCGGCCTCCAGCGCGGCCTTCAGCGCCGGTGTGTCCGCAGGGTCCAGGGCATTGACGCCCTCCCGCTCCAGGGCGCGGCGACGTTCGGGATCGCGAGAGGTGGCCGTGGCGCGTCCGCCGCGCCGAACCGCCTCCAACGCCACCGCGCGCCCCAGATAACCGCCGCCGAAGATCAGCAGGTCGGGGGCGGTGGAGGCGGTGTGCGGCATCACGATACTCAGGCCGTCAGAACATGGGGAGACGGCGCCCCGGCCGACTGCGGCGCCTCGTTTTGCAGCGCCTCGGCCCGGCGTTGGTTCCAGGCGGACACGCACGGCGCCTTGGTCAGGTCGGCCCGATCGGCATAGCGGCGGGCGATCTCGGTCACGTCGCGCATCAGACCCTCGGCCAGGGTGATGGGCTTGAGCCCCAGTTCGCGGAACTGGTCGTTGGCGACGACCAGTTCGTTCTCGTCGGCCTCCTGGCGGGGGTTGGGCACATTGTGGATTTCCGCCCCGGTCATGTCGGCGACCATCCGGGCCAGGTCGCGCACGCGCCGGCTTTCGGTCATCTGGTTCAGGATCTTGACGCGCTCGCCGCGTTTCGGCGGGTTCTTCAACGCCAGTTCGACGCAGCGCACCGTGTCCTGGATGTGGATGAAGGCCCGCGTCTGGCCGCCCGATCCGTGCACCGTCAGCGGATGGCCCAGCGCCCCCTGCATCAGGAACCGGTTCAGCACCGTGCCATAGTCGCCGTCGTAGTCGAAGCGGTTGATCAGCCGCTCGTCCAGCCGGGTTTCCTCCGTCTGGGCGCCCCAGACGATGCCCTGGTGCAGGTCGGTGATCCTGAGGCCGTCGTTCCGGGCGTAGAACTGGAACAGCAGGGCGTCCTGCGTCTTGGTCATGTGATAGATGCTGCCCGGATTGGGCGGGAACAGGATTTCCTGTTCGGCGGGGCCGTGGTCGGTGTCGACCGTGACCTTCAGATAGCCCTCGGGGATCCGCAGGCCCGCCGTGCCATAGCCATAGACCCCCATCGTGCCCAGGTGGGCCAGGTGGACGTCCAGCCCGCTCTCGACGATGGCGGCCAGCAGATGGTTGGTGGCGTTGATGTTGTTGTCGACGGTGTAGAGTTTGTGCCGCGCCGACTTCATCGAATAGGGCGCGGCCCGCTGTTCGGCGAAATGCACCACGCTGTCGGGGGCCAGGTCGCGGATCAGGGCGACCAGACGGTCGAACTCCTTGCCAACCGTCATGTTGACGAAGCCGATCTCGCGACCCGAAATCTCCTTCCAGGCCGAGATCCGCTCGCCCATGGTGCGGATGGGGGTCAGGGACTGGACCTCCAGCTCGTTGTCGATGTTGCGCCGGCTCAGGTTGTCGACCACCGTCACGTCCCAGCCCTTGGCCGAAAGATGCAGGGCCGTGGGCCAGCCGCAGAAACCATCACCGCCCAGAACAAGAACGCGCATGGGGAAAGCCTCGTCGTCGTCTCAAACCTCATGCCTAGCCCAGCGCGCGGGCATCGGCAAAGCGCGGCTGTTAAACACCGGGTGCGACGCTTTGACGAATCCCCCTTGGAAAGGGCGGTCGCACAGGCTAAGTCATGGGCTGTCTCCCACTCAAACGCAGCTTTCCGGGCGCATACCCGGCTGTTCGCGACTTGAGGCGCCCATGACGGTCGGTCCCGCAAGGATCGGCGCACCATGCGGGCGACAAGGCATTCCGACAGATCGACAATCGGGGATCGGCCCCGAGCGAAACGGAACCACGAAACGGACGGACCGGCCCGAAAGGCTCCAGGCCCGCCCCTGCACACGGTAGCGCGAATGAGAGATTTCAAGGGCATGAAGCGTCAGCGCGGACGCAATCGGAACAAGGCGGGCGCGAACAACGCCAACAACGCCAATCCGAATCGGTCGTGGGATTCGCAAGGCCCAGAGAACATCAAGGTCCGGGGCAACGCCCAGACCGTCTATGAACGCTATCAGCAGCTGGCGCGCGACGCGGCCTCCAGCGGCGACCGGGTTCTGGCCGAGAACTATCAGCAGCACGCCGAACACTATTACCGCGTCTTGCGCGCGCTTCAGCCGCAACGGTCCTTCTCGGACATCGCCGCGCGCGAACAGTCGAACCAGGGTTTCGACATCGATTTCGAGGACGAATCGGGCGTTCAGGCCGCCGCCTTCCTGGCCGCCCAGCAGGCCGCCGAGCGTCAGGCCCAGGAAACCGCCGAGCGCAGCGACCCGAATCGCGACCGGGATCAGAACCGGGATCGGGATCAGAACCGCGACCGTGACCGCGACTACAACCGCGACCGCGATCAGAACCAAAACCGCGACCGCGAGCCGCGCGAACCCCGCGAACCGCGTGAAGACGGCGAGGCCCGCGCCGAGGGCGAAGGCGGCGGTCGTCGCGAGAGCCGTCGCGAACGCTGGGAGCGTCGCCGCGAGGAACGCAATCGCCGCTTCGACAATCGCGAGGAGGGGGGCGAGGACGCCGCCGTCCGCGCCGACGTCGACGCCGTGGATGCGACCTCTGTCGAACCGGCCGATGTTGCGACGGAAACGACCGCCGACGCGGTCGCGCCCGTCGCGGCGGAGCGTCCGGCCCGTCGTCCGCGCCGTTCTGCGGTTTCGGCTGCAGCCTCGGACGACGCCGATGGGGACGCCCCCTCGGCCCTGCCTGGTTTCCTGACCCGTACGCCAGCCTCGACCAGCACGGCCCCAAGCCAGGCTGCGAGCGAAGATGGCGAAGCGGAGGCGCCGGTGCGTCGTCGGGCCCCGCGCCGCAAGGCCGAGCCGGCCGCCGTCAGCGAAGACTAAAAGCAACCCAAGCGAGCATATTTACGCGAACGCAACCTTCGCGCGTCATGATCGACGTGTGGAGGGGCGTCGATGGATATCGTCTTGCTTGTCTTGTCCCTGGCCCTGGCCGGGACTTGCGCCGGGGTCTGGTTGTGGTTGTCGGCCCAGGCGTCGGTCGTTCGGCTGGCCCAGCGTAACGATCAGATCGAACGCCAGACGGCCCAGCGCACGGATGCGCTGCGCGCCGCCCTGGACGGCGCCGAGGCCGAGGTGCGTCGGCTAGGCGTAGAGGCCGGCGTCAAGGGCGAGGTGATCCAGGCCCTGGCCCGCGAACTCCGCACTCCGCTGACCACCGTCATGGGTTTCACCCAACTGCTTCAAGCCAATGTCGACGCCGAACGGCTGACGCCGCGCCAGGCCCAGGGCCTGCGCCAGATCGAGGCGGCCGCCGCCGTGCTGCTGGCCCTGATCGAGGAGGCGGACGGCTTCGTCGCCTCGGGCCAGCCGGCGACGGCGGGCGCCGCCCAGCGGGTCGATCTGCGTCTGGCTCTGCGTCAGGTCTGCGACGGTCTGGACCCGCAGGCGCGCGCGGCGGGCGTGACGCTGGCCTGTCCGCCGGCGGCCTCGGGCCTGGGGGTGACGGCCGACCCGGGTCAGATGCGCGCCCTGCTGCGTCGGCTGGTCGAAAACGCCCTGCGCCACGCCCGGTCCGGCCAAACCGTGGAGATGACGCTGACGCGGCAGGACCAGCGGGTGTCGCTGTCGCTGCATGATCCGGGCCCGGCCGCGCGTCTGGACCGGGCGGATCGCCCGTTCGAACCTCTGGACGGGGTGGATGCGCGAGGCGGCACGACCCTGGGCGTCGGCGCGTCCCAACGTCTGGCCGAGCGGATGGGCGGAGTGCTGAGCGCGGCCGCCGACGCCTGGGGCGCGACGGTCTTCACCCTGACCCTGCCGGCGGCGACCGGGCTGGTGTCGGGGCCAGGCCTCGGTCAGGCGGTGGTGCTGTATGTCGAGGACAATCCCGCCAACGTCGCCCTGATGCGTCACGCGGCCGGGGGGCTGGGCCTGACCCTGCACGCGGCGGCGACGGGCGCGGAGGGGCTGGAACTGGCCCGGGCGCTGCGGCCCGACGTCATCCTGCTGGACATCGGCCTGCCGGACATGGACGGCTATGCGGTCAAGGCGCGTCTGGACGCCGATCCGGCGACGCGCGACGTGCCGGTGATCGCCCTGACGGCGGCGACCTCGCCTCGCGATCTCAGGCGCGGCCGGGCCGCAGGGTTCGACGCCTATCTGACCAAGCCGCTGGACCTGACCGCCCTGGCCGCCGCCCTGAACGACGTGTTGATCCCCGGCCTGGCAGGGGGCGGCCTTGACGCCGAAGGCCGGCGGAGGGCCTAAGGGGGACCTGTTCGTCAAAGGTCAGCGTCGATGCGTCAGTTCGCCCGGTCGGTCCTCTCCCGTATGCGCGCCCGCCCTGCGGTCGCGGCCGCCCCCTTGGCCGTCTGCCTGTCGCTCGCCGCCTGCGCCACGACCCCGCCGCCTCCGCCGCCGCCCCCTTCCGCAGGCGCAGGGAACGGCGCGGCGACCCTGATGGACTGGCGCGGCGTCATCACCTCGGGCGACCGGGATCGCTATCGCCGCGTCGACGCCGCCTGGACACTGGCCCTGCAACAGGCGCGGCGCCAGCCCGGTTCTGGCGACCTGAACGGCCTGGGTGATCTGATCCAGCCCAAGGCGGCCCGGCCCGGCGTCACGCCACCCGTCGGCGACTATCGCTGCCGCACCGTCAAACTGGGCTCGCAGGGCGGCGAGGACGGGCTGGGTTATGTCGTCTATGGCTGGTTCGCCTGCCGCATCGAACAGACGCCGCGCGGGCTGAAGTTCTCCAAACTGACCGGCTCGCAGCGCCCGTCGGGCCTGCTCTTCCCCGAAAACGACCGCCATATGGTGCTGCTGGGCTCGCTGGCCCTGGCCCAGGAGCCGGCGGCCAATTCCTACGGCCGCAACCCCGAGCGCGATCTGGTCGCGGTGCTGGAGCGGATCGGCGAGGCGCGCTGGCGGCTGGTCCTGCCCTGGCCGCAGAACGAATCGAACCTGGACCTGATCGAACTGGTCCCGGCGGCGGGGCGATAAGGCCATCGGCTGAACTCGATCCGGGCTGAGCCGTTTCCCATCCACAACCGATGGAGACGCCGACGATGCGCCACGCCCCCTTCGCCCTGGCCCTGATCACGACCACCGCCCTGGCCGCCTGCGGCGACAACCGCCCGGCCAGCCCGGCCGAAACCTCGCCCGCCGTGTCCCAGCCGGCCGCCGGCGTGCCGCCCCAGGTCGCGCCACAGGCCGCCGCCACCCCCGAACAGCAGGCGGCGACGCCCGCGCCGGCCGCGACCGGCGACGGTCTGCAGGGCGGAACCGACGACTGGCGCAAGGTCGCCAAGCCGGACGACGCCTCCGCCCTGGGCCGGATGGATCAGGCCTGGCGTCTGGCCCGCGCCGAGGCCGAAAAGGGCGGGTTCTCGCGTCAGGTCGAGGCCCTGGGGCCGCTGGCCGATCCCAATGCGGGCCAGGCCGGCCGCCTTCAGCCCGCGCCTGGAACCTATCGCTGCCGCACGATCAAGATGGGCAGCCGCGACGGCGCGGGCCTGGCCTATGTCGACTATCCGTGGTTCGCCTGTTCGGTCGAGTTGACGCCGGGCGGCGATCTGATCCTGACCAAGACGACCGGGTCGCAAAGGACGCGTGGCCTGATCTATCCCGACACCGACCGCCGCGCCGTCTATGTGGGCGCCCAGGCCTGGGGCGCGGACGAAAAGACCTTCCCCGCCTATGGCGACAAGGCCGAGCGCGATCAGGTGGGCGTGCTGGAGCGCATCGGCCAGAACCGCTGGCGCCTGACCATCCCCTGGCCCAAGCAGGAGGCCAAGCTGGAGCTGCTGGAGATCGTGCGTTGAGGCGCCCGATCTCCGGCCTGGATCAACGCGCCCCAGTCGCGCGCGAGATGGCGGCGCGCATGCCCTCGGCGTGAAGGGCGCCGGACGGGGCGATCTTGGTGTTGGGCGTTTCGGCCGGGCCGGTGTTGGCGGTGCGGTCGTCCGGCCCGGTCCAGCGCGGGGTTTCTCCCTTCTTCTCCACCGCCTTGCGCAGATTGGCCGTGGCGGTTCGACCGTCCTTGCGCGCGGCCATTTCATCGGCGACGCGGGCGATCGCCTCGGTCAGCAAGGCCTTCTTCTCGCGCGCCCCCGC
This sequence comes from uncultured Brevundimonas sp., assembly GCA_963515305.1. GTDB lineage: Bacteria > Pseudomonadota > Alphaproteobacteria > Caulobacterales > Caulobacteraceae > Brevundimonas. The sequence continues at coordinate 26,094 of CAUPWX010000023.1, forward strand.
ATCCGGGCCGGACTGGCCGTCGCGGACGCGGGTTCGGATCTGGCGCTGCACCCGGTCGCGACGCGCCCTGAGTCGTGCGATCAGGTCGCGTAGTTCGGCGGGGCCGTGGTCGGAAAGGGCCTTTGACTGTTGCACCATCTGCGCCTCGTCACGGTCGAGCGCGCGGGGGTTCTGGGTCTTGGACATGACGATCTCCCTTCGGATTGATGGGAAGACAGCGCCTCGATCCAGCTGGCGTTCCGGCTTTGCGACCCCGCGTCACACCCGGCTCAGACCCGGGTCAGGCGCAGATCCTGGTAGTCGTAGCTGAAGTCGATGTCGGGGCTGACGCCCTTCATCGTCGCGGTCGCGGGCTTGGCCGTCTGGATGGCGAAGGTGATGAAGGCGTCCTCCTCGCGCTTGTCCGGGAACCGGGTGCGGAAGGTCTCGCCGTCATACGGCTCCAGCCAGCCTTGCAACGCCGGGGTGTGGGTGAAGCGCAGCCACAGACCGCTCTTTCTGTTGCGACCCCGGCCCTCGGTCCGGGGTTCGATGACGATGTCGCCATACCAGGGGTCGCGCCAGGTTCCGGCATAGGCGTCGAGTGGCATGGCGGGCGGGGCGCCGGCGGCCTGTTTGGCGTCGATCTCGACGGCGGCGGCCTGGGACTTGGCTTCGCCCTCGGCCTCCAGACGTTTGGAATCGGCGATCCAGTCGACGTCCACCTTGCCCATGCAGAGGTCCGAAATCCCTGAACGCAGGGCGCGCAGCAGGAAGCTCTCCTCGGCGTTCGAGAAGATGCAGAAGCCGGTCTTGCGGCCGGGGATCAACACCGTCGCCGAAATCCCGCCGGGCGAGCCGCCGCCGTGGCTGGCGATCCGCTCGCCGCGATAATCCTGGACCTGCAGACCCATGGCGTAGGTCGAGGCGATGGCGCGGTTCGGCAGTTCCGCCGTCGGCCCCGACGACGAGCCGACGATGATGTTCGGCCGATACATCTCGCGCGCCGCCTCCTCGGAGAACAGGCGCGAGCCGTCCGCCAGCTTGCCCTCGTTCAGCCGCACGGCGATCCATTTGGCCCAGTCGGTCGGGGTGGTGCAGATCCCGCCCGCCGCGGCGGCGGAATCCCAGTTCCACACCTCGGCGATGGACTGGGCGATCTGGATCATCGGCCCGTGGGTCCGAAGCGGCGGCCCGACGCGGGCGTGGGGCAGGGCCGACCGGCCCGTATCGGCCAGCCGCGCCAGGGGCACGGTCTCGGTCATGCCGACCTTGTCCAGGATGCGGGTCTGGATGAAGGCCTCCCAGCTCATGCCCGACACGGCTTCCAGCACGGCCCCGGCGACCACGAACATCAGGTTGCAATAGTGATAGCGCGCCCGGAACCCGTCCTCGATCGGCACGAAGGCGGCCTGGGCCAGCACCTCGGCGCGGGTGCGGTCTGAATTGGGCCAGAACAGCAGATCGCCCGCGCCCAGGCCGAAGCCGGCCCGGTGGCTCAGCGTGTCGCGCACCGTGATGTGGTCGCCGATATAGGGGTCGGACAGTTTGAAGTCGGGCAGATAGGTCTTGACCGGCGCGTCCCACTCCACCTTGCCCTCGTCGACCAATATGGCCAGGGCGGCGGCGGTGACGTTCTTGGTGTTGGAGGCGATGGCGAACAGGGTGTGCTCGTCCGCCCGGTCGCGTTTGCCCTGAACCTTGACCCCGTAGCCGCGCGCCAGGACGGTCGTCCCGTCCTTGACCACCGCGACGCCCAGCGCCGGCTGATCGGGCCAGGCCGCCATGCATTTCGCCACATAGGCGTCTACCGCCTGAGCCAGCGACGCATCGTCGTTGGCCGGCGCCTGGCCCGCTGTCTGGCCCGCTGTCTGGGCGAAGACCGGCCCGGCCGCCAGCGCCGCCGCGCCTCCAGAAGCGAACAGGGAACGGCGCGACAGGCGAACAGACATCAGACAGGCTCCGGCAAGGACTGCGGCGACGCTAGCGCCCTCGGCCGCCGGGGCCAAGCGTACGGCGAATTTCATCTTGCGCGGGCGCAAAGCATTATCCACGACTGTGCGTCATGGGGCGGGGGACAAGAATGCCGAAGGATCGCACCTGTGAACCGTCGCTGCAGAACGGCCGACGTTTCAGCTGCACGGGGTGTGGTCGATGTTGCGATCGCGGACCGGAGATGGAAATCGGCGAGGCGGCCGCCCTTGCGGACCAATTCAGTCTGTCTCTGGTCTTCAAGGTTCACAGTCTGCCCTTGAACGAGCGTACGTCATGGGCGCGCCAGTGGCGACTGGGGTTGGGCACGAGCCTGGGCGTGCGCGCGGCGCTGGAGGAACAGCGACGAAACCTCAAACCCTTTGCCGCCTTGCGATTGCTGGATCGCGATCAGGGCCGCCAGATGTTTGTCACCCTGTCGGCCTTGGTGGACGACGATGGGCGCGGACGGTGCCCAGCCGTGTCGGATGGACGCTGTAGCATCTATGCGCGCCGCCCCCTGACGTGTCGGTCGGTGCCGCTGCATTATTCGCGGGCGCCATCGACTCTGGCGTCCTATCTGGACGGCTTCACCTCAACCCCAAGCTATCGCTGCGAGACGACAGTCGCGCCGCCCGTGCTGTCGGGCGACCTTGTGCTGTGCGACGCCGTGAGAAGCGCACGCGACGAGGCTTTCCGTCAGGCCGACAGGGACAAGGCCTGGAAGACAGCCGTCACGGGCCTGATGGGCGATCCACTGACGGCGCGCGACGCGGGTCTTCCGACCTTGAGCGACGTGATGACCAACAGCGACAGGGGCTACGCCACCAGCGTGCCGATGCTGGCCGCCTGGCGCGTCGCATTGGCGAACCGGATGATGACGCGTGCGGCGTTCGACGATGTCTGCCGACGCCAGATCGCCTTGCTGGCGCGATTTGAAAACAAGGCCGAAGCGGCGGAGCGACAGGCGCTTTATCGGGCGGCGTTGTCGGCCGATCGTTCGCCGCTTCTCCAGCGTCTGTCGCTGGCGGGTTAGGCCCGATCTCTACCCCAGCCGCCAGCGTTGCAGATGCTCCAGGACGTCGGCGACGATCTGGTCGCGGGTGAAGCCGGTGATGTCGTGGGGGCGTGCGCCGTCGCCGGTCTGGGCGGTCAGACGCCATTCCAGCAGGCGGCGGCCCTCGGGGGCTTCGCGCGCGGTCATGGTGGGGCGGGGCCGCGAGCGGGCGCCCAGACGATAGACGAAGACCCGCTCGGCATGGTGGATGGTCAGCCAGGCGGCGGCCTCGTCCACCCCGATCTCGGCGTCCGGCTCTTCGGCCTCCAGGGCGGCGCGCACGGTTTCCAGCGCGGGCAAGCCGTGGCGTTCGATTTCCTTGATGATGTCGGCGCGGCTGGCGGGGGCCAGAATGCGCTTCAGCCGTTCGGCCAGGGGCGGGCCTTCGGTCTCGACGCTACGCCCGGCGACGTCGGCGTTCATCTGGCGCACCAGGCCGATGGACAACAGGATCATGATCAGGACGAAGGGCAGGGCGGCGGCCAGGGTGGCGGCCTGCAGCGCGCCCAGACCGCCCGCCAGCAACAGGGTCGCCGCGATCAGGCCCAGCATCAGGCACCAGTAGACCCTCTGCCAGCGCGGTGTGTCGTCGGCGCCGCCAGACGCAATGGGGTCGATCACCAGGGCGCCGGAATCGGCCGAGGTGATGAAGAAGACCGCCACCAACAGGATGGCCAGGGTCGAGGTGAAGGCGGCGCCCGGCAACTGCTCCAGGAAGTGGAACAGGGCGGTCGACAGATCGGCCGATACGGCGTTGGAGATCGCGCCCGCCGCCTGGCCCATGTCCAGGCTGATGGCCGTGTTGCCGAACACGGTCATCCACAGGAAGGTGAACCCGGCCGGGACCAGCAGAACGTTCAGCAGGAACTCGCGCACCGTGCGCCCGCGCGAGATGCGGGCGATGAACATCCCCACGAACGGCGACCAGGCGATCCACCAGGCCCAGTAGAACAGGGTCCAGTCCGCCATCCACGCGCGCGGCTCATAGGCGTAGAGGGTGAAGGTCCGCTCCACGAAATGGCTCAGATAGAAGCCGAAGTTCTGGACCAGGGCCTTGAACAGGAAGCCGGTCGGTCCGACCACCAGCACGAACAGCATCAGCAGCACGGCCAGCGTCAGGTTCAACTCTGACAGGCGGCGCACCCCCTTGCCGACGCCGCTCATGACCGAGACGGTCGCCGCCGCCATGACCACGGCGATCAACCCGACCTGAACCCAGGCGGTGTTGGGAATGCCCAGCAGATAGCTGAGGCCGCTGTTCATCTGCGACACGCCGAAACCCAGGGACGTCGCGATGCCGAAGGCCGTGCCCCAGATGGCGAAGATGTCGACCGCATCGCCGATGGGGCCGTTGACCCGCTTGCCCAGCAAGGGCGACAAGCCCGACCGCAGCGTCAGGGGCAGACCCTTCCTGTGAGCGAAGAAGGCCAGGCTGAGGCCCACCAGCGCATAGATGGCCCAGGCGTGCGCCCCATAGTGGAAGAAGGTGATGCCCATCGCCTGACGCGCCGCATCGAAGGTGCGGCCCGGACCCTCGGGCGGATTGACGTAATGCTGGATCGGCTCTGCGACCCCGAAATACATCAGGCCGATACCCATCCCGGCCGCGAACAGCATGGCCAGCCAGGACAGATAGGGAAAGTCCGGCTCGGCGTCGTCCGGCCCCAGTTTCAGAGCCCCCGTCGGCCCGATGGCCAGCACCAGCACCAGGCCGACGAAGCCGGCGACGGCGGCGATGTACAGCCAGCCGAAGGTGTCGATGACCCAGGACTGCACGCCCTGGAAGACGCGGTCGGATTGTCCGGGGGCGACGATGGCGACCAGCAGCAGGATCGCGACGATGGCGCTCGCGCCCCAGAAGACGCGCGGGTTCATCTTTGTCGTAAGCATCGGGCCAAAGCGTATGGCGACGCTGACGGTTCCATGCGCGGCCGATACGCCGGCCTCTGGATGAAGAAGATGTAACTTTGCTTTTCAAAGTAGCGCCGTTAGGCAGCGTGTATCGAAGGGCGTCGCGGACGCCTGAGCGCATTTCAGGATCTCCGGGGCATGACCTCCTCCAAACTCGTTCTCATGCTGGGCGTGGCTGCGGCCGTGACGCCCGGCGTCGCCCTGGCCCAACAGGCTGCGCCCCAGACGCCGGCTTCCCAGACCCCTGCGCCCCGCACCGCGCCTGCCCCGGCCCAACCCGCCCAGGATCGGCCTGCCCAGGATCAGCCCGCCGCCGTGGGCGATGTGGTGGTCAATGCGCGGGCCGCCGACGTCCGCACCTCCATCGATTCCATCAGCTACAGCTTGGCCAACGACCTGCAGGCCGTGACGGGCAGCCTGGCCGACGCCTTGCGGAACGTGCCGTCGGTCGATGTGGACCCTGAGGGCAATGTCTCCCTGCGTGGCGACGCCAATGTCACCATCCTGGTCGACGGCCGTCCGTCCGGCATTCTGACCGGGCCGGGCCGGGGTCAGGCGCTGATCCAGCTGCCGGCCAGCCAGTATGCGCGCATCGAGGTGATGACCAATCCGTCCGCCGCCTATAGCCCCGAGGGGTCGGGCGGGGTCATCAATCTGATCACCAAACCCACGGCGCCCAAGCCCGGAACCCAGACCACCGGCTCGCTGCGGGTCAATGTCGGCGACAATGGCCGCTGGAACACGGGCCTCAGCGGTTCGTATCAGAAGGATCGCCTGACCCTGTCGGGCGACTTCAGCTACCGCGCCGATCCGACCGACATCACCATCCTGCGCCAGCGCGACCAGCGCGATCCGATCACCGGGGCCACGGTTTCGACCACCCGGATGGATCAGGACATCACCTCCGAACAGAACGGCGCCTTCGGTCGCCTGACCGCCGAATACAAGCTGGACGAAAAGACCCAGCTGACCGGCGAACTGCGCGGCGTCACCTTCGACGGCAGCGGTACGGGCGGCGGCTTGTTCGAGACGCGCGACGCCAATGGCGCGGTCACCAGCGCCTATCGCCGCGACGGCGCCTCGGATTTCGACTTCGCCAACTGGGGCGCGACCGCACGCGTGCTGCATCGGTTCGACGATGCGGGCCACGAATGGTCGAACGAGCTGCGCTACGACAACAACAGCAACGACAGTTCGGGCCTGGCCGTCACCGACTTCCTGATCCCGGCCGGCGCGGCGCTTTACGAGCGGACGGCCAACACCACCGATCAGATCAACTGGGGCTTCACCAGCGCCTATACTCGGCCCCTGTCGGACGGCGGCAAGCTGCGCCTGGGCTATGAATTGAACGACCAGCGCCCGGAACAGCGCACCGACTTCCTGCGCGGCCCGTCCGAGGGGGCGGTGGTTTCGGTTCCGGCCCTGAACAACCGGTTCGAGGCGCGCCAGACCGTCCACGCCCTCTACACCACCTATGAGCGGCCTCTGGGCGAAAAGCTGTCGGCCCAGCTGGGTCTGCGGCTGGAACAGGCCGACATCAAGATCGAGGATCTGACCGGCGGGGCCTCGGCCTCCCAGGACTATTTCCGCGCCTATCCAACGGCGCACCTGCAGTATCAGCTGAACCCCGAACAGACCCTGCGCGCCAGCTATTCGCGCCGCATCCAGCGGCCCCAGCCCAGCCAGCTGAACCCGTTCGTCTCGTATCAGGATCCGCTGAACCGCCGCTCCGGCAATCCCGACCTGCAACCCCAGGAAACGGATTCGTTCGAGGCCATGTGGCAGATGCGAAAGGGCCAGAGCTTCTATCAGGCCACCGCCTATCTGCGCGACACCGACAAGGCCTTCACCGACGTGGCGACCGACATCGGCGGCGGGGTGCTGCTGACCCGGCCCGAGAACCTGGGTTCGCGCCGCGACATCGGCCTGGAGTTGACGGCCAAGGGCCGCCTGCATCCGACCCTGCGCTACAACGCCAGCGTCAACGTCTTTCGGCAGGAGATCGACGCCGGAGCCGTGCCGGGCGGGGGCGACCGCGAATCCACCTTGGCCAGCGGCCGTCTCAGCCTGAACTGGCAGCCGACGACCAAGGATTTCGTTCAGCTCAGCGGCTTCTGGCAGGGCGACAGCCTGTTGGCCCAGGGCACGCGCGAGGCCGGCGGCATGGTCAATCTGGGCTATCGCCGAAAGCTCAGCGACACCCTGTCGTTCAACTTCACCGGCCGCGACCTGTTCAACTCGTTCAACAACACGACGGTCTATGACACCCCCCTGTTCAGCGAGCGCACAGAGCAGAAGATCAAGCTGCGCGCCTTCTACGTCGGCCTGACCTGGAACTTCGGCGGGGGCCAGCGTCGCCAGCCCGAACAGTTCGACTTCTCGACCGGGCCGTCGGGCGGCTGACGCCCTGCGCGGGCGGGCGAAAATCTCCGCCCGCCGACCCCTTGTGTGCCTCATTCGCCACACCATCTCGGTTTCACAGACCCGCGTCGTCGCTTCCTGAAAGGGCGTCGCGGGCGGAAATCCGCCTGATGAGGGGACGTCTATGAATCTCGAACTCTATTCTGACCGCGCCAAACAGGCAGTCCAATCGGCCCAGTCGCTGGCCCTGGCTCGCCGTCACCAGCAGTTCGCGCCCGAGCATCTGCTCAAGGTGCTGCTGGAGGAACGCGACGGCCTGGCCCGCAATCTGATCACCGCCGCCGGCGGCGACGCCCGCCGCGCCGAGGCCGATGTCGAAACCGCCCTGAAGAAGCGCGCCCAGGTTTCGGGCGGCTCGGGCCAGCTCTATCTGGACGGCGACACCGCCCGCGTCTTCGCCGCCGCCGAGGACGCCTCGAAAAAGGCCGGGGACGCCTTCGTCACCACCGAACGCCTGCTGGCCGCCCTTGCCAAGGAGGGCGGGGTCGCCGCCGAGGTGCTGAAATCCTCCGGCGCGACGGCCGATGCGCTGGACGCCGCCATCGCCGACGTGAGGAAGGGCAAGACCGCCGACAGCGCGGGCGCCGAGGACGGCTACGACGCCCTGAAACGCTATGCCCGCGACCTGACCCTGGCCGCCCGAGACGGCAAGATCGACCCGGTCATCGGCCGCGACGAAGAGATCCGCCGCACCATCCAGGTCCTGGCCAGGCGGACCAAGAACAACCCCGTCCTGATCGGCGAGCCCGGCGTGGGCAAGACCGCCATCGTCGAGGGTCTGGCCCTGCGCATCGTCAACGGCGACGTGCCGGAGAGCTTGCGCGACAAGACCGTCATGGCGCTTGACATGGGTTCGCTGATCGCCGGCGCCAAATACCGTGGCGAGTTCGAGGAACGGCTGAAATCCGTGCTGAACGAGGTGTCTGCGGCCGAGGGCGGCATCATCCTGTTCATCGACGAAATGCACACCCTGGTCGGCGCCGGAAAGGGCGACGGGGCGATGGACGCCTCCAACCTGCTGAAGCCCGCGCTTGCGCGCGGCGAATTGCACTGCGTCGGCGCCACCACCCTGGACGAGTATCGCAAGCACGTCGAAAAGGACGCGGCCCTGGCCCGTCGCTTCCAGCCGGTCATGGTCGAGGAGCCGTCGGTAGAGGACACCGTCTCCATCCTGCGCGGCCTCAAGGAGAAGTACGAGCTTCACCACGGGGTCCGCATTTCCGACAGCGCCATCGTCGCCGCCGCCACCTTGTCGAACCGCTACATCACCGACCGTTTCCTGCCGGACAAGGCCATCGACCTGATCGACGAGGCCGCCAGCCGGGTGCGGATGGCCGTCGATTCCAAGCCCGAGGCGCTGGACGAGATCGACCGCCGCCTGGTCCAGCTCAAGATCGAACGCGAGGCCCTGAAACGCGAAACCGACACGGCGTCCCAGCATCGTCTGGAAAAGCTGGAGGACGAGATCGCCGATCTGGAAGGCCAGTCCGACGACCTGACTGCCCAGTGGAAGGCCGAAAAGGACAAGGTGGGGCAGGGGGCGCAACTGCGCGAAACCCTGGACCGCCTGCGCCTCGAACTGGCCAACGCCCAGCGCGCCGGTGATCTGGGCCGTGCGTCCGAGATCGCCTATGGCCAGATCCCCCAGATCGAGAAACAGCTCGAAGAGGCCGAGGCCAATGAGACCAGCGGCGCCTCAGGTCGTGGGGGCCCTCTGACCCCCGAAGTCGTCGACGCCGAACAGATCGCCGCCGTCGTCAGCCGCTGGACCGGCGTGCCCGTCGACAAGATGCTGGAGGGCGAGCGCGAGAAACTGCTGACGATGGAGACCGCCCTGGGCGGCCGCGTCGTCGGTCAGGACGAAGCCCTGGCCGCCGTGTCCGACGCCGTGCGCCGCGCCCGCGCCGGCCTGAACGACCCCAACCGACCCCTGGGCAGCTTCCTGTTCCTGGGCCCGACCGGCGTGGGCAAGACCGAGCTGACCAAGGCCCTGGCCGAGTTCCTGTTCGACGACGAGGCCGCAATCACGCGGCTGGATATGTCGGAATATATGGAGAAACACAGCGTCTCCCGCCTGATCGGCGCCCCTCCCGGCTATGTCGGCTATGACGAGGGCGGCGCCCTGACCGAGGCCGTGCGCCGTCGCCCCTATCAGGTCGTCCTGTTCGACGAGGTCGAAAAGGCCCACCCCGACGTCTTCAACGTGCTCCTGCAAGTGCTCGACGACGGCCGCCTGACGGACGGCCAGGGCCGCACCATCGACTTCCGCAACACCCTGATCATCATGACCTCCAACCTGGGCAGCCAGTTCCTGGCTGAACAGGGCGAGGGGGATGACGTGGAAGCCGTTCGTCCCTTCGTCATGGACGCCGTGCGCGCCCACTTCCGGCCCGAGTTCCTGAACCGGATCGACGAGATCATCCTGTTCCACCGCCTGGGCCGCGACCAGATGGGCGGCATCGTCCGTATCCAGCTGTCACGCTTCGAGAAGCTGTTGGCCGACCGCCGCCTGTCCCTCGACCTGGACGACAGCGCCCTCGCCTGGCTCGCCGACCGCGGCTACGACCCCGCCTATGGCGCACGGCCGCTGAAGCGCGTCATCCAGAAGGATTTGGTCGACCCGATCGCGCGCAAACTCCTGGCCGGCGAGATCGAGGACGGCGGTGTGATTGCGGTCACCGCCGGCGCGGGCGGGTTGGAGATCGGGAAGATGCGGGTGCACTAAAATCCTTCTCCCATTGGGAGAAGGTGGCCGCGAAGCGGACGGATGAGGGTCGGGTGTCGAAGTTGGCGTGAGCCGTCGCTGAGGTCGGGGCGCAGAGTATGGCGGGGGCGGGCGACCCTCACCCTTTCGCGCAAGGACGACGGCTGCGCCGCCGTGCGCTCAAGCCCTCTCCCAATGGGAGAGGGGAGGTTAGAGGCCCAGCGTCTTCGCGCGCTCGCGGATGGCGGCGTCGATGCGGGCGGGGTCGGTTAGGGCGTTTTCGTCGGTGAAGCGGATGACGGTCCAGCCCAGCGCCTCGATCGCCTGCTGGCGATAGTGGTCGTTCATGACGGCGTCGTCGCGCTCATGCGCCCCGCCGTCGATCTCGATGACCAGCCGCAGCGGCACGCAGGCGAAATCCACCACATACCGTCCGACCGGATGCTGGCGACGCACCTTCCAGCCGTCGACGGCGCCGCCGCGCAACCGCGCCCATATCCGGTCCTCGGCCAAGCCGCCGACTTGGCGCAGTCCGCGAGCGCGCGGCGTCAGGCGGCGGGTCGTCATGGGTGGCTCCTCCCGACGCACCCTATCGTAGAGTCGCCAACCCGCGCATCTGCGACGCACACCCCGAACAATTTCAACCCCCTGCCGCCCGCCAGCGTCATCCTCCTGCCCATGCCCCCAAACCGTGCGATCCTGTTTCGGTTCTTCCGCAGGGGACGCGTCGCACGGTGGGGGAGGGGGAGATCAGACGAATTAGACGAATTAGACGGTGTTTTTGTCCGCCGACCGTCTGAACTCGGTCAGTCCTGCGGGATGGGATTGGTGCGCGGGTCCGGGCCGTTGGTGACGACGCGGTCGCGCTCGCCCAGGTCCTTGATGATCTTGACGTCGGTGAAGCCGGCGGCCTCGAACAGTTCCTTGACCTGCGGGCCCTGATCGAAGCCGATCTCGACGGCGAAGACGCCCAGCGGCTTCAGGATGCGTTTCACCTCGGGCGCCAGGTCGCGATAGGCCTGCAGGCCGTCCGGCCCGCCGTCCAGCGCCAGGTGCGGGTCGTGGTCGCGAACCTCCGGGTCCAGGGTCGCGATATGGTCGGTCGGAATATAGGGCGGGTTGGACAGCACCAGGTCGAAGCTGGCGTCGCCGAAGCCCGCAGCCCATTCGGTGCGCAGGAAGGTCGCGCGCTCGTTCAGATCCAGGTTGGCGGCGTTCTCCTTGGCCACCGCCAGGGCCTCGGACGAGATGTCGGTGCCGACCCCGCGCGCGGCCGGCCGCTCGGCCAGCAGGGCCAGCAGGATGGCGCCCGAGCCGGTGCCCAGGTCGATGGCGTCGAAGGCCTCGGTCTTGCCGAAGGCCAGCATCGACACGTCCATCAGGGTTTCGGTGTCGGGGCGGGGGCTGAGGACGTCGGGGGTGACGTTCAGCATGATCTTCCAGAACCCCTTCTTGCCGACGATGCGCGACACCGGCTCGCGTCGCAGGCGACGCTCGACCATGGCCTCATAGGCGCCCAGCTGGCCGGCGGTGATGGGGCGGTAGGGGTCGGTCAGGATGTCCATGCGGCTGGCGCCGGCGGCGGCCTCCAGCAGCAGGCGGGCGTCGATGGCGGGGCTGTCGATGCGGCCGGTCTTCAGCCGCGCCTGCGCCGCCTTCCAGGCGGTCAGCAGGGTGGGGGCGTCGGTGTCGGACTTGGGCGTGATGGGGTCGGTCATGGGCTTTGATTGGCCCGCGCGGGCGGCGATTTCAAGCCTTCGCGGAACGGGTCGCCAGCTATACCGTTCGCCACATCATGTCCAAGCGCGCCGCCTTCCTGTCCCGTCTGACCGCAAACGTCTCGGCCCGTGCGCCGAGGGGGCGAGGCCGGGCGCCAGGCGGCCTGTGGCGCTATCTGGCCGCGGCCGCCGGCGGTCTGGCGGCGGGCGCGGGCGCGGCGCATCTGATCTACAGCCAGGGGCACAAGGTGGGGGTCGAACTGCGCGCGCCCCGACCCGAAATCCTGCCCCCGCCCCCGCCCACCCCGGCCGACTACGACGCCCGGGAGCCGGGTCGCGGTCGCCTGGCCGAACACCCCCACCGCATTCCTCGAAAAGGGTGGACCGACATCTTCTGGCGGGCCGGGGCGTCCTATTTCGGCGACCGGGTCGGGTTCGTGGCGGGCGGGGTGACCTTCTTCACCCTGTTGTCGCTGTTCCCTCTGCTGGGCTCGTTCGTGACGCTGTACGGCCTGTTCGCGGACCCGGCCGACGCCTGGGGCCGGCTGCAGTTCCTCTACGCCCTGATGCCCGACAGCATCGCTCAGTTCCTGGGCGCCCAGATGCAGCGCCTGGCCGAGAACTCCAGCACCCAGCTGACCCTGACCCTGATCTGGACCCTGGCCCTGTCGCTGTGGGCCGCCAGCGGGGCGATCAAGATGTTGTTCTACGGACTGAATGTCGCCTATCACGAGACCGAGAAGCGCAACTTCATCCGCTACAACCTGATCTGCCTGACCTTCACCATCGGCGGTCTGCTGGCCGTGCTGGTGACCTCGGGCCTGGTGGTCGGCGTGCCGGTGGTGGTGCGTCTGTTCGGGCTGGAGGAAGAGTGGGGCCTGTTCGCGCCCTTGCGCTGGCCGCTGCTGTTCGCCGGCTATGTGCTGGCCCTGATGGGCATCTATCGCTACGGCCCGTGCCGTCAGAATGCGCGTTGGCGCTGGTTGACGCCGGGCGCCCTGTTTTCGGCGACACTGAGCGTGGCCCTGTCGCTGGCCTTCAGCTGGTATCTGACCACCTTCGTGCGGACCGACAGCTATGGCCCGCTGGCGGCGATGATGGGTTTCCTGTTGTGGACCTGGCTGTCGGTGCAGCTGATCTTGCTGGGCGCGGCGCTGAACGCCGAGATCGAGCACCAGACCGCCATCGACACCACCACCGGCAAGCCCCAGCCGCTGGGCGAGCGCGGCGCGATGGTGGCCGACAGCGTTGGCGCCCGCCGCGGCAACCCCGCCGCCCTGGCCTTCACCCAGCGCCAGGCCGAGGCGGTGGCGGACAAGCTGCTGAAACGCCGGCTGAAGCGGAACGGCCGGTAGGCCGCCGGGTCATAGGATGAACCGGCTCAGATCGACGTCCTTGGTCAGCGCCTCCATCCGGCCGCGCACCGCGTCGCCATCGAAGGCGACGGTCTGGCCCGACAGGTCCGAGGCCTTGAAGCTGGTTTCCTCCAGCACACGCTCCAGCACGGTCTGAAGCCGGCGTGCGCCGATGTTCTCGATGGCGCTGTTAGCCGCCACCGCCGCATCGGCCATGGCCTCGACCGCATCGTCGGTGAAGGTCAGGGTCACGTCCTCGGTCGCCAGCAAGGCCTGGTTCTGACGGATCAGATTGGCCTCCGGCTCGGTCAGGATGCGCTTGAAGTCGTCGCGGGTCAGGGCCTTCAGCTCGACCCGGATCGGCAGGCGGCCCTGAAGCTCGGGCAGCAGATCCGACGGCTTGGCGACGTGGAAGGCGCCCGAGGCGATGAACAGCACATGGTCGGTCTTCACCGGCCCGTATTTGGTCGAAACCGTGGTGCCTTCGATCAGGGGCAGCAGGTCGCGCTGCACCCCTTCGCGCGAGACATCGGCGCCGGATGCGCCCTGGCGGGCGGCGACCTTGTCGATCTCGTCCAGGAAGACGATGCCCTCGTTCTCGGCCAGCAGCAGGGCCTCTTGCGTCAAGCTGTCCTGATCCAGCAGCTTGTCGCCCTCTTCGGCGATCAGGGGCGTCGTCGCGTCGCGTACGGTCAGCTTGACGGTCTTGGTGCGCCCGCCGCCCATCTTGCCCAGCATTTCCGACAGGTTCAGCAGGCCGACGTTGCCGCCGCCCGGAATGTCCAGGCCCTGGATCGGCGAGGCGGTGTCGGCCAGGCTGATCTCGATCTCCTTGTCGTCCAGTTCGCCGGCCCGCAGCTTCTTCCTGAAACTGTCGCGGGTCGCCGGTCCCGCGCCAGGGCCGACAAGGGCGTCCAGGATGCGGTCCTCGGCCGCGGCTTCCGCCCGCGCGCGAACCTCGCCCCGCCTGCGGTCGCGCACCATGATCAGGGCGCTTTCGACCAGGTCGCGCACGATCTGATCGACGTCGCGGCCGACATAGCCGACCTCGGTGAACTTGGTCGCCTCGACCTTGAGGAAGGGCGAGCCGGCCAGCTTGGCCAGGCGCCGGGCGATCTCGGTCTTGCCGACGCCGGTCGGGCCGATCATCAGAATGTTCTTGGGCGTCACCTCGTCGCGAAGGTCCGCCGGCACGCGCTTCCTGCGCCAGCGGTTCCTCAGGGCGACGGCGACGGCGCGCTTGGCGTCGTTCTGTCCGACGATGTAGCGATCCAGTTCGGAGACGATCTCGCGGGGGGTCAGTTCAGTCATGCGCTGCACATAGGAGGCCCCGAACCGTTGCGGGAGGGGGCAGGGCGTCGCGCCGCCTCATCGTGTCGGACCGCCCAGCAAAAAGGCGTCCCCCGGACCGGAGGACGCCTCGATGCGTCGTTCGCCGATGTCGCCCGATCAGGCGGCGTTGGCGGCCTTTTTCTGGGCCAGCTTGTCCTGATGGGCCTTCATGCCCGCCTCGATCAGAGCGGCGGCCTCGCCGGCGTCGCCCCAGCCCTTCACCGTGACCGACTTGCCCTTTTCCAGGTCCTTGTAGCGGGTGAAGAAGTGCTCGATCTGCTCGATCAGGATGGCCGGCAACTGACGATAGCTGGCGATCTCGGTGTAATAGGGGTTCAGCTTGTCGACCGGCACGGCCAGGATCTTCTCGTCGCCGCCGGCCTCGTCGACCATCAGCAGCACGCCGATGGGACGCGAGCGAATCACGCAGCCCGGCACGACCGGCGTGGGGTTCAGCACGATCACGTCGCAGGGGTCGCCGTCGTCCGACAGGGTGTGCGGGATGAAGCCGTAGTTGCCCGGATAGTACATGGCGGTGTGCAGGAAACGGTCGACGAACAGGGCGCCGGATTCCTTGTCCATCTCGTATTTCACCGGAAGCCCGCCCTGCGGGATCTCGATGACGACGTTGATGTCCCAGGGGGCGTTCGGACCGACGGGAATGGCGTCCAGGTTCATGGCGGGTCTTTGCTGCGACTGCGAATATCTGAAAGGCGAAGGGTGATAGGCCGTGGGCGCGCGCACGGCAAGCACGACCTGTGGCGAACGGGCTTGCTTAGGCTGGACGGATCGCGGACATCATGGGGTCATGAGCTGGATCGACTGGGCGGCGCTGGCCCTCTTCTTCATCTGCTGGCTGGGCTATGGACCCATCCTGTCCTTCATCAGCAAGAAGGGCGGGTCGCTGAACGACGAC
Source organism: uncultured Brevundimonas sp. (assembly GCA_963515305.1). GTDB lineage: Bacteria > Pseudomonadota > Alphaproteobacteria > Caulobacterales > Caulobacteraceae > Brevundimonas. Next base: position 41,458 of record CAUPWX010000023.1, read on the forward strand.
ATGACCCATGTGCGGGCGGTGTGGATGCAGTCGATGGCCCACCGCGAGATCCGCCTGGTGGACAGCCAGCTGATGGGCCATTCGATCAACTCGGCCTCCTTCTTCGCCTCGACCAATCTGCTGCTGATCGCGGCGGTGGGCGGCATTCTGTTCGGCGGCGAAAGCGCGCTGAAGGGGTTCGCCGCCGTGGGGGCCGAAAACGTGCCGATCCGCATCCTGGAGGCCAAGCTGGCCCTGGTCATCGTCTGCCTGGCGCGCGGGTTTCTGGATTTCATCTGGGCCCTGCGTCAGATGAACTACACCCTGGCCCTGATCGGCGCCGCCCCCGAACTGCATTCCGCCACCGACCGCAAGGCCTTCAGCGCCGCGGCGGGCCAGTTGCTGAACCCGGCCCTGAGCGCCTTCAGCCAGGGGGTGCGCGGCTATTATTTCGCTCTGGCGGCGGCGGCCTGGCTGTTCGGGCCGCTGTGGCTGGCCTTGGGCGTGGCGTCCTCGTTCGGTCTGTTGATCTATCGCCAGGAGGCCTCGCCGGCCGCTCGGGCCATTCGCAATGCGCGACGCCTGCTGGAGCACTGAGGCCGTCTCGCAGGTGCGAAACCGGCTGCGACCCTAGACCTTGGTCGAATAGGGGCGCGAAACCCCGGATTTGCGTAACATGGCGTGACCGGATGAAAACCAGATCGGCCTTGACCCATTGTGCATTGCAACCTAGATTGACCTTCGACGCCTCCGGGCGTCTTGCCCTTCCTGGGCGTTTCCTCCCTATAGACTTTAAATGCCGCACCCTCGGGTGCGGCTTTTTTTTGACCTGATCAGCGATCAGTCGGGGAAGCGGGCTGTGATCTCGCCCTCAGATTCCGTCGTCGGCGCACAGGGCGGCGATGACCCGCGACAGGGCCTTTTGCGTTCGACCATAGCCGGCGTTTGGCGACAGGGTCGTCTCATCCAGATAAAGCCCGCGGCTGATCTCGATCTGGATCGCCTCATACCCCTCGTTCGGTCGGCCCCAGCGCTGGGTCGACCAGCCGCCGGCATAGGGTTGGTTCAGCGAAACCCGCCAGCCCAGGCCTTCGAACAGGTCGCGCAGCCGCCGGCTCAGCCGCGCGCTGCAGGCCGAGCCGTAGCGGTCGCCCAGAACCACCTCGGCCCCCACCGCGCGCGTCGGCATGGAGTGCCAGTCGATCAGCACGGCCCGACCCTGGCGCGCCCGCGTCGCCTGCATCAACGCCTCCAGCGCTTGGTGGTAGGGGCGGTGCACCGCCGCCAGCCGTCCCTCGGCCTCCGCCCGCGTCAGGCGTCGGGTGTAAAGCGGCGCGCCGTCGCCTGCCAGACGCGGCAGGACGCCATAGCCGGCCGTCGTCTTGGCGCCGACCGGCCCCTCCAGATCGTCGATCAGGGCGGGATCCAGTTCGCCGGGGTCGCGGTTCAGATCGACATAGGCCCGGCCGATCCGCCCCTCGATCAGCGGCGCGCCGCAGGCGGGGCCATGCGCCGTCAAGCGTCCGACCAGGGCGTCTTCGGCGCTTTTCAGACTGGCGGGGCTCAGATCGGGAGCGGCCTTCATGTCCGCAGGATAGCGATCGCCCGAATGGGGCGAGGCGAAGATCAACGGCGTCGCCCGCGCGTCCGGCGACGCCGCAGTGATCGAAAAACTGTCCGCGCCGTCGGTCATGCCCCGCAATAGCGGGTTTCGCTGTGGAAGGAAGTCGGTTGATCGTTGAATTTCATGGGCGGTTTACCGTTCCGGCCCTAGGCTGGCTCTCTGTTTCAAAGGTGTTTTCCAATGGCGCGTATCCTCCTGGCCGAAGACGACGGCTCTCTGCGCGGCTTCCTGACGCGGGCGCTGGAGCGGGCCGGCCATCAGGTCATCGATTGCGAGAACGGCGACGACGCCATCGACGCGCTGGAGCACGGCCCCTACGACCTGCTGCTGACCGACATCGTCATGCCGGGCGCCGACGGGATCGAGGTGGCGCGCGTCGCCGCCGCCCGCCAGCCCGGCCTTCGCATCATGTTCATCACCGGCTTTGCGGCCGTGGCCCTGACCGCCGCCCAGGCCACGCCCGACGCCAAGGTCCTGTCCAAGCCCGTGCATCTGCGCGATCTGGTCAATGAGGTCGAGCGGATGGTCGCCGCCTGAGCGGCTGATTTAACGGCGTTTTCGCAGAAATCTCGATCCTGCCGCTAAATCGGCTTGATGCCGCCAAGCCGCCCCGCTATACGACCGCTCTTCCCGCTCCGAAGACGTTTTTCGGAGCCCTACGGCGGATGCGTAGCTCAGCGGGAGAGCACCTCGTTGACATCGAGGGGGTCACAGGTTCAATCCCTGTCGCGTCCACCATTCTTCTCAATAGCTTAGCCTACCGCTGCCTGCGGGCGCTGGCCGGAAACTGGCCAGGAACGCTTGTGCGGGAAGTCGAGCGGCTGGTTTAAGCCGCTCGCGGCGCTTGCCGGACATTTGTCGCTACCGCCGCCTTTGACTCAAAGCGGCGGTTGGGGACGTCGGCTTTCGGTCAGGGAAATTATGAAAACAGCGGTGGCGTCCTCAGCACTGTTTGCCAAGGTGTGGCTTGCAGCTATGGACGGGCGGAATGAACTTTTCGGGTTGGAGAGCGAGCTTGGCTCAGACGCAGCATGGCGTTGGACGCATTCGATCGAAGGTCGAAATTTGGGTCGGAGTGGGCGTCGTGCTCGTTCTCGCCTTCTTCCTGATTAGCGGCGTCGTCGCCTACCTCAACGTCCAGGGCCTGCGCGCCAATAGTCAGAAGGTGGTTGGAACCCATACGACACTGGTGGCCATAGACCAGGTCCTGTCGACCGTGCAGGACGCTGAAACGGGACAGCGCGGTTACCTTCTCACGGGCCAAGACCGTTATCTTGAGCCCTACGAAGACGCCGTGGCCGCAATGGACCGTGACCTTGCGATCCTCACCGAAGTGACCTCGCGCGACCCAGCGCAGCAGGCCAACCTCAAAGAGGTCAAGCGCCATGTCGGCGTCAAGATGGAGCAGTTGACCCGGGGAATCGAAGCGCGGCGTACGGGCGGCCTCGCGGCGGCCGTCGCGATGATCGAAACCGACCGCGGCAGGACGGCGATGAATGCGATCCGGGAACGCTTGGCCATCATGCGCGCCGACGTCGCGCAGCAGCGGCGACAGTGGCTGTCTGAGATGGAGGTCGCTTACCGGACCGCCCTGCTGACCGGAATCCTGTCCGCCCTGCTCGGCGCCGCCCTCACCGTCGGGGTGTTCCTGCTCATCCGCAACAGCACGCGGGAACGCGCCCGGCGGGAGTGGCTTCAGGCCGGACAGGTCGGGCTCGCCGAAGCAATGAGCGGCGACAAGACCATCGAGGCGCTGGCCGACAGCATCTTGGGCTTCCTGGCTCGATATGTCGACTTTCAAGCCGCAGCGATCTTCAAGGGCGAAGGCGGCGTTTTCCGCCGCGCCGCCACCCTGGGCGTTCCATCAGACGCGCCCGTGCCTATGGAGTTCCGACTTAAGGAGGGCCTTCTGGGCCAGGTCGCCGCTGATGGGGCGTCAGTGCTGCTGACGGATGTCCCTCAAGGCTATCTGACTATTGGATCCGCGCTGGGACGGGATGACCCGCGTCATCTCGTCATCGCCCCTGCGAACGCTGATGGCGTCATCAACGCCGTGATCGAGTTGGGCTTTATCCATGCCCCGGGACCGCAGGTCCTTCGGCTGCTGGACGAAAGTGCGGCTGCGATAGGCGTCGCCCTCAGGTCGGCGCGCTATCGTCTGGATCTTCAGAACGCCCTCGAAGAGACCCAGCGCCAGTCCGAGGAACTACAGGTGCAGAGCGAAGAGCTTCGGGTTTCCAACGAGGAGTTGGAGGAGCAGGGGCGCGCGCTCAAGGAATCCCAGGTGCGGCTGGAGCAGCAGCAGGTGGAGCTTGAACAGACCAACAGCCAGCTGGAAGAGCAAGCACAGGTTCTGGAGGGACAGCGCGACGACCTGGAACGGACCGGCGCCGATCTGGCCCTCAAGGCCCGGGAGCTCGAAGCGGCCAGCCAGTACAAGTCCGACTTCCTCGCCAACATGTCCCACGAACTCCGGACGCCTCTTAACTCCCTGCTGATCCTGTCGAAGCTTCTCGGCGACAACAGCGACGGAAACCTGTCCGAAGAGCAGGTTCGCTACGCCCGGACCATTCAGTCCTCGGGCGACGATCTGTTGACGTTGATCAACGACATTCTCGACCTCTCCAAGATCGAGGCCGGGCACGTCCAGATCCGTCCCGAAGCTGTTTCGGTCCAGAGACTGGCCGGCGACTTGCGCCAGCTGTTCGATCCGATTGCAGACCAGCGGGGGCTGAACTTCACGATCGACGTCGCCAAGGGGACGCCCGATCTGGTTGAGACGGACCGTCAACGTCTGGAACAGATCCTTAAGAACCTGCTTTCGAACGCCTTCAAGTTCACAGAGAAGGGGAGCGTAAAGCTGAGGATCGCGCCCGGCGACCGGGGCTTGGTTTTTTCGGTGAAAGACACCGGAATCGGTATTTCGCGCGAACAGCAGAACAGCATCTTCGAAGCCTTCCAGCAGGCCGACGGCACGATCAGCCGCAAGTACGGCGGGACGGGGCTCGGACTTTCGATCTCCAGGGAACTGGCTCGGTTGCTCGGAGGCGCGATCACTCTGGAAAGCAAGCCCGGCAAAGGCAGCACCTTCACCCTCAGCGCGCCCCTCGCCTACGACGCCGCTCAGGTTGCGTCGCGCGCGCCCTTTGCTCCGCAACCCGCGGCGTCCTCAGTCACGCAGGCCGCCCCGAAATCGTCGCCCGCTGTCCTGCCCCGCGCGATTGAGGATGATCGGGACGCGCTGGCCGTGAACCGGCGCACGTTGCTGGTCGTTGAAGACGACGATCGTTTCGCCGCCATCGTCCGGGACCTGTCGCGCGAAATGGCGTTCCAGTGTCTTGTGGCCAGTAATGGCGAGGACGCGATCAAGCTGGCCAAACAGTACCGGCCGAGCGCCATCGTCCTTGACGTCGGCCTTCCTGACCAGTCCGGTCTGACGGTCCTGGACACGCTGAAGCGCGACGACCAGACCCGCCATATACCGATCCATGTGGTGTCCGCTGGAGACCATGCCACGACCGCGCGCGCGCTTGGCGCGATGGGGTATCTCACCAAGCCGGTCAAACGTGAGGCGCTGGCGGATGTCCTTCGGGCCCTGGAGGAGGACCTCACCCGGACCGTTCGACGAGTCCTGATCGTGGAGGATGACGCCGTCCAGCGCGAGGCCATGAGAGCCCTTCTGTCGAGCGGCGGGGTCGAGACGGTCGGGGTGGGCACGGCGGCGGAATGCCTTCAAACCCTCGAACAGCAGACCTTCGACTGCATGGTTGTGGACCTGTCCCTGCCCGACGCCTCCGGCTTCTCGCTGCTGGAGACGCTCAGTCTGGACGGTCAGCAGGCCTATCCGCCGGTGATCGTCTATACCGGCCAGGATCTGACGGCGGACCACGAGCAACAACTGCGCCGCTACTCCAGCTCAATCATCATCAAGGGCGCCAAGTCGCCGGAACGCCTGCTGGATGAGGTCTCGCTGTTCCTCCACCAGGTGGTCGCCGACATGCCGCCCGAACAGCAGCGCATGATCCAGAAGGCGCGAAATCGAGATGCCGTGCTGGAAGGCCGGCGCATCCTCGTCGTCGAGGATGATGTCCGAAACATCTATTCCCTCACCAGCGTGCTCGAACCTCGCGGCGCCGTCGTGCAGATCGCGCGCAACGGGCAGGAAGCGCTCGACGCGCTCGATGCGTCCGCCGCCTCTGCACCCGCCATAGACCTCGTTCTGATGGATGTGATGATGCCGGTCATGGACGGGCTCACCGCGACACAGCGCATCCGGAGCGATGGACGCTGGGGCGGCCTGCCGATCCTGATGCTGACCGCCAAAGCCATGCCGGACGACCAGGAACGCTGTCTCGCAGCAGGGGCCAACGACTACATGGCCAAGCCCCTGGATGTCGATAAGTTGCTCTCTCTGGTCCGCGTGTGGATGCCGCGCTGATCCATGGCCGACGCTCTCGAAGACCTCGAAATCCAACTGCTGCTGGAGGCGCTGTTCCAGCGCTATCATTTCGACTTCCGTCACTATGCCCGTGCGTCGATCAAGCGGAGGCTAGTGCAGGCCCGCGACCAGATGGGCTATCCGACGCTGACCGCGCTGCAGGACGCTGTCCTGCACGACCCGACGATGCTGCCTCGGCTGCTGGGCTATCTGACGGTGCAGGTCAGCGAAATGTTCCGCGACCCGACCTATTTCAAAGCCTTGCGCGAGACGGTGCTTCCCCATTTGCGCACCTATCCGTCGCTCAAGGTTTGGATTGCGGGGTGCAGCACTGGCGAGGAAGTCTACTCCCTAGCCATCCTGTTCCGGGAGGAAGGGCTGTATGATCGCACCCTCTTCTATGCCACCGACATCAATCCCGATGCGCTCCGCGCAGCAGAAGCCGGGGTCTACGCCCTCGATCGGCTGCGCAAATTCACCGAGAACCACCAGAAGTCGGGCGGACGTTCGTCCCTGTCCGACTACTATACGGCCGACTACGGGCGGGCCGTCTTCGACCGTAGCCTCAGCGCCCGGGTCGTCTTCTCCGATCACAGCCTCGTCACGGACGCGGCGTTCGCCGAGATGCAACTGATCTCCTGCCGCAATGTCATGATCTATTTTGATCGCGCCCTGCAGGATCGCGCCATTGGCCTGTTCAAGGACTCCCTACCACGCGGAGGCTTCCTCGGCCTCGGCTCCAAGGAAAGTTTGAGGTTTTCGGCCCACGCCGGCGAATTTTCTGAGTTCGTCCCCCAGGAAAAGCTCTACCGAAGGCTAGGCGCATGAGTGTCCCATCACAACGCGCGGTGGTGATCGGCGCTTCCGCCGGCGCCGTGCAGGCGCTTTTAGCCATCCTTCCCATCCTCCCAGCGGACTATCCCTTGCCCATTCTGATCGCGGTCCATGTCCCCCCGGATCGAGGCAATGGTCTCGTGCCGCTGCTTCAAGCGAGCTGCGCCCTTGCGGTGCTTGAAGCCGAGGACAAGGAAAGGGTCCTTCCGGGAACCGTCTATTTTGCGCCCCCCGACTATCACCTTCTGGTCGAGCGAGATGGCGGGCTGGCCTTGTCCTCGGATGAGCCGGTCAACTATTCTCGCCCATCGATTGACGTTCTCTTCGAAAGCGCCGCCGACGCCTATGGAGCCGGCCTGATCGGCGTCGTGCTGACGGGCGCCAACAACGACGGGGCCGCCGGACTGAGAGCCGTTATGGAAAGGGGTGGCGAGGCCTTCGTCGAATGTCCGTCAGAGGCCTATGCGTCAGCGATGCCAGAAGCCGCTCTCGCGGCCTGCGCGGGCGCAACGGCCATGAGTCTGGCGGACATCGCAAACTATCTGGTGGAACTCGAATCCGCATGACGACCCTCGACGCCCCGATAAAGGTTCTTCTTGTCGATGATCTCGAGGAAAACCTCCTCGCGCTTGAGGCTTTGCTCCAGCGCGAAGGTCTCCACCTGCTCAAGGCGAAGTCCGGAGATCAGGCGCTTGAGCTGCTCCTTGCCGAAGACGTCGCTCTCGCCCTCCTAGACGTGCAGATGCCTGGCATGGACGGCTTCCAACTGGCCGAATTCATGCGCGGCAACGCCCGGGTCCGTCATGTCCCCATCATCTTCGTCACGGCGGGCAGCGCAGAACAGCAGCGCCGGTTTCGCGGCTATGAGGCCGGCGCTGTCGATTTTATACAGAAGCCGATCGAGCCTGATATCCTGCGAATGAAGACGGAGATCTTCATTGAACTCTATCAGCAGCGTGAGCGGATACGCCTGCAACGAGACGAATTGGACGTGCATGCGACGGCCTTGAGCGCCGCAGATCAACGCAAGAACGAGTTCCTGGCGGTCTTAGGTCATGAGCTACGCAATCCCATCATGGCCCTGAACGCAGGGCTGAAGTTGCTCGATCGCGCCGGCGAGCCAGATCAAGCCGCCGTCATCCGGGAGCGGATGGCGACCCAACTGTTCCACCTCTCGCGGCTTGTCGAGGATCTGCTTGACGTTTCGAGGATCGATCAGGGCAAGATCGCCCTGCGCCTCGAACGGGTGCAGTTAAAGACCGTGCTGGACTCCGCGATCGATACAAGCCGTCCCAGGATCGACGCGGGTGGGCATGCCTTCACGTTTGACCTACCGACGGAAACCGTATGGGTCACAGCCGACTTCACCCGCCTATCGCAGATCGTCAGCAATCTGCTGACCAACGCAGCCAAATACACCCCGTCGGGCGGGACGATCCAGCTCCGGGCGAACGCCGGGCCCGACTACGTCGAAGTCGCCGTCTCCGACACTGGCGTCGGCATTTCCAAGGATATGCAAGCTCGGGTCTTTGAGCTGTACACGCAGTTGAAGGGGCCCGACGATCGATCCAGCGAAGGCCTTGGCATCGGTCTGGCCCTGGTCCGCCAACTGGTCGATCTGCATAAGGGCGACATCCGCGTGGAAAGCGACGGTCCGGGCGCCGGCAGCTGTTTCACCATACGGTTGCCGCGTTCAGCATAGCATCGACCGTCGGAGTAGGCGCGGCTATTGCCAAACAATGCGGCAGTGGATGTCTGGGACTGGCGCACAGAAGTTCATTATCCGGAAGCAGGCGTCGCGACAGGGAGGCGACCTCAGAGGAGGGGGCATGCGACAGTCTGACCTGTTCCTACAACCGAAGCCCTCAGGGAACGCCGGCCGTCTAATCGGCCCCAAGGCGCCGCTTAAGCCCACGCTCATCTGGTCCATCCGACAACAGTTGAGTGTGGCTAGGAGATTTCGCGACCTCGCCATGTTCAACTGCGCGTTGGATTCGAAACTACGCGCCTGCGACCTGGTCCGACTTCGCGTGAGCGATGAGGCGAGAGGCGGTGTTCTCCGTCAGCGGTCGGTCGTCATCCAACAGAAGACCGGGAGACCTGTGCCCGTTGAGATCACCGAGCCTGCGCGTGATGCGATCGCTGCTCGCCTGAGTGTGCGGCGCCAGCCTGAAGACGACTGGCCGTTCCCAAGCCGGAGCCGGTGCGGCCAGCACATCGGCGCCAGGCCGTATGCTGGGCTGATAGACCGATGGCGCCGTTGATTGACCTAGAGCCCTAAGGGTACGGCGCTCACAGCCTTAGACGCACTAAGGTCTCGCTCATTCACAAGAATGACAGGCTATCTTCGCGCATGCCAGCTCCTGATCGGCCACAGGAGATTGGAGAGCATAGTCAGATATCTCGGTATCGAGGTGGATGACGCCTGGGAGATGTCAGAGCAAATCGACTTGTGACCCTAAGCCGGGCCCTGAAGCAGGCCCGGCGATGTCAGCTTTGGGTGGGAAGCGGATGTTAGTGGGCGGGCGCCGAGAGGCCGTACCCTCCTGCGGGCGCCGTCTCGGCCACCCTCGACATTCCCGCGATCATCGGTCGCCCTCTCGAGATCGCATCGCGGACCGCCGGAAGCGTGAGTGACGCGCCGTGCGCTTCCTTACTTTGCCATGCCTCTGTGATCCAAATCACCTCCGGCTCTAGCGGGTCCAAAGCAACGATGTAGCTCAAACAGCCCGGCAGTCCGCTTACACCCTCGATGAGGACTCTGACCAGCTCGTCGCGATGACCTGGCTGCGCTGTCATTTTGCCGATCAAGCCGTACATCGATGAACTTTCCATGTCCGCAGCAGACGCGCGAAGCGGTGAAGTGACGGCCAAGCCGACGCCAGCAACGACGATTCTGCGGCTGATTTCCATCGCAATACGTTAGCTGGCCGATAGATCGAGACAAGCGGATAGTTCCGCAACGGGTCGATTTCGGTCCTGGGCTTTGGCGCCGAACGCGGATGTTGGCCGTTAGGCCGGAAAGCAGTCGCCCTTGACGCCAAATCGGGGTGATTAGTGGACGTTCCTCATCGAAACAACGGGGCGTGGAACCATAGCCTCTAGAAACGACCGGTAACCGGACGGGCGTTGCCGCATTAAGGGAACGACGCCTTGTCGATCCTCCGGAGAGCCATGCCCGATCCCTATATCCTCATGCTGTTTGTGGTGGGGGCGCTGGTCGCGCTGGTGGCGTGGCTGCCGCTGGTGTTCCGGCGCGCGCCGCTTTCGCTGCCGATCGTCTGCGTCGGGCTTGGGGCCGCGCTGTTCAGCCTGCCGCAGGTGGGGTTCGATCCGCTGCCGCAGACCTATCCCGAGATCACCGAGCGGCTGACCGAGTTCGTGGTGATCATCGCCCTGATGGGGGCAGGGCTGAAGATCGACCGGATCTTCAATCCGAGGCGATGGGGCGTGACCTGGCGGTTGCTGGGCGTCACCATGATGCTGTCGATCGTGGCGATCGTGCTGCTGGGATGGACGGTCCTGGGGCTGGGCCTGGCGGGGGCGATCCTGCTGGCCGGCACGCTGTCGCCGACCGATCCTGTGCTGGCGTCGGACATCCAGGTGGCGGCGCCGGGCGAAGGGCGTGAAGACGAGGTGCGGTTCGGCCTGACGTCCGAGGCGGGGCTGAACGACGGGTTGGCGTTCCCGTTCGTGAACCTGGCCATCGCCCTGGCCCTGGTGGCGGCGGGCCAGAAGGACGACTGGTTCGTAGAGTGGCTGACCGTCAGCGTGCTGTGGGAAATCGGCGCCGGGCTGGGCATCGGCTGGGCGATCGGCTGGCTGTTCGGCTGGCTGACCTTCACCATTCCGGTCAGCACGCGACTGGCCGCGACGCGCGACGGGTTCATCGCCCTGGCGGCGACCTTCATCTCATACTCGGTGACGGAGATGCTGCACTGCTACGGCTTTCTGGCGGTGTTCATCACGGCGCTGGCGTTCCGGCACGCCGACCGGGACCACGATTTCCAAGTCGAGATGCACGACTTCATCGAGCAGATCGAGCGTATGGCGATGATGGTGGTGCTGGTGCTGTTCGGCGGGGCGCTGGCGTCGGGCCTGCTGGCGCCGCTGCGGCCGCTGGATGCGATGGTGGCGTTGGCGATCGTGCTGGTGGTGCGGCCTCTGACCGGGATGATCGGCTTCATCGGCTGGAGGCGGCCGATGCGCGAGAAGCTGATTCTGGCCTTCTTCGGGATCCGGGGCGTGGGGTCCTTCTACTATCTGGCCTATGGGCTGAACGCCGCGCCGTTCGAGAGCGACGGCCGGCTGTGGGCCATCGTGGGGCTGATCTGCCTGATGTCGATCCTGCTGCACGGGATCACGGTCACGCCGGTGATGCGATGGTTTGACCGCAGCGAAGGCCGCGATCCGGATGCAGAGGCGGATGGGGTGCAGGCCGAAACGTCGGGGCGAGGAACGTCAGCCTGACTTTGTGACCAAGGCCGATTGGATCAGGCACCTCAAATGTCCGCTACGGGTGGAGGCCGTGTAAAAACACGCTGAGCTGCGGCTCTGGCGGAGGCGAGGTCGAGGCG
>CAUPWX010000024.1:0-51478 GCA_963515305.1 uncultured Brevundimonas sp.
CCGGTCGTCGAGGACTCGGCGTTGATGTCGTCGATGATGTGGTAGCCGGCGTCGACGGCGCCGTACCAACCATTGGGTTCCGCCGATGCGGCGCCGGCTGCGAACAGCCCGGCCGCGGCGACGGAGGCGAGAAGTTTGAGCTTCATAGCTTCCTCACTGTGTGAATGCGCGAAGCTGCGCACTAGCACAGCATTCCCGAGCCGAACGGCGTGGCTGGCGAGCGGTTCCGCATTCGGGTTAGGATTGCGGCGACTGTGGCGCCGTTTCAACACATTGGGCGCCTGCGAAAGGGAACGACCATGACGATGCGGTTCGACGGCCAGGTGGCGATCGTGACGGGGGCCGGCGGCGGTCTGGGGCGCGAACACGCCCTGGCCCTGGCGACGCGCGGGGCCAAGGTGGTGGTCAACGATCTGGGCGGGGCGCGCGACGGCTCGGGCGGGTCGGCGACGGCGGCCGAGGCCGTGGTCGCCGAGATCGCGGCGGCGGGCGGAGAGGCCATGGCCAACGCCGCCTCCGTCACCGACGCCGCCGCCGTCCAGGCCATGGTGGACCAGGTCATGGCCAAATGGGGTAGGATCGACATTCTGGTCAACAACGCCGGCGTCCTGCGCGACAAGACCTTCGCCAAGATGGAGCTGGAGGATTTCCGCTTCGTCGTCGATGTCCATCTGATGGGGGCGGTCAACTGCACCAAGGCGGTGTGGGAAATCATGCGCGGCCAGAACTATGGCCGCATTGTCATGACCACCTCGTCTTCGGGCCTCTACGGCAACTTCGGCCAGTCGAACTATGGGGCGGCCAAGATGGCGCTGGTTGGGCTGATGCAGACCCTGGCCATCGAGGGGCAGAAAAACGACATCCGCGTCAACTGCCTGGCGCCCACCGCCCACACCCGCATGACCGAGGATCTGGGCGCGGCCCTGCCGCTGGAGGCCCTGTCCCCTGCCCTCGTGACGCCGGGCCTTCTGTATCTGGTCAGCCGGGACGCCCCCAGCCGCGCCATACTGGCCGCCGGCGCCGGCGGGTTCGAACGCGCCTATGTCACCCTGACGCAAGGCGCGTTCATCGCGGGCGAGGATGCGCCGGAACAGGTCGCCGCCTGTTTCGACGCCATCTCGGACCGCACCGGCGAGATCGTCCCCGACATGGGCGCCGCCCAGGGCATGATCGAACTGACCAAGGCCCAGAAAGCGCACGGCGGTTAGACGTAAAGGCGTCTTGCGTTGACGCGACGTGAGGCGCCTAACTTCGCGCTAGAGGAAACGGCCTCAAGCAACGCGAACCCGCGATAGGCCAAACAAAAATGGGCTCAAGCAGCCCAAAGGGCGATAGCCCAAGGAGGAAAGTTCATGCGCGAAGCCGTCATCGTCTCCACCGCCCGCACCCCCATCGGCCGGGCCTATCGGGGCGCGTTCAACGACACCCAGGCCCAGCAGTTGGGCGCCCATGCGGTGAAACACGCGGTCCAGCGCGCGGGCGTCGATCCGGCCGAGATCGAGGACGTCGTCATGGGCGCGGCCCTGCAGCAGGGCTCGACCGGCACGAACGTCGCGCGCCAGATCGCCCTGGCGGCGGGCTTGCCGTCCTCGGTTCCGGGCATGAGCCTGGATCGCCAGTGCGCGTCCGGCCTGATGGGCATCGCCACGGCCGCCAAACAGGTGGTGTTCGACCAGCAGAAGATGGCGGTCGGCGGCGGACTGGAAAGCATCTCCCTGGTGCAGAACCAGAACATGAACCTGTATCGGATGAAGGACGAGGCCCTGCTGAAGCTGTCGCCCCACATCTATATGTCGATGCTGGAGACAGCCGAGGTGGTGTCGCGCCGTTACGGCGTATCGCGCGACCGCCAGGACGAATATGCGCTCCAGTCCCAGCAGCGCACGGCGGCGGCCCAGGAAGCGGGCCGGTTCGACGCCGAGATCGTGCCGATGACAACCACCATGCTGGTCATGGACAAGGCGACGGGCCAGACCTCCGCCAAGGAAACGACGTTGTCGAAAGACGAGGGCAACCGCCCCGACACCACATTGGAGGGGCTCAAGGCGCTGAAGCCCGTCTTCGGCGGCGGCGAAGAGATCGAGACGGGCGCGTTCGTCACGGCGGGCAACGCTTCGCAACTGTCGGACGGCGCGTCCGCCGCCGTGGTCATGGAGGCGGGCGAGGCGGTGAAACGCAATCTTCAGCCTCTGGGCGCCTATCGCGGCATGGCGGTCGCGGGCTGCGAGCCGGACGAGATGGGCATCGGCCCCGTCTATGCCGTGCCCAAACTGCTGAAGCGCCACGGCCTGACGGTCGATGACATCGGCATCTGGGAGCTGAACGAGGCCTTCGCCGCCCAGGTTCTGTATTGCCAGGACCAGCTGGGCATTCCCGACGACCGGCTGAACGTCTCGGGCGGCGCCATCTCCATCGGCCATCCCTACGGAATGTCCGGCGCCCGCATGACCGGCCACGTCTTGATCGAGGGCAAGCGGCGCGGCGCCAAATACGGCGTCGTCACCATGTGCATCGGCGGGGGCATGGGCGCGGCCGGCCTGTTCGAGATCTTCTGAGAACGGCCGAAAGCCGCGCCCACAGCGAACAAGGCTTCGAAACGCCAGCGTTTCGAAGCGGCGCGGCCGGCCTGTTCGAGATCTTCTGAGAACGGCCGAAAGCCGCGCCCACAGCGAACAAGGCTTCGACACGCCAACGTTTCGAAGCGGCGCGGCCGGCCTGTTCGAGATTTTCTGAGGCTACAGTCTCCTCCCTGTCGCGCAGCGATGGGGAGGTGGCGCGGCGCGTCTTGGCGCCGTGACGCAGGGGTTCTTCACCGCACCACAGACGCCGAGCCCGATTCAGGAGCCCCTCAACCGCTTCGCGGTCCCCCTCCCCTTTCATGGGAAGAAGACGAGATTACACCTTTTCGCTGATCTTGATCGCCGCCTTGCAGCCTGCCCGGATCACCCCCGACAGCAGCCGATAGGCCGGCGCCTCGCGGCTGCCGTGATCCACGGCGTGGTCGTGATGGGCCAGTTCCTCGTCGCGGAACTGTTTCAGCTCGGCCGCCAGGGCCGGGTCGCGCTCGCCGATCTCGGCGATCTGGTCGGCATAGTGTTTCTCAATCACGCTTTCGACCGCCTCGGTGCAGGCGTGGGCGGCCTTTTCGCCCATCAGGGCGGTGCCGGCGCCCAGGGCCGAGGCCGCGATCCGCCACAGGGGCGTCATCACCGTGGGCCGCACCCGGCGTTCGTTCAGCAGCCGGTCGAAGCGCGCCAGATGCACCGCCTCCTGATCCTGCATCTCCGACAGGTCGCGCACCATGTCGCCGTGGGCCTTGCGTCCCTCGAACACCGCCTTCTGCGCGCGATAGATCAGGACGGCCGCATATTCCCCCGCGTGATCGACGCGCAGGATCTCGTCCATCCGGGCCTTGTCGGCGCCGCGTCCGGGACGGGCAAGAGGAATCGCGCCGCTCATGTCATCAGGCCTTTTCGATCCGGGGGGCGCGGGCGTCCTTGGGCCGTTTGGCGGCCAGCAGGCTGAACACGGCCAATACGGCGCTGATGATCGCGTTCCAGCCGGCCATCGACAGGCCCAGCCAGCTCCAGGCCACGTCGCCGCAACCGATCACCTTGATCGCCGGCCCCGTCCCCAGCGCCAGCGCCGTCAGACTGTCCATGTCGATCGCGCCGCCGCCCGTCGAACAGGTCGCCGGCAGCGCCCACCACTTGTATTCGCCGCCCATGTGGAAGACGGCGGTGATCGCCCCGGTGGCGAAGACGGCGGCCAGCAGGAAGGCGGCGATGCGCGGCGTGCCGCGTCGCCCGCCGCTGAACAGGGTCCAGGCCGTGGCCACGACCCCCACCGTCGCCGCGGCCCAATAGACCTCGCGCTGCTTGAGGCACAGATTGCACGGCGCCAGGCCGCCGAACCGCTCGAACGCATGGGCTGCGCCCAGCATGGCCAGCGACGCGGCCAGGGCGAAGGCGGTCCACCAACGGGTCAGAAGGCGATAGGCGTCTGTCATCGTGCTTCGCTCTTACCGCGCTCCGACCGGTCCGTCGACTTACAGAACCTTCAACACGACGATCAGCCCGACCAGGGCGACCAGGCCCACGCCGGTCCACAGCGCCAGCCGCTTCTCCACCTGGGCCAGCATGGCCGCCCCCCAGCGTTTCAGGATCCACGCCTCCAGAAAGAACCGCCCGCCCCGCGTCGCGACGGACGCCGCGATGAACACCGGAAAGCTGAACGCCGCCAGGCCCGAGGCGATGGTCACCAGCTTGTAGGGAATGGGCGTCAGCCCCTTGATCAAGATGACCCACAGCCCCCACTGGTCGAACCAGGCGCGGAACTGCGCCAGCCCGTCCGAATGGCCCAGCAACCGCATCATGGCCAGACCCAGATCGGTCAGGAAATAGCCGATCGCATAGCCCAGTATCCCACCCAGCACCGAGGCGACGGTGCAGACGGCCGCATAGAAATAGGCCCGATCCGGCCGCGCCAGGATCATCGGCGCCAGCATCACGTCCGGCGGAATGGGAAAGAACGAACTCTCGGCGAAGGAGACGACCGCCAGGGCCTTGGTCGCGTGCCGGCTGCGGGCCAGTTCGAACACGCGGTCATACAGTTTGCGAAGCATGGCGGCCGATAACACGCCGTGCGACACCGCGTCATCCGTCGCGATGCGGCGGAGGGGCCTGACGTCGCGGCGGGACGGCGCTAAACCCGAGGCATGAGCCCGCCCCCGTCCGCGTCCAAGCCCCCGTCGCATCAGGACGACGTCAGCCACGACGTCACGCGCCTGCTGCGCCGCCTGGCCGACGACGGCGGCGAAACCGGGCTGACGCTTCACGACATCCGCGACCGGCTGGACGAGCGCGCCTATGGGCTGCTGATCCTGCTGCTGGCCATCCCCTGCCTGGTCCCCGGCCTTTACGGCGTGCCGCAGGTGGTCGGCGTGATCGTCATCATGCTGGCGGGTCAGATGCTGGTCGGGCGCGAGGAGCCGTGGCTGCCGCGCTGGTTTCTGAACCTGCGGTGCAAGGGGGCCTGGCTGACGGCGATGGCCGATTTCGCCGAGAAACGGCTGGGCTGGATCAACCGGCTGTCGCGCCCGCGCCTGCGCCGCTTCGCCGACGGACCGGGCGAGAAACTGGCCGCCGTCTTCATGATCCTGGCGACCGTGACCATCGTCCTGCCCCTGACCAACACCATCCCCTCCATCGCCCTGGCGCTGCTGGCGGTGGGCCTGATCCAGCGCGACGGCCTGTTCGTGCTGGCCGGCTGTGCGGTGGCGACCGGCTGGCTGACGATCCTGGGCGCGGTCGCCGCCGGTCTTGTGCTGGGCGCCGACTGGGCCGTGCGCCTGCTGCCGGGCTGAGGGCTAGATGTCCGAAATCGCTGCCGACTTGGGCAGAGCCTTCCGCACCCCCATCCAGATCAGGGCGCCCATCGCCGACATTCCCGCATTGATGACAAGACCCATCACGAGCAGAAACACCAGCGTGCCGATCGCCTGAACCGGAGATGTCGCCGGGCTGCCGTTCATGAAGAACAGGCTTGGCGACAGGAGCGCCAACAGCAGGCCCAGCAAAGACATCGACACCTGGAAGGTGGCCGCCACACCAAAAGTCACTGCGAAAAGGCCGCCGAATGGCGCGCGCTTCAGATAATCCATGACATTTCCCCCTTTCAGAACTTCTGACACGCCCTGATTGCAGATGTCCACCACACAGGCCCTCGGTCATCACGTCCCTGTGGCCGCGTCTTGGCTCCGTCGTCATCCGCGACTAGGTTCCGCGCCAATCGGCGGCCCCTCTCGGGTAAGACCGCCTCAAAATCTGTGCGGGAGACGCGCCATGAACGACATGACCCAGGCTCAGGTCGAAAAGCTGGACCAGGAAAACCCCCTCGGCGTCGATGGTTTCGAGTTCGTCGAATTCACCGGGCCGGAGCCGAAGGCGATGATTTCGCGCCTGGAGCTGATGGGCTTCACCCAGACGCACGTGAACCACAAGACCGACGTGGTGCGCCTGAAGCAGGGCGACATCAGCTTCCTGGTGCATCGCTCGCCGGCCGCCCACGCCGCCGATTTCGCCCGCGATCACGGCCCCTCGGCCAACGGCATGGCCTTCCGCACCACCGACGCCAAGGCGGCCTTCGAGGGCGCGGTCGAACGCGGCGCCAAACCGGCCGAGGGCGTGAACGGCGGCTCGCTGGGCGACGACTATCCCTACATCCTGGAAGGCATCGGAGGCTCGCTGCTCTATGTCATCGACCAGTATGGCGACGCCGGTTCGCTGTACGACGCCTGGGACGAGATCGAGGGCTGGGAAGAGGCGGAGCGCAAGAACAACGTCGGGCTGGAGGTGCTGGATCACCTGACCCACAACGTCCGTCGCGGCCAGATGCGGACCTGGTCGGGCTTCTACGGCTCAGTCTTCAACTTCGAAGAGCAGAAGTATTTCGACATCAAGGGCAAGGCGACGGGCCTGTTCTCCCAGGCCATGATCGCGCCCGACCGCGCCATCCGCATCCCCCTGAACGAAAGCCAGGACGAGAACTCCCAGATCGAGGAGTTCATCCGTCGCTACAACGGCGAGGGCATCCAGCACATCGCCCTGACCACCGAAAACATTTTCGAGACGGTCGAGGCCATGCGCGAGCGGGGCGTGGACTTCCAGGACACCATCGAGACCTATTTCGAACTGATCGACAAACGCCTGCCCAACCACGGCGAGGACGTGGCGCGGATGCGCAAGAACCGCATCCTGATCGACGGTTCGGACGAGGACGGCCTGCTGCTGCAGATCTTCACCCAGGACGCCTTCGGCCCGATCTTCTTCGAGATCATCCAGCGCAAGGGCAACGAGGGCTTCGGCAACGGCAACTTCCAGGCCCTGTTCGACAGCATCGAACTGGACCAGATCCGTCGCGGCGTCATCAAGGTCGACGCCTGAATGAAGATGCGGCCGCCCATGTGGCTGCCCTGGCTCGGCCCGGTCCTCGCGGCCGGCGCCGGGGCCCTGGCGGGCGAATACTGGCTGGGCGGCGGCTTCTGGATGGTCCTGATCGCCGCCCTCATCTGCGGCTTCTCCCCCATCGTCGGCTATCAGGTGTGGAAGCGGCTGCATCACCGGGGCTGATCCTGCGTCCACTTCCCGTGCCGCCCCGCCCCTTTCGTCATCCTCGGGCCTGACCCGAGGATCGGACGATCCTCGAGACAGCGAGCGGAGATTATCGCAACAGCGGCGCCTCCTCCGATCCTCGGGTCAAGCCCGAGGATGACGGCGAAAGCGGTCAGCCATACAACCGCTCGAAGCTCCACCTCTGAAAACTCAAGACTTTCGAGATTTTTCACCCAATCGACCTGACAGTGGCCGGCGTGGGATTACAATCCGCCGATGGAGGGACCGGCCATGATGCGATTTGTCAAAAGTGCACTCATTGCACTGTGTATTTCGGGCGGTGCGGCCTCCGCCCACGCCCAGGACGCCGCTCCGCGCTGGTCGCTGGCCATCCATGGCGGAGCGGGCGTGATCGAGCGGGCCAGTCTGACGCCGGATCAGGACGCCGCCTATCGCGCCAGCCTGCAACGCGCCCTGGACGCCGGCTCGGCCGTACTGGCCCAGGGCGGTCAGGCGCTGGACGCCGTCCAGGCCGCGATCGAGGTGATGGAGGACGATCCCCTGTTCAATGCGGGGCGAGGCGCGGTCTTCACGGCGGCGGGCAGGAACGAGTTGGACGCCGCCGTCATGAACGGCTCGGACCTGACCGCCGGTTCGGTGGCCGGCCTGACCACCACCCGCCATCCCATCGCCGCCGCCCGCGCGGTGATGGAGAAGTCGCCGCACGTCATGTTGATCGGCGCCGGCGCCGACGCCTTCGCCGCCTCGGTCGGGCTGGAGCAGGTCGCGCCGTCCTGGTTCTTCACCCAGCGCCGCTGGGACCAGTTGATCCGGTCGCTGACGCAGCAGGGCCTGCCGACGCCTCTGCCGCCGGCCGGCGCGCCCGGTTCGCCCATCGCCGGCCTGGCTGTGGCGGAACCCGCCCCGCCGCTGAACGAAAGAAAGTTCGGCACGGTCGGCGCCGTGGCCCTGGACGCGCACGGCCGTCTGGCGGCCGGAACCTCCACCGGCGGCACGACCGGCAAACGCTGGGGCCGGGTCGGCGACGTGCCGGTGATCGGGGCGGGCACCTACGCCTCCAACGCCGACGGCTGCGCGGTGTCGGCCACGGGCGACGGCGAATATTTCATCCGCGCCACCGTCGCTCGCGACATCTGCGCCCGGATCGGCTCTGCGACCCCGTCCGACGCGGCCGCCCAGGCCGAGATCGACGAGGCCAAAGCCCTGGGCGGCCTAGGCGGCGTCATCGTCATGACCGCGACGGGCGCCCCCGTCTTCGCCATGTCGACCTCGGGAATGTACCGCGCCGCCGTCGCCTCCGACACGCCCGCCCGCGTCGCCATCTATGCCGACGAGAAGTGAGCGCCCGTTCAGACCAATTAGACGAATTAGACTCTCTTTTATCCAGACCGAGATCCATGCCCGCATCCGACGACGAACTGACCGTGATGGCCAATGAGGAGCTGGACGCCGCCTGCGCCATGCCCTTCGTCGAGGTCAGGAAGATCACCCCCTGGGGCGACAGCTACGAGGGGTTCGCCCCCTCCGGCCGCACCGTCGAGGTCGAGCGCCGCTATCTCTGGGCGGTCGAGCCGGAAGGCGGCGTCATCGTCGAGGTCGAGGTGCGCGACCCCGCCGCCCGAACCGGCGCAGAGGCCCGCGCCCTGCTGACGCCGACCGCCTGAGCGGCGTGTGATCGCCGCTCAGTTTCCAACCGCATCAAATCCGTCTAGGCCCAAGTCATGAAACTCGCCTCGCTCAAGCACGGCCGCGACGGCCGCCTCGTGGTCGTCTCCCAGGACCTGAACTGGTTCACCGACGCCTTTCTGATCGCCCCAACCCTGCAGGCGGCGCTGGACGACTGGGACGTCTGCGGCCCGCGCCTTCAGGCCCTGGGCGAAAGCCTGGAGCACGAGGCCGTGCCGCGCGGCCGCTTCCGCGAGCACGAGGCCGCCTCCCCCCTGCCCCGCGCCTATCAATGGGCAGACGGCTCGGCCTATGTGAACCACGTCGAACTGGTGCGAAAAGCGCGTGGCGCGGAAATGCCCGAGAGCTTCTGGACCGACCCGCTGATGTACCAGGGCGGCTCGGACGGCTTCCTGTCGCCGCGCGACCCCATCCCGCTGGCGGACGAAGCCTGGGGCTGCGACCTGGAGGCCGAGATCGTCGTGGTCGTCGGCGACGTGCCGCAGGGCGCGACGCGCGAACAGGCCCTGGCCGCCATCCGCCTGGTCGGTTTGGTCAACGACGTCTCGCTCAGGAATCTGATCCCCGCCGAACTGGCCAAGGGTTTCGGCTTCGTCCAGTCCAAGCCCGCCAGCGCCCTGTCACCGGTCCTGGTCACGCCCCAGGCCCTGGGCGAGCGGTGGAAGGACGGCAAGCTGCACGGCGCGCTGACCGTTCAGTTGAACGGCCAGGATTTCGGCCGTGCCGACGCCGGGGTGGACATGACGTTCGACTTCGCAACCCTGATCGCCCATCTGGCCAAGACCCGGTCCCTGGGCGCTGGAACCGTCATCGGTTCGGGCACCGTCTCCAACAAGGACGCCGACGGCGGCCCCGGCAAGCCGGTCAGCGAAGGCGGTCTGGGCTACAGCTGCATCGCCGAGGTCCGCACGGTCGAGACGATCCTGCGCGGCGCCGCCGAGACGCCCTTCCTGCGCCACGGCGACACGGTTCGCATCGAGATGCTGGACGACCGCCATCACACCATCTTCGGCGCCATCGAACAGACCGTGGAGCCGCTTCCCAGCGACGCCTGACACGGCTAGGTTGATCGCCTTCGCCTCGGGGGAGGCGACCATCCTTGGGGAAGACGCGCCGTGCCGCCTGAAAAACTGATCCCGCTGGCGATCATTCCGATCATGCTGGTGGTCATGCTGCTGAAGAACCGCAGGAAGCGGGTTCTGCGTCCCCATCTGCTGTGGATCATGCCGGCCATCGTTGTGCCGCTGATCGCCCTGGGTCTGTGGGGCACGGCCCAGAACCCGCACGTCGCCCATGCCCCGTTCGGGCCCGCCGCCTGGGCGGTGCTGGCCATCGGCGGCGTCCTGGGCGGGATCGCCGGCTGGTATCGCGGCAAGACGGTCACCATCGAAAGGGAACCCGACGGCTCCCTGATGGCTCAGGCCTCGCCGCTGGGGCTGATCCTGCTGGTCGCTCTGTTCGTCGGCCGCTCCTTCCTGCGCGAACTGACCGAAAGCCACGCCGCCCAGTGGCATCTGAACGCCCTGGCCGTGACCGACGCCTTCCTGGTCTTCGCCATGGGGCTGATCGTCATGCAGCGCGTCGAGATGTACATCCGCGCCCGCCGCGTCCAGGCCGGCCGCCTGGACAGCCACGTGGAGGTGGTCGCTTGATCCGCTCCCTATTCGCCGCTGGCGCGGTAACTATGGTCGCCTTGTCCGGCGCCGGGCAATCCGCCAGCCAGGAAACCGCCGCCACGGGCGAGGACTGGGATCTGGTCCGGGACGCCAAGACCCGCACGACCCTGGCCTACGTCACCACGACGCCGGGCCTGTCCATCGCCATGCGCTGCACGAAGGGCTCCTATTCCGCCCTTCTGGTCGGCCTGCCCGAGGCGACGCGCCGCACCAAGACCCGTCCGCTTCAGATCACCTTCCGCGACGAAGAGCAGAAGGAATGGCGTTTCAACGTCACGACCGACCGCAGCGGGGCGGTCGCCGACTTCCCCGCGCCGCTGGCGCGCGAACTGCGCCAGGGCGGCCGGTTGCAGATCGTCGTGCCGGACGGCGCCGCCCCCGGCCGCAACCTGCGCTACGACCTGATCCTGCCCGGATCGGGCGCCGCCATCGACGAGACGCTGCGCGCCTGCGACCGCCCCCTGGTCGATCCACGCGATCAGGAGCTGGACGCCATCGGCGAAGACGGTCTTCAGGTCGGAATGCGGTGGGACCGTCAGATCCGGCCGCGCTATCCGGTCAACAACTATGCCGACGGTTTCGCCGTGACCACCTGCGTCGCCCAACCTGACGGCAAGCTGCGCGACTGCGTCATCGAAACCGAGCATCCGGCCGACGGCCGGTTCGGCGCCGCGGTGCTGTCGGCAGTCCGCAGCGCCTCGGTCGCCTATGACGGCGACCAGCCGACCGCCCCGCGCATGATGGCCTTCCGCGTCAACTTCATCATGCGTTGAGACAAGGGCTGGACCCGCCTCGCCCCTCTGTGGCATGAGGCGATCCTTCCGCTGCGGGCGTGGTGGAATTGGTAGACGCGCTGGACTCAAAATCCAGTTCCGAAAGGAGTGCCGGTTCGACCCCGGCCGCCCGCACCATCTTTTAAGTCAATGACTTAGCTGAAAGGCCCCGTTGAAAAGCGGGGCCTTTTGCGTTTTGGGGCTTTCGTTGAATTCATTCAGCTTTCTCCCGCTTTCGCAGCCTTCCGCCATTCTCCGAGCGCCGCGAGAACGCCGCGATGTTCTCGCGGCGTTCTCAGTTCCACCCGAGCTTGAAGACGATAAACGCGGCGATCAGCGTCAAGGTCAGGGTCAGCAACGACGCCGCGACGTGTCGGCCGACGAAGGCGGCGGCTTTGACGGCGCGCGCTTTAAGCGTCGACGGCTTAGGATCGGCGGCCGGCGGCTTGGCCTCGCGGGCGCGGGCGATCGCCTGCTTCAGGAGTATGCCGGCCGCGCCTCCCATTATCCCATGCACAACTAATCGCGCTTCGGCTGCCTGCATCAGCTGGTCGAGCCGCGCCTCTTCGACGGCGGGAAGTTTTGACCTGAGCGCTGGTGACGACCCGGCCTGCACCCGGCCCGGCCGCAACGCCGCCACGGCGAGATCCTCAACCACCTTGGCGATCCTCTTCACGGTCTTACCGGATTCAATTGCCCCGATCGCGGAATGCTGGGCGACGATGGCGCGGACCTCCTCGTTGAACTGACGGTCCGCCTCGTCGAACGCGGCGTTGACGGTCGCCTGCAGCTTCTCGACCGCGTTCATCCGGCGATCATGCGTTCGCTGGCCTGGGCGATGGCGTCATCGCCGGCGGGATCGGTCCAGAGGTGGCCGTAAAGATCCATGGTCAGCTGCAGGGTGGCGTGACCGAGCAGCTCCTGCAGCTTCTTCGGCTTCACATCCTGCTCGATCCAGAGGCTGGCGGCCACGTGGCGCAAGGTGTGCGGTCCGAACGCTGGAACCGGCCGGTTTTTGCCCTTGCTGTCCGGCAGCATGTCGACCAGGCCGGCGCGGCGCATCATGGGCAGCCAGCACTCGCGGAAGAATTCGTTGTAGCTCCACACACCTTGTCCGGATTCCGGATGCGGGAACAGCCGGCCGGCGACGCGGACTTTCTGCCGGCGGCCGTCGACGTGGTCAAAGGGGCTGACCGGTCCACGCGAAAGGCGCCAGGCGCGGATGACGAGCGACGTCGCTTCGCCGATCGGCACCTCGCGCGTGCCCTTCTTCGACTTCGGCGGATCCAGGGTGCGATAGTGGCGATCGAGACGCTCGCGGATCCGGACCTTGCCGCCCTTGGGCTTCACCTGGGCGGCATCGTCGGCCAAACCGAGAACCTCGGAGATCCGCAGGCCGCCGAACATCAGCAGACGCACGATGGCGGCGTCGCGCAGGGGTGCGTCGCCTTCGCCGGCGGCGGCGAGCAGTCGGCCGAGGACGGCCTTTTCCGGAATGGCGAATTCCTCGTCTTGGTCGCGTTCGACGCGCTTGCCGCCCTCGACCTTGCAGGCCTCGGCCGGGTTGGTCAGCAGCCAGCCCTTTCGAATGCCGAACCGGCACCACGTCACCAGACTGCGGCGAACGCGGCGGGCGAGATTGACGGACCCGGAGCTGGCCAGGACGTCATCGAGCAGGCCTTGGATCTGAGGGGCGCGCAGGTTCGACAGACGCGTGCGGCCGAGGGCGTGCGGCGCAAGGTGGACGTCCAGGACGGACTGATAGCCATCGCGCGTGATGGCCTGGCGCTGGCCGATCTTCACCAGGCCGTCGAAGTGGCGGATGTGCTGCTCGGCCAGTTCCGTCAGCGTCATGATCGAGGATCCGCCGACGCGGCCGGCGCCGACCTCGTTCAGCCAGGCCTGGGCCTCGCCCTTGCGTTCGAAGTTCTTAGACTGCCGCGACCCATCCGGGCCGGACCAGGTCGCGCGCCAGCTGGTCTTGACGCTGCCGTCCTTGCGCGGACGGTGTGAGATCTTGCGGATGTTGGCCACGCTGCGGCTCCTCTTCGGGCCGCATAGATACACGTCAGGCGCGCGGCGTCACCTTCCGCGCCGGGATCGGTCAGGCCGGCCGGTGCGGAAGGGTCTCGGGAGCGTTGAGCCAGGCGTCCAGCTCGTCGGGGAAGGCGTAGTAGCCCAGGCCGTCGCGCTTGCGGATCGGCACCGACCAGCCGCGCTCGCGCGCCTGGTAGACCCAGCGCTCCGGTTTGCCGATGTAGTCGCCGATCGCCTTCACGCCGTCCAGGCGAGGGCGCACGGCGTGCGCGGATCCGTCAGCCATCTCGACGCCCCTGCCGATAGCCCATGTCCGCCAGCATGGCGGCGACCAGGTTCCAGATGTGGAAGTCATGACGCCGCCAGCCGCGCACAGCGCCGCGTTTAGACACCCGTCCCTTGTCGAGGGCGGCGGCGTCGCGGCCGACGAAGGTTTCGCCCGTGTAGTCACCCAGGCGATGGTTCGCGATCGTCGCCTGACCATCGTTGGCGATGTGCATGCGGGCGAGCTCGGTCTTGCGGCCGTCGATCGCGCTCCAAAGTTCGACGCGGACGACGATCATGATCCGTCCTCTTGCTCAAGCGCAGTAAGAGCCTCCGCAGCCCAACCGGACGTCAGATCACCTGCGGCGTCAAAACCGCCCTTGTAGGTCTGGGGGTAGGGGCCGGAAGGCCTATCCGAACGCATGGCGCGGATGCTGATCAACTTCTCGACAGCCGTTCTTCGATGACCCGCCCGCGCTTCATCGCGGTCCATATCTGTAAGGATGGACCGCGCCATGTCGGCGTAGTCAGTGTCATCCCATTTCACACCCAGACCGCCGCAGGATGAGCACCCGCCGCCGGGCTGGCATCCGAATAGCGCGCTAAAGGGATAGTCCGTCTGCGACACATGGCCGTCGACGCTCTCCTGACAGCCTGAACATGCCTGCCAGGAACCATCCTCTTCGTATTCGATGCGAGCCTCAGACACTCGCGCCAGGACCTTGGACCGGTCACGAGCCTGCTCGATCAGCGCCATCAATTGCACGGCGTCGTCGAACTCGCGGAACAGGCCGACCGTGCGAGGCTGGCCTTTCACGACGATAGCCGTCGAAAAGCCGTCATAGATTGAAGCGGTCATCTCCAGCTCGGCCGTCATGAGATCGACCTTGGCGAAGGCTTGGTCGCGTGGGGACAGGTCAGCCATTTGCGATCCTTTGTGCGATGGCAGCTGCGAGGGCCGGAACCATGCAGACGAAAGCGAGGGCGAGGATGACGGCCGCCATGCCCAAGCCGTCCCAAAGGCCGGATTTGTCGGAGCGCTTGGTCATGCTGCATCCTCCCGCCACTGCTCAAGTTCATCGAGCGCCATGCGCAGGGCGTCTTCCGGTGTCCAGGGAAGCGCCTCGCAGCCGTATCGGGCGCGGGTATGGACGCGGTATTCGGCGCGGTTGTAGCCCTGGTCGAGCATGTCCAGTTCGACGTCCACCGTGGCCCGCGCGGTCTTCATGGCCTGATCCCAGGTCAGGGTGGCATGATCGACAAAGGCGCGCGCGACCCACTCCTCGAACCCGGTTCGTGGCGGGGTGGTGTTTCCCCAAAAGTCGCAGTCGGTCCAGGCGTAGGGGTTGGCGTCGAACTCCTCCTGTTTGAGGACGCCCAGCGCGAGCCTTGCGCCGATCCGCACCGCCTCAACCCTCATCAGGTCTGAGAAGGTGAAGCGGTCCTCGCCGTAATAGTCGTCGATGCCGGCCTTGATCGCCAGTTCCACGGCGCGGTCGCGGCTGTCGCATAGGCTTTCGATCTCTTCGGCGAGCGCGCTGCGACCGGCGCGGGTGAAGATGTCGTCCGCATCCCCATAGCTATGGACGCCCTTCCAGATGCCGAGCCAGACGTCCCAGCCGTCAGGCGCGACAAGGCCTTTCTCTTCGCGGGCGTAATAGGGGCGCCCCTCATCGCTGTCGCGGCACTTCAGGTGATCGCGTGTCGGACGATCGGCGCGCCACCGTGCCATTTCTGCTGTGTATTCATCAGCGCTGTAGTCATCGGCGTCAGGCTTGCACCGGCGCCACCACTGCAACTCCTCACGGATCGTCTGAAGGCTGCTGACCGCTTCGCGGTTCGCTGCCTCGATAATGTATCGAGCCGTAGCGTCCGCATCGTAGCTTTGGCGGATCTCGGACTTGCCGAGCAGGTAGTCGTAGTCCGATCCGGCCGCCCATCGCAGAGCCGATTTCAGCGTGCCCAGGCCATGGTTGCGGACGATGATCTCGCCGACGTCTCCAGACACCGAGATCGAGCCGGGCGCCCAAGTCAGGGTGAAGCCATAGGCCCATGACGTCCCCGTGCGGCAGACGAAACTGCGCGACGGGACGGCGGTGGCGGCATGGCTGCTGTAGCTCCTGCGGATGCGTCGGAGGTCTTGAGCGTATGGGCTCACTGCTCCACCTCGTCTGGAAGGCCGTTCGGCAACAGCCGCGCCATCATCGCGTCGTAGGATTCCTCGCGCGGCCGGCGCTCATAGATGGCGCGGTGAAGCCGGGCGCGAACCTCGGGCTTAAGGCGGATGACACTCGCCGCCGTGGCCGGCGCGCCGCCGATCAGGCCGTAGAGGAAGGCGAAGGCCTCCGACTGCCATTCAGGCTCGCGGCACGCATCCCGAACGGCGTCCGTGAGGGCAACGACATGGTCGGGATTGATGGCCGCGTCATTCTCCAGAGCCCATCCGATGTAATCGAGCAGCTCGCGAACGCCTGATGACATCTGCCCGGCCGCTGCGGCGGGCACCGGGGCTTTCAGCTTGCGAGCAATCGACCGCGCGATGACCTCGCACGTGGCGTCGGAGAGGCCGGGCGCGCCGGCGCGGATGGTCGTCAGGGCGGTTCCGTAAACGTCGGTCATGGTTCTACTCCGGCTTCGATCAGCTCGCCGCGATCGATGCTGAACAGGTGGGCGATTTCGCGCAGGGGCCAGCCGGCGCGGCGCATGGCGGCCGCCCAGGCGACGAGGCGTGGATGGCGGTCGGGGATCGGGTCGAAGACGTCAGGCATCAGCGGCCTCTAGAGTGCGGGGTGAGGCCCGGCCTCGGCGGCCGGGCTGGCGAGAAGGGCGCGGCCCTGATCGGTGGCGGTCCATCCGTCCGGCGTGCGGGCGAGCAGGCCCTGGCGATCGAGGCGCGTCAGGGCGGCGCGGGTGCGCAGGCCGTGGATGGCGGGGTCGCAGGATCCGAACAGACCCTTGGTCACAATGCGTTCGGCCTCGCCGGCCGAGACAGGGCGGCGTGCGGCCTCGCGCAGGATCCGGCGATCGCGGCGGTCACGAAGCCGGGTCATGCCGCTTCGTCCAGGATGACCAGACGGTTGCGGCGCAGCGCGGCCTTCATGTGCTCCAGCCCCCTGCCCTTAAGCCAGGCGTGACCGATCAGGCGATCGCGGCGGCCATCCAGATCGGTGGCGAAGATGCTGACGCCAGGACGGGCGACCAGGTCGCCCTCGCACTCCAGGTCTGCGATGTCGGCTAGCTCGAGCCCCTGCTCGCCCCGCTCGCGCTGGACGTGGCGGGCCAGGTGATCGAGATCCCGGAAGGCCATCGGCTTGTCGTGCGGGTTCGCGCCGATAAGTGCGTAGTCGATGTCGCCGGCGAGGGCAGCCCGGCCGCGCCGGTCGCGGCCGTCACCCTTGGGCGGCGGGACGGGCAGGTCATGGGCGGCGAGCAGCACGGCGCCCTCGATCCATGGACGTGGCATCTCAGTGAGCCTCCGTCTGCGCGTGCCGGAGGTCGTGAGCAGCGACACTGAAGCGGGAGCCCATCCGGCTGGTGTCGTTGGCCGCCGCCATTACGCGCAGCACCGTCAGGGCGGCGTCGCGGGCGTCAACCCAACCGATGCGGTTGAAGGCCTCCAGCATGTCGGACGCGCCCGGGCGGGCCAGCGCCAGCGCATCGAGGTCGCCGGCCTCGAGCTCGCCCAGGAGATCTGCGCCGGTCGTGCGAAGGGCGGCGGCGATCAGCAGCAGACGCGCGGCCGAGACGCGATTGACGCCGCGCTCATACTTCTGGACCTGCTGGAAGGTGACGCCGGCGGCGCTGGCCAGCTGGGCCTGGGTGATACGGCGCGCCTCGCGCCGCGTGCGGATCCGGGCGCCGATGGCGATGTCGACGGGGTCGGTCGCCAGTCCAGTGACGGGGGCGTCTTGAAGTTTGGTCATAGAAGTCTGTCCTTGCGGATGAGCCTGAGAACCAGGCGGTGAAGAATGGAGAGGGCCTGGCCCACGTCAGACGGCGTCGCCGTCGCGCAGGGCGTGATCGCCCCGACTGGTGATTGCGAAGCGGCCCTGATCGGCCTGGACGAAACCGAGATCCTCGAGGCCGACCAGAGCGCGCCAGACCTTGGCGCGCTCGACCCGGCTGGAATGGTCGGCGCCTCGCGTGGCGGCGTAGACCTCGGACGCTTTCAGGGGGCCGCGTCGGTGAAGGGCGCGCAGGATGCGTTCCCAACGGCCGCCCGGGGCGTAGGCGCCCGGGGCGGGTTCCTGACGCGCGGCGGCATGTTCCGCCGCGCATTCCAGATCGATCAGGGGGCCTTTCATGCGCGGCCTGCCATCATCCGCGCCCGGCGCTCCAGCTCGGCGACAATGAGGGCGCCGGCGCGGACCAGGTCGCGCGTCTCGCCGGTCGGCTTGAACATGTGCGGATCCCAGCCGCCCGGCCAGAACAAGGCGGCGTCAGGGTCACCAGCGGAGGCGGCGGCATAGGCGGCGGCGGCGTAAGCCATCTCGCCATCCTCGTTCTGCTCGTCGTCCTGGTCGGGCGAATAGCCTTCGCTTTCGACCTGGCGACGACGCTCGTCCGCGATCAGACGCAGCGCGGCATTTGTCGGATGCTCGCGGGCCTGCGCCTGGGCGGCCAAGTGGTCGCGCATGACGGAGGCGGGAGGAACGGGCGCAGCGGCGTCAGTCGCCGGCGCATCCGAGGCCGGGAACATCTCGAGCGTTTCCTCGTCGTCCTCGATCACGGGGGGATCGGCTTCAACGGCCTTGTTCGAAGATCCGCCGCCCGAGTTGGACTGGCGCTTGTCCCAGCCCAGCGCATAGCGCGCTTCCTGAGCGCGGCTGGCGTTGAGACAGTTGCGGCCGGCGACGATGAAAGGCCGCTTGCTGAGCTTGTCCGCCCACTCGACCACAGCCTGCGGCAGATCGCGGCGAGCGGCGACCACGTCTTCCACCGCCAGCTCATAGGCGAGATCGGCTTGGTTCGGTCCGGGAACGCGCGTGCTTTCGACGGTCGTGCCGTCCTCAAGATCGATCGTCAGACGCGCCCTGAACCGTTGGTCGTAATAAGGGCCATGCTCGTAAAGCCGGACCTCGGCGCTGTTCACGCCTTCGACGATGGTCCGCAGCTTGGACGTCGTGGTTAGACGCCATCCGCCCTGCAGCCATGGATCGTCGTCTGAAGGTGTGTTCAGCCATTCGGTGCGCAGCTTGGTGACGCCATAACCTTCGGGAAAGCCAAGGGCGTGACGCGCATATTCGATACCGCCGTCGAGCTTTTCGGCCTTGAGGTAGTCGGCTCCTGCCTGGGTCACCCGGGCGAAGTCGCCCTTGTCGGAGCGGGTCAGGATCGCAAGGCCGTATTGCGCCAGGCGCGCGCCCTCGGCCGAGTGGCCGGCGGGGAGTATCGCAACGTCCGTCAGCGTCCTGCCGGCCTTGTGCCAGAGCTCGGCCAAGGCGAGGCGCTGAGCGCGCGTGGTGACGACCTTGTCCCGATCCTTGCAGCTGTCGCGCAGCTCATCCCAGCTGCCGTTCAGTTCGTAGGCCGCGATGGCCGCCGGTGTCGCCAGGGTCGCCACGCGCAGCTTGGTCTGGACGTCGCGCAGGCCTCCACGGTCCCCTTCCCTCGCCCGGCCGATGCGGCGGGCCAGTTCGCTGGCGTTGGTAATGCCGAGGCCGTCGGCCGCCGCCTTCAGCAGCTGGGCGTCTTCCCAGGGCGACAGGTCGCGGCGGGCGGTGTTCTCGATGACGGCGATCAGAGCGCCGTCGTCGGCGGACATCTCGCCCTCGGTGAAGGGGATGCCCGCCTTCAAGGCTTCTGGCAGGCTGCCGCGCCGTTCGCAGAGCCTTGCGCCTTCCCAACGCCGTTCGCCCGCCAGAAGCATGCGCACGCCGTTCGCGTCGGGTGGCGTAAGGCGGACGGGGATCAGGATATCCTCGGCGCCCTCGATGGCGTCCGCCATGCCTTCGACCGAGGCGACAGTGATGACGCGATTGATCGGATTGCGGCGAATCTTGTCGGCGGGCCAGCGCGGCGCCGTGTTGGACGATCCAGTCGCATCGGCCAAGCCGGCGGCGACGTCCTGGCCCTGGACCCAGCGCGCGCCCTTGTCGGTCAAGGTCCAGGCTCCATCGGCGCGGATGGCGATGACGCCTGCGTCGCGCAGCTTCTGCGCATCGCGGCGGACGTTGGAGCCGTCCCGTTCGGTCGTCTGCGCCAGATGCTTCGGCGTCGCGGTGCGATCCTCGGCATCTGACAGGACACGCAGCAGGTCGGTGTAGGTGTGGACGACGGCCGGGAAATCCGGGCGTGAAAGTTCGCGGGGCGAAACGTGAGGCGCGGTCATCGCGGATCTCCGGTGTCAGAAGGTTGAGGCGCCGCTGAACAGCTGGGCGCAGGCCAGGGCGATGAGAGCGGCGACGATCAGAGCGCCGACGCCGCGCGGCGTGAGGGCGCGGCGCAGATCGGAAGCGGAGGTCCGGCGTGATCGGCCGAAGTCGCGTTGCGGGTCGGGTGTCAGGCCAGAGCTCACAGGCGACCGTCCCGCGCGTTCGGCGCTTCATAGAGGCCGTCCTTGACCAGGCGCCGGATCTTGGCGGCGCGGCGGTCGGGACGGTCCAGGATGGCGACGCTGATCACCGCATCGATGAAGGCGTCGAGCGTCAGGCCGTAGACGCGGGCGATGCGCCGGTCGCGATGAAGGACGTAGAAGACGTGAGTGTCGGCCGTCGTCTCGTCCGGCTCTGCGTCCAGGGTCGCGGCCCTGACGTTGCAGGCGCGGGCGACCGTGCGGACGATGGTGCTGGCGCGGGGGCCGGTTTCGCCGTCCAGCACCTCGGTGCGCTGCACGGCCGAGGCGTCGGGGGCGAAATCGATCAGCACGCAAGGCCCGTCCAGTTGCTCGGCCAGCGTCAGGATGCGCTCGCGGGCCGGCTGCAAGGCGCGAGCGGGGCTCATTCGACGTCCTCGGTCGGGCGGATGCCGGCGGACCAGTCATGAACCGCGGCGACCTTGGCTTCGGCGTCCTGGCTGGCCAAGGCGAAGGCGTCGGCGAACAGATCCGCGCCGCGCAGGTTGGGCTCCAGCCGCACACGCAGAGCCAAGAGCGCGGTCTCCAGCGTCGGCAGGGTCCAGTTCCGGCCATCCATGCGGATGAGAACCCGTCCCTCGACAGTTTGCCCGGTGATGACGGCGGCCGTTCCGATGTCGAAGTCGTGCATGCCGCCGGCGACCAGGGCCGCGATGATCTCGTCGGCGGACTGGTCCCAGGCGTCGAGCGGCGCGGGGAAGGCGAAGGGTTTGCGCACGGCGTGCGCGGCGTCGCCGATGGGCGTCGGGGTGATGATCATGGTGGGCGCTCCTCGTTGAAAGGGCGCCCGCACCGGCAGAGTTGATGGTCCGTCTAAACGCAACGCGGCGGGCCGCCCCGCCGGTGCGGGACGGCCGAGAAGTGGCATTAATGCAATCGAGGCGTCAAGAGCATTAATGCAACTCGCTGCCACTTTGCCTGGTCGGATACGATGCGGCGGGCTTGGAGGAGCGAATCATGGCGGCTGCATCTTGGGTTTTGCCTGCGATTCTCATCGCAGCGCTGGCTTCCCCAGCGACCGCCTTAAGCGAGCAAACCATCGGCGGATGGACCGTCGAGACCATCAAGGATCCGATCACCGACAAGCCGCGTGTAGCCGCGACGTTGATGGGCGAAGGCGGACTGCTGGCGATCCAATGTGACGCGCCAGGTCGCGACAGCGTGTATATCCATTGGGTCTCGGAAGAATACTTTGGTGGCGACTTCGCCCGTCGTCGGATGACCATCCGCTTCGACCAAGATCCTCCAATCGATGATCGCTGGGCCTATGACGGCACTAGCGCTGCGCAGACCTGGGATCGTCAGGCCATGAGCTTTGCGCGGCGACTGACCTCTGCAAATCAGGTGGCGTTGCGGGGAACAGACTTCAGAGGCGGCCCGCATACAGCGGTTTGGGCTATCGATCCAAATGACGCGCGATTGGTGGTGGAGCAGGTCTTTCGGACCTGTGAAGCGGGTTCGCTTTAACGTCGACGCGGTCGGTAGCTGCCTATCACAAGGGCAGAAATCTCAACCTCAACGGTCTGATCATCCCCGCCATCCATCTGGCTTAGGCGCACTGGGGAAGCCCAACGGGGATTATTTGACCTCGGCCAGAACTCGATCAGCCCTCCAGGCTTGCGGACCACTTCCTTGATGGTCCTCTCCATCTCAGCTCCGTCTATTCGACGTCTTACCAGGATGACGTGATCGCCATGCTGCGGCGCGTATCCGAGCGCGATCGCATCAACGACGTGAACCAGCTCGCCGTCGCGATAGTCCTTGTCCATCGAGTCCCCCTGGACCCGCTCCAGCCATTGCGGGAACCCTGAAAATGCAGGGTCGGGCGCAACTGTCCCCACACCCAAGAATACCTGAGCGTCGGTGACCTCCTGCCAAAGGCCGGCGCCCACGTCATATCTGATCGGCAAAAACTCGGCTCCCACCAACTGCGGCCCCGTCGAGGAACCGTCGGGCGGAGCTACGCCAGCTGCGGACGCAAGCTTCGACATCGTGCGATTTGATGTGACGAACTGATAATCGTCCTTCAGCGCGCGGTGGATTGTAGACGCTGCGACGCCGGACGCGGTCGCCCAGGCTTTGATCGACAAGCCGGTCACGGCCATCGTTTCTTTCATCCACACTCGGATTTCAGCGGCAGTCGTCATGATCTTGCATTCTCGCAAGCTTGTGTGCTCCGCCGCGAGAAGCATTGATGCGCTTGACGGCGATTGCATTAATGCGTCATCACAGCCGGCATGTCTGAGATCGAACGATTCGAAGCCGACTGCCTCGCGGCCGGCGTCAGCCCCAGCGACGCTCTGAGAGCGGCCGAGCTCGCGCCCAGCACCTGGTTCCGTTGGAAGTCCGGCGCGACCTCTCCCACGCTCCGTAAGCTGGATGCTGCCCGATCGGGTCTTACAGCTCTGATTGAGCGTCATGCCGCCTCCTCCTCGTCCAAGGCACCCTCAATGGCGCCGCCTCCCCCGGCTGGCGCCGAGAATTCCAACGTGAACGTCTCGGGAACGGAGCGCCGCGCATGAGGCCGCTGCAGCTGAAGATGAAGTTCGGCAAGCTGATCGAAGAGTGCGGCGGGCTGAAAGAGGCGAGCCAGGCCTGCGAGGATCTGGCGCGCCGCTATTCGGTGCCGCAGCTTTCGCGCTGCTGCACGCCGAACACGCCTGACTTCGCGCCGATCGATATCGTCATGGCGCTGGAAGAATACTGCGGCCAGAACATCGTCAGCGCGGCCATGGCGGAGCAACGGCCGTCAGAGCGGTCGGCGGTCGGCGACCTGATGGACGAGGCCAGCGAGGCGACCGAGGTTGTCGCCCTGCTGCAGCGTCATGTGCGCGAAGCGCGCAGCGACGGGCGGATCAGCCCGCGCGAGGCCAAGGCCATCATCGCCCAGGCCGAGGCTGCGATCGAGCAGCTGCGCGACGTCATCGACGCCGTCAACGCCGTGGCGGAGGCGGGCCGATGAGCAAGGTCCAGCCCGCCCTGATGAAGAGTGCGACGTTCCGCCGGCGCATGCGTGGCGTGACTGCTCGGGCTCAAAACGCCTTCACCCTGGAGAGAGACAGTGCCGTATTCCCAAGCCACCATCAGCCGCACCTGCGGCGAGACGATCACCACCACGACCGAAACCACCTCGATCAACCAACGCGTCCAGGAGGTTCACGTAACGCGGAACGGGTCGGAGATCGTGTTGGCGATCCTGCCGGCGTATCGCGGGGACATCGGCGGATCCAGCATCGCCCTGTCGCCAGAGCAGGCGCGGGCGGTGGCGGATCGCTTGTCGGCCGCTGCCGCCTAATCCTTCTCGTTCTTCGTCGTGGTCTTGCCGCAGGACGGGTTTTGGCACTGAAGGGTCAAGACCTTCATGCCGGCGAAGCCGAAGTCCGGATGGGGTTGCTCGTCGATGACGCGCAGGGATCCGTGACAGAAGCGGCACGCGCCCGAACTGGGCACGGCGGCCCGACTGGCTTCAAGGGCTTGCAGGCGACGCTCAAGCGCGTCGACGCGATCTGGAAGCGCCGAAACACGCTTCCAGATCGGCAAGGCTTCCAAGGCCTTCATGACGTCGAAGTTGATCATTGTTCGCGTTCCTCTTGCGCAAAAGCGCGCAGTGAGGGGCCGAGTCTCGCTCTGACGCAACAAGGATATCTTGGCGGAAGGGCTGGCCAATGAGCCGCTATGGCCGTCTGGCGAAGGCCCCCGACAATCGGTTCACGCCGGAAGACGCCGCCTGCTGGCGCGATCTGATCGCGGCGTCCGGCAAGGCGGCGCGCGGTCTGGCGACGGCCGCCGTGCCAGAGCTGCAGCGCGTAACCAACGCGGCCAAGAACGCCTGCGCGCCTGGCGTCGTGACCCGCGAAAACCCGTGCGTGATCCTGGTGCGTCTGGCGCGTCGATACTGCGCAGAGACAGCGGCCGGACGCAGAGATCTGCAGGCCGAGCTGGCGACGGCGGCCGAGGCAGCTGAAACGGCCATCGAGGCCGGGCAACCGCGTCGCCGCAAGGATATCGACGGATGAGTGACGTTCTCGAGGCCCCCGAAACCCACGTCCTGCGCGGCGTGCGACCGATCAACCTTATGGGCGTCGACGTGGCCTCGGCCGACGCGGCCAAGCCGGAATTCGAATGGGTGGATCCCGGCGTGCTGCTGGTCGACGACGGCTATCAGCGCAACTTGTCGGAACGGTCCGTCAAGCTGGTCCGCAAGATCTGCGGGAGCTGGGACTGGCGCCGGTTCAAGCCGCCCGTCTGCGCCCGGACCGACCGAGGCCTGGAAGTGATCGATGGCCAGCACACCGCCATCGCCGCCTGCAGCCATCCGGACGTCACCGAGATCCCGGTGATGGTGGTGGTCGCCACGTCGCGCAGCGATCGGGCGCAGAGCTTCATCGGTCACAATCGCGACCGCCTGAACATCACGCCCATGCAGATGCATTTCGCCGCCGCCGCCGCCGGCGACGAGGACGCCCAGGACATTGCTCGCGTCTGTGAACGCGCCGGGGTCAAGCTGCTGAAATCGACGCCAGGCAATGGCGCCTGGAAGGCGGGCGAGACGGTCGCCGTCAAGGCCATCGGCGCGCTGATCAACCGACGCGGCGTCGTCCGCGCGCGCGAGGTTCTGGAGGTCCTGATCAAGGGCCAGGCGACGCCGATCAGCACCGTCCAGATCCGCGCGGTCGAATGCCTGCTGCATGACGACGAGTATCGCGAGGACATCGATGCGGACGGCATCGTCAATGCGATGCTGAAGCTCGGCTTCATGGCCGACCAGGAGGCGGCGGTGTTCGCCGCCACGCACAAGGTGCCCATCTTCCGCGCCCTGGCCATCGTCCTGTTCCGAAAGGGCAAGCGGCGTGCGCGACGGGCCTGAAGCTAGCGACCGCGAACTGGCGCTGATGGCGGCGAACCGTCGGCTGGAGGATCGCGTCCAGGAGTTGGAAGAGGCCCTGGGGGTCTTGATCCTGCCCCCGCTCGAATGGGGCCTGACGAAGAACGAGGGCCGTCTGCTCGGCGTGCTGCTGGAGCGCGATCTGGTGACCAAAGACACCGCCATGGCCGCCCTCTATCGCGACCGGGGCGACCGCGAACCCGAGCTGAAGATCGTCGACGTCTTCATCTGCAAGGCGCGCAAGAAACTGAAGCCGTTCGGCATCGTGATCGATACGCGCTGGGGCGTCGGCTATTCGATGTCGGCCGCCTCGAAGGCGGCGGCGCGTCAGCAGATCGCAGCGTCGGCCGGCCAGGGCGTGGCCGCATGAGCCGGGTCGAGGTCATCGGCCCGGCGACGCTGCACCTGGGCGACAGCTATGAGATCCTGCCGACGCTGGGCGAGCAGGACGCGGGCGTCTTCGATCCGCCCTATCGGTTCGCCACGTCGGGCGGCGGCCGGTTCCGCAAGGCGCGGCCGTCGATGGACCAGATCGCGGCCAAGGGCCTGGACCAAGGGTTCGACGACAGCATCGTCAGTCCCGCGCGGTTCCGATCGGTCGCGGTCTTTTGCCACAACGACCAGCTGGCCGAGCTGCTGCCGCGCCTGACGGCCCGCTATCACCGGACGGTCGTATGCAGCTGGCACAAGAGCAACCCGCTGCCGGTGGCGAACAAGCATTATCGGCCGGACACAGAGTTCTGGATCCACGCCTGGCTGGAAGGCGCGCATCCGATCGGTACGCTGGTCGACAAGGCGCGCTGGATCCTGAGCGAAAGCGGCCGGTTCAGCGGCGTCGATCATCCGACCGTCAAGCCCGATCCGGTGATGGACAAGGTGCTGGCGACGATCAACGCCGCCTCGATCTGCGATCCCTTCATGGGCAGCGGATCGACCGGCGTGGCGGCGATCAAGCGGGGGCTGCGGTTCGTCGGAATCGAAAAGGATCCGGCCTATTTCGACATCGCCTGCGCACGTATCGCCCAGGCCGTCGACCAGGCGGAGGCCGCCTGATGCCGAAGTGGCCCATGAAGATCGCGCCGGGATGCGACCTGACGCCGTTCAAGGCCAAGGTGCTGCGGCATGTGGCCGACGCCGGCGAGGCGGGCCTGTGCGCCGGCCCCCTGACGCCGGGCGGCACGCTTGGCGCCCTGAGCCAGTTCGGCCTGGTCGAACCGACCGCGACGCCGGCGAACGATGCCCTGGGCGGCCGGCGCTATCGCGTGACGGCCGAGGGGCGCGTCGTCATCCAGAAGTTGGGGGTGCGCGGGTGAGCATTCCGACTGCAGAGCAACTCGCCAAAGCGCCACCAAGCGTCCAGCTGCACAATCAGCTTCAGATGGCATCGGCGGGATACACGGTCGAGCAGGCCCTCGCGGCATCGATCATGCACTTGGCGTCAATCATCGCCTTCGCCTCCGACACGCCAGCGGCGGCGGAACAGATGATCAAAACCATCAGCGGCGACTTGCAGCGCGACGTTACGGCCCGCTGGGATGACAGTCGCCTGCAGCGCGTGAATGCCGGCCTCGGTGGAGGTCGGGCGTGAAGAACGACGGCCTCTTCGACCAGGCGCGGGACGCCGTGAGCTGCGTGACGATCGCGGAACGGCGGGTGACGCTGAAGGAAATCGGCCCGGCCTGGCGCGGGATCTGCCCGCTGAAGGATTGCGGGGCCAAGAGCAAGTCAGCCCCCTTCATGGTGATCGACAAGGGCCGGCGCTGGCGGTGCTTCTCCTGCGATCCGACCGGCGGCGATGTGATCGACCTGGAGCATCGGCTGTTCGGCGGCGGCGACGAAACGCTGCGGGATGCCGCGCTGCGTTTGGTCGGCGGCGTCGTCCAGGAGGAGAGCGAGGAATCGCGCGCACGCCGTGCGCAGGAACAGGCTGCTAGGGCGGCGGCGGCCGAGGCCGACGAAGCCTGGAAGGCGGCGCTGGCGCGCAGGTTGTGGCGGGAAGCCAAGCCCGCGACGGGCACGCTAGTTCAGGACTATCTGGAGGCGCGCGCCATACGTGGTCCGGTCGCCGCGCGGATGCTGGAACTCGTGCGGTTCCATCCCTCGGCCTGGCACTCTGGCGATCCAGAGCGGGGCGTTCGCCTGCCGGCGATGATCAACCTGGGCATGACCGAGCTGGGTCCGACCGGCGGCATTCACGTCACCTATCTGTCCCCGAACGGGAAGGCCAAGACACACCGCGATCCACAAAAGCGCATGCTGGGTCCGCAGGGTCGGTTTGTTCTCGCGCGAAAGGACGGCGGCTATGGCCCGCCTGTGCGCGTGCTGGGCGAGGCGCTCGAAGGTTACGTCCTGCCGGCGGGCTATTGGCTGACACGGCCGGATGCGCCGGGGCCGCTGGTCGTGGCCGAAGGTCATGAGAACGCGGCGTCGCGCGCCATGATGCTGGCCGGCGACCTGAGCCTGCCGGTCCGCGCGGTCGCGGCCGGCGACCTGCGGCGCGTCCAGGGCGGCGAGCTGTCGGAACAGGGCGTCCTCGTCGACGCCTGGAACGGCGCGCGGGATCCGATGCGCCCCCCCTTCACCTGGCCCGAGGATCCCCGCGCCCCTTGGGGCGTGGTGGACATCGCCTGCGACAGCGACATGAGCCCGGTGACCGTGAAGGGGCGCAGCGGCAAGAACCGGGTCGGCAAGAGCCGGGTGATCGACATCCGCCGTGACGCCCATGAGCGCGCGCGGATCTGTGGTCGGCTGGCCGTCGCCGGGTGGTGCGCCCGCCTGGACCCGAACAGCAAGACCGTCGTGCGCGCCAGCCGGCCGCCCGAGGGCCTGGACTTCAACGATTTGATGAGAGCGGCCGACAAGGCCGTCGGGGATGCCTGAGTGACCGATACGAACGACGCCTATGTGGTCGAGCCTAATGATACGACGACGGGCTATGTCGATCCCGATGTGAAGGATTGTCCGGTCATCCCCCTGGGGTTCGTCGGCCGCGACATCGTGTTCGCCCTGCCCGAGGGCGAGATCCGCCGCGAACCGTCGGCGCGGATCTCGGCCATGCTGGCCACCGACGTCTATGCCAGCATCGCGGGGACGGCCTTCCTGACCAACTGGAAGTCGCCGGACGACGGCAAGATCCAGCTGCAGCCAGCGGCGCGATGGCTGGTGCGCAAGTGCCGGGATCGCGGCATCTATGACGGGGACAGGCCCCAGCGCGGATACGGCGTCTGGCCGACAGTCGACGGCCCGGTCATCCACGTCGGCAATGCGGTCGGCCGCTGGCCCTTCAAGGACGACAGCTGGCGCCAGGTGTCGGAGATGCTGCGCGAGGATGTGTCGGGGCCGATCTGGCTGCTGCGCCCCCCGACCCCCCGGCCGAAGAAAGCCGCCTCGATCGCGGACGTCGCCGCGCTGCGCGAGACGCTGGATCGCTGGAGCTTCGCGCCGCTCGATCCCAAGGCGGCGGCGGACGGGCTGACTGAGGCCGATGTGGTGTTCGGGCACCTGGGCGTCGTCCTCTTGGGCGCATGGCCTCGGTTCCGGCCGCATATCAACGTCAGCGGCGGGGCGGGGACCGGCAAGACGACCCTGTCGCGGTTGATGCAGGCGGCGGCCAGCGCCAACGCCGGCGAGCTGCTGGACAGTTTCACCGACGCCGGGATTCGCAACAGCCTGTCGGGTGAGGCGCGCGGCCTTTACCTCGACGAGGCCGAACCTAGCACAGATGGCCAGCCTGGCCCGGTGGAGAAGGCGATGGAGGTGCTGCGCCGCATGTCCACCGGCGAGGGCAGCGCAGGGCGGAAGGGATCGATCAACGGCGGGGTGGCGGCGACCTCGGCCGTGGGCAGCGCCTATCTGGCCAGCATCTATCCCATCGCCCTGGGCGACGCGATGTCGTCGCGGATGGTCGAGGTCCGCCTGAGGCCGCTGGGCCGGGCCAAGGGCGGGGCGGACGAGGATTTGGAGGAGGCGATCGTCAAGGCGCGGGACCTGTCCCCCGCCCTGCTGGCCAGGGCGTTGCGGGAGGCGGGGCGGTTCCGGTCCGATGTCTCGATGCTGAAGAGCGCCCTGGGCGAGGGCGGCCAGGCCCCACGGGCGGCGGACCTGATCGCGTCGTTGGCGGCCGGCCGGCGACTGCTGCTGTTCGATGAGGCCCTGACGGCCGAGACCGCCAAGGCCGAGGTCGCCCTGTGGTCCGCCCTGGCCAGGGGACGGGAGGAATCGTCATCGGCGCAGAACCCAGGGCAGGCCTGCCTGTCCAAGATATGGGCGATCAACTCGGGCCAGCATTCGCACGACCGCCACCTGTCGCTGGGCGAGCTGATCACCGAGGAGCTGGAAGCGCCCAGTGCGCGGGAGAAGGTGCTGAAGGCCTGGGGGCTGAAGGTCGAGAACGGGCATTCGGGCGCCGAAAGGGTGGGGCCGTGGCTGGTCATATCCAACAATCACCCCGCCCTGGTCAGGGGCCTGGCCGGCACCCAGTTCGCCAACTGGCGCGGCGTGCTCGAGCACCTGGCCGACCTTGGCCCGAACTATGCGCCCCAGCATCCGTCGGGGCCTGTGCGGTTCGGCATGCACCAGAGCCGCGCCATGGCGATCCCCCTCGCCCCCTGGTTGGAAAGGCCGGTCGCAATCGGGGCGGACCGGAACGCCGTCACCCCCTTCGAACCGCCGAAATGGCACCGGGACGCGCCGGTGTCCCATGATTCGTCCCAGCCGCCGTCCCATGGGGAAACCTATGAATAGCGGGGCTTTGAGGGGGCGACGGGACGCCGGGACACTTGGGACAGGGGAGCCTCCCCGTAGGCCTGCGAGCGTGCGGACACATACGACGCCACAGGTGCGTCCCATGCGTCCCGCGCCGTCCCATGTTTCTTTTTATGAAGTTTTCCAATCAGTTAAATGGGACAGCCTTGCGGGACACCGTGGGACGCCCATCCAATCAGTGAAAGGGCTTACCCAGTGACCGCGTCCGCCGATCAATCCGCTCCCCAAGGCAAGCGCTGGTATGTCGTGGTGACACACGTCAACCAGGAGCGGATGGCGCAATACCAGCTGAAGCAGCAGGGCTTCGAGGTCTACCTGCCGATGGTGCCGCCTCCCCCTGGCGCTCGGGTCCGTAACGGCATTGCCCCCGCGAACCGCCCGATGATCCCGCGCTACCTGTTCGTGTCGATCGACCTGGACCAGGAGCGTTGGCGCGCACTGTTCTCGACGATGGGCGTGACCGAGGTGATCATGCGAGGAACCGGCGAGGCCGCCCGGCCTAACCCGATCCCCTCGAAGTTCATCGAAGAGATCCAGGCCCGCGAGGTGAATGGCCTAGTCGTGCTGAAGCATGGGGATCGCCAAGCCGAGGCCGCCCTCGCCGCCTCGCTGCCCAGCAAATACCGTCGAGGCGACAAGCTGCGCTACACCGGACCGACTGCCGACTACGAAATGATCTTCGAAGAGATGGTTGACGGAAACCGGGCTGCGGTCCTATTCAAGCTTCTAGGGCGTGATTCGCGCCAGATCATTCCGCTGCCGTCAGGAACCTGACGCGCAGTGCGGTAGCCATCCAGCCCACCTCCATTCTGAACGACCCGCCAGCGCGACGCGAAGGCGGGTTTTTCAATGGAAATCAACCACTTGCATCGGTCCAACGGTTTTACGGGTCCTTCCCCCCGACCCACACCGTATACGGGCAGCTGAGGCATGTTCGTTCCCTAGTGAGCGATGTTGCAGGCGGTGCAACAGGCGTTGCG
Source organism: uncultured Brevundimonas sp. (assembly GCA_963515305.1). Lineage (GTDB taxonomy): Bacteria > Pseudomonadota > Alphaproteobacteria > Caulobacterales > Caulobacteraceae > Brevundimonas. The sequence continues at coordinate 30,773 of CAUPWX010000024.1, forward strand.
GGCGCAACAGGGAGCGCAACGGCATGAGCAACGCCTTCCTCCTCGAAGCACCGAGCGCCAGCCGATGGGTCAGCGTCAGCGAGGCCGCCCGGCTAGAGGGCGAGGCCGGACGTGCCGTCAACAAGTCGTCGATCTCGCGGTTCATCGATCGTAACCCCGACGTCCCGGTGCGACGTGACGCCCGCAATCGGGTGACCGAGGTCGACTACAACGCGCTGGCCGTGGCGCGCGCCCAGTCGCTGTCTGTCCAGGACAGTCGCCCGGCCCTTGCTGCGTCCCCCACGCCGACGCCTGCCGCCCCGGTCGTCGGCTCGCGCAAGCGCGATCTCGAAGTCGAAAAGCTCGAGCTCGATCTGGCCGAGCGGAAAGGCGAGCTGCTTTCGCGTGCGGCGACCAGCATGGCGATAGACGCTATCGGGGTCGCGTTTCTGCAAGGCCTCGAACGCCGTCGCCGCACCTTGGCGACACAGCTTGTCGGCATCAGCGAACAGCGCCCCATGGAGCTCGCGCTCAAGGCCGCCGACACGGCGCTGCTGAACGACCTGGTCGGCAAGCTGCAGAAGCTGGCCGGTGACATCGTCGAGCCGGAGCAGGCGGCGGCCTAATGGCGCTGTTCACTAGCAGGGACATCGCCGCCCAGGCGGCGGCGCTCCTGCTCGGCTTGGCCACGGCGATCACGCCTGCGGCCGACGAGCAGATCAGCGCCTGGGCGAACGGCCGGGTGAACATCCCCGGCGAGACGGGCACAACGCGCGAAGGGCTGCTGTCCTGGGATGGCTTCGAGCCTTTGATCGAGCCGCTGGATCGTCTTCACCCCGACGACCCGGCGCGGACGGTGACCTTCGTCGGATCGGCGCAGATCGCTAAGACGACAATCGGCGTCATCGCCACCCTGTATTACTCGACGGCCATCTCGCGGCCGTGGTGTGTCGCCCTCCCCAGCGCTGAAGAGGCGCTGAAGTATAACCGGACGAAGTGGCAGCCGCTCGTCGACGCCACGCCGGAGCTGAAGCGGAAGATCCGAGCGGTCACGTCACGCGACGAGCAGGGTTCGACCAGCACCTACAAGCGGTTCGCCGGCGGCTACGGCCAGTTCTTCGGAACCGAGACGGCCAAGGCGCTTCAGATGCTGACCTTCTGCCTGGTGGTGAAGGAGGAGACGCCGAACTGGAAGCTGTCGGTTGGCGACCGTGGCGACCCGCACAAACAGATCGCCATGCGCCAGCTGCAGTGGGAGCTCGCGGGTGCCAAGACGTTTCACAACTCGACGCCCGGCCTGGTGCGCCGCGACGAAGAGAACGGCGGCCAGCTGACCGGTTGCCCGGTGACGATGGATTTCCTGGCCGGGGACCAGCGCCGGCTCTATCTGCCCTGCCCGCACTGCGCGCATCTGCCCGGCGGCGTCCTTCTCCGGCTCGATCGCGACGCGATGATGGGCATCGCAAAGGGCGAGACGCCGCACTTCACCTGTCCCGGATGTGGCGCGGACATCGAGCACCGTCATAAGGCCGAGATGGTCGCGGCCTGCCATCCCTATCGAAACGCGCACGCCGTGCGCGGCGGCTGGATCCCGACCTTCCCGTCCGAGCTGGTCGACAACCCCGCCCCCGGCGCCTTCATCCGGGCCGACGAGTTCGACCAGTGGCGCGCCCGCCCAGTCGAAGGTCGCCAGCCCAGCTATCACGCTTGGCAGGTCGTTTCGGGCGCCGTCGACTGGGCGTTCATTGCGCAGCAGATCCGCGACGCGGAAGACGGCGACGAGAAGGACAAGATCGCGCTGCATCAGCAGATTTTCGGCGAGGCCTATGAAGTCACGATCCAGCAGGCGGACGTCGACAAGCTGTTGGATCGCCGGGATACGAAGTTCACGAAGGGCGTCGTTCCCTCGGGATATGAGATCGTCACCATCGCCGTTGACCTGAACGGCGACTGGGCGCAGTGGACCGCCTATGCCTGGGGGGCAGGGGCCGAGCACGTTCCCTTCGACAAAGGGCGCATCGATGGCAGCCCGCCGGACGCCAATATCTGGACCGAGATCGCGGCGCTGGAGCGCCGGATCTGGCCGCATGAGGACGGCGGATCGGTCGCCACCGAGGTCGTAGGCGTCGATTCCGGCTACGGCACCTATCACGTCTACGCCTTCTGCTCCGCCCATGCGAAGTCGAAGGCTCTGGATGGCGCCGACGGCTGGGGCCGGATGCCGCTTCGCCGCGCGACGCAGCGCCAGAAGCTGCAGGGCGATGACGGAACGATCGTCTCCTGCAGGACTTGGCGGGTCGGCACCTGGGACTTGAAGCGGGCGCTGCTCAATGAAGCCATCCCGCTAAGCCTGGAAGGAGACAAGGGGCTGCGAGCGCCAGGCCGTCCGCACTGGCCGGGTTGGCTGGAGCGAGACTTCTTCGAGGAGCTGACGGGCGAGGCCCTCGTCACTGTCCAGGACAGCAAGACCGGCGTGGTCAAGGACGAGGCCTGGGTTCGCGTTCGGCGGCGGAACGAAGAGATGGACCTCTGGGTCTACAACCGCGCCCTCGCCGCCTCGATCGGCATCGGCGTGCCCGGCGCGGAGCCCGACTGGCTGGATCTCGCACGGCGTCGTCAGACTGGCCAAGCCGGTCTGGAAGAGCTGTGGGACCGGCCGACACCGAAACCCGCCGCCGGCGCGCCTGAAGCGCCGCCTTCGGCGAAGAGCAAGTGGGACTTCTGATGGCGTTGTCGGTCGAAGAGCAAGCGATGCTGACGAAGTTCCGGGCCGCCTGGGCCGATCTGATCACGGGCAAACAGGTCGCCAAGGTCAGCAGCGCCGGCCGCAACGTCGAATATACGAAGGCGGACCTGCCCAAACTGGAACAGGCCATCGCCGACCTCGAGGCCAAGTCGCTCCTGCCGGCTGGTCAGAGCGTGCGGCGCCGGGGCGCCCTGCGCTTCAGCCTCTAGCCCAACACCCGCGCCCTATTCCTTACCGACCCGCCCCGGGTTTGGGGTCGGATCGGCGGACCTGCGAGCAATCGTCAACACCGGGGGCGCGGGCGTCGAAAGGCGCGTCGTAGACCGGTGAAGGCCGTCACACCCGGACATCATCATCAACGGAGGCCATCATGAGCCGCACCACCCGAACCCCTTCGCCGGAAGCGGCGCAGCCTGCCGACGCGGCCGGCGATATCGCCCTGACGGCGCTGAAGGATCTGCCCGCCGTCGCCGCGCTTCTGTCGCTGGTCACGGCCATGCTGGCTGTCGCCCGCTTCCCGAGCTCGCCCATGCCGGTGGCGCTGACGGATCGCCTGTCGGCCGCGCAGCAGGAGTTCGCCGCCGCCCTGGAAGGCCCGGCCTTCGCACCGCTGGCAGGCTTGGTCGATCTCAGCCAGGAGCAGACTGGCGGCTACGACGATGCCTGGATCCGAGAACAGTTCGACGCTTTCAACGCCGCCTTGAAGGATCGCTTCACGGGAGTGGATGATGGACTGCGAGCCGCCACCGACACGCTGACCGCACTGTCCGGCGTCGTTGATAAGATCAGCGAGCGCCTCGGCAATCTGGATGCTCTGACGGAGCGCGTTTCGGCGATCGAAGCCGCCGCCGCGCCGGCTGACAAGAAGGCCTAAGCCGCCCCATGCGCGCGCCCCTGGCCCCCACTGGATTGGTCGCCCCTGACGGGCGATCGATCTCTCGCTTCGAAGTCGCTCGCGCTCGCGCAAGCGCCAGCGTCGCGACCACGGCTCCGGCCATGGCCGGGGGCTATCCGCTCGCCTACGAAGGCGCCGGAAGCGGCGGAACCTATTTCTCGGAATGGCCGGCGCACCTCCGCTCGGCGGACCGCGACCTCCTGCCCGCGCGCGGCGCTCTGACCGCCCGCATCCGCGAGCGGATCCGCAACGACCCGGTCGCCGCCTCGTCGGTTCCTCGCCGCGTCAATGCCGTCGTCGGCAAAGGCTGGCAGGTCAAGTTCCGCCCGAACGCTCGCGCCCTGGGCATCACGCTGGAAGCGGCGCGCCAGCTAGGCGCGGACCTGACGAACGAATTCAAACTCTACGCCTACGGGCACGCCTTCCAGTCTGACGCCGAACGCAAGTTGTCATTCGGCCAGCAACTGCGCCTGGCGGTCTGGCATCTGGCAGGCGCTGACGGCGAAGCGCTCGGCCTGGCTGAATGGGCGGAGGATGAGCAGACCCGCTATCGCACCCGCCTGCGTCTGGTCGATCCCGATCGCCTGACCAATCCGAACGGCCGTCCGGACAAGGACAATCTGCGCGCCGGCATCGAGACCAACTTCGCCGGCGTGCCGATGCGATACTGGATCCGCGAGCGTCACCCGACCGATTTCGCCGGTCCCGGCCAGTTCAACTGGACCGGCTTCGAACGCTGGACCGAATGGGGCCGTCCCCAGGTCTTCCACGTCTTCGAACCGCAGCGCGCGGGTCAGACGCGTGGCGTCAGCCGGTTCGCCTCGGTGCTCAAGAGCTTCCGCGCCCTCTCGAAGTTCACCGACGCCACCCTGCAGAGCGCCACGATCAACGCCCTCATCGTCGCTTTCATGAAGTCCAACTCCGGCCCCGAGGCGGTTAGCGAGAGCTTCGAAACGAAGGACATGAAGAGCCTCGAGGCCTGGCGCCAAGAGCACTACGAAAAGAACCCGATCAGCCTCGCCAGCGGCGCCACCGTGCCGGTCCTGCCTTACGGCGACGAGCTGCAGCTGCAGACCGCCGCGAAGGACGTCGGCAGCTTCGACGCCTTCACCCGCTCGATCCTGCGCCTGATCTCGGCCGCGCTGGGTCAGACCTATGAGGAAGTCACGATGGACTTCTCGCAGGTCAACTATTCGTCGGCGCGCGCGGCGATGGTGCACGCCTGGTCCGACACGGTCGCCATGATGGGCCTGCTGGAAGACCAGCTCGTCCGGCCTTTCGTCGTCGCCTGGGCGGAAGAAGCCTTCGACCGGGGCTATGTCCAGGCGCCCGAGGGCGCACCCGATTTCTATGACGCGATCGACGCCTACTGCCAGATCCACTGCATCGGCCCGGGCCGAGGCTACATCGATCCGACGAAGGAAATCGACGCAGCGGCCGCGCGCGTGGAGGCCGGCCAATCGACCCTGGAAGACGAGTGCAACGACCAGGGCCGCGATTGGGAAGAGGTCATGGAGCAGCGCGCTCGCGAAATGGCCAAGGCTGAGGAGCTGGGCCTGACGGCCCACGGCGGCGATGCGCTGATCAAGGTCGCCGATCGCTCGCGTGACCCCGCCCATGACGCCGCGCTGGACGCTCGCGCGGCCTGATCGAAAGACCGACATGACCGATATCGCTCTCCTGGCCTCGCGTTACGCGGGCCGTCCCTTGCTCATGACTGCTGAAGCGGCCGAGCAGCTGGCGCACCGCATCCGCACGATCGACGCGCGCGCCTTTGAACGCCCCGGCCGGATCAACGCCCTGCTGCGCCGCGTCGGCTTGAACAACGGCGGCAAGGCTGACGTTGGTCTGAACAGGCGCACGCCGTTCGCCATGCATGATGACGACAGCGGCGAGCCGGCCATCCCCCTGGAAGAGCAGCTGGCCTATTCGCCGCGCTGGCTGGGCGATGTCGAGGACACCGGCTTCTGCTGGTCGCTGAAGGATGGCGTGGCGCTGATCTGCTGCGACACCGTCCTGGTTGAGCGCGGCGACGAGTTCTGCGGCCAGGTCTGGCACGGTTACGACACCCTGCTGCTGGCCATGCGCGAGGCCATGGCCGACGCTCGGGTTCGCGGGATCTTCCTGGTCCTGGACACGCCCGGCGGCGTCGCCGGCAGCGGCCTGCCGGAACTAGCGGCCTACATGCGCAGCGCGCGCGAGGCCGCCGGCGGCAAGCCGATCTGGGTCTATGCCCGCATGGCCTGCTCGGCCGGCTATTGGATCTTGGCGTCAGGCGACCACGCGATCGCGGGCCAGTTCGCCTACGTCGGATCGTGCGGCGCCGTCGTCGGCCACGAAAACCACAGCGCGGCTCTGAACAAGGCCGGCATCGAGATCACCACTATCGAGTTCCCCGAAGGGGCGCTGAAGACCGAGGGCGGCCGCTGGAAGGCGCTCAGCGACGCCGGCCGCGCCGCCTGGCAGGCCGACATCAATGAGCTGGGCCAGACCTTCTTCGCCGACCTCGAGGCCGGCCGCCCTCAACTGACCAACGAGAAGCTGATGGCCCTGCGCGCGGACGCCTTCATGGCGCAGCACGCCGACCCGGAGCGCTCCGGCCTGGCGCTCGGCCTGGTCGACGCCATCGCGACCGAGGAGGAGGCCTTCGCCCAGCTGGTCGCCCACGTTTCCGCCCCTGCGGACGAGACAAAACCCGCCGCCGCGTCAGGGGCGCGCGCGGCAACTGCAGCCAAGGAGGCCGTCATGGCCCAGCCCACCCGCAAGCCCGCTGCGGCCGCCCAGGTCGCCCAAGCCCAGAAGGCGTTCTCGCTCGCCAAGGCCAATCTCGCCAAGGCCAAGGCGAACGCCGCCGCTGATGTCACCAACGACGAGGATGAGGACGCCGACGCCGCAGACCCGGCGTCCGACACCGATGAGGCGGACGACGAGCAGGACGATCCCGAAAGCGAGAGCGATGAAGACGACAAGGAAGACAAGCCTTCCGACGCCGTCGCCATCGCCAGCTCGGCCGAGGCCAAGGCGCATCCCGCCATGGCCACCGCTGCGATCGCATCGGGTCAGACCCTCGCCCAGTTCAAGGCCAGCGTCGGCGCCATGGCCAACGGCCGCACCGGGCGTCTCGACGCCGCCATGGCGAACGCCCGGCGTCTCAAGCCTGACGCCACGAAGTCCGCGAGCGGCATGAGCGCCTCGATCGCGGCCCGCATCGAGAAGAATCGCGGGGCCAAGGCCTCGGCCTGACCCGTCCAGCCGGCCGGAGCTGGTCTCGATCCGGTCATTCCCTGACCCCTGACATAGGAGGCCGTCATGAAGGCCTATTCTTTCGAGACCGGGCTTTCCGGCCTCAGCGACTTCATCCATTCGGAATATGATCCGACGTTCACGACCGACAAGCGCTCGCTTGCGGCCGGCGTCGGAATGGTCCGAGCCCTGGCCCAGTTCGCCCTGGTCGCCAGCATTCCGACCGGCGCAGCGACGGTTACGGCCGGCGCGGTTGTCGGCACCGGCAACGGCGCCGTCAACGCCTTGACCGCCGACGCCGGCGCACCGGCTGGCGTCTACCAGGTCCTGTTCATCGAGCCCGCCGCGAATGCGGGCACCTTCCAGGTCATCCGCCCGGATGGGTCGATCGATGGCACGGGCAATGTCGGCGTCGCTTACAACGGCACGATCAACTTCACCCAGGCCGACGGCGCGACCGATTTCGTCGCCGGCGACCGACGTGAGATCACGGTCGCCTATGCGCCGGGATCGACGAAGGACGTGGCCTGGTCGCCAACCGCCACTGACGGGTCGCAGATCATCAGCGGCGCCAACCTTTACGCGGCCGAGGCCCCAATCGGGGGCGACGTCGAGATCACGGTTTTGGCGCGCGGTCCGGTAGTGGTGCGTCGCGAGGCCATCGCCTGGCCGGCCGGAACAACCGACCTGCAGAAGACCGCCGCCTATGCGCGGCTGGCGGCCCTGGGAATCCAGTGCCGCGTGTCCGGCTGACGGACAACGCCTGACGGCCGCTCTCGGGGGGCCTTCTTTCTTCACACCTAATGAAAAGGAGGGCTCCTCATGGATCCCGAAGACCTGCCCGGCAACGGCATGATGCTGCCGTTCACCGCTGCCGAACATGGCGGCCTCATCAGCTCCATCCCGGATACCTTCGGGCAGCTGAATGCCGACCCCAACCTGTTCGTCGAAGACGGCCTCGACACGCCGTATGTTCGCATTGACATGGAGGACGGCGTAATCACCGCCCTTCCGGTCACCGACGGCGGACGCCCCTCGACGATCGCCCGTCATGGCAAGGGCCGTGGCGTCATCGTCGAAATCCCGAATGTCAGCCATGAAGACTCCGTCCTGGCCGACGACTTGCGGAAATGGAATGCTTACGCACGCCGCACGAATGTTCCTGAAGAAGCGTTGCTGAACAAGGTCGAGACGCGTCACAAGCGCAACCGCCTGAAGTTCGACATCACCCGCGAAGTGATGAAGATGTCAGCGTTGAAGGGCCAAATCCGCGATGGCGCCAACACGCTCATTTACGATCTTTACAAGCTCTTCGACGTCCAGAAGCGTGTCGTCTACTTCGACTTGAACGACCCGAATTTCAGCGTGCCCGAGGCGTTCGAACAGTTGATCTCTGGGACCGAGGACAACCTGGTCAACGACACGATGGACGGCCTGGAGGTTCGGATCGCGCCGGAGTTCTACACCCGCATCATCCGCCACCCGTCTCTGGAAAAGTTCTTCCAAAACACGCCGGCCATGCTGCAGCTGCTGAACATCCAACGCGAAAAAACGGCGAACAGCTTCCGGCGCGTGATCGACATCAACGGCGTCATGGTCCGGGAATATCGCGCCAAAGTGAAGCTTTGGGGCGACGAGGGCACCACGCGTTTGCTGGGCGCGACCGAAGGCGTTTCCTACCCGACCGGAACGATGGAATCCAACGTCACCTACGTGGCGCCGCCGCTGGATATCCGCGAACTGGGCGAGAACGCCGCCGGGACTGACGACCTCATCCATATGACGGAAGAGGTCATGAAGCACGGCGCTGGTTTGGAGTGGAAGTATCAGATGAACGCACTGCCCATCTGGCAGAAGCCGTTGCTGACCACCCAGATGATTGACGGCGAAGAGCCCTGATCGGCTGACCGGCCAGGAGATCGTCATGAACTTCAGCGACCACCTGGCCGGCCTCGATCTCGCGATCGAGGACCATCTTTGCGACGACGCCCTTTATCTCGTGGAGGGCGTCGATCCGCTTCCGGTGCGCCTGCAGCTGGACCAACCCGAAACCGCCGACCGGCTTATGGCCATGGGTTTCGTCCGCTCCCGTCCCGTCATCACCATCGCGAAGGCGGCCGTGCCCGGCCTGCGCGAAGATCACCGCTTTCAGATGGTTCTGGCCGGCGGCGTCCTGGGCGACATCTGGCAGGTGGCGGAGGCCCCGACCGCGCCCGGCGATGGTCGCTGGTGGGTCGTCGAGGTCATGCCGGGGTGACCACGTTCGCCCAGCTGAAGGCGGCGCTGGTCGGAGACTTCGACAAGGAAACAGGCGCCGCGCTCCAACACGTCGAGGGCGCTATCCAGTCCGCCCTGTTCGACTACGCCGGCGACACCCAGACGAAGTGGCGACAGGACGTCGCCCAGTCCGGCCTCCGAAACGCCGGGCGGATGACGAAAACCATCCGGCTGCGCAAATACAAGAACCGAGGGCTAAACCCCGCCGCCCAGGTCTATTCCACCTTCCCGATCCTGCAGCGCGCCTTCGAGCAGGCGACGACCGTGCGATCCCCCAACGGACATTTCCTTCTCATTCCCAACCCCGACGTCTGGCCGGCCGGCCGCGTCGTGCGGCCGGGGGGACGCAGCGGTCAGCGCAACAACACCCTGGCCATCGCCGAAGCGCGCTTTGGACCGCTGCGTCTCATCTATCGCCAGGGCCAGGCCTCGCTGCTGGTGGCCGAGGCGCGGTCCAGCGCCTCGAGACCCGGCACGTTTCGCAAGGCCAGTGCGACCGCCCTGCGCACCGGCAACGGTCTGACCACCATCGTCGTCTTCTATCTGGTCAAGGAAGCCCGCCTGCCTCGGATGCTGCGCGGCAACGTCATCCGCGAGCGCGCCCAGCGCAACGCCGCCGCCGCCGTCGACAGGTTGTTCATCCGCTACTTCGAACAGCCCGGCAGCCCAGCCCTCCTGTCGGGACCAAGCCATGATTGAACCCGCTTATCAGCAGCTCGCGTTGCGGATTTCGGAAGCCCTGACCGGGGCGGCCGGCGCGAACAACTGGGATCTGAAGATCGATCCGCCGGCGCCCTTCACCCCGACCGGAGACGAAAAGACCCTGGTCCAGGCGGCCGCCCTGGTCAGTGTCCGCACCGCGTCGCCTCGACAGCTGATGGGCGGCCCCCAGGTTCGGTATGTGGTCGAGCGCCAGTGCCAGGTCGAACTGGCCATCGCAGGCCCGGAGCGGTTGCGCCGCGAAAGCCGGGTGGCCGAAGCCTTGGGCGCGCTGGCGCAACTCCAGGACAAATACCCGACCCTGTCCGGCACAGCCGAGCGTCTGATCCTGGGCGAGCAGACCGATGACGAACTCCCGCCGAACGGCGTGACCTTCCTGATCACCTTCACCATCCGCGTCCGCTCTGGCGACGCGCTGGGCCGCACCCCCTGACCGGAGCCTGACATGACCACGGAAACCGACACCGACGCGCCGAACAAGCCCGGGCCCAAGCCCAAGCTGGTCTGGATCGTCACCTCAGAGGCCGGCCTGCATCAGGTCAACGCCAGCGCCGTCGACGGCGCGATTTCCAACGACAAGGGCCGCCGCGCCACCGCGCGCGATCTGGCCATCGCCGGCGTCGTCGACGCCCAGGAGGACTGATCCATGCCCGCTGATGTCTGGTATGGCGGCGACTGCGAAACCCGCATCGGCCGCCGCGCGAACCTGGAGACGGCGCCGACCGCCTGGCAGAACTTCGAGTTCCTGTCTCTGACCATCACGCCGGCGCAGGAATGGCGCGAGCGGACGAAGCTGGGCAATCCGGGCATCCGCAGGAATGTCTTGGATCCAACGCGGCCGCGTAAGGGCTTCTTCCGTCTGACGGGAGAGCTGGTCGTCGACGCCGACACGCGCCAGCTGCCGTTGCTGCTGCGCGCCGCCATGGGTCCGCCGGCGGCGCCTGTCGCCAATGGTCCGCTTTTCGACCACCTGTTCGAAAGCGGATCCAAGACGGAACAGTATTTCGACCTGGCCGTCCGCGTCGGCGAGAACGACGTGCGGGTATATGAAGGCCTGACCCTGTCGCAGCTCTCGACCCAGTTCTCGGGCGAGAACACCCAGGACTTCAACCTCAACATCAGCCTTGCCGGCCTGCGTCGGAAAAAGCTGACCACCTTCCCGGTCGGCGCCGTGACGGCTGTTCCGACCGAGGCGCCCATCCTGCGCGCCCTGTTCGAGGTCGACGACGTCGCCGCCGGCAACATGTTGTCGGGCTCGTTCAGCTTCAGCCGTCAGCTGCAGGAGGGCATCTTCCTCAGCGCCACGCCGTCGGTGTCCAGCCTGCGGCCGAACGGCGCGCAGCACTCCGGCTCGGCCTCGTTCCGCGCGATCGGCGCCGTGTTCGACCAGATGGAAGAGGAGGAGGATACCTTCGCCGCCAGCTTCCGCATGCTGGGCGTCGAGAGCGGTCACCTGATCAAGCTGCGCCACCCCCAGGCGCTGCTGGCGCCCAGTGCGACCCCAATCACCGGTCCCGGCCAGATCGAGCGCACCATCAACTGGTCGCCTTATCAGACGGCGGCGGCGGCGGCGGCGCAGATCATCGTCACCAATGACGTGGCGGCCTACGCATGATCCGCGTCGCCTTAAAGAAGGATCCGGTCACAAAGGCTCTGGTCGGTCAATATCGCGGCGCCACCATCACAGTCCGGCGGCTGCGCACGCCGGAATGGACCCGCGCACGGTCAGCTGCCCAGGCGATCCTGCAGAATGATGCTGAGCTTCTGCCGCTCTTGGTCGAGCATGACCTCTTGCCCGAGGGCGGCGTGCGCGCCTGGAAGCGGATGCGTGACGACGATCCTTCCAGCTATGCCAGCTTCATCAGCGGCGTGTCTGGATGGTTGACCGCTGTCGAATGTGCGTTGGTCGGCGTTTCTGGTTGGGAAGGCTTTGCGACCGATGACGGCGTTCCCGCGCCGATCACGCGCGAAGTGCTTCAGGCCCTGTTTCTCGACGAGGCGTTAAGCGACCAGGTGATGGCGGTCCTGACGGAGGCGGCTCTGCTGTTGATCGTCGAGGGGGAGCCCTTCGGGGCCTCGCCGACTGGTTCTTCGGTGCCAGGGACGACGGCGTAGGCCCCGACCACTGTTTCAACTGCCAGAAGGTCGCCGCGCCCTGCAGCCAGGGCGTCGCGATCAAAGGGCGTCGATGCCCGCGTTTCGAACACGCCTGCCGCACGGTCGAAGGGGCGGAGGTGTGGGACGCCGTTCAGCGCTCCGGTGCCTGGACGGGCGGGGGCATGACGCCGCGCCGCATCGATCGCCATGGCGTTCGCGCCCGGCTGAGCCATGCGCCGGCGTGGATCGTGGAGACGCTGCTGGACGCCTTCGAGCCCGCCGCCCTGCGCGCCGCGAGCGTGGCCGAGAAGAAGCGCGAAAAGACTGAACGACGCGCACGGCGTGCGCCCGACCAGAAGGATAACGACGATGACTGACGCCACGGCCGGACGCAGCGGCGTCGGGATCCGCCTGTATGTCGCCGGCGGCGAGGTGGTGAAGCGCACCTTCGACCAGGTCGGCGACAGCGGAAAGAAGATGTGGGCCGAGATCGCCCTGGGCGAACGGGCTGCGAACCCGGCGGTTCGCGCGCTTTCGCTTGGCGCTGGCGAAGCGAAACAGGGCTTCGAAGGCCTCGCCGCACGTGTCGGGCCGGCCGGCACGGCTCTCAGCGCATTCGGGTTTGCGGGTCTGGCGGTCGCCGCGACGCTGGGCGGATTGGCCGTCGCGCTGGTGAAGGTCCGAGACGGCATGGCGTTCGCGGCGGAGTTGACGGATGTCTCCGACCGCATCGGTATCGGCGCGGAGTCTCTTCAAGAGTGGCGCTACGTCGCCGACGAAGCGGGCGTCTCTGTTGAGAGCCTGCAAGGGAATATGGAGAAACTCAACGGCGTCGTCGGAGCGTTCAAGGCGGGCATCGGGGATGCCAAGCTCAAGCCCGTTTTTGAGGAGCTGGGCATCACGAAGGCCCAGCTTCAAAACGTCAGCACGGCAGACGACATGCTGATACTGCTGGCCGATACCCTGGGTCAGGTGAAGGACCGCGCCACTCAGGTGAAATTCGCGAGGACGCTTGGCGTCGAAGAAGCGCTCCCCATCATCCGCCTGGGGTCGGAGCGTATTCGCGAACTCTCCAATGAGGCGCGGGATCTCGGCCTGGTCATGAGCGACGATGTGCGCGCCAAGTTCGACGAGGCGGACCGCGCGATGGAGCGTGCGCAGCAGCGTATCGAAATGGCCTTGAAGGTCGCCGTGGTCGATCTCGCGGATGATTTCGCCGGGCTGGTCGAGAACATCGCCGACGCGATCCAGTGGTTGAGCCGGCTCGATAGCGCGATGGCCAACTATCGCATTGACGACAACCCGGCCACGCGGGCCGGAATGTGGGTCAACAGGCGCGTTCGCGATCTGGCGGCGGGACGGAACGCCGCTGAAAGTGAGGCCCGCTGGCATCCCTTGGGCTCGGACATCCTTGATCGGCTTGCCATGTTTCGGACGAGGCCTGGCGAGGTTTGGAATGAAGGCGGGGGCTTCGACCCGAAGGGCCATAGCGGGAAAAGCTCATCGTCGGCGGCGAACAAGGCTGCGAGGGAAGCCGAACAACGGCGTGAGCGAGCGGAGCGAGCGCAGCAGCAGCAAGAGCGACTGAATGACGACCTAGCGCGCTCCGTAAGTCTGGGGAACTTGTCGATCAACGATAAAGCTTCCAACGAGATCGCCGATCTTGAGCTCGAACGTGCGGCTCGGCTGCGTGAGATCGCCAGATCAGAGCAGGAGTATATTCGCTCGAAAGGGCTGCGTGGCCTGACCGAAGCGGAAGCCGAGCAACTGCGGGTCAGTCAGGAAGAGCTTCATCTTAAGAAGAAAGACATAATTGATTGGAACCGTCGGCGAGAGCTAGCAGCGCGCAGGATGAAGGACGACGAGGACGCGGCCCGTTCGGCCACTGACCTCTTGGATATCGATGCGCAGATCGTCCGGACCCAGCGGGAACGTCATCGCATCGAGCGTGAAATCCTGTTGGCCACGATCGAGATCGCGCGCAGGCGAAAAGCCTTCGAACTGGAGAACGACCCGGAGCTGGACCAGGCGCAGCGTGACCGACAGATGGCGACGTTTAATCGCGGGGCATCGCGTCGGGTCGAACTGTTCGACCACCAGGAAACAGAGCGCCTTCGCGCCCAGTTCAAATCCTATGGCCGGGAAGTGACGCAGGCGATCCGCGAGGGCAGGATCGGCGAATATATCGGTGACCAGCTGAAACAGCGACTTTTGGATGGGGCGCTCGACCAGCTGTTCAACCTCTTCAAAGGCGGCGGCTCGGGTGGGGGCGGCGGATCCGGCGGAGGCAACTGGCTGTCGACCGCCTTCAACGCCGCCAAAACCTTTTTCAGTCGGGGCGCTGGCCGCGCCGGCGGCGGCGATGTGCAAGAGGCGATCCGTTACCCCTTCGTCGAACATGGCCGTCCAGAGCTGCTCATGGTGGGCGCCACGGGGCACGTCAGCAACGCCGCTGAAACCGCCAGAATGCTTAAGGAAGCCGTCGGTCAATCCGGCGGCGCGGCCGACGCATCCCCGGCGCTTGCCGTTCACATGCCAGGCATCACGATCAACGCGCCTGGCGCAGATCCCGTCGCGCTGAAGCGCGTCGAGGACAGGCTCGACAAACTGCAGCGCGACATGCCCGGCATGGCCGTTCGCGCCGTCAATGACGCCCGCCAGCGCAACCACGGAGGCTGAGCTTGGCCCTGACCGCATCGATCATGCCGGACGTCGCCGTCGTCAGCGCCGTGATGAACATCCAACGCCTCGATTTCCAGACGGCCGCCACCGACGGACGGGGTTTCGGCGTGACGGCCGGCGCGCCCTTGTGGATCCTGAAGGCCACCATCCGCGATGGCGACGAGGATGAGACCGATGAATGGTTCGCCTTCCTCGATGCCCTGCGCGGCCTGCAGCGTCCTTTCCTGGCTCACGATCTGACGCGGCCTTATCCGCGCGCCTATCCGAACGGCTTCGCCGGTTTGAGCCGTGCCGGCGGCGGCGCCTTCGACGGGTCCGCCGCCAGCTGGTCGGTCAACGCCGATCGCGACCAGATCACCCTCACGGGCCAGCCGTCGGGCCTGCTGTTGAAACGTCGTGATGGGGTGATGCTCCGTTGGGCGACCGCTGGCGAACCGCGCCGTTCGCTGCATCGGTTGAGCGCCCCGGCGGCGGCGTCTACCGGCGGCATCATCACCCTGGCCGTCGAGCCGCCCGTCCCAACGCTGGTCCCCGGATCCGCCGTCGCAGACCTGGCCAAGCCGCAGGCGGTGTTTCGCCAGGTGATCGCCGAATCCGGAATGGGCGAACTGGACGCGCTGCATTCGGCGCCCGGCACGCTGTCTGCGATCCAAGATCTCCGGGCCTAGGAGCCTCCATGAAAACCTTCAGCGCAGAGGCCCTGGCGGCGATCGCCAGCGGCGACGTTCTGACGTCCGGCGCTGTTCAGCTGGGTCGTGAGCCGAACCAGATCCGCTTGTGGGGCGGCCATGGCGTCATCGCCTTCGGCGGCGTCGCCTATCTCGGCATCGGCAAGCGAGGCTTGGTCAGCGCCTCGGGCGGGTCTTTGGGCGGGTCTGAGCAGGGCGCAGAGTTGACCCTGTCCAACGTCGATCCGGACGTGATCGGCCAAGTGAACCTGAAGACGCTGCGCGGTCAGCCGGCGGTTCTGTGGCGCCTCATCTTCAACGGCACCGGCGCGCGGTTGCTGCATGCCGAGGTCTTCCTGCGTGGGCGGATCGACCGGGCGCCGAAAGAAGAGACGCCGGGTGGCGAGGCCATCATCCGGGTCGGCATCGAGGGACCGGCGCGCGGCCTCGGCCGTCGGTCGGAGCGCATGCGGACCGATGCGGACCAGCGGATGCTCGATCCCACGGCCAACGGTTTCGCCGCCGTCGCCTATGCCGGCGAGAAGGCGATCAACTGGGGCGGCAAGCCGCCTCAACGCAGCGGAACGGCCTTCGGGGGCGTCTCGCCCGGCCAGGCGGCCGCCATCAACGTCCTGACGCGAGGGGCCATCCAGCTATGACCCGAGATCATCATGCCCTGGTCGCGTTCCTAGAGGACCGCGAGGATTGGTCCTTCAGCTACAGCGGAGCGGCGTTGACGCACGACTGCGCCCGTTTCGCCGACGCCGGCGTCCAGGCCGTGTTCGGCGTCGCGCCTCTGTCGGACTTCACCAGCGAATGGACCACCCGTCAGGGCGCTCGACGCGTGCTCCGCCGCCACGGCGGCATGGCGAAGGCCGTCAGTGAGGTGATGACGCCGATCGACCTGACGCAGGCCGGGCGCGGCGATGTCGGCATGCTGGCGGATGAGCAGTTGGTGCTGTTCGAAGGCGAGACCCTCGTCGGCGTTCGCCCCGATCGCGGCCTGATGCGTCTGCCCCGTGCGCACGCCGTGCGCGCCTGGACCGTCGCGGCCGACTGATATGCCCTTGAAACGCTTCCTCATGGCCAGCGCCTTGGCGCTGAGCTTCGTTGTGTCCGCGCCGACGGTTGCGAAAGCAGATCCGATCACGGCTGCGATCGTCACCTGGGCCGGCTTCACGGCGGGCACTACGGCGTTCGCCGTCGCCACCTTCGTGGTCAACTCGGCCCTGTATGCGGCCGGCAGCTGGGCAGTGACGAAGGCCGCCAAGGCGCTCGGGCTGATGAAGTCCAATGTGGCCGAGCGCCAGGCCAGCGTCACGACGCTGTCGCTGGGCGAGACGCCGCGCGAAGCTGTGGTCGGGATCGCCTGCGTTGGCGGCTCGCTGATCGACGCCTGGAATCACGGCGGCAAATACGGCACCGATTACGTCACCCGCCGTGTCGCCCTGGCTGACCACGTCTTGGACGGGCTGATCGGCTATTACGTCGATGACACCTACTATTCCTTCAACGGAAACGGGGTGCAGCCGGGCTTCAATGGCGCGCTGCAGCTAACCTTCGTCAATGCGACGCGGGATGGGGCCTTCCCGCCGCCCTATATGCTCCAGGCGGGCGTGGGGCTGACCTCGGCCGATCGTTGCCCCAGCGTCGCCGAGATCTGGATCACCTATAAGTTCGACGATCAGGTCTGGACGCGCGGTCACCCTGGCCTGAAGTTCGTCGTTCGTGGCCTGCGGGCATACGATCCGCGGTTCGATCCGCAGTATGGCTACACTGGCCCGTCGCCGCAGACCTGGGACGATGTCTCGACGCACCGCTTCAGCGAAAACGCGGCGATCGTTCGCTACAACATCCAACGCGGCGTCTATGCCGTCGGCCGGCACGGTGAGCTTGAGCACCTTCTGATCGGACGGGGCCTAACGGCCGACGAAGCCCCTGCAGCGCGCATCATCGCCGCCGCCAACGTCTGCGACGAGATCGTTGATGGCTTGCCGCGCTACACCGTCGGCGGCGCCATCTCGAGCGCCCAGGCGCACATCGAGGTCGAGGAGATGTTCGCGGCCGCGACGGCCGGCCAGATCGTTCAGCGTGACGGCGGCGTCGAAGTCGAACCCGGTCAGGCCAAGGCGGCGGTCGTCACCGTCACCGATGCGGATCTGGTCGCCGGCGAGGCGATCAGCTTCGACGAGTTTACACCGGACACCGACGGCGGCCGGGTCAACACGGTCATCGCCCGCTATGTTGAGCCGAGCCAGCTCTACAAAGATCACAGCGGCGCCGTCCTGCGCGACCAGGCCGACATCGTCGAGGACGGCGGACCGCGCGAGCTGACGCTGCCGCTGATGCTGGTCACGAACAAGGGTCAGGCCGATCGCTGCGCGGAGATCACCCGACGGGGCGCCCGCTTGGAACGCCGGGCGCGGATCGCCCTGGTGCCGATGCTGCTGGCCGGTCGCGCTTCGGCCGAGCTGGAAGACGGCGACATCATCGCTTGGCAAAGCAATCGCTATCATGAGGGCGCGACGGTCCGATATCGGATCGAGGCCTATGGCGTCGATGAAGGCTGGCGCAACACTCTGCAGCTGCGCGAGATGGCCAGCTCGGTTTTCGGTCAGGCAGATCCGGTCGAGGACCGCGCTGCTCCGCCGCCGACGCCCATCCCTGTGGATGCGCTACAGCTGATCGGGGTTCAGGCCGAAGCAATAATCCTGCCCGGCGATACGTCGACGGTGCCGGCCATCCGCTTCAAGTGGGACGTCACGACAGCCGACACTGCAATGACGGCGATCCGAGCGGAGGTTCGGCGTTTGGGCGAGACCGACGTCGCCCCCACGCGCACCGAGGAAATCGACGCCGGCGTGATGGTCGTGACCAACGGCGTCGGTCCCGACCAGGATATGCAGGCCCGCCTCGTGCCGCTTGGGGATCCGACGAAACCCGTCGTGCCGTCGCCCTGGATCACGGTTTCGACGTCCACCATCATCGCTGGCGACCTGTCGCCGGAAAGCCCGGTGCGGATCGCGGTCACCGAGATTACGGACCGCCTGGTCAGCGTCGAACGGATTTCGGCGACGAACGCGGCGGCTGTCGCGGATCTGGAAGAGGTCTTTGGAGACACCGTCAGCGCGGCGGCCAGTGCGGCCAGTGCTATTCAACAGGCTGCAATAGCAACTCAAGCAAAAGCGGACGCTATCCTTGCAGCAGGAAGCGCGGCGGCCAGAGCATCAGAAGCGACGCAAGAGCGGATTGACGCGCAGACGGCGCGAGGCCAGGCCGAAGGGTTCCGTAATCAGTCTGCGGCGTCTGCAACGACGGCGACGGGCGCGGCCTCGACGGCGACGGAACAGGCGGGGCTTTCGGCTTCGGCGCGAGACGCGGCACAGGGCCATGCAAGTTCGGCCCTGACCAGCCGAAATCAGGCGTCAGGGTTTGCGACGGATGCTGAGGCGGCTGCGGCTGCGTCGTCAGCGTCCAGTGTCACCGCGACCGCGTCGAAGGATGCGGCTAAGAACTACGCCATCAACCAGGGCTCGATCACGCCCTCGGCGTTGCTGTGGACGAACAACCCGAACGGCGTTCCAGAGACGGCGACCGACGCGACCTATCCCGTCGTGACGGTGGGCGGAAAGCCCAGCATCATCTTGGGCGACAATCAGCACGTCTTCTGGAAGCGGGCTGTGCCGTTCGTGGCGGGCCACGTCTATGATATCCAGGTCGAGGCCGAACCTAGTACTGCGTCGGCTGCCGAGATCTCGCTCATCATTTGGCAGTTGGATGGGTCTTATGCGGACCTACCTGCGCAGAACTATCAGCTGACGTCCAAATCGATTCCGGTCAGGGGCCTTTATACGCAGCGGTTCACTCCTAACGCCGCCACTGTCTGGTTGCGTCCCGCCGTCAAGGGTGAGATCGAAGGGTCGTCGAAAAATCCGCGCATCTTCAGCCTGAACATCATCGATGTTACCGCCCAGGCCGCCGCCGAGACCAGTGCTACGGCGTCCGCGACCTCGGCTTCGAACGCCGCCGCGAGTGAAACGGCGGCGGGTCAGAGTGCGTCGGCCGCGAACACCGCGAAGGTCGCAGCCGAGACCGCGCGCGGGCAGGCCCAGACGGCGGCTACACAAGCCTCTCAGTCCGAGACCAATGCGGCCGGTTCTGCGGCTTCGGCGTCCACTGCGGCCCAGAACGCGGCGACCTCACGCGATCAGGCGTCGGGCTTCGCCACGGCGGCCAGCGGCTCGGCGTCCACCGCTTCGACCAAGGCCAATGAGGCGGGCAACTCGGCGGCTGCTGCGGCGGCGTCTCAGGTGTCGGCGACGGCTGCGAAGGACACGGCGGTGTCGGCCAAGGACGGCGCGGAAACCGCCCGAGGGCAGGCCCAGTCTTCCGCCACCGCCGCCGCCACGTCCGCCTCGAACGCCAGCGCCAGCGAGACGGCGGCCGGGCAATCCGCAACCGCCGCGTCTGGATCAGCCACGACCGCCAACACGAAAGCCGGGGAGGCCTCGACCTTTGCGTCCCAGGCCAGCACATCGGCTGGAAACGCGGCTGGATCGGCGACCACGGCATCCACCGCCTCGGGCGTCGCGGTTACGGCTCGCGATCAGGCCAACGCCGCCCGCGACGCGGCACAAGGTTCCGCCGCCACGGCTTTGGCCCAGGCGGCAAACGCCAGCGCCAGCGCCTCGGCGGCTTCGATCAGCGCCAACCTTGCGGCCTCCGTTGGTGCTCCCCGTGGTCAGCTTCTCTACAACTCAACTGGAAACCGGGGGATGGACGGTTGGGCCGGCGGGCCAGGCTGGTTTGTCATAGATGTCGGTTACGGTTTCGGCCGTGCTTTCCAGACCAATACGTCGGGCCTCTATTTCTACAATGACATATCGCATTGCGCTGCGATTGGACCTGGCGACTGGGTCACATGGTCAGCCGATCCTAAAATCTTCGGCGGCACTTGTGAAATCTGGCTTGAGTTTTACGACGCCAATCTAAACCCAATCAGTGGGTCTTATGGTGGAAAGCAGGTCTCTAACCGAGATTTTGGGGAAACTATCTCTGGTGAAGCGCTTGCGCCGAGCAACGCTTTCAACGCTCGCCTAGTCGTCTGGCCCAACTTCTCTTCAGGGGGATCAGCAGGCGTCCGGCGGATGAAGGTTGAGCGCGGGCGGCTTCCGGCGACGGCATGGTCAGACGAAGAGACTACAAAGGCTCTATCCGCGTCTCTGTCTATCACCGCCTCGACCATGGCAGACATTGCGACGCGGATGGCGACGGCAAAGTTCAGCGTCACCGGCGGCGCGGGCGGTGATCCGTTTGATATCTCTCTGAAAGCGGGGCCGACCGACTCAGACGCCTCGATCACGGCGACGAAGGTGCGGCTGCGGAACATCGTCAACGGT
>CAUPWX010000025.1:0-33373 GCA_963515305.1 uncultured Brevundimonas sp.
CCACCGGAACACCGGCCTCCTGCTCGCGCAGGATCCCGATGATCTGCTCTTCCGTGAACCGTGATCGCTTCATTCTGTCCGTCCTTTCGAGGGGCGGACTCTAGCTATTCCTGGAGGAGTTTCAGGGGGTCACGTCAGACCCGATCGACGTCCATGTGGGCGCTCAACTCAAGGCGCTGCGGATGCAGAACCGAATGACCCAGGCTGGCCTTGCCGACGCTCTTGGCGTGACTTTCCAACAGGTACAGAAGTACGAGAAAGGCGCAAACAGGATGGCTGCATCCACGCTCGCCAGGGCCGCTGCTGCCTTGGGATGTATGATTGGGGACTTCTACCCGAACGCGCAGGTGGCGAAGGTCACGCCCAAGCCCAAGGAAGCGATGGCGGAGCTCTCAGCGCTCTATGACCGCATGGCGCCGCGCCAACGCGACGCTTTGCTGGTCACGGCACGCGCCTTGGCTGAACTCGCGCGCTGACGGACCGTTAGCGCCCCAGCGCGCGCTCCAAGGCCGGCCTGTATCCAGACGTCGCCCAGAGGCGGGCATGGGTGCCCTCCGGGAGCACGAGGACGGTGACGTCCCCGTTCGCGCTTTCGAGGTCATTGGCGAGGGCTTGGCTGACGGCGAAAGGGATGACTTCGTCCGCCCGTGAAGCAATGCTCACGACTTGCCCGGAGTAACCTCGCAGTAGGTCGCGGATCCCATACTGCGGGACGGCCGGGTCGATCTCGATCTGCACCACATTGGCCGCAGCGCCCGCCCTCGCCCGAGCGACTTCCATCAGACTGCCGAATCCGGCTTCGAGGACAAGTCGCGAGTGCCCCTTGTGATCGGCGGCAAGGGCCGAGCAGAATCCTGAACCGAAAGAGTGGCCCCAGAATATGACTTCGCCATAGCCGTTAGCCTGGACGAGTTCGGCGATGTATGCCCCCAGGGATTGGCGGAAGTTCTGGTATTCGTTGGCGGCCCCTGATCCACCGCTTTGCCCAAGGCCTGGGTAGTCGAACATGAGGATGTCCCCGAACGGCGCCAGAGCCGCGCCGCGCGTCGCGCCAGCGTAGCGTTCCTGGAAGCCGTTGCCACCGCAAAAGACGATCAGAGCGTCCGAGGCAGGCGTCGACAAAGCCGTGGCGACGTGAATGTCGCCATATGGGGTGCCGACGGCGCTTGTAGACGCCTGTTTTTTACCCAAGTCGGCAGCCTCGCTCAGTGGCGCGCCGCTCAGTTCGGCACCGGAACTGTTGTTGCGCGCATTGGTGACGATGACGTCTGCTGGGCGGACCGTCACAGAGCCGCATCCTCCAAGGGCGGTAACGACGGCGAGCAGGCCAGGCAGGGTGCGCTTAAGCCACAAGACGGGCCTCCTTCTTCAAGAGCGCGACGAGCGTCCGCCGGCTTGTGAGGTCGCTGCCGGCGAGCCTCAACAGTTCGGCCTGGTAGGCGGTATCGCTCCAGTCCCCCAGGCAAGCGCCGGAGGTGAAGATGGGCGCCATCTCCCAGCGGGTGTCGTCCTCGCCGAGGAAATCATCGAATTGAGCCGCGGCGGCCAGGACCAGATCATAGGGCTCCTCCGAGCCTGGGAGGTGCTCCATCATCACCCGGGCATGGTCCGGCGCATGGTCGACCGCGATGGCGATGACATCAAGATTTAGCCGGGCCGCCAGCCTCGCCCAAGAGGCCGAAAGCCGGATTGAGCGGCCCCGGAAGGGCGCGTAAGTCTCGTCGAGATTGGGGATATGGGTATCGAACATGAAAAAGGGGAGGCACGTCTGACGACGACAATCGGCGAGATCACGCGCGCTCAGCTTGCTTGTGAAGGTGACGAGGTTGGGGAACAGCGTCTGGTTGGCGCGCCAGAACTCCACACCCTCCGTGCTGGTGACGACCTTAACTGGCAGACCGAAGTCCGCCGCCAGCAAAAGCATCAGGAAGTAGGTCGAATGGTGCATCGATAAGAACATCGCTCCACGCTGGCAAGCCATGTACCTTGCACGGACCGACGAGAGGAGCGCACCGGAGTAGACGATGTTTGGGTAGGGCTCCTCGCCAGCAGCGATGGCTGCGAACCGTCGCCAGGCTTCGATGCGCAAGGTGCGGATGGCCTCGAGCCGTAAGCCTGCCGATTGTGTCGATCCATCTATCATCAGTCGCGGATTTCCCGGACGACGCGGAACCCGAAGTCCTCGCCCCGCTGGCCGACGGGGTTGCGTCCCCGCATGGTTGCTCGGACCTGTTCGGCGGGCGCGTTCCACGCCCCCCCTCGCAAGACCCTGCGCTCGCAGCGCGGCGTCGCCCGCGCGGAGCCGTCGGTGGGGGCTCCATCATAGCTGGCTGCATAGCAGTCCTCGACCCACTCCCAGACGTTGCCGAGCATGTCATGCAGCCCCAAGGCGTTTGCCGGATAGGTGCCGACCGGTTGCGTCTTGTCGAGCCCCGAGCCGGCGTAGTTGGCTCCCTCGGGGGTCGCCGCAACGCTGTCAGAACCGGATCGCGCCGCATATTCCCACTCGGCTTCAGTCGGTAGCCGATAGTTCTGGCCTGTCTTGCGCGACAGCCAGCGTGTGTAGGTTGTCGCCTCGGCCCAGGTCACGTTGATGACTGGTCGGTCGCCGCGGCCCCATCCCTGGTCCCCGGCCACGGGCACGCGCCGGACCTGCTCTGGACATCCGCCGTCAGCGACGCATGCGTCCCACTGTGCGAACGTCGTCTCTGTCTGGGCGATGGCGAACGGCACAGTGAAGACCACGCGCCTGATGGGGCTTTCGTCGCGGACCGCGGACCCCATGTCGAAAGCGCCAGCGGGCACTATGGCCATCGCTGGGCAGATGTCGTCGCAATCCTTGATGATCGTAGGCGCTGCCGAAGTGTCGGCCCGAGTCGACGCAGCGTGCGCTTGGCCCGAGGCGAGCAAAAAAGCGGCGCTGATCAGTGCGGAGGCGAGGGGCGGAAGAATGAGTCCCCCCCGTGCCGGCGTGGGTATGTCCTGGCAATCATGACGCGAGCGGGGGGTCATATCCATCGGCTTCGTTCCTGCTGGAGAAGGGAGGAGAGGGTGTTAGTCAGCACGTTGAGCGCGGGGGCGAGATCGGGGCGCTGGCGGACGCCGACCTGCATGTGGGCCCGCAACTGCGCCAGCCTTTGGTGGCGTATGTGTCGCGCCAGGGCGCTAGCCTGCTCAATGTCCGAGGCAAGGGGCTCGCCGAGGATGGCGCAGGCCTGTTCGATGACCGACTGCTCGATCTCCACTAGAGCGGCCCCCTGAACTTTGATTTCGATCCAGCCTTCGTCAGGAAGGTCGCCGCACCACAGCCTGATGGTCTGCGCCTGGGCGGCTAGGTAGCCGATCATCAGATCGGTGACTGTGGGCCTGCCAAGGACACGAAGGCTGTGCAAGGCGCCTTGTGAATCAATCGCCCGCACTAGCGGCGCAGTGATGGTAGCCGGCGCCGTTCGTATCAGAAGCAACGCAGCTTGCAGGGTATCGACGACCGACCCAGAAGCGGGGGACACGTCTCGGGATCGGATCAGGTCGAGCCGTTCAAACACGTGGCCGCCTCAACATCCGCCACGTGCTGAACGCGAAGAACCCCGCACCTAGGACCCCGAGCACGCCGTAGACTAGAACCTGCGGGGTAGGGGCGCTGTCGGTCATTAAGGCGACCGCCAGTCGCCTTATGTTATTGCCCAGGATGAAGACGATAAGGCCGATGTAGGCCGTCGTGGCGAGGATGATGGCCGCTTTGACCATGCCGTATCGGTCGAACCTGGCGAGGTCCGCCTTCACCTCTGAGAGTATACGGTAACCGTCGAAGCGCATCACCGGCATCAAGTTGATCAGGATGGTGAGGTTGTTGAGGATCGCGATCTCTAGCAACAGCCGTTGGTCGAGGATCGCCGCGGCGGCGCAAAGGCCGATCGAGGCGAGCGCCTGCACATAGACGCCAGCGGTGAACACCATGATCCGCTCGCGGCGGGGCAAGATCTTCACTAAGCTGATACGTGTGAAATAGGCTGGCATGAGCAGGTAGAAGCCCACGCCAAGCGCGTCAGCGCGGATTCCTGCCTTACGGCAAGCCGCGGCATGGCCCAACTCGTGGAAGATGAGCAGCGCCGTCATCGCCAGGAAGATCGTCAGCGCGTGGAGTCCGTACGCTGGCAGTCGTGAAAGCCCGTCGAGGGTCGGTACGGTAAGCGTCGGAAGCCAATGGCCCGCTTGGACGACAAAAGGAGCTGCGGCCGCGCACGAGAGGGGGACCAACAGGACGGTGAAGTATCGGCGGGGCCAGAAGAGCCAGCCCAGACTGCTACCCACGGCGTTGATCGCAGGCTCGGGAAGGAGTTCGACGCTCGCTAGGAAGGCTCGCTCAGGCGAAGATGTCGGACGCGGCGGAAGGTGTTGTACGAACTGTTGGATCGCCTGGGGGTCGCTCCGGTCGGGCGGTGCGATGAAGCGACGCTGGTCGGCGTAGATTGCGACCTGGCCTCGAACCTCGTGCGTCACAAATCTCATAGACTGGACCTTAAGCGAAGTGTCGGCGGCGGGGGCCCCGCCGCCGACAGCCGCCGTTGTTGGGTACAACGGCTAGCGGCTTACCAAAGCGTCTTGGCGCCGACAGTGACGGTGCAGTCGTCCGAGTTGCACGAACCGCCAATCGAGGTTTCGACCGAGTAGGCGATGACTTCTTCGAGTTCGACGATTTCGACCGAGACCGATTCGTTAGAAACGACGTCTTGCATTGCATCCTCCAAGATGAATGTCGCCAATGGGAAGTCATTGGTAATAACAATGTTAGTCCTGAGCCATTGTATATTGCAATAGGTCGCTTAGAGAATTTGCTAGGATTGTATTGTTTTCTTCTCTTCAGCGATTTTACTAAAGTCTATCAATCGCAGCGCTGCGCCCGCAGCTTGAATAGCCGAGGTGCGCCGCGCTCTGGATTGATCAGCACGATTCAAGATAGAAAAATATCAAACACGAGTTGTGTTAAATACCAAGTTGAATCTTCGAATTGGTTGCTCGGAAGCGACGTCATCGCACCAAGCGGAGCTCGGAAGGGGGGCGGCTGGCGAACGTAGTGAGCATCCGAACCACCATCTGGCGCGCGAACATCTTGCTGACTGGGTCCCCGTGGAGCGCATCCATTCGTTCCCACTGGCCCGACGGGTTGGATTCGAAGAACACAGCTTGGCCGTCGGGGCGGACGGCGAAATCGAACACCGCCGTGTCAAGGCCGGTTGAGGCGAGGTAAGCTCGAATCGG
Source organism: uncultured Brevundimonas sp. (assembly GCA_963515305.1). GTDB lineage: Bacteria > Pseudomonadota > Alphaproteobacteria > Caulobacterales > Caulobacteraceae > Brevundimonas. The sequence continues at coordinate 5,260 of CAUPWX010000025.1, forward strand.
CTCCGCGAGCGCGAACGGTGTCTCCACGAGGTGACATGGCGTCAGCAGCTCGCCCGCTCGCCAGTCCAGCGCCGTGTACGGGTGGGACTGGCTGTCCAACTGGAAACTCACGGTCTCATTGCCGAAGGCGATGGTGCGCAGTTCGTGGGCTTTGGGGACTAGAGCTTGGTAAATGTTAGGCGCCACCCGGATCGCGTCGGCGTCAGCGTTGCGGACATCGTGCGCCGTGATTGGCAAGGTCGGCAGGAACCGCGCAGTCGCCATATCACCGTTTATGGCCGCTACGCCCATCGAATGGATAGGTTTGACGATGCATTGCCCCTCGCCTTCGAGGAAGGCGAGGATATCGGCCTTCTTGTTCGACACGAGCGTGTTGGGGGTCAGGAATCCCGCCGCCGCTGCGGCCTCCAACTGGGCGACTTTGTTGTCAGTCGCTGCCAAGGCCCCGCTTGAGTTGAAACAGATCGGACCAAGACGTGCCGCGGACCGGAACAGCTCCAACGTCGAGGCGTGCGACCACCATTCTTCCTGCTTCTCGACCGACGATATGGCGCCGACGCGGTGCTTATTGCGCAGCCAGAAGGCCCGATCGGCGGTTAGTGTCCAACCGGACGCGGAAGACCAGGAGGCCTCGTGAAACCGGCTTGGGTCGGCGGACCAGGAAGCTACCGGAATGGCGTCGCAACCAAGGTCCCGGACGTGGCTGAGAACCTTGGAAATGTGCGGATCGTCGGGGTGTCCGACAGCATAGAGCGTGGCCATTCCGGTCTCGCCTTTATTGTGCGACGGGGCTGTCGTTAACCAGATCGTCCTGCATGCCGTCCTGCGTCATCGGGCCGCCTGTGGGCCTCCCACCGGCGCCGGTGGGCTTGGTCATACGCATGCAGTGCTCAGCGCCTGCACCGACGACAAGCGCGAGTTCAGACTCGTCGAGCGTGGGAAGGTCTGCCTCAACAGCGTCGGCGTGGGAGAAGAGAAATGGCTTCATCGGGTGTCTCCGTCAGGTAAATGCCGCTCTGGGCATCCGACAAAACCATGGGGTGTGGAGGTTCGCCAAGCGAATTGATGGGATTGTTCGTTGCTTAGGTTGTGATATATCGCACAGAGCGAGTGTGCGGAATTCGGCGACTGCTCCGCCTCGGGATGCGGCGGAGGCAAAGTGTCGAGAAATACAAAACAACATCAATATGAAAGCCGAGAATTGTTTCGGTCCGAGGTGCAAGCCTATCGCCCCGGTTTGAGCGGAGCTGTCGTGCTTCCGGCGCCCGTCTCCTCGACTGTGGTCTCTGGCGTGTGCGTATCCTTAGTTGTTCTGGGGGGCGTCTTCCTCTGCTTTGCGAACTTTCCCCGCACCGAGGAGGCCCAAGGCTGGGTCGTTCCCCAGAGGGGGCTCGGTCGGCTGACGGCGGGCATGGCGGGAACCGTGGTCTCCGTCGATGTGGAGGAGGGGGAGACCCTGGCGGCCGGAGCCTCGGTGGCGCGTGTGCGCAGCAGCAGCAACCTCGCCCGCGGCGGGGCCTATGAGGCGATCGGAACGAGCCTCGACAGCCGACGTGACGCCGGCGGCGCGCGGGAGCAGGCGGCGTTGGACCAGCTTGCCGTCGAACAGGGCCAGTTGAGTCAGCGGCGCGCCGCGCTTGACCAGCAGGTCGGCCACCAAGAGGTGCAGTTGGGGCTCCAAACAGAACGCGCCCGGATTGCCGATGAGCAGGTCGCGCGGGCACAGGAGGTGGCGAGGCGCGGCTTCCTCAGTACCCAGGTCCTCGAGCAGCGACGATCGACCGCCCTGCAGGAGCAGATGCAGGTTGCGCAGATGCGCCAGCTACTGGTCGGGTTGCAGCGCGAGATCGACGACGTGGATCAACGATTGGAGGCGATCCCGGTCGACATGCGTGCGTTGCGGGCCTCCGCTAAGGAGGACGCCGCGCATCTACGCCAGGAGCGCGCGGAGCTCGAGCGGACAGACACCGTCGTCGTGCCCACCTACACCGGCGGCAAGGTCGTAGCCTTGCCAATCCGGGTCGGGGAAATTGTGTCGCCAGAGACCCTCGTCGCCGTCGTCGCGCCAGCCGGGTCGGCCATGGCCGCTGAGCTTTTCGTGCCGTCGCGGGGGGCTGGGATGCTTGAGGTCGGCCAAAAGGTCCGCCTTAGGTACCAAGCCTTCCCTTATCAGCAGTTTGGGTTCGGCGGGGGCACGATCACCGCGGTGTCGGGGACTGTGTTGGCTCCAGATGAGGTCCGCGCCCCCGGCGTCACCTTGACCCAGCCTTCCGTGCGGGTCCTGGTAAAGCTCGATGAGGACGCGGTGTCAGCCTATCGTCGACGTTTCAACCTGCGACTGGGTATGCTCTTGTCCGCCGATGTCGTCATAGCGCGCCGCTCGCTTTTCCAATGGCTGCTAGACCCGGTCATGGCTGCAAGGCGGTCAGCGTGAATTGGCCCGAGGGTTTGGACTTCGCGCGAAGGCCCAGGCTACGAGTCATCCAAGCCGCCGAGGCCGCCGAATGCGGCCTAGCATGCGTGGCCATGGTCGCAGGCTTCCACGGCCATGACATCGATCTGAACAGCCTGCGGCAGCGCTTCTCCCTGTCGATGAGCGGGGCGTCGATGAAAACTTTGGTGCGGGTGGCCGATAATCTGGGGCTCGCGTCGCGAGCGGTGCGGGTCGATCTCGAGGCCCTCTCCCGGGTACGTGCGCCAGCGATCCTGCACTGGGACATGAACCACTTCGTCGTCCTGAAGCGGGTGGGCCGCAAAGGGATCGAAATCCACGATCCCGCGCGCGGTCGACGGGTTATCGGCTGGTCGGAGGCGTCGAAGAGTTTCACCGGCGTGGCGCTTGAGCTGTCGCCAGGTCAGGGCTTTCAACGGGTCAGCGAACGCGCCACCGTCCGGCTGCGCGATTTATGGTCCAGCATCTCGGGCGGTCGAAGGGCGCTGATCCAGGTCGTCGCGCTTTCGGCTGCCCTGCAACTCGTCACTTTCGCCCTCCCATTCCAATTGCAGCTCGTCGTCGACGAGGCCTTGGCGAAGGGGGATGGCCGCCTGTTGGCAACCATAGCGGTGGGTTTCGGCGGCCTGATCCTGCTCCAGGCCTTGATCGGCTTCCTGCGCGACTGGACCACCCAGGTCTTCACCCAGCTGTTCTCCTTCCAAGTGATGGGCAATGTGGTGCGTCATCTCCTGCGGCTGCCAAGCGACTTCTTCGAGAAACGCCATGTCGCCGATATACTGTCTCGCATCCAATCGGCGTCGATTGCTCAGGAGATCGTGACCCGCGGGGTCGTCACCGCCTCGTTGGACGGTATGATGGCGCTTGGGGCCCTCGCGGTGTTGCTGGTCTATTCGCCTCTGTTGACGGCCGTCATCGTCGCCGTGGTGGGCTTGAACGGCCTAGTCGCTACCGTGCTCTACTGGCCCATCCAGAGGCGCAACGAGGAACTGATCGAGACGACCGCCCGTGAGCAATCCCACCTGATGGAGAGCATCCGCGCTGCGACCATCGTCAAGTTGATGGGGCGGGAAGCTGAACGAGAAGGCGGATGGAAGGGGCTGCTGGCGGCCGAGACCAACGCGGCGGTCTCTCTGCAGAAATATACCTTGTCGGCGCAACATCTGCGGATTTTGTTGACCGGCCTTGGCGGCGTCGGGGTGGTCTATCTTGCGGCGACTCTCGTGATGAAGGGGGGCGGGTTCAGCGTGGGAATGTTGTTCGCCTTCCTGTCCTTCAGCCAGACCTTCTCGGACAAGGCCAACAGCCTAGTCGCGCAGTTTGTGCAGTTCGCCAGCATCCGACTGCACCTGGACCGGTTGGCAGACATCGTCGGCGCCGAGCCGGAGACCTTCGCTGTCCGCGGCGTCAGGAGGGAGATGAAGGGCGCGATCAGCCTGAGCGGGGTTGATTTCCGCTACGCCGATGGGGACCCCTTGACCTTAGAAGGGGTGGACCTCGACATCCGGGCGGGGGAGTTCCTCGCCATCACAGGTCGGTCGGGCGGAGGCAAGACGACGCTCCTGAAGCTCTTGCTGGGACTGCGTCGTCCCACCACCGGCGCCATATTGCTCGACGGGTTCGAGGCGAACCCCGAGCTCTGGCGTGAGTGGCGCGAGGGGGTCGGTGTGGTGTCTCAGGACGATCGGCTGATGTCGGGCTCGATCGCCGACAATATCGCCTTTTTTGACCCGGATATGGACATGCATCGTGTCGTCAAGGTTGCGCGCCTAGCCTGCATCGATGCTGAGATCGCGAACATGCGGATGGGATACTTGTCCCTGATCGGCGACATGGGTTCGGCCCTGTCGGGTGGCCAAAAGCAACGGATCCTGCTTGCTCGCGCCCTCTACCGCGAACCCAAGGTGCTTGTTCTCGACGAGGGCACAGCGAACCTTGACATGGCCACCGAGGAGAGCATCGCTGGATTGGTCGCCGGCCTGGACATCACCCGGATCGTGGTGGCCCACCGGCCGGCACTGATCGCCCGGGCCCACCGCGTTGTGGAGATCGCCGGCGGGCGGTTGGTTCGTGTGGCGGAGGCCCCGCTTGGGTCAAGCCGAGACCGTGATCTTGCCGATCTCGGCGACCCGGTCAGGGTGTTCCATGCGAAGGACGTAGTCGCCGGGGCGTAGGTAAAGGACGGCGGAGGCAGACGTCGGCTGCACTAGCACTTGGTCGGCGGGCAAGCTGCCCCAACCTTCGCTGACCCGGAAGGCTTGGATCAGCTGGACCGTCTCGGAGTGCTCGAACTGCACGGGGGACCGTCGACGCGTACGGTCCGCCACGAGCCATCCCGGGCGGTCGTCGACTTTATGATATCGGGGATGGAAGACGGTCATGTCGACGCGTCCCTCGTAGAAACCGGCCGTGAACGGGCGACCGTCATGACGCGTGACGGCCACCGGGGCCTTGGGTTTGGCGGCAAGGACGGAGCGGATGTGCGGGGGGTCGTTGTCCGGATCGAGCCGCGGCCAGTTCTGCGATTGCTCGATCGTGAGGGGGTCGATGCCGGTCAGGGCCTTGAGTTGCCCGGCGAACCACAGGCCTCCGGGGCCCTCTGATTCCGTGACGTGGTCATAGCCGCAGTAGATGAATATCCGCGCCTTCGGGTCCCGCGCCAACACGGCCTCGATCAGGTTGCGCGCTTGGTTGACCTCCCGCGCCGTTGCCTTGACGTCGAATGAGGGATCCTGGCTGCGCTGGTCCCAGCGTTCCTCATAGTCAGCAAGCGACAGGCCAGCCTCCGACGCGCGACGTGTCGTCTCCGCGAAGACGGGGTCGAGGACGTAGTAGCCTGTCTTCGTCGTAATCGGCGCGCCTGGCAGATGCGAACGCACGGACTGGTTCGTGTTGATGTTGGCGGTGCCAAACGCCTCTGCGGCGAAGGTGGTGAAGCCCTGCTGGGCCAAGGCCACTGCGACTTCACCGGCGAAGGCGCGGTGCGCGGAGACGTGGTGGGCTTCATTGAGGATCACGATCTGGGCATTCCTAGACGCCGCGACGATTGCATCGACGGCATCGACGATCGTGAGCTCGTCCAGCGGCACGGCCTCGGAGCGTCGCATGGGCTGAGCGCCAGCGTAGCGTAGGGCCGTGTCCTCGGCGCCGATTATGGCCGCGAACTGCGATAGGCTCTCGACCGCGCCTGCGTCGCCGCCTTCTGCCTGCCGCTGCAACTCGAGGAAATGGGGAAGGTAGCGTCCTGCGTCAAACAGGAGGTCGTAGGTGTCTAGAGGGCGAGGGCTTTCGGCCGCGACGACCGATGGGAAGGCGGCGAGCGCAGCGCTGAGGAGCCCGAACCCGCGGCGGGTAAACACAGGCGTCCCGCGACCATGATGGGTGGGACGGCAATGCGAGCTGATCATCAATTCGGACCCAAACGTGGAAAAGAACGTCGATCAAACCGCGTTGAGGGAAGAGACTCAAGCCAAAGTTGTGGCTGGGGTCGGAGTACTGAATGTAGAGAATTAAGGTAGGCTGGCAGTCGTGGGTAAGGGCGTTATGCCGTCTTGGCATGTCGGCCTTCAGGGGTGAAATCCCCCGATCGCTGTCGATTTTTGCAAAGCCTCGTAGGCGTGTGGCCGTCGAGCCTCGACAAGTCAGGTGGCTTGTTGAGCGTTTTCCTGTACGTCCTGAATAACGGTGTCCTTCTCGCCCCCGGGCCCTGAAATGATGAAGCCGTACGAGAAGTCAGCAGCCGCCCCGCCTGTGACGAGAGCGAGTTCGTGATCGGGCAGTTCCTTAATCGCATCCCTGGGCTGAAGGGCGGCGTGGCTGATCATGAAAGGGCGCATTGGAGTATCCTCGAAGCTCGGTTGGGTCATGCGGCTTTTGCATTGAGAAAAGGAGATGAGGTGGCGGGTCTGGCAGGCGCCGCTTGGATGCAGCGCGCCATCTGCCGGGCGAACATCCGGCTGACCACATAGTCGTTGAGCCCGTCCATGTTGGCCCACTGGCCTGCTGGATTGGACTCGAAGAAGACAGTGCGCCCCTCAGGCGTTACAGCGAAATCGAAGACAGATGAATGCAGGCCAGACAGCGCCAGGAAGGCGGCAATCGGCTCGCGGATGAGCGTGGGAGTCTCCACGACTGGGCAGGCGAGAAGCGGTTCGCCAGCGCGCCAATCCATCCGCGTGAAACTGCGCTCTTGCGAGTCGATCCTGAACGACACGATCTCGTCTCCGAAGGCGACGACGCGCAGTTCGTGGGCTTTGTCGATCATCGCCTGGAAGATTCCGGGCGCGACCCGAAAGCTCTCGGCGGAGGCTTGACGCACCGTGTCGGCCGTCAGGGGCATGGTAGGTAGAAAGCGTGCAGTGGTAGCGTCGCCGTTAATTGGTTGGTTGGCCGTCTGGGTGAAAGGCTTGATGATGCATGGTGCGAATTGTTCGACGAAGGCCAATATTCGATCTCGATCGTTCGAAACCAATGTTGCAGGAATATCAAATCCGCACTGCCTCGCGGCTTCCAACTGGGCGATTTTTGAGTCGGTCGCAGCCGGGTGTTTGCTGCCGTTGAACGAGAGCACTCCGTGGTCGGCGGCAGCGCGAAAGAACTCCATGGTGGACGCGAATGACCACCATTCATCTTGCTTTTGGCTGGAAGTGATTGCGCCTACGCGATGCTTGTTCCGCAACCAGAACGCCATGTCCGGCGGGAAGCTCCAGCTGGCGTCGAGGGTCCAGCTGGCCCGCAGGAAGCTCAGCGGGTCAGGTGACCAGGATGGGACTAGGACGGCTTCGACACCCGCCTCGCGCAGGAAGCCGTGGACGCGGGTGATGTGCGGATCGTTGGGGCGTCCAATCGAATAAAGTGAGGCCATCCTAGTCGTCTCCCGATCAGCCGCGGACGTCGTCGTCGTAGCCGTCGCGGTGCATCGATCCGTCGGAAATCTTGGTGAACTTCTGAGTTGTGTCGATGTCCGGGCCCAACATCTGCATGTCGCTGCCTCCGGTTACGAGTGCCAATTCAGCTTCCGAGAGCTCCTGGGCGGGATCTGCGGCGGCATCGGCGTGGGCAAACATGAACGGCTTCATGGCTTAAACTCTCGTTGCGATCGTCTCCCAGTGAGACGGGCAACCTAAGCATGAAAAATAACAACCGAAAGAAGTTTTTTTGAGGAGCATCAGCATGGGTTGCCCAAAGCTTGCCAATCAGAGTCGCCGCGCGCTTCTACAGCAGTACGCGGTGGATATTATTTCGCTGGTCGGACTACGGAATGGAGTGCGCCTTCAGCGCGTTTCTGAACGTTCGGTAGTGGCAGGTTCCTGTAGGGGCCGACTGCAATTCACCCCCGGTTTCCCATACTTGAGCGTGTAGATCAGCCGCCCCAATTCCCCACCACCGTGATTTCATCGTCCATCGATGCAGCCAGAAACTAGCCAGATACGGAAAAAACGAGAACGCATTTGCATGCATTTATGGCCACTAACTCTATATCGCGAAACGCCGGTCCGCGAGTGAGGTGGCAGCTCATCATTTTTTCTAAGGATTGAAAACATTCCGCTTTTAAGGGGGGGATCGACATTTCGACTTCAGTACGACTGGACGAGGCGAGGTTTAGCTTGGCAGAGTACACTTTGTTGACATCGAGGGGGTCACAGGTTCAATCCCTGTCGCGTCCACCATTCTCTTCCTGAAATCGAGCCACAGCAGCAAGCGCCGTCAGGCGTGCGGGGCTTTTTGCGCCTGTTCGCCGTGATCAGAGCTGCGCCAGCGCGGCGGCGGCGGTCGCCTTGACCGTCAAGCCTGGCGCCGCTTCGAACGCCAGATCGGTCGTGCCGAAATACTCTTGCTGGTTCGTGGCGCACCAGTCGGTGGTGACGATGCGGACCGGATCGGCGCCCTGTCGAAGGCGGGACGCATAGAGGAAATCGCCGCTGCGATCGGCCAGGGCGATGGGGCCGTCCTGATTGGCGTGGGCCAGGAAAAGGTCTAGGCGGGCGCGGGGCACGGCGGCGACCATCAGCTTGCCGTCGAACCGGACGATGGAATCGAAGACATAGCGGCTGACCGGTCCGGCCGGCGCGCTATTGCCCAGGGTGGTATGGCCGATGAAGCCGACGTCGGTCCCCGCAGCGCGCGCCATGCCCGCCGCGACGGCCCGACCGGTGTCGCCCAGCGACAGGGCGCGGCGACCGCTCCAGAGCACCGCCTGTTCCTCCGACGTCAGCGCATCCGCCAGGGTCGCCGCCGTCAGGGCGGCGAGATCGGGCGAGGCGGAGGCGTCTGCTCCAATGACGCGGGATTGGGCCGTGACCACGCCGTCGGCGCCGAACTCGGCCACCGTATAGGCGCCGGTGAAGGATCCCGTGTGGACATAGGCGCTGCGACCCTGGCGATGCTGGAACAGCAGATGGTCGTGGCCGCCGACCATCAGGGCGCCGTCCGGCAGCAGCGGCAGGATGTTTCGGTCGGCGACGACGCCCGCATGGCTCATGACCATGATCCGATCGGCCCCGGACAGGCGGTCGGCCAGGTTCGCGCGCGCACACTCGGCGGCGGCGGGGATCGACAGCTGGTCACGCGACGCCTTGGGATAGGTTGTCATCGCATTGGTGGCCATACCGACCACGCGCAGCGAGCGGGCGCCCAGCGGCAGAGTCGCCACAGGATCGGCATAGGCGGCGCCGGTGCGGGTGTCGGTGATGGTGGTGACGACGTGAAGTCCCAACCCCCTCATCCGAGTCACGACCTGGGCCAGATCCGGCGTCAGGTCGTTGTCGTGATTGCCCAGGTTGACGACCGTGGGCGCGATCCGGGGCAGTCGGGCCAGAAACGCCCAGTCGATCACCCCGCCCGAGCGCACGGAGGCGACGTTGCCGTGTTCGAAGATGTCGCCATTGATGGCGATGACGTGCGGCGCGGGGTGGGCCCGTGTCTCGGCCTCGAAGGCGGCCAGAAGGCGGGCGGTGCGATCATAGGCCGAATGCATATCCGACACGGCCAGCACCCGCCCGACGACTGCGGGGCGCGCCATGCCGGTCAGGCCCGGCGCCACGGCGGGCGCGAGGGCGGCGGCGGCCATATGGATGAGCCGGCGACGCGACGGCATGAGGATGGGCATGATCGATCCAGACAGGAACCTGGGGCGGAGAAGACTCACGCACCTGTTCAGCTTGGCGCCCCGACCCCGTCGAGACAATGGCCGAGCGGACGATGTCGGGCGTGGCAGGGCGATTGTCGCGACACTGTGGCCGCGTCTTCAAAGGTTCAAAAAATCCGCCGCTGTCGCCTCTGGCGAGACTCGAACCGAGGCCTTACGGGGTCGCGCCATCAGACCTCCCCTGTCGCCCAAGGAACCCCGTCATGCTTCGCCAAGCCCTTCTGGCCGCCACCGTCAGCAGCGTCGCCCTGCTGAGCGCCGGCGCCGTCCTTGCTCAAACTGCCCCGACCGCCGTCCCGTCGACCGTCCCGGCGCCCGAACCCGCAGGCGTCGACGACATCGTCGTCACCGCCCAGCGCCGCAGCGAGAACATCCGCGACGTGCCGTTCGCCGTGACCGCCCTGAGCCCGCAGACGCTTCAGGACATTTCGGCCGGCGGCGCCGACATTCTGTCGCTGTCCGCGCGCGTGCCCAGCCTTCAGGTCGAAAGCTCGAACGGCCGCTATGCGCCGCGCTTCTACATTCGCGGCCTGGGCAATGTGGATTTCGACTTCACCGCTTCGCAGCCGGTCTCGGTGGTGATGGACGATGTGGTTCTGGAAAGCGTGTATCTGAAGGGCTTTCCCCTGTTCGACGTTCAACAGCTGGAAGTGCTGCGCGGACCCCAGGGCACCCTGTTCGGTCGCAACACGCCGGCCGGCGTGGTCAAGATCGACACCGTCAAACCGTCGGACGACTTCACCGGCTTCGGCTCGCTGACCTATGGCAATCTGGGTTCGACCCGCGCTGAGGCGGCCGTCACCCTGCCGGCGTCGGACACGCTTCAGGTGCGCGGCGCCGTTCTGTGGAACCACCGCGACGACTGGGTGAACAATGCCTACAATCCGTCGTTCGCCAATGCGGACAAGGACGATCTGGGTGGGTTCGACGACATCGCTGCGCGCGTCCACGTCGCCTGGACCCCGACGGCGCGTCTGTCGACCCTGTTGACGCTGCAGGCCCGCGATTACGACGGTACGGGCACGATGAACCGCGCCAACTCCCTGACCAAGGGGTCGAACGCGCTGAACGGCAACTTCGACCGCGACACCGTCTATTACGACGGCGGCCGCAACAACTTCCAGAAGCAGAAGACGACGTCCGAATCGCTGAAGGCGGCCTACGACTTCGGCCCCGCGACCCTGACGGGCGTGGTCGCCTCTTATCAGGGGTCGTCGTCGGGCGACGGCGACATCGACGGCGGTGTGGCCTCGGCCCCCGCGACCGCCCCCTACAAGACGCCGTTCAATTCAGAGACAGGCACCCTGTCGAGCGACCTGCAGCAGTACACCTACGAACTGCGTCTGGCGTCCAATGGCGACGATCGTTTCGGCTGGCAGATCGGCGCCTTCTACTGGGACGAGCGGTTCAACCTGGTCTCGGGCACGTTCAACGGCGTGGGCGGCCTGCAGCCGACCAAGGTCACCGACATCGTGCAGAAGTCGGATTCGTGGTCGGTCTTCGGACAAGGCAGCTATCGCGTGACCGACGCCCTGAAGGTGACGGCGGGGGTGCGCTATACCGACGACAGCCGCGACTACAACGGCCGGGTCGTCACGGGCACGCCAGTCGGCGCCCAGGGCGCGATCTCGGTCGGCGACGAGCAGGTCAGCTGGGACGTCAGCGCGGTGTATGAGGTCAACGACGACGTCAACCTGTTCGCGCGTGTGGCCAAGGGCTATCGCGGCCCGTCGATCCAGGGCCGCAATCTGCCCGTCCTGACCACGGCGGCCTCCGAGACCGTCATGTCGTACGAAGCCGGTCTGAAGGCCCGGGCCATGGACGGTCGTGCGCGCTTCAACGCCACTGCCTATGTCTATGAAGTCAGCGATATGCAGTTCACCGCCATCGGCGGCGCGGACAATTCCAACCGCCTGATCAACGCCGACAAGGGCGAAGGCTACGGTCTGGAGCTGGACGGCGACGTCTATCTGGGCGCGGGCTTCAGCCTGTCGGCCGGTGCGGCCTGGAACCATACCGAGATCAAGGATAGCGACCTGCTGGTCGCCATCTGCGGCTCGAACTGCACGGTGACCGATCCGATCGTCACCGTGAACGGAACCCGTCGCGCCAACATCGACGGCAATCCCTTCCCGCAGGCGCCGGAATATACCGCCAACCTGACGCTGAACTACGTGCGCGCGCTGGGCAACGACACCGAACTGTTCGCATCGACCGACTGGGTCATGCAGAAGGACTTCAACCTGTTCCTGTATGAATCGGTCGAGTTCATGCAGGACACGGCCTTCGAGGGCGGCCTGCGCGCAGGCTGGCGCGATCTGAACCGCGGCATCGAAGCCGCCGCCTATGTTCGCAACGTCACCGACGAAGAGAATGTGATCGGCGCCATCGACTTCAACAACCTGACCGCCTTCGTCAACGAACCGCGCACCTATGGCGTGCAGTTGACCAAGCGCTTCTAAAGACGGGTTTCGGCGGCGCGCCGTCGCCGCCTCGATCCACCGACGCCGACCCGAATCCTTCGGGTCGGCGTTTTCGTTTGCGCCTGTCGCAGGATGCCTGTGGACCTCGCCTTCGAAACGCGCGATTTCGAGGGATGGAGGTCGTCATGCGCCTGTTGCGTCTGCATTTCTCGCTATGGCTGGGACTGGCTGTGATGGCGGTCGTGGCGGCGTTGACGCCGGCGTCGGCGGGGCTGGAGCTTCGGCTGGCGGCGGGATGGGACGCGGGCGTGGTGGCCTTTTTGATCGTCACCTTCTGGCGCATTTTCCGCTCGCGTTCGCAGGCGGCGATCCGGCGCCGCGCGGCGGAGCTGGATCAGACGGGGATGCTGGTTCTGCCGCTCAGCATGGCGGCGGCCGTGGCGAGCATCGTGGTGTTGGTCCTGGCCATGATCAATGGCGGCAAGCCGACGCTGCTCCAGGCCGCGTTCTCGATCCTGACCGTGGGGCTGTCGTGGCTGTATGTGCACGTCATCTTTGCCCTGCATTACGCCCACGGATTCTATGCGCCCAAGACGGGCGGCAAGGGCGATCGCGGCGGGCTGATCTTCCCCGGCGAGGAAGACGCCGACTACTGGGACTTCCTGCACTTCAGCCTGATCATCGGCGTGGCCAACCAGACGGCGGACGTTCAGATCTCAAGCCGGCGTCTGCGCGGCCTGGCCACTGTCCACTGTCTGGTCGCCTGGTTCTTCAACGCCGTCGTGCTGGCCCTGACCGTCAACCTGGCGGCAAGCCTGTTCTGAGGCGCTCCGCCGCTTGGATCAGAGGTCGACGGGCTTGCCGGACTTTTCTTCTTCCAGGGTGACGGCGACATCGGCGTTGGCCGACAGACGCACCTTGTCGCCCTCGACGCCGGCGACGAAGCCGTTTTCGATATAGTGGTGGTGGTCCGAATGGGCCCCGATGTTCTCGCGCTTGGTCAGTTTGATCCGGTCGCCGTCCACGCGGTCCACAGTGCCGACGTGCACGCCGTCGGCGCCGATGACTTCCATGCCTTCTTTGATGTCGCTCATCGCCCGTCTCCATGTTGAAGGGATTGCGAGACAGGAGCGCGGGCGAGGACGATTCCGTTCCCGCCCACGGTGAAGTTCGCGACGCAGAGCGGCGACGTCAGGGGCGGTCATCGATGTCGGAGGGATGGCCAGTCTCCCTCTTCCCCGGTCGAGCCGGTGGAAGAGGGAGGCTGATGGTGGAGCTTAGCGGAGTCGAACCGCTGACCTCTTGCATGCCATGCAAGCGCTCTACCAACTGAGCTAAAGCCCCGGACCTGTCGGTCTGGTTCGCCCGGTTCATCTTGCGATGGCCCCCGGCGAGGCGGCGGAAACTATGTCAGGCTTTTTCTGCGATCAAGCCCGTTTCGAGATTTATTTTCACCGCGTTCCCAAAGGTGAAAATACGCAGGTTTTTCAAACCGAAGAGGCTCGAAAAGACTGCTGTCCCACCGCGCTTCCACTAACGGGAAATGCGGCGGGTGCAACAGAAATCTGCGGCCCGCGTCGCCGGATCGCGACACGGCTGTGGAAATCAGTCGTCGTCGCGCGACGGCTTGGCGATCTCGTCGTCGATCGAGTCATCGTCGTCGTCTTCGATGAACGGCACGGAGTCGTCATCGTCGTCGCCCAGGTCGTCGTCGCCGTCGGTCGAGCCCATGCCGGCCTCTTCCGAAGCGTCGGCGGGGGCGTCTTCGTCCTCGTCGTCCGGCGTCAGGATGGGCTCGTGGCCTTCCTCGTCGATTTCGGGCGTCTTGACGTCGTCTTCCTCGTCGTCGTCGCTGTCAGCCGCCTTGTCCTTGACCTGATCTTCCGTGTCTTCGTCGTCGGTCGGATAGCCGGGACGGGTGCGGCGCGTACGCAGCTTGTTGGCTTCTTCGGGATCGAAGTCCGTGCCGCATTTGGGGCAGTGGGCCGGGCGACGGTTCAGGTCGTAAAACTTCGCCTGGCAGTTGGGGCAGACCTGTTTGGCGCCCAGTTCGGGATTGGCCACGTTTGGATGCTTTCAACGGGTTGAATTCGGGGCGGTCCCTTGCCACCCCTTAGGGCCGCTGTCAAAAGCGATCTTTCGCGCGGCCCGCGCGCGTCTGTCGCCAATGCCGCCTGAAGCGGGTGAATATGCCTTCCCAACTGACCGCCAGCCGTTCGAACGCCCTAGTCGGAAAGGTGCGCGCGCCCGGCGACAAATCCATGTCGCACCGCTCGATGATCCTGGGCGGCATGGCGTCCGGCGTGACCCAGGTGGAAGGTTTGCTGGAGGGCGACGACGTGCTGGCCACCGCCCGCGCGGTCGAGGCCTTCGGCGCCAAGGTCCAGAGCACCGGCGAGGGGGCATGGCGGATCGAGGGGGCGGGCGGGTTCAAGACCCCGGCCTCGGTGATCGACTGCGGCAACGCCGGCACCGGCGTGCGGCTGCTTATGGGTGCGGCGGCAGGCTATGGGCTGACGGCGACCTTCGACGGCGACGGGTCGCTGAGAAAGCGGCCGATGAAACGGGTCACCGGCCCGTTGGCCGAAATGGGGGCGCGGTTCGACTGGCAGGCGCACGAGGATCGGCTGCCGGTGTCGCTGAGCGGCGGCGAGCTGAAGGCCATCGACTATGTGCAGACGGTGGCTTCGGCCCAGGTCAAGTCGGCGATCCTGCTGGCGGGGCTGAACGCCGAGGGCGTCACCTCGGTGGTCGAGCCGGAAAAGAGCCGCGACCACACCGAGCGGATGCTGCGCGCCTTCGGCGCCGAGGTGGGCGTGGAGGAACAGGGCGAGGGCTGGAAGGTGACGCTGAAGGGCGGTCAACCTCTGACGGGAGCCTTCGTCGCCGTGCCGGGCGATCCGTCCTCGGCGGCGTTTCCTCTGGCGGCGGCGCTGATCGTGCCGGGGTCCGAGGTCACGGTCGAGGGGGTGATGCTGAACCCGCTTCGCACCGGCCTGTTCGACGCCTGGATCGAAATGGGCGCGGATCTGACCATCACCAACCGGCGCGAAGCTGGCGGCGAGGAGGTGGGCGACATAACCGCGCGCCATTCTTCGCTGAAAGGCGTGGTCGTGCCTGAGGATCGCGCCGCCTCCATGATCGACGAATATCCGATCCTGGCGGCGACCGCGGCCTTTGCGGACGGCGTCACGGTGATGCGCGGCGTGGGCGAGATGCGGGTCAAGGAAAGCGACCGGATCGCCTTGATGGTCGCGGGCCTGCGCGCCTGCGGCGTCGTCGTGGAGGAGGAGCCGGAAGGGTTCGTCGTGACCGGCGGCGCCGTTCGCGGCGGCGCCGTAGTGCACACCGCTCACGATCACCGCATCGCCATGAGCCATCTGGTCCTGGGCCTGGCCGCCGAGCAGCCTGTCTCGGTCGACGAGCCCGGCATGATCGCCACCAGCTTCCCCGGCTTCGTCGCGATGATGAACGGGCTGGGCGGACGGATCGCATGACGGAGGGGCGAGAAAGCGCGCCCGTGCGGGCCGTAGGCTTTGGTTTGCTGGCCCTTGTTTTCGGCTGGCTTTGTCTGGCCGTGAATCAGTCTGGCGCAATTGATCTGGCCTTTCAGTCCAACCGGACGCCCGTGAGTTTTCAGCTTAGTCGCGCGCTCGACGGCTGGCAGTTCGAGTTTGTTGTCGCGCTGTTGGGGGCGTTGGCGCTGTCGAGCGTTTTGGCCGCCTCCTTGGCTGTGCTGACTTTGTTGAAGCCGGAGAGGGATCTGTGAGCCGTCCCTTGGTCATCGCCGTCGACGGGCCGGCCGCCTCGGGCAAGGGGACCATCGCCGCGCGTCTGGCCCAGACCTATGGGCTGGCGCATCTGGACACGGGGCTGCTGTATCGGGCTGTGGGACTGAAGGTGCTCGAGAGCGGCGGGTCGCTGGATGACGCGGCGGCGGCGACGGCGGCGGCGCGCGGGCTGGATCCGGCGGGACTGTCGGACGATGCGAGGCTGACGACCGGAGAGGCGGGCGAGGCGGCCAGCCGGGTGGCGGGCCACCCCGGCGTGCGGGCGGCCTTGTTGAATCTGCAACAGGATTTCGCGGCCCAGGCCGGCGGGGCGGTTCTGGACGGGCGCGACATCGGCACGGTGATCGCGCCGGACGCCCCGGCCAAGCTGTTCGTCACCGCCACGCCCCAGGTGCGGGCGATGCGGCGCTGGAAACAATTGACGGCGCGCGGCATCGACATCGCCTTCGCCGATATGCTGGCCGATATTCAGCGGCGCGACGAGCGTGACGCCGGGCGCGGATCGGCCCCGATGGTCCAGGCGCAAGACGCGGTCTTGCTGGATACGACCGACATGGGTATAGAGGCCGCCTTCGATGCGGCCCGCCGTATCGTCGAGACGGCGCGCGCGACACGGGATCGTTGATCCCCGGCTTGCAAATCCAACGCGTCGTTCTCGGCTTCCGCGGGCGTCCTGATCGTTCTGAACGGCCTCGCATCCTGACGACCTGACTTTACCCCTTTTCCCATCGTCTCGGCGCGGCGTTTCGTTGCGTGCGCGGCGTCCACCTCGTGCGGGGCCGTTTGGTCGCGCGCCACAGCCCCCACGGAATGCTTTTCAGCTCCATGACTGACACCCTTACCCCCACCCGCGACGATTTCGCCGCCCTGCTCGACGAACAACTGTCGGGTCGCGACTTCGGCGAAGGCCAGGTCGTGCACGGCCGCGTCGTCGGCATCGAAAAAGACATCGTCATCATCGACGTTGGTCTGAAGACCGAAGGCCGCATCGCCATGCGCGAATTCGGCCAAGGCGACGACGGCGCCCTGCCCAAGGTCGGCGACAACGTCGAGGTTTACCTGGAGCGCGTAGAGAACGCCCTGGGCGAAGCCGTCATCAGCCGCGACAAGGCCCGTCGCGAAGAAGCCTGGACCCGTCTGGAAGTCGTGTTCGCCGAAGGCCAGCCAGTCAACGGCGCCATCGTCGGTCGCGTCAAGGGCGGCTTCACCGTCGACCTGGGCGGCGCCTCGGCCTTCCTGCCCGGTTCGCAAGTCGACATCCGCCCGGTCCGCGACGTCGGCCCGCTGATGGGCAAGGAACAGCCCTTCGCCATCCTGAAGATGGACCGTCCGCGCGGCAACATCGTCGTGTCGCGTCGCGCCATCCTGGAAGAAGCCCGCGCCGAACAGCGCACGGAACTGGTCGGTCAGCTGGCCGAGGGTGAAGTCCGCGAAGGCGTCGTCAAGAACATCACCGACTACGGCGCGTTCGTCGACCTGGGCGGCATCGACGGCCTGCTGCACGTCACCGACATGTCGTGGAAGCGCGTTTCGCACCCGAGCCAGGTTCTGGCCGTTGGCGACACCGTCAAGGTCCAGATCGTCAAGATCAACCCGGACACCCAGCGTATCTCGCTGGGCATGAAGCAACTGCAGTCGGACCCCTGGGACGGCGTGGAAGCCAAGTATCCGGTCGGCGCCAAGTACACGGGCCGCATCACCAACATCACCGACTACGGCGCCTTCGTGGAGCTGGAAGCCGGTGTCGAGGGCCTGGTGCACGTCTCGGAAATGTCCTGGACCAAGAAGAACGTCCACCCCGGCAAGATCGTCTCGACCTCGCAGGAAGTCGACGTCGTGGTTCTGGATGTCGACGCCTCCAAGCGCCGCATCTCGCTGGGCCTGAAGCAGGCTCAGGACAATCCGTGGGACGCCTTCGTCGCCAACAACCCGATCGGTTCGACCGTCGAGGGCGAAGTCAAGAACGCCACCGAGTTCGGCCTGTTCATCGGCCTGGACAACGACATCGACGGCATGGTGCACCTGTCCGACCTCGACTGGTCGGTGTCGGGTGAAGAAGCCATCCAGCGCTACCGCAAGGGCGAGATGGTCAAGGCCAAGGTCCTGGACGTCGACGTCGAGAAGGAACGCGTCTCGCTGGGCATCAAGCAGCTGGGCGGCGATCCGATCGGCGAGGGCGACACCTATCGTCGCGGCCAGCAGATCACCGTCACCGTGACGGCGATCGAGTCGGGCGGCATCGAGGTCAAGTTCGGTGAAGACGACGCGCCGGTCACGGCCTTCGTTCGCAAGTCGGACCTGTCGCGCGACCGCAACGAGCAACGTCCGGAACGCTTCGCCGTCGGCGACCGCGTCGACGCCATGATCACCGCCGTCGACAAGGCCTCGCGCCGCGTCTCGGTGTCGATCAAGGCGCTGGAAATGAAGGACGAACAGGAAGCCATCGAACAGTTCGGCTCGTCCGACTCGGGCGCTTCGCTGGGCGACATCCTGGGCGCCGCGCTGAAGAACGCCGGCACCAAGGACTAATCTCCTGCCGCAAAGCACGGCGTTTCGCTCAAGCAGCGAAGCGCCGCGCGCTTTGCGGTAGCGAGAAAAAAGACCAAGGGCGGCGGGAGCGATCCCGCCGCCCTTTTTCTTGTCCGACGCAAGCCTGTGTTCGCTACCGGACGTATTTCTTGTCGATGGCGCGCGTCCTTGGCGGATAAGGGCTTTTTTGCGGGACGGTCGGGGGTTAGGGTGCCGCTCTGTGGATCGCGGCGGGCGATACCGGTCCGTCGACATGACCTTGCAGGGGGCGCTGATGATCAAGTCCGAGCTGATCGAAAAGCTGGCGATGGAAAACACCCACCTGACCCATGCGGAGGTGGAGCGGCTGGTCAACGCCATCCTGAACACCATGACCGAGGCCCTGTCCGATGGCGGGCGGGTCGAACTGCGCGGCTTCGGCGCTCTGTCGGTGCGGTCGCGGCCGGCGCGGGCCGGGCGCAATCCCCGCACCGGCGAGGCGGTCGAGGTGCCGGCCAAGGCCGTGCCCTTCTTCAAGAGCGGCAAGGAACTGCGCGAGCGGCTGAACGCCTCGGGCGACGCCTGAGCAGCCGCGTCCCGACTTCAAATCCGATCAGAACCCAAGGATACGCCCCATGAGCCTGCTGTCTGAATTCCGCGAGTTCGCGGTCAAGGGCAATGTCGTCGATCTGGCGGTCGGCGTGATCATCGGCGCGGCCTTCAACGGCATCGTCAAGAGCCTGGTCGATCAGGTGGTGATGCCGCCCATCGGACTGCTGACCGGCGGCATCGACTTCTCCAAACTGGAATGGGTACTGCGCGCCGACAATCCCGCCACCGAGGCGGTCGAGAAGGTGTCGATCCAGTACGGCGCCTTCCTGAACACCGTGATCCAGTTCCTGATCGTGGCCTGGGTGGTGTTCCTGGTCGTGAAGGGGATCAACGCCCTGCGTCGTCAGGAAGCCGCCAAGCCCGATCCGGCGCCGGCCGCGCCCACCGCGACCGAGGCGCTGCTGACCGAGATCCGCGACGCGCTGAAGGCCCGGCCGAACGGCTGATCAGGCCTTGGCCGCCCGGCCGCGCGGTGCGGCCTGGGCGGCGGAAGGACTGCGCCGCGTCTTTGGCGCGGGTGGATGACGCGCGCAGATGCCGTAGTCGCCGTCGAACGGCGTCGGCGCCCAGGCGGCGGCCAGGGCCGGATCGTCGACGATGGCGTGGCAATGGCCCCATCCGCCTTCCTTGCGGGCCTGGAGCGCCAGATCTCCCAATGCGGTCAATAGGCGCGGCGTGACCATCTGCAGCCGGACCTTGGCGGCCCCCATGCCGGTCGCATTGTCAATCAGGGCGCGGGTCAGCACGGCGACGGCGTCGGGCGCCCCATCCAGCGCGACAACGTCCACGATATCCAGACAGGGCGGTTCGATCACGCTGGTCTTGGTCAGTTGCGCCATGGCGGCGGCGACGATCCGACCCTGGCGCACGCAGGCCAGCAACAGGGGCGGCGTCGTCCGGTCCGGGTCCGCCAGGCGCCAGCGCAGGGTCGCAGGGCTGCGGTCGGCCAGCAGCCTGTCCTCCTGCGACAGCCGCGCCCAGAAGTCCGCATAGGGCGAACCGTCCGACAGGTCGTTCAACACGACCACCTGCGTCGGCAAACGCAGGTCGGGGCCGCGAAACAGCCTGGGGTTCATCAGCATCTCGCCCAGCCGCGCCGCCGTCCGCGCCGACGTGCGGCCCAGAAGACCGCGCAGCAGCCGGCCCTGGGCGCAGGCCGTCCGATCCGTGACCCACGACAGTTTCAGCGCATGGGTCTGGTCGGGCCAGGGCTTCAGGCCGAACAGGCCGTAAAGCGGCGCGGAGCGGGCGTTGGCGTTGAAGGTGTAGCGGGCGAACAGGCCAGGCTGTTTCAGGAAGGTGCGGATCAGGGGGCGGCTGGCGCCCTTGCGTTCGGCCGGCACGATGATGGAAAAGCCCGTCGCCCCATAAAGCCGTCGCGGGCCGTGGACGAAGCTCTGGACGAAGTTGCCCAGCATGGCCGCCGGGGCGTCGTCGCCGTCCGTCACGACCCAGCCGGTCGGCGCCTGAACCGACCCGCGCGCCGGATTGTCCTCCAGCCAGCGCCAACCCGCCTGCGACCGTTCGGGCCAGCCGACGTCGCGATGCAGGCGGTTCAGGGCGTCATAATCGGATCTGACGATCGGCCGAACGGGCATCGGCGGTCCTTCCCAAAATGAAACCGCTGCGGATATCCCTCAGCGGGTTTGCAGATTAGGCGCCACTATGGAGTACCATAGGTTGTATGTTCGGAGCAGGGTTCGCGGCACGCTGTCCCATAACGGCCTTAACACTTGTTCGGCTTGGCCCGCCGTGCTGCTTATGCGCCTTTCGTGCGTCGGAGAGGGCGCAGCAGTTGGGAGTGAGCCGTTGAGCAGAACGGACATGGGGGTCGCGCGACTTACGCGCTGCGTTAACGGACATCGACGCGGGGTGGCGGCATGAATATCGTCGTCGCCCTGGGGCTGATCATCACCTTTGCGACCGGCGTGCCGGTCATGATGCAGATCTTCAAGCATCACCCGCGCGGACTGATCATCCTGTTCTTCGCCGAGATGTGGGAGCGGTTCTCCTACTACGGGATGCGCGGCATCCTGATCTTCTTCCTGACGCAGCACTTCCTGTTCGACGACGCGATGGCGGGGTCGACCTATGGCTCCTACACCTCGCTGGTCTATCTGCTGCCCCTGCTGGGCGGCATCATGGCCGACCGCTTCATCGGCACGCGCAAGGCCGTGGCCTTCGGCGCCCTGTTGCTGGTCGCCGGTCACGGCATGATGGCCTTCGAGGGACGTCCGGCGACGGAAACCCTGAGCTATGCGGGCCAGACCTATCAGATCGACGCCGAAGGGCGCGGCGCGGCGCGTGAAGTCGCCATCGTCGTCGACGGTCAGAAATACAAGTTCGAACCCGCAGAGAACGGTCTGGCCATCCAGGGCCTGCCGGCGACCTCGACCCTGCCGGCCGTCATCCCGACCGCCGACTACAAGATCGAGACGACCCGCGACATGGCGGGCGTGAACGTCTTCTATCTGGCGGTGTCGCTGATCATCATGGGGGTGGGCTTCCTGAAGCCGAACATCTCCACCATCGTCGGTCAGCTTTATCCGCAGGGCGATCCGCGTCGGGATTCCGGCTTCACCCTCTATTACTACGGCATCAATCTGGGGGCCTTCTGGGCCGCCGTTCTTTGCGGCCTTCTGGGTCAGACCATCGGCTGGTGGGCGGGCTTCGGCCTGGCCGGGGTCGGCATGGCGCTGGGCTGGGTCGTGTTCGTGCTGGGCAAGCCGCTGCTGCAGGGCAAGGGCGAACCGCCCGTCGGCGCCGATCTGAAGAAGCCGGTCCTGGGGCCGATCAACCGCGAATGGTCGATCTATCTGGCCA
The DNA here is from genome assembly GCA_963515305.1 of uncultured Brevundimonas sp. Taxonomy (GTDB): domain Bacteria; phylum Pseudomonadota; class Alphaproteobacteria; order Caulobacterales; family Caulobacteraceae; genus Brevundimonas. The sequence goes on from CAUPWX010000025.1 coordinate 27,016, forward strand.
GCATCCTGGGCGTCGGCGTGGTCTGGTTCATGGTTCAGCGCAACGCCCTGGTGGGCTGGGTGCTGGGCGCCGCGACCGTCGCCTCGCTGCTGTTCATCCTCTACGTCATCATCAAGGTCTGCGAGAGCAAGGCCCAGCGCGAGCGGATGATGCTGGCCCTGGTGCTGATCTTCGGCTCGGTGGTCTTCTTCACCCTGTTCGAACAGGCCGGCACTTCGCTGAACCTGTTCGCCGACCGCAACGTGGATCTCAGCATCACGCCGCACGCCTTCCAGTTCCTGGGCATGACGGTGGGCACCCCGGCGCAGCTGGCCGCAGCGGGCATCACGCCCAGCGGCGTCTGGATCGACGCGACCATCACGGCCGCCCAAACCCAGTCGTTCAACGCCGGCTTCATCCTGATCTTCGCACCGATCATGGCGGCGCTGTGGGCCTTTCTGGCCAAGCGCAACCTGGACCCCAACCCGACGATGAAGTTCGGCCTGGGCCTGCTGCAGGTCGGGCTGGGCTTCATGGTCGTGGTGTGGGGCGCCGGCATGGCCAACTCGGCCTTCCAGATGCCGCTGCTGCTGCTGGGCCTGCTCTATCTGTTCCACACGACGGGCGAGCTGTTCCTGTCGCCTGTGGGCCTGTCGGAGATCACCAAACTGTCGATGGCCAAGGTGGTCAGCTTCATGATGGCGGTGTGGTTCCTGGCCAGCTCAATCGCCCAATACGTCGGCGGCTGGATCGCTGGCATGGCGGGCACGGAAACCGTGGGCGGCCAGGTGCTGAACCCCGGCCTGGCGCTGCGGACATCGCTTGAGGTGTTCGGAATGCTGGGGATGTGGGGCATGGGCATCGGCGTCGCCTTCATCGTGATCAGCTTCTTCATCAAGGGCTGGTCGCATGGGGCCAACAGCGGCGACGACCACCCTGGTCCGGCGCTGAATGATCGTGGTCAGGAAGACGGCAACGTCGCTGCGCCGCGCACCTCCACCGTCGGCTGATCCCTGCACAGATCGACCAAAAAGAAGGGCGGCGTCCACGCGGGACGCCGCCCTTTTTGCTGTGCGGTCGCCGCGCCGGATCAGAAGGTCTTGCGGATGCGGACCGAAACGAAGGTGCGCGGGTCGATGGTGCTGTCTTCGGTGAAAAGGACGGCGCCCGCCTGACGATCGGCATAGACGGTGCGGCTCTGGGTGAAGTCGTCCCACAGGTTCAGCTGGGCGCGGATCGACAGGGTCGCGGTGGGCTTGTACTCGGCGAAGATCTCGAAATAGTCCGTGCCGCGCCACTTGGAGATCTGGTCGGGCGAATAGTTGGCCTGGCCCAGATAGGGCAGCCAGTTCACGCCCCACTGCACCTTCCAGCTGGTGATGTCCTGTTCGAGGCCGATATTGGCCTGGGTCGGACGCACGCCCGAGATCGGACGGTCCCGGCCCGTCGTCGGATCGGTGACGACGGTCTTGTTCCAGTCGTTCCTGAAGGTGAAGCGCCCGCCCGACAGCCCGAACCTGTCCAGCGGCAGGGTCACGTTGACCGACAGCTGATCCAGCGTGCCGTCGCCGATATTGCCCACTGCCGACAGGCCGCCGGCCAGGGGGATGCGGTCGATGGCGTCGACGATCTGATCGTGCCGATACCCGATCGAGACGACGCCCTCGCCCCAGAAGCGGCGTTCGTAGATCAGTTCGGAAATCCAGCGTTGTTCAGGTTCCAGATCGACGTTGCCGCCATAGACGTTCTCGGATTCCAGATCGGCCGAGGCGGCGAAGTCCGAGAAGTCCAACTGGCCCAGCTCGCGTTCGAAGCGCAGGCGCAGCTGGTTGTTGGGCATGGGGGTCCAGGTCGCCAGCAGGCGCGGCTTGGCGAAGAAGAAGCTCTTTTCCTGATCGGCGTCGCCCGACTGTTTGATGGTCGAGGCTTCCAGGCGCAGGCCGGCCTCCAGCGTCAGGTCGGGATGCAGCCGCCAGGTCGCCTTGGAAAAGGCCTCGCCGCGCGTCTCCTCGACCTTGACCGAGGCGCTGGGCAGGGGAATGGGCCGGCCGCCTTCGGTGTAGCTCTGATCGGTCTGGCGCATATTGTAGGCGATCTCGCCGCCCGTCTCGATGGTCAGTTTGGGCGACCGCTCATGACGGACCAGGGCCCGCAGGATGGTTTCGGAGCTGTCGCCCGAATAGGCGAAGACCTGTTCCGGCGCCGAGACGCCGTCGTTCAGCACATTGTAGGTCGAAAGGCCGTCCCAGCTGCTGAACTCGTGCATCAGACGGGTTTCCAGCTTGAAGCGGGCGTTCAGGGGGCGTTCCCAGGTCACGCCGAACTCGCCGCTGTCGGTGTCGGAGCTGTCGCGGCTGTCGCGCAGAATGGTCGCCGACCGGCTGGTGTTGTAGCCCTGCCAGTCATTGACGCCGTAGCGCGCCGTCAGGTCGACCTTGCCGCCCGCCAGGGGGCCGGCATAGGTGCCGCGGATCGAGTTTCCGCCGCCATAGCCGTCGTTGTCGGTCGCCTCGTCGCGGATGACGGCGCCCGCGGCGTTGCGACGAACCGTATGGCCCGGGCCGTTGGAATCGCTGGTGCTGATCCCGTCCGACAGGGTGACGCCCCAGCTGCGGTCGCCGTTGCGGGCCGTGAACTGATAGCTGCCGCCGTAAAGGTCGCGGCCGTCGCCCTCGAACTGGGTGGTGTTCCAGGTCAGGATGGACTGGCGGCTGCTTTCGGTCTTCAGGATCACGTTCACGACGACCGAGAAGCCCTGCATATCGATGCCGGGCGCGCCGCCACGGATCAGTTCGATCCGCTCGACCTGGCGCGCGGGGGTGCGGTTCAGGACGCTGGATCCGGCGTCGTTCTTGGACGCGGGACGGGCGTTGTTGATCAGGACGTTGCCGACCGCGCCCTCGAACCCACGCGCCCCGGTGCCGTCGTCCACCGAGAAGCCGGGCACGCGGTTGACCATGTCCAGCGCCGTGTTCGGGCGCTGGGCGGCGAAGAAGTCGGGCGTGAACACCAGCACGCCGCGCTGGGCGGCGTCGGCCAAGGGCGCCGTATTCGTCGGGCCGGTGGGGACGGGCGCCTGGGCCACCTGGGGCGCGTCGCCGGCGAAGGCGGACGTCGTATTGAGAAGCAGGGCGGTGCTGGCCAGCAGCAGGATCTTGGTCATCGGTTTCCCCTCGGTTCGTTGGCGAGAGGTGTGCCGGTCCGCCTGCTTCATCTCCAGTTACAAGGCGGCAAGGTGGATTAAATCGGCGACATCATTACAGGGATTTCATGACATCCAAGACAGTAAAACATTGTATATCGGTGTAATGACATCTCGTTCTTCTTTCCTGTTCTTGATCGCCGCTGCGGCGTTGGTTCTGCCGACGGGCACGGCGACGGCGCAGGAGGCGCCGGCCTCGGACACGGTCGAAGACATCGTGGTCACGGCCCGGCGCATCGAGGGGCCGATGTGGGAAGTGCGGCGCGGCGACAGCGTCCTGATTCTGGTCGGCGCCATCGACGGCCTCCCGCGCGACATGGAATGGCGCACCGACGCCCTGATCTCGGCCGTCGAGCGGGCCGACCGCGTGCTGTTCCCGGTGCAGGGGCAGGCATCCCTGTCGGATCTGGGTCGGGTGATCTGGCGCATCCGCAGCATCACCCGCCTTCCCAACGACACGACCAGCGCCGACTATCTGACGCCCGATCTGGAGGCGCGGGTCGAGCGTCTCACCGGTGAGGGGCCCAGTCGGCAGAGCTTTCTGATGCTGTCGGCGGACCTGATGGAAAAGGCAGGATACGGCCGCCGCGCGCGGCCGGTGTCGGAAATCGTGCGCCGGGCAGCGCGCGCCAACAAGAAGCCGGCCGAGCCCGTGGGCGTCTATCGTGGCGACGAGATGATCGACAAGGTCCTGACCACGCCGCCCCAGGCCTATGTGGACTGTATGGAGGCGGCGGCCACGGCGGCCGAAGCCGGGCCGGACGACGGCGCTCAACGGGCCGAGAACTGGCGGCTGCGGCGCATTCCGGCCGTCCTGGCCTCGCCGCTGGAGCAGGCGGTCGGCGCCTGTTCCTACTGGTCCGTGATGGGGCAGGGCGAGCGGTTGCGCGGCATCTGGAACCAGGCGGCGGATCAGGCTCTGTCCGAGGCGGGCGTCACGGTGGCCATCGCCCCGCTGCGCCTGCTGGCCGAGCCGAACGGCGTACTGGATCGGCTGGTCAGCCAGGGGCTGGAGCCGCTGGGCCCCGATTGGCGCCCGCCCCAGCCCTGACCGCGTCGTTTTAGTTGGCGGGCGCGGGAGCGCGTTCCGGCACGGCGTCGCGGGCCGCGTCGCCGATGTTGTCGGCGGCGTTGCCGACGCTCTCGGCCGCACCGGCGATGGCGTTGGATTCGACCGCGTCGTTGCGGTTCATGTTCATCAGGAAATAGCCGATCACGATGACGGCCAGCAGGCCGATCACCAGGGCCACGATCGCGCCCATTCCGCTGCCGCGACGCTCGACTACTGTGGTCGGGGCGGCGCTGGTTTCGGTGATGCGTTCGACCCGGCCATCGGGATGTTCGACAGTGCGTTCGGTGGGCATGGGGCTTCCTCTCCAGTGTGGCGGGAAAACACCCAGTCGTCCGTTACGGTTCCTTTGGCGGTCAGACCGCCGTTCCGCCCACCGTCAGGCCGCCGATCTTCAGCGAAGGCTGACCGATGCCCACCGGCACCCCTTGTCCTGCTTTGCCGCAGACGCCGACGCCGGGATCAAAGGCGAAGTCGTCGCCGATCATCTGGATCTTGGTCAGGGCCGTGGCGCCGTCGCCGATCAGGGTGGCGCCGCGCACGGGGGCGGTGATGACGCCGTCCTCGATCAGATAGGCTTCGTTGCACTGGAACACGAACTTGCCGTTGGTGATGTCCACCTGGCCGCCCGAGAAGTTGGCGGCGTAAAGGCCGCGCTTCGTATTGGCGATCATGTCGGCCTTCGAATCCCGGCCGCCCTCCATGAAGGTGTTGGTCATGCGCGGCATGGGCATATGGGCGAAGGACTGGCGACGGCCATTGCCGGTGGCCGCCACGCCCAGCTGACGCGCCGACAGCCGATCGTGCATCAGGCCGACCATGATCCCGTCCTCGATCAGGACGGTGCGCGAGGTCGGGGTGCCCTCGTCGTCGACCGACAGGGAGCCGCGGCGTCCGGCGATGGAGCCGTCGTCCACGACGGTCACCCCCGGCGCGGCGACGCGCTTGCCCATCATGCCGTTGAAGACGGAGGAGCCCTTGCGGTGGAAGTCGCCCTCGAAACCGTGGCCGATGGCCTCGTGCAGCAGGACGCCGGGCCAGCCGGCCCCCAGGACCACGTCCATCTCGCCCGCCGGACAGTCGACGGCGTCCAGATTGACCAGAGCCTGACGCAGGGCCTCGTCCACCTGGGCCTGCCAGCGCTCGGGGGTGACCCAGGTCTCGAACCCGGCCCGGCCGCCGGCGCCGGACGAGGCGCTCTCGCGCTTGCCGTTCTGTTCGACGGTGACGGAGACGTTCAGCCGGACCAGGGGCCGGACGTCGCGCACGGCCCGCTCGTCGGCGCGCAGGATCTCGATGGCGCGGCGCTCGCCGACCAGAGAGGCGGACACCTGAACCACGCGCGGGTCGCGCGCGCGGGCCCAGGCGTCGATCTCGGCCAGCAGGGCGATCTTGTCGGAGAAGGCGGGCGAGGCGAGGGGATCGACTTCGCCATACAGTTTCTGATTGGTGGCGCGGGGCCCTTCGGCGACGACGGCGGCATGGCCTTGCTTGGCCAGGGCGGCGCTGTCGGCGGCGCGGCGCAGGGCGGCGGCCGAGATTTCATTGGCGTGAGCATAGCCGGCGGTCTCGCCCGCCACGACCCGCAGGCCGAAGCCCTCGGTCGCATCATAGGCGGCGGACTTCAGCCGGCCGTCGTCGAACACCAGGCTCTCGCTCTCGGACCGCTCCAGGAACAGTTCGCCGTCGTCGGCCCCGGTCAGGGCGGTCTTCAGGATCGACAGGGCTTCGTCGGTGTCGACGCCGGCGGCGTCTAGGATGGGCGGCGGGGCGGCGTGAACGGTCATGGACGCTAGGTAGGGGCTCCGGGCCGCTTCGTCACCTGTCGCCGCGCGAAAGCCGCGATCAGTCCAGCGGTTGCGGGCGCGTCACCACCGGGCCGTCGGGATCGCTGGCGGTCGGACGGGCGGCGGTGGGCGCAGGTGTTGGGGCTGGTGTCGGGGCGGCCGGCACGACCACCAGCGGCTCGGTCCGAACGGTCGGCGCGGGCGTGGGGGAAGGTGCGGCGGGTTGAGGCGCAGGCTGCGGACGCTGTGCGGCGGTGGCGCTGGCGCCAGGACGCGTCTGCGGCGCGGGCGTCGCCCGCCGTGGAGACGCCTGCGCCCGCA
>CAUPWX010000026.1:0-23717 GCA_963515305.1 uncultured Brevundimonas sp.
CTCAGATCACCAAAGGACTCTCGTTATGGCTGGATGAGAAATGGGGGTCACGTCAGGGGCTTACGCTACCGAGTCATGGAAACACTCTAGCTTTGGCAACAAAATCCTCCAGGCCTCGGCTTGGCGGGACGAGGGCAGCGCGCTTTCGATCGTATCGGAAGAACATTGGACGGCGCATCTTTAACTAACAGGTACGTCTGTTGTTCTGACGAAAGGGGGGGAGGGTTCAACCCTCTCTAAACGAGGCTAGGACAAAATGCGGTCATGAGCCGCCGTCGCCATCGTCCCCGTCTTCCGTCGTCTTCCATCAAAAGAGGACGCCGTCGCAGCCATCCTTGGCGCTTCGCAGTCGCCGTCGCCGGCGTGGCGGCGGCGGCGTTTCTGACGGTGGTCTACTGGCCACTGGACGAAGAGTTCGAACGCTTGGCACCGAAGTTGGAGCAGATGCTGGCCGCGGAGCCGGAGCCGGAGCCGGAGACGGGGGCGGCAGCAGCGCCGACCGCCGATCGGTTCGCCTGCGAAGTCGCCTATGTGAACGATGGCGACACCCTCCGCTGTGAGGATGGGACGCGCATCCGACTTCATGCCGTCGCGGCGCGGGAGAGTGACGAGACCTGCTCGCCGGGGCATCCCTGTCCCACGGCATCGGCCGCGTCCGCAACGGCTGAACTTCGCCGCCTTGCCTCCAACCGGACGATCCGTTGCGAGCGTATCGGCCAAAGCTACAACCGGATCACAGCGATCTGCTGGACCCCCGCCGACGTGGAGATCAACTGCGCCATGATCCGCAGCGGGACGACGGTGGTGTGGGACCGCTTCAACCGTGAGCGCGCGATCTGCCGATCCTGAGAAGAAGAGCAGGGCAGGGCCTATGCCCAATCACCCCAGCGCCAACGCCAGCCGCCCCGCGATCCGCGTCGCAGCCTCCCTGACCGGGTGGTCCGCCAGATGCGCATAGCGGGCGGTGGTCTGAACCTGGGTGTGGCCGAGCAGCTTGCCGATCATCGGCAGACCTTCGCCAGCCAGGACGCCGTCCGACGCATAGGTGTGCCGCAGGTCGTGGATACGCACATCATCCAGGCCAGCGGTCTTGCGGATGCGCCGCCACGGATGCTGAAGGTCGGTCAGATGACGGCCTTCAAGCTTGCCGACGATGACATAGGGATTGCCATCGACCTCAGGCAGTTTGCGCAGCAGTTCGACCACGGCGTCGCCGAGATAGACCGTCTTCGGCCCAGTCTTGCTGTCTGGGAGGCGGAACCGGCCCGCTTTGAAATCGATGTAGCTCCACTTCAACGTCTGGATCTCGCGAAGGCGGCAGCCGGTGAGAAGCAGCAGTCTAAAGGCGGCGACAGCGAAGCGGCTTTCCGCGCCTGTGCGCTCGGCCTCTTGAAGGGCCGCGCCCAGGCGCTCGATCTCTTCAGGCGACAGGAAGCGCTCTCGCTTGCGCTCGGGGAAACCTTTCACGTCGTCGCAGGGATTGGTGCGCTTGTCCCGCATGCCCCAGACCTCGGCCAGGTTCATCATCTTGGAGAGAACGCCCAGCACCCGGTTCGATTGATAGGGCGTGTGTGCATACTTCCCATGAAGCTCCGCCACATCGGCCGAGGTCACGGTCCTCACCCGCTGTTTGCCGAAGAAGGGGTTGATGAAGAACTCAACCGCCCGGTTGTACTCGTAGGCGGTGGTCGGCTTGCAGCGCACCGCCACGTGTTCCTTCAGGAACCGCGCGCCCAACTCCTGCACCGTCGCCGCCTGGCGCTCCAGATCCCGCAGCGTCGCCGGATCGTCGCCGCCGCCGCGTACGGCGCCCAGCATGCGGTTGGCCTCGCGGCGGGCGAGCTCGGCCGTCACCACGCCATGCTGGCCCAGCGCCATGCGCCGGGTCCGGCCGTGCCGGCGATACTGGATCAGGTAGAAGCGTTTGCCGTTCGGCATCACCCGGACACCGAACCCCGGCAGTTCGCCGTCGAAGACGATGTAGTCCTTGGCGCGGGCCTCCAGCCGGTCCACCACGCGCTTGCTCAACTTCTCGCCAGCCATCTCCAAGTCCTTTCCAGCATATCCGCCGCTTCTCAGGCCGGTCGATCCGTGGAAGCAAGACGGAAGCGTTCGGCGGAAAAGCAGGGCGAAATAGATCGCAGGAAAGGTGAGTCAGATCGGCGGGATCGTCAACAGAAAGTCCGGCGTAGTAGGGATTTGAACGGCAGTAAGCAGCAATATCGCAAGACTCGAAAACAGTATAAACCGTTCTCATAACCTGAAGGTCGTAGGTTCAAATCCTACTCCCGCACCCAAATCCAAAAAGCCCGCACGGTAACCCCATGCGGGCTTTTTCGTGTCCAGCGAGCAGCCGCGCCAGTCGGCGCGGCCATCGCGAATGACTGCCCATATCCCGCCGTTCTTCGTCGATATGCGACGGATTGACGCGGGATTTGCCGCGACGAGGCTCGCGCAAAATGACGTCTGACGCTTCCAAATCCCACCCAGACGCAACGGCGGTGTTCCATGACGCCACAGGACGACGCGCAAAACGGCTGAGGATGACCGCGATGGTCGCCGCGATCGTGGCGGGGGTTGTGCTGGCCGGATTCGTGGCCAGCCTGATGATCCTGCCCAGTCTGACGGGATTGTCGGTCGTGGCGCCTTCAGCGGTGGTGGCGGCGCATAGGACGCGCGGGGCCGAACGCGCCCTGTTGCGCTACATCGCCCATCGTCAACGGCCGGTCCGTCCTGCGCCGCCGGCGAGGGGGGCGTCCATCGCTGGGGCGTGGTTTGCGCCGTGGGAAGACGGGGCGCTGGATTCCTTCGTGCGCCATGCCGGAGATCTGACGCACGTCTATCCGACATGGATCGAGCTGCGCGACGACGGCGGCGACATCCTGACCAAGGACTGGGATCCGACGCGCAATCCGACGACGCGACCGCTGATCGCAGCGGCGCGCGCGCACGGCGTCAAGATCGTGCCTGTAGTCGGCAACGCGACGGAGGGGCGGTTCGACGCCGCACGCATAGACCGGATGCTGGCGCCCGCCAACGCCCAGCACGTCATGGATCGATTGACCGATTTCGTCCGTACGAACGATTTCGCCGGGCTGCAGATCGACTTCGAACAGGTGTCGCCCGAACAGATCGCACGGCTGACCCCCTGGCTGGCCCAGCTGCGTCAACGATTGAACGCGGACGGCCGAGAACTGTCCATCGCTTTGGAGGTCGGACTGAGCGATCACGACATCCGCGCCCTGTCTGGCGTCGTCGATTATGCGGCCATCATGGCCTATGACGAACACGGCGAGGACAGCCTGCCGGGACCGATTTCTTCGGCCCTGTTCGTGGATCAGGCGATCGCCCGCTTCACGCGGCTGGTTCCCGCGGACAAGCTGATCCTGGGCGTCGGCGCCTATGCTTACGATTGGCGCGAGGGCGATCGCTCGGCCGAATCCCTGACCACGACGGCGGCGCTGGCGACGGCGAAGGGCTATCGACCCGAGGACGACCCGGCCGACGTGGTCGATTTCGATCCCAAGGCGCTGCAGCCCACCTTCCATTACACCGACGATCAGGGGCGAAAGCACGAGGTGTGGATGCAGGACGCGGCATCGGTGGCCAACGCCATGACGCTGGGCCGCGACCGGGGTCTGCGCGGCGCCGCCCTGTGGGCCTTGGGCGAGGAGGATCCGGCCAGTTGGTTCGTAATCGGCCGCAACGGCGCGCCGGCGATCAAGGTCATTCCTGCGCTGGACCACGTCGCCCTGACGCAACAGATCGCCTTCACCGGCCAGGGGGAACTGCTGGACGTCATCGACGCGCCGCACCCGGGCGACCGACGCATCGCTGTCGATCCGGCCAGCGGCCTGGTCGGGGACGAGGTCTGGACCCGCTGGCCCTCGGCCTGGACCGTGCGGCGCACCGGCGCGCCGGACCGCACCCTGGCGTTGACGTTCGACGATGGTCCCGACCCGGAATGGACGCCCGAGATTCTGGACGTGCTCAAGGCCAAGGGCGTCAAGGCGACCTTCTTCATGATCGGGGGCAACGCCGCGGCCAATCCCGATCTGGTCCGGCGCGTCCGTGACGAAGGCCACGAAATCGGCAACCACTCCTTCACCCACCCCAATATGGCCCATGTAGACGAGGAGCGGGTGCGGCTGGAGCTGACGGCGACCGATCGGGCGCTGGAAAGCATACTGGATCGACAAGTCACCCTTTTCCGGCCGCCATACAACGCCGATTCCGAGCCGGAATCCTATGGCGAGATCCTGCCGATCGCGGTGGCGTCCAGGCTGGGCTACACGACGGCCGGCGAATCCATCGACCCCAACGACTGGAACCTGAGCCGGACCGATGCGAACGGCGCCAGTCACCGGCTGCGGCCCGATGAGATCGTGTCCGAGGTTCTGGCCCAGGTCGACGCCGGTCACGCCATCCTTCTGCACGACGCCGGCGGCGACCGGTCCGCTACGGTGAAGGCCCTGCCGGTCCTGATCGACGCCCTGCGCGCTAGGGGGTATCGCCTGACCACCATCGGCGGTCTGGTAGGGCGCACGCCCGATCAGACCATGCCGAGCCTGCCGCCGGGCGAGCGGTCGCTGATCGCGGCGGACTCGGCCGCCTTCGGCTTTTCCCATGCGGTGGGGGTGGTGCTGTTCGTGGGCTTCAACCTAGCGATCGGCCTGGGTCTGGTGCGGATCGTGCTGATGCTGGCGCTGGCGTCACGGCGCCGGCGGCGGGCCGCCCCGGTCGATCCGACGGCGCCGCGTCCACGCGTGGACGTGCTGGTCGCCGCCTTCAACGAGGCGACGGTGATCCGCCGTACCCTGGACAGTCTGCTGGCCAGTCGAGATGTCGATGTCGCCGTGCTGGTGGTCGACGACGGCTCCACCGACGGCACCTATGAGGTGGTCGCCGAGGCGTTCGGCCATGACCCGCGCGTCCGGCTGAGGCGCAAGGCCAATGGCGGCAAGGCCTCGGCGCTGAACCTGGCGCTGATGGAGGCGACCGCGCCTGTGGTCGTGGGGGTCGATGCCGATACGCAGCTGTCCGGCGACGCCCTGGCGCGACTGGCGGCCTGGTTCGCCGATCCCCAGGTCGGCGCGGCGGCCGGCAATGTGAAGGTGGGCAACCGCAGCAATCTGGTCACCCGCTGGCAGTCCATCGAATATATCACCAGTCAGAATATCGACCGGCGCGCCCTGGCCCTGCTGAACGCCGTGACGGTCGTGCCGGGCGCGATCGGGGCGTGGCGCACCGATGTGCTGCGGGGGTTGGGCGGTTATCGTTCAGACACCCTGGCCGAAGACATGGATCTGACCTGGCGCGTGCGAGAGGCCGGCTGGGTCATCGCCAACGAACCGACGGCCCTGGCCTTCACCGAGGCGCCGTCGTCGCTGGGCGGCCTGTTGAAACAGCGGTTCCGCTGGAGCTTCGGCACCCTGCAATGCCTGTGGAAGCACCGGCGTTCGACGTTCCGCCACGGTTGGTTCGGCGGACTGGCCCTGCCCAGTCTGTGGCTGTTCCAGATCGTGGGCCAGGTCCTGGCGCCGCTGATCGACCTGCAACTGGCGGCGGCGATCCTGATGCAGGGGCTGGCGTGGATGGCCAGTCTGCAGCACGCCGATGTGGACGCCGCGCCCAACCCCACACTGTGGTTCACCTTGGGGGTCTATCTCGCCTTCACCGTGCTGGAGCTGGCGGCCGGCTGGGTCGCTTTCGGCTTCGACCGAGAGAAGCGCGGCGACCTGTGGCTGCTGCCGACGCAACGGTTCGTCTATCGCCAGATCATGTACGTCGTGGTTTGGCGCGCGCTGGAGCGGGCCTTGTCCGGCCTGGGCCAGAGCTGGGGCAAGTTGAAGCGGACGGGCGACGTCCAGGCGCCGGTCGGCTGACCCGAAAAAGGCGGGCGGGGCGTCGTCGACCCGCCCGCCAGGACGGCTCGTCTTTGAAGACGACGTCTAGAAGCGATAGGCCACGCCGACGCGCAGATTGCGGCCGGGAAGTGGGGCGATGTCCTTGAGGAAGGAGACGTGCTCGCGCGCCTCTTCGTTCGTCAGGTTGCGGGCCTCGGCGAACAAGGTGATGTTCTTCTGGTCGAACGGACGCACGGCGACGGCGGCGTTCAACAGGGTGTAGTCGTCGGTCGGCAGCTCGAATTCGTTGGCGACGCGATCCTGTTCGCCGACGTGACGGACTTCCGCGCTGGCGTCGAAACGGGTCGAGGTCCAGGCCAGACGGCCGGTGACGGAATAGGGCGGAATGCGCGCGGCCGGCCCGAAATCGGTCTGGGCGTGGACGAAGTCGGCGGCCCCTTCCAGCGACAGTTTGCGATCGCCGTCCTGCCAGAGGGCATAGGCGCCTTCCAGTTCGAAGCCGTAGAATTTCGCGTCGGTCTGGACGAAGCGATAGACGGGGAAGTTCTCGTCCTCTTCGGCGAAATAGAACTGCTCGCCCGTTGGTCGTTCGTCGATGAAGCCATCGTACCACGAGTGATACAGATGCAGGTCGCCCGTGAACCGGCCACGGTCGTAATGGGCCGTGCCCTCCAGGGTGGTGACCTTCTCGCTGTTCAGGTTCAGGTCGCCGGTTTCATAGGCGGCGGTGGCGATGTGGACGCCGTCGGCGAACAGTTCGACCTCGCTGGGCGCGCGCTCGTTGTGCGCCAGGCTGAGGCCCAGGAACAGGCCTTGCGCCGGGCGGATGAAGGCGGCGGCAGAGGCCGACCAGTTGTCGAACTCGCGGTTCACCTGGCTGACGCCGCCGATGGGCGTGCCGCTCAACTCGCGCCGATCATAGCGCAGGCCGCCCTCGAAACCGTGGTTGCCCCGGTCCAGCCGTTGAACCGTATAGACGCCCAGTTCGTCGATATCGACGGTGGGCACGAAGGCCTCTTCGCCGATGGCTTCGAAGTTGCGAGACAGCGCCTGGACGCCGACCGCGCCGTTCCATCCGTTGCGCTCGCGCTGAACCAGATCGGCCCGCGCCTCCCAGCCGTCCGAGTTGAAGATCGTCCCCGGCTCGCCCACGGCCTCGAACTCGGTGTGGGTGTAGTCGGCGTGGCCGTATGAGCCACGCAGGGCCGCGAAGGGACCGGCGTCGAAACGGTATTCGCCGCGCGCGTCCCAGCGTTCCTGGTTCAGTTTGATGAAGACGGATTCTTCAGCGACCGTGCCGTATTCGCTGTCGGTGTTCTTGTACGACACGCCAGCGAAACCCTTGTCGCCGATGTAGGAACCGCCGACGCCCCAGGTTTCCAGATCGGTGTAGGAGTTGGGCTGCGTGCCCGTGTCTTCGCGCGCGATGCCTTCGGCGGCGGCGCGACGGGCGGAAACGGCCGGCGCGGGAATGTCGTAGTCGTCGGTCTTGCGCTTCACGCCATCGATGTTGAAGGCGAAGTTTCCGGACCCCAGGGTGACGCGGGCGAAGCCGCTGCGGCCGTCGTCGACGCTGGAAGCCTGGGTGGAGACGACGCCCGAGACGCCGCCGTCCGGGATTTTCGTCGGAATGCGGTCGTCCAGAACATTGACCACGCCGCCGATGGCCGATCCGCCATAGACCAGGGTGGCGGGGCCGCGGATGATCTCGATCCGGTTGGCTTCGGCCGGGTCGGTCGCCACGGCGTGGTCGGGCGAGACCGAGCTGGCGTCGATCAGGCCGATGCCGTTGGTCAGCACCTGAACGCGCGGCCCGCTAAGCCCGCGAATGACCGGACGGCTGGCGCCTGGCGCAAAGTCGGTCGACCGCACGCCGGGACGGCCGCTGACCAGATCGCCAAGGGAGGCGGCCGGCGCGGTGGCCAGGGTCTGTTCGTCCAGAACGTCGGTGGCGATGACGGCGGCGCGCTGGCTGAGGCCATAGGGGGCGCCGGTCACGACGATGTCGTCCAGCTTGGTCGGTGCGGCGGCGGGCGGCGGGGTGTTGGCGGACTGAGCCGTCGCCGCGCCGGCGAGCACGGTGGAGCCGACGGCGGCCAGAAGCAGCGAGCGCAAGGTGGGGGAGGAACGCATGGACGGGGACCTTAGATCAGGGATGACGTGTGTTATGAGATAACGTCACACTTGGTCAAGCCTCGGTCACACAGCACGAATGCAGCGTGTCTCTCGCGCCACGCCTAAACGGATGGGCGGCGCTGTCTGGAAGGCTTGAGAATGCAGGAAGCGATGGCGCACCCGACAGGATTCGAACCTGTGACCCCTGCCTTCGGAGGGCAGTACTCTATCCAGCTGAGCTACGGGTGCGCGTACGGCGTGGACGCCGGAAAAGGCCGCTTACAGCATGGCGCGGGCGGCCTCAATCCCGAATAGCGAAGAGCGCCGGTCGATTGGCGCCGCACGGCCGGTTTCCGGTCTCAAACCGCGTGCTACTGCGCCGTCATGCCGCCGTCGATCTTGAACTCCGAGCCGGTCACGAACTTGGACTCGTCGGAGGCCAGATAGAGGACGCAATAGGCGACGTCGTCGGGTTCGCCGATCCGCTTCAACGGAATGCCACGCGCCAGACGTTCGTGGGCCTTGTCCTCGTCGCCGCCGGCCATGGCGATGAAGGGATCCAGGATCGGGGTCTTGATGAAGACCGGATGGACCGAGTTGCAGCGCACGTTCCAGTCGGCCTTGGCCGCCTCCAGCGCCAGGGTCTTGGTGTACATCCAGACGGCGGCCTTGGTGGCGTTATAGGCGCCCATGCCGGGCGCGGCGACCAGGCCGGCGATGGACGAAATATTGATGATCGAGGCCGGGGCGGCCGCGCGCAGATGCGGCATGGCGTGTTTGGCGCCCAGCATGATCGAGCGCAGATTGATCTCATACTGACGCTGCCAGTTGTCGACCGTGTCCTGTTCGACGAAGGCCAGGGGGCCGCCGACGCCGGCGTTGTTGACCAGAACCGACAGGCCGCCCAGATCCGAGACCGCCTCGGCGACGACGCGGGTCCAATCGGCCTCGCTGGCCACGTCGTGGGCGTAGGCGAAGGCCGCGCCGTCAACCTCCGCATTGATCCGCGCCGCCAGGGCCTGGGCGCGCGGGCCGTCGATGTCGGTCACGGCGACGCGGGCGCCCTCGCGCGCCAGCATGAAGGCCATGGCCTCGCCCAGTCCACCGGCGGCGCCGGTGATCAGGATGGTCTTGCCGGCGACACGGCCGGGGCGCCGTTCTTGTCGCTCTTCGGGGCGGCTCATGCGGCGCCCCCCAGTTCGGCGGCGACCTTGTCGATGAAGCGGGCCAGGGTCACGTCGCGCTGCGTCACGCCATCGGCGTCGTGGGTGGTCAGAAGGACCTCTACGCGATTGTAGACATTGGACCATTCCGGGTGATGATCCATCTTGTCCGCCATCAGGGCGACGCGCGTCATGAAGCCGAAGGCGGCGTTGAAATCGCCGAAGGTCAGGCTTCGCGCCAAGGCGGGACGGTCGTCGTCTGCGACGCGCCATGCCGGGAGGCCCTGCAGCGTTTCCTTTAGGTCAAGTCGCGCGTCGGTCATCGATGTTTCCTCTTTTCCTTCGGCGTAAGGCGCCCGGAGAGGCGCGGCAAGTGTGGGAACACCCGGTCAAGCTTGTGCGTTGATCCGGGCGCTCAAGCGTGACCGTGGCCCTTCATCGTGATCGGTCCGCCGGCCGACGCGGGAGGAGACGCCGATGGACAATCTCTGGCTCGCCGCTCTGGATGCGGCCGACCGCAAATGGATCGAACCCCACCTGAAACAGGGCGAGATCACGCGCGGCCAGATGCTTTACGACGCGGGCGAGGCGGTCGATCAGGTGTGGTTCCCGATCAAGGGGGTCGTGTCGCTGATGACCGTGTTGCCCGACGACAAAATGGTCGAGACGGCCGCCATCGGCCGCGAAGGCCTGATCGGCGTGACCTGCGGCCCGTTGAACGCGCGCGCCGCCAGCCGGGCGATCTCCCAGCGGGATGGTCTGGCCGCCTATTGTTCGGCTGAGGTGTTCGGCCAGGCGCTGGACAGGAGCGAGAGCCTGCGTCTGGCCCTGTCGCGCTTCACCGAAGGCCTGATGGCCCAGGTTCAGCAGGCCGCCGCCTGCAACGCCCAGCACCGGCTGGACGAACGGCTGGCGCGTTGGCTGCTGACGCTGCACGACCGGGCCGAGGACGATCGTTTCGACCTGACCCAAGCCGATATCGCCGGAATGCTGGGCGTGCGTCGCGCCACCGTTTCCGAAGTGGGATCGGTGCTGGAAGGCAAGTCGCTGATCCAGCGCGGCCGAGGCTGGGTCAAGGTTCTGGATCGCGACGGGCTGGAGGCCGCCTCGTGCGGTTGTTACGGCCTGATGCGCGATGTGATGAAGGATCTGGACCTGCCCCAGCCGCAGGCGGCCTGATGGTGGTCGTGATCGGGTGACGGCGGCGCAGCGACGCGCTAGACGATGACCATGACCGACGCCTCCTCCCACGGCCCGCATTCTTCGGGCGATCGTTCCTCCTTCGGCTTTCGCGACGTGGATGCGCGCGAGAAGGTCAAGATGGTGCGCGGGGTCTTCGATTCCGTGGCCTCGAACTACGACGTGATGAACGACCTGATGAGCGTGGGCGTCCACCGTATCTGGAAGGACATCGCCGCCGCCAAGCTGAACCCCCGTCCGGGCGAAACCATCCTGGACGTGGCGGGCGGCACCGGCGACATGGCGCGCCGCTATTCCAAGATGGCGCGCGCGGCGCAGGAGCGTCGCGGCGGCGACGACGCCAATGTCATCGTGCTGGACTACAACGCCGAGATGATCCTGGCCGGCGTGCACAAGGGCGGCGAACCGGAGATGAGCTGGTCGGTCGGCGACGCCATGAACCTGCCGCTGCCCGACGCCTCGGTCGACGCCTATTCGATCAGCTTCGGCATCCGCAACGTGGCCCATATCGACAAAGCCCTGGCCGAGGCGCGGCGCGTGCTGAAGCCCGGCGGGCGGTTCCTGTGCCTGGAGTTCTCGCGACCGACGACCACGCCGATCCGCAAGGTCTATGACGCCTGGTCCTTCCACGCCATTCCGCGCATCGGCGGCTGGGTCGCCAAGGACCGCGAAAGCTATCAGTATCTGGTCGAGAGCATCCGCCGCTTCCCCGACCAGCAGGCGTTCAAGGGGTTGATCGAGGACGCCGGGTTCCGACGCGTCTCCGTGACCAATCTGTCGGGCGGGATCGCCGCCATCCACCACGGGTGGGCGATCTGACCAGCCGCATCTATCGCACGGCCCCGCCGCCGCCCGCGACCGTGGCGGTGCAGAACCCTGTCGCGTCCTTCCTGCGTCTGCTGGGCTGGCTGTGGGTTCTGGTGCGTCACGACGCCCTCGTCCCACGCGAGATCACGCCCCTGCTGCCGGCCTGGACGCGGCCGTTCGCGCGGTTCGTCCAGCTGTTTTCCGGCAAGGCGGGGCGTCAGGGGCGGCCGGGCCAGAGGCTGGGCGCGGCTTTCGAACATCTGGGACCGGTTGCGATCAAGCTGGGCCAGGTTCTGGCTACGCGCGCCGACATCTTTGGCCTGGAGTTCGCGCGCGACCTGGGCCGGCTGAAGGACAAGCTGCCGCCCTTCCCGCTGGATGAGGCGCGGCGTGAGATCGAGCGGTCGCTGGGGCGGTCGGTCGAGAGCCTGTTCGTCGATCTGGGGCCGGCGGTCGCCGCCGCCTCGCTGGCCCAGGCGCACCGCGCGACCCTGGCGGATGGGCGAGCCGTGGCGGTCAAGGTGCTGCGACCAGGGGTCGAACGTCGCGTAGCCAACGGTCTGGATTCCATGCGTCTGGGGGCGGCCCTGGTGTGGAAACTGGTTCCCCTGTCACGGCGTCTGGAGCCGCAGGCCTTCGTCGAGACCATCGCCAATTCGCTGGACCTGGAGCTGGATATGCGGCTGGAGGCCGCCGCCGCCAGCGAGATGGCCGAGGTGATGGCCAAGGACGGCTATATGTCGGCGCCGGCCGTGATCTGGGACGGGGTGGGCCGGCGCGTGCTGACGCTGGAATGGGCGCAGGGCGTGCCCATGACCGACCCGACCCTGACCGAACTGCCCGGGCTGGACGTCAATCTGCTGGCCGACAATGTGGTGCGCGCCTTTCTGGTGCAGGCGCTGGACCACGGGGCGTTTCACGCCGACCTTCACGAGGGCAATCTGTTCGCCAGCGCCCCGGCGCATCTGACGGCGATCGACTTCGGCATCGTCGGGCGGCTGGGACCGGCGGAGCGGCGCTATCTGGCCGAGATTCTGTGGGGCTTCATCAGCCGCGACTACGACCGGATCGCCCGCGTCCATTTCGAGGCCGGATACGTACCCGCCCACCATTCGGTCGAGACGTTCGCCCAGGCCCTGCGCGCGGTCGGGGAGCCGGTGATCGGCCGCGCCGCCAGTCAGGTGTCGATGGGCCGCCTGCTGGGCCAGTTGTTCGAGATCACGGCCCTGTTCGACATGAGCCTGCGGCCCGAACTGATCCTGCTGCAGAAGACGATGGTGTCGGTCGAGGGGGTTGCCCGCCGCCTTCAGCCCGATCACGACCTGTGGAAGGCGGCGCAGCCCGTGGTCGAGCGCTGGATCAAGCGCGAGTTGGGGCCCCAGGCCCAGGCGCGCGACGCCATCAACGAGATGATCGCCGCCGCGCGCGCCATCTCGCGTCTGGTGCAGGAACCGCCGCGTCCGACGACGGTGGTCATGGAAAAGTCGGGAACTCCGGCTTGGCTTGCGGCTTCCGTCACGGTCGCGGTCATCGCGGCCCTGACGGCCCTGGGCCTTTCGCTCTGGCCCTATCTGACCTGACCGGAGCCTTCGCGGATGAAGACGACCCTTACCCTTTCGGCGATTGGCGCAGCCTTGCTGCTGGCCCCCATGCCGGCATCGGCTCAATCGGCGGCGGCCGCTTCCGTGCCCAACGCCTTCGACCGCCCGGCCCAGGCCCAGACGGAGCCTCACACGCAGGCCGCGCCTGCTCGCCCTGCGACCGCCCCAACTCCCTCTGCCGCGCCTGCAGCGGCGCCCGACATCGCCCGCTCGGAAGAGGCGCTGCGCGGCGTGATCGCCGACATTCAAGGCGGCGGTTTAGACTATTCCGACTTCACCCCCAATCTGGCGGGCCAGATCCGTCAGCAGGCCGAACAGGTCGGCTCGCTGATCAAGAGCTTCGGCGCGGTCAAGACCGTCGAATACGAACGTCAGGAGGGCGAGGCCCAGATGTTCAAGGTCACCTTCGACAACCAGGCGACCGAATGGCTGATCGGCTTCGACGCTGACGACAAGATCGCCGCCCTCTTGTTCCGGCCGGCCCAGGGCTGACCTCCACCCCGCGCAGACCGATCGGGGTTCAGTCCACGGTGGGTTTGCCGCGACCGGATTTGATTGCGCCCCGGCTGGTCTTGGCCTTTAGCCGCCGCTCCTTCGAGGCCTTGGTCGGGCGGGTCGGCACGCGATAGACCGGCCGGATCGACGCTTCGTCCACCATGGCCTGAAGCCGTTCGACGGCATCGGCGCGATTACGCTCCTGTGTGCGATGGCGCACGGCGGTGATCAGGATGACGCCTTCCAGCGTCAACCGGCTGCCGGCCAGTTTCATCAGCCGAGTCTTTACCGGATCGGTCAGGGACGGCGAGTTTTTCACGTCGAACCGCATCTGGACGGCTGTCGAGACCTTGTTGACGTTCTGACCGCCCGGGCCGCCGGCGCGGTAGAAATGAAACTCAAGCTCTTCCTCGGGGATGACGGTGGTCATGTGGCGATCTTGCGCGCCTTGACCACGGCCTGATCCAGCGCCTGGAGAAAGCGCGAGCGGTCGGCGGCGGAAAACGGCGGCGGGCCCGACGTGGCCACGCCCATCGACCGCAGATGCTCGCCCACCATCCGCCCCGCCAGGGCCGAGCCGATGGAGTCCGGGGTGAAGGGCTGGCCGTTCGATTTCAGCGCCTGGGCGCCCGACTTCAGACAGCGGTCTGCCAGGGGAATGTCGGCGGTGATCACTACGTCGCCAAGGGCGGCACGCTCGGCGATCCAGTCGTCGGCGATGTCGGGACCGGCGTCGACCACCACCTGTTCGATCAGCGCCTCGCGCGGAACCTGCATCCAGCCGTTGGACACGACATAGGTCTTCAGCCCATAGCGCCGCGCGACGCGATAGACCTCTTCCTTCACCGGGCAGGCGTCGGCGTCGATGTAGAGGACGGTGGGCATTCTGGAAGGTGGGCCTATCGCGCTTCGCGCTACTTGAGGCCCAACATAGTGGGTTTGGAAGTGCGCCCAAATGCAAAAGGGCGAGACCGAAGTCCCGCCCTTTCGTCCGTCCCGATGTGGGCGTCAGTTGCGATAGGCCGGCGGCATCGGCGTCTGCTGGCGATAGCGGTCGCGCAGCATCAGCGGGCGGCTGGTCAAAGGCTGCTCCACGCCGTTGACGAAGACGGCCGAGGGCTGGCTCAGCGGCTCAAGCGGATCGCCGGACCAGACCACCACGTCGCCGGCTGCGCCCGGCGCGATCTGGCCGAACTGACCGGCCATGCCGAAGATCTTGGCCGGATTGACCGTCAGGGCCGCGATGGCCGCCGGATAGGGCAGGCCGTGCGACACGGCGTTGCCGGCGTTGTAGCGCGCATCGCGGGCGCGGTGGGTCGAGCCCTCGTTGCCCTTGATGGCGATCAGGACGCCCGCCGCATTCAGGGCCGCCGCATTCTCCATCCGCGCCGCCCGCATCTCGAAATCGGCGGGCAGGTTGTCGATGGGGTTGAGCAGGACCGGAACATTGGCGGCGGCGATGTCGCCGGCCACCAGCCAGCCTTCCTCGGCCCCGTCCAGGATCAGCTTGATCCCTTCCTCGCGCGCCAGGCGCAGCACCTGCTGAATGTCGGAGGCGCGGTGGACGGTGACGATCAGCGGCAAGGTTCCGTTGGCGACCGGGATCAGGGCTTCCAGATCCGCCCGCGACAGGCTGAGATTACGCAGGGCCGCCCGGTCGTAGGCGGCCTTGTTGCGGGCATAGAGGCGCACCTCGGCCATCGTCTCTTTGAACAGGACGAACTGGGCGCCGCGCGCGCCGCCGGCGACCGACGCCCCGGCTTCGCCGAACGGGGCGACCATGGCCACGCGCGGCTTGACCAGAATGTCGGCGCCGCCGCCCGACAGATCGGGGCCCAGGTTGATGATGGCCGCCTGGCCCGCGAACAGGCCGGGCGTCTGATAGCCGCCGTCGCCGGCGCCGGCCGTTTCGTCCTCGTGCACATGGCCGCCCGACGAACCGGGGTGCTGGGGCACAACGACGGCGCGGGTGATGCCGCCCAGACGCGCCACCGGCAGGGTGAAGGACCAGGGGTCCAGCCCGTAGGAAATGTCGAAGGCGGCGCTGAGGGTGTTGGCGCTGTTCCTCAGTTCATTGGTGCCGCGCACCGATCCCACTTCGGTGCCAGCCAGGCCGGAATCGACGGCGACGAAACCGGGCGCCACGGTCTTGCCCGCCGCGTCGATGACGCGCGCGCCCGACGGGGCGGGGCCGGTTCCGACCGAGACGATCCTGCCGTCACGCAGCACGACCGTGCCGCCCTCAATGACCGAAGTTCCGGTCAGGATGCGGCCGCCGACGATGGCTACGACTTCACCTGGGCCTGCCGCGTTTCGCGCTGTTTGAGGCCCGGATTGGGCGGCCGCAGGCGCGGCCAGCGCCAGGGCCGTGACGGCGCCGGCGAGAATGGACGACAGGCGCATCAGCGGGCTCCTTCCGAGACGTTGGCGGCGGTTCGGCCGTAGCCGGGCTGGCCCAGTTCGAAATCGCTGGTCGGCTGATAGGCCGGGTTGGTGCGATCGAACGTCAGGGCCCCGTCGATGAACACCTGGTCGGCGCGGGCGTAGATCGAGAATGGATCGGCGCTCCAGATCACCACGTCCGCGCGCAGGCCGGGCGTCAGCGACCCGGTCTGGTCAGCGATGCCGATGGCCTTGGCGGCGTTGGAGGTGAACCAGCCGATGGCGTGTTCTTCCGAAATGTTCAGCCCGGCGCGGCGACCGGCCGACAGGGCGGCGGCGGCTTCCTGGTTCAGGCGCTGGGTCAGCAGGGCGTCATCCGAGTGGATGACGGCGCACGATCCGGGTTGCGCGTCGACTAGGGCGGCGTTCTCCTCGATGGCGTCCAGCGCCTCCATCTTGAAGCCCCACCAGCCGGTCCACATGGCCGCGCAGATGCCGCTGGCGGCCAGTTGCGGGGCCAGTTTGTAGGCCTCGGTGGCGTGGTGGAAGGTCGAGATGCGGTAGCCGAACTCCTTGGCCATATCCATCATCAGGGCCATCTCGTCGGCGCGGTAGCAGTGGTTCTGGATCAGGATCGAGCCGTCCAGAACGCCCGCCAGGGTCTCGTTCTGCAGATTGCGGGTCGGGGCCGCGCCCTCGCCCGTCTCATGCCACTTGTCCCACTTGGCCTTGTATTCGCGCGCGGCGATGAAGGCGGCCCGATAGCCGGCCATGTTTCCCATGCCGGTCGCCGGGCTCTGGTTTCGACCGCCATAGACGCGCGAGGGGTTCTCGCCGCAGGCCATCTTGACCGTATAGGGGGCGGCCGGGAACTTCATGCCCTGCATGGTGATCGAGGGGACGTTGCGGATGGTGACGCCGCGCCCGCCGAACAGATTGGCCGAGCCGGGCAGGATGTGCATCGTCGTCACGCCGCCGGCGCGGGCGGTGTTGAAGCCGGGGTCCTGGGGCCACAACGAATGTTCGGCCCAGACCTGGGCGGTGTTGGGGCTGGTCGCCTCATTGCCGTCGCTCATGCCGCTGACGCCGGGCGACGGATAGACGCCCAAATGGCTGTGCACGTCGATGACGCCGGGCGTGACGTAGCGGCCGCGCGCATCCACGACCTTGTAGCCGGTGGGAACAGGGGTCGAGGCGTCGCCGACCGCGGCGATCTTGCCGTCCGTGACCACCACGACGCCGTTGTCGATCTTGCGATCCGTGCCGGTCAGGATGGTGGCGCCGACCACAGCAAAGTTTTCGCGCGGCAGCGGCTGATAGGTCGAGGGATAGGGATCCAGCGTCGTCGCCGGGTCCAGGCCTGCGTCCAGGGTGCGATCGCGCGACGGTTTGGCCTGCGCGGCCTGGTCCGACGGTTGGCCTGTGGTCGCACAGGCCGACAGGCCAAGCACCGCACAGCTTATGGCCGCGAGGCTGGCGCCCCGCAGATGATGTCCGATCATCGTTTCCCCTTTTTCGATGACGCGACAGCCCGACGCGTCTTGCAACCGTCATAGAAGGGTGTTCGGCGCACACCGTCAAAAGGTTTTCGGCCTTGGCCGGACGGCTCGCCTAGACGCTCGACGCCGCGACCGCTAACGGCAGGCGTATGAACTCAGACGACCGTCCCCAGGACGACAACCCGCACCTCGACCGCCCGCTGCGGTCGTTCGGCCGCATCAAGGCCCGCCCGATCAAACCGCGTCAGGCGGCGCTGATGGACACCCTGCTGCCCGCCATCGCCGTGCCTGATGCCAAGACCGGGCCGCTGGACCCCAAGGCGATGATGCCCGAGGCGACCGAGGTCTGGCTGGAGATCGGCTTTGGCGGCGGCGAACATATGGCGGCCCAGGCGGCCACGCGCCCCGACGCCCTGGTGATCGGCTGCGAGCCCTTCCTGAACGGCGTGGCCTCGGCCCTGCGCCATGTCGAGGAGGGCGGGCTGAAGAACGTCCGCATCCACGCCGACGACGCGCGCGATGTGGTGGACGCCTTGCCGGACGCCTCGGTCGACCGGGTGCTGATCCTGTTCCCCGACCCGTGGCACAAGGCGCGCCACAACAAGCGCCGCCTGCTGCAGGACGAGACGGCCCAGGCCTTCGCTCGCATCCTGAAGCCGGGCGGAACGCTGCGCTTCGTCACCGACTGGCTCGACTACGCCGAATGGGCGAACGAGCGTCTGGAGCGGACGCCGGGCCTGGCGCGGGTCGGCCCAGAAGGCCAGAACGCGGCCGAACAGGACTGGTTCGTTCCCCCCGCCGACCATGTCGTGACCCGTTACGAGGAAAAGCGGCTGGGCGACACGACGCCGGTGTTTCTGGAATACCGGCGCGTCGATTGACGTCGCGGCATACGCAATCCTACGCGGCGGCGTCTTTGACGCGCCTTTAACCAACGTCGCTATTTCCTGGTGAAACAACCGGGAGCGGGCGGCGTAAAATGAAGGCTTTGACGATCGGCGGGCGGATCAATCTGCTTGCGCTGGTGACGATGGCGGGTCTGTTGCTGGTGACGGGTCTGTCGCTGATGCGGCTGGACGCCGTGATGCGCGACGAGATCGCCGACCGCACCCGAAAGGCCGTCGAGATCGCCTCCAGCGTCGTCGCCTATTATCAGTCTGAGGAAGCCGCCGGCCGGATGACCCGCGCCGAGGCCCAGGGCGCCGCCAAGGCCGCCGTGGGCGCCATGCGCTATGGCTCCGACGACTATTTCTGGATCAACGACATGCATCCCCGCATGGTGATGCACCCGATGAAACCGGCTCTGAACGGCACGGACCTCAGCGGCAACAAGGACGCCAACGGCGTGCTGATGTTCAAGGCGTTCGTGGCGGTGGTCCAACGCCAGGGCGAAGGCTTCGTCGCCTACGACTGGGACAAGCCGGGCCAGGATACGCCGGCGCCCAAGATCTCCTATGTGAAGGGTTTCGCGCCTTGGGGCTGGGTGATCGGTTCCGGCGTCTATACCGATCAGATCGCGGCGGCGGTGGGCAAGGCGGCCCTGACGCTGGGCGGAATGGCCCTGTTGGTCGCCCTGGCGGTCGGAGCGGCCGGCTGGTTCATCGGTCGGTCCGTCTCGGCGCCCGTGGTGGCCCTGGGGCGCCGGATGCGCGGCCTGGCCGAAGGCGACAAGACCAGCGACATTCCCGGCGTGGCGCGACGTGACGAGATCGGCCAGATGGCCGCCGCCCTGGCCATCTTCCGCGACGCCGCCATCGAAAAGGATCGACTGGAAGCCGAAGCCCTGGCTCAACGCTCAATGAGCGACCAGGAACGCGCGGCGCGCGAGGCCGAGAAGGCGCGAGAAGCCGAGGCGGACCGCATCACCATCCAGGCCCTGGGCCAGGGACTGTCGGCCATGGCCGACGGCGACCTGACCCACAGGATAGAGATCGAATTCGCGCCCAAGGCCGCCCAGCTGAAGACCGATTTCAATGACGCCGTCGCCCAGTTGCAGCAGGCGGTGTCGGTGGTCGTCGGCAATGTGGCGGGCATCCGCTCCGGCGCGGGCGAAATCTCCCAGGCCGCCGACGACCTGTCGCGGCGCACCGAACAGCAGGCGGCCGGTCTGGAAGAGACGGCTGCGGCGCTGGATCAGATCACGGCGACCGTCAACAAGACCGCCTCGGGCGCGCGTCAGGCGTCCGACGTCGTGCAATCGGCCAAGGGCGAGGCCGAGACCTCCGGCGAGATCGTGCGCGACGCGATCCAGGCCATGCAGGCCATCGAAACCTCTTCGGTCCAGATCAATCAGATCATCGGCGTGATCGACGAGATCGCCTTCCAGACCAATCTCTTGGCCCTGAACGCGGGCGTCGAGGCGGCGCGGGCCGGGGACGCCGGTCGCGGCTTCGCGGTCGTGGCGTCCGAGGTTCGCGCCCTGGCCCAGCGTTCGGCCGAGGCCGCCAAGGAGATCAAGATCCTGATCTCCGCCTCGACCGGCCAGGTCGGCGCCGGCGTCAAACTGGTCGGGGAAACCGGCGAGGCCCTGCAACGGATCGTCGACCGTGTCGCCGAGATCGACGGCCTGGTCACCGAAATCGCCGCCTCGGCCCAGGAGCAGGCCGTGGGCCTGGCCCAGGTCAATACGGCGGTGAACCAGATGGACCAGGTCACTCAGCAGAATGCGGCCATGGTCGAGCAATCGACCGCCGCCAGCCACTCGCTGGCCCAGGAGGCCCAGTCTCTGCAGGCGTCCGTCGCCCAGTTCCGCGTCGGGGCGACCGCGCACCAGCGCCCCGCCATCGCCGCCGCCCCGCGCGTCGCCCGTCGCGATCCGGCGCCGATCCGCACCGGCTTCGCGGCCGCGGCGATGAAGACTCTGGGACGCGGCGGCGCCGCCCTGAAACCGCAACCCGCCCCGGCGGAGGAGGGCTGGGAGGAGTTCTGATCGGCGGTCCCGCCGCGAAAGGGGCTGACAAGCGAACGTGAAGGGCCTATATGGCCCTCCACATCGTTAGACCGGCGTCCAACGGCGTCGTTCCAAGCGGCGGCCCGGACGGACCGCCGCTTTTGTTTTGGATACACGTCGCTTGCGCGCAAAGACCGCCCAGGATCGCCAACTGCTGGAGCTGATCGACCCCATCGCGGGCTCGCTCGGCCTGGATGTTGTGCGCGTGCGCCTGATGACGGGCTCCAAGCGTCAGCGCCTGCAGATCATGGCTGAGCGCCCGACTGACCACGACATCTCGGTCGAGCAATGCGCCAAGCTGAGCCGCGCGGTGTCCGAGGTGTTCGACGCCGCCGACCCCATCGCCGGCGAATATATGCTGGAAGTCTCGTCGCCCGGTATCGATCGCCCGCTGACCCGTCCCATCGACTTCGACCTGTTCGAGGGCGAGGAGGCCCGTCTGGAAACCGACCGGATGATCGAGGGCCGCAAGCGGTTCAAGGGCGTCCTGGCCGGATATGAGGATGGCAACGTCCTGATCGATCTGGACGGAGAGGACGACACCGCCCTGATCCCGTTCGACTGGCTCAGCGACGCCAAACTGGTCCTGACCGACGCCCTGATGAAACGGGGCGCCGCGATCCGCGCCGCACGCGGCGAACCTGAAGACGACGGCCTGCCGGAAGGCACTCCCGAGGATGGGGCCGCCGAAGATAAAACCGACACCACGACCCCTTCTGAGGACAACGCCTGATGGCCGTCACCGGTATTTCCGCCAACCGCCTCGAACTGCTGCAGATCGCCGAGGCCGTCGCTCGCGAAAAGAACATCGAGCGCGAAATCGTCATCGAGGCGATCGAGGAGGCGATCCAGAAGGGCGCCAAGTCGCGTTACGGCGCCCATCACGACATCCGCGCCAAGATCGACCATAAGACCGGCGAACTGTCCCTGACCCGTCACGTCACCATCGTGGAGGACGACTGGCAGCCGGAAGACGAGCTGGAAGAGTTCAACGACAGCGCCATGGTCCGTCTGCGAGACGCCCAGAAGCGCGACCCCGAGGCCGAGGTCGGCAAGGAATATGTCGAGGTCCTGCCGCCGTTCGAGTTCGGCCGCGTCCAGACCCAGATGGCCCGTCAGGTCGTGACAGGAAAGGTCCGGGAGGCCGAGCGCGCCAACCAGTACGAAGAGTTCAAGGATCGCGTCGGCGAGATCGTCAACGGTACGGTCAAGCGCGTCGAATACGGCAACACCATCGTCGACCTGGGCCGGGGGGAGGGCGTCATGCGCCGCGACCAGTCCATTCCGCGCGAAGTGTTCAACATCGGCGACCGCATCCGCACCTACATTTACGACGTCCGGCCCGAGGCCAAGGGCCCGCAGGTCATGCTGTCGCGCGCCCATCCGGGCTTCATGGCCAAGCTGTTCGCTCAGGAAGTACCGGAAGTCTATGACGGCGTGATCGAGATCCGCGCCGCCGCCCGCGACAGCGGCTCGCGCGCCAAGATGGCGGTCCTGTCGAACGACAGCTCCATCGACCCGGTCGGCGCCTGCGTTGGTATGCGCGGCTCGCGCGTTCAGGCGGTCGTCGCCGAACTGCAGGGCGAGAAGATCGACATCATCCAGTGGAACCCGGACGAGCCGACCTTCATCGTCAACGCCTTGGCTCCGGCCGAGGTGTCCAAGGTGGTGCTGGACGAAGAAGCCGGTCGTGTGGAAGTGGTCGTGCCGGACGAACAGCTGTCGCTGGCCATCGGCCGTCGCGGCCAGAACGTTCGCCTGGCCTCGCAACTGACCGGCTGGCAGATCGACATCATCACCGAGGCGCAGGACTCCGAGCGCCGTCAGCGCGAGTTCACCGAACGCACCAGCCTGTTCCAGGAAGCTCTGGACGTGGACGAGGTCATCGCCCAGCTGCTGGTTACCGAAGGCTTCGCCACGGTCGAGGACCTGGCCTATGTCGACGCCTACGAAGTCTCCGAGATCGAGGGCTTCGATGAGGACACCGCCGAAGAACTGCAAACCCGCGCGCGTGAGTTCCTGGACAAGAAGGCCGCCGAGCTGGACGCCAAGCGCGTCGAACTGGGCGTCGAGGACGGCGTGCTTCAGGTGCCGGGCGTGACCCTGGCCATGGCCGTCGCCCTGGGCGAAGGCGGCGTGAAGACGGTCGAGGATCTGGCCGATCTGGCCACCGACGAAATCCGCGGCGGCTATGAGGTCAAGAACGGCGAGCGGGTGAAGGTTCCGGGCGTGCTCGAAAGCTTCAACCTGGCCCAGGAAGACGCCGAACTGCTGATCCTGCAGGCGCGCGTCGCCGCCGGCTGGATCGACGCCTCGGAACTGCCGCAGCCCGAGCCGGAAGAGTATGAGGACGAAGGCGAGTACGCCGAGGGCGAATACGATCCCGACCAGGTCTTCGGCGATGCGCCTGAAGCCGACGCCGCAGCTGAGGACGAGCCGTCCGACGCTGAACCGTCGAACGCGTGATGGGAGACCTGGCCACATATGAGCTTGCGCGACGCAACGATCGATAGGGAACGCCGGGATCTGGTTTCGCACCAGGTCATGGATGAATCTCGTCTGATCCGTTTCGTTGCCGGGCCCGATGGCCAGGTGGTTCCCGACCTGGGCAGGAAACTGCCTGGGCGCGGCCTGTGGGTCGAGGCCAGCCGGGCCTCGGTCGAGGCGGCGGTCAAGAAGAACGGCTTCACCCGTTCGGCGAAAACCCGACTAACCGCCCCGGCCGACTTGGCCGATGTCGTCGAACGGCTGCTGGTTCGGCGCTGTCTTGACCAGCTGGGTCTTGCCCGACGCGAAGGCGTGCTTATCTCTGGCTTCGAAAAGTCCGCCGCCAGCATCCGCTCGGGCAAGGCCGCCTGGGTGATCGAGGCCGCCGACGGATCTGCCGACGGACGCGGAAAGCTTCTGGCCCTAGCCCGCCACCAGACCTCCAAGATCTGCGGCGCGTTCACGGCGGACGATTTGAGTTTGGCCCTTGGGCTGGAAAATGCGATACACGCCGTCCTGCTTGCGGGCGGACGCGCCGATCGGTGGACCCTAGAGGTCGAACGACTGGCTGGATTTCGGCCGCTTCGCCCCCCTCACTGGGAGATTTCCAGTGGCGAGGACGGATCGGCGGGAGCGCTCCCCACAGGAGCGAGCTGAGGATTTTAGCGGCTGAGGGCCTGTCTCCAAGGGCGGAGACGGGCTCACGGTCGTTCATGTGCATTGACGACGACGGCGGGATTTTCCGCCCCAAGTAAAGCGACCGGATGAGCGACGAAAACGACAAGACCAACCAAGGCCAGGGTTCGGGCCAGGGCAATCAGGGCGGCACGCCGTCCCAGACGGGGCCGCGCGCCCCGCTGAGCCTGAAGCCGCGCGTCGCGGGATCGGTTTCGACCGGCACCGTGAAGCAGAGCTTCAGCCATGGCCGATCCAAGACGGTGGTGGTCGAAACCAAGCGGCGTCCTGGCGCCGGCGGCCCCAACCGCCCGCAAGGCTTCGACGTCGCACGTCCGCAGAGCGCCGCATCGTCGGCGCCGCGCCCGCAGGGTCCGCGTCCGTCGCAACCCGCCGGGGGCGCCCTGTCGGCCGAAGAGCAGGAAGCGCGCCGTCGCGCCATCGCCCTGGCCACCCAGGCCAATGCCGCCAAGGCC
>CAUPWX010000027.1:0-21035 GCA_963515305.1 uncultured Brevundimonas sp.
CACTGCCACCATGACCGACGAAAGCGACCACACGGCCGTCCCCTCGGCTCCACCAGGCGTTTCCATCTTTTGGCTGATCCCATACACGGCTGGACAGCCGTCGCAGATGGCTTGACGGTTGGAGGGTCGCGCTTAGGATGTGTGGATGACCGCTTCAGATCTATTGCTGATCGTCGCCGTTGTGGGGGCTTTCGTCGGGTTCACGGCCTTTATTGGCGTCGCGATGGCCTCGGAACACAGTCACAAGGTCTATCCGGGAACGAAGGTCGATCGGTTCCGCGATTTGGTCGTGATGAACGTTCCGGCCCTCCCGTTTCTGACCTTACTGTCGGCCAGCTGTTTTTCCGGCGTGGAGGACGGACCCTGTTTCACCTTGGCCTTGGCGCTGTGCGCCGGCTTTACGTTGGGCGGTCATTTTCTGCCGCCGGTGAAGCGCGCGCGAGAGCGGTTCAGAACCGCCTACGCAAAGAACCCGCCGTGGCGCTAGATCGAGACGGCGCAGCCGGTCGGCGCGGTCAATGCTGCGTGGGGCGGATCAGGTTCAGGTCGTAACCCAGGGCGCGGGTGCGGGCGGTGAGGGTTTCGCGGACGGCGGCGGAAGGCTGGGCCGTGCGGGACAACAGCCATAGGTAGCGACCCGAGGGTTCGCCGACGATGGACCAGGAATAGTCGTCCGCTCGGTCCAGCACCCAATAGTCGCCGACGTATAAGGGGCCGAAGAAGGAGACCTTCAGCTTGGCGTCGGCGCTGCCTTCGACGATCTTGGCCTTGCCCTGTACGGTCTTTTCAGGCCCGTCGACGCCGCCTTGTCGGCAGGTGTTGAGCACCCCGACCAGACCATCGTCGCGAACGGTGTAGCGGGCGGTCACGCCTTCGCAATTCCGCTCGAAACCGTTTTCGTAACGTCCGATCTCGTACCACAGGCCGGCGTAGCGGCTCAGGTCGACGGGCTTGGCCGGCTGGGGCACGGCGGCGTTGCCGACGGGGCCGCGCTGCAGGGTGGCGCAGGCCGACAGGGGCAGGGCCAGGGCGGCGCCGATCAGCACGGCGGGCATAAGGGGGCGGCGCAGGGGCATGGCCGCTGAACGGCGACGACCGCGCCGGGTTCCGCCGGTGGTCACCGAAGGGCGACGTAGCCCCGCTCGATCATGCGACGCAGCGCCTCATAGGCTTCGGCCAATTCGTCGAAGGCCGTCCGCGCCGAGGTCAGGCGCGCGATCTGATCCGGGGTCACGGCCGAGCCGGAATGGGCCAGGCGCAGCGATTCCGCCACCCATTTGGCGCGGGCGGCGGCGGTCAGCACGGCCAGTTTCTGAAGCGAGGCGGCGTCAACGCCGGTCAGGGCCTGGCCGATCACCTCCTTGTTGGCGACATAGGCCGCGTAGTCGATCTGTTCCAACTGACCGCGCAGGCGGCGCTGTTCCTGGGGATCGGTGTCCTGCGGCTCGAAATGGTCGCTGTGGCGGCGGATGCTGGACGTCATCTTGGTCGACATGGGCGAGGCCCTCCCCGGCCTGTCCAGACGGTCCTTGCGGGCCGCACCGGACGAAGGGTGCGCCGCATCGGTTAACGGCGCGTTGCATCAAGGCGGCGCGAGGCCGATATGGCCATCGGACTGTCGCTACGGAGATCGAACATGGACCTGAAACTGACGGGTAAGCGAGCCTTGATCTGTGGGGGATCGTCGGGACTTGGGCGGGCCGTCGCCGCAGCGCTGGTGGGTGAGGGCGCCCATGTCGCCCTGCTGTCGCGCGACGCCGGGGCGCTTCAGGCGGCGGCCGATCAGATGAACGCCACCGGGCCGGGGCGGGCGGTGTTCGTCGCCGCCGACCTGGCCGATCACGACGCCCTGCTGAAGGCGGTCGATCTGGCCGAGGATCTGCTGGGCGGCCCAATCGAAATCCTGCTGAACAATACGGGCGGGCCGCCGCCGTCGGGGGTGTCGGGGCTGGAGCCGGCCGTGTGGCGCGACCATTTCGAATCCATGGTGCTGTCGATCTTTCGTCTGACCGACCGGGTCCTGCCGCAGATGCGGGCGGCGGGATGGGGGCGGGTCCTGAACGTCGCCTCGATCGCCGTGGTCGAACCGTCGGCGGCGCTGGGCGTGTCGAACACCCTGCGCGCCTCGGTCGCGGCCTGGGCCAAGACCCTTGCGGGCGAGGTCGGGGCGGACGGGGTGACGGTCAACACCCTGCTGCCCGGGCGAATCGACACCCCGCGCATCGACCGGCTGGACAAGGCGGCGGCCGAACGGACGGGGACGACGCCGCAGGAGGCGCGCGCGGAATCGGTGAAATCCATTCCCGTCGGCCGGATCGGATCGACCGAGGAGTTCGGCGCTACGGCCGCCTTTCTGGCCAGCCCGCTGGCGGCCTATATCACCGGCTCCCTGATCCGGCTGGACGGCGGGGCGATCAAGGCGATCTAGGCAATCCGGGGTTGCGGGTATAGGTTTAGGCTCTGACGTCTTTCGCCAGGCTGGAGGTATTTCGATGTTGGCCCTGCTGATGCGGATCGCCGTCGAGGGGGCGGCGATCGCCCATCCCGCCCCTGTGGTCGACGCGGACATGGCGCGGCCGGCGCCGGTCATCGATCGGGCGATCACGGCGTGCGACCCCATGCTGCGCCAGACCGAGTCGCGACATCCGCGACCGGGCGGGATGCTGGATCGGTCGCGCGATGCGGGCGAGGCGCGGCGCTATCTGCTGTTCGATCTGCGCGACCAGAACAACTGTCCCACGCCAATCAGCTACGACGTTCCTGGACAGGGGCGGGCGCTGGACCGGAACCTGCTGGCGCCGGATCAACGGCGGCCCGCGACCCCCGCGCCACCCGCGCCTTTGCGCCGCTGATCAGTCGGGAATCGGCGTGACCGGCGGCTGACCCGCCAGGACAGCCTGAAGATTGGCCATCATCCGTTCGGCCATGGCGTTTCGGGTCTCGACCGTGGCCGAGGCGACATGGGGCGTCAGGACGCAGCGGTCGCTGTCGATCAGGGCCTGGGGTACGTTCGGCTCATCGTCGAAGACATCCAGGCCCGCGCCGCCCAGCCTGCCCGATGTCAGGGCGACGACCAGGGCGTCCTGATCCACCACCTCGCCGCGCGCGACATTGATCAGCACGCCGTTCGGGCCCAGCGCCTCCAGCACCGGGGCCGAGACCAGGCCGCGCGTCGATGCGCCGCCCGGCACGATGACGATCAGCACATCGACTTGGCCGGCCAGATCGATCAGGTCCGGCACGTGCGGCCACGGCGCGTCGGCGACGGCATGGCGGGTGTGATAGGCGAGGCTTGCGGCGAAGGGCGTCAGACGGCGCGCGATCTCCTGACCGATGCGGCCCAGGCCCAGCAAGCCGTATCTGAGGCCCGTGGCGCTGCGCGACAGCGGCGGCGGCCCGTCCGAGACCCAGCGGCCGGCGCGCACATAGGCGTCCATCGCCGGCAGGCGACGCAGGGTTCCCAACGTTAGCAGCAGGGCCAGGTCGGCGACGTCGGCGTTCAGCACGTCGGGCGTATGGGTTACGATCACGCCGCGTGAGCGGGCGTGGGCCACGTCGGTCAGATCATAGCCGACGGCATGAACCGAAATGATCTTCAGCTTGGGCAGGGCGTCGATCAACGCCGCGTCCACGCGAACGGCGCCCGAGGCGGCGATGGCGACGATCCGGTCGGCGACATCGGGCGGCGGCAGCCCGTCCGCTCCAGGGCGGTGCAGGGTCCAGCCCAGGCCAGTCGCGCGCTGGGTCAGCATTTGGTCGGCGAGGGCGGGCAGGCCGATGGCCAGGATGTCGATGCTCATCCGCCCTTTCTAGGCGCGGGGATGGGCGGCCGCATAGGCGTTCAAAAGTCTATCCGCATCGACGCCGGTGTATTTCTGGGTCGTAGACAGGCTGGCGTGGCCCAGCAGTTCCTGGATCGAGCGCAGGTCTGCGCCGGCGCCCAGCAGATGGGTCGCGAAACTGTGGCGCAGGGCATGGGGCGTGGTGCGCTCGGGCAGGCCCAGCCGCCCGCGCAGCCGCTGGACCGAAGCCTGGACGTGACGCGGGCTCAAGGGTCCGCCGCGACGGGCGCGGAACAGGGCGTCGGCGGGCTGAAGCGGGAAGGGCGACAGGGCAAGATAGGCGTCCACCGCCTGACGCACGGCGGGCAGGACGGGGACGATGCGGGTCTTGGACCCCTTGCCGACGACCCGCAGCATCTCGCCCAGAGGCGCATCGGCGCGGATCAGCGACAGCCCCTCCGAAATCCGCAGACCACAGCCGTAGAGCAGGGTCAGGACGGCGCGATCACGCGCGGCCTCCCACGGTTCGGCGTCGGGGTCGGCGTCGGGTTCGGCCAGCAGGCCGCGCGCCTGATCCTCGGTGACCGGGCGGGGCAGGGACGGCTTGGCCTTGGGGCCGCGCACCAGGGCCAGTTGCGGGGCGGGCGTGTCCAGCCGTCGGTCGAGAAAGGCGTGAAAGCCGCGAATGGCCGACAAGCTCTGGCTCAGCGACCGGGCGCTAAGCGGATGATCGCCGGTGCGCCGCTCGGCCATGTGGGCGCGGACCTCGGCGGCGGTGACGGTCCCCAGGTCGCCCAGCGACAGCGCCTCGCCGCGATGGCGCTCCAGAAAGGCGATATACAGGCGGCCGATGTGGCCATAGGCCTCCAGCGTACGCGGCGACAGCCGCCGCTCGTGCGCCAGATGGTCGAGCCAGGCGCGCAGGGCGTCGGAGGCGGTCAGTTCAGAATGGGCCATCGCTCGGCCATCCGCTCCGTCACCTGCGCCAGGAAGGCGGCCAGTTCACAACCCATGTTCGGGGTGAAGCCTTCAGGCTCGGGCGAGCCGAAGGCGCAGATGCAGGGACGCGGCGGCCCGCCCGGCGTCAGGTGCGGGGCCATGCGGACCAGGGCGATGGACTTCACCTGATCCTCGGCCGCGCCGAAGAAGTTCAGGCCGGTGATCATCGGCCCTAGCCAGGTCAGGCCGTGTTCGCCCAGCAGGTTGTCGACGTCGCCCTCCTCCAGCGCGCGCCAGCCGAAGGGCACGCCGCCGGGCTTTTCCAGGGCGATGGCTGCGCCGGCCAGGCCGAAGCGCGCTTGCGCCGCCGCGTCCAGACGCCGGGCCAGGTCGGAATGGTTCCTGGCCTCCATCAGGTCCAGGGTCGAGACGTGGGTCTGGGTCTGGGCGGCGAAGTTGGCGCGGGCGATCAGTTCGATCTCGCGCCGGGCCCCGGCCTCGCGTTCGGCGACGGCCTCGAGCCGGGTCAGGGCGGCGGCGCCGAAATCCACCACATTGCGGCCGTGCGGCCTTAGGCCGATTTCTTCCAACAGGGACCGATCGTCCAGCAGGGTCTGGGCATGGGTCTGCAGCCAGCCGCGTACGTCGGGCCAATGCAGACCGTCGCCCAAGTGCGGAGACGCTGCGTCCGATTCCGACGCTTCGAAGAGGTCCAATGAGCCGTTCAAACAGACCTCTCCGAGACGCGAATGTTACAAGATAGACTGACCGGTCTTGGCCCAGTCCGCTACGAAGGCATCAAGACCCTTGTCGGTTAACGGGTGGTTCACCAGAGCCTTGAAGGTGTCGGCGCCGAAGGTGGCGGCGTCCGACCCGGCGACGGCGGCGGCGGCGACATGGCCGACGTTACGCAGGCTGGCGGCCAGGATCTGCGTCTCGAAACCGTGCACATCGTACAGGACGCGGATTTCTTCCAAGAGGCCGATGCCGTCCGCGCCATTGTCTTCCAGACGGCCGACAAAGGGCGAGACGAAGGTCGCGCCGGCCTTGGCGGCCAGCAGGGCCTGGGCGGCCGAGAAGCACAGGGTGACGTTGGTCTTGATCCCCTTGTCGGTGAAGACGCGGCAGGCGCGCAGCCCATCCCAGGTCAGGGGCAGTTTCACGACGACGTTCGGGGCGATGGCCGCCAGCTTGTCGCCTTCCTTGACCATGGTTTCGAAATCCAGCGAGACGGCCTCTGCGGAAATGGGCCCCTCGACCAGGGCGCAGATTTCGGCGATGACCTCGGCGATGTTCCGACCCGACTTGGCGATCAGCGACGGATTGGTGGTGACCCCGTCCACCATGCCGGTGGGGACCATATCCTTGATGACGGCGACGTCGGCGGTATCGAGAAAGAGTTTCATGGACGGCTTCATAGCCGAGGGCGCAGTTCGGTGAAAGTCGCCTCGGTCCTCATTCCCCTGCCGGTGCCGGAGGCCTTCGACTACGCGGTGCCCGAGGCGCTGACGCTGGCGCGCGGCGATCAGGTCGCCGTGCCGCTGGGGCCGCGCCTGATCCGGGGCGTGGTTTCGGAGGTGTTCGAGACGACGGGATCGAACCGGCGTCTGAAGGCGGTGGACAGTCGGCTGGACGATCCGGCCCTGCCGGCGGGCGTCATGGATTTCGTCGAATGGGCCGGGCGCTGGACCCTGTCGCCGCCGGGCGAGATGGCGGCGACGGCGCTGAAGGGCTTGCGCGCGCCGCGTCCCCGGCCCGAACGCCGGGTGCGGCGCGTGGGCGAGCGGCTGCCGTCGCGGGCCACCCCGGCGCGGACCGGCGTGCTGAAGGCCTTGGGCGAACGATCCATGACCGGCGCCGATCTGGCGCGGGCGGCGGGCGTGTCGTCGGGCGTGGTCAAGGGACTGACCGACGAAGGCGTGCTGGAGATCATCGAGATCGCGGCCGAGGCGGCGTTCGACCGGCCCGACCCGGACCATGCGCCCGCATCGCTGAACGGCGACCAGGCGGCGGCGGCGACGGCCCTGGCGGACGGCGTAACGGGAGGCGGTTTCCGGCCCTTCCTGCTGGACGGGGTGACGGGATCGGGAAAGACCGAGGCTTATCTGGAGGCCGTGGCGCGGGTGCTGCGCGCCGATCCGGCGGCGCAGATCCTGATCCTGCTGCCCGAGATCGCCCTGACCCAGGCCCTGATCGAGCGGATCACGGCCCGGTTCGGCGCGGCCCCGGCCGAATGGCATTCCGGCGTCGCCCCGCCGCGCCGTCGCCAGGTGTGGGAGGCGGTGGTCGCCGGGCGCTGCAACATCGTGGTGGGGGCGCGGTCGGCCCTGTTCCTGCCCTTCGTCAACCTGCGCCTGATCGTGGTGGACGAGGAGCACGACGGCTCCTTCAAGCAAGAAGAGGGGCTGGTCTATCACGGCCGCGACTTGGCGGTGGCGCGGGCACGGATCGAGGGCGCGGCGGTGGTCCTGGCCTCGGCGACGCCGTCGCTGGAGACGCTGTGGAACGCCCAGGGCGGGCGTTACGACTGGCTGAAGCTGGGCGCGCGGCACGGGACGGCGGTCCTGCCCGACATCGGCCTGCTGGACCTGCGCCAGAATACGCCCGATCCCCAGACATGGCTGTCACAGCCGCTGCGCCTGGCCATCGGCGAGACGCTGGCGCGGGGCGAGCAGAGCCTGCTGTTCCTGAACCGGCGGGGTTATGCGCCGGTCGTCCTGTGCCGCGCCTGCGGCCATCGGCTGACAGCGCCAGACACCGACAGCTGGCTGGTCGAACATCGCTACACCGGGCGGCTGGTCTGTCACCTGACCGGCTTTTCCATGCCGCGCCCCAAGCTGTGTCCGTCATGCGGGGCCGAGGATTCACTGGTCTCGGTCGGCCCCGGTGTCGAGCGGGTCGAGGAAGAGGTGCGCCAACTGTTTCCGCAGGCCCGGACGGCGGTGTTCAGCTCGGACACCATCCCCGATCCAAAGGCGATGCGCGCCCTGATCCAGCGGATGACGGACGGCGAGATCGACATTCTGGTCGCCACCCAGGCAGCGGCCAAGGGGCACAACTTCCCGCGCCTGACGCTGGTCGGGGTGGTCGATGCGGACCTGGGCTTGCGCGGCGGCGACCTGAGGGCGGCGGAACGAACCTATCAGCTTCTGGCCCAGGCGACGGGCCGGGCCGGGCGGGCGGATCGGCCGGGGCGGGCGCTGTTGCAGACGTGGACGCCCGAACACCCGGTGCTGACGGCCCTGGCGGCCGGCGATCGCGACGCCTTCGTCGAGGCCGAGATGGCCGAGCGCGAGGCCGCGTCCCTGCCGCCCTATGGCCGGTTGGCGGCGATCATCCTGTCCAGCGAGAATGCGGCGGCGGTGGAAAAAACCGCCAACGACCTGGCCCAGGCCATACCCAACGCCGAGCGGCTGGAGGTCTATGGGCCGGCGGACGCGCCCCTGGCCTTGGTGCGCGGCCGACGTCGCAAACGGCTGCTAGTCAGGGCTGACCGCGACGTGAATCTGCAGGCCTTTTTGCGGGCCTGGCTTCAGCGGGTAAAGGCGCCCGGTTCGGTCCGCGTGACCGTGGACGTGGACCCCTATTCGTTTCTCTAGC
This sequence comes from uncultured Brevundimonas sp., assembly GCA_963515305.1. Taxonomy (GTDB): domain Bacteria; phylum Pseudomonadota; class Alphaproteobacteria; order Caulobacterales; family Caulobacteraceae; genus Brevundimonas. Next base: position 8,322 of record CAUPWX010000027.1, read on the forward strand.
GCCCGATCGGCTCAGACGGCCATCACCGTGCCCAGCAGGAGGCGGGCGCCGGGTCGGCCCAGGGTCGCGTTGGTGGCGGCCTGAAGATCGGCGGCCAGGCGGTCGATGTCGGGCACGGAGCCGGGCCGCAACCCCGCGCCGAACCGCTGGGCCACGGTGGTGTAGGCGGCGCGCAGACGTGGCGCGGACTGTTGCGCGCGGGTGCGCAGGGTCGCGTCGGGCGTGTCCACCCCCGTCTCGATCGACAGAACCCCGCGCCGGCCGTCGGCGTGGATGATCGAGGCGGTGATGATCGGCAGGCGGAAATAGGTGTCGGCCGAGGCCGCGGCCCCGCCGCTGGACGAGGCACGGGCAGGCGAAGAGGCGGTGGCGGCGGCGGTCGCGACGACGGCCAGCCCCAGAAGAGCGCGGCGTTCCATGCGGCGACCCTAGAGCCGACGCTTTAAGAAACCCTCACGCCGCGCGGCGCGCCGTGGGATCCGTGTGATGGTCCGCCGCCTCGAAGCGGAAGTCGGCGATCTGATGCGCCAGAACCTGGGCCTCGTTGGCCAGTTGGCGACTGGCGGCGGTGGCCTGTTCGGTCATGGCGGCGTTCTGCTGGGTGATCTCGTCCAACTGGCCCAGGGCCTGGCGCACCTCCGACAGACGGTTGGCCTGATGGCGCGAGGCCGATGCCATGCCGCCGGCCAGGTCGTCGACCGCCGCTACCCGCTGGCCGATGCTGTGCAGGGACTGTCCGGCGCGCTCGACCAGATCGACCCCGCGCGCCACCTGGGCGGCCGAGGTGGCGATCAGGGTGCGGATTTCGCCCGAGGCTTCCGCCGAACGCTGGGCCAAGGCGCGCACCTCCGCCGCCACCACAGCGAAGCCTCGACCCGCTTCGCCCGCGCGTGCGGCCTCGACGCCGGCGTTCAGGGCCAGGAGGTTGGTCTGGAAGGCGATCTCGTCGATCAGGGAGGTGAAGCGGGCGATCTCGATGGAGGAATCGCGGATGGCGGTCATGGCCTCGGTCGTCTCGTCGATCACGGCCTCGCCATGTTCGACGTCGCGGCGCACGGCGACGACGGCCTGGGCGGTGTTCTGGGCGCCCATCGCGGCCTGTTCGACGCCGGCGGCGATCTCCTCGGTCGTGGCGGCGGTGCGTTCCAGCCCGGCGGCCTGTCGTTCGGTGCGGTTGGCCAGATCGTCGGAGGCCGTGGCCAGTTCGTCCGAGCCCGTGCGAACCGCCTCGGCGCTTTCGGCGACGGCGCCGAAGGCCTGGCGCAGGCTGGCGGTCGCGGCGTTGAAGTCGGCCTTCAGCGTTTCATATTCAGGCGGGAAATCGGCCTGGATCGCCACGCCCAGATCGCCGCCGGCCAGGGTCTTCAGCGCCTGACCTAGGGCGGCGACCACCTGCGCCTGGCGGGCGTCCGCCTGCGCCTTGGCGGCGGCGGCCTGATCGCGCTCGGCCTGCAGGGCGTCCAGATAGGTGGAGATGGCCAGGTCCATGTCCAGCAGGGCGCGCTGGCTCAGTTCGGCGACGGCCTCTCCGGTCTGGCGGTCGTGGGCGGCGCCGGCGAAGGGCTTTCTCGGGCGTGTCGCCACCGCCTTGATCAGCTCGCCCAGCAGCACGCCATAACCGCCGATGTACCACCGTGGCTCCAGGCCGATGCGGGCGTGGGTGCGGCCGATGGCGGTGACGGCGCGGGCGTAATCCGCATCGGTGCGGCCCTCGATGATGGCCTCCCAGTGGCCGATCTGGGCGGACTTGGCGCCGTCGATATGCGCCTCGTCGCGGAAGAAGCGCCGCGTCTCGGGTGTGGCGCGGATGCGGGCGTAGAAGGCGTCGAGAGCCCCCGGCGCGGCGGCGCGCAGGACGTCCTGCATGGCGCGATAGGCCGGCGAAGGATGCGACAGGCCTGCGAAGGTCGTCCGTTGCTGGATCTGGATTTCGGACATGGACTTGAACTCCGACGAACTGGCCGGACGCCCCCGTCGCGGCGATACCCCTCTAGCCAGTAGGGGTTTTTCAGGCGTTAACGCAGAGCTTGCTTTGGCGTCGGATCGCATAAGGATGTCTTTATATGATCATTGCCCCGAAGCGCCGCTCGGGCTATGAGGCGCCAAATCCCTGTTTCGGCCGACCACAGGCCAGGAGCCCGAGCATGACCGACTACATCGTCCGCGACATTTCCCTGGCCGACTGGGGCAACAAGGAAATCGCGATCGCCGAGACCGAAATGCCGGGCCTGATGGCGCTGCGCGACGAGTTCGGCGCGACCCAGCCGCTGAAGGGCGCCCGCATCGCCGGTTCGCTGCACATGACCATCCAGACGGCGGTCCTGATCCAGACCCTGGAAGCCCTGGGCGCCGAAGTGCGCTGGGCCTCGTGCAACATCTTCTCGACCCAGGACCATGCCGCCGCCGCCATCGCCGCGGCCGGCACGCCGGTCTTCGCCACCAAGGGCGAGACGCTGGAAGAATACTGGGACTACGCGCACAAGATCTTCGAATGGGCCGACGGCGGCTATCCGAACCTGATCCTGGACGACGGCGGCGACGCGACCCTGCTGACCGTCCTCGGGCCCAAGGCCGAGAAGGACATCTCGGTCCTGGCCAACCCGCAGAACGAGGAAGAAGAAGCCCTGTTCGCGGTGATGAAGCGGTATCTGAAAGAGAAGCCCGGCTTCTATTCGGCCATCCGCGACGCCATCGGCGGCGTGTCGGAAGAGACGACCACGGGCGTTCACCGCCTGTATCAGATGGCCGAAAAGGGCGAGCTGCCCTTCCCCGCCATCAACGTCAACGACAGCGTCACCAAGTCCAAGTTCGACAACTTGTATGGCTGCCGTGAATCGCTGGTGGACGCGATCCGCCGCGGCACCGACGTCATGCTGTCGGGCAAGGTCGCCGTGGTCTGCGGCTACGGCGACGTGGGCAAGGGCTCGGCCGCCTCGCTGCGCCAGGGCGGCGCCCGCGTGATCGTGACCGAGATCGACCCGATCTGCGCCCTGCAGGCGGCGATGGAAGGCTATGAGGTCCAGACGCTGGACGACAGCGCCGGCCGCGCCGACATCTATGTGACCACGACCGGCAACAAGGACGTCATCACCGTCGAACATATGCGGCAGATGAAGAACAACGCCATCGTCTGCAACATCGGCCACTTCGACTCGGAGATTCAGGTCGCGGGCCTGAAGAACTTCAAGTGGGACGAGATCAAGCCGCAGGTCCACCACATCGAATTCCCGGACGGCAAGAAAATCATCCTGCTGTCGGAAGGCCGTCTGGTGAACCTGGGCAACGCCACGGGCCACCCGTCGTTCGTGATGTCGGCGTCCTTCACCAATCAGACGCTGGCCCAGATCGAACTGTGGACCAACGCCGACAAGTACCAGAACCAGGTCTATACCCTGCCCAAGCATCTGGACGAGAAGGTCGCCTTCCTGCACTTGGCCAAGCTGGGCGCCAAGCTGACGACCCTGACCAAGGATCAGGCGGACTACATCAATGTGCCGCAAGAAGGCCCGTTCAAGGCGGACCACTACCGTTACTAAGCCTCTGTTCGCAGGGGGCTCCAAATGACGAGGACGTTTTGCGACGTCCTCGTCGTGGGGGCGGGGGCGGCCGGGATGATGGCCGCCATCGAGGCCGGGCGGCGCGGACGTCGGGTGCTGGTCGTGGATCATGCCGACCGGCCGGGCGAGAAGATCCGAATCTCGGGCGGCGGGCGCTGCAACTTCACCAATCTGGGCTGCGGACCGGCGAACTTCCTGGGCGAGAACCCCCGGTTCGCGACATCGGCCCTGAGGCGCTACACCCAGCACGACTTCGTCAAACGCATCGATAGGGCCGGCATCGCCTGGCACGAGAAGACGCTGGGTCAGCTGTTCTGCGACGACAGCGCCAAGCAGATCGTCCGTATGCTGACGGACGACATGGCCGAGGCCGGCGCGACCCTGAAGATGAAGACCGGGGTGGACCGTCTGGCGCGCGCCGGCGACGGCTTCGTCGCCTCCCTGTCGGATGGAACACAGGTCGCGGCGGCGTCGCTGGTGGTGGCGACGGGCGGCAAGTCGATCCCCAAGATGGGCGCGACCGGCTGGGCCTATGAGGTGGCGCGCCAGTTCGACATTCGCGTCACCGAGACGCGGCCGGCGCTGGTTCCCCTGACGTTCGAGGCGGGCCTGCTGGAGACGCTGACGCCGCTGGCCGGTGTGGCGGTGGAGGCGGCGGTCGCCTCGGCCCCGGCGGAAAAGACGCGCAAGGCCCGTTTCAACGAGGCGATGCTGTTCACCCATCGGGGGCTCAGCGGGCCGGCCATCCTTCAGATCAGCTCCTATTGGCACGAGGGCGAGGCCATCGTGGCCGCGATGGCGCCGGGCCGCGACGTCTTCGCGGAATTGAAGGCGGCCAAGGCGGCGAACGGCAAACAGGCCGTGCATACGGCGCTGGGCCACATCGTGCCGCGCCGTCTGGCCGAAAGCCTGTGTCAGCGCGAGGGCGCGCAGGGCAATCTGGCGGACCTGTCCGACAAGGTGCTGCTGCGGCTGGATCAGGCGGTCAACGCCTGGTCGGTCAAGCCGGTGGGATCCGAGGGCTATCGCACCGCCGAGGTGACGCTGGGCGGGATCGATACGGCCGCGCTGGACCAGCAGACGATGCAGGCCAAGGCGGTTCCGGGCCTGTATTTCATTGGCGAGGCGGTGGACGTGACCGGCTGGTTGGGCGGCTATAATTTCCAGTGGGCCTGGTCTTCGGGCTGGGCGGCGGGCCAGGTCTGCTGATCAGACGCTGAGGTGAAAAAGACCGTCTAATTCGTCTAATCTGTCTGAATGGGCGTCGGCTGCGGCAGCGCGCGACGATGTCAAAGACCGGGGCGCCAGTGTAACCGGCTTTCGCACCCTGATCGGCGGATGGTCGCTGGTCGCCCGCAACCGACGGAAAAGGCGCGGTCTTGTCGCGGGCGATAGGATGGGGGCGGCGACGAAACGCCCTGCGGCCGCGCGACGCATGGCGGCGGGGCGGGGCGGCGCCTAGCTTGAAGTCGCGGAACGGGCCCCTCTGGCGTCTGTGCGGCCTGGCGTTTTCCCCTTCCTTTCGCCGGATCGCCGGACGCGATGTCGGACCGCACGGGTGCGTCGACGCGGCGGGGCTTTCTCCCCTCCTGGCCTGTCGCGTCGACCGCCCGACCACCTAGAGCCTGATCCGTTGAGGTGGGATCGCTTCGCGATTTCATCGATGCGGTGAATCAGGCTCCGGATTTAAACGAGAGCCTGACTCACGCTTCAGCCGGAACCGCAAGGCGGTTGCGTCTAAAACGATCAGGCTCCTGACCGGATCGGACGCCCGAATGCCCCTGTTGATGTGCCCCAACGACAACGCCGCCATGCAGACGCTGGAGCGCAACGGCGTCCAGTTCGATATGTGCCCCGAATGCCGGGGCGTCTGGCTGGATCGCGGCGAGCTGGAAAAGCTGATGGCCGCCGCCGTCGAGGAGGGCCGCGCCGCCGCGCCCGCGCCGACAGCGCCCGCGCCCGCGCCCCAGGCCTATGCGCCGCCGCCACAGCCCCATCCGCAGCCATACGCCCAACCCCATGCTCAACCGTGGGGCGGCGGTTCACCCCAGCCGTATCGCGACGACCGGGGCTACAAGAGCGACAAATACCGCGACGACCGCCATCGCGACGGCGATTATCGTTACAAGAAAAAGAAGCGCGACAGCATCTTCGACATCTTCGACTGAGGGCGCTCCCGACCAGCCTGTTGAAGGCGCGCGGCGATGGGGGCAGGGTGTCGACATGGCTGGAGATGCGTGATGCGCGTGCCCGACGGTTTCGCCGTAGTGACCCCCTACATCTTCGCTGACGGCGCAGAGGCCTATATCGGCTTTCTCGAAGCCGCGTTCGGCGCACGCGAGGTCGGACGTTCGATCACGCCAGACGGGCGGATCGCCAACTGCCAGCTGACGTTTTCAACGACGACGATCATGGTGAGCGAAGCTTCGGCCCCTTTCCCCGCCAGTCGGGCCGCCTTCTATCTGTATGTCGCCGACGCCAACGCCGCGATGGCCAAGGCCGAACAGGCGGGCGCCGAAACCATCATGTCCGCTGCCGATATGCCCTATGGCGACCGACAGGGCGGCGTGCGCGATCCGTCAGGCAATATCTGGTGGGTGTCCCAGAGATTGACCGCAGACCCGTATTTCTGACGTTCGTCTCTCTGACGCCTCGTCAGGCCGCGAGGCCGGCCGCCTGCATCAGGCCGCGCAGGGCCGCGACGTTTTCGGGCGACGCCGACAAGGCGGTGCGAACGTCGGGCGCGCGCAGCAGTTTGATCGCCTCGGCGCGCGCGCGGTCGGCCGACGGACCGGACGGGCCGGCGTCGCCCGCCGCCAGTTTCAGCAGGGCCGTCACCTTCTGCGGGGCGGCGACGGGCGCGCGGACGATCTGGGCGATCAGATTGGCGTCGGCCTCGACATGGGCGCCGACCGCGCCGATGGCCTCGGCGATCTGGGCCTGATCGTGTTCGGCCAGATGGGCGGCGTGAACCGACCGCTGCAGCCGGGCCAGGACGGCCAGCTTTTGCGAAGGGGTGGGGCCGCCGGGCGCGGCCTGACGCATCTCGGTCTCGAACCGCAGCGAGGTGATGCAGGCGCCGAGCCAGCGTGCGGCGGCGCGTTTGTTGGCCCCGCCGGTGACGTTCTCGCACAGCCGGGTCAACTGTTCGGCCTCGGCCAGGACCGTGGGGCAGGGGTTGACGTAGGCCCCGACGAAATCGGCCGTGACCAGGCTCTTCGAGCGTTCGACGAAGGCGGCCTGGACCTCTTCCAGCGTCAGCAGCCGGCCGGCCGAAGCCGTCAGCGCCATGGCCAGAAGGCGCAGGATGTCGATCTCGCCGACCGGGTCTATGGGACGCAGGCGGCGCGGGCTGGTCAGTTCGCGCGTGACCAGCCGCGCCAGGGACGCCGCCAGCAGCGGGAATTCGCCGGCCGCCAGATGCACGCCTAGGCGCGCGGCGGGGCCTTCGACATCGGGCGTCAGCAGGGCCAGGCGCGGGTCCATCCGCAGCAGCGCCTCCATCTCGTCCGGCGCCACCATCCGCACGATGGCCGCCAGATTGGCCCCCTGATCGAGCGAGGGGCCCAGGACCTCGCTCAGATTGGCGCGCACGCCCAGCATTTCGGCGACGATCTGCTCCACCGCGACGACGACCAGGGCGCGGGGCGGGCCGTCGGCCGGTGCGCCGTCCATCAGGTCCATCAGCACGCCCAGGCGGGTGCGGGCGCCGCGCACATCGCTTAAGGCCCCGGCGACGATGCCGCCCATCCGCAAGGCCCGGTCGGACGCGCCCGCCAGCCGGTGGGCCTGATCGGCGATGGATCGGTCCGCCAGGGTCGGGAACAGGCCGTCGCGACCCGCCTTTCGCAGGCGCACCATCGCCTGTTCCGTCAACTTTTGATAATGGCGCACCACGGCGTGCACCTCCTGACCCGTGGCCTGGCTTTCGGGGACGGCGACCTTCTGGATGGCGTGCTGAAGCTCGACCCCCGCCGCCTCCAGCCGTTCGGCCACGTCGGGCCGGTGCAGCAGTTCGAAGGCCGTCACGCCCTCGCGCTTCAGCCACTCCTCCAGCACCCGACCGATCAGGGCGCGCGCATGGGGCGAATAGAGTTCGGCCGGGCCGCTGCAGGCGGGGCGCACGGCCTGATCGACCGGCTTCTTCCTCTTTGGCTCGGGCGCGCCCAGCGTCAGGATGGTGAGGGAGGCGAACTCCATCGTCTCGGGGTCCAGCGTCTCCTTGGTGACGCGCGAGGCGACGGCCAGCCGGTCACGCAGCTGATCCTCGGCCGTTTCGATGGCCTGTTTGCGGTTTTCGGTGGCGATCAGCAGGGTCCACGACGCAGGCGCGGTCTTGCGGACATAGACTTCGTAATGGATCGGGCCAGCCATTGAACCACCTTGGGCGGCAAGGCTTTAAGGCGAGGTATTCAGCCGGCGCGCGACCTTCGCGTTGAAATGCGGGACGGCGCCAACCATGTGGAACGTTCGTGCGGGATCGCCGTCTCGCGCAAAAAGGCCTTCTGCCCGCAAGGGTCCAGCCCTAATGTGACCGTGATCGAACGGTTACGCTTGCCGTGCGTTCCTGCTCGCGGGACCGTAAAGTTCAGGAGAAGACACACTTGGCCAACATCACCCTGATCGACGACGACGAGAACATCGTGGCGTCCGTGTCGCTGGCGCTGGAAAGCCACGGACACAAGATCACCGCCTATCACGACGGGGCGTCGGGGCTGGCGGCGCTGGAGTCCACGCCGCCCGATCTGGCCATCCTGGACGTGAAGATGCCGCGGATGGACGGGATGGAGGTGCTGCGTCGCCTGCGCCAGACCTCGCAGATCCCGGTCATCATGCTGACGTCCAAGGACGAGGAGATCGACGAGATCCTGGGCTTCAACCTTGGCGCCGACGACTATATCCACAAACCCTTCAGCCAGCGTCTGCTGATCGAACGGGTCAAGGCCCTGCTTCGCCGCACCGGCGCCGACGGCGGCGAGCCCGAGGTTTCGGCCGAGATTTCGGGCCGGGCGATCAAGCGTGGCAAGCTGTCGATGGACCCCGCCCGCCACGAGAGCACCTGGGACGGCAAGCCCGTCAAACTGACGGTGACCGAATTCCTGCTGCTGCAGGCCCTGGCCCAGCGCCCCGGTTTCGTGAAGAGCCGCGACAACCTGATGGACGCCGCCTACGACGATCAGGTCTATGTCGACGACCGCACCATCGACAGCCACGTGAAGCGGATGCGCAAGAAGTTCCGCGCCGTGGACAACGAATTCGACGCGATCGAGACCCTGTATGGCGTCGGCTACCGCTACCGCGAGAGCTGATCGTCCCGACAGGCGAGAGCCCGACGAGGAGCGCGCACGCCGGCCGTTGTTCCGCTTCGGCGGATCGCGGCTGGGCGGCTTCATCCTGGCGCTCAACCTGCTCAGCCTGCTGATCCTGTTCGGCGGGGCCTTGGCGCTGAACGAATGGCGTCAGGGGTTGATCGAGGCGCGTCAGGAATCGCTCAGCGTTCAGGCCGAACTGCTGGCCAATGTGTTGCGCGAAGAGGGCGTCACGCGCGGCGAGCCGACGCCCGAGCTGGATCCCATCCGCGCCTCTCTGTGGCTGACCGACCGATTCATTCCGGCGGGGCAGCGGGTGCGGCTGTACGACATCAACGGCCTGCTGCTGGTCGACAGCTATCAGGTGACCGAGGCCATCGGCGGACGGCCCCTGCCGGCTGCGCATCCGGCCGGATCGCCGACCGACGACGGGGTCGCGGCCAATATCGTCAAGGAACGCCGGATCGCGCGCGCCGACGGCGAACTGGCCGCCGAGGTCAGCGCCGCGCTGGAAGGCGCGCCTCAGGCGACGCTGCGCCGCAACGAATCCGGCGACCGGGTGGTGTCCGTCTCCATCCCGGTGCGGCACGTTCGCCAGGTTCTGGGCGTGCTGACGGTCGAATCCGGCGACGTGGACGAGATCCTCAGCGCCCAGCGTCGCGCCCTGGTGCCGTTCGCCCTGGTGGCCCTGGGCGTCAATCTGCTGGCCTCGCTGCTGCTGCATCTGTTCGTGGCGCGGCCGATCATGCGGCTGTCGGCGGCGGCGGATCAGGTCAAGCTGCAGCGCGCGCGGGCCATCTCCCTGCCCGACCTCGAGGATCGCAAGGACGAGATCGGCGACCTGGCGCGGTCGCTGGAATCGATGACCGACACCCTGTCCACCCGAATGGACGCCATCGAACGGTTCGCCGCCGATGTGTCGCACGAGATCAAGAATCCACTGACCTCGATCCGCTCGGCGCTGGAAACCCTGCCCCTGGTCAAGACCGACGCCCAGCGCGAGAAGCTGACGGCCCTGCTGCAACAGGACGTACGCCGTCTGGACCGGCTGATCACCGACATCTCCAACGCCTCGCGCCTGGACGCCGAACTGTCGCGCGACCGGCCGCGCCCGGTCGATCTGAACCGGCTGCTGGCCGACATCGTCGGCGTCTATGAGACGACGGCCAAGCCCGGCGACATTCCGGTGATCTTCTCCGCGCCCGAGACGGCGTTGCGGGTCATGGGGCGCGAGGGGCCGCTGGGCCAGGTGTTCCGCAATCTGATCGACAACGCCCGCTCCTTCAGCCCCGCAGGCGGGGCGGTGAACGTGAGCCTGGAGGAAACCGGCGACGACCTGCCGCTGCGCGTGCGGATCGAGGACCAGGGGCCGGGCATTCCGCCCGAGAACCTGGAGACGGTGTTCGAGCGGTTCTACACCTCGCGCCCGCGTGGGGCGGTGTTCGGCTCCAACTCGGGCCTGGGCCTGTCGATCGTGCGCCAGATCGTCGAGGCGCACGGCGGCCGCGTCCACGCCGAGAACCGTGCAGCGGGCGAAGGCGTCGCCGGCGCCCGGTTCGAGGTCGTCTTCCCTGCGGTCGGCGGCCGCCGCGCATGACCCCCGCACCGCCGGTGCACGCCACCACGGTCTGTGTGCGCCGTGACGGTCGATGGCGCGGGGTGATGATCCTGGGGCCGTCGGGCGCGGGCAAGAGCGATCTGGCGCTCCGGCTGATGGGGCGGGGCTGGCGGTTGGTCAGCGACGACTACACCCATCTCTGGGCCTCGGGGGGGGCGGTCTATGCGACGGCGCCGGGGGCGATCGCGGGGCGGATCGAGGTGCGCGGGCTGGGAATCGTGTCCGCCGCGACACGGATCGCCGCCCGTATCGACCTGGCCGTGGCCTGTGTTCCCGAGGCGGTCGAACGGCTTCCCGAGCCGCAAATGCGGCGTTTTGCGGGGGTGGACGTGCCGCTGCTGGCGCTGGACCCGCGACCGGCCTCGGCCGTCGATGTGGTCGCAGCGGCGTTGGAGACGCTTTGAAACCCTGAAAGACGGGTCTATGACACGCCCCTTGCGGTCCAAAGGCGGGCGGCGCCCGGCCTCCTCGTCGGGCGGGGGAACGTTCGGGACGGTTCGGGGCGGGATGCGAGTGAAGTCCTCATGATCGGTCTGGTCATCGTCACCCACGGCGGGCTGGCGTCAGAATTTCTTTCGGCGATGGAGCACGTGGTCGGCCCGCAGCGCGGGGTCGCGGCCATCTGCATCGGCCCCGAAGACGACATGGAGCGTCGTCGGCGCGACATCGTCGATGCGGCCGCCGCCGTGGACGACGGCGACGGGGTGATCCTGCTGACCGATATGTTCGGCGGCACGCCGTCCAACCTGGCCATTTCGGTGATGGAGCAGACCCACGCCGAGGTGATCGCGGGTCTGAACCTGCCCATGCTGATCAAACTGGCCAGCGTGCGCGGGCGCGAGACGCTGGAGGCCTGCGTGGCCCACGCCCAGGACGCCGGGCGCAAATACATCTCGGTCGCCTCCTGGGTGCTGGCGGGCGAGAAATGAGCGTCGCCGCCACGCTGAATATCTGCAACACGCGCGGCCTGCACGCCCGCGCCTCGGCCAAGTTCGTCAAACTGGCCTCCAGCTTCGAAAGCGAGATTCACGTCACCCGCGACGGCGTGACGGTGGACGCCCGCTCGATCATGGGCCTGCTGATGCTGGGCGCCGGCATCGGCTGCAGCATCGACGTCAAGGCCGAAGGCCCGGACGCCGAAGAGGCGATGGACGCCCTGACGGATTTGGTCGCCCGGAAGTTCGACGAGGATCAGTAGGGGGTACTGCCCTCCCTGCCGCCAGCGGACATTCCGATGCTCCGCAATGGGTGGTTAGGAGACCTTCGCTAAACGGACTTTCGTTGCCGCCCAGGTAAGCGGCAGACCAACAATCACCATGAGAGCGAAGAGGCCGAACGGTCCTCCCCATTCAGGTGGAAATCGGTCACGGAAAAGCCAGAAGCTCACGAACAATCCGATCCCCACCGTAGCAGCGTTGGATTTCGGTATGGCAAGCGGCGTTTCGCATCGCGAACAATGAAATGGCTTACCGAGGTTCCATTGTGTCCGCCCGAACGGAACGCGCTTCGCGCAGTTTGGGCACGTAGGGCCTAATGTCATCGCACCCTCAAGGCGGCTGAACCGATGATGACATACAACCGCAGGGCGGGAAGGTCTGCAACGGGTCGATTTTCGAAGTCACGCCCCGTTCCGAATGCGGACCTTGGCTGCCTCGCCCGTGAGTCGACGTTCGAGGATTCTGCCAAGGGTGGTTAGCGGACTTAGCGCCCTTTCAGATCGCGCAGCATTGGCATACCAGTGACGCATGAAGGATCCGCATTCTCGTCTCGCCGAGTGGTTCGAAAAGCATTGGGGCGAGAAGCTACCTGCCAACGGCGACATCGATCTATTTGGCACTTTTGGTATCGAGGGAGATGACGCGTCCGAATTCATGGACGAGTTCGGTGCCCGGTTTGGAATCGATGGTGAAAACTATCTTTGGTACTTCCACCATCGTGAGGAAGGCACGAACTTCGGCGCCATCTTTTTCAAACCGCCCTATGCACGTGTGCAGCGCATACCGATCACCCCGAACATCCTGATTGAGGCTATTGAAACAAAAGAGTGGCCGCTCAGATATCCTGCACATCATGCTCCGACTGTGCGCTGGGACATCCGAGCGAACCTATTGTTGCTCGTGATCCCTGTCGTTCTGCTGGCGTTGTGGCTCTGGCAGGGTTCTGTCCGCTAAGGGTCGAGGCTGTGTGAAAACGCCGTTCGGATCGAGCGAATTAGGGTAGCCTCCTGAGG
>CAUPWX010000028.1:0-19564 GCA_963515305.1 uncultured Brevundimonas sp.
CGGCTGCCCGGGCCGGCGCCGGTCGCGGCCGCCACCCTGGGCCTGGCCCAGCGCAGTCTTCATGACCATGTCGCCGCCGTCGCCCTGGCGCTGGAAGCCGACGATCTGGCCGCCGCGCGTCTGGCGGTCGGCTGCATCGTCGGCCGCGACACCGCCGCTCTGGACGCGACGGGCGTGGCCGCCGCCGCGATCGAAAGCCTGGCCGAAAGCTTCAACGACGGCGTCGTCGCCCCCGCCTTCTGGCTGGCCGTTGCGGGTCTGCCGGGCCTCTACGCCTACAAGGCCGTCAATACCGCCGACAGTCTGATCGGCCATCGGGAACCGCGCTGGCGCGACTTCGGCTGGGCCGCCGCCCGCACCGACGACGTGATGAACCTGACGCCCGCGCGACTGGCCGGCGCCTTGATCGCGACGGCGGGCGGACGCCGCGACGGCTGGCGCATGATGTTGCGCGACGCCCGACATCACGCCTCGCCAAACGCCGGCTGGCCCGAGGCGGCGATGGCGGGCGCGCTGGGGGTGCGGCTGGGCGGTCCCGTCACCTATGAGGGGGTCATGACCGAACGTCCGACCTTCGGCGACGGCCCGGCGCCCACGGCTGCGGATCTGCGCCGCGCGCTGGACATCTATACGCGCGCCTGCGGCCTGTTGTGGGCGGCGGCTGCAGTCGGGGGGCGCGTATGGCGGCGCTGATGATCCAGGGCTGTGGCTCGGATGTCGGCAAGTCGGTGCTGGTGGCGGGCCTGTGCCGCCTGTTCGCCAATCGCGGCCATGTCGTGCGGCCGTTCAAGCCGCAGAACATGAGCAACAACGCCGCCGTCACCGAGCCGGACGACAAAGGCCCCCATGCGGGCCGGCGCGGCGAGATCGGTCGCGCCCAGGCGCTTCAGGCCATCGCCTGCCGCACGCCGCTGACCGTCGATATGAACCCTGTCCTGCTGAAGCCCCAGAGCGATGTCGGCGCCCAGCTGGTCGTGCGTGGTCAGGTCGAGGCCAGCTATGGGGCCATGGCCTATCAGGCGCGCAAGGCCGCCCTGCTGCAGGTCGTTCTAGACAGCTTCCATCGGCTTGAGGCCGAGGCCGACCTTGTGATCGTGGAGGGGGCGGGCAGTCCGGCCGAAATCAATCTGCGTTCGGGGGATATCGCCAACATGGGGTTCGCCCTGGCCGCCGACGTGCCGGTCGTTCTGGTCGGAGACATCGACCGGGGCCACGTCATCGCCGCCCTGGTCGGGGCCAAGGCGGTACTGGACACGGCGGACGGGGCGGCGATCCGGGGCTTCATCATCAACAAGTTCCGGGGCGAACCCGCCCTGTTCTACGACGGCCGGCGCGAGATCGAACGCCGCACCGGCTGGCCCGATCTGGGGCTGGTTCCGTGGCTGGCGGCCGCGCGTCGCTTGCCGGCCGAGGATGCAGTGGTGCTGGGCCAACCGGGGGAGGCAAGCCCGCGCCGGATCAGGATCGCCGTGCCCATCCTGCGCCACATCGCCAACTTCGACGACTTCGATCCACTCCAGGCCGAACCATCGGTCGATCTGTCCTATGTGCCGCCCGGAAGTGCGTTGCCAGGCGATGCCGACCTGATCATCCTGCCGGGGTCCAAGGCGACCCTGTCTGACCTGGCCTTCGTGCGAACGCAGGGCTGGGACATCGACATCGCGGCCCATGTGCGGCGCGGCGGGCGGGTGATGGGCGTCTGCGGCGGGTTCCAGATGCTGGGTCGCACCGTCTCCGACCCCAACGGGATCGAGGGCGCGCCCGGATCGGCGCCGGGCCTGGGTCTGCTGGAGGTCGACACCGTGCTGACGGACGACAAGGTGCTGGAACCCTGTCGCGGTCTGACGCCCGGCGGCGCGCCCTACGAAGGGTTCGAGATGCATATGGGCCGAACGACGGGCGAGGGGCTGACGAGCCCCTGGCTGCGCCGGACGGACGATGCCGGCGCCAGCGCCAGCGTGGGCGAGGGGGCGATTTCGGCCGACGGCCGCGTGTTCGGCGCCTATGTCCACCGACTGTTCGACAGCGGCCCGGCGCGAGCGGAACTGCTGGCCGGCCTGGGCGCGGCTTCGACCGCCCTGGATCATCGGCTTCAGGTCGATCGAGCGCTGGACGAGATCGCCGCCGCGCTGGAAACCCATCTGGATGTCGCGGCCCTGGCGCGTCTCGCCGGGCTGAAGGAGTTCAAACCATGACAGAATCCGCCCTGACCGAAGCGTACATCCGCGCGCGTCTGGACGCCCAGGCCCGCCCGCCCGGATCGCTGGGCCGGATCGAGGACCTGGCTGTGGAGCTGGCCCTGATCCAGAAGCGGGCGACGCCTTGCGCCGACCGGATCGCGCTTCTGCTGTTCGCCGGCGATCATGGACTGACGCAGGAGGGCGTCTCCGCCTATCCGGCCGAGGTGACCCAGGCGATGGTCGCCACCTTCCTGGCCGGCCGCGCCACCGCCAACGCCTTCGCCCGCGCCGTCGGCGTTCAGACTACGGTGATCGACGCCGGGGTCGCCGCCGACCTGTCGCATCCCGATCTGGTCGACGCCAAGATGGGCCGGGGCACGCGCAACGCCGCGCGCGAACCCGCCATGACGGTCGACGAGACGACTCTGGCCCTGGCGCGCGGCGCGGCCCAGGCCACGGCCGCCGTGGCGCGCGGCGCCGACGTGCTGGCCCTGGGCGAGATGGGCATCGGCAACACCGCCTCGGCGGCGCTGCTGATGCATCGGCTGGCCCCTGCGGCGCTGGACGATTGCATGGGCGTGGGCGCGGGCCACGATGCGGCGGGCTTGGCCAAGAAGCGCGCGGCCCTGGTGCGGGCGGCCGAACGGTCGGACGCCGTCGAACCGTTCGAGGTTCTCAGTCAGTTCGGCGGATACGAGATCGCCATGATGGCCGGCGCCATCCACGGCGCGGCGGATCGGAACACGCCTGTGATCGTGGACGGTTTCATCTGCACCGCCGCCGCCCTGGTCGCCGTGCGCCTGAGGCCTGAGACGCGCCGCGTCTGCCTGTTCGCCCATCGCTCGGCCGAGGCGGGGCACGCGCGGATGTTGCAGGTTCTGGATGCGCGGCCCCTGCTGGACCTGAACCTGCGATTGGGCGAGGGAACAGGCGCGCTTGTGGCCGCGCCCCTGGTTCGCGCCGCCGCCGCCCTGTTGTCCGATGTCGCCAGCCTGGACGACGTCATGGGCGGTCGTCTCTGACATGGCACGCCAGATCGCCCTGTTCCTGACGGCGGTGCAGTTCCTGACCCGCATTCCCGTGCCGTCCGTCGCGGGGTTCCAGCCCGATTGGACCGCGCGGTCTGCGCGCTATTTTCCATTGGTGGGGGCGTTGGTCGGGCTGGCGTGCGGCGCGGTGTTCGTCGCTGCGTCCCTGGTCTGGTCGGGATGGATCGCCGCCCTTGCGGCCACGGCGGCGGGGATACTCATCACCGGCGCCTTTCACGAGGACGGACTGGCCGACACCGCCGATGGACTAGGCGGGGGCCAGACGCCGACGCGCCGTCTGGAGATCATGAAGGACAGTCGGGTCGGAACCTTCGGCGCCCTGGCGCTGATCCTGGCTATACTGGCAAAGGTGGGGGCGCTGGCGGAGATTGCGCCCCCTTCGACCTCGATCCCGTTCGCCGTGATGGCCCTGGTCGGCGCCCACGCCGGGGGGCGCGGGGTCGCGGTCCTGCTGATGCGGTTGACGTCCTACGCCGGGGATCGGGCCTGGACCAAGGTCAAGCCGGTCGCGGACGGCGCGACCTGGGCCGAGGTCGCCGTCGCCCTGGGCATCGCCGTCCTGACCCTGTCTCCCATGCTGGTCATGGCTCCGGTTGCGGCCTTGGGCGGGGTTGCAGGCGGCGTGGCGGGGGCGGCCGTCATCGCCGCTTCGGCGCGTCGTCTGATCGGGGGCTGGGTCGGCGACACACTGGGCGCCGCCGAACAGGCGTTCGAGATCGGCTTTCTGCTGGTCGTGGCCGGGCTGCTGACCCCATGAAGATCGTCGTCGCGCCCCTGCACGAGGTTCAGGCCGCGATCCGCGATTGGCGTCCGTCCCATCTGATCAGCCTGGGCTCGCCAGGATCGACCCTGCCCGATATCCAGGGGATCGAACATCTGTCTTTGACCTTTCACGACATCGTCGCGCCGCGCGCGGGTCTTCGGCCGGTCACGGCCGATCAGGTGGCGACCCTGCTGGACTTCGCCCGGGGCTGGTCGGGTCAGGCGCCGCTTTTGATTCACTGTTGGGCCGGGGTCAGTCGCTCGCCCGCCGCAGCCTATGTCATCGCCTGCCGGGTGGCGGGGCCTGGCGCAGCGGTCGAGCTGGCCCGCCGCCTGCGCGTCCGTGCGCCCTTCGCGACGCCGAACATACGTCTGGTCGCCCTGGCCGACGAACAGCTGGGCCCCAAGGGGGCCATGCGCCGGGCGATCCGCGACATCGGGCGCGGGGCCGAGACATCCATGGGCGCGACCTTCGCGCTGGATACGATCTCTTAACCGCGCACGTCATACAACTTTCGCGAGTATTGCGAGGTTGGAATGCGAAGGCGCGACCCCATCCCGGAAAGGCGACGCAAACGGCGCGAGGGCGCAGCGGCGGTCGAGTTCGCCCTGGTCGGACCGATCCTGATCCTGCTTCTGATCGGCATCGTGGTCTATGGCGGCTGGTTCCTGACGGCCCAGACGGTCCAGGCCGTGGCGTCGGAAGGGGCGCGCGCCGCCATCGGCGGCCTGACCGCCATCGAACGCGAGGGGCTGGCGCGGATCGAGGTGACGAGCGCCGTGCATGGGGTGGCCCTGAACCCCGACCGGACCAGCGTCCTGGTCGCCGAGGACGCTGGCCGTCTGCGCGTGGTCGTAGTCTATGACGCCAGCGACAGCCCCCTGATGCTGATGGGCGGAATGCTGCCGCGCCCGCCCGCCGTGATCCGTCGCGCGGCCGTGATCCAGGTCGGCGATCAGCCGTGATCCGACTCCTGGCCCGTTTCCGGCGGGATCGACGCGGCGCGGTCGCGGTGATGGCGGCGGTCGCGGGCGGGCTCCTGTGCCTGTTCACCGCGGCGGTGGTCGACCTTGGGGTGCTGGTGCTGCACACACGCCGGGTTCAGGGGGCGGCCGATCTGGCGGCCCTGTCAGCGGTGCAGCGGCTCGAGCGGGGGGAGGCCGCCGTGCGGCAAGCGGCCGATGCAACGGTTCAGGCCAATGTCTCGCCCGACGCGGTGGTGGCCGTCGTCACCGTGCTGGGGGTCTATACGCCCGACCCGGCCAAGGCCCGCAATCAGCGTTTCGCACCCGGCGGGCCTGCGCCGAACGCCGCGCGGGTCGAGGTGGTCAGTCCCGCCCCCCTGTTCTTCGCGCGCCTGCTGCTGGGGCGCGATCAGGTTCAGGTGACCCGTCGGGCCACCGCCTCGACGGTCGGCGACGCCTCGCCCAAGGCGATGATCTCCATCGGTTCGCGCTTGGCGCGGCTGGACGGCGGCCTGGCCAATCAGCTTCTGAGCGCCCTGACCGGCTCCAAGGTTTCGCTCAGCGTCATGGACTATCGCCGGCTGGCCGATCTCAACGTCAATCTGCTGGGGTTCACCGACGCCCTGGCGACCGACCTCGGGGTCCAGGTCGGAGACTATGACCGGCTGTTGGCGACCCAGGTCGACGCCGGCAGGGCGCTCAAAGTGCTGGAGCGCGTGGCGGGCGGACAGGACGGCGGGGCGCTGGGGCGTCTGTCTTCCGCGGCCGCGGGGGTGAAGATCAGGCTTGGCGACCTGATCGGCGTCGACGCCCAGGCGCCGCAGGGGGTGCGCGAGGGGCTGGACGCCTCGATCTCGGCCATGGACCTGGTCATGGCCATGCTGGAAGTGGGGGGAGGCGAACGTCAGGTCGCGCTCGATCTCGGCGTGCCGGCCGGCCTCGCCGATCTGAAGACCAGCCTGGCCATTGGCGAGCGGCCGCATCGGTCGCCCTGGCTGACGGTGACGGCGAACGGCCAACCGATCATCCGCACGGCTCAGGCGCGGCTCTATGTCCGTGCACGGACGGCTCAGTCTCTATCGGGTCTGGCGCGGATCGAACTGCCGATCCTGGTCGAGTTGGCGGCCTCCGAGGCGCGGTTGAAATCCCTGTCCTGCGACCCCGCGCGCGTGGTCGAGGTCGATGTGCGGCCGGGCGTGGCGCGGGCCTCCATCGGCGTGGTCGATGAAACCAGACTGGCCGATTTCAAGACTGCCCTCGCGCCGCGCCCCGCCACCCTGCTGTCGGTCCTGGGCCTGGTCTCGATCACCGGAAAAGCCGACATCGAGGCCGCCGACACCGGGTTTCGTCCCCTGCGGTTCGACGCGGCCGACATCCAGGCCCAGCGGGTAAAGACCATGGCGTCTCGCAGCTTCGCCAGCGGCCTCGTGACCAGTCTGATCCAGCGCCTGGAGGTCACGGTGGACGTGATCGGTCTGGGCCTGGGGTTGGGCGACCTTACCAAGGCGCTGGGCCAGTTGCTGACGCCCCTGGGGCCGGTGCTGGACGGCGTGTTGAACCCCGTCCTGGACCTCCTGGGTCTGAAGCTGGGCGAGGCCGACGTCACCGTGCACGGCCTCTCCTGCCCCGATCAACGCCGCGCCGTACCGCGGCTGGTGGGTTGACACGGGGTTCGATCGTGCGGGCGCAACGCAGGCGCCGGCGGCATTTGCGACCCAGGTCATGCAATCGCCGGGATCCGTGCTATATAGGCGGGCTCAACCTCATGCAGGATCGCCGCCTTGAGCATCACGCTCGACCTTTCTCATGTCTCGAACGCGTCCGGCCAATCGTCGGGCAAGGCCCCCGTCAACCTGTCCGGTCTGACGCGCGCCGGCCTGCGCCAAGCGTTGATCGACGCAGAGGTTTGCCCGCCCGAGAAGGCCAAGATGCGCGCCAGCCAGATCTGGGGCTGGATCCACCACTATGGCGTGACCGAGTTTTCGGCCATGAGCAACGTCGCCAAGGACATGCAGGCGAAACTGGCCGAGCATTTCACCCTGGCCCGCCCGGAGATCGTCGAGCGTCAGGTGTCCAAGGACGGCACCCGCAAATGGCTGATCCGCACGGCGCCGGGCATCGAGATCGAGACCGTCTACATCCCCGACGTGGGCCGGGCCGGCGCCCTGTGCGTGTCCAGCCAAGTTGGCTGCACCCTGAACTGCACCTTCTGCCACACCGGCACCCAGAAGCTGGTCCGCAACCTGACCGCCGCCGAGATCGTGGCCCAGGTCCAGGTGGCCCGCGACGACCTGGAGGAATGGCCGTCGCCGAAGGAAGACCGCCGCCTGTCCAACATCGTCTTCATGGGCATGGGCGAGCCGCTCTACAATCTGGACCACGTCGCCGACGCCATCGACATCATCTCGGACAACGAGGGCATCGCCCTGTCGCGTCGCCGGATCACGGTCTCGACCTCGGGCGTCGTGCCGCAGCTGGACGCTCTGGGCACACGCACGGCGGCCATGCTGGCCATCAGCCTGCACGCCACCAACGACGCCCTGCGCGACGTGCTGGTGCCGCTGAACAAGAAATATCCGCTGGAACAGCTGATGGCGGGCATCCGGGCCTATCCCGGCATTTCTAACGCGCGCCGGGTGACGTTCGAATACGTCATGTTGAAGGGCGTCAACGACAGCCCCGACGAGGCGCGCGCCCTGCTGAAACTGATCGAGGGCATTCCGGCCAAGATCAATCTGATCCCGTTCAACCCCTGGCCGGGGGTCGACTACGAATGTTCGGACTGGAAGACGATCGAGCGTTTCGCCGCCATCCTGAACAAGGCCGGCTACGCCAGCCCGATCCGCACCCCGCGCGGCCGCGACATCCTGGCCGCCTGTGGTCAGCTGAAGTCCGAGAGCGAGAAGGTGCGGGCCTCGGCGCTGAGGAAGGCGGAGCAGGCGGCGGCCTAAAGGGAAGATTGGGCGGCCGTCCGCATTGGCCGCCACAACCTTTGGATACATATTGTCACCCAGTGTGTCTCGGTTGCGCTTGCGGATTGGGGCGACAATCGGGCAAGGCGTCTGGGTATGGACCCGTCCCTGTCGAACGTGCTGTCGAGCGCCGAGGTGCAGGCTTTCGCCTCGGGTTTTCCGGTCATGGTCATGCACCTGATCGTCACCCTGCTGCTGCTGGTCGCGGGGGCGACGGTCTATGCGATGCTGACACCGTGGAAAGAGGTCGCACTGATCCGCCAGGGCAATACGGCGGCGGCCATCGCCTTCGCCGGCATTTTGGTCGGCCTGGCCGTGCCGCTGGCGGTGTCGTTGTCGGTGTCGACCTCGGTGCGCGACATCGCCATCTGGGGCGTGGCGACGGTGGTGCTGCAACTTCTGGCCTTCCGCATCGTGGACCTGTTGCTGACCGGCCTGCCCGAGCGGATCCGGCATGGCGAGATTTCGGCGGCGGTGGTGCTGCTGGGGGCCAAGCTGGCGACGGCGGTGATCCTGTCCGCCGCCCTGACGGGCTGACGGGAGCGGAACGATGCAGTTTCCGCGCCTGCCGGACTGGGCAATCTACGGCGCGGTGGCGGCCGTCTTCCTGGCCGTGTCGCTGGGCCGGCGCGAGAACGCAGACGCTCCGTCTGCGGCCGCCGGCGTGCTCGCCGCCCCAAATGTGGACGATGGACCGTTGCTGGGACCGATCACCCCGTTCGATACGGCCGTGAACATCGATGCCGGCGAGGCCCCGTTCAAGCCGTCGTCGGGCACGGCCTTCTCCATCGCCGGACGCGGGCGTTGGGTCACGGCGCGCCACGTGGTCGAGGGCTGTCGCAAGCCGGCTCTGGTCGTGGGGCCGGGACGGGCCGTGGCGGCGGACGTGCGACTGGCGCCGCGCGCGGATGTGGCGCTGCTGATCACGGACGGCGGTCCGGCGGCCCTGCCGGTTGCGGTGCGCGATCCGCTGCGAAAGGGACAGCGGGCCTTCCATCCCGGCTTCCCGCAAGGGCGGCCGGGCGAAGTGACCTCGCGCCTGCTGGGACGTGAGACGCTGAAGGTGTCGGGACGGGGCGCGCGCGACGAGCCGGTGCTGGCCTGGGCCGAGGTGGGGCGCACCAATGGGCTGGAAGGCACGCTTTCTGGCCTATCGGGGGCGCCGGCCATGGACGTTCAAGGGCGCGTCGTCGGCGTGACCATCGCCGAGGCCCCGCGACGGGGCCGCATCTACACCACGGCGCCCGAGACCTTCGGCCCGGCGATCCGGGGGCAACAGACCCTGGCGGAAGGCGCACGTGGGCCGGCGGTGACGACCGAAAACTACGGCCGGGTGTCCAACACCCTGCGGCGCGACCTGCGCGTGGCCCAGGTGGTGTGCCTGGCGGTCTGAAGACCGAGCGGTCGGCTCGCCTCCCCCGCAGAGAGGAAGGCGAGCCTTGATGTCGGGATGCGACGCCTACTTCAGCGAACCGGTGTTCAGGTCCAGGGCGCCGGCCTCGATGACTTCCAGGTTCGGGTGTTTGGCCCGCAGGTCGTCCAGGAACTTGGATCCGTCGCCGACGATCACCAGGCTGGCGCGATTGGCCGGCAGGTGTTCGGCGAAGGCGGCCTGGACCTGATCCGGCGTCACGGCGCGCACGCGGCCGGCGTAATCGGCCAGGTCGCTCATCGGCAGATCGTAGAGGGCCAGGTTGGCGACCAGAGTCCCCAGGCCGTCCACCGTCTCCAGCGAGCGGCCGAAACCGCCGATCAGGGTGGCGCGACGGGGCGCCAGGTCGGCCGTGGTCGGCGTCTCGGTTCCAAGTTTGGCGATCTCGGCCAGGATCAGGTCGGCGACCTCGTCGGCCGTCTCGTTCTTGGTCTGGGTCGAGGCGGTGAAGACGCCCGCATCGGCCCGTGCGCCCAGCGAGGAGGATGCGCCGTAGGACAGGCCGCGCTTGATGCGGATCTCCTGGTTCAGCCGCGAGGAGAAGCCGCCGCCCAACAGGCTGTTGCCCAGGGTCAGGGGGAAGAAGTCCGCGTCGGTGCGCGACACGCCGCGAACGGCCGCGACCACGGCGGCCTGGCCGGCGCCGGGCTGGTTCACCACGACGATACGCGGCGCCAGGGCCTGACCGGCCGGGTCGGCGACGGCGGCGGGGGCTGAGCCGGCCGGGCGCCAGTCGCCGAACGCCTGCTGCGCCAGGGCGCGGGCGGCGTCGGGCGTGATGTCGCCCGAGAAGACCAGGGTCGCCTCTGACGGCCGATAGCGGGCGGCGTGGAAGGCGGCGACATCGGCCGTCGTGATGGTCGGCACGGTCTGGGGCGTGCCGGCGGCCGGTGCGCCATAGGGGGCGTCGCCATAGATGACCCGGCCCACCGTCATGCCGGCGATGGCGCCCGGCTGGCTGAGGGCGACCCGCAGGCCGTCCAGCGTCTGGGCTTGCTGACGTTCAAGCTCCTCGCCGGCGAAGGCGGGGTTCTTCACCAGATCGGCCATCAGGGCGACCGTCTGGGGAAAGGCGTTGACCGGGGCGTTGGCGTAGACGTTGGAGAAGTCCACGCCCGCCGAGGCGCCCACGGCGGCGCCCAGCTGTTCGATCTGGGTGGCGATCTGGGGCGCGGTCCTGGTCTTGGTGCCCTGGGTCAGGAGCGAGGCGGTCAGGGTGGCGACGCCGGCCTTGTCCGCCGGATCGTCGGACGAGCCGGCCTTGAAGCTGAGGCGGGCCGACACCAGCGGCATTCCAGAGGTCGGGGCGACCAGGACGCGCAGGCCGTTCGACAGGCGGAAATCCGCGACGCTGGGCGTGGCGGGCGCCACCTCTGCGCCCGGCTGGGGCAGGGGGGTGCGCTGGGCCTCGGGCAGCAGGACGGCGGGCGGGCCGGCCGGGGCCAGGTCGGCGACCTTGACCGGCGCATCCACGTTCATCTTCTGCACCGAGGCGGGGTTCTGGTCGTCGGCGGCCAGGAAGGTGATCGTCGACTGGCGTTGCGGCGTCAGATATTTGCGGGCCACACGCTGGATGTCGGCGGCGGTGACAGCCTGGATCTGGGCCACCTCCTCATCGGCGGCGGCGGCCGAACCGGTGTTGATCAGCGAGAAGCCCAGCGCCGTGGCGCGGTCGTCCACCGTCTCGCGGCTGCGAAGGGTGTTGGCCACGATCTCGTTCTTGGCCTCGGCCAGTTCTTCGGCGGTGACGGGGGCGTCGCGCAGCTTGGCGATTTCTTCGTTCAGGGCGGCGGCGCCCTCTTCGGCCGTGTGACCCTGGGCCATGATGGCCAGGGCGGACAGATTGCCGGCCTGCTGGGCGAAGTCGGGGGTGGAGCCGATCTGGGCCGCGATCTGCTTGTCATAGACCAGCGACCGGTAAAGGCGGCTGGATTCGCCGGTGGACAGAACCCCGTCCAGAACGGTCAGGGCAGGCCGGTCGGCGTCGGCGTATTTCACCGTTGGCCAGGCCACGACGGCGGCGGGCAGCGGCACGTTCGGCGCATAATAGGTGACGTTTTTCGGAGCGGCCGGCTCAGGCTCCACGACATTGTTGGCCGGGATCGGCGTGGTCGGGTTCTTCAGCGGCGCAAAATACTGGTCGATCCAGCGGTCCAACTGGGCCTGGTCGAAGTTGCCCGCCACGATCAGATAGGCGTTGTCGGGCCGGTAGTAGGTGGCGTGGAAACGGCGCACGTCGTCCAGCGACGAGGCCTCCAGCTCCTCGATCGAGCCGATGCCCGGGCGGCGATAAGGGCTGTCCTGATAGATGGTCTCGGGCACGAACAGGCCGAACAGGCGGCCGTAGGGATTGGCCAGGATGCGCTGGCGATATTCCTCCTTCACCACGTCGCGCTCGGCGACGAAGGTCGGCTCGTCCACGACCAGCGAGCCCATGCGGTCGGCCTCGGCGAACAGCATCCGCTCCAGATGGTTGGCGGGCACGGTTTCGAAATAGGCGGTGGTGTCGTCGGCGGTGAAGGCGTTGTTGGAGCCGCCCACGTCCTCGGTCAGCCGGTCGAAGGTCTCGGGCGGCAAGTTCTTGGTGGATTTGAACATCAGGTGTTCGAACAGGTGGGCGAAGCCCGAACGGCCGGCGGGATCGTCCTTGGACCCGACCTTGTACCAGACCTGAACCGTGACGTTGGAGGTGTCGGCGTCGCGCGCCGTATAGACTTCCAGCCCATTGGGCAGGACGCGCTTGGCGAAGCCCAGAGGCGGCACGGTCACGCCCTGCGGCGCCTGAACGGCGGCGGCGGGCGTCGCGGCGGTGTCGGCGAAGGCGGGGGCGGCGAGGCCCAAGAGCAGGGCCGAGGCGGCGGCGCCGGCTTTCAGCGTGGCGGTGAGGCGCAGTGTCATGAGGGGCTCCGTGGCCCGTGACGCCGGGCGGCCAGACCGTAACAGCGATTGGCTGTCTTGCACCTTACCGAGATGTAATGAAGTCGCCAGCGCCGTCATCTCGTTCATGGACAACCGATTGACGGCGTTCTAATTCGCATCGTCCCCGCCATCCTGGCGGACCGTTTCCCCCGAGGTCGAGTGCCGAGACAAGCGAAAGCGACAGCTGTCTCCGACGAAAAGATCGCGGCCTGGGCCTTCACCCTCAGAAACATGGTTACCCCGCCGCCGGTGCTTTACGGCAGCTGGATCGCCGCCGGGCTGATCCTGGCGGCCTTGGGGCGGCCGGGTCTGGGGGCGGCCTTCTGTGTCGCGGGCGTCCTCTTCGACCTGTGGGCGCAGGGCCGTATAGCGCGGCTGCGTCAGCACGCGGCGCCGCCGGGGGGCGACTGGCCGGCGCTGGTCATGGCCATCGTGCTGGGGCGGTTCGGCCTGGGGGTGTCGGGACCCTTCGCCGCCTGGGTGCTGGACCCGCGCGACGAGGTGATGCTGGTCGTGCTTCTGACCCAGGTGTGGTCGATCGGGGTGGCCTTCGTCCAGTTCAACGCCGCGCCTCGGCTTCTGGCCCTGGCGGTGGCGCCGATCGCCGCCGCGGTCGTCGTGGTGCTCCATCCCTTTCTGATCGGGCCGCACGGACTGGCGATCGGGGCCGCCCTGATCCTGCTGGCGGCGATCCTGTTCATCATCGCGCGCGCCACCCACGCCCTGTGGTGCGATCTGTTCGCTGCCGACAAGCGCAACAAGGAGTTGCTGGCCGAGGTTCAGGCCGCCCACAGCACCACCGTGTGCGAGCGCGACGCCGCGCGCGCCGCCCGCCGAGAGGCCGACGAGGCCAACGCCGCCAAGTCGCGGTTCCTGGCCAATATGAGCCATGAGATCCGCACGCCGCTGAACGGGGTGATCGGCATGGCCCAGATCATGGCCGGCGACCGGCTGGAGGACCGCCAGAGGACGCGGCTGGAGATTCTGGACCGGTCGGCCCACACCCTGCTGGATCTGATCAACCAGATCCTGGACCTGTCGCGGATCGAAGAGGGGCGGCTGGAGGTGGTGGCGCGGCCCACCGACGCGGACGCCCTGATCCACGAGGTCACCGAGACTCTACGGCCGCTGGCGGACAGCAAGGGGCTAATGCTGACGGTTCGTTCGCCAGGCGTCGGCTGGGTCAGTGTCGACCCCGTGCGGCTGCGCCAGATCCTGTTCAACCTGTTGTCCAACGCCATCAAGTTCACGACCCAGGGCGAGGTGCTGCTGGACGTCGCGCCCGGCGGCGGCGAAACGGTCTTCACCGTATCCGATACGGGACGCGGCATTCCCGCCGATCAGATCGACCAGCTGTTCACCCGCTTCGCCCAGATCGAGGCGGCGGATGCGGATCGGCGCGACGGCGCGGGCCTGGGCCTGTCGATCACGGCCATGCTGGTGTCGCTGATGGGCGGGCGGATCACGGCGGAAAGTCAGCCGGGCCAGGGGGCGACCTTCGTCGTCGCCCTGCCGCTAGTTCGCGCCCAGCCGGTTCGAGCCGAAGATACCGCCGCCGCCGCACCCCAGGCCGAGACGCCGCTGCGGGTTCTGGTCGCCGAGGACCATCCGGTCAATCAGCAGGTGATCCGTGGCCTGCTGGGCCAGGTCGGGCTGGAGGTCGAGATCGTCGGTGACGGTCTGGCGGCGCTGGAGGCGACGGAGGATCGCGCCTGGGACCTGATCCTGATGGATGTGCAGATGCCGCGTATGGATGGGCCGGCCGCGACCAAGGCCATCCGTCTGCGCGAGGTCGAACAGGGTCTGGCGCGCACGCCCATCATCGCCCTGACGGCCAATGCGATGGTGGAGCAGATCGAAACCTATCTGGCGGCGGGCATGGATGCGGTGGTCAGCAAGCCCATCGACCTGAAGGCTCTGCTGACCACCATCGCCGACGTGATGTCGGTCAAAACCTAGTCGCGGAAGACCTGGACGCCGATCTCGCCCTCGGGCGTCAGCCAGGCGTGTTTCATGCCCTGGCTGTTGAACGGGGCGGCGATGTTTCCGGCAGCGTCCAAGGCGATCATTCCGCCGTCGCCGCCCATGTCCCCGATCTGGTCGATCACGGCCTGGGTCGCCTGGGCCAGGGTCTGTCCGGCGGCGACGCGCCAGGCGACCTGGGCGGCGGCGGCGACGCGGATGAAATACTCGCCCTGGCCGGTGCAGGAGGTCGCGGCGTGGCCGTCGGCCCAGGTTCCAGCGGCGGGGATGGGCGTATCGCCCACGCGGCCCGGCATCTTGCCGAACACGCCGGCCGTCGATGTGGCGGCGGCCAGACGGCCCTGAGCGTCCAGCACGCAGGCGCCGACTGTGCCGTGGCTCAGGGCGCCGGGCGGATGGTTGTCCTCGCCCCTGCCGGCGCCGGTGAACCAGGCGGTTTCGTCGGCGATCGGCTCAAGTCCCTGATCGTGGGCGAACAGGCCTGCGCCCTCGCCGACCAGCATGACGTGAGGCGTCTTTTCCATTACGGCGCGGGCGGCGACGACGGGGTTCTTGAACCCTTGCAGCGCCGCGACCGACCCGGCCCGTATGGTCGCCCCGTCCATGAGGCTGGCGTCCAGCTCATAGGCGCCGGCCAGGTTGGGCGAGGCGCCCTTGCCCGCGACGTAGAGGCCGGAATCCTCCAGCATGACGACGGCGGCCGTGGCGACGTCCAGGGCGCTGTCGCCTGCGTCCAGCCGCGCCTTCATGGCCTCGACCACCTGGCGCATATGCGCGACCTCAGCGTCGTAGTTGCGTTCGCGCCGGGCGCCGGCGCCGCCATGGAGGATAAGGGCGGTCATGTCGTCTTCCTGAGCCTTGTTTCGGTCGCCTCTTTCAAACGGGCGTGGCGCTCTTTAGCGTCGCGATGAAGGCTGCGCCATGTCGGCCGCCACCCAATTGCAAAACGGCCTCAAGCAGCGCGAAGCGCGGTAGGCCCAAGGAGGAATAATGCGCGCTGTTCTTTCGAAAGCCCCCGGCGGTCCCGAAACGCTTGTCGTTGAGGACGTGCTCGATCCGACGCCCAAGGCGGGCGAGGTCGTCATCGAGGTCAAGGCGGTGGGGATCAACTATCCCGACACCCTGATCATCGAGGACAAGTATCAGTTCCGGCCCGAACGGCCCTTCGCGCCCGGCGCCGAGGTCGCGGGCGTGGTCGAGGCGGTGGGCGAGGGCGTCAAGGGCGTGTTCAAGGGCGACCGCGTCATCGCCGTGCCGGGTTGGGGCGGCCTGGTGGAGCGCCTGGCGGTCAAGGCCGAGACCCTGATCCCCATTCCCGACGCCATGAGCTTTGACGAAGCGGCGGCCCTGATCATGACCTATGGCACCAGCTATTATGCACTGAAGGACCGGGCGCAGCTGAAGGCCGGCGAAACGCTGCTAGTGCTCGGCGCGGCCGGGGGCGTGGGCGCCGCCGCCGTGGAGCTGGGCAAGGCGATTGGCGCGCGCGTGGTCGCCGCCGCCTCGACCAACGACAAGGTTCAGTTCGCTTTGGACCTAGGGGCGGACAACGGCCTGATCTATCCGACCGGCCCGATGGACAAGGCGGCGCAGAAGGAACTGTCGGGCGAGTTCAAGCTGGCGACCGGCCGTGACGGCGCCGACGTGGTCTATGACGCGGTGGGCGGCGACTATGCCGATCCGGCGCTTCGGGCCATGGACTGGAACGGGCGTTATCTGGTGGTCGGTTTCCCGGCGGGCATTCCCTCCTTGCCGCTGAACCTGACCCTGCTGAAGTCGGTGTCGGTGATCGGCGTCTTCTGGGGCGCCGCGGTCGCGCGCGACCCCAAGGGTCACGCCGCCAACATGGCCGAGCTGATGCAGATGTATGCCGACGGCAAGATCAAGCCGCGCGTGTCGAAGACCTTCCCGCTGGAAAGGGCCGGCGAGGCCATCAAGGCCCTGGGCGAGCGTCAGGCTCTGGGCAAGGTCGTGGTGACGGTCGGCGACTGAAGCGGCGCCGTCAGGCCGGCGGGCATTGAAAATTCTCGCGCGGGACGCCCGAAACCGACGACAGGCGCTCGGTCGGCAGTTTGATCGTCAGCCCCGAGTGTTCGAGCCGAAAATCGTAAACCGCGCCGAGCAGACCCGCCATGGGACAGCCCGTCACCTGCGCGCCCTGTGCATCCAGACCGATGGCCAGACCTTCGCCCATACTGCCGGTCCAGCGGCCGACCTTGACCCGAACCGGGCCGGTATGGCTGCGCCCTGCGCGAGGCAAGACGTCTTCGGTCCATTGGCGTGGCACCCCCGTCTGGCGTTCTTCGGAGACCAGACGGTGGATCTGATAAGGGCGCGCCTGGGTCACGAACCAGCCCATGACCGCGCGCGCGACCACCGTGTTGCCCCCGCTGGGGGTGTCGGTCAGGTCCAGGATGATCGTTTCGCCGGGCCGCGCCTGGGCCATGGCGTCATCGAAAGCAGCGACGGTGCGGTCGTCGCCCAGCGAGTCGTTGAAAGCGATGACCAGCCCGTCCGAGGTCCGCAACGTGGTGACCGGCCCCATCCCGGGGCGTGCGGCGGCATAGAGGTTCGGCAGGACGAGGGTTCTTGGCGCGCTATCGTCGCGTTGGAATGTCAGGGTGCGCGGACGGTCGCGACGTCCGGCAGCCAGCACGCGAACGGCGTATCCGGCGTCTCCGCCCGTATCGAGCCCCAGATCGCGCCAATAGTTCGCCACCGCCTGGGCGGCAGGAAGATCGCCGATCTCGATCAGGCGGTCGCCTACAGCCACGCCAGCGTTTTGAGCAGGAGACCGGTCGCGAACGGCGGTGACGCGATAGCCGCCGTTTTCCGGTTCGATCCACAAGTCGGCGTAGCT
This sequence comes from uncultured Brevundimonas sp., assembly GCA_963515305.1. Lineage (GTDB taxonomy): Bacteria > Pseudomonadota > Alphaproteobacteria > Caulobacterales > Caulobacteraceae > Brevundimonas. Next base: position 17,124 of record CAUPWX010000028.1, read on the forward strand.
GGGCACGATGGCCCAACTGTCCGAGAAGGAACTGCCGGTAATGACGTGGGCGTCCGCCAGCAGCGCCAGCCGGCGCTCGGCGTAGTGCAAAAGCGTCGAACCATCATGAACCGTCTCGGCCTCTGCGCGGAGCCGGTCGGTATTGGACGAGGCGTTCGATGCGAACCGATCCAGATAGGCGTAGTTGGCGGCGATCAGGGCATCGATGGATCGCGCATCGTCCCGATACTCTTGCGGCGACGGCGCGCCCGATTGCGCCAGGGCGACGCCGGGCAAGACAAGCGCCGCGATGGCGAGCGAAGCGAGGGATTTCAACAAGACCATGCGTGAACGCTAAGGCCAGGCCGCACGGCGGCAACTGAATAATCCGTAAGCTGGGCTATTTCGCCTTCAGCCGCTGCACTGCGTCTTCGGCCAGGTCGCGGTGGCGGCGTTTGATGTTGGCGCCGACCATGGCCAGGACGGCGGTGATCACGGCCGCATCGTCGGTATAGCCGATACCGGCGAAGATGTCGGGAATGGCGTCCACCGGCAGGACGAAATAGGCCAGGCCGGCGAAGATCATGCCCTTGGCCGCCATCGGCGTCTGGGGGTCGCGGGCGGCATACCAGGCGGCCAGGGCCTGGTCGGCGAAGGGAATGCGGGCGGCGGTGCGCTGGATCTTGGGCCAGAAGCCCTTGGCGACGCGCGCCTCGTTGATCTTCACGACAGCGGGGACCAGCGCCTTTTTCGGGTCAAGGGCGTCTGATGGGTCGGCGGGTTTGGCTTTGGCGGTCATGGCCGCTAAATCCTCAATCGAAACTCGGGTTCAATACAACATAGGAACGATCAGGATGAAACTCGACAGCAGCATCGCAGCCGTCGTCACGGGCGGGGCCTCGGGCCTGGGCGAGGGCACGGCCCGCGCCATCGCCGCCACCGGGGCCAAGGTCGCCCTGTTCGACCTGAACGAAGAGCGCGGCGAAGCGATCGCCAAGGAAATCGGCGGCGTCTTCTGCAAGGTCGACGTCACCGACGACGCCTCGGTCGCCTCAGCCTTCGAAAAAGCGCGCGCCGCTCACGGCCAGGAGCGTCTGACGGTCAACTGCGCCGGCATCGCCACCGGCCAGAAGACCGTGTCGCGCAAGAAGGACACCGGCGAGATCAAGGCCCACGACATGGCCCAGTTCGAACGCACCGTGCGGGTCAATCTGTTCGGCACCTTCCGCGTCCTGTCGCAATCGGCGGCGGGCATGGTCACGCTGGACCCTATGGCGGACGGCGAGCGCGGCCTGATCGTCAATACGGCGTCGGTGGCGGCCCAGGACGGTCAGATCGGCCAGGCCGCCTATTCGGCGTCCAAGGGCGGCGTCTACGCCATGACCCTGCCGGTGGCGCGCGATCTGGCCCAGGAGGGGGTGCGCTGCAACACCATCCTGCCCGGCATTATGTGGACGCCGATGATGGCCGGCATGGACCAGAAGATCCAGGACGCCCTGGCCGCCGCCATCCCCTTCCCCAGCCGCCTGGGCACGCCGGCCGACTATGCGTCGCTGGTGCTGGAGCTGGCGCGCAACGTCTATATCAACGGCGAATGCATCCGCCTGGACGGCGCTATTCGGTTGGCGCCGCGCTGACGCGCGCAAGGGGGTTACGCTCGCCGTGCGGCGGCTCGCTGCTCGGGCGCAAAGGCGCTCGGGTCGCGGCCGTTCCGGCGTTTTCGGGGCTCAAGCCGCACGAAGTGCAGTCGCCCTGAAAAAAGGGGTTGCGGCCTGCCGCAACCCTCCGCTATACGCCCCCTCCTCGACGGGGCGCACACGTAGCGCCTTACGGATTGCGGGCGTAGCTCAGTGGTAGAGCACAACCTTGCCAAGGTTGGGGTCGAGAGTTCGAATCTCTTCGCCCGCTCCAGTCGAGATTGCCAAGGCAATCAATAGGTTATGGCAGGGCGATCCCAACGGGATCGCCCACCCTATTTTTTACGCCGCTACCACACCGCTACCAAAAATCTTTTGCTGGCGAGCGCTCGCCTGTCCATTGGCATGGCGCATTGCGGTGAAGGCCCCTGAAATCTGCTGAAAACACCGAACTAATTTTTGCGGAGATCGACCCGCGAGCAGGTCACGGGAAAATAGTGCCTTGGAATGTTGTTGCCCGCAGCTTCTTGCCTCGTATCCGTCAACCGCCGCCTTTGACTCTCTGAAGGATCCCGCGGGGTTTGGCGACGGTCAGGGTGTCGCGGTCTCGGCGCGGTCCCGAGCGATTGCTGTTCACCGTCCTGTAGTGACCTTAATAGGACCGGCCCGGTCTATCGCTCGTCCGCACGTCGGACTTCGCGGACGTCTGGCCGGCGTCGGCCGCCTGTCTGACCAAGGACCTGTGATGACCTTCACCCGCCTGCGCTCGCTGCCGGACCCGGATCATCTGCCGGCTCTGGACGCGGCCTATCTGTCCGCCGATCC
>CAUPWX010000029.1:0-11748 GCA_963515305.1 uncultured Brevundimonas sp.
CCCCTGCCCGCCGCCCCTGCGCCGCCGGGACCGCCCCTGCCCTTGCTGGGCGCAGCCCAGGTCGCGGGCGCCTTGACTGTCGGCGCTGGGCCGGGCGGTGGAGGCGGAACCGGCGTGGGCGGCAGCGGCGGGACGGGCGGCACGGGATCCGGCCCCGGGTCGGGCGGCGGATCGTGCGACATGGTGCGCTGGGTCCAGGACGCGGTGCGCGACGATCAGGCCGTGCGCCGCGCCGTCATCGCGGCCAGCGAGGAGATGAACGCCGCCGGGCGCGCCATACTGGTGTGGAACGGCGACTGGCTGCAGAGCCGCAACCAGTCGGGCAAGGGCCTGGCCGGGGTGCGCCAGGCCATCGCCCTGGAGGTCGCCTTCGCCCCAGCTGAATGCAAGACCCAACGGATGACCGGCCTGGCCGTGCTGAAGCTGGAGGACCGTCCGGGCGGGGCGCAACTGGCCCTGGGCAAGGGCAGCTGGCGCTGGTCGGACCTGCTGGGGGCGGGATGAGGCGGTTCCAGTGAAAAGTTCTCGTGAGCAAAGAAGTGAGCGGGTCGCGCGAGCGTCGATGCATCGGCTCACCCCTTGCTCACGAGCACCTCTTGCTCACTACCTATCCTCTTGGTCCGAACAGGATGATGCCTGCCCCGATCAGACAGACCAGACCGCCCAGCAAGTCCCAGCGGTCGGGCGCCGTCTTCTCCACCAGCGTCATCCAGACCAGGGACGCGCAGATATAGACCCCGCCATAGGCCGCAAAGGCCCGGCCCGCCGCGTCGCTGGGAACCAGGGTCAGCAGCCAGGCGAAGACGATCAGACAGACCACGCCCGGCGCCAGCCACAGCGGCGAACGATCCAGTTTCAGCCAGGCCCAGAAGGCGAAACAGCCGCCGATCTCCGCCAGCGCCGCCAACGGATAGATCAGCCAGAGTTTCACTCGGGCGTGTCCGTCTTGTCCTTCGCCGCCCGCTCGGCCGCCATCTTGGCCAGCACCCGACCGCGGCCGCGCGACAGGGCGTGGATGGCGCCGCGCATGGTGGCGACCTCCTGCTCCGAGAAGGCGGCGCGGCCCAGCATGACGCGCAGGTTCTGGCTCATCGAACGCTTCTTCTCGGGCGGGTAGAAGAAGCCGCCGTTCTCCAACTCCTCCTCCAGATGTTCGTACATCCCGATCAGCAGGTCGTTGGAGGCGGGCGGCTCGGCCTCGCGGAAGCGCGGCGGCGGGGCGTCCAGGACCAGGGTGCGCCACTCATAGGCGTTGATCGCCACCGCCTGGGCCAGGTTCAGCGAATGGTGGCGGGGGTCGATGGGGATGGTGACGATGCCGGCGCACAGGGCGATGTCGGTCGTCTCCAACCCGGCGCGCTCGCCGCCGAACAGCAGGCCGGTCTTGAGGCCGGACGCGGTGTCGTCATAGAGGACGCGGCTGGCCTCGCGTGGGGTGCGGACGGGCTGACGCGTCTCGCGCGGGCGGGCGGTGGTGGCGAAGACGGTGTTCAGGTCGGCGATGGCGTCCACCACGCTGTCGAACACCCGCACGCCGTCCAGCACCCAGTCGGCGCCGGATGCTGTGGCCCAGGCCCGCTCCTGAGGCCAGCCGTCGCGCGGCGTGACCAGACGCAGGTCCGTCAGACCGAAGTTGGCCATCACCCGCGCCACGGCGCCGATGTTTTCGGCCATCTGCGACTTGTCGAGGATGACGGCGGGGGGAGTCAGATCGGGCATGGAATCAGGCTTGGGGCTTGCGATGGGTTTTTAGTGAAGGGTGCTAGTGAGCACGAGGTGAGCTGATGCAGCTACGCACGGGCGACCCGCTCACTTCTCGCTCACTAGCACTTTTCACCAACACCAATCACCAGAACCGAAATCAGTCCTCGCCCACCATGGCGATCCAGGGGTCGGCGGTTCCGGCCTCGACCTCGGCGACCTTGACGGCGGGCCAGCCGATGGAGGCGCTGCCGGATGCGGTCCAGGCGGAGACGATGAAGTCACGCAGTTCGCCCGCGCCCGCCGCCAGACGTTCGTTGACGAAGGCCGCGCCGCGCGGATCCTGATCCTTGAAACCGCCCGCCTTCTCCAGACGGTAGAAGGGGATCACCGTGCCCAGGGTGGTGGTCAGATAGGCGACGGTGCGGGCCTTGGGATCGAAGCCGTCCAGGTTGGCCGCCGGCATGGCCGCCTCGATGGCGTCCAGACGCGCGACGCGGCCTGTGAACTCGCCCTCGAACAGGGCGTGGGTCTGACGCGAGTTGGTGAAGCCTTCCGGGTTCGGGAAATCGCCCCAGCCATTATAGTGAATGCTGGTGTGATGCGGTTGCGAACCGTCGCCGACGTAGTGGCCCATCACGCCGATGTCGCGCAGGATCAGGGCCTCGCGACGGATGCGGTCGGCGCGGTACCAGGCCTGACGCTCCATGTTCGTCTCGCGCTTTTCGGCGGCGTTCAGCACTCGCCAATAGGCGAAGTCGCGCCCCAGCTGCTGCCAGCCGTCGATCATGGCGTAGGGCAGGTATCCGGCGTCGTTGACGTCCAGACCGGCCTTGGTCAGGGCGGCGTCATATTCCGATTTCAGACGCGGCAGGTCGTTGATGCTCATGCCGCGCTGGTCGAAGACCCGGCCCTGGTCGTCCAGATCGATGAAGTGGGCGGTGTCGCGTTCGCGGTCGTGCGGCTGACCCGCGCCCTTCCAGCGATCCGGCTCGCGCGCCAGTTCGCCCACGTCGGCGACGGCGGCCGGGGTGCGAAGGAAGGCGGGCATATCGTCGGGCAGGGCCCGCATCGCCGCCACCCCGATCAAACGGTGGCCGGTGTTGCCCCAGGCGGTGACGGTGACGGCGGGCGCGGCGACCGCGACGACGGCCAGGGCGGCGATGAAGAGACGTTTCATGGTGGCGAACCCGTGGAGAGATGACGCCCGTCTAACGTATCCTTGATCGGCTCTCCAGCCCGCAGCGAGGCCCGGCGGGTTGCGAAGCGCGGCTTTGCGACTAGGTTAGGCGGGCTCCTCGTTTTTCCTTGTCCCTTCTCAGGCTCCACATCCTGCGAGGAGCGTCGGCGTGATTGCGTCGTCGCCGCATCCGCGGCGCCCTGTGGACGCCAGACCGAAAGGACACGCCTATGCGCGCTCCCCGTCTCGCCCTTCTTCTGTCCTCCGCCGCCCTGCTGGCCGCCGCCGGCGCCCAGGCTCAAACTCAGGATGCCGACGCGGCCGTGACGGCGCCCGTCGCGGCCCCCGCCCCCGCCACCGCGCCAGCAAGCTTCACCGACGACGAACTGGTGAAGTTCGACGACGCCATGACCAAGGTCCGGGCGGTCAGCGATACGCTGAACGGCGCACAACCCACGCCGGATCAGCAGGCCCAGATGGCCGCCGCCGTGCAGGATTCCGGTCTGGAAGTGACGCGATTCAACGCCCTGTCCAGCGCCGTCGCCGCCGATCCCGTGCTGGCGGCCCGCATCCGTGTGGTCAACGCCGAGGCGCCTGCGCCCGGTACGCCGGCCGCCGCCGTCACCGACGACGAACTGGGCCGTTTCGTCACCGCCATGACCCAGATCCGCGCCATCACGGCTCAGGTCCAGAACAACCAGGCCACGCCCGAACAGAGCGCCCAGCTGACGGCCGCCGTCGAAGGGTCGGGCCTGCCGGTCGACCGGTTCAACACCCTTTCGCAACTGGTGTCCCAGACCCCGTATCTGCAGGCCAAGGCCGAGCTGGCCGGCGCGCGTCTGGAGAAGGGCGTCAGCCAGTAAGCCTCAGCCGATAGGCGTCAGGCGTCGGCCGGCTGGCGCGGTTCGGGCGCGGGCGGGCCGGCCTCGTCCTCGTTCAGCAGCCGGCCCTCGCGACGCGGCTTGATGTAGGGGGCCGGCTGGGGCGTGGGCATATTGCCGCGCATCAGCTGGCGGCCCGCCTTCAGGCCGCCGGTCAGCTGCAGGTCCAGACGCGCCTCGTCGCGGCGACGCACGTCGCCGATGGTCTCGGCCGCCTCGTGCTCGTCCAGGCCCAGTTCGACCAAGGCGCGTTCGCCGAACTTCAGCGCCGATTCGAACGTCTCGCGGATCTGATAGTCGACGCCGGCCTGGATCAGGCGCATCGAATGGCCCCGGTCGAAGGCGCGAACCATGATGCGGGTGGTCGGAAACTCGGACTTGACCAGTTCGACGATGCGGTCGGCGGCCTCGGGCTTGTCCACGCAGACCAGGACGATCTCGGCCTCCTCCGCGCCCGAGGCGCGCAGCGTGTCCAGGCGAGTTCCGTCGCCGTAATAGACCTTGAACCCGAACTGGGAGGCGGCCTGGATCATCTCCACATCGTTCTCGATGATCGAGACGTCGACATCGCGGGCCAACAGCGGCTGGGCCACCACCTGGGCGAACCGGCCAAAGCCGATGATCAGCACCTGACCGCGCAGATCGCGGGCGAAATCGACATCCTCGGCGCTTTCGGGATCCTGGACCGGGGCGGGCAGGAACCGGGCGATCAACAGGGAGGTCAGCGGCGTCAGGGCCATCGACAGGATCACCACCGCCGACATCATCGCCCCGATGCGCGCGTCGAACAGGCCTGCGGCGACGGCGGCGCCGTAAAGGACGAAGGCGAACTCGCCCCCCTGGGCGAACAGGCCGGCCCGCTCGACCGCCTCATGGTGCGAGGCCTTGAACAGGCGCGCGACGGCGTAGATTCCCACGCCCTTGACCAGCATGAAGGCGATCACGCCGCCGATGACCAGACGCCAGTCGGCGATCACCACCGACACGTCCAGCGACATCCCCACCGACAGGAAGAACAGGCCCAGCAGAATGGCGCGGAAAGGCTCTACATCCGCTTCCAGTTGATGACGGAAGGTCGATTCCGACAGCAGAACCCCGGCCAGGAAGGCGCCCATCGCCATCGACAGCCCGCCCAACGACATGGCCCAGGCGGCGCCCACCACCACCAGCAGGGCGGCGGCCGTCATCACCTCGCGTCCGCCGTAACGGGCCAGCAGGCGGAAGATCGGATTGACCGCATAACGACCCGCCAGCAGCACCCCGCCCACGGCCGCGAGGGCGAAGCCGATGGTCTGCCACAGCGGCGGGGCGTGTTCGGCGGCGCGCCCGGTGACCGAGGCCAGGACGGCGACGATGGCCAGAAGCGGCACGATGGCCAGGTCTTCCAGCAGCAGGATGGACACCGCCCGCTGGCCCGGCCCGCCCGCGATCTCGCCCCGCTCCTCCAGCATCTGCATGATGACGGCGGTCGAGGACAGGACGAACCCCATGGCCCCGACGAAGGCGACCGGCGCCGAAAAGCCCGCCAGCATGGCCGCCAGCGTCAGGATCAGGCCGCAGAACAGAACCTGGGCCGCGCCCAGGCCGAAGATTTCCTTTCGCAGCCCCCACAGACGTTTGGGCCGCATCTCCAGACCGATGATGAACAGGAAGATGACCACGCCGAACTCGGCGACGTGCAGGATGGTCGCGGGCTCGCGAAACAGCTGCAGGCCGAACGGCCCGATGGCCAGACCCGCCGCCAGATAGCCAAGCACGGAGCCCAGGCCGACGCGTTTGAACACCGGCACGGCGATGACGCCCGCCGCCAGCAAGGCGGCCGCCGCACCCAGATCCAGTCCCGCCGTCGCCTCGGCCATCGTGCGCCCCCTTCAAGCTTGGCCTCTATTGTGGGGGAGGCCGCGCGGGATTGCGAGAGGACGCGAAAGACACGGTCGCAGACCGGCGTGCGGCGAAGGCGCTCTTGGCCACAGTTTCGCCCCATCCCGCCGCGCGACTGGACCAAAGACGACAACCGGAGGAAGCCATGTCCCGTTTCGCCAGGATTGCAGCCCTGTCGCTGCTTAGCCTGTCCATCGCCGCGCCGCCGGTCGCCCTGCCGACGGTCGTGCTGGCCAAGCCGCTGGACGGCGAGGCGACGCCCGCCGCCTGTCGCCCCCTGGGGTTCGAGCTGGCCCCGCCCCCTGTGGTCGCGCCGCCCGTCGCGCCGCCCGTGGCGCGGCCGCAGCCCGTCGGCCCACCCGTGAGCATCACGCCGACCCGCAAGGAGGATCGCGTTCCATACGGCGCTCCGCCGCCTCCGCCTCCTCCCCCGCCTCCGCCTCCGCCTCCGCCAACGCCGCCACCTCCACCTCCCCCGCCAGCGCCCCCGGCGCCGAACGCGCGGGCTTCGGTCGGGGAGATCGTGGTGACCGGCTCACGGATCATGCCGGGCGGGATGGCGCCGCCGCCGCCCGTGGAGACCGAACGCTATCCCGATGCGACGCCCAATCCGGTGAAGCGGACCAGCGATCAGCCGGTATCGACCTTCTCCATCGACGTGGACACGGCGTCCTATTCCAATGTTCGGCGCTTCATCGACGAGGGCCGCGCGCCGCCCAAGGACGCGGTGCGGGTCGAAGAGCTGATCAACGCCTTCGACTACGACTACGCCCGGCCGACGTCGCAGAACCGGCCGTTCGCCATCACCACGGCGCTCGCCGCCTCGCCCTGGGCTGACGGTCGGCAGATCGTGCACATCGGGCTGCAAGGCTATGAACTGCCGGCGGGCCAGCAACGGCCGCTGAACCTGACCTTCCTGGTCGATGTGTCGGGGTCGATGCGGTCGGCGGACAAGCTGGAGCTGGCCAAGAAGGCGATGAACCTGGCCATCGACCGGCTGCGGCCGCAGGACACGCTGGCGGTGACCTACTACGCCGAGGGCGCCGGCACGACGCTGCAGCCCACGCCGGGCGACGAAAAGCTGAAGATGCGCTGCGCGGTGGCCAGTCTGCGCGCTTCGGGCGGCACGGCCGGGGCGACCGGCATGACCAACGCCTACGACCAGGCCCAGGCTGGGTTCGCCCGCGACAAGGTCAACCGCATCCTGATGTTCACCGATGGCGACTTCAACGTCGGCGTCACCGACGACAAGCGGTTGGAGGACTATGTCGCCGACAAGCGCGGGACCGGCATCTATCTGTCGGTCTATGGCTTCGGGCGCGGCAACTATCAGGACGCGCGGATGCAGACCATCGCCCAGGCCGGCAATGGGGTCGCGGCCTATGTCGGCGATCTGAGGGATGCGCGTCGTCTGTTCGGCCCGGCCTTCGACAAGGGCGCCTTCCCCATCGCCGACGACGTCAAGATTCAGGTCGAGTTCAATCCCGCCCGCGTCGCCGAATGGCGGCTGATCGGCTACGAGACGCGCCTGCTGAACGAAGAGGATTTCAACAACGACCAGGTCGATGCGGGCGAGGTCGGATCGGGCGCCAGCGTCACGGCCCTGTACGAGATCACCCCCGTCGGCGGCCAGACCCAGATCGGCGACAGACGCTATCCCGACAATCGCATCGGGGTCGGCGGCGGCGATCCGAACGGCGAGATCGGTTTCATCCAGGTGCGCTACAAACAGCCGGGCCAGAGCCGGTCCGAACTGATCCAGCAGCCGCTGACCAATCGCGCGTCCGGCCCCGTCAGCGCCCAGCCGCCTGAGGCGACGCGCTGGGCCCTGGCCGTCGCCGCCTTCGGCCAGAAACTGCGGGGCGATCCGTGGATGGCGGCCGACTATGGCTGGGACCGGATCGTGCATCAGGCGCAGGGCGCGCGCGGCGACGACCCCTATGGCGACCGGGCCGAGTTCGTCCAGCTGGTGCGGGCGGCCCAAAGCCTGCCGCCGCAACGCACACCCTGATCGGAACCGCCACGCTCGCGGCGGGTTTTCAGCGCAACGCTTCAGCTCAGGAAACCCGCCATGAAAATTCGCGACGTGATGACCAAGGACGTTCATCTGGCCCGCCCCGCCGACACGATCCAGGAGGTCGCGGGCCGGATGGCCAAGGGTGGGTTCGGCTTCGTACCCGTCGCCGACGGCGACCAGCTGATCGGCACGATCACCGACCGCGACATCGTGGTGCGCGCCCTGGCCGGCGGGGCCGCCCCGTCGGCGGCGGTGGTGGAGTTCATCACCCGCGACGCCCAGACCGTTCTGGACACCGACGACCTGAAGGTGGTGCTGGACCTGATGGGCGCCAAACAGATCCGTCGCGCCCCGGTCGTGGACAAGCACGGCCGCGTCGTCGGCGTGGTGTCCCTGGGCGATCTGTCGACGCGGGTGAGGGAGAAATACGCCGGCGAGACGCTGGAAAGCATCTCGCGTTAAGGCCTGCGTAACCGCGCCCCGACACCGGGCGTCAAGGATCGTCGTTCATCCTGTCCGCCCTGAGTAGCGGAGAATGGCATGGCGCGCGCGCAGTTCCAGAAGGGGCAGAAGGTCTGGGTCGACTGCGTCGGCGCCTGGGCCTTCGTCGAACAGGTCCAGCCCGTCTGGGCCAAGGGGTTCGACGAGCCTGTGCGCGTCACCTACGACGTCGGTCTGGGGCGTGAGTTCACCGCCAACGAACTGATGCTGGCCGCCGACGATCCGCAGACGGAACGCGGCCTGGGCGACTGGCGCATCCTGCGCGCACGCAACAAGTGGCAGGCGCCAGAGGATTGTCTGCATCACCCCCAGCCCGGCAGCTATCCCGTGGTGGTGACGGACCGGGCCGACTGGGGCGGGTGGCGCGTACCCGGCGCCGAATACGACCGCGACCCCGAACAGATCGAGCGGCAGGCGCGTCTGATCGCCGCTGCACCCCGCCTGATGCAGCTGGCGCAGGAGGTGGTCGATCTGGTCGCCGACGCCCCGGAGGACGCCCCGCCCGCTGTCCTCGCCCTGGCCCGTCAGGCGCGCGACGCGCTGCAGGGGGTGAACCGGGTGCTGGAAGCGGCCCCCGAGCGGCTGAACGCCCCCGTCGTCGCCGCCTGAAATCCGCCAAAAGCGCACGCCCGAAAGCGCACGCCAGGCCTCGACACGAATCCGCGACGCAGCCTAGATTCCCCCCACAGCTGATTGGCCGGGAGGGGTGGGCTTGCGCGACGCGGAACGGCGGGAACAGGTTCGGGGGCGCCGTGCCTCTGACCGCGCGCCTGGCGCGCCCGCCTGGCTGCGGATCGCCGTGCTGGGCCTGGCCCTGATCGCCATGGGCTATGTGTTTGTGGCCTCACGCGAAATTACCCGGCCGACGCGCGAGGTGGCGCGGCTGCAAGCCGACAATCTGGCGCTGAACGCGCAACTGGTCGCCAGTCGGCTGGCGGTCTTGACCCAGCAGGCCGACGCCGGTCTGGCCGCCGCAGGCACCGTCCTGGCCCAGGACCGCCCCCCCGCCGAGGCGGTCGAGGCGGCCCGGCGCGCCGCCCCCCAGGCGGCCTTCGCGGCCATCGGCCCCGGCGAAACCGTCCAGGCCAGCGCGGGCGACGGCTCCCTTCCCGTGGGATCGACCATCGCGCCCGGCGGATTGAGGCTGGAGGCGCGCATCACGCCTCCGCAGACGCCTCAGGCCGATATTCGCATCGTTTCGCACGGCGGCGTGGTGCTGTCCGCGCCGCGGGCCGCCGAGATCGGCCAGCCGATCCGCGCCCTGATCGGCCTGGACACTGCATCGCTGGGCCAGCTCACGACCCCGCGCAGCCTGCCGATCGGGGGGCAGGACCGGACGATGGTCGCGACCCGCGTCGCCCCGGACGGTCCCTATGTCGTGGCCCTGGCGCCGGAGGGGGCGGCGGCCTTCGTCGACGACGCATGGCTGATCGCCGTGCCCCTGCTGCTGGGCGCGGGCGTGGTGGCCCTGTTCGGCTTCTATGGTCTGCGCCGCACGCGACAGCATCGCGAGCGCGTCGCCACCGAGAAACGGTTCCGCATCGCCGTGGAGGCCGCGCGGTGCGGGGTGTGGGAATGGGATCTGGACAAGCAGGAAGCCACCCTGTCCGACTATATGGCCACGCTGCTGGGCCTGTCGCGCGGCGGCGTCGCCCCGGCCGAGGAGGTGATCGCCCGCGTCCATCCGCGCTTTCACGAAGACTTCCGCCACGCCCTGCGCCAGGCCGCGACCTATGGCGCCTTCGAGATCACCTTCCCCGTGCCGGGGGCCGATGGGCGCACGCGCTGGATCGACGCGCGGGGTCAGGCGCGCGGGCCGCGGGGCGAGGCGGGCTTTTCCGCCATTCTGGGCGTGGCGCTGGACATCACAGAGGCCCGGCGCGCCAAGGCGGCCGCCCAATCCGCCGAGAGCCGGCTGCGTGACGGGGTCGAGAGCATTTCCGAGGCCTTCGTCCTGTTCGACCGCCAGGGGCGGCTGATCCTGTGGAACCAGGCGTTCGAGGACGCCTTCGGCTTCGACAACGGCGTGGTGCGGCGCGGGGCGATGAAGGACGAGCTGAACCGCATCGCCGGCCTGGCCATCAAGGCCGAACACGCGCCGACCGGCGGGCGGGCGGGCCTGCGCGAGGTGGAGCTTCACGACGGGCGCTGGCTGCAACTGTCGGAACGGTTCACCTCTGAGGGCGGATCGGTGGTCACGGCCGCCGACATCACCGCCATCAAACGCCAGGAGGCCGAGCGCCGCCGCGCCGCCGACGACCTGCGCGCCACCGTCGATCAGCTGGAATCCAGCCAGGAGAAGCTGTCGCTGCTGGCGCGCAAATACGAGGTCGCCATGACCCGCGCCGAAGCCGCCAACCAGGCCAAGTCCGAGTTCCTGGCCAACATGAGCCACGAACTGCGGACCCCGCTGAACGCAATCAACGGCTTTTCGGAGATCATGGCCAGCGAACTGTTCGGGCCGCTGAACGAGAAGTACAAGGGCTATGCCGGCGACATCCTGAAATCGGGCCAGCACCTGCTCAGCCTGATCAACGACATTCTGGACATGGCCAAGATCGAGGCCGGCAAGATGACCCTGCACTATGAACCGGTGTCGTTGCAGGCAGTGTGCGAGGACGCCGTTCGCCTGATGCGCGGCAAGGTTCAGGACTCGGGGCTGAAGATTTCGGTGGAGGCAGGCGACCTGCCCGACATCCAGGCCGATCACCGGGGCGTCAAACAGGTGCTGCTGAACCTGATCTCCAACGCCGTGAAGTTCACGCCCGAGGGCGGGTCCATCGTCGTGTCGCTGAACCCCTTCGTCGGCCCGGCGGGCGAGGACCGCATCCGCGTCGCCTGCGCCGACACCGGCATCGGCATCGCGCCTCAGGACCTGGTTCGCCTGGCCCGCCCGTTCGAACAGGTCGAGGGCCAGCATTCCAAGACCACCCAAGGCACCGGCCTGGGTCTGGCCCTGACCAAATCCCTGATCGAGATGCACGGCGGCCAGTTGGCGATGGAAAGTCAGCCGGGAGTCGGCACGGTGGTCAGCTTCGACCTGCCGGTGAAACGGCCGGACCAGACGGTGCAGCCGATCCGGGCGGCGTTCGCGGCTTAGGCAACTCGCCTGACGTTATGCTAGCCCGGAAAGCGATGTCGCTTTTCGACCCGTTGCGGACATTATCATGTCCATCGATGATAACGTCCGCAACAGGGTCTGAGTGCTGGTTTGCTCATCACGCTTGCAGGTCGATATCATAAGAGGCTGTGCCAACTTGGCACGGATACAGAGCCTGCTCGCCTAGCCTACATCGCACCGGCTGTTTCGATCCCATGGTCGGCCGCACTTCTCCCCGGCGTGGCTTGCGCTTTCCTGCTAAACACAGGGAAAACAACCCCACTTAGCTATGCGGACTCTTCGATCCTGAGATGGATCCTTCTCGCTGGCTTGGCGATCTCGTTGGTGGGGATGGCCTACGCAAACATCACAGTTCTAGTTTGCTGCTTCCGTGCCGAGACACGTCGCGATCGATAAGGCGATGTCAGCTATCGACCGAGGCCGTGTAAAAACACGCTGAGCTGCGGCTCTGGCGGAGGCGAGGTCG